>NZ_JAZDRL010000001.1:0-475000 GCF_047501465.1 Pseudochelatococcus sp. G4_1912
TGTATTGGCGGGGCTTTTGGCCTGGCGCTCTTTTTGCCGTCTTGCCCAAAGTTGGACCGCTCCTTTCATCGCAGGTTGATTATTATGGGAGCCAAGGCAAAAATTGACATTCTTATTATGTGAGCTAGACTTTTCGATGTAAATTTAACGGGTGGCTTAGTGCTGTTTGTTTGTTCTGTTGTGGGAGTGCGTCCTTGACCTGCTTTTCTTGTGTGAACAGAAACAAAAAGCGCTTTCTCCTTACGAGTGTTGCTGGCGTAAGTCTTCTGATGTCATCAGCGGTTGCTTGTGCGCAAGGCCTGCCTTCTGGCGCGCAGATCGTCAATGGACAAGCCGATGTCACCCAAAATGGCTCCAGCCTTGCCGTTAGACAGGCGTCACCAACCGCAATCATCTCCTGGGATCAGTTTTCGATCGGCCAGCCAAACAGCGTGCACTTCGATAACGGCGTGGGCTCTACGCTCAATCGTGTGCGCGGCAATATCGCTTCTCAAATCGATGGCTCCCTCACAGCGACAGGCTCAGTCTATCTGATCAACCCCGCCGGTATTGCGGTTGGGCCAACAGGGCGTATTGAAACCGGCGGTTCTTTCATCGGTTCAACGCTCGATATTTCCGATGATGATTTCCAGAAAGCTGCCCGTGGTGAGGCGCATACCTTCAAGGGCACAAGCGGTGCCGCTGTCAGAAATGCAGGCCGCATTGGTGCATTAGGCGGCAGCGTTGTGCTGATGGGGCGAACCGTCGAGAATGAAGGTGATATCGAGGCCCCCAATGGCACCGCCGCTCTGGTGGCAGGCACCGAGGTGCTGGTGCAGGATCGTTCGCTTGATGGTGGGCGGTTTGTCGTCAAGGCGGGTGGAGCGACAACCAGCGTCAAGAACACCGGCAATATCAAGGCTGCAGAAGTGGAGCTGCGGGCCAATGGCGGTAACGTTTATGCGCTGGCGGGCAATAGACACGGCGTTATCGCAGCCACGGGCACTTCAAAGCAGGGCGGTAGAGTATTTCTGACGGCAGGCGATACTGGCGCGGTGACGGTCACTCAACGTGTGTCGGCAACCAAAGCTGCTTCTTCTTCGAACAGGGGCCGCAAGGGCGGTGAAATTCGTATAGCTGCACAAACTGTGCAGATTGCAGCTTCATTGGACGCGCATGGTGTGCTTCCCCCTGCGCGTCCCGATGATTTAAAGGGTGATGGTGGCACGGTTATTGTCGCGGGCGATAACATCACACTGACCGATGCGGCACGGGTTGATGTGTCTGGGGCCAAAGGCGGTATTGCGCTGATTGGTGGTGATTATCAGGGCGGGGCCAATACGGCGGCGAATTACGTCAGTGAGAAAGTCAGCACTGCCAAGCTGCTAACGGTTGCCAAGGGTGCGGTGATTACTGCCGATGCATCCGAAGGTAATGGCGGCAAGATCGTTCTGTGGTCTGATCTGCATACGGATTTCGCAGGGCATGTGAGCGCGACAAGTGTTACAGGGCTGGGGGGTGATGCGGAGGTCTCGGGCAAGGCGACGCTGGCGTTTAACGGCACGGCGAATCTGCTGGGGCAGGCCGGCGCTGGAACGTTGTTGCTTGATCCATATAATCTGACGATTGTGGCAGGTTCCGGCGGTAGCGTCACGCCCGTGGCCAACGACAGCACGCTGGGTGCTGATACGCTGACGGGTCTGCTGGCGAGCGCGAATACGGTTGTGACGACGGGATCGGGTGGCGCGCAACTTGGTAACATCATCGTCAATGCAGCGATCACGTGGAATGCTGCAACAACATTGACGCTGAATGCCGCGAACACCATCGCGATCAACGCTGCGATTACAGCGGTGAACGGCGGGCTGACGCTGAAAGCAGCAAGTGGCACGGAGGCAGCCCCGACAATTACGACGGGTGCGGGTGGGACGATCAACGTTGGCACGTTCTCCCTTGAGACAGGCGCGTGGGTGCAGAACAGTGCAACGCTCCCTGCCTTTGCGGCCAGGGACTTCCGCATAGCAGGTGGAGAATCTGTATCATATGATGACGCTGCTGCCCCGACGGTTACATTCATACGTGTAACAGGAGGCACTGGTGCAGATGATGCCAATGCTTATGCCATTACGGATGTGTATGGCTTGCAAGGTATGGCGACTATACGGAATAGGTATTACAAGCTGGCGGCAAATATTGATGCAGGCAGCACAGTCTATTGGTATGGTGGGGCCGGGTTCTCACCGATTGGAAATAATACTTCCGAATTTACAGGTTCATTCAATGGTCAAGGTTACACGGTCAGTGACTTGACCATCAATCGGCCGCTCCAGTCTTATATTGGGTTATTTGGTAAGCGGGGTGGCGGCGGGGGGATTAAGAATGTTGGGCTTGAGGGAGGAAGCATCATAGGCGGCTATTCTTACGTTGGTGGGCTAGTAGGATATAGCAGTGGTAACATTGTGAATACGTATGCTACCCTCGACGTGTCTGGCGATAATAACGTTGGTGGCTTAATTGGGTATGCGACAGGTTCCATCGATAATTCATACGCAACAGGCGATGTTAATGGTTCAGGGGAAAATATTGGTGGATTGGTTGGCCAGAATGATGTTGGTATCATTAGATCATTTGCTACCGGTAATGTTTCAGGCCAGCTTAAAGTTGGTGGATTGATTGGGTATAACAAGACAGGTAATGTTTACTATTCATATGCGACGGGTAATGTTACTGGTCAGGGTATGGGAGCTGGCGGCTTAATCGGGCAAAGCAATCTCAGCGGCACGGCGGTAGCTTATTCATATGCTACAGGGAATGTTCAGGGTAGCTATGCTGGTGGCCTAATTGGAGAAAGCAATAGCAGCACGATTCGGTATTCATATGCCACCGGCTCTGTTGATGGCTTTGCTGCTGCGGGTGGATTAGTCGGGAGGATTTCTGCAGCTATTGAATACTCATATGCGACAGGTGCGGTGTCAGGCCCTTCTGGCAGCACGGGTGGTCTGACAGGGATTCGCAATAGCGGCACTATGACCTCCAGCTTCTGGGATGTTGATACAACAGGCCAGACGGTCAGTATTGGCGATGGTGCTACCTCGGGCGCAACTGGTATATATTCGAGTACCGGTTCTAAAAACGCTTTCACGCAAGCGACTTATGCGGGTTTTAATTTTACCTCTATCTGGTACATAGTTCCTGGGGAAACCCGTCCTTTCCTGCGCGCGGAACTTACAGAGCTTGGCAAGACCTATAATAAACCAGGTAGTCTTGTAGCGAATGCTTTCACGATCCGCACTCCTAACCAACTGCAACTTATCAAGATGCACGAAGGCGCAACAAGTAGCGGTAAGACTTACATCCTCGCGAACGATATCGATCTGACAGGGGCGCTGGCCAATAATTCCAGCATGTGGCGCACGACAACAACTAAGTCTGCCGCCAACCTCTATGGTTTTTCGCCAATAGGAACAAGTGCCAATACATTCCAGGGCACTTTTGTTGGCCCAGGCCATGTAATCAATGGTCTGACAATTAATAGACCTGGTTTAACTTCAGTAGGCTTGTTTGGCGAAACAGCTATTGGCAGCACTATCAAGAATGTTGAGCTGAGAAATGTTAACATTACGGGCGCTAGTGATGCCGGTGGCCTTGCAGGCAAAAACCGCGGAGCCGTGAGCGGGATTATCGTGTCGGGCGCGATAAAGGGCACTGTTAGTGTTGGTGGCATTACTGGTGGGAATACAGTAGAGGGATCCCTATCAACAAGCTATTCTGCTGCATCCATCTCTGGAGCAGGTGATGGTGTTGGCGGCCTTGTTGGCTGGAATAGTGGATCGATTTCAAATTCATATTCTACAGGTAATGTAAATAATACCGGCGCTAAAACAGGTGGCCTTGCTGGTATTCTAACGGGAACGATTACAAATTCCTATGCGACAGGTGTAGTAACAGGCGCTAGTCTTGTCGGCGGCCTTGTTGGTGAAAATAGTGCTGGCACGATCACCTCCAGCTTCTGGAATCTTAATGCTGTCGCTACAGGCATTGGTAGCGGCAGTTCCGCTGGCGCAACGGGTCTGACCCTGGCGCAGTTCAAAAACACGACCTATTTCATGAATGCCGCAACAGGGTGGGATTTCGAGAACATTTGGGCTCCACCCGGTGATGGTTATCTGCCAGAGCTCTATGCGCTTTCAAAGGTTATCCGCATTCAGGCCAATAATGGTGCAACGGCCGCCTATGGCAACTCATCAGGCACATGGATTGGTGGCACGCCAGGCTCAACGATCTACGGTCAGGGGGCGCATATCTCCGGTGACACGGCTTATGGTACAGCGTCATCTTTTGGCGCTACGCCATCAATTAATGTCACGGGATTGAATGTTGGTTCGTATATTGCTGAAGTAACAGGCCTTAATCACGGTGGTGACGGCAAGAATACTTATCGTTATATTTACACGTCAAACCTGACTGTCACGAAAGCAACGCTGACGGTTACAGCGAAAGATGCCAGCAAAGTCTATGACGCCACGGCATGGGCTGGAGGTAATGGTGTGACCTACAGTGGTTTCGTTGGCAGCGAAACTGCAGCAGTGCTGGGTGGCACGCTTACTTATGGCGGCACCTCCCAGGGTGCCAAGAACGCTGGCAGTTATACTATTACAGCGGGCGGTCTGACATCGAGTAACTATAACATCGTTTATGCTAGTGGCACCTTAGTTATCACGAAAGCAACGCTGACGGTTACAGCGAACGATGCCAGCAAAGTCTATGACGCCACGGCATGGAGTGGTGGTAATGGTGTGACCTACAGTGGTTTTGCTGGCAGCGAAACTGCAGCAGTGCTGGGTGGCACGCTTACTTATGGCGGCACCTCCCAGGGTGCCAAGAACGCTAGCAGTTATAGTATTACAGCGGGCGGCCTGGCATCGAGTAACTACAACATTGTTTATGCTAGTGGCACCTTAGCTATCACGAAAGCAACGCTGACGATTGCGACAGCCGGGACGGTGACAACGAGCCGTGTATATGACGGCACGACGGCTGCAGCGAAGCTGACGGACGGCGTGCTGGGTGCGGGCGTTATCGGCGGCGATAGTGTGACGCTTGGCCTGACGGGTACAGCCTATAACAGCAAGGACGTCGCAACGGCGAACACGATCACGGGCACCTATGTGCTGGGTGGCGCTTCTGCCGGGAACTACCAGTTGGCCTCCAGCGCTTTCAGCGTTGCCGGCAACATCACCAAAGCGACGTTGACGATTGCGACGCAAGGAACGGTGACAACGAGCCGCGTATATGACGGCACGACAGCTGCAGCAAAGCTGACGGATGGCGTGCTGGGTGCGGGTGTGATCGGCGGCGATAGTGTGACGCTTGGCCTGACGGGTACGGCCTATAACAGCAAGGATGTCGCAACGGCGAACACGATCACAGGCACCTATGTGCTGGGGGGTGCTTCGGCCGGGAACTACCAGTTGGCTTCCAGCGCCTTCAGCGTTGCGGGCAACATCACCAAAGCGACGCTGACGATTGCGACAGCCGGGACGGTGACAACGAGCCGTGTGTATGACGGCACGACAGCTGCGGCGAAGCTGACGGATGGCGTGCTGGGTGCGGGCGTTATCGGCGGTGATAGTGTAACGCTTGGCCTGACGGGTACGGCCTATAACAGCAAGGATGTCGCAACGGCGAACACGATCACGGGCACCTATGTGCTGGGTGGCGCTTCGGCCGGGAACTACCAGTTGGCCTCCAGCGCTTTCAGCGTTGCGGGCAACATCACCAAAGCGACGTTGACGATTGCGACAGCCGGGACAGTGACAACAAGCCGCGTATATGACAGCACGACAGCTGCAGCGAAGCTGACAGATGGCGTGCTGGGCGGTGTGTTGGGTGGTGATAGTGTAACGCTTGGCCTGACGGGCACGGCCTATAACAGCAAGGACGTCGCAACGGCGAACACGATCACGGGCACCTATGTGCTGGGTGGCGCTTCGGCCGGGAACTACCAGTTGGCCTCCAGCGCTTTCAGCGTTGCCGGCAACATCACCAAAGCGACGTTGACGATTGCGACGCAAGGAACGGTGACAACAAGCCGTGTGTATGACGGCACGACAGCTGCGGCGAAGCTGACGGACGGCGTGCTGGGTGCGGGCGTTATCGGCGGTGATAGTGTAACGCTTGGCCTGACAGGTACGGCCTATAACAGCCAGGATGTCGCAACGGCGAACACGATCACGGGCACCTATGTGCTGGGTGGCGCTTCTGCCGGGAACTACCAGCTGGCTTCCAGCGCCTTCAGCGCTGCAGGCAACATCACGAAAGCGACGTTGACGATTGCGACAGCGGGGACGGTGACAACAAGCCGTGTGTATGACGGCACGACAGCTGCAGCGAAGCTGACGGACGGTGTGTTGGGCGGTGTGATCGGCGGCGATAGTGTAACGCTTGGCCTGACAGGTACGGCCTATAACAGCAAGGACGTCGCAACGGCGAACACGATCACAGGCACCTATGTGCTGGGTGGTGCTTCTGCCGGGAACTATCAGCTTGCTTCCAGCGCCTTCAGTATTGCGGGTAACATCACGCCTGTCACGTTGACGATTGCGACAGCCGGGACGGTGACAACAAGCCGTGTGTATGACGGCACGACAGCTGCAGCGAAGCTGACGGACGGTGTGTTGGGCGGTGTGATCGGGCGGCGATAGTGTAACGCTTGGCCTGACAGGTACGGCCTATAACAGCAAGGACGTCGCAACGGCGAACACGATCACAGGCACCTATGTGCTGGGTGGCGCTTCGGCCGGGAACTATCAGCTTGCTTCCAGCGCCTTCAGCGTTGTGGGCAACATCACGCCTGTCACGCTGACGATCGCGACAGCCGGGACGGTGACAACGAGCCGTGTGTATGACGGCACGACAGCTGCAGCGAAGCTGACGGACGGCGTGCTGGGTGCGGGCGTCATCGGCGGCGATAGTGTGACGCTTGGCCTGACGGGTACGGCCTATAACAGCAAGGATGTCGCAACGGCGAACATGATCACAGGCACCTATGTGCTGGGTGGCGCTTCTGCCGGGAACTACCAGTTGGCTTCCAGTGCCTTCAGCGCTGCGGGCAACATCACGCCTGCCATGCTGACGATCGCGACAGCGGGTACGGTGACAACAAGCCGTATATATGACGGCACGACGGCCGCAGCAAAGCTGACGGATGGCGTGCTGGGCGGTGTGTTGGGTGGTGATAGTGTAACGCTTGGCCTGACGGGCACGGCCTATAACAGCAAGGACGTCGCAACGGCGAACACGATCACGGGCACCTATGTGCTGGGGGGTGCTTCGGCCGGGAACTACCAGTTGGCCTCCAGTGCCTTCAGCGCTGCGGGCAACATCACGCCTGTCACGTTGACGATCACGACAGCCGGGACGGTGACAACGAGCCGTGTGTATGACGGCACGACGGCTGCAGCGAAGCTGACGGACGGCGTGCTGGGTGCGGGCGTTATCGGCGGCGATAGTGTGACGCTTGGCCTGACGGGTACAGCCTATAACAGCAAGGACGTCGCAACGGCGAACACGATCACGGGCACCTATGTGCTGGGTGGCGCTTCGGCCGGGAACTACCAGTTGGCCTCCAGCGCTTTCAGCGTTGCCGGCAACATCACCAAAGCGACGTTGACGATTGCGACGCAAGGAACGGTGACAACAAGCCGTGAGTATGACGGCACGACAGTTGCAGCAAAGCTGGCGGATGGCGTGCTGGGTGCGGGTGTGATCGGCGGCGATAGTGTAACGCTTGGCCTGACGGGTACGGCCTATAACAGCAAGGATGTCGCAACGGCGAACACGATCACGGGCACCTATGTGCTGGGGGGGCTTCGGCCGGGAACTACCAGTTGGCTTCCAGCGCCTTTAGTGTTGCGGGCAACATCACCAAAGCGACGTTGACGATTGCGACAGCGGGGACGGTGACAACAAGCCGTGTGTATGACGGCACGACAGCTGCAGCGAAGCTGACGGACGGTGTGCTGGGCGGTGTGTTGGGCGGCGATAGTGTAACGCTTGGCCTGACAGGTACGGCCTATAACAGCAAGGACGTCGCAACGGCGAACACGATCACAGGCACCTATGTGCTGGGTGGCGCTTCGGCCGGGAACTATCAGCTTGCTTCCAGCGCCTTCAGCGTTGTGGGCAACATCACGCCTGTCACGCTGACGATCGCGACAGCCGGGACGGTGACAACGAGCCGTGTGTATGACGGCACGACAGCTGCAGCGAAGCTGACGGACGGCGTGCTGGGTGCGGGCGTTATCGGCGGCGATAGTGTAACGCTTGGCCTGACGGGTACGGCCTATAACAGCAAGGATGTCGCAACGGCGAACACGATCACGGGCACCTATGTGCTGGGTGGTGCTTCTGCCGGGAACTACCAGTTGGCTTCCAGCGCCTTCAGCGTTGCGGGCAACATCACGCCTGTCACGTTGACGATTGCGACAGCCGGGACGGTGACAACAAGCCGTGTATATGACGGCACGACAGCTGCGGCGAAGCTGACGGACGGTATGTTGGGCGGTGTGATCGGCGGCGATAGTGTAACGCTTGGCCTGACGGGCACAGCCTATAACAGCAAGGATGTCGCAACGGCGAACACGATCACAGGCACCTATGTGCTGGGTGGTGCTTCTGCTGGGAACTATCAGCTTGCTTCCAGCGCCTTCAGTGTTGCGGGCAACATCACCAAAGCGACGTTGACGATTGCGACAGCGGGTACGGTGACAACGAGCCGTGTGTATGACGGCACGACGGCCGCAGCAAAGCTGACGGATGGCGTGCTGGGCGGTGTGTTGGGCGGCGATAGTGTAACGCTTGGCCTGACGGGTACGGCCTATAACAGCCAGGATGTCGCAACGGCGAACACGATCACGGGCACCTATGTGCTGGGTGGCGCTTCGGCCGGGAACTACCAGCTTGCTTCCAGCGCCTTCAGCGCTGCGGGCAACATCACGCCTGTCACTTTGACGATCGCGACGCAAGGAACGGTTACAACGAGCCGCGTATATGACGGCACGACAGCTGCAGCGAAGCTGACGGATGGCGTGCTGGGTGCGGGCGTGATCGGCGGCGATAGTGTAACGCTTGGCCTGACGGGTACGGCTTATAACAGCAAGGATGTTGCAACGGCGAATGCAATCACGGGCACCTATGTGCTGGGGGCGCTTCTGCTGGGAACTATCAGCTGGCTTCCAGCGCCTTTAGTGTTGCTGGCAGCATCACCCCTGTCACGTTGACGATCGCGACAGCGGGGACGGTGACAACGAGCCGCGTATATGACGGCACGACAGCTGCAGCGAAGCTGACGGATGGTGTGCTGGGTGCGGGCGTTATCGGCGGCGATAGTGTAACGCTTGGCCTGACGGGCACGGCCTATAACAGCCAGGATGTCGCAACGGCGAACACGATCACAGGCACCTATGTGCTGGGTGGTGCTTCTGCTGGGAACTATCAGCTTGCTTCCAGCGTCTTCAGCGCTGCGGGTAACATCACACCTGTCACGCTGACGATTACAGCGAGCGCCCAATCAAAGGTCTATGGTAATGCTGATCCAGCGCTGAGCTATACTTATTCCGGTCTTGTCAGCGGTGATACGGCTTCTGCCATTACGGGCTCTTTGGCTCGTGAGGGGGGTGAGAATGTCGGTGTCTATGCGATCAACAAGGGTTCGCTGGCGGCAGGTAGCAATTATACGATTAGCTATACTGGCACCAACCTCACCATTACGCCCGCCATCTTGACGGTGACAGGTGGGACGGTGCAGACAAGCCGGATCTATGATGGCAGCACAAAGATCCTCGTGACCAGCAATGGTACGGTGGGGGCAGGTGTTATTGGAGCGGATGATGTTGCAGTTTCGTTGACAGCTGCCTATGCCAGCGCCAATGCCGCTGCTGGCATTAAGGTGAATGGTACCTACAGCTTGAGCGGTGCGAGTGCCGGAAACTATATGTTGTCCGACAGCGCCTTCAGTGCGATAGCGACCATTACGCCCAAGCAGTTGAATATCCTGAGCCCTGGGCAGGTTGTGACCGAGCGGGAGTATGACGGCACGGTGTTGGCTGCGAAGCTGTCGGATGGCGCGCTGGATGGCGTTCTGGCCTCTGATTTTGGGAGGGTCGTACTGGATCTCACTGACACCAGATACAACAGCGCGAATGTCGCAGAAGCTACCACCATTTCCGGGCGCTATGTTTTGCATGGTGCTGCTGCCAGCAACTACACGATGAGTTCGTTTGATTTCCGCACTTCGGGTGAGATTATCAAGGCAACGTTAGCTGTTTCTCCTGTTGCGGGGCAGACGCGGATAGTGGGGCAGTCAGACTACGAGATCGCCTTTACGCCCTCTGGCTGGAAGGGTGATGATGGTGTTTCCTTGCTGAGCGGAGGATTATCCTTTGAGGGCAGTGACGCCCCAGGCAATCGTTTCATCACGCTGGGGAATCTTTCTGCTGGCGGCAATTATGATCTTCGCCTTACGTCTGGTGGTACGTTGGCAATCGTTGCCAAAGCAGAAGAGGGCGGCAAGGATAGCGAGAATAAGGGCGGTACAGGCACAAAGGAAAGCACAAGCGAGAAGAGGCCGGCTGAAGTGGCCGTGGCTACGGAGCGTGCCCAACGTGCCCATGTACAATCAACGCATAACACGGATCAGGTGGTTTATGTGTGGGTTGACCCGAGCCTGCTCGCGCCAGACGATGCAGATAATAATGATGGCGGAACAGGAATCGTCACGTTGGGTAAATCTATCGCTTACAGGTGTTCCAGCCCTAGCGGGGGGATGGTGGCTGATAAGGGGAATGCGTTATATCCAATGGTTTCTGTCTGTGAAGTCGTGGCAGAAGGCGGATCGGCTACCTCAGCCAGGATGAGATAGAGGTCTCTCAAGAGGCCTCTATGCAAGTAGCTACATTAAATTTCGATGATTCAACGGTTCAACTAGACCTGCAGCTCATATGATAAGCGCAGAAATGCTTAGGGGCGATATCAACCTTCTTGGATGGGAGTTGCGCGTTTCTTGCGCGCTAAGTCGGTTGCTGGATAATGTTTGGGGCACGATTCAGCTGTGTTCCGAAACTCACTTTACCGGTTACGTTCTTATCGTTTATGTGGAAACCGCTAAGCGTTTGATTTTAATGGTACAACTGCCCCGGCTCGAACGGGGGACCTCCTGATCCACAATCAGGCGCTCTAACCAACTGAGCTACAGCTGCACAACACATCGGAACAAGAAACAACATGGATAACCATGCATTCCCACTGAAGTGGCTCATTCCGAGAATCAGATGACACTTAATAACCCCATCGTTGCAAGGATGCAAGAACTCTAATGCATATACGAGAGGGTATGTGGGTAAGTAGGAAAAACGAGAGATTTTGAGTCTCTGGGTTCTTCTGCAACTTATTGAAATGAATAGCCTATTATGAAATATAGGTGGGGTGGTCTCTATGATCTGCGTTCAATTCTCAGTCAAAATGAACGCAGATCGCTATTAGAGAGAAAGCGATTTAGTCGCTTAGCTTTAATCGCGCGGTGCCAGACTGGAGTTCAATGCTTCTATCAGCAAGCGATTAGAGGTGTGAACAATGTCTTTCAGCTGGCTTGATGAGGTCTCAAACTGATGACGCAACTCACGTGCCTGCAATTCAACTGCCTCTGCCACCGAATTTGCGTTTAGTAGCTGACGCCAAAGACCCAGTGTGTTGTCCGTATGACTGCGGACGAGATCAAGAACCTTGCCATGCAGTTCCGAAGTTCCGCGCGATGCTACTGATAGACCCGCAGATAAACCTTTCGTCCACAATTCGCTTTGCTTATGCAGTGTTGCGTAGCTGTGGCGAGCTTGTAAAAGGCCAACTTGCGCTGCTTTGAGGGTTGTGGAATTTTCAAGAGTTGCTGCGGCATCCTTGGTTGCAGGAGACTTGGCGGTTTGAAGCTTGGAGTTCGCAGCTGCAGCTGTTGTGGCGGTTTTTGTGCCGGTGAGCTTGCTGGTGCTAATCGTTGCCGGAGCTTTCGCCGCTTTCCCTGTTGGGATTTTGGCAGAAGCTGTGCTTGCGATAGCCCCCGTTTTAGCAGCAGGCTTCTTGGCAACAGCAGATTTCTTGGCGGATGTAGACGCAACTTGCGGCTTCGTATTGGCGGTCTTCGAAGCTAAGGTTGGCTTTTCCTGCGTCTTCTGAGGCAAGGTAGGCTTAGCTTCTTGCTTCATTGCAGTGGGTGTTACAGCTTTTGCAGTTGGTGTGGCCGCGAGGGGCTTGGCTTCTGCAGGTTTCGCAGAAGCTATCGGACTGGAGGGCGTGTAGCGCGTGGAAATCGCTGCAGTTGAAGTTCCGGCGTGGGGCGAGGCGATGATTGGCGATGTTTTGCCCGTAGCAAGTGGGTTTGTGCCAGTCATGCTAATTGCACTGGCCGTATTTGCCTGAGGCTTTGCGGCAAGAGGATTGCTCACAGTTGGCGACGCAACGCCTGAAGTGGGGGCAGAGGTTGTCGCCGCGTTATCGGAAGCGGTGATTGATTTTCCTCCATTGGCCGTGGGGCCGATGTTTGCCTTTTGCGTCGTCATGGAAGTCTTGCTCCGTCTTTTCATTAATGCCTGAAATTCTTTATAATGATTGTCTGGATGTCTATTGACTAGCCCGTCATTTGTCGGTTGCATCCAGAACGTCCGACTATCTAATTTAGCCGCTCGAATCCAAGGCTATCACATCGTCTCATCTTATGCGTGCGCTAATCATCACTGGCTTTAGAACTTATGGTTTACATAAAAGTTCCGCGCTTAGAAGAGGCAAAACAAAGCCTCATCTTGATGAGTGGCTAGCTAACTCATGGCTTGTTGAATAACTCAATGCCGGCCGCGTTCAAGCTGTATCTCAAAAGAACATGTTTTCTTATGACAATGCTTGCTAGCAACGATACTTTTTACGAGGCCGGCATATGTCTTATGCGCCTGTTTTTGGTGCGCCCTTTGCAGCTTTCGCTGTTTCATTAACAGCGCTGGTTGCGTTCTGTGTCGCTTCCTTTACCGCATTTTGTACGTGTTGACCGGCGTCAGCCGCGGACTTTTGAACCGTGGCGCCAAAATCACGGGCCTGTTCCTGAAGAGCAGCAAACTGGTGCTTCAGATACTCGCTCTGATATTGCGTAACCTCATTCAGGTCTTTTGCACGCACAAGCTTCTCAGCCAGATCAAAAGCGGCAGCAATGTTGCTTTCAGCATAGGAGAGTGTACGACGCGCCATTTCATGCGAAGTGAATGGCACAGGTGTCGATTGGTTTTCAAAAGTTGAAACAGCTTTATGTGCAGCACCTAAAAAGCCATCAAAAGCTTTGCGTGCTTGATCAACGCTCTTCTCTGCAAACTCACGTAGCTCAACTGGAATTTCGTAGTTCGGTGTCGTGTTGGTCATCGTACTGCTCCTGAGAAAATGCCGGACAATTTGAACACTCTGTCGCGTTTTCTGAAAAATAGGCGCTACTTTCAGTCCGAAAACGCGTTTACTCCAAAAGTTAGAGCGCTTCATGATTCAATGAATCACACAAATGCTCTAATGCTTGTGCATTGCAGTACATATATGCTGCACCGCAACATTGCAAGAGTGCTATTAATTGGCACCTTTTGATCTAATGCCTTGAAGCGCCCAGCAGTCGCGTTAACGCTGATACCAGTTAGTGACTATCACTTTGCGTTGTTTGCGTGACGATTAGAGCACAAAAGTATATTAACATTTTATTAGTCATATGTCGCGGCCTTCATGCGGCACTCAAGCGGGTGATTCTCATGTCCCGGAATACGGACACAACCGATGCAGCTCTCTGGAACGACCCGGCTCTCATGGGGTTGGTCGAGTCTGATACTGCGGCTGTGCTGTGGTCGCTTGATGGTGGCCGGGTCATTGCGGCATCTGCCGCGACAGCTGGCCTCGCGCCAGGTCTGCGTGCTGCAGGCGGCGAGAGTTTGCGTGGGCGCTTGCGGCGTGTGGCGGCAACTTTGTCGGCTGGCAGCGGCATTCGTTTGGAGCGTGTTACGCTGCCACAAGGTTATGGTGTGGCCCGGCTTTTGCTCGAATGTCACCGGGTGGCGACGCGCCGTGGTGAGTTTCTGCTGACGGTTCTGCGGGGGCAATTACCGCGTCTGCCGCGTGTGGTTGAAGCTGGCTTCGATGCCTTTGATATGACTGATGCGCGTGCACCAATGTTAAATGTTGCGACGCAGCATTCCTCGGAATGGCGCGCTGATGCGCAGGCAGCTGTTTCCGAACCGAATGCTGTTGAGCGCTTGTTTGCCTATGCGGGCCAGCGCGCGACCATTCGCTTCATTTGGGAAAGCGATGCAGAAGGCCGTATCACGCGCGTATCTCAGGAGCTCATGGGGCTTGTTGGGCGTGATGCCGGGCGTATTGAGGGCAAGCTCTGGCGGGATCTGGTGGCGCAGGGCATTGTTCACGATCCGCAAGATGCGGTGTCCACCGTTATGGCCAAGCCACGCGATGCCCGCCATGATAGCTGGAGCGGGCTGGAAGTGCTTTGGCGCATTGGAGATGCAAAGGCGTTTCCGTTGCTGCCTGTCGAATTGGCGGGCATTCCAATGCATGATTCACGGCATCGCTTTCAAGGATATCGCGGTTTTGGCCTCGCACGGGTGGGGCGACTTCGTCACGCCGATGGCGGTGTTGCAACTCCTCCAAAGCCTATCAAGCCTGTGGTTCAGGCTCCTGTCAGTTCAACTGCAATTGAGGCTGATGCTGTTATTGCACCAGCCGTGCAGCCAAAGGATGTCGCCCATCGCACGCATCTCAGCGATAATGAGAAGCAGGCATTTCGCGATATCGCCCGTGCGTTAAGTGGATCGCGCTTGCAAGATGATGAGGTTTCACAACCTGCACCTCTCATGCCGGAAGCATCGCATGCAAAGCCGGATTATGAGCAGCCTCGTGTGAGCCGTAAGCGCACTTCCGGCGCGGATAAAGAGAGCAAGGATGCACCTGTTTTAGCAGCCGCGGCGGATGATCAATCGCAGCCGATAGAGCGGCCCGCCGCTTCGGTGCGACGTCGTGCGGCGCGTTTGCGGCTTGTCGAACCTCCCGAGCCGGCTGCGAATGATCCATTGCCCATAGAGGCTGACGCGCAGGATATGTGGCAGGTGCAGAACGCACCTTCCGATGATGTATGGGATGATCCAGAGCCGCCTGTCGATTTCGCGCCCACTAAGTGGGATGACGCGCCGATCCTGTCGAGCAGCGCGTCAGAGAAGCCGCGTCAGATCCATACGGATGCGACCACTTCCTTCACGCATATTGCGGATCGGCTGCCGCTTGGACTGCTGGTCAGTCGCGGGTCTGAAGTGCTGTTCGTCAACCGTGCACTGCTTGATCTGCTGGGCTATGATCATGAGCAGTTCTTCATGGCGGCTGGTGGCCTGCGTGCATTGTTTATGAGCGCGCCTAGTGGGAGCGATGCGCCATTGTCGCTGCGCACCTCGAAGGGTACTCCTGTGTCTGCGGATGCGCGGATGGCGACCATTCAATGGGAGGGCAGGGCGGCGACGATCATGTCGTTCCGGCGTGCCATGGAGCCGCAGGCGGAGGCGCATCTCCGGGCTCTTGAGCGCGAGTTGCGGCATCAGGAAGCGCGTGTTCTTGCGCTTGATACCATTCTCGATACTGCCACCGACGGCATTGTAACGCTTGATGGCCTTGGCCGCCTGATGTCGCTGAACAGCTCTGCCGAGGTGTTGCTGGGGTGTGATGAAACCGAGGTCGTCGGGGCGCCATTATGGCATCTGCTCACGCCTCAAAGCCGAACAGAAGCGGCGGCCTATTTTGAGGGATTGCGTGCTGGCGGCTTGGCGAGTGTGCTCAACGATGGATTGACGGTTACCGCACGTGCCCAGCATGGCGGTGATATTCCGCTCATGATGATCATGGGACGACTTGCCCAAGACCCCGATGAATCACCAGGGGATGAGACCAACGCCAATAAAGCACAGCGCTATTTTGCGATTTTGCGCGATACGAGTGCAACACAGACGGCATCTCCATCCGCAGAAAGCGCGGCAGTGCTTGAGCGGCAGGCCGAATTTCTTGCCCGTGTCAGCCATGAAATCCGCACGCCGCTGAATGCCATTATCGGCTTCACCGAGATCATGCTGGAAGAGCGTTTGGGGCCGATTGGCGTAGAGCGTTATCGCGAATATCTTCGCGATATCCATGCTTCAGGTGGGCAGGTGATCAGCCTGGTCAATGATCTGCTCGATCTGGCGCGTATCGAAGCCGGGCGGCTGGATCTTGCGCCAGCGCATGTATCGTTGAATGATGTTGTCTCAGGTTGCGTGGGGTTGATGATGCCACAAGCAGGGCGTGAGCAAGTTGTGCTCCGCACCAGCCTCACGAACAAGCTTCCGCCGGTCAATATCGACGAACGTGCGTTGCAACAGATCATCCTCAACCTGTTGTCAAATGCAGTGAAGTTCACGGATGCTGGTGGGCAGGTGATTGTCTCCACAGCCCAGGCTGACGATGGTGGGGCAACGTTACGTATCCGTGATACCGGCATTGGCATGACGCGAGCGCAGGTTGATGCGGCGATGGAGCCTTTCTCGCATCTCAGCACAACGCGTCTCGGCCATGGGCAGGGCACCGGTTTGGGGCTGCCGCTGACACGTGCGCTGGTGGAGGCAAGCGGCGGACGCTTCCATGTGTCCAGTGCTCGCAATGAGGGCACACTGGTAGAGATCGCCTTTCCGTTGAAGCGTGAGCCAGCGCCGACCAAGCCTCAGGTGAAGGTCAGGCCATCATCCCAATAGGGAGTAGGGCCGAAGATCTCGGCCAGATAGTCCACAAAAACGCGTACCTTCTGTTCCATATGTCTACGGCTGGGATAAACGGCATTCACCGCAACCCGGCTGGAGGCACCGTAACCAGGCAGTACAGCGCGCAACTGGCCGCTACGTAACTCCGCGCCGATATCCCAGGTAGAGCGCAGCGCAATGCCCATCCCGGCGATCACAGCCTCGCGCACAACCTCGCTTGAATTCGTGCGTATTGGTGCATTGATGCGCACAAGGTGCTCCCCATCCGGCCCAGCCAATCGCCAATGGTCGCTGTTGTGAGCCATGAGTGTATGATGCGGCAGATCATCAATACTTAAAGGCATGCCAATGCGCTCCAGATAACTTGGGGCTGCAACGAGCAGGCGATGGTTAGGCGCAAGCCTGCGGGCGATAAGGCTGGAATCAGCCAGATCCGCGATACGCACTGCGACATCAAAGCCTTCTCCCACAACATCAATAAATTCGTCGGATAGATTGAGATCAACAGTCAGGTTTGAGTGACGCTCCAGAAACGGCAACAGACGAGGCGCGATATGCAGCCGCCCGAATGATGTCGGCGCTGAAACTTTCAGCACACCCCGCACCACGGCACTGCCACGTGCGACCCAGGCTTCGGCCTCTTCCACACTTGCCAGAATGGACACGGCGCGCTCATATAGTCCCTGGCCGGCTTCCGTCAGCGTAATCTGGCGCGTGGTGCGTTGGAGGAGACGCACGCCCAAACGTTCCTCAAGCCGCTTGATGCGCTTGGAGATAACCGCCGTCGAAAGCCCCATCTCGCGCCCCGCTGCTGACATGCTGCGAGCAGTAACAACTTGCGCAAAAATATCGAGATCGCCCATTCTATCCATGTTGGGACTATCGTCGATTGTTAGCTTCTGGGCAACAGTGATGTTTCATTTACGCTCTTTATGGCAACAGCGGATTGGCGCAATATCCTTTCCGAAACGGCGCAGGCAAATGCTTGCACGCCAACGCATCAAACCAAACTCATGCAGAAAATTGATAGGGAGGTTTTTGACATGTCTTCACCAAACCAGACATTCGCCGGCACACCAGGTGTAACGATCACAGGCGCTGCCGGTGAGCGATTTGAGGAAATTCTGACTCCGGCCGCATTGGGTTTTCTGGCTGATCTGCACCGCCGTTATAACGCGACGCGCAAGCGCCTTCTGGCATTGCGTACCGAGCGGCAGAAGAAGTTTGATGCAGGTGAACTGCCAGGCTTCCTTGAGGAAACCCGCCACGTGCGCGAGGGCGACTGGAAGGTTGCGCCAATTCCGGCTGATCTGCTTGATCGTCGTGTTGAAATCACGGGTCCGGTTGATCGTAAGATGATCATCAATGCGCTGAACTCGGGCGCCAAAGTGTTCATGGCGGATTTCGAGGATGCTTCAGCCCCCACATGGGCGAACATGCTTGAAGGTCAGATCAACCTGAAGGACCGCTGGCAGGGTGACATAGCCTTCACCGATGCAGAAAGTGGCAAGCGTTACGCACTTAATCCGAACCCGGCGACCTTGCTGGTGCGCCCACGCGGCTGGCATTTGCTGGAAGAGCACGTCACCATTGACGGCGAGCCGATTGCCGGTGGCCTGTTTGATCTTGGCCTGTATGTTTTCCACAACGCCAAGGCGATTATGGCAGCTGGCTCAACGCCCGCTTTCTATCTGCCGAAGCTCGAAAGCCACCTCGAAGCACGCCTGTGGGATGATGTATTTTCGCATGCAGAAGAGACGGTGGGCATCCCCAAGGGCACGCTCAAGGCGACCATCCTGATTGAAACGCTGCCTGCTGCGTTCGAGATGGAAGAAATCCTGTATGAAATGCGTGAGCACATCGTTGGCCTCAACTGTGGCCGTTGGGATTACATCTTCTCGTACATCAAGCGGCTGGGCAAAAACCCGCGTTTCCTCACGCCGGATCGTTCGGCGATGGTGATGGGCAAGGCGTTCCTGAGCGCTTATTCGCTCAAGCTCATCCAGACCACCCACAAGCGCGGCGCATTCGCGATGGGCGGCATGGCGGCGCAGATCCCCGTCAAGAACAACGATGCAGCCAACGAAGCAGCATTCGCCAAGGTGCGCGCCGATAAGGAGCGTGAAGCTGGCAATGGCCACGATGGCACGTGGGTTGCGCACCCTGCGCTTGTGCCGGTTGCCATGGAAGTGTTCGACCGCCTGATGCCGCAGCCAAACCAGCTCGACAAGCTGCGTGAGGATGTGAATATCAGCGTTGAGGATCTGCTTCAGGTGCATGAAGGCGTGCGCACGGAAGCGGGCCTGCGTGAAAACATTCGTGTGGGCGTGCAGTATATCGAAGCATGGCTGCGTGGCCGTGGCGCTGTGCCGCTTTATAATCTGATGGAAGATGCAGCGACCGCTGAAATCTCCCGCGCGCAGATCTGGCAGTGGCTCTACCATGGGGCATCGCTTGACGATGGCCGCAAGGTAACGCCAGAGCTGTTCAAGGCCACTCTCGACGACGAAATGGCGAAGGTGCGCGAAGCACTGGGCGCGAGCGTTTACGACGCGGGCCGCTTCCCGGAGGCAATCAAGCTGTTCGCAGACATGTCGCTGGCAGCTGATTTCGAAGAGTTCCTGACGCTGCCAGCCTACAAGCTGCTCGACTAGAATATGTTGATCTTCGCTTTATGGTGGTCCGCAAATAGTCACTGATGGTTTGATACAGCAATCATTGACGAGAAATTGGGGAGACGGCTCTGCTGTCTCCCTGCAGCATCAAACCTAAAAATGGGCACCGTTTTTGAGCCCAACTTTGATGCACAAATAAAGAGAATAGAGCAAAAATATTTCGCTCTATTTTATCGCCTCTCGCGGAAAAATGTCCGCAGCAACTCACCTGCTTCTTGCGCCCGCAATCCGCCGTAGACCTCCGGTGCATGGTGACAGGTAGCAGCATTGAAAAAGTGCACGCCGTTATCCACCGCGCCGCCTTTTGGATCTTCAGCGCCATAATACAACCGCCGGATGCGCGCGAATGAAAGCGCGCCTGCGCACATCGGACATGGCTCCAGCGTTACATAGAGATCACAGCCAGGCAGGCGATCAGTTTTCAATAGCTGACATGCTGCGCGAATTGCCAGCACCTCGGCATGGGCACTGGGGTCACAATCGCGGCGGGTGCGGTTGCCTGCTTTGGCGATGATAAGCCCCTCATGCACAACGACGGCTCCCACAGGCACTTCGCCAGCAATTGCGGCAAGACGTGCCTCATCGAAGGCAACAGACATCGGATCGGCAGATAAAATGGGTGATTGCGGTGGCATTGTGATGAAACGTTTGTCCGAAATGAAATAAATTCGCGCGTGGAGGCGGATATTATGCTTTGATGCTCTCGCGTCAATGCGATGTCTCTGATATGAGCACCCGATGACCGATAAATCGAAAGACGAGCGACGCCCAGCTCGGCGGACCGGTGGCGATGCTGCGCGGCCGTCAAAAGGCACTAAAAATTTCAAAGCTCCGCGCAGCTTCGCTGGCGGAAAGGGTGCGCCTTCGCGTTCTGGTGAGCGCAATGAGGCCGGTGGCGATCGTCCGCGTACGGGCCACGGCAAGCCCCGCTTTAGCGACAAGGGTGGCTTCGGCGAGCGCAAATCTTTCGCGCCGCGCGGCGACCGTCCTGAAGGTGGTGATCGCCCAGCTCGTCGCTTTGAGGGTTCGGATCGCCCGCGTTCTGACCGCCCATTCTCTGATAAGCCTCGCTTCGGTGACAAGGGCGGTTTTGGCGATCGCAAGCCTTATGCACCCCGTGGCGAGCGTCCTGAAGGTGGTGATCGCCCAGCTCGTCGTTTTGAAGGTTCGGATCGTCCGCGTTCTGACCGCCCATTCTCTGACAAGCCCCGCTTTGGCGACAAGGGCGGTTTTGGCGAACGCAAGCCTTACGCACCCCGTGGCGAGCGTCCTGAAGGTGGTGATCGTCCAGCCCGTCGCTTTGAGGGTTCGGATCGTCCGCGTTCCGACCGCCCATTCTCTGATAAGCCCCGCTTTGGCGACAAGGGCGGCTTTGGCGAACGCAAGCCTTACGCATCCCGTGGCGAGCGTCCTGAGGGTGGCGATCGTCCAGCTCGTCGTTTTGAAGGTTCGGATCGTCCGCGTTCTGACCGTTCATTTTCTGACAAGCCCCGCTTTGGCGACAAGGGCGGTTTTGGCGAACGCAAGCCTTACGCATCCCGTGGCGAGCGTCCTGAGGGTGGCGATCGTCCACCCCGTCGTTTCGTAGGTTCGGATCGTCCACAGCGCTTCGAAAATCGTGCTGAGCAACAGGCTGCACCTGTTTCCGCCACGCCTGAGCCTGAGCGCATTGCCAAGGTGATGGCCCGTGCGGGGGTTGCCTCGCGTCGTGATGCTGAAGTGATGATCAGCGAAGGCCGCGTAGCGGTTAATGGCAAGGCTATCAACACGCCTGCAACGCTGGTTACTGACAGCGATCGCATCGTGATCGACGGTGCGCCGATGCCTGCGCGTGAACGTACACGTCTGTGGCTCTACCATAAGCCACGTGGTCTTGTGACGACAGCGCGTGATCCGGAGGGTCGCCCGACAGTATTTGACAATCTACCGGAAGATCTGCCACGTGTGGTTGCTATTGGCCGGCTTGATATCAACACCGAGGGCTTGCTGCTACTGACCAACGACGGCGGCGTAGCGCGCGTGTTGGCGCATCCTGAAACCGCATGGCTGCGGCGCTATCGCGTGCGCGCTTATGGTGAGGTGAACCAGGCGCAGCTCGATAACCTGCGCAATGGCGTTACCATTGATGGCATGCATTACGGGCCAATTGAGGCTTCAATCCAGCGCACACAGGGCGACAATGTCTGGCTGATGCTGGGGCTG
The DNA here is from genome assembly GCF_047501465.1 of Pseudochelatococcus sp. G4_1912. Classification (NCBI taxonomy): domain Bacteria; kingdom Pseudomonadati; phylum Pseudomonadota; class Alphaproteobacteria; order Hyphomicrobiales; family Chelatococcaceae; genus Pseudochelatococcus; species Pseudochelatococcus sp. G4_1912. Next base: position 21,710 of record NZ_JAZDRL010000001.1, read on the forward strand.
CGCGAGGGCAAGAACCGTGAAGTCAAGCGCATCCTGGAGCATCTGGGCCTGCGTGTGAACCGGCTTATCCGCGTTTCATTCGGGCCGTTCCAACTGGGCGATCTGGAAGAGGGCACATGCGATGAAGTGCGCACGCGTATCCTGAAGGATCAGCTTGGTGAAGCATTGGCGCTTGAGGCTGGTGTGGATTTCGAGGCGGGCATTGCACAGCTCGAACCACGCCCCACTGCTCCGGCTGTTGCAGGACGTGGCCACACCGGTGGTCGTGAAAACCGCTTCCGCAGCAAGGAAGACTTCTTGGCACGCGGTCAGCGCGCACCAGCGGCACCCGTTGAAGAGTACAAGCGCGAAGCCTATGAGCAGCGCTCGAAAGAGCGTGCGGTCTGGCGTGATGTTGACACCGAAGAGGGGCGCCCGAAAGGCAAGCGCATACCTCGCCGTGGCGCCGATGCTCGTGCCGCCCGCTCTCAGAGCGCAGAGCGCACGCATGAGCGCGTCGGTGCGGTAAAGGATCCCGGTGGGCGGATGGTGAAGGTTGAGCGTATCGTTTCTGCGCCCAAACTTGCTGAACGCGCACCGCGCGGCGCACGTCGCGTTGCGGTTGAAGGTTCTAGTCGCGAAGCCTATCAAAATCGTGGCGAGAGCTTCCAGAAGCGCGATTCTGACCGCTTTGGTGGCGAACGTCCCGCGCGTCGTTTTGATGATCGCGGTGGTGAAAAGCAGGAGCGTCGTTCGTTCTCGGATCGCGCTGAGCAGCGCGGTGAGGGCTTCCGCCGCGATGATCGCCCTGCGGGAGGTAACCGCTTCGGAGACCGCGATCGCGGTAACGATCGGGGTGGTGACCGTGATGGTTTCAAGCCAAGGGGCGAGCGTTCCTTTGGCGATAAACGTCATGGTGACAGGTCAGCGGGCAAGTCGTTCGGGGCGAAGTCTTTCGGAGACAAACCTGCGGGTGATCGTCCTTATGGCAAAAAGTCTTTTGGCGATAAGCCTTCGGGCGGTAAATCTTTTGGAAACAAGTCGTTCGGTGACAGGTCCTTTGGTGACAAGCCTGCGGGTGGCCGGTCTTTCGGCGGTAAGCCCTCTGGTGGTAAAGCGTTTGGTGGCAAGCCATCGGGCGGTCGGTCATTTGGCGACAGGCCATCGGGTGGTTCGCGTCCACCGCGCAAGTTCTAAAGGGGGCTTGAGGTGCGTATTGTTGCGGGCCGGTTCAAGGGCCGTGCTTTAGCCTCTCCGAAGTCGGACGAAATCCGCCCGACTTCGGATCGCCTGCGTGAGGCGATTTTTAACGTGCTCATGCATGGCTATGATGATCCAGTTACAGGTGCGCGGGTGCTCGATCTTTTCGCGGGCACGGGCGCTTTGGCGCTGGAGGCGGTTTCGCGTGGTGCTGCTTTTGCTGTGCTTGTCGATGACGGGGCGCAAGCGCGTGGCATCATACGCACCAACACCGATACATTAGGTGCGGGCGGTTTCACGCGCATCTTTCGGCGTGATGCGACCAGGCTGGGGGCAGCAAAGCCTCTGGAACCGTTCTCGCTGGTGTTTTGTGATCCGCCCTATGGCAAGGGCCTTGCCGAGCAGGCGCTTGTTTCCGCGCGCGATGGCGGCTGGCTAACGCCGGATGCCCTCATTCTGGTGGAAGAAGCCGCAAGCGCTAATTTCACTTTTCCTGAAGGTTTCGAGGAAATTGAGCAGCGTGACTATGGCGAGACCAGGTTGAGCATAGGCCGTAGAGTCTAGGGTTTATGGATTTTCACGCTGATGCAGGTGCGATGGCGTGGAGATCAAAACCCGCTTTATGTTCGGCCGAACAGGCGCTCAATATCGGATAATTTCAGCTCAACATAAGTTGGGCGACCATGGTTGCATTGGCCTGAAAATGGCGTTGCTTCCATTTCGCGCAAGAGAGCGTTCATCTCTTCCGGACGCAGGCGTCTGCCCGAGCGAACCGAGCCATGGCAGGCCATTGTTGCGAGCACGTGGTCAAGCCGCCCTTCGAGTGCGCGGGCATCACCCCATTCGGTCAAAGTGTCGGCGATATCGCGCACCAGCGCCTTTATATTCCCGCCATTAAGTACGGCCGGCACTTCCTGTACTGCCACGGCACCAGCGCCAAATCCCTCGACAACAAGGCCAAGCGAAGCGAGCGTTTCGCTATGAGAAAGCAAGCGATCTGCTTCAGAGGCGTCGAGTTCAACGATTTCGGGAATCAGCATCAATTGTCGTGCAATGCCGTTTGCCGCGCGTTCGCGCTTTAAGCGCTCATAGACAAGCCGTTCATGCGCTGCGTGCTGGTCCACGATAATGATGCCATCTGTCGTTTGACTGACAATATAATTCTCATGGATCTGCGCCCGCGCAGCGCCGAGCGGCTGTGCTACATCTTCTGCAATGACAGCAGTTTCAGTCGCGCGAGCATCGGCAGCGGGTGGCGGAAAGTGACGGAAAGCCGATTGCGCAGCTTCCGCAAAACCCGCGGGCGCTTGCCATTGCTCAAAGCTTGCGGGTGTGGGGCGTGTTCTTGCAGACTCCGGCGTGGAAAATGCTGATATGCCTGAGTGAATACGCATATCCGAAGACCCATGCGCCACGCGCGGTTGCAGTGCCTCCAGTGCCCGCGCGCCTCCAGTTGATGATGCCAGATGCCCTGCAGCCACCAGCGCCTGCTTCAGCGCGCCAATGATGAGGCCACGCACGAGACCGGGATCGCGGAAACGCACCTCTGATTTTGCCGGGTGCACGTTGACATCCACCAGATGCGGATCGCAATCAATGCGCAGCATAAGTGCCGGATGACGATCACCGGGGAGGAAATCCATATAAGCAGCGCGCACTGCTCCTGAAACGAGTTTATCGCGCACGGGTCGTCCGTTAACGGTGGCGTGTACATGCGCTGCTGTACCGCGATGGTAAGTGGGCAGGCCCGCAAAGCCTGTCACGATCACACCCTCACGCTCGGCGTCGATGGGGAGGGCGTTTGGTGCGAAATCGCTCCCTAAAATTCGTGCAAGGCGTCGCAGCAACGCTTCACGATCATCCCCCTCGGCTGGCAGATCGATGGTTGTGAGATGATCGCCGGCAACGGTGAAGCGCACTTGCGGATGAGCCATTGCCAGCCGCTTGATGGTATCTGCGACGGCTTGCGCTTCTGCGCGGTCGGTCTTCATGAATTTCAGCCGCGCCGGGGTGGCGGAGAACAGATCCGTCACCTCTATGCGTGTGCCTTGTTTTGCGGGCGCAGGTCGCACAGCTTCCTTGCGTCCACCATCAACGACAATCGACCAACCGTTGGCATCTTCTGCGTTCCGCGTCAGGATCGACAGCCGTGCTACTGAACCGATTGATGGCAGGGCCTCACCACGAAAGCCGAGAGAGCGAATATCAAACAGATCGCCGTTTGGCAGCTTGGAGGTGGCGTGGCGTTCAACGGCCAGTTCCAGATCCTGTGCCGACATGCCGCAGCCATCATCGGTGACGCGGATGAGACGCTTGCCGCCAGCCTCAATCACCACTTCGATAGCGCGGGCGCCAGCGTCAAGCGCGTTTTCCACCAGCTCCTTGATAGCTGCAGCAGGGCGTTCGATGACCTCGCCCGCTGCGATGCGATCGATCAATATTGGTTCAAGGCGCCGTACTGCCATTGATTAGCCCCGACCTTCCGCCAGATATTGTTTGGCAAGAAGTTTGGCTTCTTCCACAGCAGGTTGGTCAAATGGGTCAATGCCAAGTGCATAGCCAGACAGGATTGTCTCAAGCATAAAGTGCATCAGCAGCGCGCCGAGGTTCTTCTCGTCAAGTTTTTTCAGGCGAATCTGGCGAACAGGACGGCCATTACGGGCAAATGTATCCACCATCGCAAGACCTTGGGCTGCAACAAGGTCGCCCACCGTTTTGCCAGCAAAACCGGGTTGACCCGCGCGCGCAGCAAGTTCTGGATCAATCTTGGGGCCGATGCCTTTGGCATCAAGCGTGATGACTGTGAACAGTTTGTCGTGAGGGCCATCAAGATAAAGCTGTTGCTGGCTGTGCTGGTCCACGGGGCCAAGTGCTGCAACTGGCTGCGAACCTTTACCGTTTTTGCCGAGACTTTCAGCCCAAAGCTGGATCCACCATTTGGTGAAACGCTCTAACCGATCCGTGTAGGCCATGAGCACGGTGATGCTCTTGCCTTCCAAGTAAGCAGCGACGTTGAAAGCGGCCCCTGCAGCAGCAGGAATGGTGCGAATGTCATCATTCTTTAAAGCTGCGATTACTTCATGCGCACCTGCGCGCACCGCCTGGATATCAAGTCCAACAAGGGCCGCAGGAAGCAAGCCGACATTGCTCAGCACCGAGTAACGACCGCCGATGCCGGTGTGATGATCAAGAAAGCGGACACCTTCTATTTCCAACAGATCGCGCAATGCGTTGGTTGAATCTTCCTTGCGCGGCTCTGACAGGCCCAGCACGAGCTCCGACACTTTATTGCGTAAGCCTGCACGATCATAGGCTTTCAACAGGCTCATGGTTTGGACCAGGGTTTCGCCTGTGCTGCCAGATTTGGAAACGGCAAAAACGCGTGTCGTCTCAAGCGGCAAGTGTTCCAGCGTGAGCCCAAACGTAATCGGGTCGAGATTATCAAAGAAATGCAGACGTGGCTGATTTGCCCGGCCCAGGCCCGGTACTTGATAGAACGCCAGCTGCGCCAATGCCTGCGCACCAAGGCTTGAGCCGCCCGTACCGAGTACTACAATGTCGGTGACGGTACCTGAGTCCAGAAATTCTTTTGCTGCTTTATTAATAGCGGCGAGGTCATCGTGGCCGTTGGCTACCTCAACAAGCGGGAGGCGACCTTCTTTAACGTCAGACTTCACACGCTCCAAGGCCGTTTTAACGGCGGAAAATGCGGCATCAATTGCGGTATCTGGCAGACCATTGCCACCGATTTTGGAGGCGAGAGCAAGTTCCGTAGATTGCGCAAACACCGTCTATCTCCCTTAATTTTCAGAGCGTTGTACGTATCGCTCCTATTTGAATATCACCTCTGACGCAAGCTGACTGAGGTGGTAACCGGGCTTCCTGTCATGAGAGCTGGCCCCTGACAGGAAGCCTGAGATATTAAAGACCTTCCGGTCGTCCCGCCGCTATAACCAGCAGCTGGTTCGTGCCGAAAAGGCGTTCGCCGACACGCTTGATGTCCGCTAGCGTGACAGCTTCGATCAGGCTGTTCCGACGATCGATATAATCTATGCCCAGATCATCGATAGCGATTTGCAGCAATTGCCGGGCGATTTTGCCAGAGCTGTCGAATTGCAACGGATAAGAACCAATCAGGTATTGTTTGGCCTTGGTCAATTCATCTGCATCCGGCCCATCATGGGTAAGACGTGCAATCTCTTCGCGGATAACGGAGAGCGATTCAGCCGCGCGTTCGTTTTTCGTCGCCGTGCCTCCAACCATGAGGCCAGTAGCGCGTAACGTGACCAGTGAAGTGGAGACACCATACGCCAGACCGCGTTTTTCGCGCACTTCCTGGAAGAGACGTGATGTAAAGGCACCGCCACCCAGAATGTGGTTGAATACAATCGCTGCCATAAAATCCGGATCACTGCGCAGCAAGCCGGGAACAGCAAAACGTAACGACGTTTGTGGCACGTCAACATCAATAATTTCCAGCCCGCCCGTGGCAAGCGCCGTTACCATCGGTGTTGGGGGGAGGATGGAGGATGCAGGCAGATCTCCAAAGACAGCATCCAGATGGCGTGACAACGTTGCCGCGTCAATTGCACCCACAACGCTGACAATAAGATTGCCACGGGTTAATGCCTTCGGTTTGATGCCGGCGAGCATATCGCGGGTAAGGGTGGGCACAGATTCCATTGTGCCCTTGATTGGGCGGGCATAGGGATGATCCCCAAATGCCTTCAGGAATAGTGAGCGGGAAGCCAGCGCATCGGGGTCGTTTGCTTCATGGCGCAGACCTGCCAATACCTGTTGGCGCACACGCTCAACCGCGCTTTCATCAAAACGCGGTTCGTTGATCGCCAACCGCAGCAGTTCAAACGCGCGATCCGCATTGCGCGAAAGCGTCTTCAGCGAGCCGCGCCATGCATCGCGATCGGCAGAGAAGCCAAGTTCAATTGCGTGCTCTGCAAGTTGTTCCTGAAAAGCCTCTGACCCATAAGGGCCCGCGCCTTCATCAAGCAGGCTTGCAAAAATGCGGGATGCACCAGCCTGGGTTGCGTCATCGTGCGATGCGCCGCCTTTGAATGCGAAATCGATAGCGATGAGAGGAACGGCATATTCCTCAACCAGCCAAGCTTCGATGCCGCCTGGCGAAATAACCCGTTGGACAGCGCGTGGAGCGGCTGATGTGGAAGTAACACTTTGGGAGCCTGGCTCGACAAGTGACATACGATGACCTCGAACGGTACAATACAAAAAATCAGGCGGGAAGCAGATAGCCTGCTGTGTAGGGACGTGTCAGGAATTGGCGTGCGGCCTCCTGAATCGCCTTGGCGTCAATAGCCTCAATCCGCTGTGTCCATTGCTGCACATCTTCAATTGTTTCGCCGATAGCGAGGGCCGAACCATAGATGTGTGCCATGTGCACCTGACTATCCTGCGCGTAAATCATCTCGGCGATGAAACGCGTACGCGCGCGCTCAAGTTCCCCTGGCGTTACGCCTTCTTCGATCAAGCGTGTGATAACCTTGCCGACAGCCTCATCCAGCGCTTCAATCGTAACGCCTTGGCCAGGCACGGCATAAACATCAAATCGCGATGCATCAAGCATTGTGCCGTGATAGCCCGCGCCAGCACCAACCGCCACGCCCTGATCGAGCACGAGGTGGCGATAGAGCAGGGATGTTTGTCCGCCACCAAGAATTTCAGCAAGTAGTTCAAGCGCATAAGCTTCGTTGTCAGTCTGCGTCCGTGCAGATGGCACCACCCATGCGCGCAGCAAGTAAGGCTGCTCAACGCGTGCATCAGCCACCGTTACGCGCTTGGTTGCGACTGCGGGTGGCTCCTGTGGGCGTTCGCGTACAGGGCGTTCACCGCGCGCGGGGATCTGGCCATAGGTACTATCCGCAAGTGCAATCACATCCGCTGCTTCAACATCACCTGCCACCACGAGAATAGCGTTTTCTGGCGTATAGAAGCGCTTGTAATAGGCTAGTGCATCATGGCGATCGAGGGTTTCAATCTCATGCTGCCAGCCGATAATCGGTGTGCCATAAGGATTATGAGTGTAAAGCGCGGCTGCAACTGCTTCCGAGAGCTGCGCCGCTGGATCGGTATCCGTGCGCATGCGCCGTTCTTCCAGCACAACCAGGCGCTCAGGATCCACGACCGAATCCTCAAGTACAAGGCCTGTCATGCGATCAGCCTCATAGCCCATCATTGTACCAAGGTGTTCCTTGGCGATGCGCTGATAGTAGGCCGTGTAGTCGTATGAGGTAAAAGCGTTTTCCTGTCCGCCGAGGCTGGCAACGACGTTTGAAAACTCGCCGATAGGATGTTTCTTGGTGCCCTTGAACATCAGATGTTCAAGAAAATGGGCAATGCCAGACTTGCGGGCCGGATCATCACCGGATCCGTTGCGGTACCATACCATATGCGTCACCACAGGCACGCGCCGGTCCGGGATCACAACGATCTCAAGGCCATTAGCAAGCGTATGGGTGATAACTTCCGTGCCACCTTTGGAGGCGCCGCCAGTCGTCGCAGCATGCTTTCCGCTGGCAGTGGAAGACGGAAGGGGGGTGCTGAAGCCGGGAGGATTGGTCATGCACAACTCACTGTTTGAATCGGTAAAAATCAGGCACGCATCAAACTCAATTGAAGCAAGGCAGGAATAGGGACAGGGTATTACGTAACGGAGAAAGGCACGTAATATCAGAATGTTAACCAGATGTCATGTCAAGCATGGCTGGCTTTCAGGCGCAGTAAGCACTCATCAGCAGGCATTGGCCTTAATCAGCTGCGCCGCAACCGCTTGGTAATTATGATCTGCAAGTAGCGTCCTAATCGCAGATCAAATCAAGCAAAAATTACTTTTGCTGCTTATTATCGCTCGCCTTTAGTTGTTCCGGTTGAGGAACTGATAAGGGCTGGCAGCATCTTCGCGCACCACTGGTGCTTCTTTCGCATCAGGCAATGGCGCATTTCCTGCAGGCACACGATAGCCGGTTGGTGGTTGCGTCAAAGCTGAGCGAGCGGGTTCTTGTCCGTGCACGAGCGGAGGTTCGCGCCGTGGGGCATCGCCACGCAATTGGCGGGGATTTACAGGCCGGGCGCTGCAGGCATCACCGTGACATGCATCGCTGTTTGCCTCGTGCGCACCACCACCACCTGCACGGCGGCCGCTACGAATTTCATCCGGGGATAGCACACGTGCTGCTTCCTTGTCGCGATTGTTTGGAACAGGTGCATTGGCCGCATCAATTGCTTTCTGACGTGCAGCGACGTCCGGGTCTGTTGGCCAGTTCGGGTGGCTTTCAGCCTTCGCAGCGCCTGTACGTGGCGCAGGAAGCGCACCATTTGGCGGCAGCACCAGCGGCGCCCGTTCGCGGTAATCAATACGCGGCGCTTCACCTTCAATGATGCCAAGCTTGCCAAGGACATCTTTCATGAAGACACCTGAGGTGTCGCTGTCCTGTGCGCGTGTGCCGGCTGCACTTATAAGCAAGGTGGTTGCAACTACGCTGACCAGAACACCGGCTTTCTTCAGATCCACGCGTGTCATATCCTATCCCATCCCATCCAGTTGTGCCGTCAGAGCCACCATCGCGTTTGTTGACGGCGAATTCGGGGCAAAGATTATACTTCACCCGCATCTTTGTCAGGTGCATTCCGGTTCCGCCGTTCTACGACAAGCGAGTCATATATAAGACCAACGACGCCGACAACAATGGCAGCGTCTGCGATATTAAAGACATACCAGCTGAAACCCGCGACGTGAAAATGCAGAAAATCCAGCACCGCGCCATAAACGCTGCGATCAATTGCATTGCCAATGGCGCCGCCAAGGATCAAGCCAAGCGATATGCCGACAAGTATCGTCTTCGCCCGCCAGGCCCAGACAGCCAGTACGATAGCGGCAACTATCGACACCCCGACAAGTAGCCATCGGCCCCACTCGCTATCCTGCTGAAGCAGGCCGTAAGAAACTCCCCGGTTCCACACCAGCACGATATTGAAGAAGGGCGTGACCTCTACCATTCCGCGCGCAGCAATGTCGAAGATGTAATAGACCCAGAGCTTTGATGCCTGATCAAGCAAAAGTGTAAATAGCGCCGCAAGAATGCCGGCACGTTGTGCCGACATGTTGTTAGCTGGTTTGGGAATTGGCGTATGTATGTTCATGCGCGCGTGGCTGCATGAGCAGCATCCCATTCACGCAGTGCTGCAGCGTCGCGCAGGGTGACATCTGGATAATCAGCATCCGTGCCCACTTCAGGCAGTATCTTCCACGACCGGGCGCACTTACGTCCTTCAGCGCGCTCAAACACGACTGCAACGCCAGGCACTTCCTGTAGACGGAATGCTTCGGCCGGGCCTTCGCCCTTTTCAACATGAATTGCCGACGTAATGCAGATATCAGCAAAATCAAGGCCTTTCAGCACATGCAACATCGCATCGTCTGCGATAAAGACGCGCGGTGCGGCTTCAAGACTGGAGCCGATATTTTTAGCTGCACGTTCAATTTCAAGTGCACCAGTCACAACGCGGCGAATATCGCGGATCTTCTCCCACTTTGCCTTGAGGGCATCATTGCGCCACGTCACCGGGATCTGCGGGAATTGCTCAAGATGCACCGAGCCGGTCTCAGACGGGAAACGTGAAAGCCATGCTTCTTCAGCTGTAAAGGCAAGGATTGGTGCAAGCCATACGCTAACCGTGCGGAATATCTGATCAATGACCGTCAGCACCGCATGGCGTGTCTTGCTGGACTGTGGATCGCAGTACAGCGTGTCCTTGCGGATATCGAAGTAGAACGCCGAAAGATCAGTATTCATAAATGCCGATAGCAAGGATACGATACGCTTGTAGTCAAAGTTGGCGTTTGCATTACGCACTTCTTCATCAAGCTCGGACAAGCGATGCAGGATTGCCTTTTCAAGCTCTGGCAGTGCATCGAAAGCAACCGTATTGGCAGGGTTGAAATGATGCAGCGAGCCCAGCATCCAGCGCATTGTGTTGCGCAGTTTGCGGTAGGTTTCAGCGAAGGTTTTAACGATTTCAGGGCCAATGCGCAGATCGTCCGAATAATCGGAGGCTGCAATCCACAAACGGAGAATATCTGCACCCGAAGTCTTGATAATGTCCTGCGGGGCGGTGACGTTACCCTTTGATTTCGACATTTTCTCGCCGCGCTCATCGAGCACGAAACCATGGGTCAAAACGACATCATAAGGTGCGCGGTCACGGGTGCCGCAGCTTTCCAGCAGCGAAGAGTGGAACCAGCCGCGATGCTGATCCGAACCTTCCAGATACATCACGCGGTCCTTGCCGCCGTCGATGACACGGTTGGTTTTCAGGTCGTCGCGCACTTCGAGCGTGAAGGCATGGGTTGAGCCTGAATCGAACCATACGTCGAGGATATCGGTTACGGGCGTCCAGGATGATGCATCATCGACCAACCCTTCAAGGAAGCGGCGCGGGTCAGCATTGAACCATGCGTCTGCGCCTTCAGCCTCGAAAGCTGCGGCAATACGGTTTGATAGTTCTTCGTTGTGCTCAAAGCCTACGCCGGGCGCGAGGTCGGTGACATTTCCTGCGCCATCTTCACGCACAAAAACAGCAATTGGCACGCCCCATGCGCGCTGGCGCGATACGACCCAGTCTGGTCGGTTTGCAATCATGCCATTGATACGGTTCTCGCCCGATGCTGGCACCCATTGCGTATCGGTGATGGCCTTCAGTGCGCGTTCTCGCAAGGTGGTGCCATTGGGGCCTTCGATCGGCTTGTCCATGGCGATGAACCATTGCGGCGTATTACGATAGATCACCGGTGCCTTGGAGCGCCAGGAATGAGGATACTGGTGCTTCAACCGGTTACGGGCGATGATCGCATCGGCCTCGCGCAATGCGGTGATCACACGCTCGTTGGCATCGCCTTCCTTGCCTTTGTCATCGAACACGCGTGCACCTGCAAATAGTGGCACATGCGGATAATAAGCGCCATCCGGCCCAACCGTGTGGGGCAGCTCGTCCGTGCCTGCAGCTGCAAAGAGTGCGCGGTTGGCAAGATAGGCGAGATAGTCGTCCGCGCCGTGGCCGGGCGCTGTGTGCACGAAGCCAGTACCGGCATCATCCGTGACATAATCAGTCGCAACAAGTGGCACGCCGAAATCATAGCCTTGGCCACGCAACGGATGTGCTGCCATGCGAATGGTGGACGGATCAATCGCCCGCACCTTGCGGAATGTCGTGACACGGGCAGCCTTGAACAGGTTCTCAGCCAGTGCATCGGCGACCAGCAGTTTTGCACCCATTCGCACCCAGTTATCTTCAGGTGCGTCCATCACCTCATAGAGACCATAGGCAATGGTTTTTGAATAGGCGATGGCGCGATTGGCCGGGATTGTCCAGGGAGTCGTTGTCCAGATCACTATGCGTGCGTCTGCAAGGCCAGCGTCATCGGTGTCCGTGATCGGGAAGGCGACGAAGATGCTTTGCGATGTGTGCTCGTGATACTCAACCTCGGCCTCTGCCAGCGCAGTGCGCTCGACAACCGACCACATCACAGGCTTTGATCCGCGATACAGCTGGCCAGTGGCGGAGAACTTCATGATCTCGCGCGCAATCTGTGCTTCGGCAGGCAGTGCCATGGTCAGATAGGGGTGATCCCAATCGCCCACGACGCCGAGACGCTTGAATTCTTCGCGCTGTACATCAACCCAATGTTCAGCAAAACTGCGGCATTCGCGGCGGAACTCGACGACTGGAACCTCGTCCTTATCCTTGCCTTTGGCGCGGTATTGCTCTTCGATCTTCCATTCGATTGGCAGACCGTGGCAATCCCATCCGGGGACGTAGTTCGCGTCATGGCCAAGCATCGACTGCGAGCGCACAACCATATCCTTCAACACCTTGTTCAGCGCATGGCCGATATGGATGTTGCCGTTGGCATAGGGCGGGCCATCATGCAGCACGAAGCGCTTGCGGCCTTTGCCGGCATCGCGCATCTGGCGGTAAAGGTCGTTCTTCTCCCAACGTGCGAGGAGATCGGGTTCGCGCTGTGGCAAGCCTGCGCGCATCGGAAACTCGGTCTTGGGCAAAAACAGGGTTTCGGTGTAGTCGCGGCCTGAGGCTTCTGCGGCGGTCTTTTTCGTATCGGTCATGGGTCGGCAACGTCTCGATAATACGGCATGTGCCGTCTGGATGATGGATTATTGATTGCTCTAGGAGCTAAGGCGTTAGGACGTTCATCTACCCCCGGATCCGGCGCATGTTGCTGATAAGGAATGCAACATGGTAACCGGAGCCGGGCCTTTAATTCGCCCGCCGGTTATGCCGTTCCGATGCCATCGTATGACTGGCGTGAAAAAGCCATGGTGTTTCATGGTCAAACTTCTAGCAGTCCCCTACGCGGGACGCAAAGCAGAATATCAATTGCAGATATGCATGTGGATCATTCCACCGCATCATCCCAGTAGCGAGATGCCATTCTGTGCCCGTGGCCGTGCTGCAATAGCGCGCGCGTCGGCGCTATCCTGATGCATTTGGGTGATCAGAGCATCGATATTATCGAATTTCATTTCTGGTCTCAGCCAGGCAAGAAACTCGATTGCCGGGCGCTTGCCATAGAGATCACCAGAAAAGTCAAATAGATGCACCTCGAAAAGTGCCGCGCCGTCATCAAACGTCGGTCTGCGCCCGAAACTTGCAACGCCATCACGGATGATGCCATCAATCCGCGCCCGCACGGCATAGATGCCATGGCGCAGGCAGTTTTCAGAATCCAGCCGCATATTAGCTGTTGGATATCCTAATGTACGCCCGCGGGCATCGCCATGAATCACCTCGGATTGAACAATCCAGCGATAGCCGAGCAGATGATTGGCGGTGGCAATATCGCCCACTGACAATGCTTCGCGGATGGCGCTGGATGAAACCGGGGTTTGCCCGTCTGCCACAGGCTCCACAATCTCGACAGGCAGATGATGTTCCCTGGCACGCTCGCGCAGAAATGCAGGCGATCCCTCGCGGCCTTTGCCGAAGTGGAAATCATGCCCTACGACAACCCCCGATGCGCCATAACGGCTTACCAGCAGATCGTCGATAAACTGTGTCGCAGTGAGGCTGGCAAACGGTGCATCAAACGCAAACTCGATCACCCCATCCGCACCGAACGCCTGAATCACGGCGGCTTTGAGTGGTGCGGGTGTTATGCGAACCATAGGCTGTGTGGGCGCAAAGAAGACGCGCGGATGCGGTTCGAATGTCAGCACGACGGCGGGTCTTCCCAACGAACGCGCCAGCTCATGCGCGGTGCGAATAACAGCTTGATGGCCGCGATGTACGCCATCAAAATTACCGATGGCAATAACGGGACGCGCCAGCGCTTTCGGTAACGCAGAATAGCCCGCAATCACGGGGGAGGGCGCGAGCGCCAGATGCGGGCCGGGAAACGGGCCGGAGAGGAGATCAGTGCGCTGTTCAGGTGCGGTCATGGTGTTTCGGTGCAGATTGCGTCAGATGTCTACCAGACAAGCCGTTCTATGGCCATTGTCGGTGCTGCTGGATGAGCGGCGAGCCAGTCGCCCAGTTGCCCGTCATCAATATTGCCTTGAGCATCGAGCGCCTCATTGGCATGTATGCCGCGCGCGACGAAGAGCGAATCAAAACCCGCATCGGCCGCGCCAACGATATCGGTCCGCATGGCATCACCAATCGCAAGCACGCGCTTTGGTGGCGAGCCGCGCAAGCTTGCCGCTATATCGATAGCGCGCTTGTAAATCGGTGCATGTGGTTTGCCAGCATAGATTGCATGGCCACTGATTTTTTCATAGGCATCAGCAATAGCCCCAGCGCAATAAAGCAGCTGATCGCCCCGTTCCACTACAAGATCGGGATTGGCGCATACCATTGGCAGCTGGCGTGCGGCCATTGCTTGCAGGCTTTCAGCATAATCGGCCGGGGTTTCGTTATCATCATCGAAGAGTCCTGTGCAGACTACGTAGGCTGCTTCTTCGAGCGTAGTCAGCGGAGCGTCCAGCCCTTCAAAAACGGGCAGATCGCGTTCTGGTCCAAGGTGGTAGACGGGTTGGCCAGCCCGTGCGGCGATTTCCCCGCGTGTGACATCCCCTGATGTAACGATAGCATCATAGGCATCACGGCGGGCATTCATGCGCTCAAGCAGCACGCGTATCACACCATGAGGGCGCGGTGCGTTGGTGAGCAGCACGACAGTGCCGCCTTGGGCACGAAACCTTGCCAGCGCATCGCCTGCTTCCGGAAAGGCCGCAATGCCATCATGCAGCACGCCCCATACGTCGCATAATAAAACGTCATAACGATCAGCAATGCCGGCAATGCCGGTGATGGTTTGTGTAGCTTTGTCGATGATTGACGTCATGATGACAGGCCATTCCTTAAAGCGTGTTGCTGAGCGGACAAAAAATCGCTCAAAACTCCCCTTGGCGCTACAGGTCATCGGGCATGTCTGTCAAGACCATGGGTTATTGGCAGCCAGCTGTGCGGCACTGCTCACAGATATGTTATCCGCTGCTTCCCATTGGCGATGGCTTGCGTAATACCTATTTATAGGATGGCTTATCGACAGGGCTGTCGTGGTCAGGCTTTGAGGAGGACAGCGACGTGAATCCGCAAGAACGTGACATCATCAATGGAATTTTCGACCGATTAAAGCAGGCCGAAGGCCAGCCGCGTGATGCCGATGTTGAAGCGCTTATCGATGAACGATTAAGAGCGCAGCCGGGTGCGGCATATTTTCTTGCGCAGATTGTGCATGTTCAGGAGCAGGCGCTAGCTAATCTCAATGACCGCGTGAATGCGCTTGAAGCTGAAGTGGCGCAGGCAAAAGCAGCTCCTGCCGCTGGCGGTGGTTTTCTGGCAAGCCTCTTCGGCGCCTCGACGCCGCCCAATCAGCAGTTACCGAAGGCAACTTCTTCCGGTCGTCCGCTGCCGCAGCAGGGTAACAGGGGGCCTTGGAACGCACAGTCTCAATCACAGCAGCCTCAAGCGGCGGGGCCATGGGGTAATCGTGGTGGTGCGAGCGGCGGATTTCTGGCGACGGCTATGACCACAGCTGCAGGTGTTGCAGGTGGCATGATGCTGGGGAGCGCTCTCACCAACGCTTTTGGGCTGAATGGTGGGGCAGATAAATCTGCAAGTGATCAGGCTGCGTCCGCTAACCAAGCCACAGCTGAACCAGCAGCTCAGGATACTGCCGATGCTTCATACGCTGACCCGACTTATCAGGAAGCCACCTACGATGAAGGCCTGGATGGTGGATTCGATGATTTTGGTGGTGGCGATGACTGGATCTGATTTCCAGCAACATCGTTAGATTAACGAGAACGCCCCGACATATATCGGGGCGTTCTCATTTATGCTGGTACCAACGCCATATCGTCAGCAACGCCTGTTGCCGAGAGTGCAACACGACGATCGTGGAAGGCATCAAGTGTAGAACGGTGCCCGATGGAAACG
This sequence comes from Pseudochelatococcus sp. G4_1912, assembly GCF_047501465.1. Lineage (NCBI taxonomy): Bacteria > Pseudomonadati > Pseudomonadota > Alphaproteobacteria > Hyphomicrobiales > Chelatococcaceae > Pseudochelatococcus > Pseudochelatococcus sp. G4_1912. The sequence goes on from NZ_JAZDRL010000001.1 coordinate 37,376, forward strand.
ATTGTCGTATCGGGCAATGCGGTCGTAAGCAGGGCATAGATAGCGCGCTCTGTCGGCTCATCCAGCGCAGCTGTTGCTTCGTCCAGCAGAAGCCAGTCCGGCCGGGCAAGCAGAGCGCGGGCGATGGCCAGGCGTTGCTGTTCACCGAGCGAAAGTGTCTGCCCCCAAGGTGCATCATCATCCAGCTTGGCGACCAACTGCGGCAAGCGCACAGCCTCCAGCGCTTGTTCGACATCCTGTCGGTCAAAAGCAGTTGCTGCAGATGGATATGTCACTGCGCCAATCAAAGGTCCCATGGGAATATAGGGCCGCTGCGGCAATAGCATAATGCGCTGATCTTCGGGCAGTGTGATCGTGCCTGCGGCAAATGGCCAGATACCCGCAATTGCCCGAAACATTGTCGATTTGCCTATACCAGAGGGGCCTGTCACCAGAGTGCGTTCACCATTCCTGAATGTCAGCTGTGGAAGGCTCAGCACGGTGCGCCCCGACGGGATACGTAAATCCAGACCGGAAATGGCGATATCGCCCATTTTTCCATGCGCTTGCGGCACAAGTGCATTTGTGGTCGCCGCGCCGGGTTGCGCATCCAGTGCATGTGAGGCGTTGATTGCATCCTCAAAGCTCGCAAGACGATCTACCACGGCCTTATAATCTGCAAACGAGGTATAGGCCGAAATGAAGAACGTAAGCGCGCTTTGCACCCGCGTAAATGCATCGACAGTTTGCATCATCTGGCCCAGGGTGATCTGGCGTGAGAAAAGATAAGGCGCAGTGAACAGGTAGGGCACAACATTACTGGCCTGAAAGAAAGAGGCAGTGAAGAGTGTCAGCTTTTTCTGTCGGCTAAGGATCGTCATGTAGTTATCGACGATCCGTTTAAAGCGCGTTCCCAAACGCCCTTTCTCGGCTTCCTCACCTGAGAGTAATGCAATCTGCTCGCCATATTCTCGCAGGCGTGCGAGAGAAAAGCGAAAGTCAGCTTCGTAACGCTGCTGTTGAAAGCTAAGTGCAATCAGCGGTTTACCGATGAGATGCGTGAGCCAAGTACCTATGACGGCATAGGCCAAGGCCACCCAAAGCAGAAGTCCTGGTACAGGTATGTCTGTGCCAGGCAGTGTGAAATTTGCAGAAAGCGACCACAGAATCGCGGCAAAAGACGCCAGCGTCGCCACTTGGGATAGCAGCCCCAGGCTCAACACGCGCGTGTTGGAGATAAACAGATTGATATCTTCAGAAATACGCTGGTCGGGGTTATCGGCCTCTGAGCTCAATAGCAGCATCTTGTAATGCGCACTGCCAGCAAGCCACTTGTTTATATAACGATGTGTCATCCAGCGTCGCCAGCGGATGTGGAACACATACTGTATAACAATTTCAAGAATGGCCACAGAAACCCAGACTGCTGCAAGCGGGCAGAATATAAACAGCAATTGATTCCAGAAGGCTTCGGCATTCATTTCCTGGAGGGAATTATACATATCCCGTGAAAAGTAGCTGAGGCGCACTATCAGCCCCACCTGAAACAGATTAATCAGAATCAGCGTGATGAAAAAGCTGATACCGATCCATCGCTCCTGCAACCTTACGGGGCCGATAAGCGGTAATTTCAAAGTGCCTATATCGCGTGATGTGGCGTACGGCTTGATTAAACGCCAGATCGTTAGAAGCGCCAGCTTCAATCCATGCATGAGAACGCTTCTCTCTCAAATGATAGTGCGAGGGTATCAGAAAGCTTTGAAGGCGATGATGGTACGCGTGTCGGCTATGCCAGGAATGGTTTGCACCTTATTGCCAACGAAGTGTCCAATATCAACGGTCATGTCGACATGGAATTTGGCGAGGATGTCATAATCACCGGCGATAGAGTAGATCTCCGATGCAATTTCCCGATCCGCCAAAGCGCTGGCTACAGCATATGTCTGTCCCAGCTGGCATTTGATCTCAACAAAGAAGGTCTGCATTGCTTGAGCCTTTCACCAGAGGTCTGCTGTCGTGCCGCCAGATCGCCGGATATGGCAATTGCTGCAAGCCACATTTAGCAGTGTGTATACGGCTTGTTCTGGAAAGAAAAGGGGCCTGAAATTAATTATTGCAAGTTCTGCGCAGCCCTCGTCAAGGCCCAGGTTGATGGATATGTTCCCGGCGTTCTCAATTAATCAATTGCACCTGGTTTGCAGGGGATCCACGATGACCCGCGACGTCTACCGACCTCGTCAGCTGGCACGGCGTCTTGCCGTGCGGCGCGATTCAATTCAGCGGCAAAAAGATGCTGCCGGCATCCAGCATGGATGGCGTGAAACATATATTTTGCCACGTGACCAGGCCCGCACCAAGGCTCGTGAGTGGATGGAACGCTTGCGCCGCTCCGCTTATATTACCGAGGTCGAAAGTTGGCGTGAGCTTGGTGATGGCCTTATTGAGTGCACCGTGCGGCGCATGCCTTCCGATTAATCGCGTTTTACGCGTATTCTGCGGCTGATCATGTCGCCCCAAGCGTCATGCGTGTAAAGCTTCAAAACAAATTTGCTATATCTATGCGACAAATTGGCGCGAGCACTCTTGCGGCAGCCATTATTTTCATGCCTGCTGCCGCAAAAATGGAATATCAACTGAAATCAGCCGATATCATCATCGTCGTCTTCATCATCTTCATCGTCCTCGTCATCGAGGTCGATATCATCTTCGTCATCAAACAGGATGAGCGTCTCTGGGGGTAGCAGCGTGGTGCGGAAATTATCCTCGCTATCAGCATACCAAACGACGCTAATGCCTTCAGGGCTTACGTCTGTAATGGTGAGGGCTGGCCCGCCCGACTTAAGCATAACAACATCGCCGATGGTGAAACTCATGTTTGTCTCCTCCCCCGAGAGTGCGGTTCAGCATGTGTCTATCAGGCACATGTAACAGATTGGCAGCTTATGCAAGAGGTGCCAGATCGAATCGTGGTCTTTCTCCAAATGCTTATAGTCTTTTTACAAGTATACGGAAAGCCATGCGCATTGATGAATGTATGATTGTATGCGCAGGTGTGGATTTCTGTCCAGAATAACTATCCATATAAGGACCGTGTCCGCGATGCCGCGGGGGCGGGAAAAGCCGTTGGGTTTTGCCAAGTGTTGCAGTGTAGCTCTGGACATGGTTCTGGAACCATGCCAAAGAGCCGATAGGTGATGAGTCTCGGCCGTGCAGCTGAGGGTATTGCCTGTCGTCCAGAATGCAAGCAGCCTGTCAGGCGCTTTTCTGCGACAATAGCGGATGTTTTGTGCTTGGGGTTTGGACTCAAGCGCCACAAACGATTGGGGTGCCAACGTGGCAGAGACTGCTGGCGTCACGCCGACACGGCGAGACTTTCTCTTCATTGCAACCGGTGCAGTGGGCGCTGTTGGTGCTGCTGCGCTTGCTTGGCCATTTATCAACCAGATGAATCCCGATGCCTCTACGCTGGCATTGAGCTCGGTTGAGGTTGACGTCGGGCAGGTTGCCGAGGGCCAGAGCATTACGGTGAAGTGGCGCGGCAAGCCGATATTCATTCGCCATCGCACGCCTCAGGAAATTGAAGAAGCCAAGGCAGTAGCCTTGAGTGCGCTGGTGGATCCGGTTGCTCGCAACAACAATCTTCCTCTCGATGCACCTGCAACCGATGAAAACCGGGCTGCTGTGGGTAAGGAAGCCTGGCTTGTGATGATCGGTATCTGCACGCATCTGGGCTGTGTACCGCTTGGTAATTCAGGTGATTACGATGGCTGGTTCTGCCCGTGCCATGGTTCGCACTACGACTCGGCGGGCCGTATCCGTCGTGGTCCAGCGCCGGAAAACATGCACATTCCCGCCTATTCGTTTATTTCCGACACGACCATCCGTATCGGCTAATGCAGGTTGATTGCGGGGCAGCATAAGCCCTGTGACACCATGTTGCCGAATAAAAGCCCTAGCCGAGAAGAGCCAATGCACGGACATTCGACCTACGTTCCCCAGAGCGGCCTGACGAAGTGGCTGGAAAGCCGGCTGCCGATTATCAGCCTCGTCCATTCATCGTTCGTTGCGTTTCCAACGCCACGTAACCTGAACTACCTCTGGACGTTCGGCGCTATCCTTTCCTTCATGCTCGTGGCGCAGATCCTCACCGGTGTGGTGCTGGTGATGCACTACACGCCGCATGTCACGATGGCGTTTTCATCGGTTGAACACATCATGCGTGATGTGAACTTCGGCTGGTTGTTGCGATATTTGCATGCCAATGGCGCGTCGATGTTCTTTATCGCGGTATATGTTCATATTTTCCGTGGCATGTACTACGGCTCCTATAAGGCGCCGCGCGAAGTTCTCTGGATTCTGGGCGTTGTCATCTTCCTGTTGATGATGGCGACTGCATTCATGGGGTACGTGCTGCCTTGGGGCCAGATGAGCTTCTGGGGTGCAACCGTTATCACCAACCTATTCTCGGCACTGCCATTTGTCGGCGAGCCTATTGTGACATGGTTGTGGGGTGGTTTCTCGGTGGATAATCCCACGCTGAATCGCTTTTTCTCGCTGCACTATCTGCTGCCATTCATGATTGCGGGTGTAGTTATCCTGCATATCTGGGCGCTGCATGTCGTGGGTCAGAACAACCCGACAGGTGTTGAGATCAAGGATATTCGCAAGGATTCGGTTCCTTTCACGCCGCATGCGACGATCAAGGATCTGTTCGGTGTGATCGTCTTTTTCGTGCTGTTCTCGTGGTTCGTATTCTATACGCCGAACTTCCTTGGTCATGCCGATAACTACATCGAAGCTAATCCACTTGTGACGCCTTCGCATATCGTTCCTGAATGGTACTTCCTGCCGTTCTACGCCATTCTTCGCGCTATCCCTTCCAAGCTTGGTGGTGTGATTGCGATGTTCGGTTCAATTGCGGTACTGGCGTTCCTGCCATGGCTTGATACATCGAAGGTGCGCTCGGCTGTTTATCGTCCGCTTTACAAGCAGTTGTTCTGGGTGTTTGCGATCGTTGCGGTTGGTCTTGGCTATCTGGGCGCAATGCCGGCAGAGGGTGGATACGTTATCGCGAGCCGCATTCTGACTGCTTATTACTTCGCACACTTCCTCATCATCCTGCCACTTCTTGGCCTTCTGGAAAAGCCAAAGCCGGTGCCGAATTCGATTTCGGAAGCTGTGCTGAGCAAGCATGCACCAGCAGCCGCAAGCAGCAACGGTTAAGGCGAGGACAGACAATGTTAACGGTCGTAAGCAACGACAGCCGCCTGGTTGCTCAGGGGAAACAGGATATGAGCCAGAACATCCATGCTGGCGCGGGTGCCATGAAGGCATCGCGCATTGGGCGGAGCCTCAAGGGTTTTGTGGCAATGCTTAGTGTTGCTGCCGGGCTTGCCCTCAGTGGCGCAGTGCCGGCATTGGCGGCGGGTGATGCAGTGCATCCGCCGGAGATGTCGTGGTCATTTTCGGGGCCATTTGGGACCTATGATCGGGCGCAGCTTCAGCGTGGCTTTAAGGTCTATCGCGAGGTTTGCTCAAGCTGCCACGCACTCAGCCGTGTTGCATTCCGCAACCTTGCTGAGCCAGGCGGTCCTGAATTTAGTGCAGATCAGGTGAAGGCGCTTGCAGCGGAATATCAGGTGCAGGATGGTCCAAACGATGCGGGCGATATGTTCGATCGTCCCGGTCTTGCCTCGGACCGCTTCCCATCGCCATTTCCGAATGAACAGGCTGCGCGCGCATCGAACGGTGGTGCATATCCGCCAGACTTTTCGTTGTTGGCCAAGGCACGTACCTATACGCGTGGCTTCCCGACATTCCTGTTCGATATCTTCACGCTCTATCAGGAGCAGGGGCCTGACCTGATCCATGCGATCCTTGTTGGCTATGAGGATGCACCGGAAGGTGTGACAGTTCAGCCTGGCCAACATTACAATAAATACTTCCCCGGCCACCTTATCGCTATGCCCAAGCCGCTTGCGGATGGTCAGGTGGAGTTTCCCAAGGGGGAAGATGGTCGTGCGGTTGTCCCTGAGACAGTGGACCAGTACGCTCGGGACGTAACAGCATTCATGATGTGGGCTGCTGAGCCGCATCTTGAGGCACGTAAGGCCCTCGGCTTTAAAGTTATCATCTTCCTTATTGTGTTTGCAGCGCTGCTGTATTTTACAAAGAAGAAGATCTGGGCAAGCTCCCATTCCGGCGAGCGCCACAGCTAAGTAGCGGGTTTTTGAACCTGCATTTATTTTAAAACCCCCGAAAGGGGGTTTTTTATTGGGCCGTTGCAGCTAACGATTTATCGTGGAATGTTAAGCGCACAGGGGGCGTCGATGAGCAAAAATCTGACTGGCGATCTAAGGGCGGCGATCCGTTCTATTCCTGATTATCCGCGTCCCGGCGTCGTTTTTCGCGATATCTCCACGTTGCTTGGCAATGCGCGGGCATTTCGGCGTGCTGTCGATGAGCTGGTGCAACCTTGGCCAGGATCGAAGATTGATAAGGTCGCGGGCATTGAAGCACGCGGGTTTATACTTGGTGGTGCGGTTGCGCATCAATTGAGTGCAGGATTTGTGCCGATCCGCAAAAAAGGCAAGTTGCCGCACGAAACAGTCTCGGTAGCTTATTCGTTGGAATATGGTCTTGATGAGATGGAAGTGCACCGCGATGCGATTGATGCGGGCGAGCGTGTTGTGTTGATTGATGATCTTATCGCAACCGGTGGCACGGCCATCGCTGCTGTTGATTTGCTGCGGCGGATTGGTGCGGAAGTTGTGGCGGCTGTATTTGTGATTGATCTTCCAGATCTTGGCGGTGCGCAGAGGTTGCGTGAAATGGGTGTAACCGTGCGCACATTAGTGCAGTTTGAAGGTGAATAGCCTACGCCATGACAGATAGTTTTTCTGATATTGTCGAAGACCGGCTGCTTGGTGAACGCTTAAAGCTATTGCAGCCCCGGCATGGACACCGGGCTGGTACTGATGCACTGCTACTCGCAGCTGCAACCCCTGCTGGATTTTCTGGACATATTGCCGATCTGGGAGCCGGAGTTGGCACTGTTGGCTTAACATCTGCCCTGTTGGCGCCCGCCGCCCAGGTAACATTGGTGGAGCGTGATCCGGGAGCGGCAGGCCTGGCTAATCGCAATATCATGCTCAATGAACTTGAGAGCCGTGTGGGTTTGGCTGCGATTGATTTGTTTTCAGGGGGGGCACGTCGCGAAGCGGGGTTGCGGGAAACGGTTGATCTGGTGCTCACAAATCCGCCGTTTCATGATGCCGGTGCGATTCGCCATTCGCCTAATGCCGCCAAACGCTCTGCGCATGTTTTGGAGGGCGGCAATCTTGATGACTGGATGCGCGCGTGTGCTGATGTTACGAGGCCCGGGGGGCATATTGTTGTCATCCACCGGGCCGATGCAGTTCAAGAATTGTTGGTGAGTTTTGATGGCCGGTTTGGAGGGGTGACGGTGCGCCCCGTCCATGCCTATAAAGATGCGCCTGCCTTACGGGTTTTGATTGCTGGCAGAAAAGGCTCGCGCGCGCCGTTGCATCTCATGCCACCAATCATATTGCATGAGCGGGGAGGGAGCTTCACCGATGAAGTTGCTGCCATTAACAAGGGTGAAGCACGTATTTCAATCAGTCTGTAATCGCACCTTCGCCTGCCTGCAGCAGAGCGGCAAGGCCTTCGCGGTATGTCGGGAAGGTCAGATCGAATGCGGGTAAGGCCCTGAGTTTGGCATTACTGACGCGTTTGTTTTCAAGATAGAAGCTGCGAGCCATTTCTGACATTTCAGCAGCTTCAAAATGCACCGGCGGTGGCGGCTCAATACCCATTATGCCTGCAGCATAGGTAACGACATCCCCCTGGGATGCTGGTTCGTCATCGGTTAAGTTATAGATGCCAGCCGGGACTTCCTCGGTTAAGGTTGCGATAATCCCCGCGGCAATGTCTTCCACATGTGCACGATTAAAAACCTGATCTGCTTTAATGATGTGTCGCGCTGTGCCTTTGGCTATGTCGCGTAGATTGTTGCGGCCAGGGCCATAAATTCCGGGCAGACGGAAAATGAAATCGCGCGCACCAAGGGTGTTCGCGACTCCACGCCAATCCGCTTCCGCGATGAGCCGATGCTGCGAGCGGATGTTAAGGGTAAGCGTTGGCGATTTTTCATCCACCCAGGCTCCCGCATGGTCGCCGTAGACTCCAACAGTTGATAGATAACCAATCCAATGCGCGCGAAGCGACAGGTCATGTTCTGATAAAAGGGTAAGCGCCGGATCTCTACCAGTGCCGGGAGGGATGCTAGCGAGAATCGCGTCCGCCTGGACGATGTCGGCGATAAGGGCAGCGTTGTTAGGTGCAAAGATATGAGCGCTAATGCCTAGGGCATTCAATTCCTTGGCTTTTTCAGGTGATCGAACCGTGCCGCTTATGTATGAGAAGCGATCATGATGGGTATCGATCAATGCACGGGCCGTGTATCCGATACCAAAAATGAAAAGCCTCATGTTGCTTGCCCCTCCGCAAGTGCGAGTTGCCACTCGGCGATAACTTCTGCATCTGTTTCACACGGCAGGTGCTGCTGTGCGAGGGCAAGGAGACTCTCGGCTGCGAGGAGCTGTGATAACGCCCACACGGCAGAACCGCGGATCGTTGCCGCCTCATCATTAAGAAGCGTGCGCGCATTTTCCGCAAGTTTCATATCGCGAGAGTTGCCTATAGCAATCAATACATTGCGTATAAAGCGCTCACGCCCTGTCCGCTTTACAGGCGAGCCTGCGAAACGCAGCCGGAACTCTGCGTCTGTCAGACTGGCGAGTTCTGCCAAGGGAGGGGCGATATTGTCTGTCCGCGCTATTAACTTTGCTTCCCGTGCGGTTGAAGCAAACTTGTTCCAGGGGCAGACGGCGAGGCAATCGTCGCATCCGAATACGCGGTTGCCAATGGCCGGACGCAGGGAGCGCGGGATCGGACCTTTGTGCTCAATGGTCAGGTAGGCAATGCAACGTCGGGCGTCGAGTTGGTAAGGTGCGGGGAAAGCGTTGGTGGGGCAGATATCGAGGCACCGTGTGCATGATCCGCAGTGGTCACGTTCTGGCTTATCAGGTGGTAGATGCGCTGTTGTGAAGATGACGCCAAGCAACAGCCATCCGCCATGATCGCGCGACACAATCACCGAATGCTTACCCTGCCAACCCAGACCCGCAGCTTGCGCGAGAGGTTTTTCCATGACGGGAGCGGTGTCAACGAACACCTTGACCTCGGCCCCAGCATTGACCGCAAGGAAACCGGCAACCTGTTTCAGCTTGCCTTTGATGATATCATGATAGTCGCGGTTGCGCGCATAGGCTGAGATGATGCCGTCAGATCGGCGCTCAAGTAACGCCATCGGATCATCAGCCGGGCCGTAGTTCATCGCAAGCATGATAACTGAACGCACTTCGGGCCAAAGCCCCTGAGGAGATGCACGCCGGTCTACGTTCTGGGCCATCCAGTCCATCGAGGCATGGTGGCCAGCTGCTAGCCAGTCATTCAGGCGTGGCCCCGCTTCAGGCGCGGCATCAGCGTCAGCAATGCGCACTGCATCGAAGCCCTCTTCCCGCGCCCGCGCAATCAGCGCCTGCTTCAACGCAGCATAATCAGGCATTGGCGGGTGGGTATCCAAATAGCAGGCTCCGAAATCGATGGCACGTGAAGGTTAAGATCCAAAATCCGCGCCTCAAAATGGCATTGAATAGACGAACGCCATCCTTCGGACGGCGTCCTGACCTGTGATCTGTTGCTTCAGGTTACTTAGTTAGTAATGCGTAACTTTCCTTGCATATCTTGGTCATTACGCTGCCATTACAAGAGAATTAACAGGTCCCTGAGCCTAGAAGTCGAGGTCAGCATAATGGCTTGCCGCCGGCATGCCGGGGACACGATCAGACAGCAGAGTGCGGAATGAAGGCCGCGACTTGACGCGTGCATACCAGGCGCGTGCAGTTTCATCTTCTTCCCACGGCACATCGCCCAGATAATCGATGCATGATAGATGGGCTGCCGCTGCCAGGTCGGCATAGGTTAGCTCGGGGCCGGCCAGCCAATTCCGCTTGGCGATCAGAAAACCGATGTATTTCAAATGATAACGCACGTTTGTGCGGGCTGCGCGGATAGCTGCCATATCAGGTGCGCCGCCGCCCTGCGCCACGCTTATGAAGCGCTTGTAGATTTTCTCCGTCACAAGATAGCCCGACACTTCCTCATGGAATTTGGTCAGGAACCAGTCCATCAGACGGCGCACTTCGACGCGTGTGCCTGCTTGTTCTGGCAATAAACGGCGTGTCTCAAGGCCCATTCCACGGGTCTCATCGAGATATTCCGCAATCACGGTATGACCGGGCACGGCAAAACCCTGCTCCTCCAGAAACACGGGCAGAGTGCCTGCCGGGTTCATGATCAGGAACTCATGTCTGCGCTCCCAAGGCTTTTCCTCAACGAGCGCCGATTCGAGGCCCATCTCGGCCATGACAAGCCGGATGAAGCGCGAATGAGGGCAGAAAGGGTAGTGAAACAAGGTTGCCATAGGTTCAGCCAGAAAAGCCTGAAAGGCCGGTTTGAGACGCGTCAACGTAAGAAACGAAGTGATGAATTGTTCGCATGCAGGGGAATCCTGTCAAAATGAAGTTCGCGCCTGTATTTCTCCATACTCTTAGTGCTGGTCAGCCATGCAAACAACCGCTTTTTATGCATGCCATCCGTTGAAAAGCGGGATGTCATTAAAGGTTCGCTAACGCTACAAGCGCAGAAGGTCATAGAGCGCATAAAATGGCGGTAAAAAGGAAACGATCATGGTGAATGGTGATTTGCTTGAAGCAGCGGTGCTGGGCATCGTCGAGGGGTTAACGGAATTCATTCCCGTTTCTTCCACCGGCCATCTTTTGCTGCTTGGGCATTTCATGGGGTTCGAATCAAACGGTAAAACCTTTGAAGTGTTGGTGCAGCTTGGCGCTATTCTGGCAATCATGGTGGTATATTTCCACCGACTCCTCGATATGGCGCGTAATTTTCGCTCGGATCCCCAGGTGCGGCGCTTTGTGCTTGGCGTATTTGTGGCTTTCCTGCCTGCCGTTGCTATCGGTGCATTCGCACATGGCTTTATCAAGACAGTGCTATTCAATCCCTGGATCGTCTGCTTTACGTTGATTACAGGCGGGTTTGTGCTGATCATGGTTGATAACGCCAGGCTCAAGCCTCAGTTCCATGATGCAACGCGCATTCCTCTCACCAAATGCCTGATTATTGGCATCTGCCAATGTGTGGCGATGATACCGGGCGTTTCACGTTCAGGTGCAACCATTGTAGGTGCAATGCTCAGTGGTGCGGATAAGCGGGCTGCAACAGAGTTTTCCTTCTTTCTTGCCATGCCCACTATGGTGGCTGCTTTCAGCTATGACCTGCTCAAGAACTATCAGAACCTCAATGCCAATGATGGCTTGCTCATTGTTGTTGGGTTTGTGATGGCGTTTCTGTCTGGCCTGCTTGTGGTGCGTTCACTGCTGAACTTTGTTTCCCGCCACGGATTGGGTGTGTTTGCATGGTGGCGCATTCTTGTAGGCGCCGCTGGACTTGCTGGCTTGATGGTGTATGGCTGAGGCGAATAGGCTACAACAGCGTGCCGCGTAGAAACATATAGGCAATGCTGAAGTAAATCACGATGCCGGTTACGTCGACCAGGGTTGCGACGAAGGGTGCGGATGCGCTTGCCGGATCAAAGCCGACACGCTTGAGAATAAATGGCAGCATGGATCCTGTTAAGGAGCCAAACGTCACTATACCCACCAGTGAGGTGCCGATGGCGAGAGCAACCAGTATCCAGTGCTCGCCATAATCGAAGAGGCCCAGCCATTGCCATAGCGCAATGCGCACAATGCCGATGATGCCGAGGATTGCGCCAAGGGTGATACCGGTTGGCAGTTCACGAACTGCCACGCGGAACCAGTCCCGCAGGCGCACTTCCTGCATAGCCAGCGCACGGATGATCAACGATGTAGCTTGTGAGCCGGAGTTGCCGCCCGAACTCATCACCAGTGGAATGAACAGTGCAAGCACAATGGCTTGTTCAAGCTCGTCTGCAAAGTGTTGCATGGCGCTGGCTGTTAGCATTTCGCTGAGAAATAAAATCCCCAACCAGCCTGCCCGCTTCTGGATCATCTTGCCGAAGCCGATCTGCATATAAGGCTCATGAAGTGCTTCCATGCCGCCCATTTTCTGTGCGTCTTCAGTCGTTTCGGCCAGTATGGCATCGATAGCATCATCAACGGTGACAATACCCAGCATATGGCCAGTGCTGTCGATAACCGGAATGGCGAGCAGATCGTAACGCGAGATTTGTCGTGCCACGATCTCCCGATCGGTCATCGGACCCGTGGTGATGGGAGCAGGGCGTCCGCGTGTCAGCGATAGAATGTTTGCATCCGGGTCAGCTGAAATAAGCTGGGCAAGGCGAATGGTTTGAACCAATTTCCGGGTGACAGGATCGAGCACGAAGATTGCATAAACAGTTTCACGGCTCGCTTCTACTGTGCGAATATGATCCAGCGTCTGTCGTGCCGTCCAATCAGCGGGAACGGAGACGAATTCTGTCGTCATAAGACTACCGGCAGTGCCCTCGGGATAGGAGAGAAGCTGCTGTAACGAGCGGCGTGTATCAGGCGAAAGAGCATTCTGCAGAGCCTCTCGACGTGGTTCTTCGATCTGAGCAAGTACGTCAGTCGCGCGATCGGCTGACATGCCTTCCAGCAAGATCACAGCACGATCTATCGGTAGCGCCTCTATAACGGATGATGCTGCAGTGAAATCGGCATAATCCAGCACCTCTATCGCCCAGATAGGTGGTAAACGTGCAACCATATCGATGATCTGTGGCAACGGCTGATCGTTCATGTACTCAACGATATCGGCCACATGCTGATGCATTAGCGCGTGCGGAAGCGGGGCTTCTTTCTGTGCTGTCATGGCTTTACCATCCTTATGGCGTTCTTAGTGTCGAGTGTGCCTTATTGTAGGCGAATCTGGCATGATTATCGCGCGAGGTTTGCCACTCCTGGCTTGCGAATTGGTTCTCTGGTTAATGAAGTTTCCAGCGTATCTTTGTTAAGTGCGAAATGACACCCGTTAATGCTGCAGTGCCGCATTAACTGGACGAAATTGAGTTTTAGATGTATTTTCAACGGTGAATTATAATACTGAAGCTTATTTATGATGTTAGCCAAGGTCTTGGATATCTGGTCTAAAAATCATACTTTAGTCTAGGTGATATGGTTTTGCTGCAATGCAGCGCAATATATGCAGGGTATCTGCACAAAAGCCGTAGAATAACGGTGGATTGGAGAAAACAGGCGGCGTCATGTTTTTTTTCGTCGTCTTTCCTGTCGCCTCTGTGGCTTAACAACAAGAAAGATGGTTCAACATGACCGGAATTGCAGCGACTACGGCCAACCTCGCCCTTTGGCGGTTGCAGTGGGACACGCTGTTTTCATTGCCGCATCTGCTGGACGAAAATGAAGCTGAAGACGAAGAAGGCTGTCGTCTTTCCGAGATCGAGCATTTTGGCAACAACCCCGGTAATCTGCGGTTGTTTTGCTATGTCCCTCCTGATTTGCCAGCCAATGCGCCGCTTGTTGTTGTGCTACATGGCTGCACCCAGAGCGCCGCTGGCTATGATCGGGGATCGGGCTGGTCATATTTGGCCGATTGCGCTGGTTTTGCAGTGCTTTTTGCGCAGCAGCGCAATGAAAATAACCCCCGGCGCTGCTTTGACTGGTTCCACATCAGCGACATTGAACGGGATGCAGGTGAGGCTGCTTCTATAAGGCAGATGGTCAGCTATATGGTTGATCATCACAACCTTGATCGCTCTCGGATTTTCATTACCGGGCTTTCAGCCGGTGGAGGGATGGCCAATGTCATGTTGGCCACTTATCCCGAAGTGTTTGCCGCAGGCGCGATTATCGCAGGGCTGCCATATCGCTCCGCGACAAATGTGCATGATGCGCTGCAGGTGATGATGGAAGGCAGTGTGCGTACGCCTGAAGAGCGTGGAGAAGCTGTGCGTAAAGCCTCACCCATGGGTAGCCTGTCCGAAGGCCGCATCACTGTACCATGGCCACGGGTGGCTGTCTGGCAAGGGTTAGCGGATGACGTTGTGAACCCCATTAATGGCATGGAGATCGTCAAGCAATGGACAGATGTGCATGGGCTCGATCTGATGGCCAGCGATGAGGATGAACTTCACGGCAATCGGCGAATGCGGTGGCTTGGCCCTGATGATTCCGTGCTCATTGAAGCGATTGCTATCGAGCATCTTGGTCATGCAGTACCGATAGATGCCAGCAGTGTGAAAAGCCACGAGCAGCCCGGTCCGCATTTTGCCGATATCGGCTTATCGTCAACCAATGAAATCGCACGGTTTTTCGGATTGGAGATGACCCTCTCTGATAATAGCAGGGTATCTCATGGCAAGGCTTCTGGTCATGCTGCGCAGCTGCCTTCAAAGCCGCAGTTAGTGACGACACAAACCCAGGAGTAATGCTGAGCGCATTGCGGCAGCTATTTGCCCGAGCCGGCCATGGATAGTCTCGCTTAGAGAGAAGCTTTAAAAAAAGCGCCGCTACGTCCTGAGACGGCGGCGCTTTTGAATGCTGTGAAGGTGATACTTTCCTATGCGCAGAGCAGAGAAAAGGCGGGGATCCATACCCCATGTTATCCTTATTCTGGATATTTCTAACAGTGATTGACGCTCATCGCGTCAATCAGCCTGCCATGCGCTCTTCTGTTGCGCCAAGTTCGCGCAGCACGTAACCACGACCCCACACCGTTTCGATGTAGTTTGTGCCGGCCGATGCATTTGCGAGCTTTTTGCGCAGCTTACAGATAAACACGTCAATGATTTTTAATTCAGGCTCATCCATGCCGCCGTAGAGATGGTTGAGGAACATCTCCTTGGTAAGTGTCGTGCCCTTGCGCAGCGAGAGCAGCTCCAGCATCTGATATTCCTTGCCCGTCAGGTGGACCCGTGCACCAGAGACCTCAACCGTCTTGGCATCAAGGTTCACAACCAGATCGCCCGTGGTGATGACAGACTGGGCATGCCCTTTCGAGCGGCGAACGATAGCGTGAATGCGGGCGACCAGCTCATCTTTATGGAAGGGCTTTGTCAGGTAATCATCCGCGCCAAAACCAAGGCCCTTAACCTTATCCTCAATACCAGCAAGGCCTGAAAGAATAAGGATTGGTGTTTTAACCTTTGCGACACGCAGGCTGCGCAACACCTCATAACCCGACATATCAGGCAGATTGAGGTCAAGCAGGATGATATCGTAATCGTAAAGCTTGCCGAGGTCGACACCTTCCTCGCCAAGATCTGTAGTATAGGCATTGAAATTTTCAGACTTCAGCATCAATTCGATGCTTTGCGCGGTGGCGCTGTCGTCCTCAATGAGCAATACGCGCATGGCCTCGTCCCCAACCCCGTTTCCGAGGCTCCCTGTGCTATTGACATGGAAACAATCACATTCGTTGACGGATGCTGTCCGCCGACGCTGACTGTCTCAACTAAATTCTACTCAAAACATTATGCTGTAATGGTTAACAAACCATGATTCGTGCTGGCAAGTTATTTGCGCAAAAAGTTCGTTCTTTTAGTGCAAATCTCTGTGTAAGGCGCGACAGGCTTGATTCAGCTTTATGTTGCTCCGAGATTTAAAATCGACGTAACCGATTCTATTGACTCAATACTTTTGAGTAGCCCACCAAAACCCGGAGGTCCCGATGCGTTAAGGGAGATTGTTAACGAGATCGGTAAACGAAAGGTTGATGCCCGACAAAATGGCGAATCATTTTTCAAAATCACGAATCAAAATTGGGGAAGCGTGGGAAGAATCTCATGTCCGCCCAATCCCGCGGTGTAATCGTGATGGGATTGGGGCCTGTGGGCAAAAGCCAGAGCGCATGCTGATGGAATCATTGGCTGATGCTGAATGCGCTAAAATGGAACAATGCTGGCGTTAACTTCAACTCTATCCAATACATACTCTTTATATCGCGGCCATGCCTTCCTTAATGAAATCCATAACGCCCGATGCAATGATTTGTACCGAAATACAGGCCAGCAGGAAGCCCATGATCTTGGTTGTCGCAGAGACGCCCTGAGGCCCAAGAAAACGCGATAGGAGCGTTGCAAAGCGCAGCACAACATATGTCAGTCCGATAACTGCTGCGACGCCCAGCAGGATGATGATGTATCCGCCAATGACCTGATCCTCAGGCACCTCTGATGCGAAGCTAAGCACTGCAGCAATCGAACCGGGCCCACTCATGATCGGCATTGCAAGAGGGGAGAAGGAATAGTCAATGCGTGCCCGGCGCATCTCTTCCACGTCTTCGCTTACCGAGGAGGCTTCGCTGTCGCCCGAGAAAAGCATGCGTGCGCTCGATACCAACAGAATGAGGCCGCCCGCTACACGAATGCCGGCAAGCGAAATACCAAGCATGGCGATAATGCCATGTCCGGCAATCAGGAATGTAGCCAGAATGCTAAAAGCATATAGGCAGCATTTCCGCGCCTGCTGGCGACGATAAGCATCAGGCGTGCGGTCTGTCAGCGACAGAAACAGAGGCATTGTGCTTATCGGGTTGATGATGGGCAGCAAGCTGGCCACAACAGTGATAAAAAATTTCAGGCCAGTCAGAAATAGATCCATTGATAACACGCAGATAAAGGCACACTGGTGTGAACAGTATGACACAGTTGAAATGGGGCCTCATAAGAAACGCTGGAAGATTTTGCGCTCATAGGGTTATTTGCAGCGCACCTGTCTAGTCACCGTTTGTGGCATAAAGATGCGATCAGCCCTCACTTAGGCGTCTCATGCATGTTTGGCGTTCAGAAAAAAGAGCGGGATAATTATTTTAGAACCAGCTAAAAGCATTAAACCAAAAAGATAAACGTGCTCTTTGGCTTAATATTTATGGATACCAACCTGGTTATTAAAGTTATTTTCTGCTGTGAGTGCAATCAAGCACCCATTTGCGCTAATCTCTGCTTGCTGAAAAAGTGCAGTTAGAATTTGCGCACCGTCAGGATAGGCTTTCAAAAATACACGATAATCACGCAGCACATCAGAAAGGCGTATGATTACTGCTTTAGCTTCGGATTCTGTAGCGCAGGTATTTGTGAAAGGTATCGGAATAGGTGCACTGGTCGTGAATTGGCTATTATAAGATTGCGTAGGCAATGAATAGGATTGAGCAGCAACAATTGCATCAATGAGGGCGCTGTATAGCTTTCCGCTTTGCCCATTCAGATGGACGTAAGTGTGAATATAGCTCTGGGCGGTCTTCAGATCTTCATTCAACACTTTTGTCGCATCTTCGATAGCTTTCGGATTAGCTGCAAGGAGGGTGTAGAGGGTGTTTTTAAGCGTGTTTAATTGTGATGGAATTGCAAGTTCATTATCTAAATCACCAATACTTGAAGCAAGCTCCTCAATATTCCTAAGGAACAGAATTATATCGTTATTTTTATCGTTTGAAGGAATATTGGGTAGAATTTTATTCGCTAGGCGGCTTACCTGAAGCAACGAGATATAATGCCGCTTAAGCTCGGATGATGTTTGGAATTCTTGTGGGATAGAAATTGGCTTATGTTCATTGAATAATTTGCACAATATTGGAAGTGCATCATTTTTATCAGGAAAGAAAATTGAAACCGAATTGGGGACTTCACTCTCTTCCATGCCAAATAGGGAGCTCATGATTGAGGGAGACGGTTCCAATGAAGCGTGGGAGCCCACTAACAATCGGTCTGAGGTTTTTCTTTCCGCTAATTTCAATACGAGTCCGCTTGACGTATTTTGCCCTTTGGGCGTGCTAAAATATGAATAATCAAATGTTGAAGGTGTCACAACGTCCACGGAGCGCCCATCAAAGTCGCTTTGTGATCTGTGCTGTCTGGTGGCACTGGGAAGTAAAGGAATTGCTTGCGTAGAAAAATATGCAGGAGACGGTGCGTCAGACATGAACAAAACTCCGAAGAATGTGATTTTGATTCAAAGTTCGTGATTTTTATTATTTGCAAGAAGGTCAGTGAAAAGCTTGGGTTGTACAAGGAGCGGAGTAATTTATGGCAATAAGGTCAGGCTTTCGCTGAAACATGATTGCATGAATTGCTAATCGTATGTGCGTAACATAACATCGTCAATACATTGATGGGTTATATGTGACCGTATTTGCTTAACGTAGCGCAGTAAAATTTGTGCAGTACTGTGCATAACTGTCCTCATCCAAGAGTTGCATCAGTTCAGTCGCATTGATCCTGGTGAGTTGACAGAGCCAACCTTTGTTAAGCGGGTCTTCGTTAATGAATTCCGGGTGTTCAAGCACAAGTGGATTAACGGTTATAATTTCGCCTGACAGGGGCGTGAATACTTCACTGACAGCTTTTGTGCTTTCAAGTATGGCAATTGTCTCACCTGCCTTGATGATTGTGCCAACTGTAGAGAGTTGCACCGACATTATTGCTCCCAGCATATTGCTGGCCCAGGCGCTGATACCGATGATGGCTATGCCCGCGCTTCCTTGGCGAACATATTCATGGTCAAGACTGTAACGTATAATGCTCATTGTGAGCGTTCTCGCATCGGCGCAGATATCTGCTGAGCAAGCTGAAAAAGACATGCTCAGCAAGATTACGACTTCAAGCCACTATGACTTCCATAGCTGACGCATCATGCTTTGTTATTGCCGTGCTGCGCGGCGGGTCGGCGATGAGCCAAGCCCGATTTCGATGAGGACGTCACTGCTGTCCTGGGGAAGAGGCAGGCCTTCTTCCACAATACGTGTGACACCTTGGGCTTCGCCTGCCAGTATGGTAACGGAAACCTGAAGCGTGCGTGAACTCAGCACGGTGTTGCCGCGTTTGATTGCGATATGAAGCGGCGCTGAATATGTGCCAGGTCGCCCGGCTGGCCCGAGTAGAGCGAGCACTTCTACGCCCACATTCACCGTAGACGAACCATCTGCGTGGGGAATGCATTCGCGCGCGGTGGTGCGAATAGATAACTGGTGGCGTAGTGATGCTCTTTCGCCACTACGCACAGCAGATCCGCCCTCAAAGACATCAAACGCGGGGCAAATAGAATCTTCCTGGGCCGCTTGCGTTTCTGGCGGCACTGTAGCGCCACCATAGAGAAGGAAGTTTTTCAGCGATGAGCCGCCTCCCGCACCCGTTTCTGATGATTGGCAGCCACCAAGAAATAATGCTGAGCATAGCAATAAAGGAATAAAACGTTTCGCCAAGGCAATGCCATCCTGGCCCGTGCGGTATTTTGCGCGGGGGGAGGTGATGCGTGATTCTGTAATAATCATGGGCCGCCTCTATAAGCGCTCATTAAGAGCATTGCTCGACCAAATTATATCTCGCGACACTCTATATATCTTGTTCGGCCTGCAAACCAGAAAAAGCCATCCATTCGCTGGTTGCAGATTTTACGCATGCCGCTCAGGGCAGTGCATCAAAGCCTTTACCGAAACCATCAAGGGCGACAGGGATTCCAATGCCTTCTTCTGGCGTTTGGAATACAATGAATGTTGCAGTTTTGCCTTCTTTAAGCCGATTTAGCAGAGTGTCATCCATGACAACCTCAGCGATACAGCCTGTGGCGAGACAGCGCACAAATCCGGCGCGACCAACATCTGTTTGATCGATCTTGAGACCCAAACCGGCTGGCAGCAGCACACCAAGAGGAGCGACAACACGCAGAAGGCGACTTTTATTGTCTGCGGTTTTAAGGACAATCACCAGCAAAGAAATATTGGGGCGATCTTCAGCTGCGACGTTTTGCACAAGTGCGCACTGCTCACTAGATGCGCCAGGAGGCGTTTCGCAACGTGTTTGCCATTCACCATTGGTTGCACGCACGACACCCTGCGCTAGCGCTGGTGCATGACCGGTGGCGATAATGCTAAAGATCATACCAGCAAAGGCGGCGACAGAGACTATGCGGCGTAACATGCGCTTCACTTCCTTCAGAGATCAGGATCGTGGCAAGAGGAGCATGGCTGCCTCTCTAGCCCGATATAGTTTGAGCATCACGTATACAGCACGATCTGGCCTCTGACGGAAGATCCCTCCGTCACAATTGGCGCACAGCATCCAATTAAATAGTGGAGGTAACGCCTGCAACAGATGATCGAGGTGCATGATTCGCCCGAAGTTAGCAGTCCGTTGCCTAGCGATACTCGCAAAAATGTCATGCCCGTCTTCTGCGAACAACTCTATTCTCGCCATGTTTGTAAAAATGCCAGTGTCATATTTTTCAAGCGTTCTAGAGAGAGATGATGCGGGAAAGGCCTGTGGTGAGCCGTTAATTGGTTGGCAAATTAATAGGGAAGCCTGTTGCGCGAAGCGCTTTGTTGTGGTCTTTGATGAAGCTCAAAAGTAGCCGTCGGGGCGGGATGGATTGATCCCGGGCGCCCGCACGGCAAAAAGCTGTTTGTATCAGGCTGCCGGGATCGTATATCCAGCGGCAATGTGGTTAAGGCAAAGGATGAGGCTTGGAAGCCTCACCAGTAACGGGAGCATCGGACGAACGATGGGAAGCGCGTTTTTTCGTTTGCGGTCGCTCGCGACCCTGATTCGTGGGGTCAGCGCTTTGGCGCGCAGGGCGTCTATGCTCGTGTTGGCGTTGGCCGCATATGCGCTTTTGGGCTCTCTGGGCGCACAGGCTGCGCCAGGCCAGCCTGTGCCATGGCAGATGGATCTGCAAACCCCGGTGACTGAAGTTGCGCACAGCATGCATGATTTCCACACCATGCTGTTGTGGATTATTGGCGTGATTGTCGCTTTCGTGGCCGTGCTGCTGCTGATCGTGATCGTGCGTTTTAATGAGAAGACAAATCCAAAGCCTTCGCGCTTCTCGCATAACTCGATTCTCGAGGTTGCATGGACGGTGGTGCCCGTTCTGATTCTTGTTGTAATCTCAGTGCCTTCCTTCAAACTGCTGCGCACGCAGCTGGTGATCCCGCCTAGCGATATCACCGTGAAGGTTACAGCGCACCAGTGGTACTGGACCTATGATTATCCAGCAGATCAGGGTGGCTTTGGCTTTGATTCCAATATGATACCGGAAGATGAGCTTAAAGAAGGTCAGCCACGGCTGCTCGCTGTTGATAATGAGATGGTGCTGCCGGTTAACAAAACCATTCGCGTGCAGGTAACGGCTGCTGACGTAATTCATGCTTTTGCAATGCCGTCATTCGGGCTTAAGATTGATGCAATCCCTGGCCGTTTGAACGAAACATGGTTCAAGGCTGAGAGAGAAGGCATCTATTATGGCCAGTGTTCGCTGATCTGCGGCCAGAACCATGCGTATATGCCGATTGCCATCCGTATCGTCAGCGAAGAGCGCTACGCCGAATGGCTGGCTGAGGCAAAGACGAAATTTGCTGCAGTTGAAGATGGTCGCTCGATTGCAAGCGCCAATCAATTGGCTGCACGATAAACTTGAACTGTTCAGTACGCCGCGGGCGGGAATTTTAAAGGGGGAGCTTGATCATGGCTTCTACAGTAACGGCGCATGACGCCCACGAACACGCTCATCCGACTGGCTGGCGGCGTTGGGTGCTCTCGACCAACCATAAAGATATTGGCACGCTTTACCTGATCTTTGCGCTTTGCGCAGGGCTTGTCGGTGGTGCGCTGTCTATTCTGATGCGCATCGAGTTGCAGTCACCTGGTCTGCAGATCTTTGCAAATGGCCAGCTCTTTAATGTT
Source organism: Pseudochelatococcus sp. G4_1912 (assembly GCF_047501465.1). Taxonomy (NCBI): domain Bacteria; kingdom Pseudomonadati; phylum Pseudomonadota; class Alphaproteobacteria; order Hyphomicrobiales; family Chelatococcaceae; genus Pseudochelatococcus; species Pseudochelatococcus sp. G4_1912. Next base: position 59,172 of record NZ_JAZDRL010000001.1, read on the forward strand.
ATCGTAACCGGCCATGGTCTGATCATGGTGTTCTTTGTTGTCATGCCAGCGCTGATTGGCGGGTTTGGCAATTGGTTCATCCCGATCATGATTGGCGCGCCTGATATGGCGTTTCCACGTCTTAACAACATATCATTCTGGTTGCTTGTGGCGGCATTCTGCTTGCTGCTAATCTCGATGTTCGTGCCTGGCGCACCGGGAAGCCTTGGCTTCGGTGGTGGCTGGACTGCATATCCGCCTTTGTCTGTTTCGGGGCATCCGGGGCCGTCTTTCGACTTCGGTATCCTGGCGCTGCATCTTGCAGGTGCATCGTCGATTCTGGGCGCGATCAACTTTATCACAACCATTCTGAACATGCGTGCACCGGGCATGACTCTGCACAAGATGCCGCTGTTCGCCTGGGGGATGCTTGTTACGGCATTCTTGCTGTTGATCTCGCTGCCAGTATTGGCTGGCGCAATTACAATGCTGCTGACGGACCGCAACTTTGGCACGACCTTCTTTGATCCGTCGGGGGGTGGCGATCCTGTCCTGTATCAGCACCTGTTCTGGTTCTTTGGTCACCCTGAAGTGTACATCATGATTCTGCCGGCTTTCGGCATAGTCTCGCATATCGTCTCGACCTTCGCGCGTAAGCCGATCTTTGGTTATCTCGGTATGGCGTATGCGATGGTTGCGATTGGCGTCGTCGGCTTTATCGTATGGGCTCACCATATGTATACGGTTGGCCTGTCGCTTGACACTCAGCGCTATTTTGTGTTCGCCACAATGGTGATTGCGGTGCCAACTGGTATCAAGATTTTCTCGTGGATCGCGACGATGTGGGGTGGATCTATCCGCTTCACGACGCCGATGTACTGGGCAATCGGCTTCATCTTCCTGTTCACTGTTGGTGGTGTGACAGGTGTGGTTCTGGCGAACGCGGGTATCGATCGTGAGTTGCATAACACCTACTACGTAATCGCTCACTTCCACTACGTACTATCACTTGGCGCCGTGTTCGGTATCTTTGCTGCGTGGTACTATTGGTTCCCGAAAATGTTCGGCTATATCGTGCCTGAATGGATCGGGAAGCTGCATTTCTGGTTGGCCTTTATTGGTGCAAACGTATTGTTCTTCCCGATGCACTTCTTGGGCCTGGCTGGTATGCCGCGTCATTATGTCGACTATCCAGATGCGTTTGCTGGCTGGCATTATGTCGCATCGATTGGCTCATATATCTTTGCGTTCAGTCTTGTGGTGTTTTTCTTTGGCGTGTGGTCTGCCTATCACCGGAAAGAGCGCGCAGCCAATAATCCATGGGGCGAGGGTGCCACAACGCTTGAGTGGACATTGTCATCGCCACCTCCATACCATCAGTTCGAGACGCTGCCGCGTATTTCGGATAGTGGTCACTGATAGGATATCTGGAAGAGCGCTATGACAGTCGTAACGGATGCATGGGCGGAACGTGAGCAGCCGGCGGTAACGCCGTCGGGTGAGCGTCCGCTTGTCTCCACCGGTGAAGTGCGGGATTTTGTCTCGTTACTTAAGCCGCGGGTTATGTCGCTCGTGGTCTTTACGGCCCTGGTCGGCATGATGGTGGCTCCTGGCACGATCAACCCAGTGGTGGGCGCGATTGCGCTGCTCGCCATTGCTGTGGGTGCGGGGGCTTCCGGCTGTTTGAATATGTGGTGGGATGCGGACATTGATGCTGTGATGTTGCGCACCCGCAACCGTCCGATTCCTGCGGGCCGTATCACGTCCGATGAAGCTTTGACATTCGGTATCACTTTGTCCTGCGGGGCAGTGTTTGTGTTGGGCATTGCCACAAACTGGTTTGCGGCAGCTTTTCTTGCTTTTACGATTTTTTTCTATGCGGTCGTTTATTCCGTATGGCTTAAACGCTCTACACCGCAAAATATCGTGATTGGTGGTGCGGCTGGTGCATTTCCACCTATGATTGGCGAGGCCGTGGTAACGGGATCAGTGAGCCTCGATGGCTTTGTACTGTTTCTCATAATCTTTCTTTGGACGCCCCCGCACTTTTGGGCTTTAGCCTTGGTCAAGTCGGAAGACTATGCGCGTGCTGGCGTGCCGATGATGCCGAATGTCGTCGGTCAGGCATCAACGCGGCTTCAGATACTGCTTTACACCTTGGTGTTGGTGCCGGTTGCTACGCTGCCAGTTTGGCTACATACAGGCGGCTTGATTTATGCGCTCATTGCCGGTGTGGGTGGTGCAATAATGCTTTGGCTGGCGTTTCGGCTCTGGCATCGAGGTGGCGATCAGAAGACACTCAGCGCTGTTGGTGTAAAAACAGCGTGGCAGTTATTCGGGTTTTCGATTCTGTATCTGTTTTTGATGTTTGCGGCGCTGTTGGTAGAGCATGCGCTTGGTTTGAGTGTGTATGGGCTTGGTTTGCCTGGGGGGCTGCTGCTGTGAATGGCAAACATATTGTGCATGAACATGGTATTGGGGATGATGTGGTTGACGGTGTAAAATTAACGCCGGAAGAACGTCGTCGGCAACGTGGGCGCAATATAGCGATTGGTGTCGTGCTAGGCGCATTGTTTGTGCTGTTTTATGTTCTCACCATCGCCCGTCTTGGGGCCAACGTCTTTAGCCGACCTTTCTGAGGGCGCAAATTGCCATGAGCGATGACGTGCAATCCAAACATGATGAAGCACACGCAACGCCTGAGGAGAAGGCGCGGCGTGCACGCAATACTGCGCTAATTTGTGTTGGCGTTGTAGCAGGCATGCTTGGATTGGCCTTTGCATCCGTACCGCTCTATCGCTTGTTTTGTCAGGTGACTGGCTTTGCTGGTACGCCGATTGCAGGTGTGAAATCGAGCGGTGAAATATCGGATCGTCGTCTTGTTGTGCGCTTCGATGCCAACGTATCGCCTTCTATCCCATGGCGTATTGTGCCTGAAACGCCCTCTGTCGAAGTGCGGCTGGGGGAAACGCAGACAATCTTCTTCGAACTGACAAATAAGAGCGATAAGCCTGTAACCGGCATTGCCATGTATAATGTGCAGCCGGATCAGGTTGGGCCTTATTTCGTTAAGCTCGATTGTTTTTGTTTTGAAGAACAAACTTTGGGGCCGGGTGAGACGATCATCGCTCCTGTGGTGTTCTTTATTGATGCGGATCTTGATGATGAGCGTGATCTGAAGAATCTTGATTCAGTAACGCTGTCCTACACCATGTTCCAGGTTAAGGATGGGGCGCTTTCATCATCAGCTTCTTTTATTAATCCAGTAGAGCGGAAAAGGCTGTGATGCCGTCAGGCGGCAGCGAACTATTCGGGGACCGGAAAATCATGGCTCAGGCTCACGCGAAACATCACGATTACCACCTTGTCGATCCAAGCCCATGGCCACTCATCGGTTCGGTCAGCGCTTTCGTCATGGCAGTTGGCGGCATCTTGACGATGAAGGATCTGCCACTCGGTGGATTGCATATAGGCCCTTACATATTTGGTGCTGGCATCATTGGCGTGCTCTACACGATGATCGCCTGGTGGACGGACGTAATCTCAGAAGCTCAGCGCGGCGACCATACGCGCGTGGTGCAGATTCATCATCGCTACGGCATGATGTTGTTCATTGTTTCTGAGGTAATGTTCTTTGTAGCGTGGTTCTGGGCGTATTTCGATGCAAGCCTTTTTCCTGGTGAGTTGATCCAGTATCAACGCGCAGAGTTTACTGGCGGCCATTGGCCTCCTCAGGGCATTGAAACGCTTGATCCTTGGCATCTGCCGCTTCTTAATACCCTCATTCTGTTGACCTCGGGAACGACGGTGACATGGGCGCATCATGCATTGCTGCATAACGACCGTGCCGGTCTTAAGCAGGCGCTTTGGGTCACGATTTTGCTTGCCGTTCTATTTACGACTGTACAGGCGTACGAGTATGGCCATGCAACGTTTGATTTCTCAGGCAATATCTATGGTGCCACGTTCTTTATGGCGACGGGTTTCCACGGCGCGCATGTGATTATTGGTACGATCTTCCTCGCAGTCTGTTTGCTGCGTGCTTATCTTGGACATTTCACACCTAAGCAACATCTCGGCTTTGAGTTTGCTGCATGGTATTGGCACTTTGTTGACGTGGTATGGCTGTTTCTCTTTATTGCTATCTATGTATGGGGTTATGGCGGCGGCGGTCATTAAGATGCGCCGACCTGCAATCAAGGGTGGCACATGCCGCCCTTTTTTGTGTTTGAGTGGAAATCTACCATGAGCGAAGCAATGGATAAAACGTATATTTCGCGTTGGCACACGCTTGTTTTACCAGGGATTTTTACGCTCATTGTGTTGATTATTCTGGTTACCTTAGGCGTATGGCAACTTCAGCGTCTTGCATGGAAAGAGGCGTTAATAGCACGTATTGATGCGCGAACGCATGCTAATCCTGTCGCTATCGCGCCCGAAATATTATGGCCCAAATTGCAATGGAATGAAGAAGAATATCGTCCGGTGCAAGTAACGGGAAAATATCTTTATCAGGATCAGGTCTTCGTTCACGCTAATGCTGTAGTGGGGATGGGGAGTGCTCGGATGGGTTACTTTGTACTCACCCCGCTGCAGCAGGAAAATGGTAGCATCATTATCATTAATCGCGGTTTTATCCCGTTAGAGCTTAAGCAAGATACTGATGCCTTTGCAGAATGGCAGCTGAAAGATCAAAGTATGGGGCCGGTAACTGTGACTGGTCTGTTGCGCTCTCCGCAGGAGCGCGGCTGGTTTGTACCAGAAGATGTGCCGGCGGCCGGTGAATGGTTTACCCGCGATCCGATTGCGATAGGTCAGGCAAAGGGATTGACACGTATCGCTCCATTTATGATCGATGCCGCTTCCGGTAGTGTGACCGAGAGGTGGCCAATGGGAGGGCTGACAGTTGTGAGTTTTCCCAATAACCATCTGGACTATGCGTTTACATGGTTTGGTCTTGCCGTGGTGCTGTTGGTGATTTTCATTATGTATGCGCGGAAAAGCCTGCGCGTCTTGCCATGAACCCGGATGTTTGACGTGGTATTGAGAGTGGGCGGTTTATTGGCGCGAAAGCCATTCCGGCGTTTATGTTTCTCACAACCGGTGATTAATTTGAGTGCAGAGTCTAAAGCAGGGCATTGTTAGCGCGCAGGCGTGGGAGTGCTGGATTGAGCGAAGAGGCTGTGGAAAGTTAAATTCTTGCTTGACCTCCTACACAGGAGCGGTAAAAGCACTTCTAAGAAACGATGATGGTCGCGACGCAGGTTGATGGCTAAGTAGATTCATCGTTGGCCGCTTTAGCTCAGTTGGTAGAGCACATCATTCGTAATGATGGGGTCAGGTGTTCGAGTCACCTAAGCGGCACCACTTCTCGCGCTTCCAGATTGTTAGTTTATCGGGCTGTGATGCTCTGAAATGATTCGCTAGTTTTGTGTTATTGATTGTGCTTTTCGGTGATCTGATTGCTCTTGTTATTCGCTCGCTAAGGATATACGCGGCGCGGGCATGACATAAGCGACGCAATACTCGGAAAGAAATATACTCTGTGGCGACGTAACGTTGCTTTTCCGTGCAAAAATTAAGGCAATTTCGTCATTTTTTTGCGCAAGGCTTGCCAAACGCGATAAGCAAACTTACCTTGTGGTCATCGACTTTGGCCAGAAGACTGGGCCGTTGCCTGTGCATTGCAGGGCGGGCGTTCAGAAACCTCCAAGATTCGACCCATCTGGGCAGGGGCAACAAAAGCTCCACCCGTTAGAATACGCTTTGTTATCACGAGGATAAGCATAATGGCTACCGGCACCGTCAAATGGTATAATGAACAAAAGGGCTATGGCTTTATTCAGCCCGACGCCGGCGGCAAGGACGTTTTCGTTCACGTCACGGCTGTGCAGCGCGCAGGCCTGAACGGTTTGAACGATGGCCAGAAGGTCACCTACGAGCTCGAGACGGATCGTCGTACGGGTCGTGAGTCTGCAGTAAACCTGCAGGTTCAGTAATCCTGCCTCCTTCAGGTAGATTTTCTGTCTGATAAAGCTTTTTCAGGCGAGGCATTGTTGCCTCGCCTGAAATGTTTTATACCAACGGCCATGAAGATGTGTTCCTGTTAAATAGGGGCGCTGCCCGTGACGGTTGTCGATTGTTTATCTCTCACGATGCCGGTTGTCGCAGCGTTTGGTCTTATGGCTGGATTGCTTCACGGTTGCCATTGTGCCCCCTAAAAGGGCGTAAGCGGACATTAATTGCGGGCGTGCGTCATCGTCCGCTCGTTTGTTATGGTGCGCCCAGTCAGGCGTGGTCCAGCTTCGGAACACGGCCTCTGTCGGCGTTGGAAAAGGTATCTTTATGGCTAAAGAAGAAGTAATGGAATTCGAAGGTCTTGTGACCGAAATCCTGCCAGATGCGCGTTACCGCGTGCAGCTGGATACAGGGCATACGATTGTGGCTTACACCGCCGGTAAAATGAAAAAGCATCGCATCAAGACGCTTGCTGGCGACCGCGTAACCGTTGAGATGTCGCCATATGATCTCGAAAAGGGACGGCTGATTTTCCGGCATCGCGAACAGGGTGCTGGTCCTCGTCCAGGTGGTCCTGCAGCACGTCCACAATTCCGTCGACGTTAAAGCAAGTGCGATCTTACTGATCGCTATTTGCCTATAGAATGTGATGCGGCATCAAATGCAATCAATATATTTTATTGGTTATGAGGTTTGATGCCATCATACTACCATCTTGTTTTGCACTTTTAGATTGATAGACGTTTCAAAATATTTGAAATGTTTTAGAATTTAGAGTGAAAACTAGTGTATCGACAGTCACGCTAGAGCCGGCAGGTGGCATATGGCCTCTCCCATGGGCTTGTTTAGTTTGCTTGATAATGCAGTCAGGCATTTTTTACCGACACGATTGTCTCCTGGTGCTACGTCTCCGGGGATTTTGGCTTTGGCGGCCGTTCTGATCCATATTGCACGAGCGGATGGTGTGATCGTCAAGCCTGAGCACGATTATTTGATCGCGCTACTTGTCGACCATTTTGGGTTATTGCCAGGCCAGGCGCGTTTGCTTCTCGAAGAAGCGGAGGCCGCTGATCGTGATGCAATTGGCCTTGTTTCATTATTGCGCCCACTACGGCGTGAACTGGATCGTGATGAGCGTAAGCGGCTTATTCGTGCTGCATGGGGCGTAGCACGCGCAGATGGTGTTGTTCACTCATTTGAAGAAGATATGATATGGCGCTCCGCGCGCCTGCTTGATCTAAGTGAGAACGAGATCGCGTCTTTGCGTGAAGAAGAACTATTCGTTCTCGAGAGAAGTTCTGTGCCTGCCAATTAATATATAGCTTTCAGGCTTTTTGCTTGGGAAGTTCCATGCGTTTATTGCATGCGTGCGCGTTTAGCAGCGCTTATTCTGCCCTTGGCATAATGCTGCAATGCAGCATATATTGGAAAATATAATAATGCCTGATGAGCTCTGGATTGGGCTTTTAAGCTGGCTCTCTAATAATTGCTAAATAATGCCAGTTCTTGGCGATGGGATGAAGCGCTCCGGCGGCATAACCGGTTTGAAAGCGCAGCATGATTGATTTTCAGCAAGCCCGTTTATGGCGGGAATTTCATATACGTAAACTCTTCATTACGGATCTGCCCGAGTATCAGGCGCATTTGCTGCGTCTTGGACAGAGATGCCGTTACAGCCGTTTTGGCGCATTTATGAGCGACCCAATTCTGGAAAAATATGCATGTGAGAGCTTCCAGGGGAACGCGCTTGTGCTTGCTTATATGGAAAATGGCATTGTGCGGGGTGCGGCTGAGTTCAAACCTTATGATAGCGAGACAGGCCGCCACGCTGAGATTGCCTTTAGTGTTGAGGAACCTTGGCGTCGCCGTGGAATTGGCAGTGCTTTGTTTGCGAAGTTAATCATTACTGCAGCTAATCGTAATGTTAGTCGCCTGGTTATGCAGTGTCTTCCAGAAAATCAGGCAATGCAGAACTTGGCCTTGCAGTTTAAAGCCAAGCTTCACTTTGATTTTGAGGAACGCATCGGTACGATTGTCAATCTTAATCCTACGGTTTTCAGTCTGGCGCAGGAGACGACAGATGATTGGCGCGCTTTTATGGGCGCGATGACGGGTATCCAGAAACGCATCTGGGGGGCTGTCGTTCAGAATGCATGATCGCACAAAGCTGTTTGCTTGAGCGCTGAATGCCATACATGACACTTTTGTCGATTGGCTCTTGCGATAGCAGTCGGATCAGGACACGATAACAATATGTTATTGATGAGACGTCGCTGGAGGGGCTCATGAGCGTGTTGCTAGCCATTTCCCAAATGTCTCCCGATGTCTGGCAAGAGCGCCTGCGTACGCTTCTTCCGGGGGTTGAGGTCGTGACGCTGGGCGAGCCGTTTGATCGGCGCAGTGTCCATTATGCTATTGCGTGGCGGCATCCTCCCCGCAGTTTGACGGGCCTGCCAAATCTTGCGGCAATTTTTTCTCCGGGGGCGGGCGTTGATCATCTTCTGCGCGATTCGGACCTGCCCGAAGTGCCAATTTATCGCGTTGTCGATGCCGATCTTGCTGGACGCATGAGCGAGTATGTTGTTTTGCATTGCTTGTTGCATCTGCGGGGATTGATGCGTGAGCTCGGCCATCAGCGCCTGCATCGTTGGATGCCCGATCCCCTCCAGCCCGCTGCACATGATGTAAGAGTAGGGATTCTTGGCTTCGGCGTTTTAGGACAAGATGCGGCACATAAGCTTGCTCATATTGGTTTTGATGTTGCGGGTTGGAGCCGGCGAGAAAAACGTGTTGAGAGCTTTGAGGTTTATGCAGGCAATGCTCAATTATCCGATTTTCTGGCGCGTACAGATATTGTGGTTTCTCTCTTGCCTTTGACCAGTGAAACGCGCGGTATTTTAAATAAGAAATTATTTGCAGGCCTGGCACGTGATGGACGGCTTGGGCGCCCGGTTTTGATTAATGCGGGCAGAGGCGGTTTGCAAAACGAAGCAGATATTCTTGAGGCATTAGGAGATGGCACCTTGGGGGCTGCATCGCTTGACGTTTTTGAAACCGAGCCGCTACCAGCTGAATCGCCACTTTGGAGCCATCCATCTGTAATTGTGACGCCTCATAATGCGGCCATGAGCGATCCAGACGCCATTGCGCTCTGTATTGCAAGCCAGATTCGTGCTGTGGAAGCGGGGGAAATTCCGCCGGGGCTGGTTAATCCCACATTGGGGTATTGATGGTGATTGATTCTTGTGCTGCGGATTGATTCGAGGGTGAATACAGCTGAGGCTGGCCGATTTATGTGGTGGCCTGTGGAATAAATTGCGTTTATATATCAATATGTTATATTAAATTTGCAGATGGTCTTATTCTATTTTTCCACAGCGTGAAAAATGGGACTTGCACTGAAAAGCGTTTCAAGCAATAACCCACACATCGGCGGCGGCATTGACCGTCACAGACATGGATGCGGGCGTAGCTCAGGGGTAGAGCACAACCTTGCCAAGGTTGGGGTCGTGGGTTCGAATCCCATCGCCCGCTCCAGTTTCTCCGATAAAATCAGTAAGTTGCAAGAGCGTCCTTCGGGGCGCTTTTTGCATTTCTGGGCTGCGCTAAGTATGTGCTACGACGCCAGCTTGGTTCGTTCACTGCAGGATCGCGGTGCTGGTGAGCTCTCTGTCTTTGTCACTGACAATCATCCTGGGTTTGCCACGCTCCTCGATGATCCGGTCGAGTTCACGGGCAGCCCGCAGAGATGTATCGGCGACGAGAGCAGTATAGGGTATTGTGGTTAGCGCCGTGCTGCGGAACAGAGGGGCAAGCGCTGGCACATAGTGCGAGAAGGTGTCGACGACAGCAGGTCATGATAGTATCTGATAAGCTCTATCGCCGCCATATAACCCAAGCAGAAATCGCGCTTCCGCGAGAGTGGGGCGCAACGTTGACTCCTTCGCAGCCAAAGGACGATCGAAGTAGGCAGCAGCAAGTCGGCGGTCGGCGTTGTGCGAGCCGATTATCGGCATGCCGTTCCGGCACCTCATGGGTTGCGTTGATATTAGATTCCCCGCGCCTCTCAGGGGCCGCCAAGCACCGGGGTCTGGAAGGGGGCGCCAATGCCTAGATGGGCATGCTTGAGGCCGATGGCGCCCTCCGTGAAGAGCCAGTTTCTTCAGCTTTCTCACCTCGCCTGAAGCGATCAGATCATGGCTGCTGCCTGGCGTCATATTATTGAAGTCCCTGCCCATGAGCGGCAAAGGAAGTTGTTACGATAATTCGATGGTGGAAACAGTATTCAAAACGATCAAGTCGCAATTGATCTGTCAGACTGTGTTCCACACATACAATGATGCGATCGTAGCCACTGTCGAATATATCGATGGCTTCTATAATCCTGTGTGCAGACATTCCGCGCTTGGATATAAATCGCCAATCGCATTCGAAGCGATAACACGAAAATCAAACGCAGAAGCTCTCCAATTTTCCGGCAGCCTTCCCAAGTGTGCTGGCCAGTTGGGAAGTCGTGCTTCTACCTCTACAAAATTAATTGCTGAGAAGCGGGTCGGGATTGAAGCTGTGTAATGGTACATCCGCCACGCCCCATGTTCGGTTCACGACGTGGAAATGGACATCACGGCCACTATTGCGCTTCAATATCTCAATGATTTTGGCATCATTACTGCTCTCTGGTGCATGCACCCACAGAAGAAGTCCGCCATTCATGATCTGCGTTTGAATATGCTCGGCATGTTTGCGGCCAAAGGCTCTTGCCATAATGAGCCCTAGTGATCCACCCGCAATTGTGCTGCCAACTGTTACGCAAAGGGTTGGAATAAGCGCTGCACCGCCTGTTCCGATGATTGCTGCCGCGCCGAGGCCAGCCATGACAGCAGGACCGCCCACCAATGCAGCGAGGCCTTCGGTGCGGGAATCCGGACTCACATAAGCAGCATGCGGAACGTTATCAGCATCTTCCAGCTTGTCCGTTGATATGCCGCTTGGCAACTTGTCGGTGCTGGCCAGCAAGCTCATGTCTTCCTGTCGCAGGCCCAGTTGCATAAGCTCATCAACCGCAGCATTTAGTGATGCTTCATCACTAAAAACAGCTACAGCCTCGCGTTCCTGATAGTTAATTTCGTCGGCCATATTATTTTCTTTTTGCGATGACATTTTCATTGTCCTTGGAGTGTTTCACAAAAATTGTGGGTTTCAGACGATTTGTTTTTGAGGATTAATCACTGTGAAAACGGAAATTGGCCGTAAAAACTAAAGATGACGAGGTTCACTTAACCTTCTGTGCCTCAGCGGCTGCGACCGAGGCTACCCAATCCTCTGGTGAAATGCCGGCAGCGCGCGCCTTGGCGGTGATAGCTTCGATGATAGACGGCGCAAGGGGCACTTCGAGAACGATTTCTGTGGCGCTATCGAGTGAATAAACCAAAGCTGTAATCCTGCCAGCGAAGCGACCAACTTTTGCGGTTTTCTGCTTATCATCAAGCGTGTTATTGGCCGCGACTACCGGACAGTAGTTGCGGATCAGTGAGTTAACAACGACTGAGGAACTTACGCCGCTTTGGCGTAGCGCATAAACAGCCTCATTCAACTTTGTAATGTCATCATAGGCATCGCCCGTAGGCAGCAGCTTGCTAATCTCGCTCGAGTGGGCTCCGTTCTCCAGATGGGGCCATGGACACTCAAAATCCTTTGCCGAAGCATGCGATGCGCTAACCAATGAGAGGGAAGCGATAACGAAAGCGAAAAGGGTTTTATTTGTTAGCCTGCTGTTCACGTACATACTCCATGCGTAATGCGTCGATGTTGGTATTGGCGCACGCTCGTCGAAACAGATAAGGGGAAGCAGCAAAAGGTGCCCCTTCTGCGCCAGTTTGCGGCTTTCTTCTCCAGCTGATAGTGAAACGAAAGCTTTAGATCCCTCATTCTACTTATCCTTTTGCCGTGGAATGATGGAGTATTTCAGCCTACGAAATGGATACGCTTCCGCTGAAGAGTATTGCTAACTAAATAGCTTAGATTGTCAACGCGCTACTCCGCCCAAAAGAGATACTTGAGCGTGCAAGAATGATGTGGCTGTATTTTCGAATGAATTTTTGTTGAGCCTGGCTTCTGATGGCATAGGATGAAAGCTGATGAAAATATAGGATAGGGCGTTATTCTCACCATGTCCTAAAATAAATGACAAAAACCGTGTAGTAGAAGCTTGAGAAAACAAAGCTTTATGCTTCGATACAGAGCGCACATCTAGGCGCGCAATTGCGCTAATCGGCCAGGGGCATGCGCTTGCTCCCGGCCGCATCTGGACGGCGTGCGTCAAGATGGGCCTTGGGCGGTAAATACGGATAAGGTCAGGGCAAAAGAGTAGAGAGACGGTATTGTTGACAGCTAACATGAGTTATTAGCCGATAAGTTTATTTCGTCCAGGGCTGGCCGAATGGCACTTCGAATTTTACCTCCAGCCGCATATGCGAGATGAGCCATTGGCCATCAACGCGGCGATAGCGATCGTGGGTATAACCCATCAGGTGGACTGGTTCGGCCGTTCCTTCTTTGCTTAGAAGCAGCCAATGCAACCAACGTCCGGTGGCCGTGTCACCTTCAACCTCTATGATGGGGTTTGTATAGGCATGGAGCGTGAACCAGAAAGGCTTGCCGGCAAAACTCTCGGCAAGTGCTTTGCGGCCTTTGATGATGCCAAACTTGCCCGCATCCCATTCTACGTCTTCAGTAAAACAGGCCGTTTGTGCGTTGACGATACGCTCTAGTTCGCTGCCGGTCTTCTTACGGTGTTCGCTGGTGTATTTAGCGTCTGCGAACTCGGCATAACGTGCTTTGAGTGAGCGAATTGCCTCAATAGCCTCAAGCTTGGCGATGCGTGCTTCGATATCCGTCATCTTGATATTCTCCTATGCTCTCAACTTGCAAATGTGCCGATGGTGCCTGTTTCCTTGGGCCAGTAGGGTGCTGCCATGTTGTCGTAGGAGAGGTTTCTGGTGTTCGGATTGGTGCCGCCCGGTCCGGCGACGTAAAGCACTTCGCTGGCAATTGGGCCGAACCCGGCATAGAAATGCTGCGTGGATTTCACGACAATGATCTTGCGCGTTGTCGGATCAAGACCAAGCTGGGTCATCATGTCCGGATTGCCAGTCTGGAACCGCTTGCTATTGATGATGATGTCGATACCAGAGCCTTGCACCCACACGGCATCACCAATGCTGACCCGAATGCCATTGAAGGTCTGCGTTGCATCTTCCTTGATGCCCATCACCTTTACGGTCAGATCTACCGGCGCGCCGGATTCCGCGCCGCTCTTGCCGCCAATGCGTAGGCGCAATGTTGCACCCACACCAGCTTCCATGGCGAAACGGACGGCAATCGGGTCCCAATAGTTGGCCGCAACGATGTCCGTTACGCCTCGCTCAAGCAGACGCTGCAGAATGAAGGTGCTGTCATTAGGCGCGCCGCAGCCTGCATTGTCCGATGTGTCTGCCATAACCACCGGACCAGTGGGGAAAGCCAATGCTGCATCGATGCCCGCTTCAATAGAGAGATAATTGGGAAGCAGCTGATGCCGGGCCGTCCACAGAGCCTGGGCAAATTTGGTCGCCGTGTTCTGAGCAAGCTCGGGATTGCCATCAGTGATAACGATAACCTTCGCACCTACTTCCGGTACATCGCCATGGGGAAAACCATGTGCGAGGGAAACGGACAGGATGCCCGGCTTTTTCTCCTCAGCGATCATGCTGTCAACAAACTCCCGCATGGCGCCAGAAGTGGTCGGCAGATAAGCATTGATCGGGCATGCCACGATTGAGGTCTGGGGCTGTGCGGTTCCTTCAGCCGTTTTGATCGCTATGTCGAACAGCTCATAGGCGCGATCGGCGATGTCAGTATGCGGGTATTCCTTGTAGGTAACGACAATGTTGGCTGGTTCGGTCTTTTTACGTGTCAGATGGACATGCAGATCGTACTCGACACCAATGATCACGTCTGGTCCTACAATGTCTCGGATTGCGGCGACCAGCTCACCTTCCGGGTCGAGATAACCTTCAGCAATCATCGCGCCATGGAGGGATAGCAGAACCATGTTGACCGGGAGCGCGGCCTTTAGATCGGTCAGTATTTCATCGCGTAGCTCTTCATAGACCTTGCGTGATGTATTGCCGGCTGGTTCGGCGAAGGCGGACAGACTTTCAGATACCCGAATGCCCCGTGCTTCAGCGAGTTTACGCCACACTCTTAGCGGCTCCACGATGGGATGGCGGCCGTTTGCGGTGCCATCTCCGTGACAGAGCATTGTTTCACGAAAGCCCTGCATGCCTGTTGGCAGGGAGGAAAAGCTATTGGTTTCCGTGCCCATGCAGGCGATGAACAAATGCATTTTAGCAAGTCCTTCTCGACAAATGGAGTGAAGCCTGCCCGACCTAAGAAGCGAGCAGATTTGCGTCCTGTGGGCGCCAAATGAGGGAAACAGGCTGGTTGTGATCATAGGAGGGCATGCCCGCGCGGCGTTGCACCTGCACGCGGATCGCTTCGCCTCCGATGACGCCAACTGTGTATTCCATCATCGGTCCCAGCTGGATTGAGCCAAGCACGCGGCCTTCCACCAAGCCTTCACCTGGCGGTCTGATATCGATGCGTTCCGGGCGGATGGCGAGGGCGTTGGCTGTTGCGTCAAGGGGTACATTTTCCAGTAAGGGTAACGAAATCCCGTTCTGAGCCTGGAAAACTGCTGAGCCGTTACTGCCTTCAACTCTACCATCGAAGAAATTCGCCGAGCCGATGAAGTTTGCGACAAAACGGGTTTTGGGGTGGTCGTAGATGTCACTGGGCGTGCCTACCTGTTCGATCCGGCCTTTCGACATCACAACGATGCGATCTGCCATCGTCATGGCCTCTTCCTGATCGTGTGTCACGAAAAGAGCAGTCACCCCGATGCGGCGTTGCAATTGGCGGATTTCGGAGCGCATTTGCACCCGCAAGAAGGCGTCGAGGTTGGATAGCGGCTCATCGAACAAAAGCAGCGAGGGCTTGATGGCCATGATGCGCGCCAAGGCCACCCGTTGTTGTTGTCCGCCAGAGAGCTGTTTGGGAAAGCGGTCACCATATTCGGCGAGTCCTACGAGGCGCAGGACTTCCTCAATTCGCTCGGGGCGCTGCTGTGCCGGGATGTTATGGCAGGAGAGGCCAAATTCGACGTTTTTGCGCACAGTCATATGCGGAAAGAGCGCGTAGCTCTGGAACACCATGCCCATATTGCGCTTTTCTGGCGCGAGGCGGGTGACATCATTTCCGCCCACAATGATGCGCCCATCTGTAGGCTCAACAAACCCGGCAACCATTCTCAACGTTGTCGTCTTGCCGCAGCCTGAGGGGCCGAGAAGGGCGATGAACTCGCCTTTCTCAACTTCAAGATTGATGTCGGAAACAGCAATTGCGCCGTTATAGTTTTTTGTGAGATTTTGAAGACTGACGTCAGACATGTGCACCTCAATGACGAACAGTGAGGAAGCGCATATAGATGGGCGCTCCGATGAGTGTCGAAAGGACGATCAGGCACGTCGAGATTGCCGATATTGTCGGATCGTTGGAGTACTGGATGTATGAGAAAATCCGGATCGGAAGAGTCTCAAGCCCAGGACCTGCCAGGAAAAGCGTGATCACCAGTTCATCAAAGGACATGACGAAGCCAAACAGCGCACCGGCTATCAGGCCGGGGCGGATGATGGGTAAGGTAATCTGAAAGAAGGTCTTCAGAGGGCCTGCGCCAAGATTCCGGGCGGCCTCCTCAATCGAGATGTCAAAGTCCGCAAGGCTTGCTGACACAAGCCTGATAACAAAGGGTGTGATCAGGACAACATGCGCTGCGACGAGACCTGTAAAGGTATGGGCCAGCCCCATGCGGTGAAAGGCTATGAGCAGCGCAAGACCAAGCACAATCGTGGGAAACAGGATAGGAGACAGCAGCGATGCTGTGACCATCGGCTTTCCGCGGAAGTTGTAACGGGTTAGCGCAAGCGCACTCAGGCAACCGATAATGCTGGCAATCAGCGTTGAGCAGAAACTAAGAGCCAGGCTTAATCGGACCGACGACATCAGCTCTTGCGAGTTGAAGAAGCGGACAAACCATTTGAATGTTAGATCAGACGGAGGGAATTGCGGATAGGGAGCCCCTCCGAAAGCCGTTGCCATCACCACGAAGATCGGCACCAGGAGAAATGCAAGGACGAAAGCATTGATAACACGTAATATCATGCCTTTTTCCTCCGTTCAGCAAAGTGCAACGACGGGATCATCAGAAACAGGATCACGAAGAGCATGATGAAAGCAATCGCCGATCCAAATGGCCAGTCGAGCAGTGTCATGGCTTGCTGATAGATCATCGTAGGCATGATCTTCACTTGCGCACCGCCAACAAGGCTTGGTGTGATGAACGCGCTGATGGTGAGCGAGAAAACCAGCACAGAGCCGGATATGATGCCGGGCAACGATAGCGGCAGCAGTATTCTGAAGAAAACCTTTGCCGGTCTTGCGCCAAGATTTCGTGCAGCTTCAATAACCGATTTATCTATGTTCAGCAGGGCAGCATCCAGCGCCAGCACCATGAATGGCAACATGATCTGCGCCAAAGCGATAACCACGCCGGTCATGTTGTAGAGAAACTTGATCGGCATTTCAGTAATGCCGAACGACATCAGCGTGCGGTTTATAAATCCGTTGTTCGAGAGCAGGATGGTCCATCCGTAAGTGCGAACCACCGCGCTGGTTAATAACGGAAGAATAATCCCGAAATACAGCAGCCCCCGAAGGCCCCCGCGCAGCGACGAGAGCGCATACGCGAGGGGAAATCCGAGTATCAGACATACAAGCGTTACCATAGCTCCCATCTTCAGGGTCGTGAGCAGCACGCCAAGATAGAAGGGGTCGCCAATAAAACGCGTGTAGTTGTCCAAATTCCAGACGTCATAGAGGATGCCGCGACCCGGCTCGTACCCATGGAGGCTCAAGGCGCCTAGAAGCATGACTGGTCCTGCAAGGAAAACCACCAGCCAGAAGAGATTAGGCGTCAGGAGCATCCATGGCGCGAGCCGTTTCTTCAGCGTTGAGGGCGTATTTACTGAAGGTGTCGCGGCCATTGTTGTTTCCGTCACTGAGTGATCTCACGGTTCCAGCGCTCAAGCCATTTTGGGCTGTTCGCGTTGATCTTCTGCCAGTCAGGACGGCGAACCGTCTTCATGACTTCAGGGCCATTAGGAACGATCTTGGCGGTTTCTTCGTCAAGAACGGCCTTCGAGTTAACCGGAGAGATGAAGGTATATTTGGCATTCGCAGCCTGGCCTTCCGGGCTCAGCACGTAGTTGATGTATTTGAACGCTGCGTCTTTATGCTTGGTGCCCTTGGCCACAACAATCACTGCTTCATTCACGATGCCGCCATCTGAGGGAATGGCAAGTCGTAATGATGAGCCAGCTTTTTGTTGGCTGATGACGCGATCAGAAACCCACGGCGCCATAACGACGTCGCCATTGGTGAGCAGCTGTGCAAGTTGCGCGTGTTGGGTGGGGAAGGTAACGATGCTTGGCTTCAGCTTCTTCATCGCTTCAAAGCCCGGTTCCACATTATCGAGAGTGCCACCGTAGATTTCGTTGATGGTTACAAAGAAGATCAAGCCAACAGTTGAATCTAGATTATTGACTGCAATCTTTCCTTTGAATTCAGGCTTCCAGAAATCTTTATAACTGGCTGGTGGTTCTTTAAGTGTGTTGCTGTCGTATGCCACTACTGCAGAAGCAAACATGAACTTTGCGAATGGATCATCTTTAACGCGGAAAGTTGGATAAAGATCAGCAAGGTTCGGGATCTGGCTTACATCCAGCGGTTCTACAAGACCTTCTGCGAGTGCCTGATTGGCCGCAACTTCGTCCATGAGCAGGACGTCGACCTTCACATTATCCTTCTGGGCACGCATGGTCGCCAGATTCTGGAATGTCAGGCCCTGGGTTGTCTGGATTTTGATGTTTGGATTAGCGGCCTGGAAGGGCTCGATAATTGCCTT
This sequence comes from Pseudochelatococcus sp. G4_1912, assembly GCF_047501465.1. NCBI lineage: Bacteria > Pseudomonadati > Pseudomonadota > Alphaproteobacteria > Hyphomicrobiales > Chelatococcaceae > Pseudochelatococcus > Pseudochelatococcus sp. G4_1912. The sequence goes on from NZ_JAZDRL010000001.1 coordinate 77,230, forward strand.
CTTCCAACCCTCTTCAAAAGTGCCGCCATAGACGGCCATTGTCAGCGTTTCAGCCTCCTGAGCTTGCGCATGGGAAAATGACGAGAACACTGTTGCTGCAGCGAGCGCTATAGCAGCTGTCTTACCTGTAAAATTACGAGAAAACATGGTTCCATCCTCTGTTTGGTGGTTATCATTTATTTTCTTGTTGTTTTTCAAAAGGTAAAGGGGGCATTGCGGTTGACGGACCAGGGAACGTCATGGCGCGTCATGAACTTCGTGGTCTGTCGCATTTTGGACAGCCTCCAGCCTTCATCTGTGCGTCGGTATTCATCTTCAGTAACTGCTGACAGAATGATTGGGGTATTTTCCCGGGTCAGGGTTCCCACCTGCCATAAAACCCAACGACCAGTGGCTTTATTGCCGTCAACTTCGATCAATGGACTGACATAATAATGCGCGCCAAAGCTCCACGGTCCGGTACGCAGATTGTCGTAAATAGCCTGTCGACCTTCCAGCACACCAAATGCGCCACCATCCCAAATGGCATCATCTGTGAAAACGCCGCTTTGCAGCCAGGCCAGTCTATCGATTTCTTCCTGAGGTTTGCGTTGATGGTCCGCGGTATATTTCTCATCCGCATACTTACCGTAGTAAGCCTTGAGGTACTTGATCGACTCGATGTCGATAAGTGACTGCTGATCGGGCAATTTAAGCATTATATGATCACATCCTCCTGTTATTGGGAAAACGTTTACCCTATGATATGAGCAAGAGTTATTGCGTCTGTCAATCCCAATCAGGTAGGAGAACGCATGTTAAAAAATAAATCTGACAAGGCAGCTGCGCACAGGATGACAACGCATGATACCGCGCTTCAAACATCGAAGGTAACGCGGGCCGCGATCTCGATTCAGACTATCGCTGAGCAGGCTGGGGTCTCGATTGCGACTGTCTCAAGAGTTCTGAACGGCAACACGAGCAAGGTCTCGGAAGCGACGGCAAAGCGCGTGATGTCTGTAGTGGATACGTTTGGATATCGACCTTCCCGGGTGGGGAGCGCTCTGCGCAGCGGTCGCAGCCGTCTGGTGGCGTTGATGGTTCCTGATCCGGCCAATGCCTATCATGTGGCTATTGCGAGCTCGGTGGAGCGGCAATTGCGTGCGCGCAATAAAATTCTTCTGTTTTGCAACACCCAGGAGAATGCTTCGGTGCAAGATGAGTTGCTACGCGAAATGCGCGCCCAACTCGTCTCAGGCATCATCATGCTGGGTGCGGTGGAAAGTGATGAGCTATCAGCGCAGTTGGCTGCGGAAGAGCCGATTATCTTTGTCAATCGTCGCATCGAAGGGCTGCCTCCAGGAAGGTTTGTCGGCATTGACAACTTTAAAGCCGGACAGGTCGTTGCCGAAAATTTCAACGCTTTGGGCTATAAGAAGGCCTGGCTCATGCATGGCCCCTTAACGTCTACCGCCACTGCTGCGCGCGTGGATGGGTTCATCTCGGCATTTGGTTCTGGTGAGGACACGCGCATCCATAATTTGGCAATGAGCCGTATGGAGATAGCCTATTCAGTTGCATGCGAACATTTGACCGCTGAGGATAGGCCGGATGCAATATTCTGCACAACTGACGAAATCGCATACGGTGTCTACAAAAGATGCCGCGAACTCAATCTATCAGTTCCCGGAGATATCCGTTTGTTTGGGTTCGACGGGAACCCCCTCAACGGATATCTCGCGCCGTGGCTCAGCACCATACGGGTGCCTTATGAAGACTATGGTAGTGCGGTTGTATCCATGCTCGACTCCTACTGGACAAAATCTTGCTACCCAGAGGAAGATGCAATCATTCCATTTGAGACGATTGTTACCTGATCCATTAAAGCAGATCGGCCTTTGCCAGATCCCGCAGGAGATGGCTTGTGCCGTAGGTCCATGGCGGGCATTCAGTTGATAATTGAACGCGATTGCGCAGGGTGCCGAGCAAGGGCGTTGAAATCTCAACCACGTCGCCAAGCTTGTGCGTGAAGCCTTGCCCAATGCCATCCCTATCCTTGGTGGGCGCGAACATAGTGCCGAGCATCAGGATGATGCCATCAGGATATTGATGATGTGTGCCAATGGTCGCAGCAACGAGAGACTCAGGCGAGCGGGAGATTTGCGCCATGTTCGATGCGCCATCAAGAGTGAAACCGTCTTCGCCTTCGATACGTAGTGTGAGCTCTGCACTCTTCACATCATCAAGCGTGAATGACTGATCGAAGAGGCGTATAAAGGGCCCAACAGCAGCTGAGGCGTTGTTGTCTTTCGCCTTGCCTAGAAGCAGCGCCGAGCGTCCTTCAACGTCGCGCAGGTTGACGTCGTTTGCCAGGGTCGCACCAAGTATCTGGCCTTTGCTGGAAACCAGCAAGGCAATCTCTGGCTCGGGGTTATTCCAGCGCGAGATAGGATGGAGGCCCACATCAGCCCCGTGGCCAACGCTCGACATGGGCTGTGATTTAGTAAAGATCTCCGCATCAGGGCCAATGCCAACCTCGAGATACTGGCTCCAGATGCCCTTGCTGATAAGGGTTTGTTTAAGCGCCATTGCCTGCTCAGAGCCAGGCACGATCTTGCTGAGGTCTGTGCCAATCAGCGCGATGACTTCCTCACGGAGGGCATCTGCACGCGATTTATCGCCAAGCGCCTGTTCTTCAATCACGCGCTCAAGGAGTGACGCGACAAATGTCACCCCGGACGCCTTGATCGCCTGCAGGTCAATCGGGGACAGCAGGGTAACGGCGTCTGGCGAATTGCCCGGATTTGCAAGCGCTGTTTCCAGGTCACCAACACGTATCCCCTTTGCCGCGCGGATATATCCTGCTGGATCTGCGGATTCCGCGATGTCGCGTACGGTTGCCATGGATTTGGCGGTGATGTCATATAGTCCGCCATCCCGAACCGTAATGATGCGAGGATAGGAATATCCAGGTATGTGCGCACGGCCAATAAGTGTTGCATTGCCTGGAATGGTATCAGTCATGATTTACCTGCTATTCCATGTGAGACGTTGTTATGAGATCTCGCGTCTCCGGCCAAGCTGTTTCATGGCAAGGATGCCGCCAATTGGCTGCGGATCAGCTACGGCGAATACCGCGTCAATTTTCGGGAAGCGCGTCAGCTGATTCTGCATCATTGCCTATCCACCATCGCGAGAGCTCTTGCCATTCTGATCGTCGAAAAGAATTTTGATGACAGGCATTTGCTGAACACCATTTTGCAGCTCTGGACGCGATCAGTGATAGCTGAGTTTGGAGGCCGGTTTCGTATGATCACGTTACCCTTGCCACCGAGCTTGTCAACGATGTACTGGCACGCAATTTCACCGGCTTTGTCTTGCCCCGCAACTGCAAGAGGGGAGGCGCGGGCCGCTTTGAGGCGGCATGGAATGACCTCAAGCGCCAGGACGCTCAGCAACCAGTCCGGATTGCTCCTGAGAAAGGAACATGCGATTCCAGGTGGGACTAACCAGGATCTCATTCATGCAGATCCGGCTTGGAAGCTGACATATCATCAGAATAATGTCCGCCAGATCCTGTGGCTGCAGCATGCGGTCTTTTTCCTCCTGAGGGACGGGGACAGGGCGTTTTTCAAGCACAGGTGTTGCAACCTCGCCTGGGCATACAGCGCATGAGCGGATATTGTTTCCAAACTCTTCCATATTGATGGAATGGCTCATTGCCAGCACCGCTTGTTTGGCAGCGCTATAGCCTGCGCCGGCGAGCTTGTGATTATACCGCCCCAGCCATGAAGCTGTATGGATCATCAAGCCGCCCCCCTGACTGCGGAAAATCGGCAAGACGCTTGTAACGCAATAAAATGTAGCGGACAGGTTGGTCGAGATTAGTTCATCAACGCCTTCCGGGGTCAGGGCTGCAGTGCTGCGATCCCTGATGTTAACGCCGGCATTGTTGACGAGCACATCAAGACGGCCAAGCTTTGAAACGATCGATTGGGCAATCTTCTGAACATTTGTGGCGCTGGTCAAATCACCTGGTTCCACGATTGCCGTTCCACCCGCTGCGGCAATTCTATCTGCTACGGACTCCAGCATCTCACGACGGCGGCCTGTGAGAACAACGGTTGCGCCAGCTGCGGCGAGTGTAAGGGCGGCAGCTTCACCAATACCGCTGCCCGCGCCTGTGATCCAGATGACCTGTTTTGCCAAAGTGCCCATATGAGTGCGTTTCCATTTTTCCAGACGATCTTGATTTCACCTTTATGAGTTTCATATAAGAAACTTTGTGTCAATGCGGAAACGTGGGTAAAATTATTTTACTCGGAATGTGGAAGCGCGTAACAGTGCTAAAAGGTCTTTCAAATTTTGCAATTAGCAGCAAAGCTGTTTTTTCGGATTAATTATGATGGCGTCAGCAAATCCCTCTCATTCAATTGGTGAAGCTCTGCGTGAGCGGCGCAGTTATCATGGCTGGACCTTGGCTGACGTAGCGGCAAAAACCGGGATATCAAAATCGACACTTTCAAAGATTGAGAACAATCTTATCTCGCCATCTTACCAGTCTATTTTGCAGCTTTGCGCTGGTCTGGATATCGAGATTGGCGATCTTGTTTCCAGTTCGCCAAACAAGGGCGAGGGCATGCGCCGGCTAACAGGGCGTCGCAGCATTTCTTATGGCGCATCAGGCCTTACGATGAGCGATGAGAACTATACCTATACCTATTTGTGCACTGACATTGCTCACAAACGGATCATTCCGATGGTGATCGAGGTTCGGGCGCACTCTCTCACAGATGTTGGCGGACTCTGGAGCCATGTTGGCGAAGAGTATCTCTACGTTTTAGAGGGCAGCATCGAACTGCGAAGCGAGTTTTATGAGCCTACAATCCTGAAGGCGGGAGATTCAGCTTACTTCGATAGCACCATGGGGCATGCGTATCTTGCTGCAGGTGACAAGCCTTCAAAATTGCTCGTGATGTGCTCAAGCGCTACGCCAAACCTCGCGCAGACGCTTCGTGAGGTGCTTTCCAAGCGCTTGGAGAAAGGTCACCTGGATAGTGATGCGTAGATGACGCCGTTTCATTTAGGAAAATAAATTTCTTATTTTGAAATAATTGACAGCTTGCGTGTCGCACTATTCTGTCTCGACAGTGCCTATTTTGCACTAGTGCCGTCGTGAACAACGCAAATACGCTCCTCTCCCTTATCAAAGGCGCGGAAATTGTAGATCTGTCAGTTTTGACTGGTGAGAACCGGCCGTCATTCTCGCTCGAAGTCAGCGTTTTGGGCAGTTCATGATGAACCATTATACGCAGGTAATCCGCACGCGAAATGCTTTATTCTTTAGCTTTTTAATCCTCGTAAGGTCCCCCGTTTTGCGCCTTGATTGTTTGCCTGCTGGTAAGTCCGACTGCAAAAGCGCCGGTAATGACCGCAATTATCGGGCTGAGTATGTTGAAGAAGGCATATGGAGCATAGTTGAAGGTGGCAACGCCAAGGGTGGCGGCCATGTATGCGCCGCAGCTGTTCCAGGGGATCAAGGCTGAACTTGGTGTGGCTGCCGCCCCCAGAGAGCGCGATAGCACTTTTGGCGGTATATGCCGTGTCTGGAAAGCTTGCTTGAACATCCGCCCCGGCAAAACGATAGAGAGATACTGATCTGCTGTCGCTATGTTCGTTGCGATGATTGAGGCGACGAGTGAGGCGATGAGACGCCCAGTGGATTTGGCCGCCTTGACGATCGGGCTGATAAGGCGATCCAGCATGCCAGCTTTCTCGGTAACGCCACCAAACGCAAAAGCCGTGATCACAAGCCAGATCGTATTCAGCATGCTGCTCATGCCGCCGCGTGTTGCCAGCTGATCCAGCATGGCCTGCCCGGTTGTCGAAACATAACCGTTGGCGAGCGCAAGCCAGACACCCTTGATAAGGCCAAGCCATTCCGGGCCGCTCTGTAGTTTTGCAAATGCAAGTACGCGCTCTGGCGCAAAAAACGCGGCGAGCACCCCACCTGCCAATGCGCCGATGAAGATCGTCGTGAAGGGTGGGAACTTCATTATCGCAAGTATCACAACAATTATAAGTGGCAGGAACAGCAGCGGCGTGATGTGGAAGGCGTTGGCAATAACCGCCAGCTTTCCGCTGGCATCGAAGGTTCCCGAGCTGCCTAAAAACCAGAAAATAACCAACGTAATTGCGAGCGTCAGAAGCGACATGGGCAGAACACCACGCACGTGCTCATAGAGGTTCGTATCTGAAACGCCCGCAGCCAGATTGGCAGAATCCGATAAGGGCGAGGTGGTGTCGCCGAAATAGGCGCCGGATATGATCGCACCTGCTGCAATAGCCGGGTTCAATTCCATATTGATGGCAATTCCCATCAGGCCAATGCCGATAGTGCCAACCACCGTCCAGGAACTGCCGATGCCGAATGATACCACAGCACAAATAGCGGCGGCAGTGACATAGAAGTAATCCGGATTGAGAAGCTGTAGGCCATAGTAAACCATGGCCACGAGCGTGCCGCTCATCGCCCAGGTGCCGATCAACGCGCCAACAGCAAACAGAATAAAGATTGCTCCAATGCCGGAGCTGACACTGGCGACAGCGGCATCACCAAGCTCTTGCAGGGTGAAGCCACGCCGTTGTGCGACAAGAACCGCAACCATGGTGGCGATAACGAGTGCCACCTGGTTTGGGCCACTCATTCCCGCATCGCCGAACAGATAGTACGATAGCGCGACGAGCAAAATGAGACAGGCAATCGGGATAATCGCTTCAAGATAGGAAAGGTCGGCACGTTGCTCATGATCTTCCATGGCGATCTCTTTTCACCTGTCTCACTCAATGATGGCGTTTGCCAGCCAGGTAGCAAACCACGCTCGATCAGTAGTCAACAGCATCCCGGGTGATCGGGCATGTCATGCAGTGACCGCCACCGCGTCCACGACCGAGCTCCGCACCAACGATGCTGATGACCTCAATGCCCTCCTTGCGCAGCAGCGTGTTGGTATAGGTGTTGCGGTCGTAAGCGAAGACGACGCCCGGCGAAGCGCAGACGAGGTTTGCGCCGCTGTCCCACTGTGTGCGTTCACGCATGTAGTCGTTGCCGCCCGTATGGACGACGCGCATTTTCTTGAGGCCAAGTGAATCGCGGACAGTGTCAACAAATGTGCCCTCATCCTTGTGCAGTTCAAGCTCGCCTTCCTTGTTGCCTGGCCGGTAGGAGAAAGCCTGAATTTTATCCACGATATCGGGATACAGCAGCACACAATCGCGGTCTGCGAAGGTAAACACCGTATCGAGATGCATGGCCGCACGCAGTTTTGGCATCGCTGCGACGATGACACGTTCAGCCGCCCCCTTCGCGAACAGCCTCTGCGCCAACTGCGCGATGGCCTGCCGTGAGGTGCGCTCGCTCATGCCGATAAGCACGTTGCCCTTGCCGATTGGCATGACATCGCCGCCTTCAAGGGTTGCCATGCCCCAGTCTTCTGTGGGGTCGCCCCACCAGACATTGACCTTGCCGGCGAAGTCAGGATGAAACTTGTAAATCGCAGTGGTGAGAATTGTCTCTTCATGACGCGCTGGCCAGTAGAGCGGATTAAGTGTTACGCCGCCGTAGATCCAGCAGGTCGTATCACGCGTATACAAAGTGTTGGGCAGTGGGGGTAGCAGGTATTCCGTGACGCCCGCGGCCTCGCGGACCAGCTTGAGTGTCTCACTGCTGTTTGCTTCAGGAAACTCGAAGGTCGATAGGCCGCCAATCAGTGTTTCTGCCAGTTCGCGATTGGTAAGACCATCGAGATAGCTGCGGATTTCGTTGACAAGCTCTGGCCCGACCTGGTTCGGAACAACCTGCTGGTCAAGAATCCACTTCTTGCCTTCAGGGATCGCCACGGTTTCGGTAAGCAGGTTGTGCATCTCAACCACTTCAATACCGCGATCGCGCATCTTGGTGACGAAGTCGAAATGATCGCGCTTGGCATTCTCAACCCAGAGTACATCATCAAATAAAAGATCGTCGCAATTGCTTGGCGTCAACCGTTGGTGGGCGCGTCCTGGTGCGCAGACCATGACCTTACGGAGCTGACCAACTTCAGAATGGACCCCGAATGGAGCGCTGGAAGAAGGAGTGGACATGCTTCACCTCTAGACTTGATTGTGATTGTTCGGAGGCATCCACGCTTAGGGCTCAATGCCGCAGCTGAATGGATTAGTCACGAAAAGCTGAGTGGCATACTGATTGATATCCAAGCATCCCGCTCTCTTAGATGAGCGCAGATGAGTATGCTGCCTGCTGGGCGGTACACTCATCTGCCGCTTTCTCACACGACGAAGTAACCGGTCACGAAGCCGTAAATGCCTGCAACGCAACCGATCATTGCCACGATGAAGACGATAAGCTCCATCGGTGTAAATACTTTCTCATTCTGCTCGCGGCGTGCCCAGAAGTACAGGATCGTGCCGGGCCCATAGAGAATAGCTGATAGCAATACAAATTTCAGGCCTCCAGCGAAGAGCAGGAAGATCGTATAAACCAATGCAATACCCGCAATTGCCAGATCGCGCGTTCGTTCTTGGGGTCTGATATTGTAGGTCTCACCACGGCGTGTCAGCATCAGGCCGAAAGCTGCGACCAGCAGATATGGAATAAGCGCCATGGAGCTGGTCAGGTTAAGCATCAGCGCGAAGGCATCTCGCGACCAGTAAGTGCTGATCACAAAGAGCTGGACGATGATGTTGGTCATCCAGAGTGCTGCGGATGGTACCTTGTTCTGGTTTTCCGTTGCAAACACCTTTGGCATGTCACGCGTTTTCGCTGCCGTGAACAGCACCTCAGCGCAGATAAGCGACCAGGCAAGATACGCGCCCAGCACCGAAATCAGCAAGCCGATGCTGACGAAAACCGCGCCCCAAGGGCCGACGATAGCCTCAAGAACTGTAGCCATTGAAGGCTGGCGCATGGCAGCAATCTCAGCCTGCGGCAGGACTGCATAAGGCAACATCGTAACCAGCACCATCAGAATCAGAACGCCAGCAAAGCCTACCAGCGTCGCGAAGCCAACATCAGTACGTGTTTTAGCAAAGCGCGAATAAACGCTGGCCCCTTCAATACCGAGGAATACAAAGACGGTTACGAACATCGTCGCCCGAACCTGCTCGAACAGGCTCATCTCCGGCATGCCCTCGCCACCCCAGAAGTTGGCGCTGAACTGTTCCCAATTGAACGCAAATAGCGCCAGCAGGATAAACACCAGGATAGGCACGATCTTGCATATCGTGACAACGGTATTAATAAACGCTGCCTGCTGTACACCGCGCAGGATCATGAAGTGAAATAGCCAGATGCCAACTGATGCCACCAGAATTGCGGGGATCGTATTACCATCGCCAAAAATCGGGAAAAATGCCCCCAACGTTGACTTGATCAACACCCAGTATGAGACGTTACCGATGCAGCTACCAATCCAGTAGCCGAGTGCGGATAAAAAACCCGCATAAGGACCAAAACCAGCCTTTGCGTATGCATACACACCGGCGTCAAGATCAGGTTTGCGTTCTGCAAGTATCTGGAACACGCGTGCAAGCATATACATGCCACTGCCAGCGATAGCCCAGGCAATGATCGCACCGAATGGTCCGGTAGCGTTACCAAACGTGCGCGGTAAAGAAAATATCCCTGCGCCTACCATTGAGCCCACCACCATGGCAGTCAATGTCCAGCGAGAGAATTTTTGTGTGTTGGTTGAAGTTGCCATCCTGCCCATCCAGAGTTTTTATTTATTGTGATCCATCATATTCAAATGTTTATGTTATAAAAAGCATTATATGTTAAAGTCATAAATAATAATTAGGCTGAGGATTCAAATTAAGTAATACGAGAATAAGATAGCGATTGTTACGGCGTTGAGGAACGATTGAGCTGATTTGTCATATCGTGTAGCGATGCGGCGCCAGTTTTTGAGTTTGGCAAAGCATGCCTCCACCCTCCATCTTTTTTTATAAAGCTCTGTATCAATTGTATTTTTGACTTTTGCATTTTTTCGGTCTGGCACACAATATGTGATGTTTGCGGCTTCAACGCAGGCGCGGATGTCTTTGGAAACATAGCCTGTATCCGCCAGTATCTGGCGTAAATTTGGATGATTGCAGGCGTTGATCAGCAGCGGGGCGAGGCAAACATCGTGAATGTTGCCACCCGTGATCAACCATGCGACGGGTTTGCCGCGCCCGTTACAGGCCAGGTGGATTTTACTCGTCCAACCGCCGCAAGATCGACCTGTGGCAGGACATCCTTTTTTTGGGCGCCAAGAGCCGAACGCTGTACCCGTATCGTGGTCGAATCTATCATAAGTGTCTCATCTTGCGCGTCTTTTTCGGATAAAGCCTGAAAAATACGCGTCCAGACGCCCTGAGCGTTCCAGCGTTGATAGCGCGTGTAAAGTGTTTTGTGTGGTCCGTAAATCGCCGGAGCCTGCCGCCACATCACACCCGACTGAAGAACATAAACAATCCCCGATACGACCCGCCGATCATTTACACGCCGCCGTCCCCGCTTCACCTTCGGCAACAAATCCTGCAATTTGGACCAGGCAATGTCATTGATATAAAAAGGATATCCACCCATCAGAAACCTCAAAATTAAAGCGATGATGGGAGTGAATCAAAACACTTATAAATATTCGTTAATTTGAAGGCTTAACCTAAATCAAATATTATATTTGTATAATTAATTTGTTTAATTTATTTATTCTATGTATGCCTGCATTTGTTGATATATCTAATGTTAATTTCAATAACATACTCTTGGTTCTTGGTTTCTTGTTCTTTTTATACTTTAATTGATGTTGTATATTTTTAAGATAAATTTTAAATCCTGGAATCATGTTGAGCTTATACGCTGTTTTCCCGTGTCTTCAGCATTCAAGAATACTCCCTTCATTAAGTTTGAGAAGATGCGAGATATAGAGAGCAAGCGCTAATATTGTGTTTAATCCAGCTTATTTCGTCTGGAATAAATATATGGAGCATTGTTTACGTGTATACATGCTTGATGCGTTTGGTGCCTCTGTATTACTCTGGTAGAGTTAAATTTATCAATTAGAGGGAGGTTACAATGTCGTTGGCAGGGAAGGATGTAAACTTCCAATGTTATGAAAATAATGTTGATTTAAATCCAGAAACACAGAAATTTTTGCTGGCCGATAATAAATCGGATGAGGGTTCTGTTTTCTCTATTCGCGCCAATTCACCTATTCTGGTTGCAGCTGCGCACGTGATTGATACCGCATTAGAAGCATCCCCTGATGTTCAAGGGCGTACTGTAGCCGTTGTCGATAAAAAGCAGGCTTTGGCTGCATTATATGTGCAGGTAATTAAGAGTAATCTGAAGGCAGGCAGTCTCGTAAATCTGTCGCCAAGAAGCCCTTATGAGATGAGAAGGTTAGCGGCGCAATTTAATAAGCACGCTAATGAATTCAGTCGGGATCCTCATGTTTTATCTGCGCTGTTGTTGCGGCTTGCAAATATACAAGAGCGCGTGCTGATTGGCAGCGATGTATCCGAGTTGAGTTCTCGATTTGGCTTTGTAAGCGCCATGCTTGATTTGATGATCTTCAAAGACATGTTTGCTTGTGACATGTGGGATGCATTGAAGGCGCAGACGCCAGAGCTAAGTCAGGATGCTTTTGATGATTTAATCATTTGCCTGATGGAGATTGAGCGGTTTGAAAAGACGGTCAAGAACGGAAAAAATGAATTGCACCTCAAGCTTATCGAAGAAGAATTGCATAAGCTTGAAAGCGGCGCTGCCTCGCATGTCAATAATTTTTCTGCAGAAAAGAGTGCTGAATCTGTTATATTAAATGATATGGCAAGTAAGTTGGAATTTTTGGAAATAATAATAAAGGTTCCCCATGATATAAATGAGATAAATGGTAAAAATAGCTTGTTTTTGCTTCTTGGTGTTGTGAATTTTATTATAAGTTGTAAAGAGAAAGATGTTCAGGCGAGCGATATGTTTATTAATATCGATACTTTGGTCGCCTATAAGCATAGTTTGATTATAAATATGATTAGGGCTGCTGGTATCGGAATAGAGACTATGAGCTAAAGTGCTGCATCAGATCATTGAGCGGATGCAGCATTTTAGGTGAGTTTGAGGTGCTAGCTTAATAGATAGAGTATCATGGGCGTGTGATATGTCGCGTCATTACCCGGCACGGCTATCTTCAGCCCGCACGTAGCATGGCATCAAGGGCGATGCCTGCGAATAGCAATAAGCCGGCTTCGCGGTTTGATTTGAATAATGCCAGTGCCAGCTTGGCATCAGAAGGTGCTATGCTTTTGACTTGCCAGGCAAGATGCGCTGTAAATAATACAAGCCCGACATAAGCTGCAATGCCCGCTTGTGCTACGACTAACGCGCCAAGTGCGAATGTTATCGCTAGTGCATAGCATGCACCAACACCCTCGCGCACGTGTGCGCCAAACAAACGTGCTGAAGATTTAATTCCGACAACTGAATCATCTTCGATGTCTTGCAGCGCATAAATCGTATCGTAGCCGACGGTCCAGGCTATGGCGGCTGCGTAGATGAAGTAAGCTGGTGCATCAAGTCGCCCAAAAACCGCAGACCATCCCATCAGCCCACCCCAAGCAAACGCAAGGCCAAGCACCAGTTGCGGCATGGAGGTAATACGCTTCATAAATGGATAAGCGGCAACGATGATGAGCGAGCTGAAGCCCAGAATGATCGTGGTTTGATTGAACTGCATCAGCACGCTAAGGCCGAGTATGCATAGCGCCATAAAGAAAATAATGGCTTGCTTGACAGTAATCTGGCCTGCGGGAAGTGGACGATGGCGCGAGCGGGCTACCTGAGCATCGAGCTTGCGGTCGATGATGTCATTATAAGTTGTTCCGGCCCCCCGCATTGCTACGGCGCCAATAAGGAAGAGCATCAGTTGCGTAAAATCCGGGTAAACACCTGCTGCACCTGCAGCGAGCGCAGAGGCCCACCAGCACGGCAATAATAACAGCCAACTGCCTATCGGGCGCTCCACGCGCGCAAGCCGCAAGTATGGTCGCCATGGTTTGGGGGCATGTACGTCCACCCAATTACCTGGTGTGGCATCCGGCAAGGAATGATCGAGACCCTCAGGGCTGTTCATGTTAAAGGCTCACACAAGGCAATTTGCGTTCAATCAGATCTTCAACTTCCAGATCTTCAATTTCTACGCGAGCGGCAAATTTATATGAATGAGAAGGCATTGCATCTGACGTGTATATCAAGATGCAAACCTCTTTATTGGCTGCGTTGCCAGTAGCAAAGTAATTGCTTCTGTTGCTATGCGGGTATTTAAAGCGCGCCTTGTGGAATTTTCATTTGTCCGGTCACCGGATCACCAGCGCTGCCGCCGAGCATTTGTGCTTCGTTTGCCTGCTTTTGAGCTTCGCGGGCTCGCTTTTCCATAGCAGCCTGCTGCGTTGCGGCTTTACATGCCTGTCCGCGGATTTCAACAGCTTTGGCATTATCAGCTTTGAAGCCAGCCACGAACTGATCTGGAATCTGGCACCAGTCTTTGTTCGTCTCAAGCCATTTTATCGTTGTGGTGCCGTTTGTGACCAGCGTTCCAAACAAGGAGCATGCACTTTTGGGATCAGGGCGCTTGCCGAGCTTGTTGATGCGTGAGACCAGCGACTTACGCTCTTCCAGATAGGAGCTGATCTTGTCGCAAACACCGCTCTGTGCTTGGGCGGCGGTGACGAAGCCGCCAAATAGAGAAGCTGAAGAGAGCACCACGGCCACAACTGCACCGATCCGTGCGCAGCGGATTGCGGATTGCTTCATTATCTAACCTCTCACATCATCGCAGAAATGAACTAATAGACCAAATCAACAGGTATTGCTATCCCGCATGGCCCTTTTGAACACCGGTTTCCCTTATAGAGGGAATTGCCTATAACATAGGTTACGCGTGGCATATGACAATACACTCTTGCGCGAGCGCCTATGGTTTCTTACACCCAATGGACGCGAGGGGCTATGGTCTGCATATCCCATTGTCTGTTTTTCTATGGCCGTGCTGCTGTCTGGTTGAGGAATATTGTGAGCGAATATGATTTTTCAGCGCCACGGTTGTTTGTGGCTGTTCCAGTCCGCGCTAATGAAGCGATTGCGCTTGATAAGGCTCAAGGTAACTATCTTGGCAATGTATTGCGACTTGGCGATGGCGACGCTGTGCTTATCTTCAATGGTAATGATGGCGAATGGCTGGCACGTGTGGGACGGCATGGTCGCAAAGTTGGCCATCTGATTCCGGAACGGCAGGTGCGCTCGCAGCCCGAAACCCCCGATGTTATTTATTTTTTCGCGCCGCTCAAACATGCGCGGATCGATTACATGGTGCAGAAAGCTGTTGAAATGGGGGTGGGTACGCTCGCGCCGGTTTTAACGCGTCGCACGCAGGTATCGCGCGTTAATCTGGAGCGCATGGAGGCCAATGCCATCGAGGCAGCCGAACAGTGTGGGATTCTGGCGGTGCCATCGGTGCGAGAGCCCGTCCGTTTGGCTGATGCTGTTGCTCAGCTAGAGCCAGGACGTTTGCTGGTGTTCTGTGATGAGGGCGCGCCGATGGCAGATTGTATCGCAGCGCTTGCTAGCATACCAAAAGATAGAATGGCGCAGGGCATTGCTGTCTTGATTGGCCCCGAAGGTGGGTTTGACGAAACAGAACGTACGCTTCTTTTGGCGCACCCCAATACGTTACAGCTCTCACTAGGGCCACGTATTTTACGGGCTGATACCGCTGCTGTCGCCGCCCTTGCGGTGGTGCAGGCAGTATTAGGGGATTGGCGGGCCGCCTAACTCAGGCGAAGCGCCCAGCGCGCTCGATCACTTCAATTTTGTATCCATCCGGATCTTGAATGAAGAAGAAGCGCGCCAACAGCTTGCCATTGTGCATGAGTGAGCGGATGGGGCCAGGCGCGAGGTCCGCTGCTTCCTGCCGCGCGCGCTCATTTTCCAGATGAGCAACCGTAACTGCCAGGTGGCCATAGCCATCGCCGAGTGCATAAGGCTCAGTGCGATCGTGATTGACTGTGAGCTCCAGCTCGAATGCCGTAGCTTCATTACGCAGATAAATCAGAGTGAAATCATCAAAGGCAAGACGCTCGACTGGTAAAAGGCCAAAAGCCTTTTCATAGAACGTAAGTGAGCGTTCCTCATCAAGCACGCGAATCATTGCATGTGCCAGCTTGGCCGAAGACGTTTTTGAGATTGTCATAAGCGCTCTCCACGCATGCTATCCCTGACATTGGCCTGGCCTTGATGGCATTTGTTGGCACGGAGGGCGTTAGAGCAAGATGTATCATATAATTTTTTAGAGCGAACTGCATCATTTGAGATAATGCAATCCGCTCTAAAATTATTGGATTTTGATCGCACTTCGATCAGAAACCGCTATTCGTCGCGATGGACGCGTTCATGCCGTTCGTGACGCTCCTGCGCTTCAATCGACAGTGTCGCGATGGGGCGGGCTTCGAGGCGTTTGAGCGTGATAGGCTCGCCCGTTTCCTCGCAATAGCCATATGTACCATCCTCAACCCGATCCAAAGCCGCGTCGATCTTTGAGATCAGCTTGCGTTGGCGGTCGCGAGCACGCAACTCGATAGAGCGATCTGTTTCCGAAGAAGCACGATCAGCAATGTCGGGATGGTTTTCATTCTCGTTTTGCAATGCAGCAAGTGTATCCCGGCTCTCGCGCAGGATATCTTCTTTCCACGTAATCAGCTTGCGTCGAAAATACTCGCGCTGCCGTTCATTCATAAAAGGCTCGTCTTCAGTGGGACGATAACCTTCATCAATCAGTGTATCAGACATGCGTAGCTAATGCTCTTCACATTCGATAGCACCAGGACCATTCCATGGCTGCGTCTATATAGCGATGTTATAGCCATCCGACAACGTTGTTTATTGTTGCTTTTTTTGCGTTTTTTATGAACGGTTTGACGAGTTGATCGGCATATTTGGCATGAACTTCATTTTGTTGCATTGCCGTTACCCACGCAAAGTGGCTGTGCGTATGCGAAATAAGTCAAATTGGCCTCTTATGCCTGCGAGGGGGTAATTCAACCGCAAGCAGGTGGATCCCGTGACAGATTTTTGTTGGTAATTTCTGCAATATAGGATTCCCAACGTGTTTTTTGATCCTGCCCCAGCTCGTGGAGGTAATTCCAGGTGTAGATGCCGCTGGCATGCAGGTCGTCGAAAATGAGTTTTACGGCATAGCGACCAACAGGTTCTATGGCAAGAATCGCGACGTTGCGCTTGCCGGAAACTGTTATGGCCTGTCCCGGTCCGTGGCCCCGTACTTCCGCCGAGGGGCTGGATACCCGCAAATATTCAGCCGGTAGCTGAAACACAATGTCCGGGAAGGTGACTGTCAGCATCGTCTTGTCGCGAGATAGGCGTAGCTCTTCCGGCCAGTGATTTGCCATTTTCGTTATCCTGTTGTCATCCCATGAGCGCTTCTGTAGCAGGCTTGGGTTATCTTTCGATCACAATGCGGGGCGGTTGGCGCTGAGGGGCTGCCAAGCTTTCAGCGACTTGTTTTGCAATCGCCAGATAGGCTTGCGCATGGGGGCCTTCAGGCGCAGTCGCTACGATTGGCTTGCCTGCATCAGATGTCTCGCGGATTGTCATATCGAGTGCGATTTCACCCAGGAATGGCACGCCGCGGCGGTGGGCCTCCGTGCAAGCCCCGCCGTGACCGAAGATGTCCGAGCGCGTGCTGCAATGCGGGCAGATGAAATACGACATGTTTTCAATCACACCCAGCACCGGTACTGCCACCTGCTCGAACATAGTCACGCCGCGGCGTGCATCGATCAGTGCGAGGTCCTGAGGCGTCGAGACGATGACGGCACCCGATAGTGGCACGGACTGCGCCATGGTGAGCTGGGCGTCACCTGTGCCGGGCGGCATATCGACGACGAGAATGTCGAGTTCCCCCCACGCAACCTCACGCAGTATCTGCTGCAGGGCTGACATCACCATTGGCCCGCGCCAGATCATCGCGGCTTCCTGATCAACCAGAAATCCGATTGACATCAGCTTGAGACCATAAGCCGTAAGCGGCTTGAGTGTGCGCCCTTCGGATTCCGGCTTTTTATCCGAGAGACCGAATAATTTCGGCAAGGAGGGGCCATAGATATCCGCATCCATCAGCCCGACCTTATGGCCGAGCTGTGAAAGCGCCAGTGCGAGATTTGCAGCGGTCGTTGATTTGCCAACGCCGCCCTTACCGCTCGCGACGGCGATGATGTGCTTCACACCTGGCACGCCCGCCTTTGTTGTTGCGGCGCGGGCGCGTGGCCCGGGTTGGCGATTATCGGTTGATGCAGTTGCCCCTGCCGGCTTTTCGTCAGTCAGCGAAACGATAACGCCTTCAACGCCGGGGATGCCACGCACAATGTTTTCTGCCGCAAGCCGCAGAGGCTCTAGCTGCGCGGCGCGCGCTGCCTCAACGTGGATGGCAAAATAAACCTTACCTTTATGGACAACAATCTCCGAAAGGCTACCGGAACGAGGCAGTGGCGTGCGTCCATCGGGGCCTGGAATCGATGCAAGGGCTGCGCGAATAATATCGGTTGTCAGTTCTTGCGTGCCCATGGTCATTGTATCCAGTTGGTTATTGACTTGCAGTCGTAGCTGTTCTGATCCTCTCTGGCGGGCCTTCAGGCAAACCAGCGATGACACGAGCGTGATAATCCGGCTATGGTTCAGGCGCAAGATTGCGGCTACTCCAGTGTCCTTGGAAGCACGGACGTATGCCGGATACAAGTGATTGATGATAATACGTCTATCATAACCATACCTCCAGAATGATGGGAACAGGAACAATGTCGCAGGAAACACTCACTCATGGCGTGGCAGCGGCTTATCCGGCAAAGGTTGCCTTTCTGGGCCTTGGTGTGATGGGGGCGCCGATGGCGCGCCATCTTCAGGCAGCGGGACATGATGTCGTTGTTTATAACCGCACGCTTGCCAAGGCCGAGGCATGGGTAGCAGTCAATGGTGGTCGTGCGGCGCACACGCCTTTCGAAGCAGCACAAGGGCGCGATATCGTCTTTTCCTGTGTTGGCAATGATGATGATTTGCGCGCGATTACGATCGGCGAGCAGGGTGCATTTGCGGGGATAGCGGCGGGAGCACTGTTTGTGGATCATACAACGGCTTCTGCTGAGGTTGTGCGTGAACTTGCAATTATTGCTGCCCAACGTGGATTCGGCTTTATCGATGCGCCGGTTTCAGGCGGTCAGGCTGGTGCTGAGAATGGCGTGCTCACTGTCATGTGCGGTGGAGAGGCTGCCGATTTTGCGCGCGCTGAGCCGGTAATTGCAGCATTCGCCCGGGCCGTGCGGCTGCTTGGTCCCGTGGGCAGCGGGCAATTGGCCAAAATGATGAACCAGATTTGTATCGCCGGGGTGGTGCAGGGGTTGGCGGAAGCAGTGCATTTCGGCAAGCGCGCCGGACTTGATATCGATGCAGTCATCGACACAATCTCCAAGGGTGCTGCGCAGTCCTGGCAGATGGAAAACCGCGCCTCTACAATGGCACAGGGGGCGTTCGATTTTGGCTTTGCAGTAGACTGGATGCGCAAGGATCTGGGCATATGTCTTGCAGAAGCCCGCCGCAACGGATCACATCTGCCACTGACAGCGCTGGTAGATCAATTTTATTCAGAGGTACAGGGTATGGGCGGTAATCGTTGGGATACGTCAAGCCTCATCGCCCGTTTAGAGCGCTAATGTTGGTGATATGAGAGGCTGAGACCTATGAGCCCAAATGATCAGCGCCACGCTGTGGTACGTGTGCGCCATACCTTGCGCATTCGCCTTGTCACAGTAAGGGCCGTGCAATTGCTAACCCCCAATATGGTGCGCGTTACGCTTGTTGGTGAAGAGCTTGCGGGTTTCCACAGCGGTGCGCACGACGATCACGTCAAGGTGTTCTTCCCCCGTGTAGGGGAGGCTTTGCCGATTCTACCAACGCTCAGCGCTGAGGGGCGGGTGCTCGTGGATGAAAACGCTCGCCCGATTGCACGCGATTATACGCCGCGTCGTTACGATGCTGCAGCAGGTGAGCTGGACATCGATTTCGCGCTTCATGAAACAGGGCCTGCCAGTGATTGGGCGCGTAAGGCAAAGCCTGGCGATGCAATCGGTATCGCGGGGCCGCGCGGCTCGTTTATGGTGCCTGATGATTTCGATTGGTATCTGTTCATAGGCGATGAAACAGCCCTACCTGCCATCGCTAGGCGATTGGAAGAACTGCGGCCTGATGCGCGGGTGCATGTCATTGCGGAAATCGCTGATGCGGCAGAAGAGCAATATCTTCCCCGGCGTTCTGGAACAGCGCTGCAGTGGTTGCACCGAGGTGCGCTGACAGCTGGTGACAATCCGCTGCTTATGGATGCAGTTATTGCGTTGCAGTTACCCGAAGGCGATGGTTACGTTTGGATTGCTGGCGAATCTCTGACAGCCAAGCGGTTACGCGAGCAGTTCATTGGCTTCCATAAACATCCAAAAGCGTGGTTGAAAGCCTCGGGCTATTGGAAGCGCGGTGTTGCCAATGCCCATGAAGAGCATGACGACTAACGGCATTACCAGAATGGCTGCCATCATCAGTATCGCATGTACGACCGTTGGAGATAGTCGGGCGCGTGTTGTGGATACGGCTGGCGCCCAAGCCCATCCCCGATCCTGGAGCAGATGTTTTTATAATGTAGGGCTGCAGAATGCGCCGACCCCGTTTCCTTCTAAAAGGTTGAGGAATAAGCGACTTTAAAAATAACAAAAATTTATGTAATTAATTTTAATTAACGAAATTTCATTGACTTTTTATTTTATTATTCTACTTTGCTTATAGAGTAATAATTTCTGTAGCAGCAATCGCCTGCTGACCTCCACATGCGTGGGGCCAAATTGAGGATGGCACTATGAAACTTGGCGCTTTTATTCTGCTGGCGGCAGTGCTTGCCAGTGGCGCGGCTCATGCTGATCGTCTTGATGACATCAAAAAGGCTGGCGTATTGCGTGTTGCTGCATTCGACAGCAATCCTCCGTTTGGCTATGTGGATGAGAAATCCCGACAGATCGTGGGGCTTGATGTCGATTATGCCAAGGCTTTGGCGGATAAGCTTGGCGTAAAACTTGAAGTGCGCCCCACCAACCCCGCCAATCGCATTCCGCTACTGTCATCTGGCAATGTTGATCTGGTGCTCGCGAATTTTACCATTACGGATGAGCGCAAGAAGCAGGTAGATTTCAGCGTGCCATATTTTTCTTCAGGCCAGCAGTTTTTAGCGAAGAAGGGTGTTTTGAGTTCACCGGATCAGCTGAACAGCTTGCGCATAGGTGCAGATAAGGGCACCACCAACGAGATCGTGCTGCGTCGTGATTTTCCGGGTGCTACCATCATTTCATATGACGATACACCATTTGCCTTCACAGCGCTGCGCAATGGCAACGTACAGGCGATAACCCAGGATGGACCAAAGCTTATTGGGCTGCTTGCTAACGTGCCCGATAAGGAAAACTATGAAATTCCTGCTTTCACTATTTCGAACGACTATATTGGTGTCGGTATTCCAAAGGGTGAGACGAAGCTTGTCGAGTTCGTCAATACCGCGCTGACGGAGCTTGAGGCATCGGGTAAGGCCCAGGAAATTTATGATGTCTGGTTCGGCCCCAATAGCAAGACGCCACTGCCGCGTCTGTTCAAAATCGGTGACGAAGAGAAGAAGTAGGTTGCTTAATAGCGAATCGATGTGGGCTATGCGGATTATATAAGCGCTTGATGAGACGATATGATCCTCATGACAATGCGAATGGTATCCACGGCTAATGGCATCCGCGCGATTTCTCTTGTGCGGATGTTTTTTCTAACGGGGACATTTACCAACATTTGCTCACACGGTTGTTCTTGTGGCTACTGCCCATTAAGCAGGCGGGATGATGGCTTGGCTGAATGCCAGTTTGGAATGCATGATATGTCCATCGTGGGAATTGAGTAACTGACGATGAGCCTATCGCTGCTGGGTCTTGCGCCAAAATATGTTGATTGGCTGCTATGGGGATTTGCGGTCACGCTGCTGCTATCGGCGGCCACATGTGTTGCTGCAACCTTTGGGGGACTTCTGATTTGTGCTGCGCGCATCAGTCCCTTACGCATACTCAATTGGCCGGCCCGCATTTATCTTAGCATCTTCCGCAATACGCCGCTGCTGGTGCAGATATTTTTCTGGTATTTTGCCGGATCATCAATTCTGCCGACACCATTACTCGACTGGTTCAATAACCCGCATACGGTAATAATCGCCTTTGCCGGGACTACCTGGTTGTCATTTAAGCTGCCAGCGTTTGAGTTCTGGGCGGGCTTTCTGGCGCTTACTTTCTATACCTCCGCTTTCATTGCCGAGGAGTTTCGTGCGGGACTTCGCGCTGTGCCTGTTGGCCAGCGGGAGGGAGGGCTATCAGTCGGCTTATCTCCAGCCCAGGTATTTCTCCTGATCGTGATTCCACAAGCAGCACGCCATGCCCTCGCACCCTTGCTTGGGCAATATATGAATGCAATCAAGAACTCTTCTTTGACCATGGCGATAGGCGTTGCCGAGTTATCTTATGCATCGCGGCAGGTGGAAACGGAGACATTTCAGACATTTGAAGCCTTCGGCATTGCGACTGTGCTGTACATTTTTGCTATCGCCGTGATCGAGGGTGTGGGCGAACTTATACAGCGTCGGCGCGAAAAGAAGTATGGCCGGGGGGCGCTGTCATGAACTTTGAGGTGGTGTGGAACAACCTGCCTTACCTGCTGTGGGGTGCGTGGCCTGATGGTCCCGTTGGCGGGGCGGCACTGACAATCTGGCTGAGCTTACTGTCAGGCATTGGATCTGCGGTGTTGGGGCTTATGCTGGGAGTTTGGCTGTTCCTGGCACGCGGTGTAGTGCGGGCAGGGCTTGTGTTTTTCCTGGGATTTTTCCGTGCTATCCCGGTGTTGATGCTGATCTTCTGGACGTATTTTCTGCTGCCTGTCGTGCTGGGCTTCTCAGTGCCGGAACTGACAACGGTAGTTTGCGCTCTAACGTTCATTGGTGGTGCTTATCTCGCGCATAGTGTTGCGGCGGGGCTGCGCAGTGTGGGCGAGGGGCAATGGGATGCAGGCATTGCACTGGGACTTGGGCGCTGGCGTGTATTACGCCTGATCATTTTGCCGCAATCGCTGCGGCGGATGGCGCCTTCGTTCGTGAATCAGTGGGTGGCACTGATCAAGGATACATCGCTTGCGTATGTTATCGGCGTGCCTGAACTGTCTTTTGTCGCAACGCAAGTTAACAACCGGGCGATGGTTTACCCGGCTGAGATTTTTCTCTTCGTGGCGTTTGTATACTTCATCATCTGCGGTGCGCTGGATCTGGCTGCCAGAGCAATTACCGGAAAAGAAGAGGCTGACACTCCACATCCGCGAGAAGCATAAAGCGCATTAGCGATTAGTGCGTGTTATGCGTTCAATCTCCGCGCGTACGAGTTTCTCGACCAGTGGCGGTAGATTATCATCAAGCCACGACTTGAGAAGTGGGCGCAGCATATCCTGCACTAAATCATCAAGCGTACGCGGGTTGCGGCTCAGCACCAGCGAGGATAGCGATTCGAAAGCCGATGCGGCAGTGGCGTCTGCTTCTGACGAGAGCAGGCGATCATCAACTCGATGCACCGAAGGTGCTGGCTCTTGAGGTGATGCTGCATTCGGAGAAGCGGCTGGCTTCATTACAGCAGGTTCCTGCGCCACATTTTCAGGTAATTCGGTCTGAAGTGGAACCGTTTTGGTAGCTTGTTTATTGGCGTGCGTTCCCGCCCGATCAATCTTATCCTTTGCTAATGGTAGCGCATCAGGAATGGTCTTGGCGGCCTCAAACGCGCTCACTTCGAATGTGATGGCACCCATGTTGTCATCAAGCGTTGAAGTAAGGGAATCGGCATGTGACAGTGGAGACTGATGCGCTTGATCGTCAGCAATAATGCGACGAATCGAGGCTAGAATCTCTTCCATTGACGGCTCAACGCTCGCCCGATCATTGCTGGTTTTTGCTGCTTCCCGCAATGAGGTATGGGGCCTTTGGCTTGCTGCGCTCATCGACCAACCTGTCCGTTCTGTCGCCAATATTGAAAGCGACGCATCAAAACAGCGTCGCGGAAAAACATGCATCGTCCTAATCAGTCAAATAAATCGATTGCAAAGGTGATGCCACTAGAATGCATTGAGCTTCATACTATGGGTGCCAACCATTAGGATTTGAGAGCAAAACAGCCTCAGGCAGCCATAGCATCAATATCAAAGCGCCCTAGAATACCGCGCGTTGATTCAGATGCACAGAGGTTAACAAAAGATTACCGTTGATACTTGTCGATACACGCTTCTTTTTTCATGCGCCCTTCAGTGCATAAACGAAAAGCCACGGCATAACCGTGGCTTTTCACATTTCGCATGTGTTCAACTTATCCAGCAAAGCGTGGCACAACTCCCGCTTGGTTAGATGATTCTAACTCACCGGAAAGCGCGGTTGATCAACGCCCATCAGGTGTTGTTGTGCCAATCCACTTGTTGCGAACCTTCTGGAAATGAAGCTTCGCATCGTAGCTGGCTACCTTCAGCCCGAGTGTTTCAGCTGACAAACGGCCGATTGCGTTCAGCACTTCATATGAGGCAACGATCCGGTCGCGCTGAGCGCTAACAAGAAGTACGCGTGAGCCGAGCAAAGTTTGTTGTGCGTTTAACACGTCAAGCGTGGTGCGTTGGCCGACCTTGGCTTCTTCGCGTGTGCCGGCAAGGGCGATTTCATTCGCGCTAACAGCAGCTTGCGCCGCCGTAATGCGCTGCTTGGCAGCTTCAAGGTTGGCCCATGCCGATACGATTGCCTGCTGGACCTGATCGCGGGTGACATCAACCTGCAGGCGCTGTTGACCGGCCTGTTCCTTTGCCTGGCGTGTCTGTGAGTAAACGAGGCCACCCTCATAAAGCGGGATGCGCAGCTGGCCAACAACGGCACCTGAAGTCACAACACTATTGCGCGTACCGGAGACGTCGAAGTTTCGTGAAACGCCAGCGCTGACACCAAGTTGCGGATAAAGAGCGCTTTCAACCACCTTTACCTGAAACTCTGCAACATCCACCCCGTGCATGGCCGCAACGATAGCAGGGTGCTCGGCAAGCCCGATGCGAATCGCTTGTTCCAGCGTTTTCGGCAGGAAGCGTTCAGCCGGAACGCCTGGCCCAAGCTTGTTTGGTGTGTCGCCGATAACCTGGCGGTAAGTTGCAATTGAGGTGCGCAAATTGGCCTGCGCCACGCTTTCCTGCGCGCGACTGCTGGCAAGCTGTGCCTCAGCCTGTGCAACGTCTGTACGCGTGACCTCGCCAACGGTGAAGCGATCACGGGTTTGACGCAGCTGTTCGATAAGCACTTCCACATCGTTACGCTGCAGGTTGAGCACGGCAGTATCACGTAACACATTCATGTACGCAGCCGCACCGTTTAGCAGGATACCCTGTTCAGAATTGCGGAGTTGCTCGCGCCCTGTGCGAACTTGCGCTTCCGCAGCCCGAACCGAGTTGCGTGTGCGATTGCCATCGAAAATATTCTGGTCAAGCTGGATGCCAAATGAGCTTGGATACAACGTATCCGTGCCACCAACGCCCCCTGGAATGCGTCGATCCGTGCGTTCAACAGATGCGCTGCCAGAACCATTAACAGTTGGCCGATATCCAGAAAGAGCTTGCGGTACGTTTTCGTCAGTAGCACGCAGGCTTGCGCGCTGGGCATTCAGCGTAGGGTTGGTGGCATAGGCCTTGGCCAGCGCATCGACCATTGTTTCCGCTGATGCTGGCGCGGAAAGAGCCGTACCGATCAGAAAAAAACCGCCGACAAAAGCCGCCCGGGTGGTTCTGCCGTTGCTTTTCACGTTCACCTTCCCGAATTCCCATAAGTAGCCATATAGAACCGCTTTATCTAAACATTCTTAACAAACTACCACCTGCAAACTGCAGTGTGCATTGTATGTTGCGTATTCAAAGCTGTAACCTGGCATCTGGGTGCCGACACGGTGTTTGGGCGCGGGTGCATCATAAATACGACACTCCAGTCACAACCGTTGTCACACTCATTTACTCTGTACGTACAGGCTCTAAGAGCGATTTTTCATCGCCAGCTTACCGTTAATGATGACGATCTTAATGCACAAGTGTGAAACACAGCTTGAGCGATACAACGGTGCGATGGCACACGTTATGCGTTCAAGCCGCTCCTTCGCCTCTTAAAATACGAACTTGGCCGGCGCCCTGAATTCTTCAAGCAGGGGAGCGGGCGCATCAAAAAGTGTGCGCGAGCCTGTCGCTAAGCCGCTGCGCTGAATCAATACAGCTTTTGGTGCCCCTGAATCGAAATCGATACCAACGAGTTTACCGTTATCAGCAAGCTGGGCAATGAGTGCCGTTGGCGCTGTTTCGAATGCACCGTTAATGATGATCGCATCATAAGGGGCATCAGCTTTATAACCTGCCGCTAATGGTCCAGCGACGACATTAATGCGCCCCTGCCCGAATTCTGCGGCGAGCTCCCGCGCCCGCTCCGCAATGGCTTCATCTGATTCCAGGGCTGTGACGTTCGCACCAAGCTGTGCCAGAACAGCAGATCCATAACCGGTAGCTGCACCGACATCGAGCACGCGTGCGCCTTCAACAAGTTCAAGCGCTTGCACGAGGCGCGCAAAAATCAGGGGGGCGAGCAGAAAACGACCATGCTCAATATTATGCGAGACAACCAGGTGCTGATCGCTAAAAGCGAGCACTTTCCGATCTTCCGGTACAAAATGCTCGCGAGGAATATCCTCCAGAACACTAAGAAGCGCTCTGTCTGTCACATCAAAGGTTCGCACCTGACAATCGACCATCGTGCGGCGGGCACGGGCAAAATCGAACATGGCGACGACCTTATGTTTGAATGCTACTGTCATGGGCGGCTGCGGCAGCCGATGCGGCAATGCTATAAGCGTTTATGTCACTTTAGCATATTGCTGGAGGCCTCGCCCGGAATCGAACCGGGATACAAGGATTTGCAGTCCTCTGCGTAACCATTCCGCCACGAGGCCTCACTGCCTGCTTCATACAAAGGCCCACGCTGATTGGCAACTGTCCTGATCCATCTTGTGCATCTTTCCCGCAAAATTTCACACAAAAACTGTGCAGTTCCTTGATGGATATGAAATTCAAAGAGAGAGCAGGGGGTGGTTATCCACATTTTGGGGATGACTGCGAAAAAATGCAAAAAGATCTTGCATCCGGAAATGGCATCTTGTATCCCCCTGTTTATCGATAATCCTCGATAGCTCAGTTGGTAGAGCAAGCGACTGTTAATCGCTGGGTCGCAGGTTCGAGTCCTGCTCGGGGAGCCAGTTTCGGAAACAGCTTGTAGACCAGAAGGTCTGCAGGCTGTTTCTTTTTGTGCGCGCACGCCACGAGGCGTGCTGTGATTTGACAAACTGCCCTATTGCGGCAAGCATAGGCTGATGTTGACCATGGCTAACATGCGGCGCTTGCTGCCAGGTAGAAGTTCGGGTTGTGCGAGGGCTGGGGCTCTTTGCACATTGCGGTCTTGCGCCGGTCATATTGGTCTGCACCGCTGCCGCAGGATGGCGGCCGCGCGCAATAGAGGGTGACGGCGACGCGTCGTCACCGGTCCCTACTTTGGTGACCTAAATCATAAGCTTTCTGCATCGCAGGCTTTTGGCAGCCCTTACAGGCTTTAAATTCTTATCCATTGAGCCATGTTGGCATTGCGTCCATGGCGATAGCGTCCATCAAGTGCCCTGCTGGAATCAGCTGGGGTGCGCACAATTGACAAGGTGACATCATGACGAAATCAGGTCGCACCCCATTGCCCAAAATCATTGTCAGCGTTGAAGAGCAGGAACGCCTGTCTGCGCTTGCAATGTCCATTGCTGATCGTAATCCCGCCGTTTCCGAGGAGCTTCTGTCTGAAATGGAGCGCGCACGCGTGGTCAAGTCCGAGAAGCTGCCAGTGGGTGTTGTGCGCATGAACTCGGAAGTTGAGTTCGAATCGGAAGATGGTCAACGTCGTCGGGTGACTCTGGTTTATCCGGCTGAGGCTGATATTTCCGCAGGCCGTATTTCGATTCTCACCCCCATTGGGACTGCGTTGATTGGTCTTTCCGAGGGCCAGTCCATCGCATGGACTGCGCGTGATGGTCGAATCCATCAGCTCACAATCCTTTCTGTTGGGGCTAAAACAACAAATGATGTGGAGGCTGAATCGATTGTGGATCTCGCAAGTGCGCGTGTTTTGCGGGGAGGGGATACAAGCGGCTTAAATACACCTGGTCACGATGATCCAGGGCCATCAGCCGCCTAAAAGATCATATTATTCGTTAAGCAATGAGCGGTTGTAACGTGAATCATCAATCGCGTTACGACACATCTTTATTACTGTCCGCTATCGGCACGCCCGAGGTCGAAAAATTTACGGAAAATGCCCGGGGCGATAGCCGATAACGGATTAATACTTAAAGAGGGCGAAGCAAATGGCCCCTGTGCCCGGAAATTAATCGCAAACAACCCCTCATATTGCCCACCACCCAGCAATGGACCGAGGATGGGCACCTGACTGAAGATATTGTTCAGCGCATAAGCGGGAACATAGGTTCCTGAAACATCAATGGTTTCGTTTTGGGTATCCAGATTACCCTCAAGTGTTACCCCGACTCCCGGGCCCCAAAGAACACCTTCCTGAATGTTGATGCGTCCCGGTGAGCGTGTAAATTTCACCCGCATCTTGGTGAAGGGCACGTTGCCTGGGTCTACAGAAAACTTTTTGGGGCTTTCGGTCAGAATGCGCGACATTGTCGGTTCGTTGCGAATGGCAAAATCGCGGATCATTATTAGCCCTGCGCCACCGTCTGTCAGAGCCACGTGCATATTCATGATGCCGCCAGCCATGTAAGAATAGATATCGGCAAAACGCAGGGCTGCGCCCGCATCATTGCTTTGAAGAACCACAACGTTGCGGTTGTTTTGCGCCACCTCTGCCTGCAACGCCGCGCCGCTGAAGCTGCCGGAAAGGCGCATCGAATCAAGCGTGTTCTTGCGTAATGCGAGCGTGAGCGCTGCCTTTGAAAGCGATTCGCCATTGAAACCTGCAAGAATGTTTACCGCTACTGCGACATCAAGATTGAGCGCAGATGCGCCATCGCCACTCACACTACCTGTGCTGCCATCACGGACGAGGCGCAGGAATGGTCGTGCATCAAGCAGATTGCCTTTTACTGAAATATGATAGATGCCTTTGTTATTATTGATATCAAGCGCAAAATCGTCATTGGGCGATAGCTTTACACCTGTCAAAGAAGCGCTTCTAAAATCACCTTGCGGATCAAATTGTGCGCTACCTCTCGCGGAAGCTCCTGCATCGAGCACGATGTTGGAGAGGGCATAACCGTTATCGTCAATTGCCGAAAAGGTGATGCGTCCTGGCTTTCCCGCAGCTTTGACCCATCCCGGTACAAGCTGATCAATGCGCGCACGCGCCAGATCAACCTCGACTTTCAAGGGGGTGTTTTTACCCGCAATATCTTTGCCCAATGTTGTACTGATCTGCGCAGTGATCGGGCCTGTAAGGTGCTTGCCAAGGTTGATGCCGCGTTTGGCGCGCGCTGCATCGTCGAGGGTAAGGATAATATCTGCCTTTGCCGGGCCTTCGCTCTTGCGCAGAGGTTGAAGCAGATTGATTTCCGCTGGAAGGCCGCCAAGCTGGCCGTTGCCTGCAAGGGTGAAGTTTTTGGCATCCAGCTTTATTGCCAAATCGCCATCTGTCAGGCGGTCCTTGCCGGTCTCAAGATCAATCGCCAGATTGCGCAGCTGTCCCGAAGCGCGCGTAACAACCTGATCTGCGCGCAAGTTCTTGATAAGCGGTAGCGCGAGCGAGACATTCAGGTCTGCTTCACCCTGTATCGTCTCCGGCGCGATATCGAAGTTGAATATATGCCGCAAAGCATCTCTTTGCAGCAAGCGTGCCAGCGTCGAAGCGCTACCTTGCAAGCGAAAATCAATTGTCGAATCAATAGGCGCTGTGAGCCGCGAAATCGACATGCGGCCTTCACTTAATGTCAGTTCTTCGCCGGGTATGATTTCCGCAATAGCGGTAGAGGCGGTGAGGGCGCCGCTGTTGCCTGTAATGACGCCTGCAATCGATGCATCAGTGAGCGGCGGAAAGCCCGGCGCTGCTTGCAACGTGACATCAATGGCAGAAAACTGTGTTCGTACCGAATCTGCAGGTAATGGCTCGCGCCTGCGTGAGGCCGCTAACTGCTCACTGGTCAAATCAACTGCGATATTGAGCGATTCGATGACCCCTTCCGATAAATTCTCAATCAGATAATGGCGTGGCTCGGGTGTAACGAATGCGGGCCAAAATCGTAGAATCGCCCTTGCGTTTGAGCGTGCTGTTTGAATACCGAGCCTTACACTGCCCTTTCTATTGGGGCCCCCAAGTTCACCGTTGAGCGCGAGGCCAAAGCCAGCCCCGGAAGCTGCCACGCGTTCAACTTTCACTCCACCGCCTGTCATGCCGATAAATGCCAGCGACAGTTTATCAATGGTCAGTGGCGTTTCAGCAGGGGATAGTGGCGGCAGAACGGCGCTGCTGCTATCAAGCTGCAAATGCCAGTTGTGTGTTGGGTCACTGAACCGCACACGGCCATTCAGGGCAAACTTTGCATCACTAACATGTAGCACAAACGACGGTATGATAAGGTCACCGCTGACGTTGTCGCGTTCTGCTTCCAGTCGCAAGGTGGTGACATCAAGCGGGGGCTGATCGCGGTCCTGGTAGAGCAATGTGCCATGCGACCCCTCAACCGCGCCTTTAAGCGATGTGAGTGTTTCCTCTGGCGAAATTGTCAGATGAATCTGGGAGGAAAAGGCAATATCACCTGTAATTGGAGGGTCTTGCGCGCCACTAAGCATCAGCAAATCAGCGAGAGGGGCTTGTGCCAATGTGAGTGTGATGTCTCGCTGTAAGCCGCGTGTACCCTTGATGCTGCCATTGATCGTCCAGCGATTAGCCGCACCCTTGAGGCCGACTGTCATGGCGCGCTCGTCAGGGCCTGTTTTGATGAGGTCTGCGGCGACATCAGTGAATACTGCCCGCACGCTGCCATGCGTATCAACAAATGTAAGGCGGGCTTCAGATAGCGATACGCTATCAAGTGTGCGCGTGAGGCCAGCCGGGTCCGAGAGCAGATTGGCCACGCCGATGACAGCTTCATCAAACTGCACAGGCGGAGCAGATGTATCATCTGAGGGTAGTATTGGGGCGGTTGCATCATCACCGGCGCGGATGCTGCCGTCTGGCATCATGGTAAGCCGTGCATCAATGCCGGAAAAGGCAATCGATGTTACATGGATATCGCCATAAAGCAGTTGCCACGGATTTAATGCGATCTCGCCCGCGCGCGCTTGCAGAAACAAGGTGCCGTCTGGCTGAAGAATCTCGATGTTATCGGCAAGAAGGGCCGGGCCAAAATCGGAAATGGCGACGCCAGTGTTAGCAATGCGTGCTGTCCAGCCGGGGGAGAGCCTATCGGTCAGGGCTTTTGCAATGGGCTCTGCCAGCATCTGCGCTGAAACAGGCCCAAAAGACATCCGCAGAGCGATTCCCCCCGCGCAAACCGCAATGATCAGGAGCAACCACAAGCTGGCGCGCAACAGGCTATCGGTTACACGACGCGCAATACCATGCCTTCGCCCAGGCCGCTTAAGGGCGAAGGCGTGGCGTTTGTTATCGAGCTGTCGCTGTGTGACCATGCCCCTGACCGTTGCCATTTGCCGGTTGCGAAGCACGGGGCTTCTCGTGTGCAAGTCTGCATGAGCTACGGATAAGCGCAACAGGCATAAGGAAAATCAAGTGTAAAAAGTAAGGGATGACGATCTGCTTCTCAATTTCCGAAGTGCTTGAACACTGCCATGGCGAGAAGATTGAGGCCCCCTGAAACCCGCTTTTGTATATAGTTAGATGCGCTTGCAATACCAATGGGATGGTGAACATTTCGATTGAGGTATGGGCTGGAGCGCAAGCTGCTCTCATTTTTTTGATTTTCAGTCAGTTGCACGCGATTTGACGATCAAATCAAAAGCAAACTGCTATAAGGTGATTCATCTCATTCAATTATCATCATGATGCAGTTTGACGTTGGAGACCGCTATGAGCCTTGAACCCGGCGATATCGCCCCTGATTTCACGCTTCCTGGCAGCACTGGTGAAACGCTTTCGTTATCCAGTCTGCGTGGACGTTCTGTCGTGCTGTACTTCTATCCCAAGGACGACACCAGCGGCTGCACAAAAGAGGCAATCGCATTTAATGGAATGCGCGATGCCTTTGCGGCAGCAAACACGGCCATTATCGGCGTTTCTGCTGATAGCATGAAAAGCCATGAAGCATTTCGCGATAAATACGATCTGGCTATTCCGCTCGCTTCCGACGAAAAGAAAGAAGCTATTGAAGCCTATGGCGTCTGGGTGGAAAAAAGCATGTATGGGCGCAAATATTTTGGCATTGATCGTGCAACTTTCCTGATCAACCCTGAAGGAAAGATCGCCCAGGTCTGGCGCAAGGTGAAAGTACCCGGCCATGCCGAAGCTGTGTTGAAAGAAGCGCAAGCCCTCTAGGGATGCGCTGATCTTCGCGTCATGATGATCTGCGACTGGTGTTTGCGCCGATGGAGAGAAGTCTATTACGCAGCTGTTCTCGCAAGGCAACAATTTCTGCTCACCATGACGCGAATCTCAAAATCCTGGGCCTCTTTTGAGGCAGCTGTGGTTGGCCTGGATTCCTTATGAATCACTTTGGTGCAATGAGGTCTGAATTTCGCCGCAGGATACATTATATATCTGGATGCCCTGAAAGCGGTGTCTGTGCCTTGACATAGGCGGCTGCCTCCGTTTCATGTCCAGCTAGCTAATTGCGTGCCGTTGGTGCGCCTGTCCGATCATGCCAGAAGTTGAGTATGCAAGTTGAGTGCGATGGAAAAAACCTTCGAGCCCGCAGCTGTTGAAGCGCGTATTGCCCAGGTTTGGGAAGATGCAGGCGCGTTCCGCGCCGGTCGGCCCGAGCGCAAGGATGCCGAGCCTTATTCCATTGTGATTCCACCGCCAAACGTTACTGGCTCGCTGCATATGGGCCACGCCCTTAACAATACGTTGCAGGACATCCTATGCCGGTTTGAGCGCATGCGCGGTAAGGATGTGCTTTGGCAGCCCGGCATGGATCACGCTGGTATCGCCACCCAGATGGTGGTTGAGCGCCAGCTCGCTGAGCGTAAGGAACCCGGACGCCGGGAGATGGGCCGCGAGGCTTTCATTGAACGTGTCTGGGAGTGGAAGGCCGAATCAGGCGGCACGATTGGTCGGCAGCTGCGCCGTCTTGGGGCGTCATGCGATTGGTCGCGCGAGCGTTTCACGATGGACGAAGGTTTGTCGCGCGCTGTGCGCAAGGTGTTTGTACAGTTTCATCGCGATGGCCTGATTTATAAGGACAAGCGCCTCGTCAATTGGGACCCGCGCTTCCAGACGGCAATTTCCGATATCGAAGTGCAGCAGATCGAGACCAAGGGCAACCTGTGGCACCTGCGCTATCCGGTGGCTGATGAGCCAGGCCGGTTTATCATCGTGGCTACGACCCGTCCTGAAACCATGCTGGGCGACGTGGCTGTGGCTGTTCATCCCGATGATGAGCGCTACACCGACCTCATAGGCAAGGATGTGCTGCTGCCGTTGGTCGGGCGCCGGATTCCTGTTGTAGCAGATACCTATTCCGATCCTGAAAAGGGTACGGGTGCGGTCAAGATTACGCCGGCGCATGATTTCAATGACTTTGAAGTTGGCAAGCGGCATGGCCTGCGTGTCATCAACGTGCTTGGCGCGGAAGCTGAAGTGCGCATTGTCGGCAATGAAGACTTCCTGCGCGACACCATTGCCGGTGCGGATCTTGATGCTGTGCTGGCCCTTGAAGGTGACGATCGCGCAGTTGCGCGCAAGAAGATCGTGGCGATGCTGGAAGAGCGCGAATTGCTCGACATGATCGAGCCACATACACACATGGTGCCGCATGGCGATCGCTCCGGTGTTGTGATTGAGCCGTGGTTGACGGATCAGTGGTACGTCAACGTGAAGCCATTGGCTGATCGCGCGCTGAAGGCTGTGCGTGACGAGCGCACCGTTTTCATCCCAAAAAACTGGGAAAAGACCTTCTTTGATTGGCTTGAAAACATTGAGCCGTGGTGCATCTCGCGTCAGCTCTGGTGGGGACATCAGATTCCCGCATGGTATGGGCCAGATGGCCATGCCTTCGTTGAGGAAGATGAAGTTGCGGCGCATGCTGCTGCTGCCCTCCATTATGGCACCAGCGATGTGACGCTGACCCGCGATGAGGATGTGCTTGATACGTGGTTCTCATCTGGCCTGTGGCCATTCTCAACGATGGGCTGGCCGGATGAAACGCCTGAGCTGAAGCGCTTCTACCCTACCAGCACGCTGGTGACGGGGTTTGACATCATCTTCTTCTGGGTTGCCCGTATGATGATGATGGGCCTGCATATTCTGGATGAAGTGCCGTTCCGCAATGTCTACATCCACGCGCTGGTTCGCGACGAGCGCGGGGCGAAGATGTCGAAGTCAAAGGGCAATGTTATCGATCCACTCGATCTGGTTGATCGATATGGCGCTGATGCATTGCGCTTTACGCTTGCGGCAATGGCGGCACAGGGGCGCGATATCAAGCTCGCAACGCAGCGTGTTGAAGGCTATCGCAATTTCGCAACCAAACTGTGGAATGCATCGCGCTTTGCGGAAATGAATGGCTGCGTGCGTGTTGCCGGTTTCAACCCAGCTGATGCCAAGGAGATGCTTAACCGTTGGGCTTTGGCTGAAGTTCGTCAGGCAACGCGGGATATTACGGTGGCGCTTGAAGGCTTCCGCTTTAATGAGGCGGCAGGTGCGGCTTATCGATTCGTCTGGAACGTGTTCTGCGACTGGTACCTGGAGCTGGCCAAGCCTGTGTTGCAAGGCGATGACAGCCCGGCGAAGGAAGAAACCCGCGCAACGATTGCCTGGTTGATTGACGAGGTCACTAAACTCTTGCATCCGTTTATGCCGTTTCTCACTGAGGAACTATGGGCCATCAAGGGTGAGCAAGGCCCTGCACGTGAAAGCCTGTTAACGCTCTCCCCATGGCCTGAGGCTTCAGGCAAGGGTGATGCGGAGGCGGAGGCCGAAATCGGTTGGGTGATCGCGCTTGTGTCTGAGGTACGTTCTGTCCGTGCCGAAATGAACGTGCCAGCGGGAGCGCAGATTCCGTTGGCGCTGGTCGGTATTTCAGCTCAAACCCGTGCGTTGGCACAGCGTTGGCGTGATACTATCGCCAGATTGGCGCGCCTGTCCGACATCACCTTCACTGACATGGCGCCAGCTGGCGCGGTGCAGATTATTGTGCAAGGCGAAGTCGTAGCCTTACCATTGGCGGGAATCATTGATCTTGATGCTGAACGCGCGCGTCTGCGCAAGGATGCCGACAAGCTGACCGCAGATATCGGCCGTATTGATGCCAAATTAGGCAATGCGGACTTTATTTCGCGTGCTCCAGAAGAAATTATTGAGGATCAGCGAGAGCGTAAGGCTGAATATCAGGCGCGACAGGCACAAATTGTTGCGGCTCTCGAACGCCTCGCGGCCATTGGTTGATGCGTAGAAAGTAAGGCGTGGAAACGCTTCAGGTTGCGTTGATGCTATACAAAGCCAGCGCAACCTGTGGTCGCAGTAATCATAGTTCGCGTTGTATTTTGAAAAAAAATTGATTGCCGTGATAACGCCATAAAGAACAGGCTTCATACTTCTCGGTAGAGTAGTGGCCAGTTCGTGATTGTTGCCAGTAAATTGCTATACAGCTTTGGTTTATATCGGGCGCGCATAACACAGGTAGCTAACGGACATGTTGAGTGGGCGGGATCAATGATGAAATCGGTGCTGTTAGAACGGGCGTTGATGTAATGTTATACGCTCGCATTGGTTCCTTTGTGTTGTTTTGCTTGGCTGCTGCGGTAGCCATGAGCGCGTCGTTTTCGGCGCAAGCACAAGATGGATCTCAGGCGCTGCTGATTCCTGTTAAAGCCAAAGATGCTGTGGCTAATCCCATTGATGCTGCTAATCCGCTTGATCCTGATGGCGGTTTCAAGTCTGTCGGCGATGCTTTCCGTCGCGGCATTCAACACTACAACGCCGGCGATAAGGTGGGCGCTGTGCGCGCGCTGCAATTTGCAGCAACCCAAGGCCATACGGTTTCATTGTGGAAGCTCGGGCGCATGTTCGCAGAAGGCGACGGCGTTGATCATGATGATCTGAAGGCTTTTGAATATTTTTCCCAGATTGCCGATCGTTACGCAGATGAAAGCCCCGGCACCCGTCAGGCGCCGTTTGTGTCGAGTGCTTTTGTGGCTCTTGGCGGGTATTTTCTTGACGGTATTCCAAATACATACGTGAAGCCAGATATCAGCCGTGCGGTGGACATGTTCCAATACGCTGCGTCCTATTATGGCGATCCGGATGGTCAGTATAGCCTTGCTCGTCTTTACCTTGAAGGCAATGGTGTGCCCAAGGATGCCCGTCAGGCTGCGCGCTGGTTGAAGCTTGCCGCTGGCAAGGGGCATCATCAGGCGCAGGCTATATTGGGCAATCTTCTCGTATCGGGCGATGGTGTTCCGCGTCAGGCGGGGTTAGGTCTCATGTGGCTTACGCTAGCCCGCGATGCGACCGCAACCGAAAGCGACGCAGCGAACAAGGATGCGTGGATTAATGAACTCCACGATAAAAATTTTGCGATAGCAAGCGAGACAGAACGCCAGCAGGCGCTTTCATATCTCGAACAATATTTGCGTCAGAAACAGTAATTTAGGATCAGAACCCGTATTTGATCGCAACGGCTCTTCGGCAAGAAATGAATTCAGCGCTGAAGATAAGCAGCGTAATGAGCCATCTTCCTGCGGACGCCAACCGACCGGCGATGTGTCGAGCCAACTGACTGGACTACACCCCGCTCTTCTTGCATTTCCCTGCATATCTGGTCATTTCTGGCGCCTGCCCAACCAAATGAACAGCTGCTAGCCTTGGCTCATTATTTTGTAGCCACCATGACAGGCATCCCTTCTTACTCAGGAATTGGACTTAAGGTTCTGGAGAAAGACGTTTTTGGCGGCGTCCTATGCTGCGCAACGTTATCAATCTTACTTTTTATCCAGCGCACTTGTCGTTCACGCGGTGATTGAGGGGATCGCGGGGTTTTAGGCTGGGGGAGTCGATTCCTGATGACAAAATGGCCGTCAAGGGAGTGTGTAGCTGTAATTGAGGTGCTTTTTGGCAAAGCAAGGGACGTATTCAGATCCATATTGTCAGGATTTTGAGGCGAAGAAATGTCATTACTATCAATTATATCAGTAATGGTGAATCGTCCTACAGTATAACTTTCCCTAACGGACATACGGGTTGCCTCTGCAGTAGTTTTATAAGGTAAGTTCTGAATAATAGAGCAAAATGTATTCAAGTTGGTTTGGTGTTTTGCTCTAATTATTTGTTTGTAGCATTGGAAAATAGCGGTATCTACTTTAGGTCTGATGCAATAGGTAGCACTATTGGCAAGCGGCAGAATGACGGGCCGCTCTCGTCTCTACTGTGTTCGCAGTTAATTCTATAGATCGAGATCAATCAATACTGGCACGTGATCTGACGGCTTTTCAAGCGCGCGCAAGTGTTTGTGAATGCTCGCATCTTTTAAGTGATCTGCTGCTTGTGGCGAGAGCAGCAGATGATCAATACGGATGCCGTTATTGCGCTGCCACGCGCCCGCCTGATAATCCCAGAACGTGTAAAGTCCTTCGCTATCATCACACGCGCGCAGTGCTTCTGTCAGCCCGATGTTGAGAAGGCCCTGAAATTTGGCGCGCGTTTGCGGCAGAAATAACGCGTCCTCTACCCATTGCTCTGGCTTTGCAGCATCGCGCGCATGTGGGATGACGTTGTAATCACCTGCCAGAACGAAGGGTTCTTCCAGTGCGAGAAGAGACTGCGCGTGGGCGGTGAGGCGATCCATCCACTTGAGTTTATAGGCGTATTTCTCGGTATTCACCGGATTGCCATTGGGCAGATAAATCGATGCTACCCGTACCGCACCCGATGCAACCGACACCACCGCTTCGATATAACGGGATTGCTCATCCGCCTCATCACCAGGCAAGCCACACGTGACATCTTCAAGCGGAAGACGTGAGAGAATTGCGACGCCGTTGAAGGTTTTCTGGCCGTGTACGGCGATGTTGTAGCCCATATCCTCGATTTCGGATGCCGGGAATGCATCATCCATGCATTTTATTTCCTGCAGGCACAGGATATCTGGCTTCGCTTCCTCCAGAAACGCCGTCAAATGCCCGATCCGAAGGCGGACGGAGTTGATATTCCAGGTGGCGATGCGCAGCATGAGGTTTCCTTGAGATGGTAACAGTGATTGTATAATTGCATCAAACCAAAAAGTGGATACCCCTTCCTGGATAAATTTGATGCATAAACAAAGAGATAGAGCGTTGCGGCTGTGCCCGATTAATCGAGCGACGCTCTAGCCTGCGCGTAGCAGGCGGATGGCTTCGTCGCGCTCAAATAAATAAAGCAGTACACGCAGCGCACGTCCGCGCTCTGTTGCGAGGCTCGGATCGCGTTCAAGAATGAGGCGTGCGTCATCGCGGGCGATGCGCAGCAGATCGGCATCATCCTCAATGCGTGCGAGGTGGAAGGCGGGGGTGCCGGATTGACGGGTGCCGAGAATTTCGCCTTCGCCGCGCAGTTTCAGGTCTTCTTCTGCAATGCGGAAGCCATCCTCCGTCTCGCGCATGATGGCAATGCGGGCTTTCGAGACCTCACCAAGAGGATTCTTGTAGACCAGAAGGCATGTTGAGGCATCCGAACCGCGCCCAATGCGCCCTCGTAGCTGGTGGAGCTGTGCAAGACCAAATCGCTCCGCGTGTTCGATCACCATGATGGTCGCTTCAGGCACATCCACACCCACCTCGATAACGGTGGTGGCAACCAGAATGCGCGTCTCGCCGCGTTGGAAGGCGCTCATCGCGGCATCCTTATCGCGCCCGCTCATCTTGCCATGCAACAGGCCAACAATGGGGCCGAATAAGCGCTGTAGATCCTCAAACCGTTCTTGCGCGGCTGCGACATCAAGCATTTCGGATTCTTCCACCAGCGCACAAACCCAATAGGCTCGCGCCCCACGCTGCAAGGCGCGATGCAGCCCTTCAGCGACATCCCCTAGGCGGTCAAGCGGCAGGGCGCGCGTATCGATAGGTTGGCGGCCCGCGGGCTTTTCCAGTAGCAGTGAAACATCCATATCGCCAAAGCATGTCAGCATGAGCGTGCGCGGAATGGGGGTTGCCGTCATCACCAGCATATCCACACCATCGCCCTTGCGGCTGAGAGCAAAGCGCTGGTGCACGCCGAAACGATGCTGCTCATCGATAACTGCCAGCCCCAAATCATGGAAAGTGACGCTGTCTTGAAACAATGCATGCGTGCCAATAACAATCTGTGCTTCGCCAGATTCAATCGCGGCAAGGGTGGCGGTGCGACCGGCGCCTTTATCGCGCCCGGTTAACAGCGCAACAGAGAGGCCCGCGGCCTTGGCCAATGGCTCAAGACGTGCAAAATGTTGTCGGGCGAGGATATCAGTGGGAGCCATGAGAGCGGCTTGCCGCCCAGCTTCCACCACGCTTGCCATGGCCAGTAGACCAACCACGGTTTTGCCCGATCCGACATCGCCTTGCAGAAGGCGCAGCATGCGTTGCGGTTCGCCAAGGTCGGCGCGAATGTCATCGAGTGCTTTTTGCTGTCCTTGGGTTAAAGCGAAGGGCAGCGCCTCAGTGATTGCCGCTACAAGATGTCCATCACCGGTATTGATGCGCCCTGAAGCCTTGCGGTGCGTTGCGCGCATAAGGGCGAGCGCCAATTGAGAGGCCAGCAGTTCATCATAAGCAAGGCGTTTGCGCGCTACGCTTTCAGGGGCAAAGACTGCGGAGGATTCGGGGCGATGCAACATCGACAGTGCTGTTGCGAAATTGGGTGAGCCCTGTTTTGCGAGCCATGCATTATCCTGCCATTCAGGCAGTTGTGGCAGGTTCTGCTCAAGCGCGACCTGCGCGATGCGGGCAATGGTGCGAGAGGTAAGGCCCTCTGTCTGCCCGTAAATTGGTTCGATCAGAGGCTGGTTTTCCGCCTCTTCAACCGTCATCACACGGTCAGGATGCACCATTTGGCGAAAGCTTTCCCAGAATTCGATCTGGCCCGATACAACACGTGTTTCGCCCAGCGGCAGCATTTTGTCGATGCGCGCCTGCGTCATTGAGAAGAAGACGAGCGTAACATCGCCAGTGCCATCCTCGACCACCACACGGAAGGGGGCGCGCGAACGACCATAGGGCGGCGGGCGATGCTCAACCACACGTACAGTCAATGTCACGATATCGCCGGCACGGGTATCGCGGATCAGAGGGCGGCGGCTGCGGTCGATCACCGAGTTTGGTAGATGAAAAAGCAGATCAACTACACGCGCCGGTCTTTCAGCCAAACCGAGCAGCCTATCGAACAATTTGCCCAAGCGTGGTCCCACACCCGGCAAGGCCGTGACGGCAGCAAATAGTGGATCGAGCAGATTGGGGCGCATGGGGAAACTTGCAGACAGATGCGGTTGAAGGATTGCTTGAGCAAAAACGATGTAGGCGTTATATAGCTGATAGAAACGCCGATGGCGATTATATGTCTTTATAGGGACAAATCATGAACGATTATTCATCTGCCGCTGACGTTGTCAACAACTCTGATGCCAAGGCTGATCTTTCGGACGGTCTAGACCTTGATACACGTCGCCGGCGGCTGAAATTTCGCGTGTGGCATCGCGGCATGCGCGAGATGGATCTGATTTTCGGCCCCTTCGCTGATTCGGAAATGGACAAGCTCAGTGAGGACGAAGTGGCCGAGTTCGAGCGAATGTCTGAGTTGCAGGATGTGGATCTGTTCTCGTGGTTCAGCGCTGGTGAGGCGCCAGCCCCGCATGACACGCCGCTGTTTCGCCGGATCAAGGCGTTCCACACCCATACGTCGCCCGTCAACGTTTGAACTGGTCAACCGATGTCCTCATTGAAGCGCGCTGTCGATGCCCTCGTTCGGGGTGATAATGCTACGATTGCCGGAGTGCCCGATGGTTACGATGCGCTTGTCGTGGCTGAACTGGCGCGTGGTTTGCGGGACAAGGAATGGCCTGCGGTTCTTATCTATGTTGCGCGTGATGATCGGCGCATGGCGGCCATTGAGGCCGGGCTGACGTTTGCTGCGCCCGAGATCGAGGCGTTGTCTTTCCCTGCGTGGGATTGTCAGCCTTATGATCGTGTGTCGCCGACATCTGCGATTACCGCGCGACGGATGATGACATTGGCGCGACTCGCGCGCACGCGCTCTTCCGAGCAGAAGCCACGTGTTGTGCTCACCACGATCAATGCGCTGCTGCAGCGTGTGCCGCCGCTGCGGCAGGTGGCAAGTGAGACATTTTCGGCAGCTCCCGGCAATGCCATCGACATGAACAGGCTGGTCGAGTGGCTGGAGGTTAACGGCTTTGCCCGTACGCCGACTGTGCGCGATACAGGCGAGTATGCCGTGCGCGGTGGTATTGTTGATTTGTATGCGCCGGGCCTGGCTGAGCCTATTCGGTTGGACTTTTTCGGTGATACACTGGAATCGATCCGTGCCTTCGATCCGGAGACGCAGCGTACGACGCATCAGTTGCGCTCGCTCGATCTGGTGCCGATGAGCGAGGCCAAAATTACGGCGGAGACTATTCGACGTTTCCGTCAAGGATATGTGAAGGCATTTGGCGCAGCAAGGCGTGATGATACGCTTTATGAAGCAGTGTCAGAGGGGCGTCGTCATCCCGGTCTTGAGCATTGGTTGCCACTGCTGCATGACGGGCTTGATACGCTGTTCGATTATCTGCCCGGTGTGCCGCTGGTGCTTGATGCACTGGCAACAGAGGCGACGGCTGAGCGCTTTGCGCAGATCAATGATTATTACGAAGCGCGCAAGGCCGCGCGGGAGGATGTCGGGCCGTCCGCAAGTCCGCCTTACAATCCGCTGCCACCTGAGGCGCTTTATTTAACCGAGCGTGAGT
This sequence comes from Pseudochelatococcus sp. G4_1912, assembly GCF_047501465.1. Taxonomy (NCBI): domain Bacteria; kingdom Pseudomonadati; phylum Pseudomonadota; class Alphaproteobacteria; order Hyphomicrobiales; family Chelatococcaceae; genus Pseudochelatococcus; species Pseudochelatococcus sp. G4_1912. The sequence goes on from NZ_JAZDRL010000001.1 coordinate 118,600, forward strand.
GGGCGGAGCGTCAGGCAACGCATGCGCTTGTGCGGTTATCGCCGTTTAATCAGCCAGATGATGCCGCGCGCATGATTGTCGATGCTGGCGCAAAGCAGGGCCGTAACTTTGCGCCCGAGCGTGTTGATGATAGCGCAAATGTGTTTCAGGCCGCTGTCGATCATGTGCGCGACTGCGTGCTGGCGAAAAAGCGGGTCATCATGGCTGCGTGGTCTGATGGTTCGCGGGAGCGGTTGTCACACGTATTGGCTGATCATGGTCTGAAACCCGTCACCAATGTTGGCCGCCTTGATGTCGCGCTGGCGCTTCCCCGTAATGAGGTGGGGCTGGCGATCTGGGGGCTTGAGGCTGGTTTTGAGACGAGTGATCTCGTTGTCATCAGCGAGCAGGATATTCTGGGCGACCGTCTCGTGCGTCAGAAGCGCAAGTCGCGCCGCGCACAGGACTTTATCGCCGAAATCGGCAGCCTTTCCGCCGGTGATGTTGTGGTGCATGTCGATCATGGTATCGGGCGGTTTGTTGATCTGAAGACCATCACCGCTGCCGGTGCGCCACTCGATTGCCTCGAGATTCATTATGCGGGTGGCGATAAGCTGTTCCTGCCGGTGGTCAATATCGAGCTGCTGTCGCGTTACGGCTCTGAGGATACCGAGGTTACGCTTGATAAGTTGGGCGGGGGTGCATGGCAGGCGCGCAAGGCCAAGCTCAAGCAGCGCATCCGTTTGATGGCAAGCCAGCTGATCAAGGTTGCTGCCGAACGTGCAATGCGTGAAGCTCCGCGTGTGGAGCTGCCTGCCGGACTCTACGACGAGTTCGCGGCACGTTTCCCATATGATGAAACCGAGGATCAGCAGAATACGATTGATGCTGTGCTGGATGATCTGGCGACGGGGCGTCCGATGGATCGTCTTGTGTGCGGTGATGTTGGGTTTGGCAAAACTGAAGTTGCCTTACGCGCCGCATTCGCTGTGGCATTAGCGGGGCATCAGGTGGCGGTTGTAGTGCCGACAACGCTGTTGGCGCGGCAGCATTTCAATGGCTTTGTCGATCGCTTCCACGGCCTGCCGGTGCGCATCGCGCAATTGTCGCGTTTTGTATCCGCCGCCGAGATGAAAAAGGTCAAGGCAGGGTTGGCTGATGGCACTGTCGATATCGTGGTGGGCACGCATGCCTTGCTGGCCAAGACAATCAAGTTCAAGGAGCTTGGGCTTATCATTGTCGATGAGGAGCAGCATTTTGGCGTTTCCCATAAGGAGCGCCTGAAGGAGCTGCGTGCAGAAGTGCATGTGCTGACGCTCTCTGCCACGCCGATCCCGCGTACGCTGCAACTTGCGCTCACGGGTGTGCGTGAGCTATCGATCATCGCAACGCCGCCGGTTGATCGTCTGGCGGTTCGCACGTTTGTGATGCCGTTTGATGGCCTTTCTATCCGTGAGGCGCTGCTGCGTGAGCGCTATCGTGGCGGGCAATCTTTCTATGTCTGCCCGCGCATTGATGATCTGGCCGAGGTAAAGGCCTTCCTGGATGCCGAGGTGCCCGAAGCCAAGGTGGCGGTTGCGCACGGCCAAATGCCTGCCGGCCAGCTCGAAGACATCATGACGGCATTCTATGAAGGTAAGTTTGACATCCTTTTATCGACGACCATTGTTGAATCCGGCCTTGATATTCCGCGCGCCAATACGCTGATTGTGCATCGGGCGGATATGTTTGGTCTGGCCCAGCTTTATCAGCTTCGCGGCCGTGTCGGGCGCTCGAAAACACGCGCCTATGCGTTGTTTACGATCCCCGCCAAGCGGCAGATTACGGCAACGGCCGAGAAGCGCCTGCAGGTGTTGCAATCGCTTGATACCCTGGGCGCGGGCTTCCAGCTTGCGAGCCACGATCTTGATATTCGCGGTGCGGGTAATCTTTTGGGCGATGAGCAGTCTGGTCACATTCGTGAGGTGGGTTATGAACTCTATCAGCAAATGCTGGAAGAGGCTGTGGCCCAGCTCAAGTCCGGTGCAACGGATGATGATGAGGCGGATGATCAATGGTCACCGACAATCACAATTGGCACGCCAGTTATGATTCCGGAGGACTATGTTGCGGATCTCCAGCTGCGCCTCGATATCTACCGCAGGCTCTCCAAGATTGATGAAGATCGCGATATTGAAGCCTTTGGGGCCGAGCTGGTTGACCGCTTCGGTACCTTGCCGGAAGAGGTTGAGCAGCTGCTGAAGATCGTTTCGATCAAGGCATTGTGTCGCCGTGCGAACGTTGAAAAGGTAGAGGCGGGACCAAAGGGCGTGATCGTGGCATTCCGCAACAGCTCATTTGCGAACCCGGCAGGGTTGGTGTCTTACGTGGCCGAGCAGGGTTCGTTGGCCAAGGTGCGGCCGGATATGCGCATTGTATTCATCGATTCATTCGATACGGCCGAGCAGCGCCTCAAGGGCACGACGACGATCCTGAAGAACCTGGTCAAGATCGCCGAACGTCCCGTCAAAGCGGCCTGAGAAGGCTCGCAAGACCCACAAGAATACCGATCAGCACAATCTGATGCGTCAGGTAGATGATCAGGCTGTGCTGGCCGGTAAATACAAGAACCCGACCGATGACGCTATGTGGCTGCCAACGTGGCGTATCTTTGGCGTGAGCGGGGTTTAGGCGCCATAGCGCGATGCCCATCAATACAAAGCCAAACCACGGAAAAATCGGCACATAATCATTGCTGAGCGGTGGGATAATGCCCAGCCCAAGCCATAAGGCCCACGGTGCCTCGAAAACAGGTGCGGCGATAGCCCATGGCATGGCGAATGCGATCACTGCGGCAACCAGCACAAGCCATACGGGTGCACGCAAAAACGGTAGCGCTAAAACGCTTGAGAGCGCGATGCAGTGCAGGATGCCGAAAAATATATAGCTATCGGGAAACGCGAAATACGATCCCACCGTTACCACAAGTGCAGCCGCGACAATCATGCCTAGCCGCTTGATAAAGGAATGCCACCGCATACCATTGCCATGCGCCAGCACAAGTCCAATGCCCACCAGAGTCAGAAAGGATGCGGCAATTGCCTTGGCGTAGAGGCGCAACATAGGATCTGTTGCGGCATTGATGTGCCAAAAGCCAGTGAAATAAAGATCCCACATGAAATGATAGGAAATCATCGCAGCAATGGCGATGCCGCGCGCGACATCAAGTGCGGGTATGCGGGAGGCCCGGGTGGAAGAAGGCATGGATGTGTGGGAACCGATCATAGAAAAGTGGCTTTCATAAACGGGCAGGGTGTGTGATTTCGATTCCGTTAAGCTGGAAAACGTTTTAGACTCACACGCAAATGATGTGAACGACAAGAGGCGCGTTATAGCGCCATGGGGAGTAAAACTCATGCAGCAGGTGCATCTCGACCGGATCAGGGCGTGTGGCGTTATTCCAGTGGTTACAATTAGCGATGTAAAAGCAGCGGTTCCGTTGGCTGAGACATTGCTGGAAGGTGGCATCGATGTCGTAGAGCTTACGCTGCGCACTGATGAAGGGCTTTCAGCGATTCGCGCTGTCGCGCGCTCTGTGCCAGGCATTCTGGTGGCTGCGGGTACAGTGGTGCATCCCGACCAGGTAAAGGCGGTGCGTGATGCTGGCGCCTCATTGGCGTTCAGCCCCGGCTTTAGTGAAACCCTGCATGAAGCGATGGTGCGTGAGTCACTCGACTGGTTGCCCGGTACAGCCACGGCATCAGATGTGATGCGTGCCGTTGCGAGTGGCCATCGCGCGGTCAAGTTCTTTCCGGCTGAGCTCGCTGGTGGCGTGCCCGCGTTGAATGCCTTGCATGGCCCATTTCCTGATGTGTCATTCTGCCCGACAGGCGGGGTAGGACCGCACAACCTTGCGGCCTATCTGGCGGTGCCACATGTGATCGCTGTTGGCGGCTCCTGGTTGGTGTCTCCTAAGGCGCTTCAAACGCATGACTGGCTTGCAATTCGCGAAGAGGCCCGCGAAACGCGCGCAGCTGTTGATGCCGCACGGGGTGTTCGCTGAGAGCAAACGGGCGTTGAGTGAAATGCTTAATAGCTTGGTCTGCGAAAATGCATGAAGTACCGAAATTGTTTGCTTTTGGTACATAAAGCCTGTGTGTGAATCACTTTAGTAGTGGATTAACGCCTGTTTTCGCAGATCGATAATGTTATCGTTAAGAAAGTTTAGGTTCGCATTTATCAGGTGCTGCACACCATGACGGATGAGACGCGTTCAGGCACGTATATAGCTGTCGATCTCGCAGAGATGGACGATGCTCCTCATGACCTCATTGAGGTAAGGGGGCGCATTAAATGGTTCGACGTATCGCGTGGTTTTGGCTTCGTAGTGCCTGATAATGGTATGCCAGATGTGCTTCTGCACGTAACCTGTCTCAAGCGCGATGGTTATGAAACCGCTGTAGAAGGCGCCAGCATTGTTTGCGATGTGATCCGTCGTACTCGGGGCCTTCAGGTGTTTCGTGTGCACTCCATTGATGTGAGCACAGCCCCTCATCCTTCTGAGCTGCCAGTGCGCACCCATGTTTCAGTGGTGCCGACGGGTGGTTTTGAGATGGTCGTGGTGAAGTGGTTCAATCGCCAGCGTGGTTTTGGCTTTGTGACTTGTGGTGAAGGTACGCCTGACATCTTCATTCATATGGAGACCATGCGCCGTTATGGCCTCATGGAGCTTACACCTGGTCAAGCGCTTCTAGTTCGTTACGGCGATGGCCCTAAAGGCCGCATGGTCGCAGAAGCGCGCCTTCCGGATATAGGTCACGCTCCCGTTTCCCATTAAGATTTATTGTGGCGCTCTTTGCTGTTCACATGCCTCTGCGCGCAGGGCATGTGTTCAAGTGCTATATATTTCGTAAGCCATTGCCTCCGGTAAAAGGTAAAGATTAGAGAGCAATGCTGACACTTTCAGAGCGTCTGACGCTCTATTTAATTCGATGAAATCACATACATATTAAAACCTTTATATTACCTCTTCGCACGAAAGTGAGTTGACGTTGCAATGAGTTAAGCGTTATCTGCGAGAAAGCGTCAGCTGCAAATAAGTGACAGAAAGATCAATTCTCCATGCGCGCATGCAGCGAAATTCGCAGTAGGTGGAAGCGTGGTGTTTCATATCTGCGTTCTGCTGATTCGCTTTTTGTAGAGGAATGCATTGCAGCAAGGTTTAGCAACTTTGCGGTTTATCATTCAATTTGATGGATTGAGGCCAATATGCAGGTGACTAGGCAATACGCAGACAAATTTCTAGCGTTGATGTTCGCATTCGGAATGTCTCTGCTATTTGCATTGCCGGCCAATGCGATCATGGCAACTGAAACCCTGACAATTATGACAGGAACAGGCCAGCATCATTTCGAGGTTGAGATTGCGCGCACCGATGAGGAGCAGGCGCGAGGCTTAATGGGGCGGCGCTATATGCCTGTAGATCGTGGCATGATCTTCGACTACCCAGTCGTGCAGCCCGTATCGATGTGGATGGATAATACTTTTATTCCGCTCGACATGTTGTTCGTTGGCGCAGATGGCCGAGTCGTGCGCATTGCCGAAAAAACCGAGCCAATGTCGCGGCGTTATATCCCCTCTGGCGCGCCAGTACGTGCTGTAATTGAGCTTAACGCCGGTACAGTAGCGCGCATTGGCGCTAAGATTGGCGATAAGATCGATATTCCTTTTATAAAAGCCCAGTAAATAATCAGGTGGGGATTTCCCCCCACCTTTTAATTTCTATGGAATGGTTTAAGCGCTGAAGCTGCCGCCCCGTTGATTGCGGAAACGCGCATAAACATCAGAACCGCCAGCGCGTTCTTGTTCCAGAAATTCATGAAATGCGCGCACTTCATCTGCGAGCTTTCGCCGTTCAGCATCAATGCGTTCCAGTTCTGCGCGTACATGGGCATCAAACTCTGCGTTACCCGTTGGCGCAAGGTCATCCGCAGCAACATTCGGCGCGCGATTACTGCCAAAAACATTGGCGAGGCCATCACGGACGTTGTTCACCCCTGTACAGATCACATCGTCAAGATTGCGGGGAGAGGCTGAGCGATCATTCCAATATTTCCACGCAAGCACTACAAGGCCCAGAGGCCAGAAAATAATGAAACCAATCACAAGTGCTGCCAACTCAATCGGGCGCCACTGCATAAAGGGTGAGTTATTATCCCGTTGTGTCATGTTTGTCTCCAGTGTCGATATGAGGAGACATGGTCAATGATGCTATTGATGCAAGGGGAACCGATTGAAGATTGCGTAAAGCAGAAGCGAAAACAGCAAACGATGCCGTGATCACGCATGATCAACGCGAACCCACCCTTCAGGCATCAGCCGCTCTTGTGGCAGGAAGCGGCCCTTATAACCCATGCGGCGCGAACCATCGACCCAATAGCCCAGATATACAAACGGCAAACCAAGCATTTGCGCACGATCTATGTGATCAAGAATCAGGAAGGTGCCGAGACTGCGGTGGGGTAGGTCAGGGTTATAAAAGGAATAAACCATTGAAAGGCCGTCGCTCAGTACATCAGTCAGCACTGCAGCCATGAGCTCACCGCTGTGCGTGCGGTATTCAATAAGGCGGGTGGTAACGTGGGTATCCTCAACCATCACTGAATAATCGAGCATACTCATATCCACCATGCCGCCATCAGCATGGCGCGCATCGAGATAGCTACGAAATAACCCATATTGCTCAGATGTTGCCTGCGGCAGCAACATGGTGCCATCAAGATCTGCGTTGTGATTGATGATCCGTCGAAAACCGCGTGATGCACGAAAATCACGGGCTACAACCCGGACGGAAACACAAGCGCGACAATTTTCACATGCAGGCCGATAGGCAATGGTTTGAGAGCGACGAAACCCACCTTGTGAGAGAACGTCATTAATCTCTTCCGCGCGCCGGCCAACGAGATGTGTAAACACCTTCCGCTCCTGAAACCCTGGAAGATAGGGGCAAGGAGTAGGAGAGGTTAAGAAAAACTGCGGTGTGTTGCGTGGTTGCGTTGTCACAGCGAATGATCACCATCATCAATTCCTGAATAGGTAAAATTCAGGAAAAATCAAGTGTTTGCAAGATGATAGTATATTTCTAGCTTGCCGTCAAAGAATTGTATTTACAGGCGGTGTCTTGCCGATCCACTAGCATAACACGTCAAGTAAGCAACTCAAGCGCGGGCAATGGTGAGCCCTGTCAGTAGATCATGAAGCATACGTCGGTCTGAACGCACAAGACCTGTCAAAATATCCAGTACGAAGAGGATGAAGGTGCTCACAGCAATGTAAAAGAAGATCGCGTGAACGGCAGCAATAAGCCAGTCTACCCGCGTGCCTTCTGGTCCAACGACGCGAAGACCTAGCCAGCGCATGCCAACCGTCGCCTGGGCATCCCCACCAACCGTGATTGCGCTGTAGAGCACACCTGTACCGGCTAACAGCGGAAAGAGCATCCAGGCAAGGCCAAATGTCACAACGCCCAAGAATGCTATGATGGAGCCAAGAACAGCAGTAAGAACGAAAATAATAACAACATCAATGAGATATGCAAACAAACGTCCCGCCAATACGCCGCGGGTGTCAACTGTAATAGGGCGTGTTACTGGGACTTCGCTCATGGATACCTCTTGCTTGCGCGCACACTCCGCTGTCTCACTTTTGAAAGCAAAGCATCAACGAAGCGACAATGACCGTTGTTCCCGAATAAAGAAAAATGCAAACACTGGAAATGCAATCTCCCTTTAACATATGATAGGGCATTGAAATGAGAGGGATTGTTCAATCCGCAACTGATTTCAATGTCGCTATATTGCACGCAAAGGGCATCTTGCGCAATGTCAGGGCAGCGAGCGTTGCGATTGCCGGCATGCAATGATGTCAGGTCGCTTCAGGATTATAGAAATACAAAACGCTTAGCTATTTAGTCCATCTGCCGGTTAAGCGTGCTGCCTAGCAGGCGCCTGCATTCGCGTAATTCTTCAAGCACCGATTGCAAATTCTCACGTGTGCCTGTTGTGAGCCGATATTGCGGCTGGATTATATGATCGGTAGCATCGGACTGAGCCGTGCCTGATTGTTCAACGAGGCGGTGCGCGCGACCAGATGCTGAACCCGCCGAAAGTGGGCCAGGCGCATAATGGCTTATCCCGGAAGCAACATGTACATCTGTCAACGCTGACGATATCTCGGCGGTTGCATTCGCTGTTGGATCGTGCTGCTGGATATCTGCTGCCGCATCGTGATGAATGGCAAAACCGTCGCGCGGGTGGAGGGGAGCGCTGGCCGGTGTTAGGGCAGCATAAGCGGCGGCGACGGTGGCTACCCGCGCATCAACCGATGAACCCAGTGGCGGACTGGGTGGGGGCTGATAACCTTGTGACGACGGGCGATGCGATGGCTTGTTGACGTTTCGATTGTCCTTGAAATCGCGGGGAAGCAGTGCATCTGGAATGCTCGAAGCTTCCACCCCGGTGTCATCCAGTTTAAGCTCAAGCAAGCGGTTATCAAGCGCCTGCTTACTATCGATGTCATATGAAGGGGCCGCAATATATTGCGGACGGATGTTATCAAGCGCGCTGGCTACTGCATGAACGCTTGCGCTGCTGGTATCCGCAGGCGCAAGAACCAGCCCCTGAACGTGGGCAACGCCTTGTTCTTTCAAGATGCGTTGAACGCCGCGAATTGTGTAGCCCGCGCCGTATAATAAATGCCGAATGCCTGCCAATAGCGAGACATCATCCGGGCGATAAAAACGTCTGCCCCCGCCGCGTTTTATGGGCTTAATCTGCGTAAATCGCGTTTCCCAGAAACGTAGAACGTGCTGAGGAATATTCAGTTCTTCCGCAACTTCGCTAATGGTGCGAAAGGCGTCTGGTCCCTTGCTCACCTGTCACTCCTTTCCGCAACATGCCGAACCGGAAGCCAAGCGCTTCAATGCTCGCTCCGCACTACAGTAATGTGCTGCTTGGATGTTGCGTGAATCCGTCATGACACGCGAAACTGTTACCAAACTGTTGTCGTTCGTTCTTGATCAGTCTTCCGTGCCTGGCTCTTCGCCATTAATGCGAGCGCGTAACACGTTTGAGGGGCGGAAAATCATCACGCGACGTGGCTCGATTGGCACCTCAACACCGGTTTTCGGGTTACGGCCAATACGTTGCCCTTTATCACGTATGAGGAAGGAGCCGAATGACGACAGCTTCACTGTTTCGCCACGGGCGAGGGTATCAGAAACTTCGGTGAGCACAGATTCAACCAGTGCTGCCGATTCCGTGCGTGAAAGGCCGATCTTCTGATAGACGACCTCGCATAAGTCTGCTCGTGTTACTGTCCGTCCTGCCATCGTTTCTTTCCGCGCGTTAACCGCACGCTCCCAGAGCTACAGGCCATTTGCCTGCATCTGCCTATAATTATTGCCATGTTCGCCGAGCCCGCCAGCGGGGAAGCGTTCATTGCGTTAATCATAACAGTTCACACCAACTTGGCATCGAACGCCCAAATTTGCGTTTTTGCCGTTTGATGTTGCCATCAACTGTTATGCTTAACGCTATTCACATCGCTTGCGCGGGTCAATGGCGTAAATTCAATGATTTGCATGACGTGAATCATGCGATGAGTCCAAATGACATAAATTCACGGCGGCTTTAAGACCAAGCCTATCCCTACCAACGGATAATAGCGCTGCCCCAGGTGAAGCCACCACCCAAAGATTCAATCAGCACCAGGTCGCCTTTTTTAATGCGCCCGTCACTAACGGCCTCGCACAAAGCAAGCGGGATTGAGGCCGCGGAGGTGTTGCCGTGTCGCTCAACAGTTACAACGACCTTTTCAGGGGCAAAACCAAGCTTTTGGGCGCTGGCATCAATAATCCGGCGGTTTGCCTGATGAGGCACCAACCAGTCAATGTCAGCAGCCGTTAGGCCGAGGGCGCTGAGGGCATCTTCGATGACGTCTGTAATCATACCAACAGCAAAACGGAACACTTCACGGCCTTCCATTCGCAAATGGCCAACAGTGCGTGTGGAACCTGGGCCGCCATCTACGAAAAGCTTGGAGCGATGCTGACCATCCGAGCGCAGATGTGAGGTCAGAACGCCGCGATCTTTGAGCGATTGCGTTCCTGTCTGCGCCTCCAGTATAACCGCGCCGGCACCATCTCCAAACAGCACGCAGGTGCCACGGTCTTCCCAATCGAGAAGCCTTGAAAATGTTTCTGCGCCGATCACCAGTGCACGCTTGTGCGACCCTGAAGTGAGGAACTTGTCAGCTGTCGTGAGTGCAAACACAAAGCCTGAGCATACTGCCTGCAGATCAAATGCAACACCTTGCTTGATGCCCAATGCATGCTGAATTTGCGTTGCCGTTGCAGGAAAGGTGTAATCGGGGGTGGAAGTAGCGCAGATAACAAGATCAATGTCGTCTGCTGTCAGCCCCGCATTGTCGAGCGCTGCTTGCGCAGCCTTTGCGCCGAGTTGCGATGTTGTTTCGCCCTCCGCCGCAATGTGGCGTTCACGTATGCCGGTGCGTTGCGCAATCCATTCATCTGACGTGTCGACCATGCGAGACAACTCGTCATTCGTTAGAATGCGTTCCGGTAGATAGGCCCCACAGCCGCGCACGACTGATCTCAGGTTGGCGAGATGCAACGATGGACTCCCGACTTTGGAGGCGCGGCGTTTCGCCTGCCCGGTTATAGAGCGGTTTTGAGTTTCATTGAAGCACTCAAAATGCTCTCGTTTCTTCAATCTCTATAATGCCTCAGCCGTAAGTGGCTCTGGCTGGGTCAGTGTATCACGTATCCGATCGATCAGACCAAAACGAGACATGTCATAAGCAAGTTCAACTGCCGCAGCAAACCCATAGGCATCTGTGCCGCCATGGCTCTTGATAACAATGCCATTAAGGCCCAGAAAAATTCCACCATTTGAGCGGCGTGGATCAAGCTTTTCACGAAGTGCTTTGAACGCACCACGTGCAAAGAGATATCCTATCCGCGCCATGAATGAGCGCTCAATCGCGGCGCGCAGATAAGTTGCAACCTGTCGTGCAGTACCTTCAGCGGCCTTCAGTGCAATATTGCCCGCAAAGCCTTCTGTCACAACAACATCAACCGTGCCTTTGCCCAGATCATCGCCTTCAACAAAACCGTGATAGGTGTATTGCTGCGAAGTGCTTTCACGCAGCATGCGCCCAGCTTCCTTCACGGCTTCATTGCCCTTGATTTCTTCTACGCCGACATTCAACAGCCCAACAGTCGGGCGCTCGATGTCGAATACGGCGCGTGCCAATGCGGTCCCCATCAGCGCAAGATTGACGAGCTGATGCGCATCGGCACCAATCGTTGCGCCGATATCCAGCACAATGCTCTCGCCCCTTAGCGTTGGCCAGATGCCTGCAATTGCCGGGCGGTCAATCGGCGCCATGGTTTTCAGGCAGAACATCGCCATTGCCATCAGCGCGCCGGTATTGCCCGCTGAAACAGCAACGTGAGCATCGCCGGTTTTCACAGCATCAATGGCCTGCCACATGGAGGATTTATAACGGCCCGCGCGCAGCGCCTGGCTGGGCTTGTCGTCCATCCTCACAAATACATCGCTATGGCGGATCTCTGATGCAGCCTTAAGAGCAGGATGCTTGGCGAGCAAAGGTGCTATCACCTTCTCGTCACCATGCAGCAAAAATCGTATGTCCGGGCGGCGCTCCAGCGCGATTGCCGCGCCGGGCACAACAACCGAAGCACCGAAATCGCCGCCCATGGCGTCAAGCGCAATCGTTATCGGTGCAGCCATGGTAAACGTATAAAACTCCAATACGACTGTCTGCAATTATTGCAGCGGTCTGAACACACTCCTGAAGTGTACAGATACGTGTGCCGAGGCGCTCGTACCTGTCAATTGCAGGAGGTTATTCCTTATTGCCCTGCGTCGTTTGCTTCAAGCCCGTTAACACTGCAAAAGGCGATTCTGGCGCTTCAAAACCCTCATCATACGAAAATTTTACACCCGGTTTACGAGGGTAAGGGTCCAGACCAAGCGCCAGGAACTCCGCCGTGAGGGCTCCGAGGTCGATTTTACCATCTATCAGCTCGTCGGGGGCATCCAGTTCTGATTCGAGATCTACTGACTCGCCGAATTCAGCCCGAATGCTCTCTATATCTGCGAAGACAACCTCGACTTCCTCAAAGATGGAATCATCGAACTGCTCCAGTGATACAGTGCAAGTCTGCTCAATCGCTGCCCGGACCTCGCCACGGATTTTTACGCGGGAATCATTGCCGGAGAGGTGAAAGACGCCTGTCAGCTGATGAATCGCTGGTATATCAAGAAATTTAGCCAACGCTTCGCGTTCCTGGGAGGTCGTCTCCACCTTCACATCGTTGCCTTCAGGCTTTAAGTCAGCCACGTCGAAGATGTGCTGCAGGGGAAAATTTTCGGTGCCCGTCATCATGGACCTCCTTTAGATATAATCGCATGAGCGAAGTGAGATGCCCGCAAGCGGCAGGCCTTAGGTGATCAATTAATGCATAATCATACAAAACGGTATCGATTTATCGACAGAACCATGCAGTAATTTAGAGCGTCGTGGTGCTCCCCACACTTTCCTGGCCAGTATATGGCGTTGTTATGGGCGAATCCGGGAGCAACGCTGCTTCAGACAGAATATCATCCAGAGAGCAGTTGGCTACCTTTGCATCAACTTGGCGTACATGTTGTGTGAAGGCTGCCAGATTTTGTGCGTCTCTGCCGACATTACGAGCTAACACTTCTTGCAGTGCACTGTCGTCTGCAGCATTGAGAGCGTTATCAAAAAGCTGCGCGCGACCATAGAAAGTCTTGGCAAAAATCTTCATTTTCTTGGGCACTGAAATATCGCCAATGCCGATTTCACGCAGGCTGCGGTCGACTTCGCGGAACAGGATATCAACAAGATCCTGCGAAACGCTATCAGCCGGAGAAGGTAATGTGCGTAATCGACGCATCAACAGGATTGCGTGGAGTGTGAGCGAATCAAAACGGCCTTCAAGCGTGTCTGGCACAGCGAAGTCGGTATAGAGGAAAGGCGCCCGCGAGGCGGCGAGGATGCGTGCATAAAGCGCTTCAACAGCATCCGTATTGCGTTTGCGGCCTATTAATCCGAATAACATCTTTCCCCACTAAATTGTGTGTCGCCTTGCAAATCCACAAGACGCGGGTTACGGCATATGCGAGGTTTTATGCAAGCGCACACTTTGCGCATTAGCTTAGGAGACCATCGGGTGAGCATTTCTTCGGCCAAAAGCTTTACATCGAGACGCGCTGCATCAGCAATACGCGTGTCTGCGGCAGTTTTGCTTACAGGCATGCTTGGCCTTGGGCTTGCATCCTGCGGCAGCAGCGAGACGATCTCGCGCGGCTACGTGATCAAGGAGGATGCGTTAAGCCGCATTACGCCCGGTACGAGCGTTGAGCAGGTTTTAACCATTCTGGGCACGCCTTCCACTGTCTCGACAGTCGGTAACAAGACTTTCTACTACATTAGCCAAAAGCTGCAGCGCACCGTGCAGTTTATCGAGCCACGCATCGTCGATCAGCGCGTGGTGGCGGTGTATTTCAACCAGTCCTTCAAGGTGGAGCGCGTAGCTCACTACGGCCTGCAGGATGGTGTGGTGTTTGACTTCATTAGCCGCACAACACCTACAAGCGGTGCTGAGCAGAGCTTCCTGACCCAGCTGTTCCGTGGTGGCGGTACAACGTTTGCGCCAGGTATGGGCGGCCTTTGAGCCGATATCTTTGACAGTTGAGCATTTATAAAAAGCGCTGTGCGACTGGATTCATCGCATAGCGCTTTTTCTTTATCTTATCGCCTCAAACAGAAAGAGCATCTGCGCTTCTGGAATGATGTGGTGCGAAAATAAAAGATGAAAGCATTTGGAGAGACTCTGCTACGTCAAGCCACCTGACGGGAATAGCCCCGCTCTTTGTGTCTTTCCTTGCATATCATGGTCCAAGCCTAAGGCCGGTTAGCGATTGCAACTCCGGCAGCTGATAATGCCATACCCACAAGCTGAATTGGTGCAAGTGTTTCGCCAAACAGGAAAAAGGCCATCAGCGCTGATACAGGCGGCACCAGATAGAGCAATGTCGCAACCCCTGCCACGGCCCCCTGCTTGATCAGATAGAGCAGCAGCGTAATTGCGCCGACCGATAACCCCAGCACTGCCCAGATGAGGCCGATCCACATCTCAATCGTGCCATCGAGGTGCATGTTCTCCGTCAGCAGTGCTAAGGGCAGCAGCACTGCGACGCCGCCAATGAACTGAACTGCCGCATTAGTGCGCAAATCAGATTTTGAAGCCGTACGCTTTTGCCAGATGGTACCAAACGTCATTGCCACCATGCCACCCAATGCAACAAGCGTTGCCGCCAGGGGCAGGGAGGATGTTGTTTGTCCAAGATTGGGGAACAACACTAGCAGCGCACCGGAAAAGCCTAGCACGATGCCAAGCCAGCGCTGGCCGGATACCCGTTCCCCCAGGAGCGGTACGGATAGGATGCCGGTTAGCAGCGGCTGCAAGCCCATGACAAGCGCAATGATGCCCGCAGGCAAACCATGCTTTGCCGACCAGAAAGTTGCGCCGAGATAGCAGCCTTGCATCAACACGCCGGCGATGAGCGCATCGAACCAATGGCGTGGCGTTGCAGGCCATTTCGCGCCGACTGCAAATGCAATGGCCGTAAAGACAACCACCGCAAGGGCACAGCGAAGCGCGAGAAACGTCATAGGATCGGCATGTGGCGCGACTAATCGCGCCACTACGAAGCCCGTTGCCCAGATAACGACGAAAAGCGCCGGAATGGTACGCGCTAAGGCTGGGTTCATAGACGGTCTTTCCACCATGAAACTTGCAGCGCGACCTGATCAGGGGCCGTGCCGCCAAAACTTTTGCGTGAACGCACGGAGTTCTGAACGCCTAGAACTGCATAGATGTCAGATGTAATGCCAGCTTCAACTGCCTGGAAAACATCAAGTGGCAATTCTTCCAGCCCCACGCCGCGCTGCTCAGCCTCAGCAACAAGCCTACCTGTTACATGATGAGCGTCACGGAACGGCATGTTGAGGCTTCGCACCAGCCAATCTGCCAGATCGGTTGCGGTTGAGAAGCCCGCGCCCGCCGCACCTGCCATGCGCTCGGCGACTGGCTGCAAGTCCTCCACCATGCCTGTGGTGGCAGCAAGTACCAGTTCGAGGGTGTCAGCGGCGTCAAACAGTTGCTCTTTGTCTTCCTGCATGTCCTTGGAGTAGGTCAGTGGCAGGCCCTTCATGACAGTGAGCAACGCGACGAGAGCGCCGTAAACGCGGCCTGTCTTGCCGCGCACGAGTTCGGCTGCGTCAGGATTCTTCTTCTGCGGCATGATGCTGGAGCCTGTCGTCCAGCGGTCGGAAAGACGCACGAAGCCGAACTGTGCGGTCATCCAGAGCACGATTTCCTCAGCAAATCGTGACAGATGCAGGGCGCAAATCGAGGCTGATGACAGATATTCCAGAATGAAATCCCGGTCTGACACAGAATCAAGCGAGTTGCGCGTTGGCCCTTCAAATCCGAGCGCCTTGGCCGTTGCGTGTCTATCAATCGGGAAGGAGGTGCCGGCAAGGGCTGCTGCGCCAAGGGGGCATTCGTTGAGACGATTGCGCGAATCCCGGAAGCGGCTGCGATCACGCCCCAACATCTCGACATAGGCCAGGAGATGATGGCCGAAAGTCACGGGCTGTGCGCTTTGCAAATGTGTGAAGCCAGGCATCACCGTGTCGGTGTTTTTTTCTGCCTGTGCAATGAGCGCAGTCATCAGGCCGGTGATCTGGGCAATTGCGCGGTCATGCGCTTCACGCACCCAAAGGCGAACATCGGTAGCAACCTGATCATTACGGCTGCGGGCAGTGTGGAGACGTCCTGCCATGGGGCCGGCAATGTCCTTCAGACGTGCTTCGACATTCATATGAATGTCTTCCAGCGCCGTCTTGAACTCGAATGTGCCAGTGTTGATCTCTGCCTGCACCTTGGCAAGGCCCGCGTGGATTGCGTCGCGGTCATCCTGACCAATAATGCCTTGCGCCGCCAGCATATCGCTGTGCGCCAGGGAGCCACGAATATCCTGATCCGCCAGGCGCTTGTCGAAGCTGATGGATGCGTTGATGGCTTCCATGAGAGCGGCGGGCGATGTAGCAAAGCGGCCGCCCCACATTGCGTTGGAAGCCTGCTCGTTTTTTTTCTGATCTTTCGACATTACACCACCACTTCACGCACGTTTTGCTCACCCACATCAAAAACCCGTTTATAGCGTTCAATCTCTTCAGGTGGCCCGAGGGCCTTGGCGGGGTTATCTGACAACTTCACCGTTGGGGTATCGTTCGCCGAGACCACTTTGCAGACGATTGAGAACGGATCGAGCAATGCGTCATGCGCGAAGCCGCGAAAATCGTTGGTCAGCATCGTTCCCCAACCGAATGCAAACCGCACCCGACCCGTGAAATGCGCATGAATTTTCTTGATAGCCGGTACATCAAGGCCATCCGAGAACACAATCAGCTTGTCACGTGGGTCGGCCCCGCGTGATTTCCACCATGCGATTGCTTCTTCACCGCCGACAATGGGGTCTTTTGAATCCACGCGGATGCCGGTCCATTTCGATAGCCATGGTGGTGCATTCTTCAGGAAGCCGGTTGTGCCATAGGTATCGGGCAAGATGACCAGGAGATTGCCGTCATAATCTTCCTGCCAATCGCTTAGCACGTGATAGGGAGCTTGCATCAGCTCCTTATCATCGGGCGCGAGAGCCGCATAAACCATTGGTAATTCATGCGCATTGGTGCCTACAGCCTCCATCTCGCGGCGCAGCGAGATCAGGCAGTTTGAGGTGCCTGAAAAGGCGTTTCCAAGCCCTTCCTGCATGGCCTGCACGCACCAATCCTGCCACAGAAAGCTATGCCTTCTGCGGGTGCCGAAATCAGCGATCTGCAGGTTAGGAAGCATTTTCAGCTCTTCAACCTTTTCCCACAAACGCGCCATCGAGCGGGCATAGAGCACTTGCAGCTCAAAGCGGCCCATATGTTTGAGGGCCGCGCGTGAGCGTAGTTCTGTCAGAATTGCAAGAGCGGGAATTTCCCAGAAAGTGGTTTCCAGCCATGGCCCCTCGAAGGTCAGTTCGTACTGGCCGTCTTTCTCTTCAAGGGTATAGTCTGGCAGCCGGAATTTTTCGAGCCAGGCGATAAATTCCGGCTCGAACATTTGCCGGCGGCCATAGAACATATTGCCGCGCAGCCACGTGGATTCACCACGCGTGAGCGACAATGTGCGCACATGATCGAGCTGCTCGCGGAGTTCCTCCACGTCAATTAGATCCGCTAACCGTACATGTTTTGAGCGGTTGATGATGGAAAAGGTGACCTTCGCATCGCGCTGGCGACGAAAGATCATCTGCGCCATCAATAGCTTGTAGAAATCCGTATCGAGCAGAGAGCGCACGATCGGATCGATCTTCCAGCTATGATTATAGACCCTGGTGGCGATGTCGATCATGCGCTTTCACCTTATGATAGTTGCTCGCCGATCATTGCACGCAAGCTGCGCAGATCCTTGACGAAAGCACGGATGCCTTCCGACAGCTTCTCAGTTGCCATTGCATCTTCATTCATTGCGAAGCGGAAAGCCGCTTCATTAAGATGCAGACGGTCGGGCGCATCAGCGATAGCATCTGGCGACAGCGCGCGCGGCAAGGTGCCTTCAGCTGCGGCCAATTCATCAATGAGGGCTGGCGAGATCGTCAGCCGGTCGCAGCCTGCAAGTGCTTCGATTTCCGCACTATTGCGGAACGATGCGCCCATGACGACGGTCTTGATGCCGTGACGCTTGTAATAAGCATAGATTGCGCGCACGGAGACAACACCAGGATCTGTTTCGCCGGTGTAAGGGCCGCCGCCGTTCTTGGCGTGCCAGTCAAGAATGCGGCCGACAAACGGGGAGATCAGAAACACGCCTGCATCAGCACAAGCTGCGGCCTGGGCGAGCGAGAACAGCAGTGTGAGGTTGGTGTCGATGCCTTCACGCTGTAGAATTTCTGCTGCGCGAATACCTTCCCATGTTGCTGCGATTTTGATCAGGATGCGATCACGCCCAATGCCGCGTTCTGCATAATCGCTGATGAAGGCGCGTGCCTTGGCAACGGTTGCCTCGGTATCGAACGACAGATCCGCATCAACTTCTGTTGATACGCGGCCGGGAACGGCTTTTGCAAGCTCGGTGCCAAAGCTGACGGCAAGGCGGTCAGACACACGTGAAATCACCTCATCACGAGCGCCGTCAAGCTTGCGCCCCCATGAAAGGGCCTCATCAACGATTGCCGCATAGGCGCCGGATTGCACGGCTTTAAGCAGAAGGGTTGGGTTTGTGGTGCAGTCCTGCGGTTTAAGACGACGCACGGTCTCGATATCACCCGTATCGGCAACGACAACGGTGACAGCTTTCAGTTGATCGAGTTTCGAGGTCATCATTATCCCCTTAAGAATCCACAATGGGCCACTTGGGGCCATTCGTTAACATCAATTTCTTGAAAGCACCCGCTTCGCTGGCACATCCTTAATCAGATTACGGATGTATCATCAGTGAAAGATGCTATGCGTATTTGCGTCATACCAGCGTTGTCGCAGATGTCTAGCTTTGACCTCAATGTTCATCAGTTCGCATTTTTCCACCCCGTGCAATAATGAACTTTCTCTCATTGTGCTTATCATCAAATTCGAGCATTTAGAGCATGCCCGCAGAAAGTGTCGGCTATAAATGTCCAGACATGCAGCTTGTTCGATGAATTGGGAGAGATGCAGTGCGTGCTGACTGTCCTGCATTTTCCAGAATGAGGATACTGGTTTGAATATTGTCTTTATCATTAATGACCCATATGCAAATAATATTGAAACGCTTTATGCAGAGCTTAGCGCTGAGCCTGAAAATATCATTACAGTTGTGGTGTGTGATCGTGTCGGTCATAGCTTTTCTCCTGCAGTTCCTGCTTTGGAAATTGCAGCAGTCTTAGCTGATAAGGGTATTCCTCACATTATTTACTGTGCTGATTTTGATATAGAAGCGCTTAAGCCGGATTATATTTTTACTTCTAATCCTTATGATATTTATATCGATGATAAACTCAGCTCTGATAAACTCTCTGCTATTGGTCGTCTCATTCATGTTTCCTATGGTGCAGCGCTGATCCACTGGAGTGGCGATTATCGAGTGCTGGCTGAGAATCCATACCTTGAGCGTGCTTCCATGGTTTTTACGGAATCTGCGCAGCTTTATCGCGACCGCATTAACTTCATTCCAGTGGGCTACCTAAAGCTTGATAGTTACGCCTATTATGGGCGTCAGTTTACCAGATTTGATCGCAAGGCTATAGCATGGAAGCCTCGCTGGACGGGTGCTGATCGGGTGAATTTTATTTCATACGCACAGTCTCTATTCGATGTCGTTAAGAAAAATAATCTTATTTTGAACTTAATTGCCCATCCGCTTCTTTTTGTTTCATTGAGTCAAGAAGAGGGCATGGAAGAGGGGATCAATCTACTTAATCTCATGAAAAATGATGAGTGCGTGCGCTTTGTTTTAGGGGCTGACTTTCTGGATGATGTTCTCGGATCGGATATTTTGGTGAGTGATATTTCATCAACAATGGCTGAGTTTATGTTTACAGAAAAGCCGGTAATTTTCACTGGAGGTATGGCAGATCTGAATAAAGTTGGGGAAGCGGTAATGAGTGCGTGCTATAAAATAAGTGATGGTGATGCACTAAAAAAGAAGATTGAAAGCTTACTGGAAGGTAAGGATCCGCTTATGTCCAATCGCCGTGGGGTGTATAATTGGTTGTTTGATGGTCATGAAAAAGTTTCTGTCGCTACCAGAATTAAAAATATTCTCAAGGATGGGCTTGGCGATTAATTTATCGTTATTCTCTTGAAAATACCTCATCTTTTCGAGTGTTGCATTACTTCTACAGCTTTCTCAATTGGCCCACGCTAGGGTAGGGCAAGAGGTGCGCATTGGGCGCGCCTGTTTTGGAAGCGTATTCGTGCATGGTGACGCGCCCTCACTCCCCCCCGCTTGATCCTGCTGCTGATGCTGCTGCGTTGCTGCGCCGTATGGGATTTGGGATTCTCGTTGTGTTGCTGCCGCTGGCTGCCTTCTTCTCACGCCGGGCGACAGTGGTTTTGGCGCCAGTGGGAGTGTCGCTGTTGGCGCTCTCAAGTGTTATTGAAGCACCGCCGCGTGGCGTGTTCCGATTTCTGGGTGAGCTGTTCAAAAGCCCTGCTGGTGTTGCAGGTATTCTGTTGCTGTTATGGTCAGCGCTATCGGTGATGTGGTCGCCGGATCGTGGTGAAGCAGGCGATAAACTCTTTGATATGATACAAGCAGGGGCTGTTGCTCTTATCGGTGTGACAGCGCTGCCCGAACGGGTGCGGGCATCCAACCTTTATTTGACAGGCATTGGTGTGGCTGCTTCGGCATTGCTGGCGCTGGCTTTAATGGCAACGCGCTCACGGGATATGCTGTTAAATGAGACGGCGGTTTTCGAACGTGGCATGACTGGACTGGCAGTCATATTCTGGCCGGCCGTTGCATGGCTGGAGTCCCGCAGGCGTCGAGGGTTGTCGGTTGCATTGGGGCTGGTCACGGCATTAACATTGGGTGTTTCGCAGCTATGGCTACCGTTGGGTGGTTTTGCTGTCGGAGTTGTGATCTATGCGCTGACTTTTTGGCGGCCAGTACTTGGCAACCGTATTGTCGCATGGGGCATCGCTGGAGGGCTTATCGCAGCGCCTGCACTTGTGATGGTGTTGTCGCCATTGATGCAACTGCTGTTTGCAGAAGGTAATCCCTTGCGCGATGGAGCGATGGCCTGGCAATCATTGATTCTGACAGTGCCGGGCAGCTTTGTTATCGGGCATGGTCTTGATACGGTGTTGCCTGCGCGTCTTTCCGGTGCTGTGCCGGTGCAGGTGCCAAATGGTTTTCCGTTCGAGATATGGTTCGAGTTGGGAGCCATCGGCGCGGGCCTTGCAGCGGTGGTATTGTATTTTATCGTGCGCGGGTTGGGCGACAGAGCATCAGGTCCTGCAGGATCAGCATTGCTTGTGCCTGGAATGACGGCTGCTGTTGCGTGTGCTTGTATGCTGTCTTGCCTTGGTGCCGGTGTGGCATTCCCATGGTGGATAATCACTTTGGCGGTGGTTGTTATTACTTTTTCTGCGATCACACGCGGCCAGTTCCGCACGCACCGCCCGAAGGCGCGCTGGCCTTTGCCTGTTGCAGCAGAAAAGCTGGGCCTTCATACGGGCGCGAAGATGGCGGAAAATCCTACTCATAAGGATATGGCCACAAATCTTACCCGTGCGGTGGCTTCAGCCCGCGCATTAACAGGCGCGGGATTTCCCGCTAAGGGAGGGTAAGCGCGGGGCGTGCTGACAGGATCAGAGCTGCGCTCTATTGCATCAGACCAAACGGTGGATGCCACTTTTGGGATAAATCTGACGCATAAACAAATGATTAGAGAAAAATGCCGACTCAACTTGAGTGCAAACTTCTCTAATCGTCATTGATGCGGGCAACCAGCAGCTTATCTACGCGGCGACCGTCCATATCGATAACTTCAAAATGCCAGTTCTGCCAATCCACTGTATCGCCGACACTGGGAATATGACCCAGTTCATGCAGCACGAAGCCTGCGATGGTGTGAAAATCCCCACCTTGTGGCAGATCGCGCAAGCCCAGGCGGTCGAATGCATCATGCGCGGGCATCATCCCATCTATCAGGAGTGAGCCGTCTGCACGCTCTACGACTGATGGTTCGTCATCGTCTGTGCCCGGTAATTCACCAGCCATGGCTTCGAGAAGGTCTGTCTGTGTAACGATCCCCTCCACGCCGCCATATTCATCGACGATAACGGCCAGGCGCACTGGCTGCTGTTTGAAGTGGTCGAGCACCCGCAGAAATGGCGTGGCTTCATGCACCACCAGCGGTTCCCGTGCGAGATGAGCGACATCGATGGGCAGGTTGTCAAGGGCGCTATCGAGCAGGTCTTCTTTCAGCACGATGCCCAGAACTTCATCGAGTTCACCACGGCTGACGAGCATTTGAGCATGTCGGCTTTCACGGATGGTTTTCAGAATCTCAGCCGGAGGGTCGTCAGCATCCACCCATTCGACATCAAGCCGCGGCGTCATAAAATCGCCAATGCGTCTATTGCTGAGGTTGATAACACGTTCCACCACCTCAAGCTGCGCCTGATGCAGCACGCCCGCTCGCTGGCTGGCGGCCATGAGCAGTTTCAACTCTTCCGGCGAGTAGGTGGAGCCGGCATCTTCGCTGGCATGAAGGCCTGCAAGTTTCAGTACCTGATTGCCCAAGCCATTCAGCACGAAAATAGCTGGGCGGAAGATGAACTGGAAAATGCCAAGGGGACGGACGATGACCAGTGCTGTTGCTTCGCTGCGTTGCAGGGCAAGGCTTTTAGGCGCAAGCTCTCCTAATACGATGTGCAGCGCCGTGATGATGGTGAAAGCTATGGCGACTGCAATTGTATGAGAGCCGATAGTAGCAAGATTCCCCGGAAGACCCGCAATGAGCGGTTCGATGAGATGCGCAAGCGCCGGCTCTCCTATCCAGCCTAGCGCCAGTGATGAAATGGTAATGCCAAGCTGTGTTGCGGCCAGATTGCCGTCGAGGTAATCAATCGCCTTTTGCAGCGCGGTGGCATTCCGATGCTTGTCCGCGACGAGTTCAGCTACGCGGCTGCGTCGAACGGCCACGAGAGAGAATTCGGCTGCGACAAAAAATCCGTTAGCAAGCACCAAAAATACAACTGCTGCCAATCTGATGACATCAGTCCAGCCAACTTCAACGCCCGCCATGATCTCCTCGAACCCGTTTCAAGCGCATGGGCAACGCGCGCAGATAATGCTGCAAACGCTATAATGCATCTTATTGGGATGCTGCCTGTACCGCTAACCAGCGGCTACCATCGCATGCTCCAAGGGGGATATGCAATATCCGCTTATGGTTTGAGGTGGATAGGCTTGAGAGAGTTTCTAACTATCACCGAGCGGATGCAGATCGCGCACCATGGCTTTCATGCGCTCATCGAGAATGTGGGTGTAGATCTGTGTTGTAGCGATATCAGCATGGCCAAGCAGCTCCTGCACCACGCGTAGATCGGCACCATTGTGAAGCAGATGGCTGGCAAACGCATGGCGCAATACATGCGGGCTGACGCGTTCAGGAGATAGACCAGCTTGTATCGCCAAATCCTTGAGATCGCGCGCAAATGCTTGCCGTGTGAGGTGGCCAGAAGCGCTGTCAGCGGGGAATAACCACTGTGAATGGCTTTCACGGTTGTTGGCCGCAGCTTCACGAAGCATAAGGAAGGTCCTGGCGGCTTCGCGCGCGGCGTCGGTCAATGGCACGAGACGTTCCTTATCGCCTTTTCCGCGCACGATCAGAAAACGTTCACGCGTGCGGGCCGCTGTGATCGGTAAGGCGATCAATTCGGATACGCGCAAGCCTGTGGCGTAGAGAACTTCCATAAGGCACGCCATTCGTGCGCGCATGAGGCGTTTGGCCAAAGGCAAGGTTTCATCATTAATGCCTGCATGGGCTTCCGTCAGTAGACGATCCACCTCTGCAATCGATAACACCTTGGGCAGTGATTGTCCGCGCCGTGGTCCTTCGATGGCCGCAGCGGGATCTGTACGGCAGTGGCCTTCGCTATACAGAAAACGGTGGAGCTGGCGCACGGCCGATAGTTTGCGGGCGGCCGACGTTGCTTTCAGGCCGCGTTCATCAAGCTCAACCATAAATGCACGGATGGAATCGGATGTTGCAGAGTCAGGCGTCTTGTTCTGGCTAAGCAAAAAAGCAGTGTAATCCGTTAGATCGCGGCGATATGCATCGAGTGTATTGCGCGAAGCACCACGCTCTGCTGCCAGCATATTGAGGTAGAGATCGACAGCGACAAGGGCAGAACCGGGCTTCGGCATGGCTTGTCGTTAGCGCGGCAGGCGGTCGGCGGGGATTGCGACTGTGATCTCACGCATTTCGGGCGTGAGGTAAGTCGCCAGTGCATAAAGGCCTGCATAGCCCAGACCCGTGAGAATGCCGACAATGATAAGAAGACGAAAAAGCGTAGGCATTGTTACTCCGCAGGCCGGTGATACAAAGGTCGGCCACGATAAGAATATCATCCGACGTTGCGTACGTGCAGACATTTTCCCGTGATAGTAAACAAGCCATGATCGACAATTAGCCGCATCTGGCGCATGGTTGTAACATGCTAATGAAATACGTGAAGGCGTGAGAAAGGATCTGCGGTGAAGTTGGGCAATGGCCATGATGCAATAATGCGCGGATGTTAGGGACAGGGATGCGCAAGGGCCAGGGTGCAACACACAGAATAACGCGGATACATGTAAAATATGAAGACAGATGACGGAGATACAGGCTCTGAGGTTGTTTCACGCGATACCGCGCATCGTGATATGCAGCGGGATGCGGCGATGTGCGCGCGGATTGCAACAAAGCTTGGTCATCGTACGGTCACGTTGATTGGCATGATGGGTGCGGGCAAAAGCACAATCGGTCGGCGCCTGGCGCAACGTCTCAATCTGCCATTTGTCGATGCTGACCTGGAGATCGAAGCAGCAGCGGGCATGTGCATCGCAGATATCTTCTCAATCCATGGCGAAGCGCATTTTCGTGAAGGCGAGCGGCGGGTCATTGATCGGCTGCTCAATGAGGGACCACAGGTGCTCGCAACTGGCGGTGGGGCTTATATGAATCCGCAGACCCGCGCACGCATTGGCGAATCGGGGCCCTCTATCTGGCTGATGGCTGATGCTGACACGTTGATGCGTCGCGTGCGTAAACGTCCCACGCGGCCTCTGTTGCAGACGGACAACCCTGAAGCAACCTTGCAACGCCTGATGGATGAGCGCTATCCCGTCTATGCACTGGCTGATCTTACCGTGCATTCGCGGGAAGTGCCGCATGAGACAATTGTCGATGAACTTGTGGCCATTCTCGACGCTAATCTGTAAAGAATGAAGCCTCAGCAAAATGGCCGTTTCAGCAGGACGGTTTTTGCGCCAGTTTTGACGTTTGCGCTTCTGGAGACTTTGATGACCAGCAATGCTCAGGATCTCGCTTCCTCTGCAGGGGGAGCGGCCCCTATTACAGTGCCGGTTGCTCTGGGGGAGCGCTCGTACGACATCGTGATCGGCCGTGATATCGTCGCGCCTGGTGCCACGCGTGTAGCGCAGCTTGCGCCCGGTGGGGCTGTGGCCATTGTCACCGATGACACTGTTAATGCTCTGCACGGTGCGCGGATTACCGATGCACTTGAATCCCAGGGCCTGCGCGTTGCCCAAATTACAGTGCCACCGGGAGAGAGCAGCAAATCTTATGCGCAATTTGCAGCCGTGTGTGATGGGCTGATAGCGGCCAGGATAGAGCGCGGCGATCTGGTGCTGGCATTGGGCGGCGGAGTTGTTGGAGATCTGGCCGGTTTTGCTGCGGCATCAGTGCGCAGAGGGGTGCGCTTTGTGCAATGGCCAACAACGTTGTTGGCGCAGGTCGATTCATCGGTTGGTGGAAAGACGGGTATTAATTCGTCTTATGGCAAAAATCTGGTGGGGGCATTTCATCAGCCCTCGCTGGTTGTGGCCGATATGGCGGTGCTCGATACTTTAAGCGCAAGAGAGTTTCGTGCCGGTTATGCCGAAGTCGTCAAATATGGCTTGATAGATGATCCGGCTTTTTTCGAATGGTGCGAGCTGAACGGCACGGCGGTATTTACGGCGGGCGAAGCATGCGCAAAAGCGGTGGCGACGAGTTGTGCTGCCAAAGCGGCGGTTGTCGCGCGTGATGAGCATGAGAATGGCGATAGGGCTTTGCTTAATCTGGGCCATACCTTTGGCCATGCGCTTGAGCGTGCCTGTGGTTATGATGGCGCACGGTTGGTGCACGGTGAGGGGGTTGCGATCGGTATGGCGATGGCATTCCGCTTTTCAGTCAAGCTCGGGCTTGCATCTGGGCAGGATGCTGAGCGCGTGGAGCGTCATCTAAAAGCAGTAGGTTTGCCAACGCGGTTGCAGGAAGTGCCAGGCGATATCGGCGATCCTGATAGCCTCCTGGATGCGATGGCGCAGGATAAAAAGGTGCGGCGTGGCGCGCTTACTTTTATCCTTGCACGTGGAATTGGGCAGAGCTTTATCGCTCACGACGTGGCGCGGGCTGACGTGCATGCGTTTCTGATGGATGAATTTGCTGCGGACGGGGTTGCTAAGTGAGTGTGTTGGGTAAGAACGTAAGTGCCCGGGCTATGATGCTGCGGGTATGCAGCATGCTGATGCTGTTGGCGCTGGTTGCGTGTGGCGATCCTGTCGTGGTTGGGCAGGATACGGCAGGTAAGGCGCCTTCGGTTTCTAAATCTTCCATGGCTGCAAAGCCTTCCTCTCCTAAAGTATCCTCTACCCAGGACAATGCCAACGGTGCGCGTCCCGCGCCCTCTACTGCACTTAATGTAGTGCGGGCTGAGCTTGAGACGCTCGAAAAAGCGCTTGAATCGAATGATCTGAATGAAGAGCAACTGCTTGGCATGCGGGAGCGTGTGGGCGATGCGTCAAGTCAAATTCGGGCTGTGATTAGCGATCTGGCGCCTCGTGCGGCTGCTATTAGTGCACAGCTGGCGCAATTGGGTCCCCGCCCGGCAGAAGGTGCTCCGCCTGAAAGTGAAACAACTGCCAGAGAGCGCGATGAGCGTAGCCGAAATCTGGCAGAACTGCAGGCTGGCATTGGCCTCGCGGAAGCGATGTTGGTGCAGGCCGGGCAGATTTCGACCTCTATCAATGATAAACGCAGACTTGTCCTTGCCAATGAATTGTTTGCAAATGGCCCTAGCCTTTTCAGCCCGGGCTTATGGAAAGAGGCGCTCAGCCATGTGCCGGAGGGGCTGGAATCTGGCCGCAAAATTTTTGGCGGCTGGCTTGTCGCCGCATCTCAGCGTGCCCGTGATGGTATGGCATTAGCGACCTCCCTGGCGATTGCCGTCTGGGCGGGTTTGCACTTTTTTCAGCGCCGTTTCCTGCCGCGGTTAAACCGCCGTTCGTCTAATGAAGCCAATCCTGAGCGACTGCGCAGGGTTACGAAAGCAATGGGGGTGATGCTCTGCGCAACGGTGCCGATCATCGCTTCCATGATGACGCTGTTCGCTGGCCTCGATGCGGAGGGGCTTGCTGACGGACGGATGGAATCCGTCATTGTCTGGCTGCTGGTGAGTGCAGGATTTGTATTTTTCATGCGGGCTCTTGCCCGTGCGATTTTTGCACCCGGATTGCCGCAATGGCGATTGTTCTCACTTGATGATGATACGGCAACCTGGCTTTACCACACCAGCGTTGTGCTAACGGTGGTGATGCTGGCGGGGCAGTTATTGCAGGTTGTCGTGGCGGCAGCTGATGTGCATCTGTCACTGGTATCCCTGGTGGATGGTCTTGCTGCCTTTTCCGTAGCGGCTGTGATGTTCTGGACTTTGCAGGGTCTGCGGCGGCGTGCAAAACCGATTGAGGATGATTTCGGCCCCTATGTTCCCTCTGAACCGCAATTGTGGAGCCTGGCGCGTGTGGTGGGGTGGTTGGCCACTTTTGCCATTCTGGCCGCCTTGCTGACAGGTTTTATTGCATTTGCGTCCTTTATTGTGGACCAGGTAATCTGGGTTGCCACAATCGTTGGCCTATTCTTCCTTATCACGACGCTGATTGAGGAAGTTGCAGTTGAAACACCTAAGCGCAATTCGCGGGTATCATTGGTGTTGCAGACGAGCGTGGGGCTGCGTCGCCGCACCTTGGAGCAGATCGGTATTTTGTTTGCTGGTCTGACTAAACTGGTGTTTTTTGCCATCGGAATCATGTTGATACTCGCCCCTTGGGGGCTTGAATCGAATGATGTGGTCACCTCTCTCAAACTACTGCGGGCGGGGTTTTCGATTGGTGATTTACGTATGTCACCGGTCGATATATTGGGCGCTATCTTCACCTTTGGGATCACGCTTTTCATCAGCCGTGTGATTCAGCGTTGGCTTTCAACACGGTTCCTGCCTGCGACGAGTGTTGATCCGGGTATTCGAAATTCTATCGCTACAGGTGTTGGCTATATCGGCTTTTTCCTTGCCGTTGGTTTGGCATGCACGCAGATTGGGTTAAGTCTTGATCGTGTTGCGATTGTCGCTGGTGCGCTGTCTGTCGGTATCGGTTTTGGTTTGCAGTCCATCGTGAACAACTTTGTATCCGGTCTCATCCTGTTATGGGAGCGACCGATCAAGGTGGGCGATTGGGTCGTTGTTGGGCCAGATGAAGGATATGTGAAGCGCATCAATGTGCGTGCTACTGAAATCGAGACCTTTGATCGCGCTGCTGTGATTGTGCCTAATTCAAGTCTCGTATCAGGCACAGTGAAGAACTGGCTGCATCACGATAAACTAGGGCGCGTGATTATCGCAATTGGCGTCAATTATGCAGCTGATCCTGAAGTGGTACGGGACTTGATGTTGGCTTGCGCCAAAGAGCACGCACAGGTTCTTGATACACCGCCTCCGAGTGTGTTGCTGCGCGGGTTCGAGCCAACAATGTTGCGGTTTGAGATGCGTTGCTTCATTGCAAATATCGAGAACCGGCTTTCTGTTACCAGCGATCTAAATTTTGCAGTTCTAAAAGCATTGCGCCAACAAGACTTCGTGCCAGTACGCCCTATGGTTTGGGAAGAGTGGAAATTCGGTGCCAGTGATGGTGCAGACGCTGAAGGTGGCTTCAACCATCATCACGGGCAAGACGATACGGGATCGGCAAAATCATGATCGTGGCAGGAATGACAATGACAAAAGCTGCGGCACTGGCTTGTTTGTTGCTTGGCCTCACTTCTTGTGCTGAGCCACAGCGTAGCACGGGTGTTGCCCCGTTTTATCGTATGGTTGATCATGCTGGGGCCAAGGTTGATGCGGCTGCAGCAGAGGAGATCATCACAGCTTATCGCCGCAAGAACGGGCTGGGTGCCGTAAAGGTTGATGCGCTGCTGAGTGCTCAGGCGCAGGCGAGTGCGCAAGCAGCTGCACGGGCGGATAGGCCAGTCTCTGCAGATGCATTGAAGGCGCAACTGATGACACAGGGTGTGCGGCAGCCAGGAGTTAATTTATCCGCAGGCTATCGGACACTGGCAGAGGCCTTTTCCGGCTGGCGCGATTCACCTCAGCATAATCGAGTGCTGCTGCAAAAATCCGCAACACGGATTGGCATTGCCACGGCCTATGCGCCGGGTTCCAAATATAAGGTGTATTGGGCGCTGATTGTTGCGGAGTAGCGAGACTCCGCAACAATCAAAGTGGTTTTCAGGCGTTATCCTGCACCTGATAATCCTTGATGTCGGTGAAGCGGATTTCCGGCCAGCGTTCCAGCTCGTAATTGAGCGAGAATGCAGTAGAGGCCATAAAAACCGGCGCGCCATCAAGGTCTACCGCGAGCGATGAATTATTGGCATTCATGAACTTGTCGAGCTCAATGCGACTGTCGCTGTCAATCCAGCGGCAAACGGAAAAGCGCGTCGTTTCATAATCGATCGGCAGGCCATACTCGCCCTGTAAGCGCGTTTTCAGCACGTCAAGCTGGAGTGCGCCAACGACGCCGACAATAGGAGCCGAACCATCCTGCGGGATGAAGAGCTGTACCACGCCTTCTTCAGCCATTTGCTGCAAAGCTTCGCGCAGCTTTTTGGCCTTCATCGCATCCGTGAGCTTGATACGGCGCATGATCTCAGGCGCAAACGAGGGTACTCCGCGGAAGACGATTTCCTCGCCCTCAGTCAGCGTGTCGCCAATGCGCAGGGTGCCATGGTTGGGAATGCCAACCACATCGCCAGCATAGGCTTCATCTGCAATTGCGCGATCTTGCGCAAAGAAGAATTGCGGCGCTGAAAGGCTCATGGGCTTGCCGGTGCGCACGAGCTTTGCCTTCATGCCCCGCGAGAGCTTACCTGAGCAGATGCGCATGAAGGCAATACGATCGCGGTGGTTCGGATCCATGTTCGCCTGAATTTTGAACACAAAGCCGGTCATTTTAGGCTCGTTTGCCTGTACAGTACGGGTATGCGCTTGCTGCTCACGCGGTGGAGGCGCAATTTCACCCATCGCATCAATCAGATCGCGCACACCGAAATTGCGCAATGCACTGCCGAAAAACACCGGTGTCAGATGACCTTCGCGGAAAGATTCAAGGTCAAAAGGCCGGCATCCCTCGCGTGCCAGCTCCAGCTCTTCCCGCCATGCATCACGATCATACTCAGGGACAAGCGCCAACAGAGCAGGATCATCAGGACCGCTGACAGGGAGGGGAGGGCCATCCTTATCGATTTGGCGTACGGTATTCTTGGCCAGGTCATAAGTGCCGGCGAAGCTTTTCCCCCGGCTGATCGGCCAGTTGATCGGTGCGGTGTCGAGAGCAAGCGTTTTTTCGATTTCGTCCAGCAGGTCGAATGGATCACGCGTTTCACGATCAAGCTTGTTGATAAAGGTGACGATTGGGATATCGCGCAATCGGCACACTTCAAACAATTTACGTGTACGCGCCTCGATACCTTTCGCAGCATCGATCACCATGATCGCCGAATCGACAGCGGTGAGTGTGCGGTAGGTGTCTTCAGAGAAGTCCTCGTGTCCTGGCGTGTCGAGCAGGTTGAAGACATGGCCGCCATATTCGAATGTCATCACCGATGTGACGACTGAAATACCGCGATCACGCTCAATGCCCATCCAGTCGGAACGGGTTTGAACACGGTTCTTCTTGGCTTTGACCTCACCGGCAAGCTGAATCGCACCACCGAAAAGAAGGATCTTTTCAGTGAGTGTGGTTTTACCGGCGTCCGGATGGGAGATAATAGCGAAGGTCCTGCGAAGGGCCTCCGGAGAAGATTTGTCGGTCATGGTCTACTGGATCAGTGGCGTAAACGCAGCTTGTCGCGCGAAATGGCGCGCGATGCAAGAGGGTACACGTGATCGCGTTAATTTGAGGGCATTAACCGCCCTTGCGCAGCTTCTCCAGCAGGGTGGTTGTGGGATAGCCATCTGCAGGGAGACCCAGTGTGCGCTGCGCCTCACGCGTGCCGGCGCGCGTATCTGCGCCAATGACGCCATCAGCCTTTCCAACAGAAAATCCGCGTGCATTCAGAAGATGTTGCAGTTCGCTAATCTGCTTGGGAGACATATGGTTGATGGCTCCGCCGCGCCGCACAGCGGGAGCGCCCTCTAGCCTGTTAGCGAAATAACCAATGGTGGTGACGTAAATGAAGGACTGATTCCACTTCAAAAGCACATTGAAATTAGGATACGCGAGAAATGCTGGTCCACTGCGCCCCATCGGGAGCAGAAGCGAGGAGGGCAGGGCATCTGCGGGAAGTGGCGAGCCATCTGCCATTGTCACACCAAGGCTTGCCCAGTGGGAGCGCGGTTGGCGGCGGTCAAGCCCCGTTTGCTCCCAAGGGAGTTCTGCGGGAACGCGGATTTCGTCTAGCCAGGGCTGTCCGGCTTTCCATCCCAGCTTTGATAAGTAATTACCTGCAGAGGCAAGAGCGTCGGCAGTGTTACGGATAAGATCGCGCCTTCCGTTTCCATCATAATCTACAGCGTAGCGCAGGTAATCAGATGGCATAAACTGTACCTGACCAATTTCACCCGCCCATGCGCCCACCATTTGGGCTGGGGTAAGATCGCCGCGCTCTATGAGGCGCAGGGCGTCAAGTAATTGTGCCCGGAAGAGTTCAGGCCGGCGGCAGTCATAGGCCAGTGTTGCCAATGAACGCATTGCCGGGAATTTGCCATTATTGGCACCAAAATCAGTCTCAAGGCCCCAGAATGCTGCAATTATGGAAGCGGGCACGCCGTATTGCGCTTCGATCCTCTGGAAGGTGCCTCGGTGTATACCGATTTGCTTCCGCCCTTGTTGCAGGCGCCCAGCAGAGACCATACGGTCAGAAAATTGCAGAAAGCTTTGCCCAAATACTCCTTGTCCACGATCCCGTGAGACAACATTCGCATCGTAGGTGAGGCCATCAAGACCTGCAGATACAGCAGCGGGTGAGATACCTGCTGATAACGCTTCCTGCCGCACGCCTTCAAGCCAGGTGCCAAAACCGCCCTCGCGTTGGCAGGCCGCGTTGGCCATGCTTATTGAGGCAAAAGATACAACGCCAGCGATTGCGATTTTAGCAAATGTTGCCTTGAGTATGAAATGACGCATGTTTTCTTCCCCACTCTTACTCATTTTTGTGGCGAGTGTGGCAGATGGCATATCTGCGTCAAGGGGCGTCAATCCTGCTTCCGTGCCTTGTTTCCAAAAAGCCTGGGTCCTAATAGATGTAAAACAAGGCCCAAGGTAGCAATGCCAATACCTGCTGCAGAGACACCTCTCCAGCCATTGTATTGCCATGCCAAGGTGCCGATTAAGGAGCCGGCTGTGCCACCAATGAAATACGCCGTCATAAAAATCGTATTGATGCGGTTGCGGGCATTGGGCTGCAGGCCGAAAATACGCGTCTGACTCGTGATTTGCACGCCTTGTAAGGCGATATCGAGAATAATCACCCCGATAACCAGCCCAATAATCAGGTGACCACCGACGCCCATCACCGCGAATGAAATCAGCATCAGTAATGTTGATGCACCAATCATTTGGCGTGATGGTACCCTGTCTGCCAAACGCCCCGCAATGGTTGCGGCAAAAGCTCCTACCATGCCGATAAGGCCAAAGAGGCCCGCGACTGAAGGCCCGTAACCAAGTTCAGGGCTTGCTAGATGGGGTGTTAGTGTCGTCCAGAAGATGTTGAAGGTTGCAAATGCCAGAGCTGCTACAACCGTTGCTTCACGTAGCACCGGCTCAGCCCGCCAGAGCGGTAATAATGAGCGCATCAACGCCCCATAGCCAAGCGATGAGGTGGGTGCAACCTTAGGAAAGGTCAGCCTTATGAGCGCTGCGATTGCAATCATAATGAGCGCAGCTATAACAAACATTGTGCGCCAGTTTGCATACTCTGCGACAAAACCAGCAAGTGTTCGCGCCCCCAGAATGCCGGTGAGCAATCCGGACATGATAATACCGATAACACTCCCGCGTTTTTCTGGCGGTGCTAATTGGGCAGCCATCGGAATGATGTACTGTGCCGAAATCGAAAACATGCCAACAAAGAAGCTTGCGCCCAACAGCATACCAAATGATGGTGCAGCACCCGCTCCCAGCAATGCGATGATGAGCAGAGCTACAACTAATAAAATCAATCGGCGACGTTCAAAAATATCACCCAGAGGTGCAAGCAGCAGCAGGCCAACTGTATACCCCGCTTGCGTTGCTGTGGTGATAAAGCCAGCAGAGGTTTCTGGCACGCTCATGTCGCGCGCCATATTCACCATCATAGGCTGGTTGTAATAAGTGTTGGCAACAGCAAAAGCGCAGGCGACTGCCATAGCAAAAACAGTACCAGAGCCAATAGAGCGAACAGCCGGAGACAGGCCCTCGGCAGAACTGGGGGGCGCGGATGTCATTATGCAGGACTCATGGAAATAAAAAACAGTATCAAACTGGCACGGCAGCTGCCTCTGGCAGATGCTCCCAATTTGGGTCGCAAAGAAACCTGAAGTGATGTACGGCCAAGCAGGATTTCACGCCACTTCAGGTGGTTGAGTTTGAACGAGCCTGGACCGATCTGATGCTTCCATCCTCCCGCAGCAATGCTTTAGCATGTTTAAGCGGGAAGATGTCAGTGCGGTGCATCACACGTCGAGATTTGCAACGTTGAGCGCGTTATCCTGAATGAACTCGCGGCGTGGCTCTACCACGTCGCCCATCAGCTTGACGAAAATGTCATCTGCTGCGGCTACTTCACGCACGCGCACTTGCAACAAGGAGCGATTGTCACGGTCGAGCGTGGTTTCCCAAAGCTGTTCCGGGTTCATCTCGCCAAGACCTTTATAACGCTGCATCTGCAAGCCCTTGCGGCCAGATGTGGTCATGCTTTCGAACAGTGATACGGGCCCTGTAACCTGAATCGCCTCACCCTTGCGGATGAGCGTTGCAGGTTTACCAAACGCGTCTTGTAAATGCACAGCCATTTCATCAAGACGACGCGCATCCGTTGATTCCAGAAGTGCGCTATCGAGCGTGGCCACTTGCTTTACGCCGCGCACCATACGCGTCAGCACAAAGCCACCATCAGCCACCCTGCCTGCCCAGCCGCGCTCGGTCTCATCCGAAATCGCGTCAAGCCGACGAGCGATATAATCAGCTGTTTCTTGTGCTTTTTCAGCGTCATCCGCAATTTGTGGACGCAGCGCACCGGCAATAGCTGCCTGCTCAACAACCATACGGTTATAACGTGTGTGCAGGTGATCAAGCACTTGACGTACAACGCGCGCTTCTTCCACCAAGGTGCGCAGATCTGCGCCGGCACGTTCTTCGCCGCTTGCGATTTTGAGAACAGCGCCATCAGTACCAGTTTCGATCAGGTAATCTTCCAGCGCGCGTTCGTCCTTCAAATACTGTTGCGACTTGCCGCGTGAGACCTTGTAAAGTGGAGGCTGGGCAATAAAAATATGACCACGCTCAATCAACTCCGGCATTTGACGGAAGAAGAACGTCAGCAGCAGCGTACGGATATGACTACCGTCAACGTCAGCATCGGTCATGATGATGATCTTGTGATAACGGAGCTTTTCCGGCTTGAAGTCTTCGCGGCCGATGCCGGTGCCAAGTGCCGTGATCAGTGTGCCAATTTCCTGGCTCGACAGCATCTTGTCAAACCGCGCGCGTTCGACATTAAGAATTTTACCGCGCAGCGGCAACACGGCCTGATATTCACGGTTGCGCCCCTGCTTGGCCGATCCACCTGCGGAGTCACCCTCAACAAGGAATAATTCGGATTTCGCTGGATCGCGCTCCTGACAATCCGCCAGTTTGCCCGGAAGCGAAGCAATGTCGAGCGCACCCTTGCGACGTGTCAACTCGCGGGCACGTTTTGCGGCTTCACGTGCGGCAGCAGCTTCCACTACCTTGCCGATAACAATTTTGGCTTCAGTCGGATTCTCTTCAAACCATGCCGCCAACGTCTCATTCAAAATGCCTTCAATAACGGGCCGCACTTCGGATGAAACCAGCTTGTCCTTGGTTTGGGAGGAAAATTTTGGATCCGGCACTTTGACCGAGACGACCGCTGTCAATCCTTCGCGGCTGTCATCGCCGGTGAGAGAGACCTTTTCCTTTTTAATAATGCCAGATGATTCCGCATAACTTGCAACCTGGCGTGTGAGCGCCGCACGGAAGCCTGCCAGATGCGTGCCGCCATCGCGCTGCGGAATGTTGTTGGTGAAAGGCAGCACATTCTCATGGTAGCTGTTGTTCCACCATAGTGCGACTTGCACATCAATACCATCCCGCTCGCCATGTACGACAATTGGCTTGCTGAGAAGCGGATGCTTGGCGCGGTCGATATATTGCACAAAGGCTTCGATGCCGCCTTCATAATAAAGCTCTTCGACCTTGTGTTCAGCATGACGATTGTCAGTGAACGTGATGCGTACGCCTGAATTCAGGAACGCGAGTTCACGCAGGCGATGCTCAAGCGTTGCATAATCGAACTCAATCATCGTGAAAG
This sequence comes from Pseudochelatococcus sp. G4_1912, assembly GCF_047501465.1. Lineage (NCBI taxonomy): Bacteria > Pseudomonadati > Pseudomonadota > Alphaproteobacteria > Hyphomicrobiales > Chelatococcaceae > Pseudochelatococcus > Pseudochelatococcus sp. G4_1912. The sequence continues at coordinate 154,359 of NZ_JAZDRL010000001.1, forward strand.
TTTCAGGGCTAGGCAGGAAGGTCACTTCCGTGCCGCGTTTGTCACCCGCATCGCCTACTTCAATCAGTGGAGCGATGGCATCACCATGACGAAACTCAAGAAAATGCTCACGACCACCGCGCCAGATACGCAACTTCAGCCACGTAGACAAGGCGTTAACAACTGACACGCCCACGCCGTGCAAACCGCCCGAGACCTTGTAGGAATTCTGGTCAAACTTACCGCCGGCATGCAGCTGGGTCATGATAACCTCGGCTGCTGAAACGCCTTCTTCTGTATGAATAGCAGTTGGAATGCCGCGCCCGTTATCGGCGACCGTGCACGAGCCATCAGCGTTCAATGTTACCGTCACCCTGGTAGCGTGCCCGGCCAATGCCTCATCAATGGCGTTATCAACGACTTCGTACACCATATGATGCAAGCCCGAGCCGTCATCGGTATCCCCGATATACATGCCCGGACGCTTGCGCACTGCGTCCAGACCCTTCAGCACCTTGATGGAATCGGCACCGTATTCGTCAGACTGAAGCTCGCGGGCGGGTTCGGACATTACGCTTCCTTGACATGTATATGCCCCGGAAGGGCAAAAAAACCTGTGGCGATTCAGAACCGAATCGTCAGCTCAATGTAATGACTGGCAGCACAAAAAGCACGCCCTGGGTGTCGATTAATCGGTGCAATTACACGGTTTATAGCAGGAAATTTACCCGTAGTGGCAACTAACTAATCTGTCCCAGAAAATGCCCCAGTCGCATAAGCCCTTCAGGCCATGGGCCATGGCCACTTTCGGCGTTGATGTGTCCGGTTTCACCAGCATCAACAACCGTGGAGCCCCAATCAAGCGCAATGGCTTGTGCGCGCTCAAAGCTGCAATGCGGATCATTGCGGCTGGCAATCAGAAGTGAAGGAAAGGGCAGGGGAGCTTTTGGCACCGGTGCAAACAACGCGATGGCTGGCAGTTGATCAACCGTTAATTCCGGATCAGGAACAGCCACCAGAAAACCGCCAACCACCTTATTTGGCACCAGTAATGGAGCTGCGCGAGCCACCGTGAGCACGCCAAGACTGTGCGCAACGAGCACGACAGGGCGTTTAGCTTCAGCAACGCGTTCTTGCACTGCTGCCACCCACGCGTCGGGATCAGGATTGGACCAGTCCGCCTGCACAACACGCGATGCTGTTGCGAGCCGCTTCTCCCATCGGGATTGCCAATGTTCCTCTTCCGAGTTGTGAAGACCCGGAATAATCAAGAAATCGCATTCAGAAATGCGCATCAGACTTCCCCGAATACCCGTTGGAAGATAGTATCGACATGCTTAAGATGGTAGCCGAGGTCGAAGTTTTCTTCAATTTCTGCCTCGGAAAGTGAAGCGCGGACGTCTTTATCGTTCTTCAGCAGTGTGAGAAAATCGCCTTCGCCCCGCCAAACAGGCATCGCGTTGCGCTGTACCAGGCGGTATGCTTCTTCGCGTGATACGCCCTTTTGCGTCAACGCCAGCAGCACTCGCTGGGAATGCACAAGGCCACCAAGCTTATCCAGATTAGCTTGCATGTTTTCTGGATAAACAACGAGCTTGTCGATTACATTCGCGAGCCGTGCCAGTGCAAAGTCCAGCGTAATCGTGGCGTCGGGGCCGATCATGCGCTCCACTGATGAATGCGAAATGTCACGCTCGTGCCAAAGTGCTACGTTTTCCATCGCAGGTTGAGCATAGGCGCGCACCATACGGGCAAGGCCGGTCAGATTTTCCGTCAAGACCGGATTGCGCTTATGTGGCATCGCTGATGAGCCTTTTTGGCCCTCAGAGAAGAACTCTTCAGCCTCATAGACTTCACTACGCTGAAGGTGGCGCACCTCAACCGAAAGACGCTCAATGGAAGAAGCGATAACGGCGAGTGTTGCGAAATACATCGCATGCCGATCACGTGGGATAACCTGCGTCGATGCTGGTTCAACCGTTAAACCAAGCTTATCGGCGACATAGGTTTCAATGCTGGGGTCAATGTTCGCAAAAGTGCCGACCGCACCGGAAATCGCACAAGTTGCAATCTCCTTACGGGCAGCGACGAGGCGCTCACGGCAGCGTTCAAATTCGGCATAAGCCTGGGCCATCTTGAGGCCAAAAGTAAGCGGCTCAGCATGGATGCCATGTGAACGGCCAATGGTCGGTGTGAGCTTATATTCAAATGCACGACGCTTAAGAGCTGCGAGAAGCGCGTCAAGGTCAGCGAGCAGGATGTCGCTGGCGCGTGCAAGCTGTACATTGAAGCAGGTGTCGAGCACGTCTGACGAAGTCATTCCCTGATGCACAAAGCGGGCTTCCGGCCCCACAATTTCGGAGAGATGCGTCAAGAAAGCGATAACATCATGCTTGACCTCGCGTTCGATTGTATCAATACGTGCGACGTCAAAATTAGCTTTCGAGCCCTTTTCCCATACGATTTCGGCAGATTCCTTAGGAACAACGCCGAGATTCGCGAGCGCCGTTGTTGCATGGGCCTCGATTTCAAACCAGATGCGAAACTTCGTTTCTGGTGACCAGATGGCAACCATCTCAGGGCGGCTGTAGCGCGGGATCATGAGGGGCTCCTTGAGTTTCTTAATGCGCCGTCAGGCCCATTCGCCAATTACGGCTTCGCCTGCCTTACGGATGGCAGAAATGTTATCAGCATAAACGCTCTCGCCGCCTTTAAACACTGCCGATCCCGCAACAAGCGCCCGCGCGCCCGCTTTCACAATTGCCGGAGCAGTTTCTGCGGTGACTCCGCCATCAACCTCAATGACAATCGGGCGGTTACCAATCAATGCGCGCGCCTGGGCCACTTTAGCGACTGCCGAGGGAATAAATGACTGCCCGCCAAATCCAGGATTGACACTCATAATCAAAATCAAATCAACATCGTCCAGCACATGTTCAAGCGCGCTTACAGGTGTTGCCGGATTAAGGGCCACGCCTGCCTTCTTGCCAAGGCCGCGGATGGCTTGCAGCGTGCGATGCAAATGGGGGCCGGCTTCAACATGCGCGGTGATGATATCAGCGCCCGCCTGCGCGAATGCTGGCAGGTAAGGATCGACAGGGGCGATCATCAGATGCACGTCGAGGATTTTCTTGGTCAAAGGGCGGATTGCGCGCACAACCTCGGGGCCGAAGCTGATGTTGGGCACAAAATGGCCATCCATAACATCAATATGGATCCAATCCGCGCCAGCCCTGTCTATGGCCTCAACCTCGTCGCCGAAACGAGCAAAGTTGGATGCGAGAATGGAAGGGGCAATCGACAAGGAAGACATGCTGCGCACCAGACACAATGATTAACGAAAGGCGTCAGGCACGTAGCATGTTAGATCGATATTCGCAACAGACTAAATTATTTTATGTATTCATGCTTTATTCGTGTCAAATATAAATCCGTTTTAAGTTTATTTAGGATAAAATTTTATTTTTATGCCGTTTTCTATAATATATATTGCAAATTTCTGTTTCTTTAAAGGGTGTATGTTTTAATATCTGAATGGTATCATCATTTTTTCTGCCTTACATGTTCCAAGGCAGATAAGCTTAGATGCTCTAAGCCATATATTTGCGTATCTGAACGCTAAATTTCTGAGCAAGAGGATAAGAGGGGTATCCTCTTGCTAGAGCAATAGAATTACCAGCTTGTGGTACTATCAGGCTGATTTAATAAAGAAGCAGCAAATAGGTTTGCGAGTTCACTGCCTCATCGCTGCTACTTCCATAGCGGGGGGTATTTATCACCCTGGCTGTATACGCTGCCAGAGCTGCCCTAATGTTGTGTTCTCTACTTTTATCTGGAGAATTTCTGCGCGCAGTGCCATAGCAGCTTGCATATCAGCTTCAGCAGCACCTTGCTCTGCCTTCGCCTTTTGGTAATCTGCTTTGGCCTTTTGATAAATTAGTGCTCTTTTCTCCACTGACTGCACAGCTTTCAGCGACGGTGTATTTGAATTCTTTCTATATTTTCTAATTACTTTTTTGCTGTTTTTCAGTGCTTTCCAGCTCTTTTCCTGGTTTGTTTCTGCCGTTTGCAGTTGAGTTTTAATCTCTGTGACTGTGTGCGTCATAGGTGCAATGCTGTCTAGCGCGTTGCTTATCTCCTGCGAGACAGCGCTGATAGCAGCTACAAGGATAAGATCTTCAGCTGTTCCATAGCCACGTTCTGCTAGTTCTCTCAAATTGATATAGTCAGTATTTCGCAATGCTTCTTGCAAGCGAGTACCGCGGAACTCCCCCTTCTGCGAGGAGCGATTTGAGAAATTAAAAGAGACTTCTTTCCCGCTATCAGCGTCTTTGAACGTAGCTTTAAAAGTTGGCGTTTCTCCCTCTATAGCCGTGTTATCTGTAATGGATATCAAATTATTTTTTTGGCATATGGGATCGTCAAGCATTTTTGTGAGTTCAGCTTGCTTATTTTTTTCCGCCATGCACTGTATATTGCCGTTGCGGAAATTCTCAATGGAGAGCTGCTCCGTTATACTTCGCATCTGTTTTTGTACGAGAATGCTGATTTCGCTTTTAACTGCCAGAATGCGAGCGTCTTGGCTATTGGCAGCGCTAGATGATATTAACTGGTCATCAATTTTGAAATCGTAGTAAGTGCTGGTATCTGTTGTGTCGTTTGAAGAGCTTTCGCTTCTTGTCAGCCTCGCAACAGGGAAGCCCATGCAGTCAAGTGGTGGGGTTTTAGATAAGACAACTCTCGCAATATCTTCAAATTTTTTCCATGGATTCTTATCCGAAAATGAATTTGCAATTTCTTGCAATTCAGCTTCCGCATCTACAGATGGATTGCGTTTTATCAAAATATCTGACGTTTTCGCGGCGATTAAGACGCTCTCTATTTTTTCTTTGGCGGCTGGATTATTAATATCAGCAGAATTTAGCGCGAACTTCCCCATTTTCAGGGTAACTTGCCCCTCTTTTGTCGTGTCCAGTTTTAAATGATGCCGCTCTTCTGGTCGAAGCTGCATACGGAGTAGTTGGAAGCTCTCTGACGGGGATTTTTTATATATAGCATTAAATACATGCTCAGCTGCTTCACCTGCGTTTGAGCGCAGCATCTTGGGCAGGATGAAATCAAGTATCCTATTCCAGATCCCGACTGATACCCGGGCTTCTTCCGGTGATTTGGCTTGGCGTACACGCTCTAGAGCGCTTGAATTTAAGTGCTCCAGGCCCTTGAAAGCCGAGGTTGAGAGTTGGACAATAATGCGGTCCGATAAAAATGGGGAGACCTCTCCAGCTGCTTTCACCACGGGGGCGCCAGATTGTGAGGGCGCTGGCAGTTGTGGATCATTAATATTTGAAGTGTTTTGAGGCGGTGTACTCTCAGCTGATTTGATTTTGTTAGAGCTATCAAAATGAACCATAACAAACTCCCGCAAGTATATAATCCAAAATTAATAAGATGGCTAAATCATCAATTTATATAAGCTCATTTAATTTCATAACCCCTCTTGTAGGGATGCTTGCGATGCTATCCTTATCGCATTTTGACGGCCCTTTGTGTGATGTTTGGCACAAAAAAGACAAAAAAAAGATCGTTTTGTGACGCGAAGCTGTGCCTGGGAAAGTGCTGGCAAGACTCTACCTTGGGTAACTAATGCGTTGGCAACTTGCGTCTTGCGCTTTGGTTGAGGTGGCATTTTGAGTTTGAATGAGTTAGAGCAAGAGTCGCCTCATTATGGGGACTAAGCAGAAATCGTTTCTGGGCGGTTTTCCTTAAAGGACGTATTCCTTGGCTGACGAACACGATAAGCCCGGCGCCGGTATGCCGGGAAGCGACATTAAACCTGTTTCAATCATCGATGAGATGAAGCGCAGCTACCTCGATTACGCCATGAGCGTGATCGTTAGCCGTGCGCTTCCGGATTTGCGCGATGGCCTCAAGCCCGTGCATCGACGGATTCTTTTCTCGATGTCGGAAAACGGCTACACGCCTGACAAGAAATACGTCAAATCAGCCCGCATAGTGGGTGACGTTATGGGTCAATATCACCCCCATGGCGACTCCTCGATCTATGACGCACTCGTACGCATGGCGCAGGGATTTTCCATGCGCCTGCCACTTGTCGATGGCCAGGGTAACTTCGGTTCCGTCGATGGTGATCCTGCTGCTGCGATGCGATATACTGAATCGCGCATGGCTAAGGCTGCCATGGCAATTCTGGAGGATATCGATAAGGACACCGTCGATTTCCGCCCCAACTATGATGAATCAAAATTTGAGCCGGTGGTGTTGCCGGCACGCTTTCCTAATCTGCTGGTGAATGGTGCAGGCGGTATCGCGGTTGGTATGGCCACAAACATCCCTCCCCATAATCTGGGCGAGGTTGTAGATGCGTGTGTTGCCTATATTGCGGATCCCGAGATCACGACTGAGTCGTTGATCGAGATAGTGCCTGGCCCGGATTTCCCTACCGGTGCCACCATTCTGGGGCGTTCAGGCATCCGGTCAGCCTATACGACGGGGCGCGGCTCCATTGTGCAGCGGGCCAAAAGCCGCATTGAAGAAATTCGTAAAGATCGTGAAGCCATTATCTTCACCGAGATTCCCTATCAGGTGAATAAGGCAACGCTTTGCGAGCGCATCGGCGAGCTGGTGCGCGAGAAAAAGATCGAAGGTATTGCAGAACTACGCGATGAATCAGACCGCGATGGAATGCGCATCGTCATTGAGCTGAAGCGTGATGCTGTCGGTGAGGTGGTTCTGAATCAGCTTTACCGCTTCACTGCGCTACAATCCAGCTTCGGTGCCAATATGGTGGCGCTCAATGGTGGTCGGCCAGAGCAGTTGACGCTGCGGGATATGATCAGCGCCTTTGTCGATTTCCGTGAAGAAGTCGTGGCCCGGCGTACGCGGTTCTTGCTCAACAAGGCGCGGGATCGTGCGCATGTGTTGGTAGGGCTTGCTATCGCTGTGGCGAACATTGATGAGGTCATTCGTCTGATCCGCACATCGCCAGATCCCAATACGGCGCGCGAATTGCTAATGACGCGCGATTGGCCGGCGCGAGATGTCGAGTCGCTGATTGTGTTGATCGCGGATCCACGCCATTTTGTTCAAGAAGATGGCACTTACCGGCTATCTGAAACGCAAGCACGCGCTATTCTCGAATTGCGGTTGCAGCGTTTGACAGCACTTGGTCGCGATGAAATCGCTGATGAGTTGAATAAGCTGGCAGCTGAAATTGAGGATTATCTCGATATTCTGCAGTCGCGCGTACGCATTATGGGCATTGTGCGCGATGAGTTGCTGGCTGTGCGAGAGGCGTTTGCAACGCCTCGTCGTACCGAGATCGTCGATTGGGATTCCGATGTCGATGACGAGGACCTGATCCAGCGTGAGGATATGGTCGTTACAGTTTCGCACGCGGGGTATATTAAGCGCGTGCCGCTTTCAACCTATCGTGCACAGCGCCGTGGCGGTAAAGGGCGCTCTGCCATGCAGACGCGCGATGCGGATTTTGTGACACGCTTGTTCGTGGCTAATACGCATACGCCTGTGCTGTTCTTCTCGTCGCGCGGGCAGGTTTATAAGGAAAAAGTGTGGCGGCTTCCGCTTTCTGCGCCTAATGCGCGCGGTAAGGCGCTCGTGAATATTCTGCCCTTGGCAGAAGGTGAACGTATTACCACAATTATGCCGCTTCCGGAGGATGAGGCGAGCTGGGCAACTCTCGATGTCATGTTTGCTACGGCTTCAGGGAATGTTCGTCGTAACAAGCTTTCTGACTTCGTGCAGGTGAATCGAGCCGGTAAAATTGCCATGAAGCTCGATGAAGGCGATCATATCGTGGATGTGCAGATTAGCACTGAAATGGATGACGTGCTGTTGACGACCGCATCAGGGCAGGCGATTCGCTTTGCAACACCGGAAGTGCGTGTGTTCAAGGGGCGCGATTCCACGGGCGTCCGTGGTATTACGCTTGCAAAAGATGACACAGTGATTTCGTTGTCGATCCTGCGCCATATGGATGCTACCGCGGAAGAGCGTGTCACCTATCTTAAACTTGCCAATGCAGCGCGCCGCGCCGTTAACGGTGAGGGCCTTGAAACTGAAGAGCCAGTTGAAGCGGAAGACGGAGCGCAGGAAATCGCGCTGGGGCAGGAGCGCTATGCAACGCTTAGTGCTGCTGAGCAATTCGTGCTGACGCTCTCTGAAAACGGTTATGGCAAACGCACGTCCTCTTATGAATATCGCGTTACAGGGCGTGGCGGTAAGGGCATCGTCGCCATGGCAGTGAATGAACGGAATGGGCAACTTGTTGCATCGTTCCCCGTTGAGGGGTCAGATCAGATCATGCTGGTGACCGATGGCGGGCAGCTTATCCGTGTGCCTGTGGAAGGCATTCGGATGACGGGCCGTTCAGCACAGGGTGTGATTGTGTTCAATACCTCGGCTGACGAACATGTTGTATCAGTCGAACGCATCACTGATGAAGGCGATGACAGCGAAGGCGACGGAGCTGATATCAGTGACGAGGCTGGCGAAGGCTGAGGGAAACCTGATGACGCGGGTGGCGATTTATGCAGGGTCGTTCGATCCAGTAACCAATGGCCACCTTGATGTGGTGCGGGGCGCTGTATTGCTGGCCGATAAGCTGGTTGTCGCCATCGGCATTCATCCAGGCAAGACGCCGCTGTTCTCCGCGCAAGAACGTGCTGCGATGCTTAATGAAGAATGCGCTCCACTGGCGCATATTGCTGGGGTCGATTTCGAAGTTGTGACGTTTGATGATCTCGTGGTGTCAGCAGCTCATAGAGCTGGAGCTTCAATCCTGATAAGAGGGCTTCGGGATGGCTCGGATCTTGATTATGAAATGCAGATGGCTGGTATGAATGGTGTTCTGGCGCCTGATGTGCAGACAGTTTTTCTGCCAGCTTCACCCTCGACGCGACCAATCACTGCAACACTGGTACGCCAAATTGCCAAGATGGGCGGCGATATTTCACACTTCGTCCCTGACCGTGTCGTTGAAAGGCTCCGTAAGCGTTTGGCTGGAGCGTGACAATAGCGGTAGGCAGCTGTGGAAATTTAGAGTCAGACCGATTATTTGTAAAAAAGGGGAGAGCGTGTCATGCACGCTCTCCCCTTTTTCTTGATCGTTGGTATTGCCGCCAAACTTAGAGTTGCGCTCAATCAACCAGGAGGAGGCTTTCTACCCTGTCGGCATGCATATGATAATGCATTTATATTCGCGGGTGCGAAAACCACCATCTTTGACGTGTTACGAAAACTCGGCGAGCTCTGGAGGCAACTGTGATTTCAGTACGACGACCTTGGTGCCGAGCGGGATGCGGGCATGTAGGTCGACAATGTCCTGATTCAGGAGACGGATGCATCCGCTCGATAATGACTGGCCAATTGATGACGGGTCATTGGTGCCATGGATACGATAAAGTGTATCGCGATCACCCTGATAGAGATATAGCGCGCGGGCACCCAGTGGGTTATCCAGGCTAGGCCTCATACCGTTGCGGTACTTTTCCAGCTCAGGCTGACGTTTAATCATCTCCGATGGAGGTGTCCAAACGGGCCATTCTGCCTTGCGGCGAATGTTTGCACGACCATTCCAGTCAAACCCATCGCGACCAACACCGACACCATAGCGAATGGCGCGGCCCTCTGGGCGCACGAGGAACAGGAAGTGATTGCCCGGATCGATCACAATAGTGCCCGGCTGTTCCGGCGTGGGGTATGCAACCTCACGGCGGAAGAACTGAGGGTCGATCATTTCAAGATCAACTGCCGGCACAGGAAAGCGCTCATATGGCATTGCTGCATACATGCGCACAAAGTGCGGATCGATTTGTGGAATTACCGGTTCAAGTACCGGTGGCGGTTGGGTCGCGCATGCCGCAACCGCAAAGGGGGCGCCAAGTACGAACGCTCGTCTGCTGATCGTTACCATAATGTCCTCAAGACTGACAAAGTCCACCCTCGCCCTCGCCCGAAGAGAAGGCAATTTCAAGACGTATCAGGGCCTAAATGCCCTTGTTGACCGCAGTTGATAGCAAATACGTTAACGTGTGGTATTTTGAGCACGATTTTGGGACGTTTTTGTTCAATTGCCTGTGAACAGCGCGAAAATGGGTATTTCAGGATAGGAAAATAGTCCTTGACATCGTAACGGTGTTCAGCTAGGTTTCATACATGCTCCAAAAGTGTGCCTGAAAGTCGCTGACGTCTCCGGACCGGCGGCTTTTTTGTTATGCATTCTGTGGGGCGTATCGGACATTGGATTGATGCTCAATGTACCATCATGGCATTTCAGTGTGTGAAGCTGGATCGCAACCGTGTTGCTCATCATCCGGCTCTTTCTGGTTTTACCCGACACGTTGAATGAGGAGGGGTCATGCCTCTATCTGACCGTGCTGCTATTAGAGGCAGCGCTGATGAAGTCGTGTGGGCGGAGGCGCAGCGTCTTTATGAACAGACGCGCACACCCGCGCAGGATATCGCCACTATGCTCGGACGGGATAATACCCGCGCACTCTATCGCATCGCGGAACGACGCGGCTGGAAGCGACAAATCCGCGAGCGCGGCAGGCCAGGCACACATGAAGTGAGTGCGAAAACATCTGACCGACGCGATCTGGTTTCGGGTGTTAAGGGGCGCCGCCAGCTTATCCAGAAGCTGGAAAAGACAGTAGGACGCGAAATAGCAGCCATCGATGCGCGGCTACGGAAATTTGCTTCAGCCGATGCGGATGGTGTGCATGGCATAGATCATGAACGCCATGCAAGGGCGCTTGCTACTCTTGCGAGGACTTTGCGAGAGCTTGCAGCAATTGAACGCGCAGAATTGCAGGCGCTCGATGCGCAACTGTCAGAGGATGACGATGACGATTTCCCGCGCGATGCCGATACGCTCCGAAACACGCTTGCGCAACGCCTTGAGCAATTGTCTCAAGAGCGGGAATCTCGTGCGTTTTCTGACGACCTGTGAGCCAGCAGACCTGCACTATCTATCGCATGCATGGGCTGAGGTTTGGGCGCGTGACGATCAATTGCCGCCTGAAATTGCGCAAGGCGGCGATGATTGGACAGTGTGGCTCGTGATTGGAGGTCGCGGAGCCGGTAAAACGCGTACGGGAGCTGAATGGGTGAGGGGAATGGCACTGGGATTGCCGCCCTTCAGTAATGTGCCGATCAGGCGGATCGCACTCGTTGGCGAGACAATTGCTGATGTGCGGGAGGTGATGGTTGAGGGGGTTTCAGGGGTGCTGGCTGTGCACCCGCGTAGTGAGCGGCCAACGTGGATTCCTACGCGCCGCAGATTGGAATGGCCAAACGGTTCTGTAGCGCAGGTATTCTCGGCTGAGGACCCGGAAGCATTGCGTGGCCCGCAATTCGGCGCGGCGTGGTGCGATGAATTATGCAAATGGCGTCATGCCGAGGAGACATGGGATATGTTGCAATTTGGTCTGCGTCTGGGGGAGCAGCCGCGTGAACTCGTCACCACGACACCGCGCCCTATTCCTTTGCTGAAGAAGCTCATGGCGGACCCACGTGCGGCCATCACCCGGGCATCGACTCGCGCCAATGCCTGGAATCTCGCGCCTGCTTTTCTTGATGCGGTCGTGGGGCGTTATGCCGGCACGCGTCTGGGGAGACAGGAGCTGGAGGGTGAGCTGATCGAGGAGCGTGCAGATGCGCTCTGGACACGCGCTACGATTGAGGCCGCGCGTGTTGAGGATGTGCCGCCTCTCTCGCGGATCGTGGTAGCGGTTGATCCACCTGCGACTTCCGGTAAGCGGGCAGATGCATGTGGTCTGGTTGTGGCCGGATGTGATGATGCTGGTACATTTTATGTGCTTGAAGATGCCACAATGGAAAGGGCACGGCCCGCAGAATGGGCGGCGCGCGCTATAGCCCTTTATCATCATCATGCAGCTGATGCGCTCGTGGTTGAAGTCAATCAGGGGGGCGAGATGGCAACCGCTGTACTGAACGAAGTGGATGCAAGTGTACCGGTTACCGCTGTGCGGGCCACGCGTGGGAAGTATTTGCGGGCAGAGCCTATTGCTGCGCTCTATGAGCAGAGCCGGGTGCGGCATGCAGGTGTTTTTCCGGCACTTGAGGATGAGATGAGTGATTTTGCTCCGGGCGGCCTATCCAATGGGCGCTCACCCGATCGGCTGGATGCACTCGTTTGGGCGATCACAGCCCTTGCGCCTGTAGTCAAGGTGTCTGAACCGCGCGTAAGGCGGCTTTGACGATATCTTTATTCAAGCAGGTGCTTGCCTTAATCAAGGAGTGAATGATGAGCGATATCGGCGCTGGCAATGGGGTTTCAGATAACTTCACCGTAAGTGTGGAAGCCACACGTGAGGCCATGCTTGATCTTGAGAACGTCGCGAAACGTTTTGGAAATACCGTCACCGGAGTGTTCTCGCGGGCGGTTGTTAATGGCAAGCAGTTTGATGATGTGATCCGATCACTTGGCGCGCGCCTTACCCAAATGGCGCTGCAATCTGCGCTGAAACCACTCGAATCCGTAATCAGCTCTGGCCTCAGTGGATTGCTTGATAAGGGTATTGGTTCGCTGGGATCAGCACTTTCCGGTAATCTCTTTGCCGCCAATGCTGCAGGCAATGTGATTGCCGGGGGGGCAGTACGGCCCTTCGCGAATGGTGGTGTTGTTGCTTCACCCACGTATTTCCCGCTTGGGCGGGGAGCGGGGCTAATGGGTGAAAAAGGTGCTGAGGCCATCATGCCACTTGCGCGCGGTCCTGATGGGAAGCTCGGTGTGCAAGCCGGTGGCGGTGGGAGTAGCAGCGTCAACGTGATCATCAATGCGCAGGATGTAGAGAGCTTTCGACGCTCCGAAGCTCAGGTCGCAGCCTCCCTGGCCCGGGCTGTATCACGCGGCCGTCGCGCCCTATAGGATGCATTGATCTTCGCATCAGTGGGCCTGCAAATGGCACAACTCTCTGCGCTTCCGGTGCTCATGGATATTGGTCCATGGCGCTCCGGTTTTCGAGTGGTCACTCCTAGGTGAAGCTCAAAGTATCTTAGATTGCACCTCTTCGCGCATTATTACGCGCGCGCTTTATCCAACCAGTCAGGACATTGCCATGCCTTCATTCATCAACCGCCTGCTGGGCGGGGGAGAGCGCTTGCGCGCGGCTCCCGTGGGAATATCTGCAAACAATCATGCAGCCGCCAATGTGGTGGCACCGCAGGAACGGAAAGCATCAAGAACTGCTGCGTTGTTTGCGATGTCCGGGCTGGGGCGACCCGTTTGGACGCCGCGCGATTATCAGGCGCTCGCTCGTGAAGGGTTTCAGCGCAATGCAGTGGTGCATCGCTGCGTACGGCTAATTGCGGAATCTGCTGCATCCATCCCGCTGCTGCTCAAGGATGGGCGACAGGAATATGATGAGCATCCATTGCTTGCATTGCTGGCGCGCCCTAATCCGCGCGAGGCTGGGGCAACGTTTCTTGAAGCAATTTATGGGCATCTACTCGTTGCCGGTAATGCCTATGTGGAAGCGGTCGCGCTGGATGGAATGCCGCGTGAGCTTTATGCGCTGCGACCAGATCGCATGCAGGTGGTGCCGGGGCCCGATGGGTGGCCTGCTGCTTATGATTATCGGGCCGGAAGTAAAAGCGTGCGCTTCCCGCAGGATGGTGAAGTGCCACCGATCTTGCATCTGCGGCTGTTTCATCCTGCTGATGATCACTATGGCCTGTCGCCCATGGAAGCAGCAGCTGTCGCGCTTGATATCCATAATGCTTCTGCCAGCTGGAATAAGGCGCTGCTCGATAATGCCGCGCGGCCTTCCGGGGCGCTGATCTATGCAGGGCCCGATGGCGCAAACATGACCGATGCGCAGTTCGAGCGGTTGAAGGCTGAGCTTGAGGCGCAGTTTCAGGGGGTTGCGAATGCGGGCCGGCCTTTGTTGCTCGAAGGTGGGCTGGAATGGCGGCAGTTGTCACTCACACCGGCTGAGATGGACTTTACCGAAGCGCGTGCAGCTGCCGTGCGGGAGATTGCGCTCGCATTCGGTGTGCCGCCGCTGATGCTCGGCCTGCCTGGTGACTCTACTTATGCGAACTATGCTGAGGCTAACCGGGCGTTCTGGCGCCAGACGGTTATTCCCCTGGTGCGGCGTACTGCGCAGGCCTTGTCACACTGGCTTTCACCGGCATTTGGGGCAGGGCTGAATCTGGATCCCGATCTCGATTGTGTTGAGGCGCTTTCTGGTGAGCGTGAGGCGTTGTGGCGGCGGATTACTGCAGCAGATTTTCTCTCAGATGACGAAAAGCGCGAAGCCGTTGGCTATGGCGAGCGTAGCGGAGCAGGGCATGGTGCGCCGGGCAGTCATATGCCTTTACGCGGCGCGTGAGGTGGAGAATGCATCATGCCTGCTGTCTCGGCGTTGGCCCCTGTGGCCGAAAGCTTCATTGCGCGTGGTGATCTTGCTCACCTCGCGCTTTTCATGTGGGCGGCGGGAGCATCGCTCCTGCTGGTGCTGACGCTACGCGACCTGGCGAGCGCAAACCAACGCTTCGATGCATTCGTGCGCGAACTCGCCCGCTTCAACCGTCGGCACAAGGAGGACATGTCATGACAGGAGAAGCCGCATGGCCAAATCAGTAAGCCGCGCCGTGCCGCGTAAGCCCGCGCCAAAACGCGCTGAACCACCTGGCAAGATGCGGACGGCTGAGGAGGCGATTTCCGGCTTCATCCGCACACTCGAACGTCTCGATTCTGTCTCGACGCAGGCAACGCCAACATCCACGCAGAATAAGGCGCAGCCGCATCCATCGGAGGGGCAATGATGCACCCGGATCTGCATAAACGTCTCGACCAAAAGCCGGAACTCAAAGCCTTGTCGGGGGTGATCGGCCCCATCGATGAGGATGGGGTGTTCGAAGGATATGCAAGCCTGTTCGGAGTCCCCGACCTTAGCGGCGATATCATCGAAGCTGGTGCCTTTAGCGATAGCCTGGCCAAGCGCGGTGCTTCCGGCGTGCGGCTTTTGTGGCAGCACGATCCGGGCGATCCACTCGGCGTGTGGCTGTCGTTCTCTGAAGATGCATGGGGCTTGAAGGTGCGTGGACGCCTCAGCCTTGAAGCGCAGCGTGCACGTGATGTGCATGCGCTGCTGAAAACCGGAGCCGTCGATGGCTTATCCATCGGGTTTCGCACCGAACGCGCACGCCGGGAAGCATCCGGCATGCGCAGAATCTTCCGGCTTGATCTGTGGGAAGTGTCGATCGTGACATTTCCTATGGCACCGGGAGCGCGGGTTACATCAACGTCGCCCGCGACCAAAAGTGACGTTGCGCACGACACCCTGACGCCGTTGGCCGAGGCCATCCGACGGGTAGCCGCAGAACTTCATTCCTGACTGGAGAGATCTTCATGACCGTTGAATACCAAGCTTCTTCGCCAAATGCCGGAGCTGTCGGTGCGCCCGAGACAAAGGTTGCGCACTCGGAAGTTTCTTCCGCATTCTCAGACTTCTCGCGCGCTTTTTCGGCGTTCCGTGAAGCAAACGATGCGCGTATCGACGCACTCGAAACCCGTATGGCGGGCGATCCCATCATCGAGGAGAAAGTGGCGCGGATTGACCGCGCAATCGATGAAGCCAAAAGCCGCCTCGATCGGTTGATGCTTGATGGACGTCGCCCATTGCTTGCAGGCGTTGAGGGGGGCGCCAGTGATCCGACGGTCAATGAGCACAAGGGCGCGTTTAATGCCTATGTGCGCGGTGGTGAGACATCCGGGTTGAAGGCGCTGGAACTCAAAGCGCTTGAGACGCGGGCAATGTCGGCAGGTTCTGGGCCGGATGGTGGGTATCTTACGCCGGATTCAGTAGAACGTGAGGTGATTGCGCGTCTTGGTGTTATCTCGCCAATGCGCTCGCTTGCGTCTGTTCGCCTGATTTCCGGTGCTTCTTATAAGGGCGCTATTGCACGCACTGCGGTAGGCTCTGGCTGGGTAGCTGAGACGGCTGCCCGCCCCCAGACAGATTCGCCGGTATTGGAAGAGCTCGATTTTCCTGCGCTTGAGCTTTATGCATTGCCAGCTGCAACGCAGACGCTTCTCGATGATGCTGTCGTCAATATTGAGGAATGGCTCGTTTCCGAAATCGAGACGGCCTTTGCTGAACAGGAAAGCAAGGCTTTCATTGAAGGTACTGGCACCGGTCAGCCAAAGGGTATCATCAAGTATCCAACGATTGCTAACGCAAGTTGGGAGTGGGGCAAGCTTGGTACGACCGTGACAGGTGCCGCAGGTGCTTTCCCTGCCAGCAATCCGGCAGATATCCTGCTTGACCTGATCTATAGCCTCAAGGCTGGTTATCGTCAGAACGGCACCTTCATTATGAACCGCAAGGTGCAAAGCGCCGTGCGCAAGTTGAAGGATAGCAATGGTCACTACCTGTGGCAGGCACCTGCAACGGCTGATCAGGCTGCATCGCTGTTCTCGTTCCCGATTGTGGAAGCAGAGCATATGCCTGATATCGCAGCTGACAGCCTCTCAATCGCGTTCGGTGACTTCCGTCGCGGTTATCTGATTGTCGACCGCGCAGGCGTGCGGGTGTTGCGTGATCCTTACTCAGCAAAGCCTTACGTGCTGTTCTACACCACCAAGCGTGTGGGGGGCGGTATTCAGGACTTTGATGCGATCAAGATGCTGAAGTTCGGTACAGTCGCCGCTTCAGCCTGATCAGGTTAGCGCCATAAAGCCGTGCGGCCCCAACGCTTGAGCGTGCCGTCGATAAACCCGCGTTGCGGGGCGACGAGCATGCCTTGCGTAAGAAGGCCGCATTGGCTGGTGCCGCGGCCCTTTGCCCAGGTGGAAATAGCGATGACGGCTCCATCACTTCTGATGATGGGGCCGCCTGAATCGCCCTGACATACGCCCGCGCCTGGACGTTTGCCAACACCAATCGGATCAGCCGCCCAGAGCAGTAGCTTGCCCGGGCCATAAGGCTCAACCACGACAAGATCAGCGGCGCGGAAGGTGCCGGTTGTTCTGGCTTCGCCTTCTTTCGATACGCCCCAGCCTAAAGCCGTGACGGGCGTGCCTTCTCGCGGAAGGCGGGCAGCGCTCAGGGGGGCGGGCGAGAAGCGCGTAGGGAGCGGGTCTTGCAGGCGGATGAGGCCAAGATCGATAGAGCGTTGACGCGCTTCAACTGCGTCAGCGTTGTAGCCGCCGTGTGTGGCGATTTCAGCCGGTTCGAGCAGGATCGGCTCACCTGATGAATCACGAAAATGAACGCGCACGTTGCGCCCACCCGCCACGCAATGGCCCGCGGTGAGCACGATATCCTGCGCAACGATAACACCTGAACACACACCGCCGCCCTCAGACAGCACCATCACAGTGTGCGATTTCAGCGGACCGTTGTCCTCCGCGCCGTTGACGATGGCGGCTGCGGGGGAGGCAAACGCCAACACGAGCGACACCACCATGGCAGGGGCCAGGCGGAAACTCCTCAGATTACGAAGGATCATCATGACCCCGATTCTCCTGACCGGACCGTTGGTGGAGCCGGTAACGCTTGCCGATATTAAAGGATATCTGCGCCTCGACGGTAATGATGAGGACAGACTCATCAACTCCCTTATGGCAGCCGCCCGCATGTTGGTCGAGGCTAAAAGTGGACGCTGCCTTATCGCCCAGACATGGCGGTTGGTATTTAATCGTTGGCCTGCCGGTGGCGCAATCCGGGTGCCGTTGTCGCCCGTGATACGCATTGTCGAAGCGCGCGTTTATGATCTTGATGGCGAGGCGATCACCGTGCCGCCAAGCCATTTTCATCTTGATACTCTGGCTGATCCTGCGCGCATCATTATGGCGGGGCCAATGCCTTTGCCAGGCCGGGCATATGGGGGAATCGAAATCGATCTGCGGGTAGGCTTTGGCGAAACCGCAGCCGAAGTGCCGATGCCGCTGCGCCAGGCCGTGCGCGCTATCGTCGCGCGGTGGTTCGAGAACCGGGGCGACGATCCAGAGTATGTGCCGGCTATCCCCCGTGAAGTTCTGGCGCTGATCGATCCTTTCAAACGCATGAGGCTTTGACATGGCGACAACCGTAATGATTGGCGCGCGGCGGCGGCGTTTTGCGCTGGAGGCACCAGTTGAGCTTGGTGATGGTGCAGGCGGGGTGACGCGGCAGTTTAAATGCATCGCACAGATATGGGGAGCGATCGAGGCGCTTGGCATGTCGTCCAGTGCATCACGGGATATTGCGGATCGAAGGGAGCTCGCATCGCGCTATCGCATCGTATTGCGTT
This sequence comes from Pseudochelatococcus sp. G4_1912, assembly GCF_047501465.1. Classification (NCBI taxonomy): domain Bacteria; kingdom Pseudomonadati; phylum Pseudomonadota; class Alphaproteobacteria; order Hyphomicrobiales; family Chelatococcaceae; genus Pseudochelatococcus; species Pseudochelatococcus sp. G4_1912. The sequence continues at coordinate 172,641 of NZ_JAZDRL010000001.1, forward strand.
GGCGGGATGACATCAATGGTACGCGGCGGTTGCGGCTTGATGATCGCGTGTTTGCGGTGCTTTCCGCGCGTGATCCGGATGGGCGACGACGCGATCTGGTCGTGGTGGCCGAGGAGGTGACGCCATGAGCGACAAGGAGCCGGTATTGGCTTTGCGCGAGGCCCTCATAACGCAGTTGACGGGCGATCCGGCGCTGGTGGCGCTGATGGGCGGAACGCGCATTTATGATGAAACGCCGCGCGGGTTGAGTGGCGTTTATGCGGCTTTTTCCGAAACACGTTTGCGCGATTGGTCAACCGGTTCAGACCGTGGGCATGAGCAGGATCTGGCGATCACCATCTGGTCAACCGAGGGAGGTGTGCGGCCAGCGCTTCAGGTGGCGGCGCGAATTGAGATGTTGCTGCATGACGCGGCGTTGGTGCTCGATGGGCATCGGCTGGTGAATCTGCAGTTGACAGCCTCAGAGGTACGCAGGGATGAGCGCGCCAATCGATCGCGCGTCATTATGCGGCTGCGGGCTGTGACGGAAGTCGTTGTTTCAGATATTTGATGGAGGATCGGATGGGTGCCCAGAAAGGCAAAGACCTGCTGCTGAAAGTGCGCAATGAGCTGGGTGCATTCGTCACCGTGGCTGGCCTGCGTGCGCGGCAGATTGCTTTCAATGCAGAGACAGTGGATGTGACACATGCTGAATCTGCCGGAAGATGGCGTGAGCTGCTTGCCGGAGCGGGCGTGCGCCGGGCCAGCGTGACCGGATCTGGCGTTTTCAAGGATGATGTTTCTGATGCACTTGTGCGCCAGAGCTTCTTCGATGGAACTATCGAAACCTGGCAGGTGATCGTGCCCGATTTTGGCCGGATCGAAGGAGCGTTTCAAGTGACGAGCCTTGAATATCGCGGCGATCATGCGGGTGAGGTTACGTTTGATCTGGCGCTGGAATCTGCCAGCTCTCTCATCTTTACAGCGGCGTGAGGTTGATATGGCCAATCGCAGACGTGGAGAGATTGAAGCCGTTCTTGGCGGTGAAAAATACACGCTTGTGCTGACGCTGGGTGCGCTGGCTGAGCTGGAGAGCGCCTTCGGTGTGGCCGATCTCGCGGCATTGGGCGAGCGGTTGTCATTAGGCAAGTTGTCTGCGCGCGATATCATTTGCATCTTGCAAGCAGGATTGGCGGGCGCCGGTGCTGATGTTGATGTGGCGCGCCTGCCGGTGGCAGCCGCTCTGCCGGAATATGCACGGGCAGTAGCGGATCTGCTGGCGGCGACATTCGGGGTTGTGGAGGCTGCCAGCTCTACGCCGGATTTTACTGCAAACCCCTAGACGTCGCAGACGTAAATGCCGTCAGAACCGGGCCGCGTCCCTTCCCCTGGGAGGAGGCGATGCAGCTCGGTTTTGGCGTTCTGCGGCTGTCTTCACGGGCATTCTGGTGCATGACGCCACGCGAATTGGCGGCTGCATCTGCAGGCGTTTACGGCGTGCCGCGTCAGCCGCTGACACAGACTGATCTTCTTGCGCTCATGGGCGCTTTTCCCGACGATTTTACAAGCTGATACGCAATGAGGTGAGCCATGCCGGCCAGTTTCCATGAAGTGCGCTTCCCGCTCGATGTTGCGCGGGGCAGTCGCGGGGGGCCAGAATGGCGTACCGATATCGTGACGCTCGGCTCCGGGGCTGAGCACAGAAATGCCCGCTGGGGGCAATCACGCCGCCGGTATGATGCGGGCTATGGCATCAAGACGCTCGATGCGCTGCATGCCGTGCTTGCCTTTTTCGAGGAGCGGCGCGGACGACTTCATGGCTTTCGCTGGCATGATCGACTGGATTGCCGCTCGGGAGCGCCGTTGCAAGAGCCAACCTTTGGCGATCAGCAGATTGGTATCGGCGATGGTGAGACGCAAACGTTTCAGCTTGTGAAGCGATATGGCGCGGGCTTCGCGCCATATATGCGGCGTATCGCCAAACCGGTCGCGGGTTCTGTGAAGGTTGGTGTGACAGATACTGAAGTTGCTGCGGAGGCCTTCAGCGTTGATGACAGCACTGGCCTGGTAACGCTTGCGACTGCGCCATTGCCGGGGGCGGTAGTGACGGCGGGCTTTGCTTTCGATGTGCCTGTGCGCTTCGATACTGATGCGCTCGATGTTGATCTTGCGGCTTTTTCCGCCGGCGTCATTCCGACAATTCCACTCATCGAAATCATTGATTGAGGAGAGGCTGCCATGCGCGCTTTATCTGAAGGCTTCAGCTCGCATCTGGGAGAGGGGGTTACCACGCTCTGCCGATGCTGGAAGGTGCTGCGCCGCGATGGTGTGGTTGCAGGCTATACCGATCACGATCGCGATCTGACATTTGCAAATGTGACGTTTCTTGCGCGCTCCGGGCTTGAGGCGGCTGAGGCTTCGAGCGAGCTGGGCTTTGCTGTCAGCGGTGGCGATGTTGCGGGTGTACTTGCCTCTGCCAGTATTTCCGAGGACGATCTGACGCGTGGCAAATATGATGATGCCAGTATTGAGACGTGGCTCGTAAATTGGAGCAATGTTGAAGAACGTGTGCTGCTTGATTTGTCATCGATTGGTGAGATCAAGCGTAGCGAACATGCATTCACCGCTGAGTTGCGCGGGCTGATGCATCGCTATGACGAGGAACGTGGCCGGATTTATCGCGCGGATTGTACGGCTGATCTGGGTGATCAGCGGTGCAAGGTGGTGCTCAATACGCCGGCGCTACGCGCTGATGGTGTGGTAGAGGCGACCGATGGGCGGCTCGGGTTTTCAGCCGCTGTACTGGGTGGTTATGCCAACGGGTGGTTTACTGGAGGTGCGCTCACGTTTGTGACAGGCGCTAATGCCGGGACGACTGTTGAGGTGAAATCGCATGGCGGTGCAACGCTGCAGCTGTGGGTGCCCGCTGTGAAAGAGATCGCTGTGGGTGATCAGTTTGTTGTTACGGCTGGTTGCGACAAGAGCGTGGCGACGTGCCGGGCGAAGTTCTCTAACGTTGTGAATTTTCGCGGCTTTCCGCACATGCCGGGCAACGACTTCATCATTCGCTATCCCCTGCAAGGCGAGCCAGGGCTTGATGGCGGGAGCATGTTCCGATGATTACGCGCGAACTAATCTGCAGGGAAGCGCGCGGGTGGATCGGCACACCTTATCTGCACCAGGCCTCAATCAAGGGTGTGGGGTGCGATTGCCTTGGGCTCGTGCGCGGGGTTTGGCTCGCGCTGTATGATGTTGCGCCGGAAGTGCCGCCACCATACAGGGCCGATTGGGCTGAGGCGGGGGGCATGGAGACCTTGCGCGATGCTGCGACCCGCCATCTCGTGCCAATCCTGCTTGATGAGATTGGGCCGGGGGATGTGCTGTTGTTTCGCTGGCGTGCGCATGTGCCTGCCAAGCATCTCGCTATCGTAACACACGCTGACGCTGATGACGTGCGGATGGTGCATGCCCACGATGGGGCATCGGTGTGTGAGGTGGCGCTTTCTGGCTGGTGGCGGCGACATCTTGCTTACGCTTTTTCATTTCCAAATATTCTTGATCAATAAGAAGGAATACGTCCATGGCGACTTTGGTGCTTCAGGTAGCAGGGGCTGCGGTGGGCGGACTCGTCGGCGGGCCGATCGGTGCCATTGCCGGGCGGGCAATTGGTGGGCTGGCTGGTGCTGTCATCGATAGCCAGCTGTTTGGCGGAGGCGGTGGCACGCAATATCGCGAGGGGCCGCGCCTGACGGATATGGATGGCTTGAGCTCAACAGAAGGTGCACCTGTGCCGCGCGTATATGGACGCGCGCGTATTGGTGGACAGCTGATTTGGGCTACGCGATTTGAAGAGGTCGTGGAGCATGAGATGTCGCGTGCGAAGCGTGGCGGTAAGGGTGGTGTGGTCAAGGGGCCGAAAACCATTACCACGACCTACAGCTATTACGCCAACCTCGCTATTGGCCTGTGCGAGGGGCCTATTGCGCAAGTGCGAAGGATCTGGGCTGACGGCAAGGAACTGAAGCCTGAGATCGATTATCGGGTTTATAAAGGTACTGAAGATCAGTTGCCGGACCATCTGATCATCGCAAAGGAAGGCATGCAACATGCGCCAGCTTATCGTGGATTGGCATATGTTGTGTTTGAACACCTGCCGCTGGCGGAGTTCGGCAATCGGGTGCCGCAGTTCACGTTTGAGGTAATACGCCCAGCAAATGGGTTGGGCGAGCGCATCCGGGCTGTTGAGGTTATTCCTGGCGCGTCTGAGTTTGCCTATGAAACGGCAACCGTGATGCGGATGCTGGGGCCTGGGGTTTCGGCACCGGAAAATCAGCATCAGGGCCAACGCGGCACAGATATGCTGGCATCATTTGATGCGCTGGCTGCTGTATGCCCTAACCTGCAACGGGTGGCGATTGTAACAAGCTGGTTTGGGAATGATTTACGTGCCGGTCAATGCACGATCAAACCGCGCGTGGAGTATAATAATAAACATACATTCGGCGGCACGTGGTCTGTTGCCGGGCTGTTGCGACATCAGGTGGAAGAGGTAAGCCGTATCGATGGCAATCCGGCTTATGGCGGTACGCCTTCTGATGCTTCAGTGCTGGCTATTATTCAGGAAGCCAAGGCGCGTGGATGGCAGGTAACGCTTTATCCATTCGTGATGATGGATGTGCCTGCCGGCAATACCCTGATCGATCCGCGTACGGGAGCCGTTGGGCAACCGCCTTATCCATGGCGAGGGCGCGTTACCTGTGATCCTGCGCCGGGACGCCCGGGAACAGTGGATGGAACGTCTGCGGCGACTGTACAGGTTGCAAGCCTGTTCGGAGCCGCTGATGGCTGGGGATTGCGACGGCTTGTGCGCCATTATGCTGGTCTGGCGGTGCAGGCTGGTGGGGTGGATGCCATCGTGCTTGGGTCCGAGATGATCGGGCTGACGCGGGTGCGTTCAAGCTCTGGCGTTTATCCGGCGGTTGAAGAGTTCAGAGCCTTGGCCGCTGAGGTGCGCGGGATTGTTGGTGGAGATACTTATCTCACTTATGCTGCCGATTGGACGGAGTATGGTGCGCATGTGCTCAATGGTGGGCAGGAAGTGCGCTTTCCGCTCGATCCATTATGGGCTGATCCTAATATTAATGTCATTGGCATTGATTTTTATGCGCCGCTTTCAGACTGGCGCGATGGCACAACTCATCTTGATGCGTCGGATGTAGCTTCAGTTTATGACCTTGATTATCTCACACGAGGGGTAACATCGGGAGAGGCATTCGATTGGTATTATGCGGATGATGCAGCGCGGGCTGCTCAGGTGCGTATGCCTATCATCGATAATGATTATGGCAAGCCATGGATTCACCGCCAGAAAGATTTAGCCGGATGGTGGAGCAATCCGCATATCGAGCGCATGGATGGCCTGGAGATTGGTGCAACCCCCTGGGTGGCGTATAGCAAGCATATCTGGCTGACGGAAATCGGCATTCCAGCAGTTGATCGAGGCACCAATGGGCCGAATGTTTTTCCTGATCCGAAATCTTCTGAATCGGCTTATCCGCCATTCTCGCGGGGGATGCGCGATGATCTTATTCAAAACCGGGGATTGCGCGCGCTGATCAATGCGTATGGATCGGGGCATACGGCAGCTAATCCGCTATCGCCTTTCGATGGGCAGCCGATGGTTGATGCAAGCCGGCTTTATGTCTGGACCTGGGATGCACGGCCTTATCCGGCATTTCCGAGCCTCACCAGCATCTGGCGCGATGGTGACAATTGGGAAACGGGCCATTGGCTAACAGGCCGCCTTGAAGGGCTGACGCTGGAGGCGCTGGTTGCTGCTATCGTTGCCGATTGGGGGCTGGAGGCTGCTGATATCAAGCTTGATGGGGAGCTTGATGGGTATGTGGTGGATCGCCCATTGTCAGCACGGCAGGTGCTGGAACCGCTGGCTGGCAGTTTTGGCTTCCATGCTGTTGCAAGTGCGGGCGTCGTGCGCTTTCGGGGAAATGCAGGACCTGCTGTGCTCGCTGTGACGGCAAATGAGATTGTGCCGGATCGCGATGGCGCAGGTATCACGCTGCGGCGTGCGCAGGAAACCGATCTGCCATCGGAAATCCGTTTGGGCTTTACGGACAGCTATCGGGATTATCGTCGCTCGGCGGCGCTTTCCAGGCGTCTGGCCGTGGGGAGCAAGCGTTCGGAGGGGCGTGATCTGGCGGCCGTCATGCGGCCGGGGCTTGCGCAGCATTTAGCTGATATTGGCCTTCAAGCAATCTGGGTGGGGCGGGAGACAGCAAGTTTCACACTCTCACCACGCCATGCAGGGCTTGAGCCTGGCGATATCATTGCACTGCCGGTTGGGGAGGAGATGCGTCCTTTCCGGGTGTCGCGGATATCGGATGGAGTTGCGCGGCAGGTGGAGGTGCATGCTGTGGCGCCTTCACTTGAGCGTGATGCGGTGCCAGATTTGCCGCGTCCGCTGCCGAGCATTCCACAAGTGCCAGGACCGCCAGCGGTTACGGTGCTGGATCTACCGATCAGTGTTTCTGATCCGCAGCCGCTGCAGGTGATGGCGGTATTTGCTGATCCGTGGCCCAGCGCTGAGGGTATATGGCGCTCAGCTGATGGGGCAAGCTACGATCTGCATACCATTGCTGATCTGCGCTCGATTGTGGGTGAAACAATCACCGTTCTGGGACCGGGGCCAGTCTGGCGTTGGGATGTTGGTAACAGTGTCGATGTGCGTTTGCGCGGCGGGCTTTTGAGCAGCATTTCCGATGCGGCGACATTTGCTGCTGGCAACGCAATTGCGGTGCAGGGAGCAGATGGCCGCTGGGAGGTGTTGTGTGCAGCGCATGCGGAGCTCGTTGGCGATGGTGTTGTGCGTTTATCGCGCTTGCTGCGTGGGCTTGGCGGATCGGAACCCGAGGCCGCGCGTAGCGTGCCAATCGGCGCAAAGGTTGTGGTGCTCGATAGTGCACTGGTGCCGCTGACAACGGAGGTGAGCGATATCGGGCGTCCATGGCGCTACCGTGTGGGGCCAATCGCTAGCGATCACGCAGGGCCGATGGTGGTGGAAGTGACTGCGGCTGCAACTACAGAAACGCTGAAGCCGCTGATGCCTGTACATCTGCGGGCGCGCCGCGAAGGAAGTGGTATCCGTATTTCTTTTATCCGTCGCACGCGGATTGGGGGAGATAATTGGGAACTCTCGGAAGTACCATTATCGGAAGAGCGTGAAGCCTATGAGATCGATATTTTTGATGGTGCAGGCGTGAAACGCACACTCAGCTCCACAGAGCCATTCGTGATTTATGAGAACGCACTTGAAATTGCCGATTTCGGCGCAGCCCAAACATCGCTTCATGTTTCTGTGAGCCAGATTAGCGCGACGGCTGGGCGTGGATTTGAGGCTGTTGCAACACTGAAGGTGCGTTAGGCTATCGGTTATCTATCTGTTTATGCATCATAATTTCCTAATAGGGGTGCCAGTTTTCTGGTTTGATGCAGTATAAGGATCAACATCATGAGTGAGACGACCAAGCTGCGGCTGCCATTTCTGGCAGCGGCGCAGGCGCAGAAACATGTCACCCATAATGAAGCACTGCTGAAGCTCGATGCGCTTGTGCATCTTGAAGTGCTCGACCGTGATTTGAGCGTGCCGCCGTCTAGTCCCCTTGAGGGAGACCGCTATATCGTTGCGGCTGGTGCGTCTGGTGCATGGGATGGTGAGAGCGGGCACATCGCTGCTTGGCAGGACGGTGCATGGCACTTCTATGAGCCGCAAATCGGCTGGCTTTCATTTGTACGTGATGAGGGCACACTTTATGTCAGGGTCTCTGGCGGGTGGGCGGCAGTCAGCGGCGGTGGTAGCGGTGGCGGTGGGCCGCTGCAGGATGTCACGCTGTTCGGTTTGGGTATGGAAGCGGATGCGCTTAATCCATTCTCGGCCAAGACCGAAAACGTGCTCTGGACAACCAAAACAGTAAGTGAAGGTGGCTCCGGCGATCTACGTTATAGCTTCAATAAAGAGGCGCTGGCTAACGTGCTCTCGCTGTTGTTTCATCGCAATTTCTCCGGACGGGTTGAGGTTGGGCTGATAGGCGATGATGACTTTCAGATTAAGGTGTCATCGGACGGCGCGACCTGGCATGAAGCTATGCGAGTGGATGGCGCAACTGGCAGGACCACATTTGCGCAGGGGATAGCCCCGCTTCCATGGGTGGATGTAACCGATGCATCTACGATCGTTATTAACGCTGCATCTGGCGACAAATTTCGAGTGGCATCGAGCGGCACACGTGCGGTGGCCAAGCCCACCAATCTCGTTGATGGGATGCGGTTCTTGCTGCGCATCACCAATAGCGCCGCAATCACGTTGACGCTCAATTCAGCATTTGAGCCACTTTCTGGAACAGCGCCGACTTTACGTCTGGCGTCCGGGCAGATGAACACATTCGATTGTATCTATGACGCCGCCGCCGACAAGGTTTTCTATACCTGGTATTGAAGACGGGAGCTTCACTCATGACCTGCGTTTCAGAGCGCGTGGCACGCCACGATCTTACCATATGCCGAGGTGATAGCACCGCCATTATCATGCGCTTTCGCACACTCTCGGAGAGCGGTGAAACGGTATTTCTTGACCTGACAGGAAGTGATCTCACGCTGACCATTGATTGGCCGGGAGGTCGGTTGCTGCGCCAGTCCAGCGATGGTGGCCTTGTTGTTGATGCCCTTGTGGGCACAGTGACGTGGTCCCCGCAATCTCAGGATACACTTGCAATTCCTGATGGCCGTATCGCCACCTATCGGATGGTTAGGGATATCCTAGGTGGTGAGAGGCGCACATTATTGGAAGGTTTCATTATTGGTATGGGATTTGCCACCGAAGGAGGAGTTTCTAGCGATGTCTGATGTCGAAATGCAACCATATGCAACGGTGGTAGAAGTGCTCATCCCTGGCCCTCAAGGTCCCGGAGGTAATGATGAAATTGGCGGGCATGCAGTCTCGATCGCCAATCTTGAGACTGGCCATATCATCGTGTTCGACGGTGAGGTTTGGCATAACCAGCCACTAGGCTCCGGCGGCGATATGATGCGGGCCGTTTATGATACAAATAACGATGGCAAGGTTGATGTCGCCAAACTTGCTGAGGCTGTTTCCTGGGATGGCATTACGGATATTCCAGCCAGCTTCCCACCAGAGCTCCACGGGCATGCTATCGCTGATGTAACCGATTTGCAGGCAGCGCTGGATGAAAAGGCTGCGCTTACTTCGCCAGCATTTTCAGGCGCTCCAACTGCGCCAACGGCTACAATAGGGACCAATACAACGCAGCTTGCCACCACGGCATTTGTGACGGCAGCGGTAGCTGCTGTTTCTCCCGGGAGTGTGAGCTGGGCAGATGTAGCTGACAAGCCTTCCAGTTTTACACCTTCAGAACACTCCCATGTTATTGCAGACGTTACTGGTCTGAGCACAGCATTAGACGATAAGGCGCCTTTGGCATCACCTGCGCTAACCGGGACACCAACAGCGCCCACCGCACTTGTTGGAACGGATACGGCGCAAGTCGCAACGACAGCATTCGTAAATGCATCTATTGCGGCAACCCCTATGGCAAATCTCCGTAATAAGATCATCAATGGTCATTTCTGGTTGTGGCGGCGGGGAGCAACACAGAGTGTTGTTGGATATAAATCTGCCGATAGATGGTATCTGAATACTGCTGGATCTGGCGTTACTTGTACGCTCTCTCAGCAGGTAATGAATGGAACCGGATGGCCGAAGCAAATATTACAAGATCTATTTTACGCTAGACTGGTGTTTACGACAGGAACAGGATCAGATCGTTACGTACGGCTTGAACATAGAATTGAAGATGTTGTGAGCCTCTCTGGTCAGCAAGCTACTTTAACTTTCTGGGCCCGAGCTGCCACGACTGGATTATCCATTGCTGCCAATCTTTCCCAGGTGTTCGGATCTGGTGGATCCGCAGCGGTGCATGTAAACGGGCAGAAAACATCACTTGGAACGAACTGGCAAAAAGTATCTTTCGTTTTTGATATTCCGGGCATTGCTGGGAAGACGATTGGCGCCAGCAGTTGTCTGAACGCGGTTATCTGGGCTTCTGGCGGTGGCCTGGAATCAGCAATAACTGACAATTTGCCCGCGCAATCCGGAACAATTGATATCTCTCATGTTTCTCTGGTGCCAGGCGATGCAAGGGACGACTATGATGCACTGGAGCCGCGCCACAATCAGCAAGAGATGGCGCTATGTGAGCGGTATTATGAAATCTCAGGGGGCAGTATTACCTGGACGCAGCCTGGGAACGCGGGGGCGATTCAGCAACATATGTCTTGGCCATTTCTTGTTCCGAAGCGAATAACGCCAACTGTTACGGTTACTGCCGAGTTAGGAAGCGCCGAGCTCGTTGCAGCGTCTTCGCGCCATATTAACGTACGGTCGGGGGGGACTGGTGAGCAGCGGAATTCTTTCATTTGGACAGCAGATGCGGAGCTATAAGAATGCAAGTCACGTCAGCAAAATATACTGAAAGCGGTTTCATCATTGCTACAGTGGATGGTGATGAGATGAGCATTCCCGATGATATGGAAAACCGCCATCGCGTTGCCATTGAAGCGTGGGGTGGCGTAATAGAGCCATATCAAGAGCCAGAAGTTCAGCTTGCTGCGCTAAAAATAACCTTGAAAGAGCGCATTGATGTTGAGGCAGAAGCCCAGCGTGGAAAATACATCACCCTTGGTGCCGGACAGGCAATGATCTACCAGGCGAAAGCTGCAGAAGCTATTAAGATATCTATGCTTGATGAGGACGCCCCCATCAACGCTGGTGATTATCCACTATTAGTGACGGAGGTTGGAATTACCGCTCCAACAATTCGTGAGGTGGGTGCCGTGGTGCTGACATTGCATGAACAATGGATTGTCGCAGGAGCTGCCATTGAAGGAGTGAGGCTTTCTGCAAAAGCAGAAATAGATGCAGCGCAGAATGAAGCTGATGCGCGAGCTGTTAGACCCTTATGGCCGCAGATAGCTATGACCTAAATATTGTTCTCGTTAATTCAGCCTATCTGCCCGCTTTGAGCGGGTTTTTTTATGGGCACTCTGTCTGGCACCGCTCAGAGAATGCCAGCTGATGGGAGACTACCATGGTACGTAAAGTAACAGCTCATGTCATTGCCCGTATTAAGCAATGGGAAGGCCTGCGATTAACTGCATATCGCGATGCAGGCGGCGTTCTGACGATTGGTTATGGCCATACAGGCGCTGATGTGAAAGCTGGGCAGAGCATCACACAAATGCAGGCTGATGCACTCTTGCAGCGTGACCTCATACGTTTTGAACAAGCCGTAGAGAAAGCGATTACGGTGCCGCTGACTGATAATCAGTTTGGAGCGCTGGTATCGTTTGCTTTCAATATAGGGGAGACAGCGTTTGTTCAATCAACGCTGGTCAAGAAGCTCAATAGCGGTGATTATAATGCTGTTCCCTCACAGCTGGCGCGTTGGGTAAGCGCGGGTGGTAAGCAATTGCAGGGATTGGTCAATCGCCGGGCAGCAGAAGCTGGTCTTTGGGTGTCTGGTGCGTTTGTGGCGTCTGCGCCTGTTGCGGGTTCTGTGGCTATGCCTGCATTGCTCACCAAGGAGGCTGCAGCTGTCACGACAGGGGTATTATCCGCGATTGCAACGGCTGCCAGCACTCCAGGGCCGATGCAATGGGTTTTTGTCGCGATCCTGGCCGGATCTTATGGGGTCAGCGCGCTACTCTGGCTGCTAGGTCGCCGGGAAGAAGCGCACTGAGGTGTTTATGCATTCTCGCGTAGTTCGCGACGCAGGATTTTGCCAATAGGCGTCTTTGGCAACGTATCACGGAAGATGATGGAACGTGGTGTTTTGTAGGCTGTCAGAAACTGCCTGCAATACCGGATGATGTCATCTTCTGTTACGTTTGGATCATTGCGGACCACAAAAGCCCGTACTGCCTCGCCAGTCGTTTCACTCGGAATGCCCACAACCGCAACTTCTGAGACACCAGCGTATGAGGCGATTACTTCCTCGATTTCAGTCGGATATACATTAAAGCCGGATACGAGGATCATATCCTTTTTACGGTCTACCAGCATGACCCGTCCCTCGTTGGTGAGGCGGGCAATGTCACCTGTTTTTAGCCAACCATCAGGTGTCATGGCCTTGTCGGTTTCTTCCGGGGCATTCCAGTAACCGCGCATGACATTCGGTCCGCGCACCCACAACTCACCTTCAGAGCCCGCCGTGACTTCCTGGCCAGCATCATCACGCAGGCTTATCTCAACCGATGGTACAGGGAAACCAACGGTACCATCAAAATGATGGTTGCCAATGAGCGGGCTAAAAGTGACAACTGGAGAGGTCTCAGTTAGTCCATAGCCTTCTATGATGGCGACACCCGTGCGGTCTTGCCAGCGGGTCGCTACCGGCTCCTGCATGGCCGCGCCACCTGAGATAGTGTGCCTTAGTTCGCTAAAATCAATTTTGCTGAAATCAGGGTGATTAAGCATGGCGTTATAGAGCGTATTAATGCCCATGATCGCCTTGAACTTAAGCTTCGCGATACTCTTGATGAAGCCCTTGATATCTCGCGGATTAGCAATAAGCACTGACATCATACCATATGACATGAACAGAAAGATCATGTTCAGTGCAAAGATATGGTAGAGCGGAAGTGGGACAATAACGCTGCCGCCATCGTGTAGATGTGCAAGAGCACGAACCTGCTCTACATTCGCAATCAGATTGCGATGGGTTAGCATCGCACCTTTTGCGCGCCCTGTGGTGCCGCCAGTGTATTGCAAAAATGCCAGATCTTCACCCATGATATGAACGGGTGTGAATTTATGCTTTGCACCTTCCGATAATACTTTACGGAAGGAGAGAGCATTTGGCAGGCTATAGGGTGGCACGGCCTTGCGCAGTTTTAGTACGAGATTGATAAGCCAGCGCTTGGGGATGGGTAGCAGATCGGGAACATCAGTAATAATGACGGTTTTAACAGCGGTTTGTGCAACCACCTCTTCCAGTGTTGCTGCGGCCAGACTACTGATCACAATGGCTTCTGCGCCGCTATCAATCAGTTGGGATTTCAGTTCGCGTGCAGTGTAGAGCGGATTGACGTTTGTTACGACAAGTCCTGCACGCAAAATACCCAGAAGTGCAACCGGATATTGCAGTAGATTGGGTATCATCATGGCCACGCGCGTGCCTGCGCGCAACTTGAGGACGTTTTGCAGATAGCTTGCGAAATCAATAGAGAGGCGGTCAAGCTCGCCGAACGTCATCTTGACGTCGAAGCTCATGAGTGCCGGATGATCACGGTGACGCGCTACTGCGTCCGCAAACATCGCCGGAATTGAGGAAAAGCGGTCCGGATCGATCGTTTTCGACGTATTCGTTGGATAATGGTCAAACCAGATCGGCTTCATGGCGTTCTCCCCAAAACGCAGGGGGCGCCGATTGATCCGTGCCTTCTCCTGCAGGTCCATAAATGAATAGCCCGGCGGCCTGTTTTCAAGCCGCCGGGTTTTTTAAGTTTACTGGAAGATAGCGACTGGCTTCTTCGGATCATCCCATGCGTAACGCATGCCGACTGAAACGATATCAGCCGATGGCTTCAGGCTTGCCACGAAGGGCAGGCCAACGTAGTCAGGATGGCCGGGTACGATACGGATCGGTGCCGACTTCACGAAAAGATGCGCATAGGACACATCAAACGTGAGCTTGTCATCCCAACGATAGGATGCGCCAAGCGACGTCCAGAGGCGGTTTGCATCAGGAATACGCACGTTACGCACGCTGTCGGAAATTGGCGACCACTCGAGACCCAGACCTGCGCGCAGGGTAAGCTCTTCCGTTGCTGCGTATTCCGCACCAAGGCTTGCGTACCAGCCGTCCTTGTAGTCAAACTTCAAGGCGGTTGCTGGCAGACCGGTGATCTGGTTGGTCACAGCAATACGGCCCAAACGGCTCCAGTTGGTCCATTCCAGACCACCGAGCACTTTCCACTTGTCGTTGATCTTCTGCGTGATGCCCAAGGTCAACACTTCTGGCAGGTTGACCTTTGCGCGCACAGGGATTGAGATGCCTGGGCGAGGAGCCAGTGTGCCATCAAGTTCATGATGGATGCTTGAACGGTAGCCAAGACCAATTACCGTGCCAGCGAGCGGAGTAATCGTTGCACCGAGGGTGTAACCGACGCCCGTATTCTCGCCTTCAAGGTTCACATTGGTTGCACCGAAAGCAACGCCTGATGCCTGACGCAGTGTCACATCAAGATACTGGATCTGCATGCCGGCACCGAGCGACAGCCACTCGTTGACTTTGTAACCAACCATCGGGTTAGCGTTGAAGGACATAACCTTCGACGTACGACCGTAAACCTGGCCAGCCCAGTTCTGGTTTGGCTTCGTTACGAAACCGTATGGCGTGTTGGTCGATAGACCGAGCCAGAGGCTATCATTCAGCTGAAGAGCCGAGGAGCTATAAGGCAATACGCCTGCCTGGCTGATATTGCCGGATCCAACAGGAACGCCGCCAACTGCACGGACGGTCCCGAGGGTGCGTGCGTCAGGCTTGATCTTTGACTGAGGCGCTACCAGCGTGAGGCCGCTTTCGAACGTCAGGCCGGGGTTCATGGTGATGGTTGCCGGGTTCCAGAAAATGGACGACAGACCACCAGAACCTGCGCCAACACCAGCGAAGGATGCACCAAGACCGCGCGTGCTCTGCTCACGCAGGGCAAAAGAGCCTGCGCTAGCGGATGAGGCGATAGCAATAAGCGAAGCAGAGACGGCAAGCACACCGGCAAGCCGCATGGGCGTATTCATATAATCCTCCCAAAAACAATTAATCATGGCGCTTTTATAGCGCTCCTGACTCAAATCTCACATGACATATTTGTATGATCAATCGCAATATGTGCCATGCAAGGAAGTTGTGCACTTCAATCATCACCTTGAAGCAAGCTGACGAGTTTGAGAGCTACGCCCTGTGAGCCTTCAACTTTTAGCCGCCCCGTAGAATAGGCGATCAACGGGTTTAGTTTCCCGTCGATCAGTTTTTGGAGGTTGTCTGAAGAAAGCTTTACGGTGGTATCGGCCTCTTCGCCTCCCTCTTCCACACTCACTCCACCATCGCCATCAGCGATAGTGATCGTGTCGTCGGAGTCTGTCAGTGCAACTACTATGCGGTAGCCAAACTTATCGACTTTGCCGACGCGTGCTTTGATGGCGTCGATGAGATCTTGTGTTTCCACCATAATGCTTTTCCTTTTTTAATTTTTTATTATTAGAACAGGTCTTCGCCCAGCGCCATTGTCGACGCTTTACCACTCTTGATGGCGGCCCAGAGTGCACCTGTCTGTGGCAGCAGACGATCCATGTAGAACCGCGCCGTTACCAGCTTTGCCTCATAGAAGGCTGCATCTTCCTTGGCTGTTTCGCGCTTTTCAAGAGCAATCTTAGCCATGCGCGCCCACATGAAGCCAAGTGCTACAAGGCCAAACAAGCGCAAGAAGTCAGTTGCTGCCGCGCCTGCCTCTTCTGGATCACGCATGCCGGTGGCAGCCACGTGGCCGGTTGCCTGTTGTAGTATGCCAAATGACTTGGCTAGTGGAGCAACAAAATCAGCCATTGCTTCGTCTTCAAGATTTTCATCAATGAAGGCAAGAACCGGATGGAAGAATGTGCGCAATGGACGACCCATGTTCGACGACATCTTGCGGCCAACGAGGTCTAGCGCCTGAATGCCGTTCGTGCCTTCATAGATCTGTGCGATACGCGCATCGCGCACGTACTGCTCCACACCGTGTTCACGGATGTAGCCGTGACCGCCATAGGTCTGGACAGCAAGGTTCGCCACCTCGAATCCGAGATCGGTAAACAGCGCCTTCACGATTGGCGTCATAAGCGCGACGCGATCTTCAGCCGCGGCACGAACGACTGGATCAGGCGAGAGCTCTTGCTCGTCAAGCGCGCGTGCAACCCAGCCGCACAGTGCGCGGCAACCTTCGGTGTAGGCGCGTGCTGTCATCAGCATGCGGCGCACGTCAGGGTGAACGATGATCGGATCTGCTGGCTTGTCAGGATGTTTCGTGCCCGAAAGCGAGCGACCCTGCACACGGTCCTTCGCGTAAGCGACAGCCGCCTGATAAGCTGCTTCTGCAATGCCAAGGCCCTGCGTACCCACAGACACGCGCTCGCTGTTCATCATTGTGAACATGGCGCGCATGCCTTTGTGTGGTTCGCCAACAAGCCAGCCTGTGGCGTCATCAAAGTTGATCTGGCATGTAGCTGATGCCTTGATGCCCATCTTGTGCTCAATACCCGCGCAGCTTACGCCATTGCGTTGACCGAGGCTTCCATCAGCCTTGGGCAGGAACTTCGGCACAAGGAACAAGCTGATGCCCTTCACACCTTTAGGTGCATCCGGAAGCTTGGCCAGTACGAGATGGATGATGTTCTCGGTGAGATCATGTTCACCTGCCGAGATAAAGATCTTGGAGCCTGTGAGTTTGAAGCTGCCGTCTTCATTGGGGATGGCGCGCGTACGCAGCAGGCCCAGATCCGTGCCGCAATGGGCTTCGGTCAGGCACATCGTGCCGCTCCAGGTGCCTTCAACCATTTTGGGCAGATAAGTGTCCTTCAGCTCTTCCGAACCATGGCTCTTGATTGCGAGATATGCGCCATGTGTCAGGCCGGGGTAGAGACCGAATGACAGGTTTGAGGAGCAGATCATTTCTTCAACGAGCTTGTAAACGCTCGCAGGAATGCCCTGACCGCCATAAGCTGGATCGCTCGCAGCCGAGATCCATCCATTCGTGCAGAATTCGTCGTAGGCCTGCTTGAAGCCTTCTGGTGTGCGCACCACACCGTTTTCCCAATGACAACCTTCAAGGTCGCCACTAGCGTTCAATGGGCCAAGCACGCTTTCGGTAAAGCTTGAGGCCTGCTCAAGAATATCATCGATCAGATCAGCAGACAGTTCGCTCTGCCCTTCGAGGGCAGTCAATTCTTCGCTGCCGTGGAGTTCGTGAATGACGAACTTCATGTCCCGTACTGGGGCCTTATAAACCTGCATCTTCTTCCTCCCGGATGAAGTGCCTGCCGTCACTTCAGGACAGCAGGCATTTTTCTCTTTAATGGACGGATCAGTTTCTGAGCGGCTTGCCGGTCAATAGCATGTTCTCGATGCGCGCCAGCGTTCCTGCAGAGCGGGCAAGGCGCATGAACACCTCGCGTTCTTCCCTCAGCACATCCTTTTCAGATGTTGGCGCTGTGGGATCGGTGTTGCCACCAGACAGTACCTCCGCAAGACCGGTCGAGACCACAAGGTCATAATCGGTTGCGATGCCGCGCTTATGGAAACTCTCCGCCGCCATCACCATCGCTGTCTTGCCAGATGGACCAGGAAGCGTGATTTCAACGCGCTCAGGTGCAACGTAGCCTTCGACCAGCTCAAGCGCGCGCGCTTTTGCATCGGCCAGGAGACGATCACGATTCATGGTAATGCGATCACCTTCACGCATGATCAGCATCTCACGAGCCTGCGCTGCCGATCTCGAAACGGTCGCCGTGGAGACCATTTCGAAGACCTTTGCAGCAGCTGGCATCGGACCACGTGGCAGCTTGCCGATGGTGGACCAGCGGTGCAGCATTTCCTTACAGCCGCCCCAAGCTGGTACAAGGCCCACGCCGCATTCCACGAGTCCCGTGTAGGTCTCGGCATGTGCCTGTACTGCATCAGAATGCAGCAACAGCTCACAACCGCCACCCAGCGCCATGCCCGACGGAGCGCTCACGACAGGGAAGGGGGAGTGCTTCAAGGCACCATAGACCTGCTGACCGGTTGCAACGAGCTTGTCGATCTCACCCCATGCCGCGATATTCGCCGCAAAGAGAGCAAGGCCCAGGTTCGCGCCAACAGAGAAGTGCTTGCCTTCGTTGTAGATCACGAGTGCCTTGTAGCTCTTCGTCACCAGCTTGATGGTACGGTCGAGCGCATCGAGCACTTGATCGTCGAGGGAATTGCCCTTCGAGGTGGTCTCGAAGCACACTACACCATCGCCCAGATCCCAGACCGAGGCTGCGCCTGTCTTGAGAACAGGTTTGCTCTTGCGCTTGATGTCCTCCAACAGGATCACGCCTTCAGCGCGCACCACATCGTGGTATTCGCCATCAAGCCCGAAGAACTGCAGCTGACCATTCTCAACGCGGTAGAATTTGCGATCGCCGATCTTTTCCAGGATCGGTGGCACATGAGCGCCTTCCGCCTTCAGACGGTCAACGAGCCATGATGCGCCAACCTTATCGATGAGCGCAAACGGGCCATCTTTCCAGTTGTAACCAAGGCGCATGGCTTCATCGATTGCCACGATGTCATCAGCCGCTTCCGGCACAAGACGTGCAGCATAAGCGAGCGTACGGCCCATTACGCGCCATGCGTAATCGCCAACAGGGCCCGGTGTGTTGAACAGTGCGCGCAGATCGCGGCCTGCTTCCTTCAGCGCCTCAGTGTCAGGCTTGCGCGAGGTGCGGTAGGTGCCTGATGCAAGATCAAGCGTTTCCTTAACCCGGCCACCGTCCGTCTTGTTCAGGCGATAGAAGCCGCCCTTGCCCTTACGACCCGTGTAGCCATCCTCGATCATGCGCTTGATCAGCGGCAGATCGCGGTTGAGCACATGGAACGCATCGTCCTTTGGCAGACTGCCAGCGAGGCTTGCATTGATATGCGGCATCAGATCGATACCAACGAGATCGGCAAGGCCGAAAATGCCGGTCTTCGGAATGCCGAACGGACGCCCCATGATCGCATCAGCATCTTCAATGGCCATGCCAAGATCTGATGCTTCCACGACACCAGCCTGGATCCAGTAGATACCAAGACGGTTGGCGATGAAGCCGGGGCTGTCCTTGCAGTTAACGATGGACTTGCCGAGGTTCACATCAGCAAAGCGCGATACACGTGCAACCTGTGCCGCATCCGTATCCTTGCCAGCGACAACCTCAAGCAACCGCATGTACCGTGGTGGATTGAAGAAGTGCGTGATCAGGAAGTTCTTGCGGAAAGACTCGGAAGTGCCTGCCACCAGATCATTCAGCGGAATCGTCGACGTGTTCGACGACACAGCCGTGCCGGGGCGCGCCACAGCCTCGATCTTCTTGTAGAGCGCTTGCTTGATGTCGAGGCGTTCAATCACGGCCTCGATCACCCAGTCGCACTCATCGATCTTGATGAGATCATCATCGATGTTGCCTGCCTCGATCAGCTTGGCTGCACGATCCGACATCAATGGTGCCGGATCGGTTTTCTTCAGGCGCTCGATAGCAGCGCGCGCAATGGCGCTGCGGTCGCCACCTTCAGCAAGGTTTGGCGGCACGATATCGAGCAGCAGAACTGGCAGGCCAGCATTGGCAACCTGTGCGGCAATGCCTGCACCCATCACGCCAGCGCCGATAACGGCGACTTTCTTGATTGCGTTCTGCTCGGTCATTATACGCGCTCCAGAACAGTAGCGATGCCCTGACCGCCGCCGATGCACTGCGTTGCAAGTGCATAGCGCTTGCCTTCACGCTGCAGCAAGCTTGCAGCCTTACCCGTGATGCGCGCACCGGTTGCGCCAAGCGGATGCCCCAGAGCAATCGCGCCACCATCGATGTTGACGGTCTCTTCGCGGATGCCGAGTTCCTTCATGCAAGCAAGTGCCTGGCTGGAGAAAGCTTCGTTGAGCTCAACGATATCGATGTCATTGATGGTGATGCCTGCGCGCTGCAATGCCTTGCGGCTTGCTGCAACCGGGCCAATGCCCATAACCTCTGGTTCGCAACCAGCTACAGCCACACTGCGCACGTAAGCGAGAATTGGCAGGCCATGCTTGCGGGCGTAATCTTCGCTGGCGACGAGAACAGCAGATGCACCATCAGTCAACGGTGAGGATGTGCCAGCGGTTACCGTGCCGTTCTGATCGAATGCAGGCTTCAGGCCAGCAAGTGCTTCAGCGGTGGTGTCAGGGCGTGGGCAGCCATCACGATCCACCATGCCCTTGCCGGTGTCGATAGCGATGATTTCATCCTTGAAGCGACCAGCGGCCTGCGCTTCTGCCGTCAGACGCTGGCTGCGCAGAGCGAATGCTTCCTGCGCTTCACGGCTGATATCCCAACGCTTCGCAACGTTTTCAGCGGTGTCGCCCATGCCGAGCAGTGCGCCTGGATACAACTTGGTGAACGCGGGGTTTGGCATTGGGTTGAAGCCCATCATCGGCACGCGTGACATGCTCTCAACGCCAGCGGCAATGAATGCCTCGCCAGCGCCAAGCTGGATCTGGCCAGCTGCGATGTGGATCGACTGCATCGACGAACCGCAGTAGCGGTTGACGGTAAGTCCTGCAACAGAAAGCGGAAGACCAGCAAGCAGACCAACGACGCGGCCGATGTTGAAGCCCTGCTCACCTTCCGGGAAAGCGCAGCCCATGATCAGGTCTTCGATCTCGGAGGCATCGATCTTGGTGCGCTCAACGAGGCCACGAACAACCTGAGCCGCGAGATCATCAGGGCGCACACGCACGAGATCTCCCTTGCGGGCAAGCCCGAACGGCGAACGGACATAGCCGGCGATGACGACATTCTTCATTGACGTTGCTCTCCCAAATGCAGGCAGACAAACAGAATTTCTGCCGATTGTTATATTGCTGGAAAACCAGCAGTGATTGCATTTTCAAACCAAACGCACGTTATTTTGCATTCAGAAAATGCATCAACTCAATAGTTTAGGGGCAAAATGCGATACATATATCGGCTTTTCCCCACCTCTTAAACAGCCTTGCGGCCATTCTGGGTTTCGAAGGTTGCCATCGCATCACGTGCTAGTTTTTCGATGGCATCAAGTTCGGTAAGCGCTTCATCCAGGGCTAGGCGCTGCTCCATGAGTTGTGTCCTGCGTAGGGACACGCGCTCAATGAGTAAACGCAACTGCTCCCGTTGGGTTTTATCGATGTCGTAGAGATCGAGGTATTCCTGGATCTCCCGCAGCGAGAACCCTAACCTTTTCGCACGCAAGATGATGATCATTCGGGCGCGGTCGCGGTTGGAGTAGATGCGCTTGTTTCCGGCACGGCGCGGTGAAATTAATCCCCTGTCTTCATAAAAGCGCAGGGTACGCGCTGTCACACCAAGCTCGCGGCCGAGCTCCGTGACGGAATAAAGCTGATCAACCTGCCCGCCCAAATCCTCGCTCCCGGCTCGTGTCAACGAGACGGTTTTTGCAGTCGTCATTTCGGCGGATCCTGTGGCTCATCGCGTTCATCCTCCCTGATGAAACGGCCGCTTATTGCGTGCCGTTACGGTGCGCTGCGGGTCGTTATCGACCTCATTAATTGCACTCCAGAGGGTAGGCTTTCACCTTTCCCTTTACAAGTCATACTTGACGTATACGTCATATGCAATACCAATCTATAGAGGCGCCTTTGGAAAGCCGTGCATCACGATTTTAATACCGGTCAACCGGGCTTAATGAAAAAACCGTCAGTTAACACTTTGCGTGGAAAAGTGTTTGGCATCATAACAAGTTAGGGAATGGAGCGCGTAGTATGAGCTTATTGTCGAAGAACCGGGCGATCCTTGGAGCGGAGCATTTGACATTGCCGGTGATTGCCGCGCCGATGTTTTTGGTCTCGGGGCCTGAGCTCGTTATTGCACAGTGCAAAGCAGGCGTGATCGGCAGTTTTCCCTCGCTCAATGCGCGACCTGTAGAGATGCTGGATCAATGGCTGACGCGCATCTCACAGGAATTGCGCGAGCACGATCTGGCCAATCCCGATAAGCTTTCAGCGCCATTTGCAGTCAACTTGATTGTCCACCGCTCTAATAGCCGGCTGGAAGAGGATCTGGCTCTTGTCGTGAAGCATAAGGTGCCGCTGGTGATCACATCGCTTGGCGCGCGTGAGGACGTCAATGCGGCTGTCCACAGCTATGGTGGCAAGGTACTGCATGATGTGATCAACACGACATTTGCACGCAAAGCGATCGAAAAGGGCGCAGATGGTCTGATTGCTGTCGCGGCTGGTGCGGGTGGGCACGCGGGCACCTGGTCGCCTTTTGCATTGGTTGAAGAAATTCGTGCGTGGTGGGATGGCCCGCTGGCGCTTTCAGGCGCAATTGCCACTGGTCGCGGTGTTTTGGCGGCGCAGGCGGCAGGCGCAGACTTTGCCTATATTGGCTCAGCCTTCATCGCTACCAAGGAGGCGCAGGTATCGCAAGGTTATAAGGATATGATCGTTGCAAGTGGTGCCTCAGATATTGTCTATACGGATATCTTCACAGGCGTATCCGGCAACTACCTGAAGCCATCTTTAGTGGCATCCGGCATCGATCCGGATCAGCTCTCACAGATGACGCCGCAATCGCTGGAAACTTTGTCGGCGAAGGATGGCTCCAAGGCCTGGCGCGATATCTGGGGGGCAGGGCAAGGGATTGGCGCCATTAAAGATGTGCCAACGGTTGCGGGGCTCGTTGTGCGTCTGAAGCAGGAGTATGATGCCCAGCAGGCGTGCTTATCAGCATAGTCCGTAATAATTTAGCGGGCGGTTTTGCAGGTCGCCCGTAAAGTCACCATATTGGCATGGGATAGAGCCCAGCATCGGCAACAGCAAGTGAGACCATGCAATGCAGCCCTCTCTTGAGGAAATTCTCGATAACTTTGCGTTTCTTGACGATTGGGATGACAGATATCGTTATCTCATTGAGCTTGGGCGTATGCTTGAGCCGATATCGGAAGAAGCGCGTACGGAGGCCAACAAGGTCCGCGGCTGCGCTAGCCAGGTCTGGCTTGAGGTGTGCGAGAGCTCTGGTGGGGCAGATGGCGCGCCAATTCTTACTTTCCGTGGCGATAGTGATGCGCACATTGTTCGTGGCCTTGTTGCGCTGGCATTCGCGATTTTCTCTGCCAAGCCGGCATCGGAAATATTGCGCACGGATGCGTTCCCCATTTTCGAACAATTGGGGCTTGCATCCCATCTCACCCCGCAGCGTTCAAATGGGTTACGATCGATGGTGGACCGAATCAAGGCAGATGCTCGAAGCGCGATGGCTAATGCTGCATCAGCAGCTTCCTGATATTTATGTGGTTCAGAAAGTTGTGTGATATCAATATGATCCCCTAGTTTTTCCACAGGCGTTGAGCATCGTTTGCGAAAGATTGCCGGTGCCCATTGACAGTTTGAAGAGGTCTTCGTAAACAGGCGTCCTCGCTTGCGGGCGGGCCCAGGTGGCGGAATTGGTAGACGCACCAGCTTCAGGTGCTGGCGCTCGCAAGGGCGTGGAGGTTCGAGTCCTCTCCTGGGCACCAAATTTAAGTTCTGGATCGACCAATAGGTTCAGGAAAATATGAAAAAAGCCCGGTTTTGCCGGGCTTTTTTCGTTACAAAATATAGATAGACTTGCTAGCCGCGAGTGTATTTTTGAGCTATCCAATTGGTGGTGCGCCACATAATCCTGCTGTCCCGGTGCCTCCAGGCGGACTCCCTTTGCCGGGAGTAGCTGGTGGTGGTATTTCTCATAGACTAGGGTTATTAGACCAAGGTGGAATGGGGGGCAGCTATCGCAAATGCAGGCAATGCTCCTGAAATTTCATTCCAATGCGTCCGCTGGTAGGGATGCAGCTGCCACTGTGAAGCAATTATGGGATGCATTGTGGTTTAAGTTAATATCTGTTTTTGGATGCGTTCCTGAATTTGAGTTTAATGCTAATGTGCTTCAGGACATGCCCCCCTGATGAACAGAAAGAAATTCGGGCTTCTCTTCTGAATAATTTATCGCTTTCTGAAATGCCTGATGGTTATGAGCACCCGTAAATCCTGATGCCTGTTCAGCGATTACAAGCTTTGACTAGAGAGGCGTTTAGAGAAGAGCGCTTGCGACTTCTCCGCAGAACACAAATGAGAAGTATAATATTGGTCACAAAGTCATAGTTGGAGAGACCAGTCCTGATTGCCTGTGGCGATTAGGGATGTGACTTTCTCCTTTGCTCCTGTCCCTTTTGAAATTTCTTCTGGCAGTCAAGGGCAATAGCTACATCAGCCTCACATCTGCGCAACCTAAACGCCAAAATTAAATTGCAGGTCAGATAATGCCGGAAGGCAAAGTTACGGGCACTCTTCTTTTCGCATGAATCTCATGCACAACGCTGCGCAAGCATAAAAAGCAATTCTGATTGAAGCGTTTTGCATTAGAGAAGGGGCGTAAAGGTTTAGGCTAAGCATGCTGATATGATATCGGTTTGTGTAGTCTGATGTCATTAGCGTCGGAACGCTATGATGCCTTATTCATGGGGGCTGGGTGGCTCGGTAGGGGAGAGGTACCTCTACAATCACCAATCGCGCGGATGTCACTTCTGTGCCGGAAAATCCTGTTACCTGACGTCCTGTTTCCAGCATGCCTGCTCATGCTTATAAGGCGCAGAAAAAGAAGTTTCGCGTCTTGCTGGATGGCCGTGCGCTTTTCTCAGGTCGTAGGTGGTAGTTCTTGAATGATGGGAGCTGTGACGTTTTAAGGGTGTGCTCTTGTGCTGAGCATGGCAAGCGATATCAACCCTTGCTCTCTCTGATCATCGAGTTTTGGCCTGAACAGTGGCGCTGTTAAAGCGCGGAATCGCGTCGGAAGGGTTGGCGGTGATACAGTTTATCCCCGACTGCTGCGCCATCGGTTTCCCGGGATTTTTCGTTTTTGGAACGAGTTATGTTGTTGCGTGGGATAGGTCGATAGGGTTCAGGTGCTTTAGATGTGGTGGTGGCATGTTATCCGCCGTTTAGCTCATGTATAAGAAGGCTTGGGCGCATCAAGTACAGCCGTCTTATAAGACAGCCGAGGTTCGATCGCTGGCGAAGCTGGATGCATCAGATTGAGCCATTTCCCGACCATAGTGCCATCCTTGAGCTACCACACAGCCCAATGATTGCAGAATGGTAGCTTGTTCAATGTCTTCTACGCCCTCAGCAATAATCTCCAACCCAAGACTTGTCCCAAGCCCGATAATTGCTGAAACAATTTTCTGGTTGCTGCTCTCGTTGGCGATATTGCGCACAAAACCTCGATCGATCTTCAGTGTTTTGAACGGGAAGTCGCGAAGACGGGTCAGGCTGGCATAGCCAGTGCCGAAATCATCAAGCGTGATAGAAACTCCCGCATGGCCCAAGCGCTCAAGAAGTGCGCGGACAGCGGGACTTTCCGAAATGGCAGCGCTTTCTGTCATTTCTATCCGCACCCTTGCGAGTGGAAATCCGCTTTCTGATACAGCCGAAAATATCATTGAGACTAAATTGCAGTTGTTGAACTGCAGCGGAGAAATGTTGAAAGCGAGATAAAAATCGCCAGGCCAGCACTGCGCCATTTTGCAGGCAGATGTAATGAGATGATAGGTTAAGGCATCAAGAAGGCCATCTTCTTCTGCCCATGGAATAAAGGTATCTGGGGTAATATTGCCATAAACTGGACTATTCCATCGCGCCAGAATTTCAAATCCAATCAGCGCATGATCGTTCATGACTACGATTGGCTGAAATGCGGGCCAAATCTCGTTGTTTTTCACAGCGTCAGAAAAGGCGAGTCGCCGCATGTCGGTGACAGACAATATCAACTCCTCCTCTATCGACGGGGCTTGAGATGCACCGTGATATTCTTTCATTCTTTAGGCAGAATTATGAATAGATTAATAATATTCATTCTCAGTCTTTATATTTCTATGGTACCGGGCTTTCACAATTTTTTGCGCCCATGATCTTGCATAGAGACCGGGATACTTCACGGTAATCAACATGAGGCGCGCAATTAGCCTCTGGCGGGCAGTCACGTAACACATAAAGCATAGCGCCGCCATTCGCATCATGCCGTGCGTGAGCAACTTTACGGTTGATGGTCTCGGGTGTGGCAAGCGTGCCATCAGATATCAGAGGCATGACTGCAATACCGGCTAATAGCGGTCCTTTCCACGCTGTTCTATAAGCAGCAAAGGCGCGGCTGGGATCATAGTCAGGGCCTGCGTCATAAGCCATGATTGATACATAATCGATATAAGGTGCGGCATCCGAGCGAAGCAAATTCAGCATTGATCCAGTCCAGGGACTTTTAGGGCCTTCGTCAGTGAATTCACCTTCGCCGTAAGCGCCAACGCTCCAACCCGGAAGAGTTAGCAGATAGGGACGTGGCATTTGCATGCGCGTACGCTTGACCAGCTCAATCCATGTATCGTCGCTAGCGCAGCTTATACGTCCATTCGGCATAGGCAGGCAGTTGGGCGAGGAGGGTTCATAATCAAGGTCAACGCCATCGGCGCCGACATCTTTTACGAGGCGAGCCAGGGCGTGCTCATTGAAACGGTCCCAGCCTTGCCATCCTGCGCCACCAACAGAGATGATAACCCGTGTGTCTGGATGGCGCTTTTTAAGCAATGCAATCGTATCGCGTAAAATCTCTCCTGAGAAACTGTATTGCAATCCAGTGCGGGAAATATCCAGGTCACCTTCATACACCATATCAGGGCGCGCAAAGGCGAGGGCGACAATATTCATATATCCCGGTAGACGGGAAAGCGTTGTTTGAGAGGCCTCAATAGCCGGTAGTTCATACCAACTGGCATGATAGGCCATAAAAGGCTTCTCGCGAGCACTCGCAAACGGCACAGCTAAAAGAAGCAGTGATGCCACATAGGCTATAAGCCCTAGAAGATATCGTCTCCTGCCATGCCTTTTGTGACTGTCAGCAGCATGATTTTGATGTCGAGCCATAGTGACCAGTTCTCAATATAGTAAAGGTCAAGATTGACGCCCCTGATTGCCCGTTCAGGAGTATGAATACCACCACGCATCCCGCTTATCTGCGCCCAGCCGGTAATACCCGGCTTCATCTGGTAACGGTGTGCGTAAGCCCTTATCGTATCATATCGTCCGATATCGCCAACTTGCATATTCGGCACATGTGGACGCGGGCCGACAACTGACATTTCGCCCCGGAGAACGTTAATTAGTTGTGGCAATTCATCGATGGACAGCTTTCGCAAGACTGCGCCAACACGTGTAATACGCGGGTCATCCCGTAATGTTCCAAGTGAGCCATCATCAGTAGGATCGTAAATCATCGTGCGGAGCTTGAGCACTTCAAAGGGCTTGTCGTTATACCCCACGCGTGTTTGGCGAAACATAATGGGACCGGGTGTTTCCAGCCGGATCGCTATGGCAGAGATAAGTAGAATCGGTGCAACAACAATCATTCCAATTGTCGCCACAACATAGTCTTCGATCATTTTTATGAGATTGAGCGTGCCCTTCAGCGGTCTTCTTATAACCTGCAATACGCCCATGCCAGAAACGGTTGTTACTTGAGAAAAATGCGGATTAAACACAGATTCTTCTAGTGGCACAAAAACATCGATAGAGAACCTGCCAAGCTTTTCGATAAAATCACCCGCAATGGTAGCATGACACCAGGGAATAGCGAGAAATACCATATCTGCTGGCGTTTGGCGCATATATGCAATCAGATCATCGCTAGTGCCAAGCACCGGTACGCCGAGTGAGTTCAGGTTAATATCTGATTTTATTTCATCATCAGGTAGTGTTAGCAGGAAAATGCCGACAATTTGATGCAGTTTTTGTTGCGCTTGTTGCATGTGTGTCATGACGCGCGTGATCTCTGCTGGCGTACCAACGATGACGACCTTGCGTACAAGCAAAGCATGATGGTCTGCCCACCATAAAAAGGCGCGTACAAGAATAAGCCGGCCTGACATGATCATGGCCCAGATAAGAACTATTTGCGAAATGATGCGTGCCCATGAGGCCGAGTTATGAGCCAGCAAAGCGCCATCAATAACGCCCATCATCAATCCAGTCAGGGCTACACCAACCGTGACTTGTCGCAATTGCCGCGGAAAACTAAGGTAATGTTCAAGCCTGTAAGCGCTGCCAACATTCATGATCCATGTGTAGATGATGACATGGAAAATCGCATAAAGGCCAAGATGCAGAAAACTGCCAAAAGGATGCATGAAATGCATGATGATAACGCCGGCCACAATCATGAGGCTGTCGCACATCATAACAAATCTATTGATCAGGCCATGGGTCCAGATCATGCCTGCAGGCTCCTTTAGCAATTTGTCTTGGGCGATCAAGTAATGTTTGAGCGAAGAGTCAGGAGACTATAAGAAAATGGGCTCTATAGGTAGGTCAAGAACAAGGTAGGGCTCAAATCAGGTGGGGAAATCAGGGGCGGCAGATAACGCTGGGCCAGCGTCGGTCCTGATAAAAGGGTTGTAGTTCCAGCGTTGTTAATGCGCTCCAAAGAACATCATCATGTTCAGGGCACATGGCCATGACGGCAGATACCGGATTGCCTCGCCATTCTTTGGGAATGTGAATGAGGACATGAAAAGTATTGAGAAATCCTTCAGGCTCATTCATCCACCATAAAGGCGGTAAGCGCGATATCAGTAGTCTGCGTATTTCACGCCGGGGGTCGTAAGGGTTAGGGTCGATTTCGGGATCCAGAGCCGTATTATTCTGTGATGATATTTGCGCTGCAACCGGGGATGCGTTTAGCATGACACCGACAGGAAGCAGGAACATCTGGGTGCAAAAAACAATCAATGCCCAGTTGCGCATTGTCAGAATAACACCGGCTATTTTATGCCTTACCATAATCCCCCCTCTACCATGCGCTGTTATTTCTTATCCGATGGAGTTTGCGACAGTGTGCGTGTGGTGCAAGGATTGTGCAAGCGCGTGAGTGGTTCTAATCAAAGGCGAAAGCGAACGTCAACTGCTCAGCCTAAGAGGCATGCCTTTATTGTTGCTTTGGTTGCTACTATGTTTCAGGCGTAAAAATCCAGGATATTCCTATGCATGCGATAAAGACGAAGTCTTCACGCCGGGAGCGCTTTGTAGCGCTTATCCCAATGCTTGGGCTTTATGGCGTTGGCATTGGTGTGCGTGGGCTTGAGGTGGGCGGCAAGCTGGGCCTCTACATGCTTGCTGCGCGCATCCTGGGTGCTTACGATGCCGGGCTTTTCTTTCTTGGCCTCACCTGGGCAGGATTGGCTTCTACTATTGCGCGAATGGGTTTGGAACGAGCGCTGACGCGTCATTTGGCGGCGGAGCTTGCGGTAGGCAATCGGCAAGCAGCACGGGCTGATCTGATTACGGCGTTAGTCTGGACAACGCTCGCGGCAGCGTTAATCGCTTTGCTAACAATTATTGGTGCGAGGCCGATTGCGGAGCATATCTTTGCAGAGCCGCCGCTTGCTGTCGCCTTACAGCTTGCTGCACTATCAATCGTTCCGCAGACACTCGCGATTGTAGCCGGCAGTGCGCTTGCTGGTTTCCAGCGTGGAATTTTAGCGCAAATCGTGCAAAACGCGCTGTGGCCGGTTTTGACATTGTTAGCGCTGGTCTTGGGGGCGCATGACCTGCATACATTGCAAATGTTTCTTGCGGGTGCAATGTTTGCATCTGCCGTGCTTGGTCTTGCTATAATCGCTCGTCGTTCTGAGCTTAGACGGGGAAATAGTGCCTCTGAGGCGGAAATATTGCCTGAGGGGCAGGCGAGCTATGACCCGCTTCCAGGTTTGTGGCGCACGGCTATGCCACTGGGAGTTGTCGAGGTCGTGCAGGTCTCCATAAGCTCATTGCCAGTGTTGGCATTGGGTGTTTTTGTTGACCCCGCCACAGTTGGCGCCTTCAGTGTTGCGCAGCGTATTTCCATGCTGATTTGGGTTGTGATTTTGTCGATTGGCACTATTTCCGCGCCTTCCTTTGCAGCGCATCATCGGCGTGGGGATCTGGCGGGGTTGCAGCATGTTAACCGCCGCACCCGAATAATGGTGATGGCCTTTGGCCTGCCACCGGTTGGGTTAATGATGTTCTTTCCCGCAACATTTCTTGAGCTTATCGGGCATGGCTTTGATATTGCTGCTTCTGCACTGGTCATCATGGCAGTGGGGCAGATGATCAACTGCTTGTTGCCATGTCAGGATATTATGCTGGCCATGACGGGCCATGGCGTTGCGTTGCGTGCGCTTAATCTTTTGCAGCTTGGTGTTTGTATTGTACTTGGTGCCATCCTGTTGCCGCTATGGGGGATGACGGGTGCAGCTATCCTTACAGCTATTATTATTGCGCAAGGGGCGATTGGCACGACCTTGGTCTTGCGCCGCGTGATGCCGGGGGCCTTCTAGCCGCGGCTCTAATGACTGAGAATAGGGTGTGTCCATCACGTTAATTTCGATAAGCCAGGCCCGTTTGATCTGTTGAACGTGGCAGGCCATGCCATGCGCATTGTGTTTGATCGGCTGTTGGCGCCCAATCTTTTCCTGCACTAAATGATAGAACATTGTAACCAATAGCGACATAACTGTCTGTTATGACATCGTTTTTGGAGTTTATGTTATTGCCGCCTCTGGCATAAATCTTTTTACAATAATTATTTGCACATTTTGATGCGTATTTTGCATCAACTATTTGAAATTAAAATTTAATAAAATCTTTTGATAATTATATACAGGAAATTAAGTGTTGCTAAATAATCATATCTTGTAAGAAGCATCGTATTCATAAACGTATGCATGTTTCCGTCCGTTGCGAGTCGCGATGGTGGTTGGGCAATCTGATTAGAGGGGAGCGTTCAGTGACAGCCGTATCAGTGCAGGATGCTTCACCGGCCGAATATACATCGTCGGGTACCCCTCGGGGGCGAAGCCGCACACCGTTTACATTGCGAGACCTTTTAATCATCGGCTTTTATCACCGGCGAGCTATTATTCTCTCTGCGTTGATACCGATCCTGATTGGACTCGTTGCGGCGATTGAAACGCGCACCCAATATACCGCAAACGGCCTGTTGATGGTGCTGGTTACACGTGAGTTTGCGGGCAATCAGGATGTTCTCGATACAGGCCCGACTGTGTTGTCAGTTGAGGGGCTGAAGTCGGTAGAGGGGGAGGTCAACATTTTGGGTAGTGCGGATGTCATTCGCAAAACCATTGATGATATTGGCGTTTCCACTTTATTCCCTGATACGGCCCGTTGGTGGTATCCGCAATTTCTGTTTGGGCCACCGCAGAATGTCGGTGACCGGCTTATCAAGCGTTTCCGTGACGCGTTCAGGGCTGAGGTTCAGTCTGACTCGAACATTATTCAGGTGAGTTTTACAAATCCGGATCGTGCGTTGGCGGTGCGCGTTGTTGACAGGTTGATTGCCAACTATCTTGAGCATCGCCGCGCCCTGTTTGCCAATCCACGCTACGCGCCGCTGGCCGAGCACGTTATAAGAGTTACTGCGTTATTGGAGCAGACGGAAGCAGCCATTGAAGAGGCCAAGCGCGCCGCCGATGTAATAGACATTTCGCAAGATCGCTTGCTGGCAGTTAATCAGGTTGATGCGATCATTCAGCGTATCCGGCAAGTGCGAGAGCGCCGTGAGGCGGTGATCGGCCAAATGGAGGTGGCACAGAAAGAGAAGCAGGCGTTGGACGAGACTGTGTTCGATTTCAAGGAGCTCAGCAACGCCGCCACCAACGATGATGACAGCAACTTCCTGACCCGCTTGCAAGCAGAGCGTCAGCAATTGCTGAGCAAATTCGCCCCCACGCACCCGCAGATCCAATTGCTGGACCGCCAGATTGCCACAGTGCGCAACATATTGCGCAATCCTGAGCAGAAGGTGGCATGGACAAGCCGTGACGTGCGCAATCCTGCTGTCAGCTTCATGACCAACATGATTTTGGGACTAAAGGTCGAGTTGGATGCGCTCGATAAGCAGCTTGTTGAGCTGGATGCCCAGCGTGTAAGTGCCGATGCGCGCGTTAATGTGTTGCGAGATGCTGATCGTCGGCTTGCTACTCTGGAACGCCAGCACAGTGTGTTATCAGATGCTTATAAGGAATATGTGCGGCGTGCCGAAGCTGCGCAGATCGAAGAATCTGCAACACAGACACGGCTATCCAATGTGCGCGTGGTGCAGGAAGCGCGGGATGCTGTCACCAGCCGGAACATGGCATTGCCCTATCTGCTGGCTGGCCTGGTTGGTGGTGCATTGGTTGGTGGTGCGGCGGGGCTGTGTGCAACAAGCTTGCGTACAATCTACATCACGCCAGATGAGGCTGCTGCCAGCACAGGCTTGCCCGCGCTCACAAGTTTCACAGAGGAGCTGCCTGATCCAGGAGCGCCACAAAATCGTCAGGCCCTATCTAATCTCGTAACGCATCTGCTCGATATACCGATAGACAATCGTTCCCTTTCAACCTTGCTGATTACTGATGTTTCAGCTCCGCAGGATCGAGAGTTGCTGGTTGATGCTATCGCGCATGAGATCAGCGCTGCGCGCAAACTGCGTACTCTGCTAATCAATGTGCCAGACCATGATACCCATGAAGCCGATACTCCTCCAACTGAAGAGGTTGCAGATAGCAAAGCAGTGTCATGTGCTATCGAGGTGCGTGAGACAGATGTCGCAGGACTGGATATCGCATTGCCCTCTGTTGAATTGCCGTTTGGTGGATCGCGAATTTCAACAACGCGAGCACGTGAGATCCTTGATGAGCTGCGTGAACGCTATGATGTGATCCTGCTATCGGCCCCTGTTTCAACCGAAGGAGCAGCGGCTTTGCGTCTTGCTCCGGTTGTTGATGCTAATCTCATCGTTATCCGGGCAGAACGTTCAAGGGCTTTATCGGTATTGCGTCTACGCGATGCCATCCTTGATGCGGGCGGAGGCCTTGCTGGCTTCGTCATGACCGGTCGTAAATATTACCTGCCAGAATGGATTTACAAATGGGCGTGACGTTACGTTCGGCGGCCAGTCTTGCGCTGTGCATTGGGCTCTCCGCTTGCGGCTCGGCACAGCGCAACGAACAGCCACTCAGCACTGGCCACAACATTAATTTCACTGAAGTAAAGCCTCTTGGCTTTGCCGAATGGGCAAACACGCCGCCCCATTATCGTGTGGGGCCTGGTGATAAGCTCAAGGTCAAATTCTTGCTGACGCAGGAGCTCGATGAAGAGGTAACCGTTGCCCCTGATGGTTATGTTGGTTTGCGGGCAGCTGGGCAAGTCAAGGTTGAAGGCCGCACTGTTCGCGATATTGAACGTGTGGTGCAACGGGCGGCGGCGAAGACAGCAGCAAGCCAGCCCCTCGTCGTGTCGCTTGAAGAAGCGACATCATCGAAGATCTATGTGGGCGGATCTGTAAAACAGCCGGGCCCTTATCGCATTGATAATATGCAGCTGGGCGCTGTTGAGGCGGTTCTATTGGCTGGTGGATTCAGCGATGAAGCACGATTGGGGCAGGTGGCAGTCATCCGCCGCGGCCCCCACGGTAAGCCAATGCTGCGCACCATTGATGTACGTGCCATCATCCAGACGGGCGGCTCCACTGATGTGCCGCTGCGGTCGGGCGATGTGCTTTACGTGCCTCGCAGCTCGGTCGGCGAAGTCAATCTATGGGTAGCCCAGTTTATTGAAGGAGTGGTGCCCTTCCAGCGTAGCTTTACTTATACGCTTGGCGCTTACCGTACCACTTCGGGTGGCTTTATCCCATAAATACCCCTTGCCGGGCGGCGATAGCAAAAGCCGCCCGGATTACATTTCCTGAAAGGGCCATCTGATCGCTCTGTGTTCGCCCCAAATCAAAAAACAGGAGCATGGTCTGCTCAATAATGATCAGAACCTGACCTTGTGGAAGAAGCGAGTGATAAGATGAGAAGGCTCCTGGTTCGAAAATCACCGAATGGTGAAGCATTGGTGGGGGCATCGCAGTTGGTGCGGCATGCGCCACTTCCTCTTTTGATATATCGCACGATCGATAACAGCTTCACCCGAGAAAACATTGCCAGAACACGCCCCGCTGAAACATTCGTTGCAGCGGCAATGATCTTGTCTTTGCTGTTTTTTGGGCAGGTGTTTTATTATCTCAATCAGCTAGAGCCGCTGTATTATTTATCGAAAGCGTGGCCAATCATTGTGTTGCCAATGGCAGCGCTTGGCATGCGGCCTGGTGTTGTTGGGCAAGCAGCTATCCCACTGCGATGGCTGTTTGTGGCAGTCCTTGCCTATACGATTGGTATAACGCCTTTGCTTTCAATGCTCTATCTGGGCAATGGCTTGGTTGATGCGCTGCTGACCACAGTCAAGGTTTTGCCACTGCTATTTTACCCAGCGCTTGTGTTTCAACTTGCCTGGCTAAAGCCCTCAGCTCGCATGTTGCGTAAATGTGTGCTGGGTCTTGGTGTGATGACATTTGTATTGATGGTGATTTTGTGGGTTACAGTGCCTGCAAGCTGGTATTCGACCGACAGTGCCACCAGCAAATTGCTGATCTATGAATTTGAGCGCGGTTATCGCGTATCTATGCCAATGTTCTTTGGCTTGCTTTTAATTTTCTATCTCGGTCGCCAATTCGCATATACGATACGCTGGTATTATATTTTGGCAATTGCTGTGCTGTTTGTGTTGCTATTCCTGATCTACAAACAGCGCACCACTATTGCTATGGCGGCCATAGTGGTTGTCCTCGCATCATGTCCCGAGAAATGGCGGAGATTGGCATTTGCAGGCGGGCTTCTTGCGGCTGCGGGTGCGCTGGTATTTGTGCTGGTGGCGCCATTTATGGAGCAAGTCACCGCCTCATTGGGAGCCTCGCTCTTGATAAGGCTCGATTCCTTGCAAAGGGCCATTACCTTTATTGGAGACAGGCCGCTCAACTGGCTATTCGGTATGGGAGCGGTGACACGCTTCAGCTCGGTCTCGATGGCAAATATTTTGGGAAGTGACTATTTCTTCCTGGCCGATATCGGCTGGGTAGGTGTTATTTTCGAATATGGGATCGTTGGTGCAGTTCTGATAGCGGCGCTTTATATTGCTGCATTTCTGACCGCTGATCATGCAGGGCGAGAGAGCGGAAATGCATTTGCACTGGCCCTCAGTGACTACCTGCTTTTCATGATCTTTTCATCAGCCGTTTATTCGCTGGTTTTTGTGCCGGGAGAGATGGCAACAGTTCTCGCGCTTTCGGTATATCTCAAAAAAATCCCGCAAAGTGGGTAAGCTTTGCGGGAAACAGCCATGCTGAAATAATTGGAGAGCCAGAATAATTAATTTGTTCTGGCTCTTATTCTGAATCAGTAAATCAGTTTTATATCAAGGCTGGCAGGTGCCTGGCCGATAGGGAATGATGCTTTTTCAAAACTTGGCGCACCGAAGGTGATCGAGTGATTGCGCGAGAAAGCAACGCCCTGCTTGGGAATACCAAGAAGTCCGAATTCCACCTGTCGTTCGCCTTGTTCTGCATGGAACAAGGCTACAGCGTAGGTGCCGGGTTCAACATCGGTAAACTGGCAAACTGCCTTGCCATTGCTGATTTTGCCTTCAGCCTTCTTGAACTGTTGCCCTGCCTTGGGCCATCCGTTCGGGGAGTTGAATAGGCCGCAACGAATGACACCATTATCATTGCGAGCACCCGTTACGTTGACGTTGACAGTAGCAGCGCTTGCCAACACGGGAGCTGCCACTACAAAAGCCAATGCCATAGCGCTGGCGCAGGCAAGTGAACGTGCGGTTGCCGATACTTTAAACATGCGAATCCCCCTAAGGTGTTTATGGGTTTATTATTCGTTTTATATATCTTGCTTTTGAATGCTACGGAAGGTGTTAGCAAAACCCTATACAACGAAGCTGAACACTGTTTTTCTGAAATAACTATGCGCATGGGTTTTATCGCGCATTGGGATGTGCATAGGTATTCTAACCTTTTTCAGAGCGGGCATAAGCCGGTATGTATTATTTCGATTACGTTTTGCTGGGCTACTCAGCTCTGTTGCCGATCGCCAACCCGTTGACCAGCATGACATTGCTTCTCAGCTTGGGGAAGGGCTTTACGCCTACGCAGCGAAAAAGCGAGATAAACAAGGCATCTCTTTATGTCTTTGGCATTTTGATTGTCAGTTTTTACGCTGGTACCTTGCTCATGAATCTGCTGGGCATTTCCATTCCGGGCCTGCGTATTGCTGGCGGTTTGGTGCTTACGTACATCGGTTTTACAATGTTGTTTCCCACATCTGTCAATGAAGCTGCCCATCAAACTGAATTAGCCGGGGATATATCGCCAACCCGTCCTGTCAGCATTGCTTTCGTGCCTCTTGCAATGCCGGGTACTGCAGGGCCAGGTACCATTGCCATGATCGTCAGCGGCGCATCGACGCTTAAAAGCGGCGGTGATTTGACGTTTTTTGCCCATTTGGCAGCAATGACAGTATTTGCACTTTTGGCGCTTACGTTCTGGCTATGCCTGCGCAGTGCCAGCAGCATTGTGCGTTTCTTTGGTCAATCTGGCATAGATGCCTTTGCGCGGTTGATGGGCTTTATTTTAATTTGTGTCGGTGTGCAGTTTCTCATCAATGGTGCGACGGAGGTCGTTACTTCCATAAAATGATGTGTCGCTTTCTGCGGTTGTAATCTTGTCAGTTTGCCACCATGCGTGGTAACCGGGATGAGAGATTGCCGTGCGAAAACGTATCGGCGTAAGCAGGGTAGTGCCCGCAGAAGAATCGCAGGAGGCGTTCATGGCTGACAAAAATACGCACGGGACGGAAGTTGGAACCGAAGTGCCAGGTAGTTTTTTCGTCGTTGGCGTAATTATCGCATTTGTGCTGATCGCCCTTGTCACCTACACAAACGTGACCTTAGGTTTATAAGCACTTTTCATTCTGGATGATCCGCTGTGATCATCTACTATGAACCAAAGCCGACGCCAGTAATTACTGGCGTCGGCTTTTTATTGTGCAGCCTCAATAGGTCGCTATTCTCTATAGACTACCCTGCGATACGAACTTCGTGTTGAGGTAGGCCTCGATCGCTTCAAGACCACCTTCTGATCCATAACCTGAATCCTTGATGCCGCCGAAGGGCACTTCAGGGAGGGCGAGCCCCAGGTGGTTGATCGTCAGCATGCCGCTCTCAATTGATTGCGCCAATGCCGTTGCCGTCTTGGCAGATCGGGTAATTGCGTAAGCTGCAAGGCCGTATGGCAGACGATTCGATTCTGCTACTGCATCTTCGAAATCCCTGAATGATGAGACCAACGCCAGTGGGCCGAATGGCTCCTCGTTCATCACGCGGGCACTGGTGGGTACGTTTGCGACAATCGTTGGCTCAAAGAAATATCCCTTATTGCCAATGCGTGAACCACCTGTGACGAGTTCAGCGCCGTGTTGAATGGCATCCTGAATGAAGCTCTCCAGCGCAGGGGCACGACGCTCATTGGCGAGTGGGCCCATGGTAATGCCTTCCTGCGTGCCGTCTCCGACTTTCAGTGCTTTTGCCTTTGCCGTGAATTTTTCGATGAACTGGTCATAAACCTTCTCCTGCACCAGAAAGCGTGTGGGTGCTACGCATACTTGTCCCGCATTGCGGAACTTTGCGGAGGAGAGCATTGTCGCTGCAACATCGAGATCCGCATCATCAAAAACAATAGCAGGCGCATGTCCGCCAAGCTCCATCGTTGCGCGCTTCATGTGCAGGCCGGCCAGCGCAGCAAGCTGTTTGCCAACAGGAGTGGAGCCGGTAAACGAGATTTTTTTGATGACGGGGTGAGGAATAAGATATTCTGAAATCTGTGCAGGTACACCGTAAACAAGGTTCACGACGCCTTCAGGAACGCCTGCATCAGCGAAGGCACGAATGAGTTCAGCCGGCGAGCCAGGTGTTTCTTCTGGCGCCTTGACGATTATCGAGCACCCGGCAGCGAGTGCTGCAGATAACTTGCGCACCACCTGATTGAGCGGGAAGTTCCAGGGCGTAAAAGCCGCAACAGGTCCAACCGGCTCCTTGATGACCAACTGATACACGCCCTCAGAACGCGCGGGAACCACGCGACCATAGGCGCGCCGCGCTTCTTCGGCAAACCAGTCAATAGTATCGGCTGCACCAAGCGTTTCTCCGCGTGCTTCCGCAAGCGGTTTGCCCTGTTCGAGAGTCATTGTCAGTGCGATCTGATCAACCCGTTCACGCAGCAGATCAGCAGTTTTACGCATGATTTTTGAACGCTCAAAAGCTGATACCTTGCGCCAGGTCTCAAAGCCCTTTTCCACTGCGGTGAGCGCCAGATCGAGATCCGGAATTTCAGCGTGAGCGACATGGCCGATCACTTCTTCTGTTGCCGGATTGATGACGGGGATGGTCTTGCCTGAAAGGCTGTCGCGCCATGTACCGTCGATAAAAAGCTGGACGTTGGCATACATTTGGATGCATTCCCTATGATGTCTCCCCGTGAGGACCCATGCCTGATGGCCTGATATCTCCGGGGGCTTCGCTATGGCGGTGTGGGCAATTATTCCGTCAATGATGCCCCAAGTGAATGCAGATTAAGCGATATATGCCCAAAAAGAAAAGGGCGGATGTTGCGGATCTCCGCAACGGGAGACGCATGGGTCATCTGATGCTAAAGCATTATCCGCGAGCGTTTACTTTTACAGGGGGAGCGGAAGAGGGGACACGTCTGGTTGTCGACTTAACCTCTGGCGGTGGGCCAAGCCGTCCTGCAAGCCCGGTAATAAACCCTTTAATGAGTGAATGTGGACGGGCTATATTACCATGATCGGCCAGCCAGTAGGCGAGCATTTGCATCGCCATATATAGGCATATACGGATTTTCCAACGTTTTGGTATGTGGTTGAAGCGTAATAATGCGGCTTGATTGCGCGCATAAGTACCCAAACGTAATGGCGATTGGATGGGTAGTTTCCAGCCGATAAAAGGAACGGTGATATACCCATTCCCAAGCCGATGTGGCATCAGGATGTCATCTGCCATCCAGCATGAATAGCCTGTTGACCATGCACGAAAACACCACTCGATATCGATGGCATCAATGAAAAAGTCGCTGCGGAATGCGCCTACCTGATGAAATGCCGTAACGTCAATAAGGCTACCGGATGAAATCGCGAACCAAACTGCTTGCGAACTGGCGGTTATCCGGCCAGATGAATGCCGATGGATTGTCGGTGGCTTATGCTCAGGCGATGCTGAAATAGGTTTAGGGCCAAGGAGTGCAGGGCGCTCACCCATTTCATGAAGTGTTTCCATACGTGTAGCGAGGGCTGATATCATGCCAATGGACGGACTTGAATCCTGATCAAACAGGATAACGCGTTCTATTTGTTCAAATGCGGCGCCATGCATACCAGCACGTGACATGATGCGCTCATATGCGCCACCCAGTCCGATATTCTCGCCAGGATCGTCAATATGAACCGGCGTTGCGCCCGCTATCTGCTGTAAATAAGCGCTTTCGATCATTTTCATGGGCGAGTTGGCGACGATGACAATTGCCACAACCTCCGATGCGATGGCCGCGATAAGGTCGGCAAGCACTGTCAAATCGGGTTTATAGGTTACGATACCCGCGACAATGTGCTTCATTTCCGCCTACCGTGTTTGGCTAAATAGTATTAAAGAGAATAAATTTGCGAATATATGATATAAATTGATATATATTCGACATATAATTCATTATCAGCATGTTAATTTTGGGTCTATGGGGATTACATTAAATGCAATTCATTTTTGTTCGACAATAATGTCGTTATATACGCATATTTGACGTGTATTCATGCGAATTTATTGCGTCTATGTTCTTTGCCGCAGATGTCTGGTGGGATAAACATAGCTTCGGGGGTTATGGAAAGCGGGACGTGGGCGTTGACCAACCGTCTCGTCTCCGATAATGACAGGGCGCCCGGTTAGCGTTGCTTCCGGTCTTTTTGTGTTAGCTGCTGTGATGATTTTGTGCCGCCATGGCGCATATGGGCCACTGGCGCTGCCAAATATCCTAGTGCGGGCCTCTTTGTAGGCTCGTTTGCGTTCAACCTATGTTGAGTGAACACCTTATATGTCCCTAAATCCCACCGCCAAAGACTGGCGCCTTTCGGCCAATGATTTTGCGCGCGGCATGAAATCCTGGCAGATATGGGCCTTGATGGGCGTCAGTGATATTCGGCAGCGCTATAAGCGCTCACGTTTTGGCCAGTTCTGGATCACGCTGTCGATGGCAGTGTTTGTCGCTGGTATCGGTCTTGTCTTCTCGCTGCTGTTTAAGCAGCCAGTGGCCGAATATGTGCCTTACCTTGCGGTCAACTACATCATTTGGACCTTCATGGCGGGCATCGTGTCCGACAGCTCGACGGCTTTTACACAAGGCACGGTATTCCTGCGACAGGATAATTTACCGAAAACGGTTTTTGTGATGCGGGTGATCGTGCGCAATCTGATTGCGCTGGCTCATAACATCGTGATCGTCCCACCTGTTTTCATCTTGTTCGGAGTGAAGCCCGCATGGGCTACTTTCCTGATGATTCCAGGTTTCATGCTGATGCTGGTTGCGGCGTTTCTGGTTACGATGTTGTGCGGCATTTTGTGTACGCGTTTCCGTGACTTGCCACAGATCATCGCCAATCTGCTGCAGCTTGCCTTTTTCATGACCCCCATCATGTGGCGCGCTGATCAGCTTGGTGAAAATGGCTGGTGGGTAACGCATCTCAACCCGTTTGCAATTTTCATGCGCATTGTTGCTGATCCGATCCGTGGTCATGTGCCAGATGTTGCCGATTATGTATCGGCATTGATCGTCATCGCAGGATTGCTGGCCATAACCTGGCCAATGTTCGCGCGCTTCCGCTCGCGCATTGTATACTGGCTGTGAGGCAAAATGGCGCAAATTGACATCAAAGGCAAAGCGAAGAGCACTATTTTGCCATCCATCAATCTCGTTAACGCGACTGTTGAGTTTCCGATTTACAACGCGCGTGGGCGTTCTATTCGCTCTACGCTGTTGCAGCGTGTTGGCGGCACAGTCAGCACCGAGGCGGATGGCGTTACGGTAACGGCGCTGCGCGATGTAACGCTTTCGCTTAATCATGGCGATCGGCTGGCGATCGTTGGTCACAACGGTGCAGGTAAGTCGACGCTGCTGCGCGTATTTACTGGTGCTTATGAGCCCTCCAGCGGTTCTGCGCAGGTTGTGGGCAAGGTAGCTTCGCTGCTCGACATCACCATGGGCATGGACCCGGAATTGACCGGCGCAGAAAACATCATCCTGCGCGGTGTTTTCATCGGCATGAGCCTTGAAGAGGCGCGTAACTCGATCCCGGAAGTTGCAGCATTTTCCGAGCTTGGGGATTACGTCAATTTGCCAATGCGCACCTATTCAAGCGGCATGACGCTTCGGCTTGCTTTCGCCATTTCGACGGCGAAATCGCCGGACATCCTGCTGCTTGATGAGCTGATCAGTGTAGGCGACAGCGGATTTGCGGCAAAGGCGCGCGAGCGGATTGAGCGGATGATGAATGGCGCCAGCATCCTGGTGCTGGCTTCGCATGATCCCCACACGCTGCGCAAATACTGCAACCGCGCAGTCATGCTATCAGAAGGGCGCATCGTTGCTGAGGGTTCGGTTGATGACGTACTCAAGGCTTATGGCGCTGATGATGAAGTAGACGGCTCGCTATAAGCGCGCTGTTTGCATCTTGCCAATCACGCGCCCCGTCTTCCGGCTGGGCGCGTTTTTACCAGATTTGCCCGCCTTAATTGGCGGGTTTATCGTCTGTGCGGGCGTAAATGTCTTCAATGCGTACGATGTCGTCCTCGCCCAAATATGGGCCGGATTGTACTTCGATCAGATTGAGAGGCAATTTGCCCGGATTTTCCAGCCTGTGGACGCAACCAAGGGGCAGGAAGATTGATTCGTTTTCACGCAACAGCACCTGTTCATCATTGCGTGTAACGAGGGCTGTTCCGTTCACCACAACCCAATGTTCTGCGCGATGGAAGTGCTTCTGCAGTGAAAGTTTTGCGCCTGGGTTGACGGTAATGCGCTTGACCTGAAAACGCTCGCCAGTGTGGATGGACTGGTAGTACCCCCAAGGTCGATGTACCTGAACCGTCTTCGTTGCAGCGGCATGGCCATTCTTGCGCAGACGCTCAACGAGCAACTTCACATCCTGATCGCGGTCCTTGCGTGTCACAAGCACCACGTCCGGCGTGGCGACGACGACGAGATCTTCAACGCCAAGAGCTGCAATCAGCTGCCCTTCGCCGCGGAGATAACAGCCCTTGGCCTCAACAGCGACCACATCACCGACGAGCGCATTATTATCGGCGTCCTTTTTGTCAATCGCCCAAAGTGCCGACCAGCTACCGACATCTGTCCAGCCGCAGTTGGTAGGGGTGACGACGGCAAGTTCGGTCTTTTCCATCACTGCATAATCAATGGCGATGGAGGGGCTTTCCGCAAAGCTGGCCTCATCCAGACGGATAAAGTCGAGATCCTCGCGCGCTCCATCGATCGCCTTGCAGCAGGCTGAGAGCACTTCAGGCGCCAGGCGCTCAAGCTCTTTCAGGAATACATTCGCTGGCAGAAGGAAGATAGCGCTGTTCCATAGATAATCGCCGGAAGCGATGTAGCTACGCGCGGTTTCCGCATCGGGTTTTTCGACAAAGCGCTGTACTGCAAAGGTGCCGGGCACATCAGTTTCACGTGCACTGCGCTGGATGTAACCATAACCGGTGGCCGGCTCAGTAGGCTCTACGCCAAACAGCACAAAGTGCCCAGCCTGGGCAGCGGGCAGACTTTTGCGGATAGCCTTTGTTAGCTTGTCTGGCTCCTGCACAACGTGATCTGCTGCGAGTAGCAAGATCAGGCCATTTTTATCGCGGCGTTTTTCGATGAGCGCTGCGGTTGCCGCAGCTGCAGTGGTATTCCGACCGACAGGTTCGAGCACAATGGTGGCATCATTGATGCCAAGTTCGCGCAATTGTTCTGCAATTACAAAACGATGCTCGACATTGGCAATCACGATGGGAGCATTGAACATTTTGCGGTCAGCAACCCGCAATGCAGTTTCTTGCAGCATGGAGCGATCACTGGCGAGCGGTAGCAATTGTTTAGGAAACGTCTCGCGGGAGAGGGGCCATAAACGTGTTCCCGTGCCGCCAGAAAGAATAACAGGTGTAATCCGCCGCTCAATATCGCTCATGTCGTGCCTGATGTTTGCTGTCAAACTTGTCTCCATGTTTAGCACAGCTTTTGACCTATTGGAGAATCCTGTATTGCATACAATGCCGGATCCAGAGCGTTCTATTTCAATAGGGGTGAGCTTATCTGGGGGTATGCGCTGCTTCAGGATTGTGTGATTATTACAGCTTGCTGCACATAATGGGGCAACAAGTTGCTTGCGTCTGGCTGCCTTTGTCGTGATAACGGCAACCGCAGGATGGCGTGTGATGCGGGGCATGGCGCCTTTATCCGGCGAGAGGTTGGAGAGAGCAGAATGGTAGCATGGCGCGCACTGCGACGGGGGATTGCTCTAACAGTGGCCTTCATGGCGCTGACAATAGGGCCCACTATGGCTCAGCGCAGCGACATCACCATCGGCGTGCGTCTTGAACCCCCCCATCTTGATCCCACAGCAGGCGCGGCAGCAGCTATTGGCGAAATCACTTATGCCAATATTTATGAAGGGCTAACCCGAATCGATCGGAATGGCGAGGTAAAACCGGGCCTGGCTGATCGGTGGGAGGTCTCGGATGATGGGCGCGTTTATACGTTTCATCTGCGCCCAGGCATCTCATTTCATGATGGCAGTTCATTCGATGCGGATGACGCTAAATTCTCGCTGGATCGTGCTACCGCTGATGATAGCGTAAATCCGCAAAAGGCTTTACTTGAGCCAATTGAGGCAGTCGACATTATCGACCCACGTACGTTGCGCATTGAGCTGAAGCGTCCCACCTCACAGTTTCCATTCACACTTGGTCTGCCGGCTCTTGTCATGGTGGCAAAGGAAACTGCTGATAACAATAAAACCAATCCGAATGGAACGGGGCCTTTTCGGCTTGCGCGATGGTCCAAGGGCGATCGTGTGGATTTGGTGCGTAATGAGCGCTATTGGGGCGAAAAGCCAGCGCTGGCACGCGCCACCTTCCGTGTGATCGATGATCCTTCAGCTGCTTATGCTGCGATAATGGCTGGCAATATAGACGCTTACACGAATTATCCTGCACCGGAGAATGTGCCCCAGTTTCAGGCTGATCAGCGTTTTAAGGTTGTTATCGGTAATACTGAGGGCAAAACCGTGCTTGCCATTAACAATGGGCGCAAGCCGTTGGACGATATCCGCGTTCGCCGTGCCATCTCTCACGCTATTGACCGTAAAGCAGTGATCGATGGTGCATTCTACGGCCTCGCGCAGCCTATCGGCTCGCATTATGCGCCGCAAAACAAAGGCTATGTCAATCTGACAGGGCGCTATCCTTACGATCCGGATGCAGCGCGTGCATTGCTGAAAGAGGCGGGCGTTTCAGATCTGCGGCTCCGCCTTGTATTACCACCACCATCTTATGCGCGCCGCTCAGGCGAGATCATCGCCGCTCAGCTGCGGGATGTTGGCATTACAGCGGAAATTGTACCCGTTGAATGGGCGCAATGGCTCTCGGATGTGTTTCGCGAAAAGCGTTATGACCTCAGCATCATATCGCATGTAGAGCCGAATGATCTCGATATTTACGCGCGTGATGACTACTACTTCAACTATCACAGCCCTGCTTATAAGGCGCTTTATGCATCACTGGTTGCCGAGCAGGATGAGGCGAAGCGGTATGATATTCTGCGCCGCATTCAGGAAATGCTT
Source organism: Pseudochelatococcus sp. G4_1912 (assembly GCF_047501465.1). NCBI lineage: Bacteria > Pseudomonadati > Pseudomonadota > Alphaproteobacteria > Hyphomicrobiales > Chelatococcaceae > Pseudochelatococcus > Pseudochelatococcus sp. G4_1912. The sequence goes on from NZ_JAZDRL010000001.1 coordinate 217,397, forward strand.
GCAGATGATGCTGTGAATGGCTTCCTGTTCTTGTTTCCCAAAATCGGCATCTGGGACGCTAAGCTGCAGGGTTTATGGGAAAATGCCCCCGTTCCCGCTAACGATCTGACTGAGGTCAAGTGGGAACACTGATCGTATTCGTGTCCATTTCTGAGCCCGGATATCCGTCATGATACGGGTGCTCGTGCGCGGGTTTGCGTCGCTTTTTCTGACACTTGTTGTGGCATCGGGCGTGGTATTCGCGGCCATGCAGGTATTGCCGGGGGATCCTGCTGAGGTCATGCTAGGCACTAATGCGAGCCCTGATACGCTTGCCGCACTGCGTGCCGAAATGGGGTTGGATCAGCCAGCCATCGTGCGTTATGGCGCTTGGGTGATAGGCTTTTTCACTGGTAATTTGGGCATAAGCCACACCTATGCCGTGCCCGTTAGTGAGTTGGTCCGGGAGCGTCTTGCTGTCAGTCTTCCCCTGGCTTTCATGGCCATCATACTTACGGTGTTGATTGCGTTGCCATTAGGAATAGTGGCTGCAGCGCGCCGCCATGGGCTTGTGGACCGTCTGGTGCTGCTCGTGACGCAAATCGGTATTGCTGTGCCTAATTTCTGGCTTGCGATCCTGCTTGTGCTTGTTTTTGCCATTACGCTGCGTCTATTGCCGTCGGGCGGCTTTCCAGGCTGGGGGGCTGGTTTCATACCCGCTTTGGCTGCGCTTGTTTTACCAGCCATCGCATTGGCTTTGCCTCAGGGGGCGATTCTTACGCAGGTAATGCGCTCTAGCCTGATTGACGCGCTCGGTCAGGATTACATCCGCACAGCACGTGCCAAAGGGCTTACGCAGATAGAAACATTGCGCCGTCATGCGTTGCGTAATGCGCTTTTACCTGTGTTGACGGTATTGGGTTTGCAATTCTCGTTTTTGCTTGCTGGCACAATCATCATTGAGAATGTGTTTTACCTGCCTGGTTTGGGACGTCTGATTTTTCAGGCCATCAACCAGCGTGATCTTATTGTGGTGCAGAGTGTTGCGATGCTGTTGGTGGCGAGTGTTGTTATCGTCAACTTCCTCGTCAACCTGACCTATGCACTGGTTGATCCGCGCTTGCGGAGGCTGTCGTGAACCGTCAGCTTTATACGGGATTGATCATTGTTTTAGGGATTGGGGCATGTGCTTTGCTTTCGCTTGCGTGGACCCCCTATAATCCGCTTGTGCTCAATATTCCCGACAAGTTTGCCGAACCAAGCCTTTCCCATTGGTTGGGCACCGATCAACTGGGGCGTGATGTTCTGTCACTGATTATGCGTGGAGCTGTTGGGTCGGTGAGCGTGGCCTTGATTGCGGTTCTGCTTGGTCTGATGGTCGGCGTGCCGCTCGGAATGCTGGCGGCGCAACGCCGGGGTCTGAGTGGTAATATCGTCATGCGCATGAGCGATTTTCTGTTTGCCTTCCCGACGCTTATCACGGCCATTCTGCTGCGTGAGATCGTGGGGCCGGGCGTGATAAATGCGGCGGTTGCGATTGGTTTGTTCAATGTGCCTGTGTTCGCCCGCGTTACCTACAGCGCGGCGCTACCAATCTGGGGCAGTAGCTATGTGCTGGCAGCGCGTGTGGCTGGTCGAGAGAGTATCTGGATTGGAGGTGCGCACGTGCTTCCTAATATCGCCAATACGCTGATTGTGCAGGCAACAATCCAGCTATCTCTGGGCGTGCTGGCGGAGGCCTCATTATCGTATATTGGCCTTGGCGTTCAACCGCCACAGCCAAGTTGGGGGCGTATGCTGTTTGAAGCGCAAACCCTCATGGCGATCAGTCCACGCCTTGCCATTGTGCCAGGGCTTGCCATTGTTATCACGGTTCTGGGCCTGAATCTCACAGGGCAGGGACTGCGCCAGGCGCTCGACCCACGCAGGGAGAGCCGGTCGTGACCATCCTCACCGTCGATGATCTAAATGTTACAATGAGTAGCCGCCCTATTCTACGAAGGGTGAGTTTCACTCTGGCATGTGGTGAGACGTTAGGTATTGTTGGTGCGTCGGGATCAGGAAAATCCATGACAGCCCTGACATTGATGCGCCTGCTTCCGGAAGGCGCGCATGCACAGGGACGCATAACATTTGCGGATGAGGACCTGCTTGCGCTCGATGAAGCTGCGATGTGCAAACTACGCGGCAAGCGCATCGGCATGGTGTTTCAAGAACCGATGACGGCGCTCAATCCCTTGATGACCATTGGTGATCAAGTGGCAGAAGGTATTCGCGCTCATCGTCATGTTTCGCGTGGCGATGCTCAGTTGCAAGCAAATGAAGTGCTGGGCCGCGTTGGGCTTGATCCAGCATATGTGTCGCCGGGACGTTATCCGCATGAGCTTTCTGGTGGGCAGCGTCAGCGCGTTGTGATTGCAATGGCAATAGCCATGAAGCCAGATTTAATCATCGCTGATGAGCCCACAACCGCACTTGATGTTACAACGCAGGCGCAAATTCTTGATTTGTTACGCGATATCGTGCGTACAGAGGGGCCTGGCCTGCTTCTGATCTCCCATGATCTGGCGGTTGTTGGCAGTATGGCGGATCGTATTGCGGTGATGCATGAAGGCGAGATCGTCGAAACGGGAATTGTGAAAGACTTCGCCAGACAAGTGAAGCACCCGGTCACCCGCACCTTATTCGCCTCCGCAAAGTATACGCCCACGTCCTCCCCGCATTTTCTGGTGGGCGATCATGAATCTGTTCCCTTGCTGGAAGCAGAGGGGGTTGTGAAACGATACCCATTAGCCCGGGCACATTTGTTTGCGAAGCGGCCCTACAAGTATGCGCTTGAGGGCGTAAGCCTTTCATTGCATGCGGGCGAGAGCATTGCGCTTATTGGCGAATCCGGCTCTGGAAAATCCACGTTATCGCGGCTTTTGCTTGGCATTGAGACCCCTGACGCAGGCCGTGTTACCTACCGTGGGCAGGCTTTGGCACGGGCTGATGGGGCAACGCTCCGCGCGATGCGCCGGGATGTACAAGCGGTTTTTCAGGATCCATATACTTCGCTTGATCCGCATAAGAGAGCGGGCTGGATTATCGGCGAACCGCTGCACATGGTTCCAGAGTTTGCAGTTGATGCTGAGGATCGTATTGCGGCAGCGCTTACAGAAGTTGGCCTGTCGCCGGATGATGCGCGAAAGTACCCGCATGCTTTTTCCGGTGGTCAGCGGCAACGCATCGCCTTGGCGCGGGCGCTGATTACGCGGCCGCGTTTTCTCATTCTCGATGAGCCGGTGTCATCGCTAGATGTCACTGTGCGAGGGCAGATACTCGATCTGTTAGCTGAGCTACGCGAGCGGCATGCTTTGGGTTACCTGTTCATCACCCATGATTTGCGTGTGGTAGATGCCATCGCCGAGCGCGTTGCTGTCATGTATCGCGGACAGATCGTAGAGGAGGGGGCAGCGAAGGACGTTCTGCGTGCTCCGCAACATAGCTACACCCGCGCATTGCTTAATTCTGTTCCGGATATCAGCCTGATTGCTTCCTGACCGGCTTTGCATCTGAACCGACAATGATTCTGGTGTGTGGTCCTATCACACTTAGAAAACGCTGTGCCAGATGGCGCGGAATGGCGATGCATCCTTCAGTGGGGCCGAAATTATCCTTGGCGATATGCAGAAATATGGCACTGCCACGCCCGTGGATGCGGGGGCGCATATTCCAGCCAAGATCGAGTACAATGTCGTAGAGATGATCGTCGCGCCACATCTTCTCATGCCGGGCAGTGAAGGGCCGTGTAACGTGGCGATTATAGCTGCGATGCGAAACATCATCACACCAGCCATCGGATTGTCGCATCGCACGCATCGGCACGGCGGTGTTGGGTCTGCGCACTTTATCAGCGCGATAAAATCCTAGCACGGGGTGGTGTGTTCCAAGAGGGGTTGCGCCGTCGCCCTCACGTTTTTTATGGGTGGTCGCACCCGCACCCAGCGCGCATGGAATCACCATATTGCCTGCAATGATGCGCCCGCGCCGAGGGTTGGAGACCTCAGGAAACACGTTGATACGTGACAGGGTTCTGGTTTTTAACATTGCATTTGTTCCACGGGTCCGGTTGCCCGATTGAGATGGTAGAGGTATGGATTGTAACGTGCCTTCGTTCAGCCACCCTTAACGGTATTATATTCCTCAAGGTTTTGGAGAACACACGCGGATGCCAAGCGCTTATCAACTGCTGATCGTCGATGATGAAGCCGACCTGCGCGATACCCTGTCGGAGCAGCTAAAGCTGACCGGCGATTTCGATGTCTCGACCGTCGGTACCGCATCCTCTGCGATTGAGGCTGTGCGATCTGATCGGATCGATCTTGTTATTATGGATGTCGGGCTGCCAGATATCGATGGTCGGGAAGCGGTGCGTGTCATGCGCCGGAATGGTTTTCGCGCCCCGATTCTGATGCTGACCGGCCATACAGAAGATGCCGACACCATACAGGGGCTTGAGGCAGGCGCGAACGATTACATCATCAAGCCATTCCGCTTTGCCGTGCTGTTGGCGCGCATCCGTGCGCAGCTTCGCCAGCATGAGGCAAGCGAGGATGCTGTGCTGTCGGTAGGGCAATATACGTTCCGCCCGGGTGCAAAGCTGCTCGTTGATAACAAAGGTTCGCGCCTTAAGTTGACGGAGAAGGAAACTGCCATCCTGCGTTTTCTCTACCGCGCTGAGGATCAGGTCGTGACGCGTGAAACCTTGTTGGCTGAGGTGTGGGGCTACAACGCCAATGTAACCACGCATACGCTGGAGACGCACATCTACCGTCTTCGTCAAAAGATTGAGGAAGACCCCTCTAACGCCCGTATTCTCGTGACGGAACCGGGTGGCTACAAGCTGGTGCCATGAGTGAGTATATGCGCGGTAAAACCAGGTGCGCCATTAAACGAGGCCTGCAATGGCGCTGAATGATGAAGTTGCCTTTCTATCGATGACGCCGGTGTTCAAGGGGTTTGAGCGTGACGCATTGCGTCGTCTTGCGCTTTCTGCGCAAACGCGCCTGCTGCGTGCTGGTGAAGTCCTCTACCGTCAGGGAGACCCTGCTGAGGGTGGCTTTGTGATTATGTCGGGGCGGATTGATATTGAAAGCGCCCTGGACGGAAAAAAATTCCTGGCTGGTGCGGGTGATCTGCTTGGTGAGCTGTCGCTCATCATTGAAACCCAATGGCCCTCTACAGCGATTGTTCGTGATTCTGCATCTGTAATGCGTATTTCCCGGTCGTTGATGCTGCGCATTCTGGCGGAGTTCCCGGCTTCTGCTGTTGCATGCCGTGATGTTTTTGCGCGCCGACTGGGACGCATGTCTTCGGAACTGGAAGAGATCAGACAGGTTCTTCTATAGCATCAAGGGCGGCTGGTTAATGCCGCCCTTGCGCCAACCGTTCCCCTTTTTATAAACGATTACATGTTGTAGGCGCGCTCGCCGTGCTCGGCGATGTCGAGGCCTTCGCGTTCCACTTCCGGGGTTACGCGCAGTCCTACGATCAAATCAACGACCTTGAACAGGATTGCCGAACCAATACCCGTCCATGCAACCGTGAGCAGAACACCCTTAAGCTGGGCAAAAACCTGCGGCCCGATCTCGACCGCTACAGCCACAGCCTCGCCCGGTGATGCCACATAGTCGACAAGCCCGGCGCCGCCTAATGCTGGTGCCACCAGAATGCCCGTGCCTATGGCGCCAATGATTCCACCGACACCATGGATGCCGAACACATCAAGCGAGTCATCATAGCCAAGGGCATTCTTGATGGTGGTGCAGAAGAAGAAGCAGACTGCTGAAGCGATAATGCCAAGCACTGCAGCGCCAACAGGGCCTACGAAGCCCGCCGCTGGCGTTACCGCAACAAGACCCGCGATCGCACCAGATACCATGCCAAGAAGTGATGGCTTGCCCTTGACGCCCCATTCCGCGAACAACCAACCGAGAATGCCGCCAGCGGTTGCAAACAGTGTGTTCACGAATGCCAGTGCTGCGCCACCTGTTGCCTCAAGATTCGAGCCAGCATTGAAGCCAAACCAGCCAACCCACAGGATGGATGCGCCGATCATTGTCATGGTCAACGAGTGTGGTGGAAGGGCTTCCTTTCCGTAGCCAATGCGTTTGCCAACCATGATTGCGCCAACAAGGCCCGCAACACCTGCGTTGATATGCACCACGGTGCCACCGGCGAAATCCAAGGCTCCCCAGCTAAAGATCTTGCCAGCATCAGCTTCTACAGCTGCCAGATGGGCTTGTGCGGCGGCACGTGCGGTGTCATCGGTAGCAGCAGCAACAGCACGCGCTGCATCAGCTAACGCGTCAGGCCCTGCCCAGTACCAGACCATATGTGCCATCGGGAAGTAGATGAAGGTCAGCCACAGTACGGTGAATAACAGCACCGCTGAAAAGCGCGTGCGTTCCACAATGGCACCTACGATGAGTGCGGGGGTGATGCAGGCAAATGTGGCCTGGAAAGCGATATACGCATATTCCGGGATCACAACGCCGTTTGAGAATGTTGCCGCTACCGATGAAGTATCGACGCCTGCCAGGAATAATTTGCTAAACCCGCCGACGAAGCTATTCAAACTGCCGCCATTGGTGAAGGCCAGCGAATAGCCGTAGGTAACCCAGACAATGGCTGCAACCGCAACGATAGCCAGCACCTGTGATAGAACGGATAGCATGTTTTTGGAGCGCACAAGGCCACCATAAAACAGTGCAAGCCCTGGCAGTGACATGAACAAGACCAGTAGGGCGCTCACCAATACAAATGCGGTGTCGCCTTTATCCGGCACGGGGGTTTCTTGTGCCAAAACAGGTGTTGCGGCGCAGACCAGTGCCAAAGCTAGCGGTGCGAGAACACCCGGCGATATGGACCTTAAGAACTTCATTGAGTGAACTCCTCCCATCACAGGGCGTCGCGCCCGGTTTCACCAGTGCGGATGCGGATCGTCTGTTCTATGGGTAAAACAAAAATCTTGCCGTCACCGATCTGGCCGGTGTGGGCTGTGGTCTTGATGGTGTTGATCACGCTGTCCACAAGCTGCGCTTCAATCGCAATCTCGATTTTGAGCTTGGGCACAAAGCTCACGGCGTATTCGGCGCCACGATAGATTTCCGTATGCCCTTTTTGACGGCCATAGCCTTTCACTTCGCTCACTGTTAGCCCGTGGATGCCGAGCGCAGTCAGAGCGTCGCGAACTTCTTCAAGCTTGAAGGGCTTAATGATGGCCACGACAAGTTTCATGGCGTTGTCTCCTGCTGCGAATTCGGCACGCATCATTGCGGCCGATGCTGAGGGTCATACAAGCTTCATGCCAACTTGAGGGAATGAGCAAAAAAGTTAGAAAATAGGCAGATGAAAGCGCTTTGATCAGTTGCGTGGCAGGGAAATCATACAAAATTGCCTGCCACGCATTGATATCGCTGCCTAAAAAATAATCATTGATGAAAAAACAGGCACGAATTAGACATTTTTCTGAAGCGGTCGGATCAAGCCTTCTTGCGCGACACTTGCGATGAGAACGCCGTCACGGCTGAAGATCTGACCGCGGGAGAGCCCGCGTGCACCACCACTGAATGGGCTGTCTTGCGAGTAAAGCATCCACTCATTCGCTTTGAAGGGTTGGTGGAACCACATAGCGTGATCGAGACTCGCGCCCTGGATATTGCCATCAAACACAGAGCGGCCGTGCACCGCCAGGCTTGTATCGAGCAAGGTCATGTCTGATGCATACGCAAGCACACAACGGTGGATGGCCTGATCATCAGGCAATGGGCCGGTTGCGCGCATCCAGATGGCGAAGGATGGTTTACGCGCGGCCTGGGTACCTGGCAGAAAACGGCTGTAGTCAACAGGGCGCAGTTCGATAGGCCGTTCGGCTTCAAAGTACGCACGGATGTGGGGCGGCATGCTTTGCAAGAACGCAGCTTTCAGCTCTTCCGGCACGGTCTCCTCGGGTGGTGGTACGATAGGCATGGGCGGTTGATGGCGTAGCCCAGGCTCGTCAATATGGAACGACGACATCAACGTGAAAATCGTTTCCCCATGCTGAATGGCCTCGACATAACGCGTCGTGAAACTACCGCCATCGCGGATGTGCTTGACCTCGTAAACGATCGGCACTGTAGGATCGCCCGGACGTACGAAATAGCAATGCAGCGAATGTACACTACGCTCTGCTGGCACTGTGCGGGTTGCGGCAACGAGAGCCTGCCCGATGACCTGTCCGCCAAACACGCGCTGCCACCCGGCCTGCGGGCTATTGCCGCGGAATATGTTGTTTTCCAGCTGTTCAAGGTCAAGAATTGAAAGTAGGGCGGCAACAGCAGAGCTCATGAACACATCCTCGCATAAATAAGCCGTATGCGGCTGACCAAACAACAGTTTGTTTTAGCGCTATGCAGACCGAAAACATAGGTTGATAAGCAAATTAGTGCAAAATAAATTACACCATTCTAAAACTCGCAGCACCCTTGCTCTGCTGATACAAGACGTCATCCTTAAGAAACGAGCTTTCATGGGGCATGTTCCAATCTGTTGCGCCGAGTGTATATAGATTGGTTAAGCTGCTGGTGGCGGATTATGGAAATGCAGCCTTTGACTGGTGATGAAGAGGGAGTGCGGCGCATGGCGAGCACGGCAGACAAGCGGGCCATTGTTGTGGCGGGTGGTGGCGCAGCTGGCCTGAGTGCGGGGCTGGCGCTGCGGCAGGCAGTGGGCAAGCGTTATCCCGTCATCGTATATGATCCGGCGTTAGCCCGTGAACCTTTGCATGAAAAAGGACGCGCCTATGCGCTTGCGGAAGGTTCCCGCCGCATGCTCAGTGTGCTCGGCGTATGGGAGCACATTGTTGCTGATACGCAGCCGATTGAGCGCATGTCCATCACCGATAGTCGTCTTGGGGATGTTGTTCGCCAGCCGCTTCTGACTTTTGATGAAGATGCCGGGGCGCATGAACCTTTAGCCCATATGGTGGAAGGTGATATCCTTGTTACTGCGCTACGTGAAGCCTGCAAGCAAGCAGGAGTCGCGCTTGAGCCAACGGCAATTACAGGGCTTCAGATATCTTCGCCCACCAGTCCCGTACAGGTTTCCCTGGCAAATGGGGCGGAGTGTGCGGCTCTGTTTGTGGTGGCGGCAGATGGCAAGAACTCGCCATTACGGCGCAAGGCCGGGATCTCATGGATTGGCCGTCCCTATTGTCAGTCTGGAATAGTAGCTACCATCGGTCATGAGCGTCCGCACGAAGGCGTAGCGGTGCAGCACTTCTTGCCCGCAGGCACATTTGCAATGCTGCCTTTGACGGGCAATCGCTCATCTATCGTTTGGGTGGAAGCAGAAGATGATGCCAAAACTTTAGTGACACTTGATGCGGATGATATCATCCGCGAAATTGAGCGCCGCTTCGGCGCATCGCTTGGCGCGCTCACGTTGCTTGATGCGCCGCGTGCGTTTCCGCTGGCGCGCGGTGTTGCGCGGCGGCTTGTTGGTGATCGGCTGGCGCTTGTGGGAGATGCAGCCCATGTCGTGCATCCGTTGGCAGGGCTGGGGCTGAATGTTGGCCTGCGCGATGTTGCAGCGTTGGCAGAGGCCGTGGCGGACACTGTGCGGCTTGGGCTCGACCCATCGGGCGCTGATACGTTAGAGGCTTACGAGCGCGCGCGCCGATTCGACGTGGTAAGCACAGGATTGGCGATGGATAGCATGAACCGTCTGTTTTCAAACGATATTCTGCCCCTGCGTCTGGTACGGGATTTTGGTCTTGGCGTCGTCGATCGATTCCCGGGCCTCAAGCGCTTGCTTAAGCGTGAGGCCGCGGGTCTGACGGGCTCACCGCCAAGACTGATGCGGGGAGAGATGCTCTAAGCGCATCGCCGTTTTAAATAAAAAAGGCCCACGATTCATCACCGTGGGCCTTTTTACATGCAAATGCAGTTATGCCGCGATCTGTGAACGTGGGCCAGCTGCGCTCACGTCTGGCTCGACGTGCGCTTCGAAAGCCGCAAAGTTTTCGCGGAACATGTCGATCAGGCGTGTTGCGGTCTGAGCGAACTCTGCCTTGCTGGCCCAGGTCTTGACTGGATAGAGGATGTGTGGCTCAACGCCCGGCACTGAGGTTGGCACAGCAAAGCCGAAGTATGGATCAAGCCGGAAATCTGCCTTGTTGAGCGAACCATCCAGCGCTGCTGAAAGCAGGCGGCGCGTAACGCGGATAGGCATGCGCCGACCAACGCCGTATTTGCCGCCGGTCCAGCCGGTATTCACCAGCCAGCAATCCACACCATGGTGCGCAATCAGATCGCGCAGCAGATTGCCGTAAACCGATGGATGGCGTGGCATGAAAGGCGCGCCAAAGCAGGTGGAGAACGTTGCTTCAGGATCTTTAACGCCCTTCTCCGTGCCCGCCACCTTTGCCGTGTAGCCAGAAAGGAAGTGATACATAGCCTGTGCGGCCGTCAGCTTGGCGATAGGCGGCAATACACCGAAGGCATCACACGTCAGCATCACGATGTTCTTTGGCACGCCCGCACGGCCGGTTGGGCTGGCGTTGGGGATGAAGTCCAGCGGATAGGCGCAGCGCGTGTTTTCCGTTTTTGAGCCATCATCGAAATTCGGGATGCGTGTCAGCGGATCAACAATCACATTTTCCAGCACTGTGCCGAACCGCTCAGTGGTTGCAAAAATCTCCGGCTCGGCTTCACGCGACAAGCGGATAGTCTTGGCGTAGCAGCCGCCCTCAAAATTGAAGATGCCATTAGCCGACCAGCCATGCTCATCATCACCAATCAGCGTGCGCTTTGGATCCGCTGAAAGCGTGGTCTTGCCGGTGCCGGACAGGCCGAAAAACACAGCGGAATCATTATTATCCCCTGTATTCGCCGAGCAATGCATGGGCATGACGCCTTTTTCAGGCAGCACGAAGTTAAGGTAGGTGAAGACGGACTTCTTCATCTCACCCGCATAAGAAGTGCCGCCAATCAGCACGATCCGCCGCGAGAAATCGCATGCGATGACAGTTGAGCTGCGCACGCCATAGCGGGCAGGATCTGCCTGGAAGGAGGGCAGGTCAATAATCGTGAGATCCGGCGCGAAACTTGCAAGTTCGCTGCTATCAGGGCGGATCAACAGATTGCGGATAAACTGGGAGTGCCAGGCATATTCGGTGAATACGCGGGTTTTAACCCGGTATGCTGGATCTGCGCCGCCATAGAGGTCCTGCGCAAACAATTCCTTGCCCTTGGCATGCTCAAGAAAATCATTAAGCAGCAGATCGAAATTCTCGCGGGTGATTGCGCCGTTGTTCCCCCACCACACGGTATTTTCGGTCAGTTCATCACGAACAATGAACTTATCCTTTGGGCTGCGGCCAGTGTGAACGCCAGTGTCGGCCAGCAATGCGCCACCAGCTGCAAGGGTTGCCTCACCACGGCGCACGGCTTCTTCGCTGAGCACCGGGGCGGTCAGATTCCAGTAAACGCGCTTCAGATCCTTGAAGCCCACGCCGGCTGAGCCAAATGTTTCAGCATTGGCCGCGCTATTGAATACACCGATGTTCTCCACGAGCTGGTCTCCCCTGATGCTCCGGCATTCTAACTGGTCACCGGTTCGTTACATTAGTTCATGGCAGAGTGGAACCATGCAATTGCGCAAATCCCACCCATACGGCCATATCCACTATGCGCCAGATGCATTCGCTCCAGCTCCAGCTCCAGCTATCTCTCCCGCGCCCGCGCTGCCAATGCCGCGAGGGTAGGACGAAGCTGGGATTTGTCTTCAAGAGGCCGGTCAAACCATACACGCGTCGAGGCATAACCGTCGATCAGGTCAATCCCTTCCGGATCAATCCCGACAGCTTGCCAGTTGCCGCTTTCTGCGCCTGCCAGAACCGTGGCATATAGCAATAATGCATCTTGATGCTCTTCATTGAGATGCGCAATGGCTTCTTCCTCAATCTGCGCAATATCAGATGCGATGTGGCGTTCAGAGAGAATGACATCGGGCGAAAGTGTATGGATGCGGCCAAATCCCGCAATCAGATGACAATGCGTTGGTACGATGCGATAAAATGCAAAATCGGCAAAATCAGCATAGCTGGCTGCTCCGGGATGACGGGCCAGAAAACGTCTGCGATCGTTAGAATCGACGCTTATTGTGGCATGGCCCGACATGCTTACACGCGGTTGTGCTGCAGGATCGTATGAAGGCGCTGACGCGGATGCTTGAGCAAGCAGCAGGGAGCTCCGCGAATCGCCGGTGATGTTCTGGGTATGCACTGCAAGACGCGAGATCAGGATAATCGGCGTCCCATCAATCGCTGTTGCAACGTTAACAAGTGAAGCAAATGGGGCCCCATCAGCACAAAGTGTCGCCATTGATCCGAAGCGCGCACCTCGTAAAAGTTGCTTCGTGCATAAAACAGGATCAAATGCATTGACGTCCGAAGTGCCAGGAAGGGCAGGAAACCCCGGAGAAGCGATTGATGCATCAGCTGTTTTTGATTGTTTATCAATCGACAAAGGTGTAACCTCCGTTCGAGGTGCGGGGTGGTAGACGGTATTTTGTTTGCATGCGCGCACGTGTAATGCTTAGAGAGTAGCAAGCCGCTTCCTGTTAGGAAACCTCACGGTTCAGACATGGACCACAAACGGAAGCTGCAGTTTGACATAATTTGGCCTTTCTCGCTGGGCCACAGTGAAGGTCTGTTCGAAGGAGAGCGACATCGCATGCCCACCATCGCCCTTGTAGACGACGATCGCAATATCTTGACGTCAGTATCCATTGCGCTGGAAGCGGAAGGCTATCGCATCCAAATGTACACTGATGGCGCAAGTGCACTGGATGGTTTGGCTAACGATCCGCCAGACATGGCTATTTTCGATATCAAGATGCCGCGCATGGATGGCATGGAGCTTCTGCGCCGTTTGCGCCAGAGCACTGATTTGCCTGTTATCTTTCTGACTTCGAAAGATGATGAGATCGATGAATTGTTCGGCCTGAAGATGGGTGCGGATGATTTTATTCGTAAGCCATTCTCGCAGCGTCTTCTGGTGGAGCGTGTGCGTGCGGTGCTTCGCCGTGCCGCCCCCCGTGACCAGGCCATGCCGCGTGAAACTGATGCTGCTCGCGTGCTTGAGCGTGGGTTGCTGAAAATGGACCCCGAGCGCCACACCAGCACCTGGCGTAATGAGCCGGTGACATTGACGGTGACGGAATTCCTGATCCTCCAGGCCTTGGCGCTTCGTCCCGGGGTTGTAAAAAGCCGCAACGCCCTGATGGATGCTGCTTATGATGATCAGGTTTATGTCGATGACCGCACGATCGACAGCCACATCAAGCGCCTTCGTAAAAAATTCAAGGCGGTCGATGATGACTTCGACATGATCGAGACGCTTTATGGCGTTGGTTACCGCTTTAAAGAAGCATAGGCTGACAAGCTTGAGTGAATTGTGGGGCGCATTGTCGTCCCACATTGTTTTTCTGGATGCGAGAGATTGCAACGGAACCATTAGGGTTATTCGCACGTTGTTTGCGACAGATATAACATTCGGCAGAACAATTGCTTATCGCCTTTGTCTGCTATGAAGTGCAGACTCTGGAGTGGTGCATTACCGGCTTTCAGCTCGCATTCAGTTAAAATTATGGGGAAAAATGACGGTATAAAGCAGGAAGGTTAAATCCGAATATATCGATAGGTGTTTTTATATCGATTGGTTATAAGATTTTGTTGTTTTTTGTTACTTGTAAGGCGGGTTTAATTACGTTCTGTCGCCATATTTTGTATAAGAGTAGGGCGTGTTTTCGATTTTCGACATGTTTGCCGGGCGTCTATGAGGGCATTGTGTTAAATGTCTGAATGAGAAATTATTTTAGGGCATGATTGCGGTTCATTTGAATCGTGCAAGTGCTCTAACTTTTAAGCAGGCGCGTTTTCAGAAAAAGCAGTATCCGCTTTTTCTGAAAACGTTATAGTCAGGCCTTGGTTATGGGCTTCGTGCGGGGTGCGCCCACATGATGTCCTCATGGTCTACGCGGACGCGATCGGGTTGGCAGGGAGATTTCCCTCAAACGTTTGTCGTGTCCAATGTTGAGCTAGATTTGCAGTTGGCTGCATCGAATCCGGAGCTTCAGAATGACTTCTCTTACCTCGCATTCCGAGCATGATCAGCAGAATACGGTGTCATCGTTTGGACTACGTTGGGCTGCATTGCGCGGCATGCTTGATTCTCCGCTGATTAACGCGGATGACCAGCGCTCACTTAGAGACGAGTTGCTGCGTGAGTTAAAATCCATTGAGCGCGCTGTTGGCGGCCTTGCTGCACGCAATGAGTTTGAAGTTGCAGCTAAGCTGGACATCATTCGTCAGAGCGTTGCTGAGTCTGTTGGCAAAGAGCACGTTTGGCTTGTCGATTTGCTTGACAGCATCGGTCAGGATGTCAGCCTTCTGTCGAAGCGTTTCCGGGCGGGTTCTGCATCTGCGCAGACTTCTGCTTCTGCGCAGGCACAGACCCAGACTACCGCTCCTTCTGCGCGGGCTGCTTCAGGCGCAGCTTGATCCTGATGGTGATTTCTGGGCGGCTTATTGATCTGGAAATCATGCGATTGCACTGAAGGGTGCGATGGCGGGTTTATGCGATTTTGATCGTAGAACCCTGGCTTGTTGTGTAAAGACCGCGTCCGTGTGGCTGTTGGGTATGCGGAAAAGCGCGTTGGTATTGTGGAGGTAAAACGATGCACAAGGTTTGGCACAAGGTTGTGATTGCTTCGGTGATGGCTCTTGGTTTGGTTGCATGTAACACGACCAATCCCACAGATCGTGCCGTTGGTGGCGCCCTGATCGGTGGTGGCGCAGGTGCGCTTGTTGGTGGTCTTGCTTCTGGCTCGGCAGGCGGTGCGCTTGCAGGTGGCGCCATTGGTGCAGCTGGTGGCGCGATTGTCGGTGCGGCAACAGCACCGCGGTGTGAGGAATACTGGTATCAGGGCCGCCGCTACCAGCGCTGCAACTAATTCTTGCTATTTTAAGGGCCTCCATAGGCAGTATGCTTATGGAGGCTTTTTTGTGCGTTCAATTCTTTAAATATTTGTATTTGTAGCGGCTTGAATCTCAAGCTGGATTATAGTCCTCGATATTACTGCATATTTTACTAGATTGTGATGTTTCAATCTTCTTCTTTTCGTTTACGATTTACCATTCAATTGATTATGGAAGCATAACGAGGAAAGAGAATATGGCCCGCCTGACCGCAAAAGATTTTCCGCGTGAGCTTCTTGAGCTCTATGATTTTTATGCGCATGGCAAAATTTCCAAACGCGAATTTCTAGACCGTGCTGCCAAGTTTACGGTAGCTGGAGTAACGGCGGCCTCTCTTTTGGCTACACTCAGTCCGAACTACGCTCTTGCCCAGCAAGTCCAGTTCACGGACCCGGAAATTGTTGCTGAATACATTACTTATCCATCCCCAAAAGGAAATGGTGAGGTGCGGGGCTATTTTGTACGTCCCGCAAAAGCCGAAGGCCCCCTGCCGGGTGTGGTGGTTGTTCATGAAAACCGCGGGCTGAATCCTTATATTGAGGATGTTGCTCGTCGCTTGGCTAAAGCTGGGTTTGTTGCTCTTGCTCCTGATGGATTGAGTTCAGTTGGTGGCTATCCGGGAAATGATGAGAAGGGAAGGGAGCTCCAGCAACAAGTTGATCCCGAAAAGCTTCTGAACGACTTTTTCGCTGCGATTGAGTTTCTCATGGCGCGTGCGGATACAACCAAGGTTGGCATTACCGGCTTCTGTTATGGCGGGGGTGTATCAAATGCTGCTGCCATTGCTTATCCCGAGCTTGCTGCAGCAGTCCCATTTTATGGCAGGCAGGCCCCTTTAGAGAAGGTGTCTCTTATTAATGCCCCGCTTCTATTGCATTATGCTGAGCATGATACAAACATCAACGCTGGCTGGCCTGCGTATGAGGCCGCTTTAAAGGAGAACGGCAAGACCTTCGAGGCGTATATCTATCCAGGAACCAATCACGGCTTTCATAACGATTCAACCCCACGTTATGATGAGGCTGCTGCAAAGCTTGCGTGGGATCGCACGATCGATTGGTTCAAGCGTTATCTAAGTTAGCGCGCAGAAGGGGCAGTTTGTTTGACTGGGAGCTCTTAATAGGTTAAAGTCTAGAATTGTAGATAGTAGACAAAAATAAAGAAGTTTTTAGCATAAATTATCATCAAAGATGTGATTGTTGTAACTGATTATCTGATGTGTTTGTTACGTAACATTATAATTAGAATTGATTGGATAGCTTGATGTATAATATTCATCCGAGTTCAGGTGATCATAATATTTATATGCCGCCAGGTTCAGATCAATCTGAAAAAAATGATCTGCCTAACCATAACATTCCACCTATTCCGGGTGTAGGTGCAGACATTGTCAATGCGGCAAACCGTTCTGATGACACATCGCGGGTAGTGAAGTGGATTGTGAGTGCGGTCAACTATGTGAAGTCACTCTGGGATTCCTTATTACTAAGTGCAAAGTCTTATTTGGGGCTAATAGCTGCAACAAAGTTTGATGGGCTTGATGATGCCCGTTCAGTAAGCATGAAGGCGGACGCTTGTAATCAGCCCTCGCCTGAAGAGATTCAGGGGGGTGATTTACCAGTATTGGATAGTCCCGCAGAAGATGAGTTTAAGGGGTTTGATGCCTCTGCATTTAATGAATTAAAGCCAGAACAACAACGTAGGCTTACTGTATCTATACTTTGTAAACTTCCCGATGAAGAATGGGAATGCCTTAATATATCGGTGTTAAATAATTTGCCTCCTGCAGAGCAGTGCAAAGTTAAAGCATCTATGTTTGATAAACTAGATCCTTTGCAGTATCATTATCTATCAGCATCTTTACTGCTCAATATGCCTCTTGAAGAGCAATGTTGCATCAAAGCGCATGCGCTAAATTGTTTGAACCCAACAGAGCAAAAACGCATTCCTGCATCTCTTCTGGATAAGCTGGATCCTGAAGAGTGGAAAAATCTTGACGCAAATGTGCTCAATAATCTTGATCCAAGTCAGTGGGGCTACCTGAAAGCAGATATGCTAAATCTGATGGATCATAAATCATGGGAACGTCTGCACGCAAATGTAATAAATGGGATGGCTTCTGGTGAATTGGCTAAGCTTAAGGCAGACGTGATAAATAGCATGCATCCTGATGAATGGTCTCAGCTTGAGGAAGAGACACTGGAGCAGATGGATCCCGCACAATTCGCGCTTTTGGGAGATTTTGTTCTTTCAAGTTTACCTTAGGAAGTGAGGGATTTTATTTAGTTTATGTTTCTCTTTCTACTTCGATACAGTAAAAAGGCTGATCAAAGGTAGAGATATAGCGCGCAGCATCAGAAAGCTTAATGGTTCTGCGCTCATTTCTGCCATTGATCAGATGAATAGGAATGTCTGGAAACGCTGCAAATTGCGCAAGCACTTGAGCTGCCGAGCCACTTAAAGGTGTATATGCCGCCAGCGGAATGCTGGCTTCATCACGTCCCTTGCCCAGGGTATAGACCTCGAGCACTTTTTGCTTACCGAATTCTGCATTTGCAATCGCCATTGCAGCTTGCACAGGATCAATGCTGACAAAAGCAGCTTCTTCAACCTTCACGCCCGCGACATAAGTGCCATTTTCAAGTTTTATGATGACTGATTGCGAGGTTTTACTCGCAAAATCTACTGACTCTAGTTCTTGCAGCCAGGATATAATTTCATTTTCGGATTTTATATTTGTACGTATTAATCGTGCTTCGACTTCATGCGCTGATGGCATAAATATTTTTGCGGTATTTTCTTCTTTAGAAATCAATTCTGGCGCATATTGTCTAAATGTAAAAGCATCTGGTAAGAATTCACCAACAGTAGTTTCCTTATGTGTGCCGTTTAAGGAAATAGAATGAATTTTAACTGCGGTATCAGCCAAGCTGGCAATCTGTTGCCTGCATTTGCCGCAGCATGAAACGCAATTGTCCGCTAAAGGGTGAGCATCGCCTTTGCTGAGCATTCTGGGGGCGCCCATGAGCCAGCCTTCAACAATTTCTGCTCTTTTTCCAAGAGCTGTGGCAATTGCAGAAATGCAGCCTTCTTCCCCGTGAGTGCTTAATCTGTGATGTGGATTCTCCACGTTTACGCCGGCAAAATAATAAGTATCATCATCACCGATTTTTGCTCGAAACACTGCTGTTACATCAAAACTTGATGCAACGACATAAGGATTTCCGCGTAACTCCCTCAGCCAATCTGCGATTTGTGCTGGTGTGGGTGGCGATGCCAGTTTTTTAAATACTTTCATATTATTCCAATCAAATGATTGAGAATGTTATTATGATTGTATCTTGGTTTGCTGATAGTTATCAATAAATTCCGACGCTGGGATTAAATTCATTCTCACTTATTGCCATTTATCATACCAGTGGAAACTGGGAAATTCGATTTTTAAGGCTCATTACGCCATGTTGGCGGATGAGCCAGGAACGAGTGCTATCAGGGATGTTACCGATGGCGTTATGAGGACGAAACTCATGAGTTTGTTCATGACCAGCTCTGTCCGGGCCGCAAACTGCACATTCTGACTATTGTTCAGATGGATTAAGCCACAGGGACAATGTCCAGCTGATTGAAGCCCCTTTTATGAAAGAGGAACATTTACTGAATACTGTTCGCTGGATTAACCAGAAGCGATTTCTCAACCGTCTGCCAGAGGAAGAAACTTTGCAGATCAGCAAAATACATATCGTTTTGTTGCTTAAAGTCCCGAGAATGCCCCGCGTTCTGCTCAGCAAAAACCAGCACGGGATTTGGGTTCGAGATGTGCTTGTTTATCTCTTGCAAGCGAGCAGAAAATTTAGCGCTCTGCCATGGTGACACCCGGTTATCATTAAGCCCTACCGTCAAGAGCATTGCAGGATACCTCACGCCGTCCTGCAAGTGCTGGTAGGCATCAATAGCCTGCAAAGATCGCAGCCCCTCAGGCGTTGATACAGATCCAAACTCATGCACATTGAATGGGCCTATCGGCATTTGCTCAAAGCGTAGGGCATTCAGCATGCCTACATCAATAGCAGCTGCAGCAAACAGATCCGGCCGTAATGCGACAGCCATGCCAACCATGATCCCGCCAGCGCTCTGGCCCGATGCTACAAGCTTATCCGGACGCGTATATTGCTGCTGGATTAAATATTCTGCACAATCGATGAAATCATGAACCGTGTTGATCTTGCGCGGCCCCATTCCCGCCTCATGCCATGATGGGCCAAGTTCGCCACCGCCGCGAACATGCGCAATGGCAATAATGCCGCCACGCTCAAGCCATACAAGACGCGAGGCATTAAAGTTTGCAAACTCGCTCACACCATAGGCCCCGTAGCCCCTTAACCAGGTGGGGTGAGATCCATCAAACGCCATATCGCGCTTGCGAATAATGGTGAGCGGGATCATCGTGCCATCGCGCGCGGGAACCAGTTTTTCTTCTGCGATATATGGACTGAAATCATCTGGAAGGGGACTGATAATCCCGCTATCGACAATCACATTCTTTTTCGCGTCGTAGCGATACAGTGCGGGTGGCTCTGTCCAGCCTTGAATATTCAGCAGAATATCGGACTGGTCTTCGCTGCTTAAAACGTATCCGATGGTGCCCTTGAAGGGCAGCTCTATATCGTGTTTTTGCGACAGATTATCCAAGGGCACTCGCACAAGTTTGCTGGCCCCCTTTTGTTGATAGCCAATATAGAGACTGTCCATGCTTTTTCGGAAAATGTTCAGCTCGCTGTCTGAAAACTCCAGAATAGCTTCTTCGTTTGCAGGCTCCTCAAGCAATGATCGTGAAGTTATCGTATAGCCAGAGCGGGCATTAGAGCGGGCAATATAGAGTTTATCTCCATGAAGTATCGCGCTTGTTACGTTGTCTTTTGTATCGATAATTATCTGCCATGACGTGCGCACTCCATCAACCTGATCAGCTTTAACAGCGTAGACAGAAATGCTGTGGCCGCTGATTGCGCGGCCTAAAATACCAATCACCCAGGGGGAGGATTGTGACGTTATGACAAAGACATCATCATCCGCCTTTGCCTCCGGAACAGACGCGATGCCAACCCCGAAAACGGCTTCATCCGTGCTGGCGTTTTCTCCCAGCCGGTGCAGGTAGACTTGCTTGCCCGTTAAAGTCTCAGACTCAGGCAATTCGGTGCCCTCAAGGGCTGAGCGTGCGTAGAAGAATGATTGCTGATCCGATCGCCAGTTCATATTGGGATGGCGCACCATGGGGATTGTATCCGGCAAGTCCGTCTCGGCCGCGACATCGTAGATGCGTAGAGTCGTGAATTCTGATCCATTCTTTGAGAGCCCATAAGCAACATAATGGCCATTCCGTGAGGGCACGTAGTAAGTCAGATCGTGATGCAGGGGGAGATCAAGCAGCAGCTGTTCCGGCTTATCGCCTTCCTGCATAAACAGGCGACCGTAGGGGTGGTCTGATGTGTCTTTGCGATAAAAATGGCGGTCTTTTTGCACGGTGATGCTGTAAGGATTGAATACGTCGAGGCCTATATTGGCGCTACGATCGATAACCTCTTTGCGCCAGGGCAGCGTGTCCAGCGTATTACGCGTTTGTTGTGATTGCTGAAGGAACCATGCCTTTAATGGCTCTTTCTCAGTCTCCATCCACTGATAGGGATCTGTAGTATTTATGACCTTCTTCTCAGCCAATGTAGGCATGAGGCTCATAAATATAATTGTAAAGCAAAGCGCGAATACCATGCTAGCAACGCGTGTTTTATTTAGCTTTTTTAAAAATTCCCTAAACAATTTCATACGGCATTCTGCCTTTTTATGTAGCTTCAGGCCAGTTGCAGCATTGGATATGTAGGTTTAGCTAATTGTTTTTATTGCATTTACTGGTGCTGCTGGCGAGGATTGAACTCGCGACCTCTCCCTTACCAAGAATGATGGTTCGATGGTTTTTCATTTAAAATCAATAAGTTGCGTGCAAGTTTTCGAATGGTGCTCGGATTTTGCACGGGGTGCTTTTATCCGCCCGATCGCAGCCATACAATAACAGGAGCGGCCCCATGCGGAATCTGGAAAACACCGAGTGGAAGAGCCGTGAGCTTGCTCACATCTATCCTCCATATTTCGAAGGAATTGCTAAGGCGGAGAGCATACGAGGAACCATGTCGCGGGCAGTTCGTCCGGCTCCGATCAATGTTGCAGATGCAGCTCCGGCCCAGTTTCCATATCCTGCCATCCATAGCCGTGGCTCGGCGATTGCCTGCTGGTCATCAAGCGCAACCCGACCAGTTTCATCGACGATTCCAAGCTGACGCAGGTGATCAGTAGCCGGGCGGAAGCCTGTGCACCAGATCACTGCGTCGACCGCACTCTTCGTGCCATCCTTCCAGACCACACCATCAGCAACGAATTGTTCGAATGGACGCACGGCATTAAGCACGCCGCGCTCTCGGGCATCCTTGACTGGCTGCACCATGACGATGCTTCCAAGGCTTTGCTCACCAGCGGTGTCGGCCTCGCCTTTGACACGTGCCGTAGCACGCTCGAACAGTATGCGGCCATCGACATCATCGGGAAGGAATGCAGGCGGGGTTGGTGTCACCCAGACAGCATTTGCAACTTCCGATATCTCCGCAAGGATCTGAGCACCCGAATTGCCTCCGCCGACAATGATGACGTGTCGATCCTTGAACCGCTCAGGTCCACGATAGAAGGCCGAATGCAGCATCTCGCCCTTGAAATCCTGCGATCCAGGATAATCGGGAATGAATGGCTTAGACCACGTGCCCGTCGCACTGATCACTGCGCGACTAGTCAACATTTCACCTGTTTCCAGCCTGATGCCTAGATACTCTCCAGATCGCTCGACGCCGGTCACCTTGCATGGCCGCCGGATTGGAAATTCATAACGCGCTTCATAGCGGGTCAGGTAGTCGATAACCTCGTTTCGGGTCGGATAACCATGCGATTTGCTAGCCGTCATCTGCCATCCGGGAAGCGAACTATAGCCTGCGGGTGAGAACAGTCGGAGCGAATCCCACGTATTTTGCCACGCGCCGCCCGGGGCCTCTCCTGCGTCGAGAATGACGAAATCGGCATTGGCGCGGCGCAGATAGTAGGCGACAGCAAGGCCTGCCTGACCACCACCGATGACAATCACATCATGGTCAGGCTTTGTCATGCCGATCGCTCCTGTGGAGCAATGGCGATCGACGATAAATCAGACCTTGGGTCGATCGCACGTCCCTCCGATTTGCGTTCGGAGTACCGCTCAACAAGTTGCGCGGCATGCGGTCTGGTCAAAATCGTGAAGCGAACCAGCTCTTCCATGACATCAACGATACGGTCGTAATAGGCCGATGGTTTCATGCGACCGTCATCGTCGAACTCCTGATACGCTTTGGCAACGCTCGATTGGTTGGGGATGGTGATCATCCGCATCCAGCGTCCGAGCAGGCGCAAAGTATTCACTGCATTGAAGCTCTGCGAGCCTCCGGAGACCTGCATGACTGCAAGCGTGCGTCCCTGTGTCGGTCGCATTCCACCCATGTCGAGCGGAAGATTGTCGATCTGGGCTTTCATCAGTCCTGTGATCTGGCCATGGCGCTCTGGAGAACACCAGACCATGCCTTCTGACCACATTGCATGCTCGCGCAACTCATGGATTGCCGGGTGATCATCTCCGTGTACTTGATCGGGAAATGGCAGGTCGCTGGGGTCGAATATGCGCGTCTCGGCACCGAAGAATTGTAAAAGACGCGCTGCCTCCTCTGTTGCCAGTCGAGAAAACGAACGTGGCCGCAGTGATCCATAAAGGAGCAGTATACGAGGAGGGTGGTCGAGTGAGCCTAGCCCTTCGCCGGGACGCTCCAGAGCAAAACGTTTGTCGAGAGCGGGCAGATGGTCGGCATCGTTCAGGGTGCGCAGTCGCATGATCAAGCTCCAGTCTGCGTTGCAGTGGGGGCGCTTGCAGGGAACCAGCGTTGCCCGAGCCGCAATGCGACATGAACCAGCATAATGAGTACAGGCACCTCAACGAGTGGCCCGATGACGGCGGCAAAGGCAACTGGCGAAGCTAGGCCGAAGGCCGCGATGGCGACTGCTATGGCGAGCTCGAAGTTATTTCCAGCGGCGGTGAAGGCAATTGCGGTCGTGCGTGGGTAGTCCGCCTCGATCAGCTTGCCCATGGCGAAGCTGACGATGAACTGGACGAAGAAGTAGATCGTCAACGGGATCGCGATCAGGGCTGCATCCATCGGTAGTCGCAAGACATCGCTGCCTTTGAGGCTGAACATGGCAACGATGGTGAACAGAAGTGCGGCTAGCGTGATCGGGCTGATGCGGGGCAGGAATACGTTTTCGTACCAATCGGCCCCCTTGCGCGTGGTGAGTATGCGGCGTGTCAGATAGCCTGCAAGGAAGGGAATGCCGAGATAAATCAACACCGCTTCCGTGATCGTCCAGAAGCTGACATCAACGATGCTGCCTTCTAGGCCAAAGAGTGGCGGCAGAAATGATAGGAACAGCCACGCGTAGGTTGAAAAGAAGAGGATCTGGAAGATCGAGTTGAAGGCAACGAGACCGGCGACATACTGATTGTCACCTTTTGCAAGCTGGTTCCAGACCAGAACCATGGCGATGCAGCGCGCAAGACCGATCAGGATCAGTCCGGTCATGTATTCGGGGTAGTCACGCAGGAAAATGATCGCCAGTACGAACATAAGTGTCGGGCCGATGAGCCAGTTCTGGATAAGCGACAGAACAAGGACACGCTTGTCGGCAAAAACGCGATGCAGTTCCTTGTATTTCACCTTGGCAAGCGGCGGGTACATCATCAGGATCAGACCGATTGCGATCGGGATGTTTGTCGTGCCGACTGACATTGCATTAAGCGCGTCTGGCAAACCTGGGAAGACTGTGCCGAGAGCAACGCCGAGTGCCATTGCGGCAAAGATCCAGAGTGTCAGGTAACGGTCAAGAAAAGATAATCGGCTGACCGGCTGAGGCGTTGCCATGATGTATGCTCCAAATTCGAAATGAGGCGTTTACGGGCGCAGCGAGCGCTTCCGGAGCGTGGCTGATTTGGGGCACAGCTCATTCGCCTGGCGTGTGTCGAGAATTGCTTGCGGGGCATCGGCCCGCTCGACCGCCTTGAAGGCGAGTTTTTCGAGCCAGCCATCAGCTGAGTTGGTCAGCACATATCCGGTGCGTGCACCTGCATCGAAGGCCTTGCGCATCAAAAGCAGCATGAGGTTTCGCCCGATCCCGCGTTCTCGATGGTCTGGCAGAACGACGATGGAGCGTAGCAGGGCATCATTGCCATAGAGCTCAAACCCGCCATAACCGACGGTCTCACCTTCCGGGACAGCAAAGCGGAACCATGTGCTCCCGGCATCTGATAAGTCATCCGTTGGCAGCCCTGCATCCGCCAACGCTTGAACAAGAGCATCATCAGCCTTGATCTGATGTGCCCTTAGCAGCGGTGCGCCTTCCTCCTTTTCTATCGTTTTGATGTCTTCCGGTAGAAGCTCGAGGACTATATCCGATGGGCGGCAAAGGCTGGCACCTTTGTCAGTTACAACGATTGGGCGGTTGATGAGGGCTGGATGCGCCATCATGGCATCGATCAGCCCCTCATCAGTCAGTGCAGGGTCGTCCAGGCCAAGCTCCTTGAACGGGGTACCCTTCTCGCGCAGCAGGTCGCGGGGACGCATATTCATCAGGCCCAGCAACTCGACCAGCCGCTCTCTACTGGGGGGTGTCTTGAGATATTCGATGATCTGCGGCTTGAGGCCGGCAGCCTCGATAATCGCCAGCGTGTTGCGAGACGTGCCGCAATCGGGGTTGTGATAGATTGTGATGTTCATATTGCCCCGGTCGGTCGCAGGTGCATCAAGCATGGGTAGTTTCCTTGTTCGGCACGCAGCGGTTGCTTAGCGCTGCAATCGCAGGCGCGCACACGTCTGGATGCCCCTGGCAGCAGTCCTGCATCAGGAATTCCACCAGCGCCGATAGCGCGGCGTAGGATGCGCTGTAGATGATAGATCGCCCCTCGCGACGGGACTCAATCAGCCCCGCATGCTCCAGATGACTCAAATGAAACGACATGCGCGACGATGAAGACCCATCCATAGCTTCACCGATTGCCCCAGCGGCCATGCCTTTGGGGCCTGCGGCAACAAGCAGACGGATGATCCGAAGGCGGGTTTCCTGCGATAGGGCAGCAAGCGTGACAATTGCGTTCTTTTCGTCCATATCTCAACCTCTCAACATATATTGAGATATAGAGCCCTATTCATCAGAAGGCAAGAGGCTATAAAAGCTGGTGGCCATAGAGTGCGCCGAGCTTAGAGCGGTTTTGCGTATTCTTGAATCATGAGCTGTTTGCAACCCGCTCTAATTTCTATGGTTTCCGCAACTTGCGTTCAAACATAAGGAGTGGGATCATGCCCCTTTATCCGTCTAAATGCGAGACGGATTTGTTTTTCGGTTTCAATGATCGCGAATAGCGCCGCTCCTATCGCGAGCACCAATACACCATCCCAGAATTGGATAGAAACGGTGGCAAATACGGCCTGCAATGGCGGCAGGTAAGTGATTGCAAATTGTGCCACAGTAATAATAACCACCACCGTCCAAACAACTTTTGTGCCACGCAAGGCTTTCCATGTCAGCGAAGTGCCGTAGATATTGCGAATAAAGAACAGGTGGAAAATCTCCATGACTACCAATGTATTCACCGCCAGCGTGCGTGCCAGCTCAATCGAATAGCCCCTATCAATGGCATATGAATAAATGCCGTAAACTCCACTAAGGAATAAAATAGACACCAGCACGATGTGCCAGACCAGTTCTCCAGACAGTATCGGCTCGTTGCGCGGACGCGGTGGACGTCGCATGGTGTTCTCTTCGGTTGGCTCGAACGCCAACGCAATGCCAAGCGTCACGGCGGTAATGAGATTAATCCAGAGGATTTGAATGGGTGTAATAGGCAGCGTTGTGCCAATGATCAATGCCACAACAACAGTCAGGGCTTCGCCTGTGCTGGTCGGTAGCGTCCAGCTGATCACTTTTTTAATATTATCATACACGGTTCTGCCTTCACGCACGGCGGCAACGATGGAGACGAAATTATCATCCGCCAACACCAGCTCCGCTGCCTCCTTGGCCGCTTCACTACCTTTCTCTCCCATCGCAATGCCGGCATCAGCGCGTTTGAGCGCAGGGGCGTCATTTACCCCATCGCCGGTCATGGCAACCATCATGCCGTGCGATTGCAGTGCCATAACAAGTCGCAGCTTATGTTCCGGGCTGGTGCGAGCGAAAATATCGCAGTTCAGCACCGCATGCTGCAACGCTGCATCGGCCATGCTATCGATATCGGCACCGGTCAAAACCATGTCAGGGTTTTGAAGCCCTACCTGCTTGCCAATGGCGCCCGCAGTTTTTGCATGGTCGCCGGTTATCATTTTCACCCTGATACCTGCGCCATGGCATTCCGCAACCGCGGCAATCGCCTCCGGACGCGGCGGGTCAATCATGCCGACCATACCAAGTAATGTTAGGGTTCCTTCCACATCCTTATGTTCGAGCACGGTGTGTTCAGGGGGGATTGATTTAACCGCAAATGCCAGCACTCGTTGACCGAGTGCGGCGATCAATTCTACTTTTTCATTCCAGTAAGCGGTATCCAGCGGTTCCGTTCCGCTATTGGCGCCGCGCTGGTTCTCGCACATGGATAGAATGCGTTCCGGCGAACCTTTGACGAAGATAAATGCATGGCGGTCATGGTCATGGTCCAGCGTGGCCATGAAGCAGTGTTTGGCGTCAAATGGAATTGCGTCAGTGCGCATCCATGCAGCCTGCTGTTTGCGTGTATCTACATCCATCTTACCGGCAAAAGCCAGCAGAGCCCCCTCCATCGGATCGCCCACTACATGCCACACCCCATCCTTTTCATGGAGTGCTGCATCGTTGCATAGCGTAGCAGCGCGGGCCAGCTCCTCAAGCACTGCATGATCGGAAGGAGACACATGCGCATCTTCCAGCTTCAATATGCCTTTGGGCTCATAGCCTATACCCTCCAGCGCGAATAGATGACTGCGTGTGAGGACAGAGGCTACCATCATTTCGTTGCGCGTCAGCGTGCCGGTTTTATCGGTGCAGATGACAGAAACCGAACCCAGCGTTTCTATGGCAGGAAGCCGCCGGACGATAGCGTTACGCCGCGCCATGGCCTGTACGCCAATCGCCAGGGTTATCGTTAATACCGCAGGCAATCCCTCTGGTATAGCCGCCACCGACAGCCCCACCACCGCCATGAACATTTCCGTGAAATCACGGTGAACAACAAAATATCCCCACGCCAGCAGCAAGATGGCAATCAGCAGGATCAGAATAGTTAGCCATTTGGCGAACGCTCCCATTTGCTGCACCAGGGGCGTGGTAAGCGTTTCCACCTCTGAAAGCAGGCCACTGATGCGCCCGATTTCTGTCTGATCTCCGGTGGCTACCACCACACCTTTGCCCTGACCACTACTTACCAACGTGCCTGAAAACGCCATGCAAAAGCGGTCGCCAAGCGGCGCGTCTGTAGCAACTGGTTCGATATGTTTCTCTACCGGCACCGATTCACCGGTTAAAATTGCTTCCTGTACGGAAAGC
The DNA here is from genome assembly GCF_047501465.1 of Pseudochelatococcus sp. G4_1912. Taxonomy (NCBI): domain Bacteria; kingdom Pseudomonadati; phylum Pseudomonadota; class Alphaproteobacteria; order Hyphomicrobiales; family Chelatococcaceae; genus Pseudochelatococcus; species Pseudochelatococcus sp. G4_1912. The sequence goes on from NZ_JAZDRL010000001.1 coordinate 245,124, forward strand.
CCATGTGCGGTGAACAACCGCAAATCGGCTGGTACTTTATCGCCGGCCTCCAGCAATACGATGTCACCCGGAACCAGTTCCTCACCATCGACGCTGATACGCTCTCCATCACGAATTACGTTGGCATGGGGCGCCAGCATGTAGCGGATGGCGTCCATGGCTTTTTCTGCCTTGCCCTCCTGTATGAAGCCGATAATAGCGTTTGCAATCACCACGGCGAGAATAACACTGGTATCAATCCAGTGATCGAGCGCCGCCGTCATCACCGCGCATCCCAACAGTACATAGATCAGGATATTATGGAAATGCTGGAGAAAACGCATAAAAGCACTGCGGCGGGCGGTTCCCGGCAGGCGGTTTTTTCCGAACTTCTCAAGCCTTGCCTCAGCCTCCTTTTGGGTGAGGCCATTGGTCGAAGATTCCAGCAGTTTAATGACACTATCGACCGATGCATGTTGCCAGGTGGCCTGACCTCCTTCCGACTTTAGTTTTTGCATCTTTATCTTCCTCAATTTAGAAAGACTTGGCCGGAAAGATAAAACCGTTCGACTTTAGATCGCGGACTCAATTAAATCCAAACGATTATAACAGCAGCGAGAGCGACGGCAGACAGGTCATTCTGGGCGAAATGGTCATATCGTATTGCAATCCTTCGCCAGTTTTTGAGAAGCGCTCGATGACATTTCGCTGTCGGCAGCATAGCCGGGGAGCATCGTGACCGGTCTGGCAGCAGCTTTCTTGAATTCCACATGCTGTCTGTTGGAATGGCAAGAGTACATATTGTGAATCAATCTAAACCCGTGCTAAATATTTTCCATTAGACAGGACTCGGTGAAATTCCGAGTGGCTATTTCGGCCGCCTATCCGCCGGATAACGCAATTAACGACATTTTCTAACGGGTCTTGAAAGACGCCGTTTGTCGTATGCGAACCTCGTCCGCAAAATTCTTCGCGCGCGAGATGATGAAAGCCCTATATCATATGAATCTTGTCCATCTACGGAGCGAGTGGGCTCCAAACATTACGCGTGAGCTGTTAGCTGGTACTGTTGTTGCGCTGGCATTGATCCCCGAGGCGATTGCATTTTCCATCATTGCCGGTGTCGATCCGAAAGTTGGCCTTTATGCTTCTTTCTGCATCGCAGTTGTAACAGCCTTTGCGGGCGGTCGTCCGGCGATGATATCAGCTGCCACCGGGGCCATGGCGCTATTGATGATCACGCTCGTGAAGGAGCATGGAATTGGCTACCTGTTCGCCGCCACCATCCTCACCGGCCTGTTACAGATTGTTGCCAGCGTCCTCAAGCTCGGCGACTTAATGCGCTTTGTTTCGCGATCCGTTGTGACGGGGTTCGTCAATGCGCTCGCCATTCTCATCTTTATAGCCCAGATGCCAGAGCTTCTTGGTATGGGCACAACCGTTTATCTGATGACGGCTGTCGGTCTCGTTATCATATATGGGCTTCCCTATGTGACCAAAGCCATTCCTTCGCCGCTCGTGACGATCGTGCTGCTAACAGCCGTTACAATGTATTTTGGTTTTGACATCCGGACTGTCGGGGACATGGGTGCTTTGCCGAGCGAATTGCCCTTCTTCGCCATTCCCGAGGTGCCATTCACTCTGGAGACACTGAAGATCATCTTGCCCTATGCGCTCACGCTGACCATGGTCGGATTGCTTGAGAGCCTGATGACAGCGGCAATCATTGATGAGATGACGGACACCACCTCTGATAAGAACCGCGAGTGCGCGGGGCAGGGGCTCGCAAACATTACCGCGGGTTTCTTTGGCGGCATGGCGGGTTGCGCTATGATTGGCCAGTCGGTCATTAATGTCACGTCAGGTGGTAGAGGCAGATTGTCCACGCTGTGGGCCGGGGCTTTCCTCCTTTTCCTTATTGTCGTGCTCGGTCCGTATGTTGCGCAAATACCTATGGCTGCTTTGGTCGCGGTGATGATCATGGTATCAATCAACACCTTCCAATGGCAGTCTATCCGCACGCTGCTGACGCATCCCAGAAGCTCCAGCTTCGTCATGCTGGGTACAGTAGTAGTGGTGGTGGCAACGCACGATTTGGCCAAGGGCGTGTTGTTCGGAGTAATTCTGAGCGGCCTCTTCTTCGCTCATAAGGTCTCGCGTTTCTTCGGGGTATCCTCGAGGCGTGATGAGGCGAAGGCTGTTCGTACCTATACCGTCACCGGCCAAATCTTCTTCGCGACGGCTGAAGCTTTTCACTCGGCTTTTGACTTCAGGGAAGAGGACTTAAAAGGTGTGGTCATCGATCTGACTGCATCGCACTTTTGGGATATCACCAGCATAAACGCGCTGGACAGGGTTGTACTAAAGTTCCGCAACCATGGCATCTCAGTCGATGTCATTGGCATGAACGAGGCGACAGCCACCATGGTCGAGCGATTGGCTACGCATGATAAGCCGGGGGCTGTGCTCAGTTCGTCGGGGCACTGATCTTCCAACGACTAAAGCACGCAGTATCCTTCCGCAATGGATACTGCGTGTGCTTTTAGTGAAGTACCGGGAGCGCATGCAGATCCCGAAAATAGGATAATACTCATCCGCCGTTTGCGCGGGGTTCATACCACCTAAGCTGTTTCCTTTGCCCTTAATCCCTCGAAAGGGGTGGTGCTAAACAGGTTGATTTATATGGCAATTCGTTGCTACCCGTTGGTTCCATGGCATCTTGGCGACCAGCGTTGCAAGGCCACAAAAGCCGGTAGTGCCAGCGATGGTTAGGCCGATTCCGATAAGCCCTGTGATTAGCAAGAAGGCAGGTGCAGTGAGAAAATAGCCAATCAGGCTGGCTATTGTCAGCAACAGACCAATAATAAGCTGCACCTGACGGTCAAGCGGTAGGAAGGATTTATTGGAAGTTACTAGCGTTAACCCTGCTGCGCGCCAAGCTTCAATGCCGCCTTCTAGATTATAGATATCCAGGCTGGGGTCTTCTGCCAACAGCTTTTCGCATGCCGAACCACCACGCCCGCCTTTGCGGCAATGGATCACCAGCTTCTTGCCTGTATAATCCGGCAATGCTGCCTTACTCACTCTACTCAGCGGCATTAAAGTTGCGCCCTGAATGTTCTCGGCGGCATATTCCGCCGGTTCGCGGACATCCACCAGCACGGCTTGCCGGGTTTCCAGCCATTGCTTAAGTGTGTTCGCATCGATTGTTTTGAGCGCCATTATTTTAGGTTCCTCTAATTTAGTTATGCCTAGCGGCAATAAATCAGATACAGCACAGAAAGCAGCGCCTGCGCTTCCATGCTGCAAATGCGGTAATAGACCATCAGTCCGCGCTTATCCGAGCTCACCAGCCCGGCCTCGCGAAGCTTGGCTAGATGCTGAGACAATGCTGATTGCGATAAACCAACAGTTTCCGATAGCTGGCCTACGGTCTTTTCGCCGGAAACCAGATTGCAAAGCACCATAAGGCGATTGGCGTTGGCAAGCTGCTTAAGTAGCGCTTCAGCTTGCGCGGAATTCTTTTGCATTAGCTCGATGGTATTTGGTGTGCTTGTGTTGTTCATGTTGACATAATATTAGAGTCATCTAATATGGTCAACAGGTTTTTCATTGGAGAATGAGGTCAGTTATGGAAAAGAATTACCCCGAAATCACCAAGCGCATTAGCAACAACATGAAAGTGCTGCGTAAAGATATCGCTGACACCATGCAGGGCTTCTCTGCCATGGCGCAGGCTGCGACAAAGGACGGCGCGCTTGATAAAAAAACCAAAGAGTTCATAGCTCTCGCTATCGGCATTTCCTCTCGTTGCGACGGCTGTATCGGTTTTCACTCCGAAGCACTAGTGAGGCTTGGCGCAACCCGCGAAGAGTTTGAGGAAGTGCTGGGCATGGCGGTCTACATGGGCGGTGGACCATCGCTGATGTACGCGGCAGATGCCATGATGGCTTTTGAACAGTTTAAAGCGAAGGTGACAGCATAAGCTGAAAACAATAGTCTCCACTGTCTGTTGAGCGGCTAAATGTGCTGAGCGCCGGGGTCTCTGAAATCATCTGCAGTCGTATCTGTGGTGACTGCCCTGTTATGGCTAGCGGGTATTTATTCATGATGCGAGGTTCAAGCTTCTGATATTGCCATCGCTAAATGTCACTGATGCGTGCTGCTATTGCAGCCACATCAGAGCCGCCCTGAAATCGCCTATCTATTAAGCTTTAGTTTACCAGTTATATGCCAGCTATTTGGGATATTACTATCCATCTAACGCATGCTGGGCGCGTGATGAGCGTATAAGCTTGCTCGTGTAACTTAGCGGGTCCTCAAGCCATGGCATTTCCTGCCATGCTTTGGGGACAGGCAAGGTATTGATCGCTTCAATCAGTGGTGCCTGAGGCACGCGGGTGTATCGTCGGCTCATGCTATCGACCGCATGTCCAAGAATTTGATCCTTTATATACGGATGAATCCCGTTGATGACGAGCTGGGTTGAGACGCTATGCCTTGCCGTATAGGGGCTTATATTGGCGATGCCGCTGCGTTTTCTTGCTCCCAGTATTGCGGTTTTTATCTGCCCGCCGCCATCTTCATTTAATGGGTAGGGTTTCCCCTTGTAAGTGCGGAAGAGGATGCCTCCTCTTTGCGATAGAGATGCAAATAGGGGGACAATAAACTCGTGCATCGGGACCCCTCTGGGTTCTCCCGTTTTGGATGACTGAATAGTGATCCAGCGCTGTTCTATATCAATGTCCTCAGCCTCCAGGCAGAAAAGCTCAATGGGCCGCATGCCTGTATAAAACAGGGCGGTCATTACCATGGCCGGCGCCGGGCTCATTAACGAGATAAAGCCTGATGCGATATCATAGGATATCGGTGTGCTTCCTGCCCGTGTTGTTCTGGAACGGTTGGCTGTTCCTTTTTGCTTACGTGGACGCTGCCATGTCCGCTTATCTGCCCAGCCATTAATGACAGCATGATTCCAGATCGCGATGAACGGCGAATGGCACTGCCTGTTCCGTGTTTCAGGAGTTGCTTCCGGGTAAAGTGTTCTGGCGGCTTCATCCAGATCATTTTGTGTAATGGTATGAAGGGTGCGCCCCTGAAAATGGACGGCCAGTCCCGCTGGCTTGCCAGTGCTCTTTTTGATTTCAAGAATAAAACGCTGGGAACCGCCGGCTGATATGTATGAATCAGCTGCTTCCTCAAAGGAAATAACAGACTTTTTGCCAAATATGCTTTCTGTCAGAAGGCGGTTTTCGATTTGCGTTCGTATCGCTTCGGCTGCTTTCCTGTTGCTCGTGCCAGTAGATTCGAAAACGCTCTGTTTTCTGATTGTCCCGCGTACGTACCAGATCTTGCCTCTGAGTGTGAGAATGAGGGGCATCTGACTTTATCCCATATTGCAAGTATATCATTTTCGGTGAATAAATAGTCCCGCCCAACTATCGAGCAGTTCCCGGTTTTTTTGGCTATGCGCGAGAGAGTGCGTGGGTTTATTCTCATGTAGGTTGCTGTTTCACGTAGGTTTAATACTTTCCCGAGTGGACCGTGGTTGTGATTTTTCAATTCGAAATCGTCCATTTTAGGCTCTTTAATCGTTCTGTTCCTGGTGTTTGTGCGTCTTATGTGCGTCTGCGATAGCCGTTTGATGGCCTAACGGCTGGCAAGAGCTTGTGGGCAGTATTGCTTGAGACGGTTCAGCCATAGATCGGCAGCCTTGGGCCATGGCAGGGGTTTGATACGTGGACCGCGAACTGGTTCAGCCTGTTCGATGTGGTCCCCCCATGATCGCGAGCAGGGGCGCATCAGGTCGCGTTTTTCAGTCGCCAGCATTCGAAGATCCATAGTCATGATCTTCATGCGAACAGCTGCCGGGGGAGGCGGCAGGTTGGCAGCTTGCCATATGGCAAGATCAATCATGTCCCGGAGAGCTCCCATGACATGCCTGATGTTGTGCCCTTCATTGCCAACGCCGCTCACGCAACCAAGTCTGGCTAATGCGGTGACTACAGGTGTGGGGATGTCGCCAATATAGGCTTCATGTGCATCATGCAGCAGAAAGTATGCAGCCAGATCCAACCGTCTGGTTTCCTGGTAGATGGCATCGGCTCCAAGCGCACAATGCTGGGCAATGGAGTAGAAACTTTCAGTTGCGCCATTGAAGCGCGTCTGACGAGCCAGCTGGGGCGCTATGTCATGAACGAAGTCAATTTGTTCAGCTGCGGGAGATAAAAGGGAAAACATCCTGCCCGAGGCCGTCTGTATACAGCTGCTATCATAGGATGTTGCATCGTTATGGTATTCATGCCGGCAGCTCATGCCACCCTCCGTGATATTTACGTACAAATGAGCGAGAAGACGCCGACAGCCGTTATGACGATGGCAACGGCAGCAAGATCGATCAGATCGCGTATGCAGCCACTCATCGGTGTATCTCGATAAATGCTGTTGCGATTTCACGCGATGTACTTGCAGTATGAGTAGACTTTTCTGCCGAATGATAATGTGAGAGCGCTTCAGCAGAAGGCATTTATCAATTCCTCCTGAGAGGCGCGCAGTATCGCGTATTCGCGTGCATCCTCGATATGCTCAATAATTTCAGTGCTGGTAAATCCGGCATTGATGAGGTCTTCAGCGGTGCAGGAACCATTGCAGGCTGTCGTCTCCCGCAGTGTGTCGCCCATCCTGGTGATGGTTGCCATAACGAATTCGATGCTGTTTTCTGCTGATTGGTGGCACGAGTCAGATTGGCGCATACTTTCCATCCCCTGGTGTTATCTTGATGCGGGTTGATGGAAGTAGGCTATATCGGTATAATTACCCCGTCAACTAAAAACGGTAATTTTACCTATTTAGGTGTGAGTGACCTCGCCCCCTGAAGTTTGTTCTGGCTATTTAAAAGTTGGAATATTCCGCTTAAGACTTCGCTTTGAGGCACATGTCCGGGACATGTTAGAGCAGGCTATAAATCATTAAAGCTCAAGCAAAGTCCTGCGTACGCGACCCACCACTGTGACGGGGCTATTGGGAAAAATCGGTTCGTGGGCAGGATTTGTGGAGACTGGCTCGAATCTGTCCGGATTGCTGCGGTAGCGTTTATAGGTTGCCTCACCTTGCTCCGTGATGACAACATAGCATCCACCAGAGCATAGATCCGTTTCCCTGCGATTAATCAGGATGCGTGATCCGGGAGGGGACAGGCGATCCATTGAGTCGCCGGTTACTTCCAGTGCAATCCAGTCTCCTTTGGGGAGCCCGGCTACCGGAATCCGTAAGGCTTCGCCGGGATGCTCAATGTCACAGACAGACTCGAACTTTCCTGCGCTGACCCATGATATGAGAGGGACGAGCGTCATGGAAGTTGTGGGCGTTGCCGTTTCCGGGCCGACGCCTGTCATCAGCCATTCAACGGATACATCGAGCACCCGTGCCAGTTCAGCGATCGTATCAGTGCTGACGCCGCGGCGACCGCCGTTTTTAATGGCTCGCTCAATGTTGCGTATCGCGTCGGGACGCTCCGCAAGTCTTGAGGCTGCGGTCTTGTTCAGTCCCAGTTTTTCGAGCCGGTAGTTTATCCGGGCAAGGATTCCCTGAAGTTCCATGGTGCGGTAATTTAACCGATAATGCGGGCTGTTTATAGCGGCAATTTTACCGTTGACAATTGAGGTAATAATACCGATATTTGTTGCCGTGTCTACTTGGTCCATTGAAAACACGCGTTATGGCCGGGTCGATGTGCATTTCCATTCTGATATCGGAGTAATCCCATGATGCGTAAAGCATCTGAATTGCATGGCACGAGGTAGTCCCATGGCAGGAATGACCTCGCTTGCATTCATAACAAGGGTGCTGGCTCGCCGCGAATATCGCCAGCGGGTGGTTGCGCATCTGAAGATGCTCAAACGCGCCCATCGTTCTCATGCGCAGGACCTTACGCTTTCAGAGGAAGAGCGTGTGTATCATGACATTGCCAGTCGTGATTGCCAGGTTCTGGCAGATCTCTACCGGCGGGCGGAGCATCCGTATCAGAATGTTGAGGAAAGCTGGCAGGATACCTTCAAGTGGCGTCCACCGTTAAGGGTTTCAGATGGCCCGTTTTCTTCGCCTGCTGAACTGTGCGTGGAGAGTTGATCATGGCTCGCATTCCCGATGCCGTGCTCGATGATCTGCGCGCACGCAATCCGGTACATGAAGTTGCTGGCCGCTATGTAGCGCTGCGCAACAAAGGCAACCGCTGGGTTGGTCCTTGCCCGATTTGCTCGAGCAACACTTCTTCGCGCACAGCGTGTCGCTTTGAAGCGAGTGCTGACAAGTGGGTTTGTGCTGTCTGCTGTGATGGTGGCGACGTAATACGCCTGATCGAGTGCATCGAGGGTCGGGGCTTTCGCGAAGCAGTTGAGGCTTTGGTGGGTGATGCAGAACCGGATCCTGCTGAGGCGTCACGGCGGGCAGCTGAACGTGCCAAGCGTAAGGAGATGGATGAGCGTGAGGTTGCTGAACGGCGGGAAAAGGAGAGGACACGTTGCCGGGATATCTGGAGAAGCGGTATAGCGTGTCTCCCCGGCTCATCAGCTGCTACTTATCTGCAATTGCGCGGCCTCAATGTGCCGGATACGCGATCTCTGCGGTTTGTGCTTGAGGTGCCGTATTTCCATCCTGGACCAGATGGCAAGGCGCGACTGATTTATAGTGGCCCTGCAATGCTTGCGGCTATTCAGGATGCTATATGTATTTTTCGCGGTTTGCATATCACCTGGATCGATCTGGACCAACCTGATGGCAAGGCATTGATCGTTGATCCTGAGACCGGCGAGCAATTGCCTGCGAAGAAAGTGCGTGGCGTCAAACAGGGCAATGCCATCAGGTTGATATCCGGTTGCGAAAGTCCTTCCCGGCTGGTGCTGGGAGAGGGCGTTGAGACGGTTCTATCACCATGGACGGCCATGCATCGCGCGGGGCATGACCTTTCGCAGACAGCATTCTGGTCCTCAGTTGATCTAGGCAACCTTGGCGGACGAGCATTGGAGACGGTGCCGCATCCGGTCGAAACTGGCCGTAATGGCGCGCCACGTCGCATGCCCGGACCGGTGCCTGATATGTCGGTTGCCGGAATGGCCATTCCTGACAGCGTGACCGATATCGTGTTGCTCGGCGATGGCGACAGTGATCGTTTCCTGACCGGGACAACCCTGCGTCGCGCAGCACAAAGATTTGCAGCTCCGGGGCGTACCATTCGTCTGGCATGGGCACGTGACGGGTATGACTTCAATGACATGCTGAGAAATGCTGTGGAGGCAAAGCATGAGCAATGACGCCATCCACGCTATAGCAGCTGCCATCGAGCATGCCGAAATAATCTATGACGGGAGCCACGCCCTGAAAGAGACCGGCCTGACAGGGGTGGAGAGCCTTTCGCACAAGGCTCCAACAACTCCCAAAACGCGCCCTGCAAAGCCGCGAACCTTTGGCTACAGCGTTGATGAAATCAACCGCGAGCATGCGCTTGTGCTGATGGGGTCGAAGGCGGTCGTGTATCTGGAGCAACCCGATGCGCCTGTCGAGGACCAGCAGCGAGTGCTGACGCTGGAGGCCTTTCGCGCGTGGTTTTCCAACCGCTGGACGGAAATCCGTGGTGGCGACGGCAAGATCAAACCCATGACCTGGGCCAATGCATGGCTGGGCGATAAGGGGCGGCGCAGCTATCGCGGTATCGAGTTTTATCCGGATACCAATAACGCCAAAGGTCGGTCGGATTATCTCAATCTGTGGTCTGGGTGGTCGGTGAAGCCGGTGCCAAAAGATAACGGCTATGCGGTATTTCGCGATCACCTGCTGAACAACGTCTGCCAGAGTAACGAGGCGACGTTTCAATGGGTGTTCGGCTTCTTCGCCCACATGGTGCAACGCCCGCGTGAACGCCTTGGTGTCGCGCTGGTGATGCGTGGGCGCATGGGGTCTGGCAAGACCAAGGTTGGTGAGGTCTTTGGCTCGCTTTGTCCTCGACACTATTTCCTGGTCGATGATCCGCGCTATGTCGTGGGGCAGTTCAACGCGCATATGGCGTCATGTCTTTTGCTGCAGGCTGATGAAGCTGTTTGGGCAGGTGACAAGGCAGCCGAGGGGCGCTTGAAAGGCCTCGTGACGTCGCCGTTTCAGCAGATCGAGGCCAAGGGTGTTGATCCGATCAGGCTCACCAATTACCTGCGGCTGATCATGACCTCGAACGAGGGCTGGGTGATCCCGGCGGGCATGGATGAGCGCCGTTTTTGCGTGCTGGATGTCGATCCGCGCTGTGCCCAGAACCACGATTATTTCCGGGAGATGGAAGAAGAGCTGAACAATGGCGGGCGCGAGGCTCTGCTTGCAGATCTGATGGCATTTGATCTTGAAAGCGTGAACCTTCGCCAGATCCCGCGTACGGAAGCGCTGCTTGAGCAGAAGGTACGTTCGTTCGATAGCGTCGAGATGTGGTGGTACGAAGCTCTAATGCGCGGGGCCGTCACCCGCGATGGCGAGACGTGGCCTGCCAGTGTGCAAAAGTCCGTGCTGGTGGATGACTATATCGCTGCGGCCGAGCGTATCGGCATCCGTCGCAAGGCGGCTGAAACAGAGCTCGGCATGAAGCTCTTAAAGCTCGTACCAGGGCTGGAAAGTCGCAAGATCAGCGTGATTGATGAAACGGGTGTCTCGCGCCGACGAAATTGCTTCATTTTACCCTCACTGGAAGAGTGTCGTACTGCCTATGCGCAAGCATTGCAGCAGTCAGTGGCATGGCAGGAAACCTGACCACGGGAGAGACCGGGTATGAAGGGGTATACTGTCCAACCTGAGGTTAGACGGTCATGATGAGGTTGGACAGAAATTCGTTTTTAATATCAAAGGCGCGTCCAACCTGTCTAACCTTTCCAACCTTTTCTCGCGTGCACGCGCGCGAATCTGGCCCCGACAGGTACCGCTCTCGCAGTGCCAAAATCTGCAAATGAGGTTAGACAGGTTTGACAGGTTGGACAATAGCAATCGGATCAACAGCTTATCACCTGTCCAACCTATCATTTTAAATAACAGTAGGTTGGACAGGTTGGATAAAAGCTTATGGGGGAAGCCATGCGGGTTATGGGCATTGAACAGGCATTGCGTTGGGCGTACGTGGATGAGCTGCCAAAAGCGCCGTCATTGAGTGAGCGGCTGACACCAGCCAAATGGCCGCGTGGCTGGGAAAGCGTCGAGCACTTCGGTGATTACCTGGCGCTGGTTGATATATCGCCGCGTCCCGAAAACGCCTTCGGACTTGCGCCGGATTTCTCCGGAACGGATGTACCGCATGAGGATGCCGTGCGTATCCATGAGGCGGTGACTGAGCTGAACAGCTGCCCCGTGGCGGTGCCGGAAGGCTGGGATCCATTGTCGGATATGGCCGACCTCGGCGCACTGGGACGTGAGGCTGTTGAGCAGGCGCTTGAACGGATTGCACCTGTGGAGAGCAATGGCGAGCGCTGGATGAAGGCAAGGCCAGCTGCGCTCATCCAGCGCCATGCCATTCTGGGTGGCACACCGGACTGGGAAGGCTATCCGATCAGGCGGCGGATTGTGACATCGCTTAATGGCGAGCCGCTATGGTTCAGGCTTGAAGAGGTGGAAGTCTCACCGGCTGATGACAAGCTCGGTATTGCGGCTGAATATATCACGGTTGAGGTGGATGGCTTTAACCGTTCAGCGCGTCGTCCGTACAGGGATGCTTACCGGAAAGAGGAGCTCTATCCTGATCCCGCGCACTTGATCATGCACCGTGCCGAATACGAAATCTGGCACCAGTCGCTTGAGCGCCTAACGGAGGTGCTTGCGGACAAGCTGGAAACAATCATCGTTACGCCAACAAGCTGCCTGCAAAGACCATGGGAAATGATTCATGCACATGATCTGTGCGATGCCGAATTTTAAAAACCCCGCAAAAATTTGACATGCGACGTGAGCTTGACATAGCTTCATCCATGGTGAGAAGCCACAAAGAAGAGATAACCTCGCAGCCGCCGGACGCGAGGTTTTTTGTTGTCCGGAGCCTGCCATGCGCCTGATCATCACAACTGATGGCGTGCTGGAGCGTTTCAGCAACCAGCTGGGTGCACTGGGCAAGAAAGCTCCTCTGGCCATGCAGCGTGCATTGGCAAGGACAGGCGATAGTGCTCGTAAACAGGTCGTGCGTGCGCTCGCGCAGCAAACCGGCTTGCCGCAAAAGCGGGTGATCCATCGGGCTGTGCAGATCAAGCGGCCGCACTTTGGTGATCTGTCCTACATGATGACCACTCGCGGTGGTGATATCCGGCTCAAATATTTCAGGGCGCGGGAGACCCGCAAGGGCGTTGCCGCTTCTCCATGGGGAGAGCGCAAGGTGTTTGCAGGCACGTTCACGCGTGCAGGCTGGGTCTGGAAGAAGCGCATCATCAAATCAAACTGGAACAGGCAGGTCTTTCGCAGAACAGGCGAGGGCCAGTTTGAGGCCGTGCGCTCCGGCGTCATCATTCCGGTCGAGATGGTCAAGGGCGAGACCGTGCAGGCATGGCGCTCGGCAATCGATCGCAATCTTGAGCAGCGACTGCGCCATGAGATCGGGCGATTGCTTCCCCGTTGACGTCCCCCGGTTCGGGTCCCTTTTGGCACCCCCGGCCGTCTGCGGGCAGGAAAGCGCCCGAGGTTCCGGCAGATATGCCTCAAATCGAAGCCTAAAGTCGGGGCTAAAGTTAAAATCAGGATTTTAGCGATGACAGAACAATCTGATGTCGTCAGCAAATCCCGGTTTGCGATGCTGTGCGGTGTCTCACCCGGTCGGGTGACGCAATGGATATCGGAGGGCAAGATCGATGCCGCCGGGCTGGAGGGCGAAGGTCGCAGCGCCAGAATCCGGGTAAAGCCTGCTTCGGAGCAATTGAGGTTGAGGCTCGGCACCAGCCAACGCTATGGCCTCAATGGCCTTGGCACAAGACTGCCGGAGGAGAGCGGCGAAGCACCGGTACATCAACCTCTATCGGTTGAAGCAAGAATTGCTGCCGAGAAGCTCGCGCAAGCCGAGATGACGACCGCGCGTATGCAGCGCGAGGAAATGGCCGCACGCGGGATTTATACCTTATCGAAAGATGCACAGGTCGAGATGACGCGACTGGCCGGATCGATGCTGACAATCTTTGAAGGGGCTTTGCCGGATTTTGCATCTGCAATTGCGGGCCAGTTTGAGCTGCAATCTCGTGACGTGCTGCATCTGCTGCGTCAGCAGTTCCGGGAAGTGCGCGAACGGGCGGCATCAAACTGCAGGCAGGAGGTGCAAAACATACCCGAATTTATCGAAGCTGCAGACGAGATGGAGTAACAATCATGCCGGTTGTTCTTGCGAATGCGGCGCGTCTCGCCCGCCTTGCAATGGCGCAAATATTGCAGCCTCCGCCACCTGTTGATTTTGAGGAATGGGCCACCAGCAATATTGTCTTTGATGAACGCGAGTCTCCGCTGGCTGGGCCTTACAATCCGAATGCGTTTCCGTACTTTTCAGAGATTTTACGCGCACTGGGACCTGATGATCCATGCCGCTTCGTGACCTTTGCCAAGTCGGCGCAGTTGGGCGGTACGGTGCTGGCCAACATCTTTGTGCTGGGCGCAAGTCATATGGCCCCGAGCAATATCCTTTACGTCCATCCGACTGAGGATAATGCGCGTCGCTGGAGCCGGATGAAGCTGGCGCCGATGTTGATGAACACGCGGGTGATGCGGAGCGTCTTCTCGTCGAAGTCACGCGACGGTGCGGATAGCGTTTTCTACAAGGAAAGAATGGATGGACGTGGGGCCATCCTGATCTCGGGGGCGAACTCGCCAGCCTCGCTGTCGATGATCTCGATCCGCAGGCAGGTGCAGGATGACCTGTCGAAGTGGGATATCAACGCGGCGGGTGATCCTGAGCAGCAGGCGGACAGCCGTTCGCGCGCAGAGGAATTTGCTAAGGTCTTCAAGATCTCGACGCCAATGGTTGCGCCCGGCTGCCGGATCACGCGGAACTTTCTGGCTGGTTCGCAGGAACACTTCGAGGTGCCATGCCCGCATTGCGACGAATATCAGACGCTCGACTGGGAGAATTTCCAGGAGACGATTGACGACAAGCATCCCGAGAAGGCCAGCTTTACCTGCAAGGCATGTGGCGCGCTGATCATGGAGCATAACCGCCCTGATATGCTACGCCGTGGCAGATGGGTTGCGCGCAATCCGCAGGCTGGTCGCGAGCATCGCTCGTTCTACCTGTGGTCGGCTTATTCGCCCCTGCAGAGCTTTGAACGTATCGCAAGGGAATATCTGAAAGCGCAGGGTGATCCTGCTGCTGAGCAGGTGTTTCTGAACGACACCGTCGGCAAGGCCTATCAGGCGCAAGGTGAAGCGCCGCCGTGGGAGATGTTGCGCCAACGCGCGGATGATACCGGGCACAAGCGCAGCACCATCCCGGTGGGCGGACTTGTGGTCACGGTGGGTGTCGACTGCCAGAAGGATTTCGTGGCGTGGCAGGCTGTCGCGTGGTCTCGTGATGGCAGACGGTTCGTCATCGATCACGGCATCATCAACGGACACATCAGCGAGCAGGAATGCCGCGATGGGCTTGATGATCTGCTTAAATCAACCTGGCGCAATGCTGCGGGTCGCGCCATTGGCATCGACCGGCTGGCGATTGACGGCAACGACTCGACCGAAGACGTGTTTGGCTGGGCGCGGCGGCATCCGGTCTCAAAGGTAATCATGGTGCGTGGCGTCTATAGCGAGGCCGTGCCGCTGATTGCACTGGTGAAGAAAGAGCGGGATCGCAAGACGGGCAAGCTGCTGCGTTACTCGCGCCGCTTCTTCAACATCAACCAATCAGTGTTCAAGATGGGCCTTTATCGCAACCTCATGCGTGATGACCCGTTGGCGCGTGGTTACGTTGGCATTCCGAGCGGTCTGGCAGATGAGTACTTTCTGGAGCTGACGGCAGAACGGCGCAAGCCAGAGCGTCAGCGCGATGGCTTCATCAAGTATCGCTGGGTGAAGGTGCACCAGAAAAACGAGATGCTTGACACGATGGTGCAGGCGGAAGCGGCTGCAACACATTTCGGGGTGCGCGACTTTCTGGAGACCCGCTGGGACAGGCTTGAGGCTGAACGGGAGATGCCGTTGCCGGAAGCGCAACTTGATCTTGAAGATCATATGGCTGGTCTTGCCAGCGCGCGACCGCAGCCAAAGGCAAATGAGGCTGAGCCAGAGATCAGCACGGATCAAGAATTGCCTGAACCTGAAGTTGCAACACCTCAACCTCAACCCAAACCGCCTGCCAGGCAGCGGCAACGATGGAGCGCGTATCGATGACACGTCGCCGGTCTTCACGCACGAACAAGCCGGGCGCGAAGACGGCACCGGTGCGTGCGCAATATCTGCGCGGGGATCGCTCAGGCATCCTGCATATGCGCCGCGCGGTAACGCGCGATGGTGGGGTGAACGTTCGCGAAGCAGCAGAACGTGCATCTGCCCTTGCATGGGACTTCATGCAGAACTCTGGATGGCTTGCGGGTGCTGCTCAGCAGATCATCACCGACACCATCGGCAACGAGCTGCAATTGAGCTGCCGTCCGGATCTTGCTCGGCTTGGTTATCCGGATGCCGAAAAGTCTGCTTTCTGCAAACTGGTTGAAGCACGCTGGCGGCAGTTCGCATGGTCGCCGGAAGAGTGTGATCTGGCTGGCAAAGCGACGATCCCGGAGATACTCGACGGCGTTATCCGTTACTACCTGGCCGGGGGCGAGGCGATTGGTGTGCTGGATTATCTCCCAGCTCGCCAGCGTGCGCTCTACGGGATCAAATCTGGCACCAAGATCTCGCTGGTTGCGCCGCACAGGCTCAAGCGTGAGACGCATGAGTTTTCCGGTCTCGATCAGGGCATCTTTCATGATAGCAATGGTCGCGCTACGCATTACCGGTTCTTGCGCCGGGAAGCCGGGATTGAGACAGAGGCAGATATTCCGGCATGGGACGGCAATGGCCTGCGCCGTGTGATCCATGTCATGGACCGTGGCGAAAACCCTGACAGTGTGCGAGGCATCTCGCCGCTTGCGCCCATCATGAAGGTTGCAGCGCAGTTCGATCAGCTGGCCGATGCAACGCTGGCAACTGCTCTCATGCAGACGATATTTGCTGCCACGATCAAAAGTCCGGAACCTTCAGTCGAGGCTTTTGAAGCGATCAGCGCACTTGAAGATGATGAACTGAAAGAGGATCTCTATTCGGTCTGGAGCCAGCGCATCGACAAGCTGAAAGAAGGCGGCGGCATCTCGATGAACGATCCTGCCCGGATCAATCATCTGGGGCCAGGTGAGGATTTCCAGATGCACACGGCGCAAACGCCCGGCAGCCAATATTTGCCCTTCTCACAAAATCTTCAGCGGGAGATGGCGCGTGCTCTTGGCGTGACCTTTGAGAGCCTGTCGATGGATCATTCCAATGCGACCTATTCTTCGGTGCGCATGGGAATTTCATCCGTCTGGCCGATTGTGGTGCGCCGTCGCGAGCGGATTGCAGCTCCTTTCTGTCAGGCGATCTATGAGAACTGGCTGGATGAGATGATCTTCACCGGGCAGATCCCGTTTAAGGGTGGCTATACGGCTTTTGCGGCCAATCGTTCTGCGGTCACCTGGACGGAATGGCAGGGACCAAGCCAGCCAACAGCGGACGATTACCGTTCGGCCATGGCTGCAAGAGTGCGGCTGGAGTCAGGTCTGTCATCGCTGGCGGATGAATGCGCATTGCAGGGCCGAAACTGGGAGGATGTCTCGCAACAGCGCGCCACTGAAAAGGCCTTGCTGCTGGAACAGGGGCTGCCAATTCCTTTTGAACGCATGACGGGTGGTGCTGGTCCAAATGGCATGGCGGCAGATGGCCAACGCGAACCAGCGAAGGTGGAATGATGATCGACTGGTGCGAGAAGGCCAGCAAGCTGCGCGAGCGCTACGAGGCGTTGCGCGATGGCGAAGGTCTATCAGAAGCGCGCTTCGGTGAAGACAACGTCAAATATACCAAAGCCGATATGGGGCTACTGCTGGCGGACCTGCGTGAAGCCGAGCGCCTTTGCGCTGAACAACAGGGCGTAAGGCCGCGTCGCAGGCGCTTTGCCGCAACTGGCCGGATGCGTCCATACTGAGGATAGAAAACAATGCCGATTTATCAGGACGGCGCACTGCATCTCTATGGTGTGGTGGGTGAGAACTATTGGGGCGAGGGCTTTACTGCGCTTCAGGTTGTTGAAGCGTTGGCCGGTCATGGTCGCGACAACGACATCACGGTGCGTGTCAATTCTGGCGGAGGCATCGCGTCCGAAGGTATCGCGATCTTCAACGCACTCACCGCGCATAAAGGCCGGGTGCGGATTGAGGTTGATGCGATTGCCGCGTCTGCTGCCTCCATCATCGCTATGGCTGGGGATGACATTGTGATGCGCTCTGGTGCGCTGATGATGATCCATGATCCAGCAAGCTTTAGCGTTGGCACTGCCGATGATCACGAAAAGCAACGCGATCTGCTCGACAAGATCGGCACCCAGATGGCGGCAATCTACGCGGATCGAAGCGGGCAGCAGGCCAGTGATGTTCGCGCCGCCATGAAGCAGGAGCTTTGGCTCACGCCATCGGAAGCAGTTGAGCTGGGTTATGCCACTGATGCCGAGGAAGAGCGGGCGCTTGCGTGGGCCGCATTCGATTATCGCATCTATGCGCAGGCACCGGCACCGCTTACCGCGCTGGCCAAGTCGCGGCGCTGGACGCTTCCCAAAAACAACGCACCACCTGCGGCCAAGGCCACAGCCAAGACCGCAACCAGACAGCAGGAGAAAGCCATGTCAGGCATCACGCCAGCGGCATCCGAGACCGTTGATATCGACACCATCCGTATGCAGGCAGCAAGTGATGCTGTTCGCGCCTATCGCGATCGCCGCACAGCCGTGTTGGCGCTTGATGAAGCCAAAGGCCGCGAAAAGCTTGCTGAGGCGCTGCTGGATACGGAATTGCCGGTTGAGCAGATCAAGGCAGCTCTTGGGGCGGCACCGGTTGCATCAGATGCGACTGCTCCAGATGCCAATGCTTACGAGGCAGCGCGCGCAGTAGGGGCGGGGCTTTCATCGCAGCCGCCGGTTGCTCGTGGCGACCACGGCTGGAGCAAGGTCATCTCCCGCATTAATGGCCGATAAGCCAACCACAACACAATTCTGAATAAGAGGATTTGCCATGACAAGGTTTACTGAAGCGCGCCATCCAGGCGAGTTCCTGATTTCGGAAGCAAGCGGTAACCGCTCGCGCGATGCTATTGTGATTGCAGCTGAGCAGTCCATTCAGCCTGGTCAGGTGTTGGCGGGCCGCGCTGTGCCAGCGAATGTCAATGCAGTGGCTTCTGTCGCTTCAGGTAATACCGGCAACGCGACAATTGTGCTTGCAAGCCCTGCCGTATCAGCTGCTGTGAAGCCCGGCATATACCGTGGCATCGCGACAGCCGCAACCAGCGTGAAGTGGGAAGACCCGGATGGCATTGCCATCGGAAACTCCACTCACGGCACCGCTTTCAACAAGGCAGTAAAGTTCACCATCGCGGCAGGCGGTACTGCCACTGTCGTGGGCGATGTCTTTGAAGTCGCGGTGAGCATCGGCGCTGGTGATCTTGAGTATGCTGCCTACGATCCAGCCGTTGACGGTGTTGATGCTGTCCGTGCGGTTGCCTTCTACGGTGCAGAGACGGGTGTCGGTGAGACAGCGCCGATCACTGCCATCACCCGCGATGCGGAAGTCGCAGGTGTTTGTCTGGAGTTCCTGCCTGCTGTGACAGCAAATCAGCGCGCGGAGGCAAATGCTTCATTAAGAGCATCCGGCATCATCGTACGCTGACCAGGCCATAACATTCCTGACCGTTTTTCACCCGCTTTAAGCGGGTTTTTTTATGGAGCGAGCCATGCTCGACATCTTCGCAACCAATCCGGCATTCAGCGTCACGTCGCTGACGGATGCCGTCAATGAAATAGCCGTCCGTCCTGGCCGCCTCGGGCAGTTGGGCCTGTTCAGCGCAACCTCTGTCACCACGCTGACGATCTCGCTTGAGCGCATCGGCGACACCATCCAGCTTGTTGCACCATCACCGCGCGGTGCACCGGGTGAAGTGCGTGACTTGCCAAAGCGCTCCATCGAGAGCCTTTCCATTCCCCACTTCCAGCGAGACTGGAGTGTGGTGGCTGATGAAGTGCAGGGCATCCGCGCCTATGGAAGTGAAACGGCCCTACAGACCGTGCAAGGAATCGTTGGGCAGAAAATCGCCGTCAACGTGGCGGATCTCGATCTCACCGATGAATATTCGCGCATTGGCGCCATTCAGGGCATCGTCACCTACAAGGGCGGTGAGACGCTAAACCTCTTCAACAAGTTCGGCGTGTCACAGCCTGCTGAAGAGGACTTCGATCTGGATAATGCCAATCCGGACGAGGGCATTCTGCGCAAGAAGTGCGTTGCTTTCATACGCAAGACACGGGCAGCTCTTGGTGGTGTGCCATTCTCCTATCTGCATGCATTTGTTGGCGATAATTTCTTTGATGATCTGCTTTCTCACCCTGAAGTACGTGAGACATACAAGGGCTGGTCCGAGGCACAGATCTTGCGGGAAAGCTACATCGGCAAGAACCGAGCGGACAATCCGATGTTCGAGTTCGGTGGCATCGTCTGGGAAAACTACGGTGCGATCACTAATGAAGACAACGGAGACGACGGGGCCTTGCTCGGCATCCAGACCAACAGCGCGAAGTTCGTGCCTGTTGGTGTGCCGGGGCTGTTCCGCACCTACTACGCACCAGCCGATTACATCGAGACCGTTAACACGCTGGGTCAGCGCCTTTATGCCAAGCAATGGCCGATGCAGAACGGCAAGGGCATCCATGGCGAGGTGCAGACGAACGCCCTGCATATCGTAACCCGTCCTGGCGCATTGCTGCGCGCCAAGCGCACCTGATGGTGTGAACCATGAAGCCCGCGCGCTTCCACGACATCCGTGACAAAGTGCTCGCGGGTGTCGATCGTATTTTTGCCGAGCCGGTGCGGCTGACATTCTTTGAAGGTAAGAAACCCGATCCATTCCGGCCAAAAATCGAGATCGAGGCCGTTTTGCGAACTGGTGGCGGAACGGTTTCAAATGTCTCAGGCGGACAGTCGCAGAGCTGGCGCACCCGCATCACGGCCCAGAAGGCCGAGCTGCACATCAACCGCGCCACCTACAGCGGGCCGGCTATCCGGCAGGGCGATATTGTGCGGGCACTCTCGCGACCTGGGGAGCCGCGCTTTGAGGTTCTGCACGTTGATGATCGTGGCCATTCACGGCTTGTAATCGAACTGGGGGAAGCATGAGCCTTGTCCGCATAGCGCTTCGCATCGCTGCAGTGCAGGCGTTGCGAGGGCGAACGCTCGTTGGTGATAATGTACTCGATAGTCAGATCGGTGCGCTTGATATGGCGGCCGATGGCTCGCTAAGTACCGATCAGAAAAAGCCTTGGATCGCAGTTTACACAGACGCTTCAAGCACGAAAGACAGTTTAACGGATGTCACCTTGCGAGCTCTTGCGCCAAACGGTGCAACACAGATCCTCATCGAAACAGGGCTGACTGCCGCTCACGTGGTGATTGATCCGGAGACGGAAGAAAGCACCGTCTACACGGGTATTCCTGATACGGATGATGCCTTCGAATTTCATGCCGATATTGTTGCTCGCCAAATTGCGGATGTCCTGACAGATCCAAATAATGCCTGGGCCGAGATCGTACGCGGTTTCATTCTGTCATTTCGTTCTGTTGAGCGCGTGCGGACCAGTGGCGACCAGAACGGTACAAGACTGGCCGCTCAACAAATCAGGATCACGGCTGATCTGGTGGTCGATCCATTGCGGGGTGAATCGTTAAAAGACGGATCACCTTTGAGGGCATTCTTCGACAAATGCGAAGCGGATTTGCGGGTGCCAAATCCCGCTTATCCAGATGAAAGTAATGAGCCAACCATTGTTGATCCTGTTATCGCCTCGACCCTGGCGTTGATGCGTGCACAGATCGAAATCGATGCTGCGCCTTATGACTGGCAGTCAGTTCAACGCCGGTTTGGCTTCACACGCCATGAAGCTGATGCTCTCATGATCGCGCCTCCGGCGGGTGTGCCAGGTGATGCAACGATCACGGATATTACACCACCAGATGCGCAGCCTGATAAGGGATTCCCAATATGAGCGATCTGGCGGCGCATTTTGCGAGGCTCAATTATCGCATAGCCGAGCTTGAGCGTCGCGACCGCAATCGCTCACGTATCGGCACGGTGCTGGAGGTTGATCCTGTAAAGGGACAAGCGCGCGTTGAGCTGGCAAACGGTTTTGTGTCTGATTGGATACCTTGGCAGGAGCAAGCTGCAGGTGCTGCCAGAACGCACTTTCCGCTCTCAATCGGGCAACAGGTGCGAGTTCGTTCGCAGAACGGCGATCTGACAGATGCCGAGATTGAGGCATCGCTGCCTTCAGACACGAACACGCGCCCTTCGCAAAAGGGGGATGAGTATGTGCTTCTCGAAGTTGGCAGTACTCGCATTGCCGTCAGCGACGGTGGAGCGACCGCTTCCATTACCGTTGGCAGCAGCACTCTCACGATCACAGATGGCAATATGATGCTTGAAGCTACTGAGATCACCCTCAAAGGTGCGGTCAAGATTGAAGGCGCATCCGTCACCCATAATGGCACAAACATTGGTGACACGCATATCCACGGTGGCGTCATGGCTGGGCCTGCTACCACAGGCGTTCCGGCAAATTAGAGAATATCAATCGTATAATTCTGTATGCAGAGCCAAAACGATTAATCATTATGATTGAATGTATTATGGATAGCTTTACATGAATTTTGTATAAAAATGTTTACATAAGAGCCAATTTTTCCTATGGTTGCCACTGAGGCAGGACCATGACGAAACTAAATGAATTACGCAAACATCTGAAGCCTGGCGGGGTTTACCGCCGCGATGAGCTGGCGCGTTGGTCAACTAACGTGGACAGGCATATCAAGGAGCTTTTGACAACGGAGGAGCTGGTAAGGCTTTCTGCGGGCCTTTACCTGCATCCAAAGCAAACCGCATTCGGTAAAGCTCCGGCAGATGATGCCAGCCTCGTTGCGGCATTCCTGAAGGATAAGATCTTCCTGATAACGTCGCCTAACGCCTATAACGCGCTGGGTGTGGGAGCGACGCAGCTTTATAATGAAACCGTCGTTTATAATCGCAAACGTCACGGGCGGTTTACGTTGGGCGGTCGTAGTTTTGATTTTCGTCGCAAGCAGTTTGTTCCCAAGAAACTGACAGAGGAGTTTCTGCTGGTTGATTTGGTGAACAACCTTAAGCAAGTGGCCGAGGATGAACAGCTTCTGCTTACACGTGTAAAGGAAAAAACCGCGAAACTTGACCGCAAGGTCCTTCGGCATATTGCTCATGAATTCGGTACGGTGCGAGCCCGTAAGTTTTTCGATGCCGTGACGACGGTGGCAACGCATCATGCCCCATGATTTTTTGCATAACCACAAGGATTTTCAGGACCTTATACGCATCGTGGCAAACAAACTGGGGATTGCCCCGGTGCTGGTCGAAAAAGACTACTGGATTATGCATTGTTTGTATGGCCTCCAGCAGCTTGGCCTGCGGTTTGAGCTTAAGGGCGGTACGTCGCTTTCGAAGGGCTTTGGCATAATCAATCGCTTCTCCGAGGATATTGATATTCGTATCGATCCGCCGGAGGGCATGGAAGTTAAGGCTGGTCGTAACCACGACAAGGACGCCCATGTAGAAAGTCGTCGTCGGTTTTATGATTGGCTACGCGATACGATCCGTATTGATGGCATCCACACGGTAGAACGCGACAACACCTTTGATGCCGAAAAACTTCGTAGCGCTGGCATCCGACTGCATTATCAGGACTTCATGGGCCTGATGCCCGGCATCAAGGATGGCATATTGCTGGAAGTCGGATTTGATGACGTAACACCCAATGCATCTATAACCATCAGCTCGTGGGCGTATGACTATGGGGCAGGCATGGTGCAGCTGACGGATAACCGTGCAGTGGGTGTGTTGTGCTATGACCCCGGTTATACGTTGGTGGAGAAGCTTCAGGCTATTTCCACGAAATTTCGCAAGCAACAGGAAACAGGTGCTTTTCCTGCAAACTTTCTGCGCCATTACTATGATGTGTTTTGCCTGCTCGGTGATCCCAAAGTGCAAAAATTCATCGGAACAACAGATTATTTCGCGCACAAGGAAAAACGTTTCCGCTCTGAAAATCGTAACATTACTATCAACGAAGCCTTCTGCCTGAATGACCCGGCCACTTTTGCCTCTTATGAAAACGCATATGAAGGCACCAGGTCACTCTATTATAGTGAGCGCCCGGCCTTCGCTGATATTCTGAAGCGCATCAAGGAATTCGCTGACAGGCTGTAATCCTTACAGGCGTAACAATAGCACCTAAATTCTAATCGGATCCAGCCAGGGATGGGCGGCAAGCTGTCCGGGGCTGGATTTTCTTTGCTTGCAGTCACCTGCTTAAGCCCGAAATTTCTCAAACATGGAGGGCATTATGCCCCTTTACGAAGTCAAAAAGACCGGCTGGCTGGCCGGAACGTATCGTCATGCCGGTGGCAAGGTTGAGCTCACGGAGGATAAGGCGAAGTACTTCCTACCGCCTCATGATGATCGCCTCGCATTCGTGCTGCCTGTTGTGCCGCAGATGCCTAAAGGTAAGGCGTCGAAGCCTGCCCTCAAGAAGGGCTGACCGTGGCAGATTCTGTCGGCTTTGACCGTGAGACAGGCGCAGTCATCACCGATTGGGAGCATGTCAGCCAGTCAATCGGATTGAGCCTCACCACCCCTCGCTTCACTCGGGTAATGCGACGCCTGTTTGGTTCTGATCTCACGGGCATGATTGATGCTCCGATGAACAGCCAGAACATGCTGCGCGTGATCCGCGCAGTGGCCGAGGCACTTCAGCAGCGCCTGATCGAGGGTCGTCAGTATGGCGAACCGCGGTTCAAGCTGGAAAAGGTGCAGGTCAACAGAGCCGAGGCCTCGGGGCGGCTGACGATTACGGTTCGCGGGAAATATCTGCCTCGCGGGCATTTGGGCGATACGACATCAGCAGGTAGCAGACAAACCGAGGTCAGGTTATGAGCCGCTTTGAGGATATTGATCTGGCTCGCCTCGGTGGTGTGCCGGATTTGTTTCCGGCAAATTATGAGGCTGAGGTGGATGCTATCCGCACAAGCTTCATTGCCCGCTGGAATGCCAAGCGTGCGATCAATCCTATGCTTCCTGCAGCTGATACGTTATTCCTTGAAAACAACTCCACACTCACACTGATTGAAGAATGCGCCTGGCGGGTGACGCTCGCCAAGCAGCAGTACAATGATGCTGTGCGTGCGGTGATGCTTGCCTCCACATGGGGCATTTATCTTGAGCATCGTGCATCAGAGTTTGGCCTCACAAGGCGAGTGCTTGATCCGGGTAATCCGCAGGCTGTGCCGCCGGTTCCTGCCATTAGGGAAAGCGATGAGGAGCTGCGCCGCCGTCGGCAGATGGCGGTTGAGGCTGTTAGTACGGCTGGTCCTTATGGAGCCTATATCTGGTGGGCACTTGAGGCGCATCCGCAGATCAAATCGGTTGCCGTTTATGGGCCTGAAAGTGGGCTTGTTGATCCAGGCGAAGTGCTGGTTATCGTGCTGGACAAGCGCGGCGATGGGACTGCACCACAGGCCGTGCTTGATGCAGTGAGCAGCAAGCTCTCAGCTGCAACCGTACGTCCTCTGACAGATCGGCCCGTATATGTCGAGGCTGCAGAGATTATCCTCTATGACGTTTCAGTCAAGCTGACCGTACTGCCGGGGCCGGATAATGAACTGATCCGTCAACGGGCTTTAGCGCGGGTCACGGCTCATGTCACTGATAGGCATAAGGCTGGAGCAACGGTGACCGTATCAGGTATCGCGGCGGCTGCCAGCATTGTCGATGACCAGGGCAAGGCGCTGATAGAGGAGGTCGAAGTAATCTCGCCTACTGCCAATATCGTGCCTGGCCCCAAGGAAGCTGCATTCGCGCAGTCGATTACCGTCACCACGGATGTGCTCAATGACCTTGTCCTATGATGACGGCAGCACGGTTGTTCCGCTTGTCATTGACGGAATTCCGATCACGATTGGTGTTAGCCCGCTTGGATTTGGCCGTAGGCCATGGGACGGGCGTCGGCAGCGCTCGTTGTTACCTGATCCAAGCGATTATGAGCATGCGCTGTCAGAAGCTTGTGCCGCAGCCTTTGCAGCGCTCCAGGATGCATGGAGCATCCCTAATGTTCTGAGCTGGGAACGTTGCCCTGCTGTCCTGCTCCCATGGCTTGCCTGGGAGTGGTCAGTTGATGAATGGCAGCGTGACTGGCCAGAAGTGACACAACGTGCGGTGATCGGCGCATCCTGGGGCTTTCATGCCGTCAAAGGTAGCGCCGGGGCCATGCAGATTGCCATAGGGGCACTTGGCTATGGAATAGAAGTCACGGAATGGTGGCAGGCTGTTCCGCCTCGTGATCCCTATACCTATCGCTACAAACTCACCTCGCCATTTGGCCGTCCATGGACGGACAGTGAAGTCAAAAGCATGGAGCGGATCTCGCTTCGGGCAAAGAATGTGCGCTCATGGCTTGAGGCGGTTGAGATGCGTGTTTCCGGGGTCAGCGTTCCCGTCTACTCCGGCGCGATTGTGCGTTCGCATATCCGGGTATCGCCTGTCACTGACCCCGTTACCCAACTTGATGCGCGTGCCTCGCTCTTCGCTGGCGTTGCCGTTCGCAGCCGCATGCGCGTCGTTATTACCGTTCAAGAAAAATCACAGGACTGACCATGGCCGCTAATGATTACCTGGGCGTGTTGACGCTTGTCGGGCAGCAGAAGCTCGCCGCTGCCATTGGCGGAACGCCACTGGCTCTGCAAACGATACGGGTGGGTGATGGCAATGGGGCCGAGATTACGCCTAATGAGACCATGGTCGATCTGGTGCACCGTGTCGGCAATGCCTATGGGGTGATGTCGAGCGGGTGCGATCCAGTCAATCTGCAGATGTGGCGTGTGACCGCAGTCATTCCGGAAGCTGACGGGCCATTCAACATCCGTGAGATCGGCGTGTTTGACGCGGATGGCGATCTCATTGCCATCGCTCGTCACCCCTTGGTGGAGAAGCGTGCGCCGGGGCAAGGTGCTGCCGTAGAGCTGACGACGGATATAGTGTTCCCGGTATCATCTACGGCGCAGATCACGGTGAACTTCTTGCCGGATGCTGGCGTGGATATCGCTCGCCTCATGCGTCCACCGTTCATTGCAGTCAACAGTGCGACAGTGAGGACGCCGCCTGCAATACCGGTACAGGGCGATCTCTATCTGGTGCCTGCTGCGCCAGCCGGGGCATGGTCTGGTTCTGTCGGCAAGTTGATGATGTGGAACGGTATCGTCTGGCGCATGGCAACCGCGCCAACCGGCTCAGTCGTCTGTGCATCTGATACAGGAATTTACTGGCGCAAAACCGCATCCGGCTGGACCGAATGGCATGCCACCACTGATGACAGGGGGCTGGTCGAGCTTGCCACCAATGCCGAGGTGCAGGCAGGCATCGATACAATACGGGCTGTATCACCGGCCAGTCTATCCGCCCGCACGGCAACCATTGACCGGACAGGTCTTGTTGAACTTGCAACCACATCCGAGGCTACGGCGGGAACGGATACAACACGCGCTGTAACGCCATCCGGTCTTGCGGCAGCCCTTCTCGCTATTCCCGAAGGCATCCATGTGATGACCTCATATGGCGTCTTCACCGTGCCAGCTGGCGTGACAAAAATCGATGTTGCGATTTGGGGCGGCGGCGGTGGCGGTGGAAGCACAGGCATAGGCGGTTCATCTGGTGGTGCTGGAGCTGGTGGCCATGCCCGCAAGCTGATCGCTGTCACGCCGGGCCAGCAGTTTACGGGCGTTGTCGGAGCAGGTGGTGCAGCTGGTGCACTCGGTGGTGGCGGCGGAACCGGCGGGAATACATCCTTCGGTCCCATGACAGCTTATGGCGGCAGCGGTGGTCGGCCCAATCCTTCCGGCGATGGTGGGCAGGGCGGCAGCGCGGCAGGTGGCGATATCAATTCCCGTGGTGGAGATGGTTCATCTGGAGCAGCTGGATCTGATGTTACGGGCGGTGCAGGAGGTGGTTCACCCTTCGGCGGCCCCGGCGGTGGAGCTGGGCACGGCATATCTGCTGGAGGTGCAATACCCGGTGGAGGTGGTGCAGGTGGTGGCAGTTCCTACAGCTCATCCGGTGGCGCAGGCGCTCCCGGTTTGATCATCATCAGATGGTGAACGTGATGACGAATAATGCACTTGATCTTGCTTCCCGTGATGATGTGCCCTTGCGGGAAAGCCTTCATGGCGATGAGCTGTTACCCGCGATTGACGGGGCGAGCCTTGTTGCGGTTCCACTGGCGGTTCTTGTCACAGCCGCTACGCCAGAACCGTTGCCGCCTCCAACTTGGGAAGATCTGGCAGACAAGCCGGATGCATTCCTGTCAATCGCGCATCAGCATGCAATTGCGGATGTTGTCGGGCTGGATGATGCTCTGGACGCGAAGGCTACTGTATCGACTGTTGCAGCCGTTGCCGAGGATCTGTCTGATCTGACAGGGAATGTCATTGATCTGACTGATGATGTATCAGATCTTGAACTGGTGGTTGCAGATAAGGCACCGCTAGCTTCTCCGGTGCTGACAGGCATTCCAGAAGCGCCCACCGCTGAAGCCGAAACCAGCACAACGCAAATTGCAACAACGGCATTTGTTACAACAGCAATTGCCGCAATACCCTCCGATGAGGTTGCATGGCCTGATATCACCGATAAGCCGGCAGACTTTACACCTTCCGAACATACACATGCGCTGGAGGATGTGGCGGGTCTCGCCGCTGCATTAGGCGACAAGGCCTCAGCCGATGATCTTGCATTGCTGGAGCTGGCAATCGATGGCAAGGCTTCGCTCGCGTCTCCTGCCTTCACCGGCTCGCCAACAGTACCCACTGCAAGCACTGGCACAAACACCACGCAGATCGCGACCACGGCTTTCACCTATGCGGCTTTGGCAGCACGTCCACAGGCCGGACTTCATATTATGACCGCATCCGGAAACTTCACGGTGCCATCCGGCGTCAGTTACATCGATGTTCAATTGTGGGGCGCTGGAGGTGGCGGAGGCGGTGTTGGCACCGTTGGCCAGTCTGCGGGCGGCGGCGGTGGAGGAGGTTACTGTCGTGCCAGACTCGCGGTTACATCCGGGCAAGTTCTCGCTGCCACTGTGGGCGCGGGAGGCTACAGCAACCCAGGTGGCGGAGGGGCAAATGGCGGCAATACGACATTCGGTGCTCTGGTTGCCAACGGCGGTGGGGGAGGTGGATCCAATCCGGTCGGCAGCGGTGGCATTGGTGGATCCGCGACTGGCGGCAGCATCAACATAAGCGGCGGTTATGGCGGGTCAGGCTCAGGAAACATTACGGGCGGTGCCCATGGCGGCAATGGCGGTAGCGCTGCATTCGGAGGTGCTGGCGCGGCCGTCACCACTTACACGGGCGGCCCCGGACAGTCTCCGGGCGGCGGCGGATCGGGCGGAGGAGGCGGAAACACCAACGCTGGTGGAAGTGGTGCCCAGGGCATGATTATCATTCGTTATTAGAGCGTAGCTCTGATGAAATCAGAGCTACGCTCTAACTTTTATGTTTTACCGCAACTTGCGTTCAATTTGATGATCAAATTGAGCGCAAACTGCTTTGGGGACAGACGATGCCAATTGCAGCAATTGTTGAACATGGAAAAGTAACCAATATCATCCTGCTTGAGACCCGTGAGGATGCCGCGCTCTTTAACGCAATCCCATGCGATGAAGGTGTCTCCATTGGCTGGAATTATAGCGATGATGTTTTCACAGCGCCTGTCTTGCCGCCAGTGGATCTCGATGCTCTGAAGGTCGCGCTGAAGGCTGCCGTTGATGCAGCAGCAGAAGTTGAGCGGCACAGATACATCACGTCCGGCAGCGGACAGGCTATGACCTATCAGGCGAAAGCTGCCGAAGCGCTGCGTTATGCTGATCCGGATGGCGCAGGTGAATATCCATTCCTGTCCATGGAAGTCGGGATAACAGGAGCCACGCTTGCTGATGTCGCAGGAGTTGTCCTGAATATGCATAACCAATGGCAGGCCATTGGGAGCCAAATCGAACAGGCGCGTCTGTCTGCCAAGGCGCAGATTGATGCGGCACCCGATGAAGCAACGGCGCGGGCTGTCGTGCCTATTTGGCCGTCCTGATCAACCAAATCACAGGTTCCAATTTGCACCCGCCTTGCGCGGGTTTTTTTATGGCTGGAGACCATTATGGCAGATATTTCATTCCACCACGGCACACGCGTTACAGAAAGCGGAGAAAACCCGGTTCTGATCAGGACCGATCAGTCAGCTGTTGTGTTTCTCATCGGCACTGCTCCCGATGCTGATCCAGCCGAGTGGCCTGAAGGTGAGACAGTCCTTCTTAAGGGCAGCCCCACAAAAGCGCGCACGCTTGGCAACACCGGCACCCTGAAGGCAGCAGTTGATGACATCTTCGATCAGCATGGGCCGCTCGTGTTCGTGCACCGTGTTGGTGAAGGTGTTGATGCGGCTGATACGCTGTCGCGCATTGTCGGTGACAGCACAGCGATGACAGGTGTTCATGCAGCGCTTGCCTGCGAAAGCAGGTTCGGACTGAAGCCTCGTATCCTGATTGCGCCAGGCTTTACCGCATCAACGCCGGTTGATGGCATTGCCAGTATCAATGTCACCAGTCAGGGGGCAGGTTATACCTCGGCCCCCACTGTGACGATCACGGGGCAGGGTGGGACGGGCGCAACCGCGACAGCGACATTGGCTTCTGATGCTGTGGCAACTGTGGCAGTGTCGGCTGGTGGTTCCGGCTACAAGACTGCCCCCACAGTGACCTTCACCGGCGATGGCACAGGTGTGCAGGCTGTTGCAACGGTTGTTGGTGGTGTCGTCACGGCTGTGACTGTCACTGAAGGCGGATCAGGTTACACATCTGCACCTACCATTGCCTTTAGCGGCGGAGGCGGAACAGGTGCGGTTGCCGAGGCTCTTGTCGAGGATGGCAAGATCACCGGCTTCATCATCCACAAGCCCGGCTTTGGCTACGTCAATCCGACTGTCGCCATTACCAGTGGTGGAGGTACCGGCGCTACAGCAACTGCTCATGCGGGCACAACCATCAATCCCGTTGTAGCTGAGCTGATGGGCGTGACGGAAAAGCTTCGTGCTGTTGCCTTTGTTGATGGGCCGGATACAACCGATGAGGCTGCAGTTGCCTACCGCAGTCTGATCAATAGCCAGCGCATCTACATCATTGATCCCAAGGTTCAGGTATGGGATACGGCTGCTAATGCCAACGTGCCGCGCCCTGCATCAGCAAGGTTTGCCGGAGTGCAATGCCGGGTTGATCGGCAGTTTGGGTTCTGGTGGTCGCTGTCCAACAAACCGATCAACGGTATCACGGGCATCACCCGCCCAGTCACCTATGGTGAGCAGGCGAATTACCTCAACGAGCGTGCTGTTGCCACGATCATCAATTTGAACGGCGAAGGCTACCGCACATGGGGAAACCGTGTCGCAACCGGTGATGACCTTTGGCAGTTCCTGTCCGTGCGCCGCACGGCAGACTTCATAAATGAAGCGATCGAGCGTGCCTATCTCGACTTCGTGGATCGGCCATTCTCGATGGCGAACCTCAAGCTCCTGATCGAAAGCGGCAATGCCTTCCTCAAGATGCTGCAGGCTGAAGGTGCGATTCTCGGCGGGCGTGTCTGGCTTGATCCTGAACGCAATACCAATGAGACCATGGCGCAAGGCCGCATAACGCTTGGCGTGGCCTTTGAGCCTCCGGCTCCTATGGAAGACATTCGCGTCATCGCTCACCGCGATATCACCTACTACGCTGTTCTGCGTGACCGCGTGCTGGCAGAAACCAGCGACGGCATTTTAAGCGCAGCTTGATAGATCAGGAGAAAGCACAATGGCATCTGAACAGCCGCGCCTTATTCTGCGCAACGCCACGATATTCGTGGATCGCATCTCCCGCGTCGGTCAGGCGCGGGAAGTAACCTTGCCGACACCGGAAGTGACGGTCGAGGAGTTCCGCAACGCGGGCATGATCAAGGCCCGCGACGTAAACCTCGGCTACGCCAAGCTTGAGGCATCATTTGTCGAAACCGCCTTTGATCCGGCAGTGATTGGCCTGTTTGGTCTGGCACCAGGCGTGGTGAAAGACTTCCTTGTCACGGGAGCGCTGGTTGATGAGGATGGCACCACGACTAGCGCCGTCGCGTATCTGCGCGGGTTCCTGCGCCAGTTTGATCCGGGCGCATGGGAAGCGGGCTCCAAGGCTGAAACCACGTTCAATCTGTCGGTGCATGAGTTCAAGCTGGAGATCGGCGGGCGCTCCATCATCGAGATGGATGACTTCGACATCAAGGTGAATGGCGTCAGTCAATATCAGAGCATTCGAAACGCACTGCTTCTCTGATCATTCACAACTCACAATCCTTAGTGCCCGCCTTGTGCGGGCTTTTTCGTTTGGAGCTTTTAATGCCCGATACAATTACAATGCAGCTTGGTTTGCCTGTCGAATATCAGGACAAGACCTATACCAATCTTACGTTCCGCAAGCTGAAGGCAAAAGACCTTGTCGCGTCCGATCTGGTGGACGGCGAGGTGCGCAAAAGCATTGCCATCTTCGCCTCCAATGCAGGAGTGCCAATGGGCGTCATTGAAGAGCTGGATCTCGATGACTTTGAGAGGATCGGCGAGGAAATCCGCCCGCTTCTGGGAAAGTTGGTGAGCCGTCTGGCTGGACAGGCGGCAGACGTAAATGCGGCCATCCCCACATCGACGCGGTAGCCGCATTGGCGCGCCATCTGCACACCTCAATCGAGCAGATCGAGGATATGGAGATCGGCCGATTTGACGCCTACCTCGCATCAGCCAGCCGTATCCTGAAAGCTGAGAACGGCGCTTCATAAGAGATCAATCATGGCCGTTCTTACTTCCAAGCTGATCGTATCGCTGGTTGATCAGATCACGGCACCAATGCGGGGCGTCAATGCCGCGCTGAAAGGTGTTCAGGATCGCATCAAGGCGAACAATGCCCAGATGGATGCCATGCGCGGGCGTATGGTGGAAGCTGCTGCAGTTGGCTATGCACTTGCGCGGGCGATCTCGGCACCGGTCAAGGCGGCGATGGAATTTGAATCCGCCATGGCCGATGTCAAGAAGGTCGTGGACTTTGATACGCCTGCTGAGTTCAAGCAGTTCTCAAAAGATGTGACGGACATGTCCGAGCGCATCCCGATGGCATCTAAGGAACTCACACAGATCGTTGCCGCTGCCGGTCAGTCGGGTATTCCGAAAGATGAGCTGATCGAGTTCACGGAAATGGCGGCAAAGGTTGGAGTGGCCTTTGATGTAAGCGCGAGCGAGGCGGGCGAGTCTCTGGCCAAGATGATGACGGGTCTCAACCTGTCGATCGCAGGTGTTTCTGCACTGTCAGACAGCATGAACCATTTGTCGAATAATGGCCCTGCGGCTGCGAAAGATGTTCTCGATATCGTGCGCCGCGTTGGTGCTCAAGGCAAGCAGTTCGGGTTTACGGCCACACAGGTTGCAGCCTTTGGTGCGGCCATGGTTGGTGCAGGTGCGCAGTCAGATGTTGCTGCGACTTCGTTTAACAACATGGGCCGAGCGCTCGTTAAAGGTGGGAACGCCACCAAAGCTCAGCGACAGGCATTGGGGGCTTTAGGAATTGATAGCGTCAAGCTGGCGAAGGCCATGCAAAAAGACGCCGTCAAATCCACGATAACGGTGCTTGAGCGCATCAATAAGCTGCCCGCGCATATGCGTGCATCGGTCACTTCTCAACTGTTTGGTGATGAGGCGCGTGCGCTCGGACCAATCATCACCAACCTCGATCTGCTCAAGAAGAACCTTGGCCTTGTTGAGAATGAAATTGACTATCTTGGTTCGGCCGAGAAGGAATATCAGGCGCGCTCTGCTACCACAGAAAACGGCCTGCAGCTTCTGACCAACACCTTTGGCAATTTAAGCAAAGCTATCGGTGATGCGCTGTTGCCCGTTATCAATGATACGTCATCAGGTCTGATCCCGCTTATTCACCAGGTACGCGAGTTTATTGAAGCCAATGGCAAGCTCATTCGCAATGTGGTTCTGGCTGTTGGTGGGCTAGTCGCTTTCCGCGTGGCAGCTATTGCGGCGCAGTGGGGCTTGTTATTCCTCAAGGGTGGTCTGCTGCAGATTGCATCGATTGGCCTTATGTCCGCGCGTGGTATTGTGGCTGCAGGTGGGGCCGTTACCTCACTTGGGCGGATGCTGCTGGCTGTAATATTTGGCCCGTTTATTGCTGGCTTCCGGGGACTTGCTCTGGCAGCCGCCTCATTTAGCTGGATTGTATCAGGGCTTGGTACAGGTGCGGCACTCTCGATGTTTGGCCGCAGCCTGCTGGCGCTGCTGAATCCGATGGCATTGGTGCGCGGGGCATTTATCGCAATGCGGGTTGCG
Source organism: Pseudochelatococcus sp. G4_1912 (assembly GCF_047501465.1). Classification (NCBI taxonomy): domain Bacteria; kingdom Pseudomonadati; phylum Pseudomonadota; class Alphaproteobacteria; order Hyphomicrobiales; family Chelatococcaceae; genus Pseudochelatococcus; species Pseudochelatococcus sp. G4_1912. Next base: position 278,865 of record NZ_JAZDRL010000001.1, read on the forward strand.
CTGATCTCAACCGGTATCGGCGCAATTGCCGTAGCGGTCGCTATGGCAGGTGTCTGGATTTACAACAACTGGTCAGGATTGGTGGCTTTCTTTGAAGGCTTTGGTACTGGCCTTAAGGCTGCGCTTGCCCCTGTTATGCCAGCGATCCAGCCGGTTCTCGATGGCGTGTCGTGGCTTTGGGAGAAGATCTCGGCGCTGACCGGTGAAGTGCAGTCCAACGGCGATGAATGGCGTAGCTGGGGTGAAACCATCGGCACCATTGTCGGCACTGCGATCACGGGCGTGATTGAGAAATTCCAGGCGCTAGTCGGCTGGATCGGCAAGGCGTGGGAAGGTGCCAAGGGGATCGGCAGTGCTATCGGCTCATGGTTTGGTGGATCAGGGCAGGCCGCTGCTGTACCTGGTGCCACGCCTCAAGGCGAGCAGACTATTGATGGTGCCCGAGCGAGTGGTGGCCCTGTTTCATCAGGCGGCACGTATCTGGTGGGTGAGCGCGGTCCGGAGCTGTTCGCACCAAAGCGGGACGGGTTCATTCTGCCCGCCAACATCACCCGCTTGCTCAAGTCCACTGCAGCACTGGGCGCTGCAGCCTATGCAGTGCCTGCAGCGGCAACGCCTAACCTGGGTGCCTATACGCTACCTGAACTAACAGTTCAGGCGATGATGCAGCCGGGCAATCAAGCCTATGCTACTGGGGCTGGATCGCACCAGTCAGCAAGATCGCCCGTCAATCAGACGAACCATATCCAGATCACGATCTCGGGTGCGAATGGCATCGATCCAGAAGCCATTGCGCGCGAGATCGGCAGCAAGGTTTCGCGTAGACTGGAAGGCGCGCTGTTTGACTACAGCTAGGCCGAGTGCAGCGTGGGAATGGCAGATACGTCGATATGACGTTCTGCTTCCCACAGGTCGCGAACCTGCTGAAGCCGCAACCAGAAGGCTGCACCGTTGCCAAACAGCTTGCCGATCCGAAGAGCAACAGCAGGCGTAATTGGCTGTTTTTCGTTCAAAATATCGTAAAGCGTCTGCCGGGAAATACCGAGCAGGCTTGCAATCGCGGTCTTTGTTTTTCCCGTTGCGGGAATCGCATCCTCACGCAGGATGGCACCTGGATGAGTTGGTGCCCTTTTGCGGCTACGCTCAGTTACCATGATAATCCTCCAGATCGATATCTGTCGCAGCGATCAAAATCTAGGCTGCAATTTCGTGGCGCACAGCGCTGGCAATAAAGCCGGAGCGTGTCATGCCGCGTGCTTTTGCAGTCTGATCAATCGCCTCAAGCAGACCTGCATCAATCGAGATGTTCACCCGGACGGATGACCCACGATCACGGATAAGGGGCACGTGTACAAAGCTTGCGCCTTCCCGTTCCTCTACCAGTTCAGGATCTGCCAGAATGGCATCAAGGGAACGGGGCGAGGGGATTTCCTCGCCATCAGCCACCATCATCGCCACATGGCCCGAAAGCGCCTCGCCTGCATTGACCACGGCTTCATCAACCGTTGAACCTGCGGAGATGCAGCCGGGAAAGTCCGGGAAGCTGACGCCGTAATCGCTGTCAGTGCTTTTATGGATAAATGCTACGTAACGCATTGTGTGATCTCCCCGGCGGAACGCGCTTTTCTGTTGTGTATAATATTACACAACAGACTTACTTCGCCAATAATCTTTGCGCAAAAATATACACACTGAAAGGTGCCGTATGTCCGGACCCGTCACAATGTCACTTGGGCTATATGCCTTTGAGGCACATGGCTTTGGCTATACCGATATCACCCGCAGCCTCACAACGGCATGGTCATCCGTCGATGTGGTTGATCGGATAGAAGTGCTGCAATGGACCGGCCCCAAGAGCGAGGCTGTCTCCATCAAGGGCGTGCTGTTCCCTGCGGAGTTTGGCGGCGAGGATAACCTCGAAGGTATTCGCGCAGCTGCGCAGAAGGGCGAGCCCTTGATGCTGGTTTCACTTGATGGCGGTGTGTTCGGGGAATTCGTGATCGAGAGCGTGAATGAAGAGCGCGCCTATATCGATCCGCGAGGCACACTACGCAAGAACGCCTGGAGCATAGAGCTCAAGCGCTTTGAACAAGCAGGCAGTGGGCAATCGGGTGGGGCTTCTCAATCCATAGGGTTGTTCTGATGGCCGCGACAATCACAACCATCGATGGCGATATCCTCGATCTGATATGCCATCGTTACTACGGTCAGCATAAAGGCACTGTCGAGGCCGTGCTCGCCGCCAATCCAGGGCTAGCTGCTAAGTCGCAACCCTTCGCTGCCGGTATCGAGATCATCCTGCCCGATAGGCCAGCGATCGATCGCAACCAGCAAACAATCGCCCTTTGGGAATGAAGCCATGCATCATCCGGTTGCAGTTGTTGAGGTGAATGGACGAGAGGTAGCGGGCGCCTTCTGGTCAAGGCTCATTCGGCTGACCATCACTGATAAGGCTGGCAGCGAGGCAGATGAAATCAGCATTGATCTGTTAGACGGAAACCCGTTTCTGGAGATCCCTAAAACCGGTGCAAAAATCCGGGCATGGCTTGGGTATCGCGAAACCGGTACACGCTACATGGGCGCCTTCGTGGTGGATTCAGTTGAGCTCTCATGCTTGCCGTTTGGCATGACCATCAGCGGCAAGTCGGCCGATGTGCGGTCGACGCTCAAGGAGCAAAAGACGCGCCACTTTGATGGCAAGACCGTTAAGGAAGTGGTTGAAACAGTTGCTGCTGATCACGGTCTTGAGCCTGTGGTGTCGGACAACGTTGCAGGGCTTAAATACAACTGGCTCGGCCAGCTTGATGAATCCGACATGCATCTTTTGACACGCATGGCAGAGCGTCAGGGGGCGATGGTAACGTTCAAGGATGGCAAGCTGATCTTTGCTGAGCGCTCTGCCGGGGTTTCAGGTTCTGGCCGTTCGCTGGCAACGCTTGTAGTGCATCGCTCCGACATCATCGTGGGCACCTGCCGTGTGCGGTTCGCAGATCGCGGCAAGCACAAGCGGGTTGTTGCGAAATGGCAGGACAAGGGCAAGCAGCAGCGCAAGGAAGTCGAGATTGAATCCGAGGCTGAAGCATCAGCCTCCTACAGCCTGCCGGAAACATACGCCTCAGAAGATGAAGCGCTGAAAGCCGCCCAAGCCAAATCGCGCGAGCAGCAGGCGGATTCTGACACGCTTGAACTCTCGGTGCTGGGCAATCCGGATCTGAAGGCAGGCCAGCCCCTGCGTTTGTCAGATGTGCGACCTGGTATCGATGATCTGATCTGGACGGTTGACGTTGCCACGCACGAGTTCAGCAAGTCCGGCTACACCACGCGGGTATCTGCAAAACGCGGCATCGAGAGCGGCAAGAGCAAGAAGAAGTCAGCCAAGTCAGGTGAGGCTGAAGTGCAGTTTCCCTACGATCCGGAACTCTCTCCGGATTGATCCAACCCTTTATCAATTCCATCCATGCCGCCCTCTGAGGCGGCATTTTTATTATGAGGCAACAATGGTTCTGAATGATATCTCTACGTTACATGCCAATGCCCCAGTGGCTCCGCAGCCAATACGTCCGCTAAGCACGCTTGCGGGATATATCGGCGGCAAAAGAGTGCTGTCCAAAGTGCTCGTGCCGATGATCAAAGATATTCCGCACACGCTCTACTGCGAGCCGTTCATGGGCATGGGCGGCGTGTTTTTCCGTCGGGATGCGCGCCCACGCGTTGAGGTTGTCAATGACCTGTCAAAGGACATCGCAACCTTCTTCCGCGTACTGCAGCGCCATTATCAGGCGTTTCTGGATGTCCTGAAATGGCAGCTCACAAGCCGGTCAGAGTTCGAGCGCCTGCTACGAACCGATCCGGATACGCTGACTGATCTCGAAAGAGCTGCGCGGTTTCTCTACCTGCAGAAGCTGTCTTTCGGAGGCAAGGTCGGCGGGCGGACCTTCGGCATATCCACGAGCGACCCATCAAAGTTCGATGTCTCACGTCTCATGCCGCTGCTTGAGGCAACCCATGAGCGGCTGGCCGGTGTCTATATCGAGTGCCTGCCATGGCAAAAATTCATCGACCGCTGGGACCGTGCGCACACGCTGTTCTTCCTCGATCCGCCTTACTGGGGTGTCGAGGATTACTACGGCAAGAACATGTTTGAGCGGGCCGACTTTGAGGAACTATCGGCAGTGCTGAAGAACCTCAAGGGCAAGTTCATCCTGACATTGAATGACGTGCCTGAAATCCGGGAGCTGTTCGCCTGGGCGGAGATCAAGCCAGTACAGCTGAAGTACACCGCCAGCGGCCAACCGACCGAGGCGTCAGAGGTGATCATCTCGAATGTGCCGATAAGAGATGCACCTATGCAGTGAGACCGCAAATCTCATTTGGCTCATCCAATCCCGATCAATGCTTATCGCCCACCTTGCGTGGGCTTTTTCTTTGGAGGCTGTCATGGCCCGTAAAGTCACGCCGTTTGTCATCGAAAAGCTGAAGCAGTGGGAGGGATCTCGGCTGGTTGCTTACCGCGATCCTGCTGGCATCTGGACCATCGGTTATGGACACACTGGGCCAGACGTAAAACCCGGCATGCAAATCACACAGGCGGAGGCAGACAGACTGCTGAGAGATGATCTTGCCCGCTTTGAGCGCGCAGTCGATCAGGTAGTGAAGGTGCCGCTGAGGGATAACCAGTTTGGTGCGTTGGTGTCGTTTTCTTTCAATGTTGGCGCGGCTGCATTTGATAAATCCACACTGCTGAAAAAGCTCAACCAAGGCAATTACAGCACCGTTCCGGGTGAGCTTGCACGTTGGAATATGGCTGGTGGCAAAGTGTTGGCGGGGCTCGTAAATCGCCGTGCTGCTGAAGCAGACCTTTGGGTGAAAAGGGGATCTGTTTCGTCGACTGAATTTACTTAAGGTGTATCATTCGGAGGCATCATTATGAATGAGTTCCATGGCAGTCCTGAAGTTGCGGCTTTGGGCGTTAAACTGGTGCACCTTATTGCAGGAGTTGCAGGCGGTATTGTTCGGTCACTAGCTATCGAAAATTATAGCATTATGGAAGCAACAAGTGCTGTTGTCGTTGGCGGATTGACCGCTGGATATGGCACACCTGCAGCTACGTCACTACTTTGTAAATGGCTGCATAGCATGGGCTTCCATGCTGTTGGTCTTGATGGTGCTGTTGGATTCATGCTTGGGCTGTGCGGTATGACAATTGCGGAGATTACGATACGCTGTGTCAAGAAGTGGATGCGGTCGACTGGACTGCAAACATAGTTTGGTATTTGATATTTGCTGAGATTTCGGTGCAGTTGGAGATAACATTGAGTCTTGGAGACGAGTGGCGAAGCGAATACGAACGGGATCGTTACCTGCGCGAGATGCCGGATGCCACGCTCCGGGGCCGATTTGACATCTTGACTGGCAATCTATGGTCAACCGATGCCGCCGGCAATGTGACGCCACCCCGCAGTGACCAAAACCGCCGTGAGCTCCTTCGGCTAATTCTCCACACGATGTTGGAGCAGATGGAGCGAGAGGGAGCAAGCGTTCGTGATTTCAGCGAGCGCGCGCTTCGCGAGGCTGCCAGTGCGTTCTACAATCCACCCCGACTTCGCATTCCCTTCACGGGCTCACCATCATGCTTCGCGAAATTCGGCAAGCGAGCTCACATCCACGACGCCTTCGAGCGGGGCATTCTGCGCATAGCGCCGGCTGCCGCCTATAATGACCCTTCTCTCAATGCAGCGCAGGTTGACAAGGAGCTTGAGCATTACTGCGTCACGCCGAACGAACATTTAATGTTCCAGCTCCATGGATTGAACGCAGAAGGAGAAAAAGTCGAGATACCAGTGCAGCGCAAGGAGCTATTCCGCTATATGATTGTGCGGAACTTTTATGTTTGGTGCTGCGGTTTCGGCTATGATGCCCGCCTATTTCACGATTTTGAAGCAGAGGCAGCGCTCGTTATTCTCGACAAGGACGCTTTTAGGAAGCGACTTTCCGCAGAGGTAGAGAAGCAGCTGCCTACCTCACAGTGGATCGATGGGCCGCTTCAGTATTACGATCCTTATACCATTCAACGTGAGCAGCTCACACCCATTTTTAGCAAGAATATGCGCTACCTTTATCAGAACGAGTATCGCTTCGCCTGGACGATGCCGGAGGGAGCGACGCTTGCTCCATTTTTCGTCGAGCTCGGACCGCTCGATGATATTGCTGAGTTCCTAGAACTCGCTTGAACACGGGCCGTAATCACATGCCGCATCGGGGTAATCCTTACCTGAGGCAAATGCCTTGCCACCTTCAAGGTCTGTCTAACTGACACTTCTAATGCGCCCGATACTGCCGGATCGGAATCCATATATGCCCCCAATACCGCGCCGTCAGAGATACGCTGGCAGTTTCGCCTTCCATTCGCTCATCAAGATCAAGGAGCCTTTCACGGTTTCACCGTTGTTTACCAGCTCTAGCTCGCCGATCGGAGTGGTCTCATCCCATTGGAAATGATCCGAGAGGAATGATAGCGCTTCGCGCTTGTAGGCCGTGTCGAGATTGTCGAGCTGATCTCCCTTAGTTTCGAGAACCGTTATCCGCTTCGCTTCGCCGTCGCGCCGCACGGCAAAGATGAAGTCCGGGTAGATTTTGGCTTTCTTCCATCCTTGAATACCGTATTGCGTCCGCGCGACGTTCCGGTGCCACCAGGCAAGCATCTTTTCGCCATCGAGATAAACTGCCACATCGCGCTCATCGCTGTTCAGCTCGCTCTCATATACCGGCGCGAATAAGCTCTTTTCGAGCGGACCGCCCGCACGGTTCAAGAGTTGGCGCGCATTCTCTGGTTCCATCGTTTCGATGCTGAAAGGCATCCGCCAGTTGCTTCCGTCGAGCCGCAACCGGAACTGGATGCGCCCTGACGCCACTTCGGCCTTGAACAATGCCTCGGCGCGCGCTGTGCGTGCGGCATCTAGTCCCTTGCGAAGTTCTTCTACGATCAGGCTTGCGAGCTGACCGAGTTTGGCATCATCGAAATTACGCGCTCGAAGCGCTGCCATCATTGCTCCCACAATCTCGCGCCCAACAAAGGGGTTTGCCACAATGTCGGAGATCATCCTGACGGCATGGGCGGGATCAAAGGCAAGAATTTCCGTGTTTGTGGCGACTGTCTCGCCGATGAACAGCTCGTCACCATCATCGGCGAGCCTGATCCGCTGAAGCTGGCTTTCCGCCAACTGCGCGTTTTCTGGCACGTGATCAGCGATTTTCTGAGGATCGAAGTCCCGCCAGTCGAGCGCGGAGAGTACATCCGTCTCGTAGTCCAGCTCGCGTGCTTCGCCGCCTTCCACCACCATCACCTTGGGTAGGTAGATTTCTGTGGAAGCAAAAGCCGGTCGGCGCTTGATCGAACGCGCCGTATTTCCGGTCCCGCTCTTATCATCCTGCGTCACGTGCAGGACCAGGTCGCCGAGGCCGTCCTGTTCGAGGCCGTTTTTAATGGCACCGACAACCGTGGCAGTATCGGCGTGATGTGTAATGACGTGGCACTCATCGAGCGCTTCAACGCCCGTCTTGAGTGCGCCGGGCTGACGGAGAATACGTCCGACGAGCTGCGTCATGGCCTTGAGATTGGTGCTGGCCGCAAGGCTGCACAGCACATAGGCGAAGGGGCAATCCCAGCCTTCTTGAAGCGCCTGCTTCGTGATGATCGCGCGCACCCTGTTGGTGGGCGACAGCAGGTCCTGGTTTTCGGGATCGTTGAGATCGTTTTGCTGCGCAGTTTTTATCGCGATTTCCGCTTGATCGAAACCTGCCGTCAGGAGCCAGTCCCTTACGTCTTCTGCGTGGATATGGCCGCTTTCGCGCTGATCCGCACCCGTGCGCTCAACCTGGATTAGCATGATTGGGCGGATATAACGGCCCGTATCGGCCCGCAATTGTCGAGCTTCGGCATCTAACGTGTTGAGCTTGGAGAGGGCCGCGTTCAGCGTCGTTTTCCAGTCATTGCCCTGCCGGGGATCGAGGTTGAGCGGCATCTTGATCATGCCTTCGCGATCCAGCTCGCGACCGGTGACTTCTACCAGAACATTAGCATAGCGACCTTCGCGCGGATTGCGGCCGCTGCGCGGCTGCACATCCTGCGGCGTGGCTGTCAGCTCCAGCACGAAACATGGGTTGAAGCCATAGAGCGTAGCAAAGGCGAGATCGGAAACGGCGCGATGGCCTTCATCCATCACAACAACAGGGCGGATGATCCGAAGAGCGTTCCCGAGCGAATCCTTCACCATCGGGAACATACCCATATAAGCGGAAAGGTTCGGAGTGTAGTCGATTGCGGCCTGGTGAGCTTGTTGTTCGCCTTCAGGCGGGAAGAAGCCGTGCACGTCGCCCCGATCCTGAAATATCTTCAGGGAATCCTGCGTCTCGCGGTTCGCGGATTGCAGCATTAGCAGCATGACGCAGAGATTGGTTTCCACGTCCCGCGCATCGAGCCGGTCGGTTTTCTCCATTATCTTTACGCGCCCCGCCGCCGCGCGGTCAAGTGCCTGACGGTAGGGGTGCTGGCGATCCTTCAGACGCTTGAGCGTCTGCGTATAAATCGCCTCGTTCGGCACGATCCACAGGACGAAGCCGGTGTTGCGATCGAGATATCGGCCCATCACCCGCGACACGGCGGAGACAGCAAGCCACGTCTTGCCGCCGCCGGTTGGCACCTTCAATACGGCATTGGGCACGGGCCGGTCGCAGCCATCCATTCGCGAAGAAAACGGAATGGCGGAGCGAGAAGAGGGCATCTTACCCGCCGCTCTCATTGCTTCCCAAGCTTCTTTCGTAAAATCCGGAATGATGAGGCTGAGGTCAGGGTCTTGCGCCGCGAGCACCGCCACCTTGTCCGCGCGCACCTTCTTTTCCTTCAATAGGTCGAGATAATCATCGAGCGTTGAGAGCACGCGGTCCTGATAATCGAGTTGGCGAAACACGACGTTAGCTCCGATCTATCCGGTAAAGTGCGAAGGGCAGAGGCACGAACTCCACGGGGATATTCTGCTCTGCCAGCATCTTCTGGCTCACGAACCGCGCCGGGGCGAAGACAAGATGCCGCTTGTCCGGATCGGAAGCAGCGAAAGCCTTAGCGCGCGCCAACGTCAGCGCTGCTTCCGGCGACTTCAGCCAGTCAAGATCGGGCTTGTAGATAAGCCAGACGTGCTGGCCTTCCGTCGCGCCGAGATAGAAATCATCCTCGCGCACGGCGGCGGGATCGAGCGCGTGATTGGTAGCCATGTGGAACAGCGCTGCGCCGAGACCGGCGTAGGGCGGCAGGGTTTCGCCGCTGAGCACCTTGTCCAGCTCGACAGGGGCACCGAGCGTGCAATAGGTGAAGGTGCCGCCGAGGCCTTCGGCGCGCTCCGCCACCGTCTTTTCGCCGGTGACGATCAACTCGCCATCCTTCACTTCCTTCTTGATGCGGTCGTACTCGTGGCCGTGCAGGTTCTCTATGGCCTCGACTTTGTGCACCAACTCTGCGGCGTTGCTAATCGCACGCCAGTTAAGCCGCTCCCGCAGCAATTCTGCCTTCTGCGTTCCCTTGAAATCATAGCCGTTGATGACGCGCCGGACACGCTCGGCCGTTAACCGGTCGGCATAATCTTCCATCTCCACCAAAATGAAGCGGCGGTTGCCGCCGTCACGCCTGTTGGCTTCAAGAACAGCGTGGGCCGTGGTTCCGGTACCGGCGAAGGAATCCAGAACCACCCCTTCTTCACTCACGACTTGATCCAAAAAGAACTGCACGAATGGTGACGACTTAGGGAATTCAAAATCCCCTTCACCCATGATATCAGTAATCTCTCGGGTTCCAATTCCAGTATTGAACTGGTTTATTAAAGTAGAGAGGCCCTTGAACTTATTTTTTATTTCGCGCTCGAAAAGCTTATGTCGTGGGCGACCACTTGGATCAGAAGGCCAAAGCACCCGTTTCTCGGCAATTTTCTTTGCCATAGTGGTTGGATCGAACCTCCAACCTTTAGGGGGGCATCCATAGTTGATATCAGTCTCGGGATCGATCAAATCGTAATGCAGATTTGGTCTACGGTCTTTGCTCGCCAAGCCTGTCAAATCGGCGCTCCGCCACGGCCCACGCTCATCGCCATCGGCATTCGCGAATTTCCCCGCGTCTTTCTCCGCCCCCTTTAGACGAACGCCTGAATGCCCGCCAAAACAAAGAACATATTCGTGGTCATTGGAGACGCCGGTCTTGCTCCTCGTGTCTTCGCTAACGCGCGAGCGCCAGACAAATTGTGTAATAAAGCTATCAGGGCCGAAAATCTCCGAGGCAATAGCTTTGAGACGCTCTGCTTCGTTATCGTCGATGCAGATGAAAATAATCCCTTCGTCTGATAACAACTCGGAAAGCATGCGAAGGCGAGGCCACATCATGGCGCACCATTTATCATGGCGCAGCCCGTCCTCAATACCAACAGGATTGGACTCCAGCCACTCCTTAATCATTGGGGCATTGACATTGTCGTTGTACGACCAGTCCTCAGTGCCAGTGTTGTAAGGCGGGTCGATGAAGATGCAGTCCACCTTACCCGCGTAGAGCGGTAGCAGCGCCTTCAGGGCGTGCAGATTGTCGCCGTGGATGATAAGATTGCCGTCCAGCGCGACGGGGCCGATACCCTTGTTTTCATCGGGCACGAGCGGACGGAAGGGCACCGCCAGATGGTGGTTATAAACAAACTCTTTACCCTTGAAACTTAGCTCCGTCATCCCCGCCTCTTCGCCATAATTCCTATATATCGCTTGACCTTGATCTCCGCCTCCCGCTTGCGAGCTTGAGCAATGTCGTAGCTGTTCTGCATGCGCATCAGCGTCTCCATCGAGACTCCGAAGGCTTTTTCAATCCGGATCGCCATTTCCGGTGATAGGTGCGCGCGCTCATTCAGCAGAGCCGACAGCGCCGGGCGCGTGACGCCAAGCGCATCTGCCGCTTCGGTTACAGACAAGCCAAGCGGTTGCAGTACCTCATGCTTTACGAAGCCGCCAGGATGGACGGGCTTCTTCAGCCGAAGGTCATCCTCATCGATCATCGCGCGCTATCCGGTGAATGTTCATCGAGTCGGATGCAGCATATCCGATGTACCGTTGCCTGTAAAGCAACGCTTTACGGCTTCTAAGTGATGGCGCAGCCCGGTAGACTTGAGACACACTTTAAGAGAGCTATAGCGTAGGTTTAGTTCTCTGTTTCGCCAGCTTCTGTCCCTCATACACCGCCGATTACCGCATTTCACCGGGTGGGATAACAAACTGCCGATTCCACGCTACAGCCCGATTATCTTGAGAGCCGCGACGGTAGTGACCGATCCAGTACCGGTCATTCAACCTTTCTAACTTCGATATCTGTCTCAATAGAAAGCCGACGCCGGAGCACCATGTCGGTCCAATTCCATATCGGAATGATGGTGTTCGCTATTAGGATTTTAGGGGCAGGGCTGCGAGAATGAGATCTACTTGAAGATAGATATCCTGAAATGAATGCGCTGGTTTATGGTTCCAATAGCGGCCATGTGCGATCCAATGCCTGAATTTGAACATGCCCCTCAGCTTCCCGAGGTGTTCCTTTTCAGGGTAACTGAGATGCTTGGACCATGTGTTTAGGATATCATTTTCAAACCTTGCCCTTTTTTTCCGTGCTTTGTAAATCCTTCGGAAATCGATCGACACGTTATCGGATAATTTTGATCGCCCTCGTTCCATATAGTCCGTTCGGAATGCGGCTTCAGCGCGAGCCAAGACCACCAGCGCAGATCGGACATCCGCCTCGTAGAGGCGTCCAATCAGTTCTTGATTGACCTCGGCGGGCGTGTAAGCTGGGAACCGACTGGAATAGCTTGGATTATTCTGTGAGAAAAAAAGGCGCAGTGAAGCTTCTGCATCAACATGGTGTTCTGCGATTTTTTTCAAAGTCGAGAGATTAGGCATCTACAATCGCCAACACCATATCGAAAAACACGTCTTGATTAAGGGTAATAAAGCGTATGTCGGGGGCTGGCGTAATCAACTTCCAAGCCCACTCGATGTTGACTTCCGGCATAGGTGCGATTTCGCTAGGCTGTTCTCCAGCTATGTGGGTTGTCACCTTGATGAGTTGCCGCGGATGTTCAAGTGCCTTGTTGACCAATGCGATACGCGCGCTGCCACGCGGTCCTTGAACGTCAACTCGGCCTTTTGCACCTATGAGCATTGTTCCGACAGGTTTAAAAACGACCGTCGAAGCGCCGATCTTCAAAAGCATTTCCTGAACCGTATACGGCCCGCTGAACTCCTCATTAAGCTCAACATCACGATAATCGATCTTTGCCGTCCCCTGAGAAATATAACTCTTCATGTATTCTGCTACGGATTCGAAGAGCAACTGGAGATAATGCCTCCACTCTACGAGTTCCTGCGCTGGGTCAAAGGCTTTCGCAGCCTTTTCCTCGGCCTGCTGCCGCGTCACGAATCTATCGAAATCTGCTCGGCTCATGTATTTTCCATTCGGGGCATGAAATTATCTAAATCCCTGCCAAGGTAGGAGTTTGATATCCGGACCTCAACACCTTTTTCTTTTAAAAAGGTGGGCGCCCCGACGTTTCGGAAGGCATCATACTCTACATGATCATGCTAGTTCCATACGCGGCCAGTTTCCTCACCCTATACGGTCATCCACGTTCCGGTTAGTGCTTCACGAAAGCGGACATCCGTTCATGGCGTTGGGTCGATCTCTAAAATACCGAAAAATCAGAGTGTAAAGTGGCACGGCAAGCACATTAGGTCGGATGTCGCTCCAGCAGCCCGAATGCTTGAAGCGAGGATCTGCGCGCTAACCCTCGAACCTCCCTAGGTTTCACTGTACCTCGAACTATTGTGCACGGATTTTGCACGGATCTACGTGCATGTTCGTGCAGTGTTCCGCTTCTTCATGCAGATTCAGGCAGGTTATAAAATGAAATGTTTATTTGTAAGTGATTGTTTTCGTTGATTTTACTGGTGCTGCTGGCGAGGATTGAACTCGCGACCTCTCCCTTACCAAGGGAGTGCTCTACCACTGAGCTACAGCAGCGCCTATACGTTGGCTCGATAAAAATCAGGAGCCTTAAACCGGGCGGACACTGCCATGTTAATGGCTATCCGACAAGGTCCGAAAAGTGATGTCCACAGGTGAAGCAGTGGATGTCCCTCACTGAGCGCCACCCTTAAGCAGATGCGTCGCGCCCGTCAACCCCTACGCGACATGATGTCTTCGCCTAAGGGCGTTTTTCCCAGTTTATTTAGAGAATCTATGCCGCTGCTCGTGAGGCATGCAACGGTAAGTCTAGCTTGTGCCAGACGGCGACAAGGGCGTCCGCTAGCTGGTCGATCAATGCGTCGCTGTGGAAAGGTGTGGGTGTGATCCGCAACCGTTCTGTGCCGCGAGGTACTGTGGGGTAATTGATCGGTTGTACATAAATGCCATGCTCGTCGAGCAAGAGATCGCTCGCCATCTTTGTGCGCTCAGGATCGCCAACCATCACAGGTACGATGTGCGTTGGATTGTCTTGTACCGGCAGGCCAGCTCTGATCAGCACCTCTTTCGTGCGGGCGACCTGTCGGCGGTGCGCCACGCGCTCGGTGTTGCTTGATGACAGGTGCTCTACAGCTGCTAATGCAGCTGCTGCAACGGCAGGGGGGAGGGCCGTTGTAAAGATAAAGCCATGAGCATGTGAGCGTATTGCATCTACGATCGACGACTTGGCAGCAATATAGCCGCCAATGCAGCCAAAGCCTTTGGCAAGCGTTGCCTCAATCATATCAAGGCGATTTTGCGCGCCGACCTCTTCTGCATAGCCAGCGCCCGTTTTGCCATACAGGCCAACTGCGTGCACTTCGTCGATGTAGGTGAGGGCGTTGTAACGCTCTGCCAGATCACAGATCGCATGAATCGGCGCAACATCGCCGTCCATTGAATAAACGCTTTCAAACACAATCATTTTGGGGCGCTCACGGCCAGCCGTTTTGAGCAGGTCTTCGAGATGCTCAAGATCGTTGTGGCGGAACACAGCCTTTTCGGCCCCCGACCGCCGCACCCCCTGAATCATGGAGTTATGGTTCCACTCATCCGATAGCAGCAGGCAGTCAGGCAAAAGCTTGGCGATGGTAGCGATGCCGGTTTCGTTGGAGACATAACCCGAGGTAAATACCAGGGAGGATTCTTTGCGGTGGAGGTCTGCCAACGCTTTCTCAAGCGACACAATGGGACCGCTTGTGCCAGAAATATTGCGCGTGCCACCCGCGCCTACGCCCATCCGGCGGGCGGTGTCGACCATGGCATCCACAGTTTTAGGATGGGTACTCATGCCTAGATAATCGTTCGAGCACCAGATAACGACGTCAGATGTGCCATGCTCGGTTTGGCGAGCAGCGAATGGAAAGCGGGCCGCATCTTTTTCGAGCGTGATAAACACACGATACCGCCGTTCCTGATGCAGGGTATCAAGGGCGGCTTCGAAATATTGATCGTAATCCATCGGCTGTCCATTATGGCAACGGCGCGGCGATTGAAGTCGTCTGCAGTTGCGTGTTACGCTCCGGGCGTGTGATTTGCTTCGCTTATGATCACCGCTGAATGCGGCCATCAAATCGATAGCATCCATGATGATATAGGTTACTTCATTATCATTCCAATGAACGATATACCAAGCTTTCCCACGCAATGCCATATCTGACAAGGGGTCGTCTCGTCGCAGGCGCGCAGATTATTCTGTTGCGTGCGATGGCAGGGGTGTTTATCGCTGTAATCTTGATGCGCTGGTTGGCCAATGGTGCTGACCAAATTTCCATCCCTTACGCTTTCGGGTGTGGGGGCGTTCTCTGCTGTATGATCCTGAGATGAATGCACTAGATCGCCAATCGAGGCTCGCCGCAGCCTTGCGTGAGAATTTAAAACGCCGTAAGCGCCAAACTCGTGAACGCGTTCGTGAGGCTGATGAGGGGCGGGTAGATGCGCCGGCGTCTTCAGGAGCAAGCCTGATGGATGCAGGCCTGACCAGCACAAGTCTAACGGATGTGAGTGTTGATACGGAATCGCTTAACCTGCAGGCCAAAGATAGGCTTGATGGTGCGCAAGACTAATTCAAATTGTAAATTATTGAGATTAAAGGGAACTGACTGAATGGATCGGATACGGATTGTCGGCGGCGCGCAGTTGAACGGGGTTATCCCGATTTCGGGCGCAAAAAATGCGGCCCTGCCGTTGATGATCGCCAGCATGCTCACCGATGAAACGTTGCAGCTTCATAATGTGCCAAGGCTTGCCGATGTGGCGCAGCTGCTGCGTATTCTCAGCAACCACGGCCTTGATCATGGTGTTGCGGGTAAACGTCCCGGTCAGAGTGCGGTGACGGGGCAGAGTATTCGGCTGCGCGCTCGCGATATTATCGATACCACCGCGCCTTATGATCTTGTGTCGAAGATGCGCGCAGGCTTTTGGGTCATTGCACCGCTGTTGGCACGTATGGGTGAAGCTCGCGTGTCATTGCCTGGCGGTTGTGCTATCGGTACGCGGCCTGTCGATCTTTTGCTGATGGCGCTCGAACGTCTGGGGGCCGAGATCGAGATTGACGGCGGCTACGCTCATGCGCGCGCGCCTAAAGGGCTTAAGGGCAATGATATTGTTTTCCCAAAGGTAACTGTTGGCGGCACGCATACAGCGCTGATGGCTGCTGTTTTGGCTGATGGCACGACTGTTATTGAGAATGCAGCCCGTGAACCAGAGGTCGTTGATCTGGCAAACTGCCTTATTGCCATGGGGGCGCGGATCACCGGGGCAGGTACATCGCAGATTGTGATTGATGGCGTGTCACGGCTGAATGGCGCTGAATATAGCGTGCTGCCTGATCGTATCGAAACCGGCACCTATGCCATGGCTGTTGCAATGACCGGCGGTGATGTGTTGCTGGAGGGCGCGCGGCCGGATCTGCTGCAGGATGCGCTTGATACGCTTCAGCGGGCGGGCGTAGAAATTACCCCAACCAATGAAGGCATTCGCATAAAGCGTAATGGCCATGGTATTGAGGCTGTCGATGTCACGACGGAGCCGTTCCCCGGCTTCCCCACTGACTTGCAGGCGCAGTTTATGGCGTTGATGACCAAGGCACGCGGCACCTCGATGATCCGTGAAACGATTTTCGAAAACCGTTTTATGCACGTGCAGGAACTGGCCCGCCTTGGGGCGCATATTCGTCTTGATGGTGATCTCGCTTATGTTGAAGGCGTGCCACGTTTGACAGGTGCGCCTGTGATGGCGACTGATTTGCGGGCTTCTGTATCATTGGTCATTGCGGCACTGGCGGCGGATGGTGAGACCACAGTTAATCGCGTTTATCATCTTGACCGTGGCTTTGAAGGTCTGGAACATAAGCTTAGTCAATGCGGTGCGCAGATCGGGCGCATTAGCGGGCACTGATTACATCGCCCCGATCTACGTCCATTGATAAGTTCGTGATCGGGGCGTGCAGGCACTTGCGTTATGACGCGAGCTGGCGCACGTTCCCGGCTGAACGCTTTCACAAGCCTCTAAATCAAATGCATTTTTGCGGTGGAGACAGAATAAATGACTACGCGCCGTCATGTAATTAAGGCAATCGCTGCCGGTACTGCCGCTGGTGTTTTCGCATTAGGTGCGCGCCCTGCAATGGCGCAGGATGTCTCCGTCGTAACCCTTGCGGTGCCAGGCCCATTGGGCGATGTCGTTCTAGGGGCTGAGGACGCCAAGGTTACGGTGATCGAATACGCTTCGCTCACGTGCGGCCATTGTGCTGATTTTCATAATGATGTTTTTCCTGAGTTTAAGAAAAAGTACATCGATACTGGCAAGGTGCGCTTCATTCTGCGTGAGTTTCCGCTTGACGATCTGGCGCTGCTTGGTTTCATGCTGGCGCGCTCTCAGGGCAATGAAAAGTATTATGCTGTCACGGATTTGCTGTTCTCACAGCAGGGCAAGACATGGGCGCGCATTGGCGATGACAAGCCGCTCGATGCACTGCGTGAGACTGTACGCCAAGCCGGTATCACACAAGAGAATTTCGATGCTACCCTTAAGGATCGCAAGCTGTACGACGGCGTTGTTGCCGTGCGCGAACGTGGTTTGAAGGAACTTGGCATTGATGCAACGCCGATGTTCTTCATCAACGGTAAGCGCTTCCCAGGTGCGTTGTCTCTCAGCGATCTGGAAAAGGCTATCGATCCGTTACTTGCCGGCTGAAAACGCAGCTGAATCGTTTGAGGGAACGCTTTGAGGCTTAACCGGCTCCGCATTGTCGGTTTCAAGACATTCGTCGAACCGAGCGAGTTCCTCATCGAGCCGGGTCTCACCGGCGTGGTGGGGCCGAACGGTTGTGGCAAGTCGAATCTTGTCGAGGCGCTGCGTTGGGTTATGGGGGAGAACTCCTATAAATCCCTGCGCGCATCTGGCATGGATGATGTCATTTTCGGCGGCTCCAACACGCGCCCGGCGCGTAATAATGCCGAGGTAGTGCTCGCCATTGATAATTCGGCCCGCACAGCTCCCGCCCAGTTCAATGATCACGATCTGCTTGAAGTATCGCGCAAAATCACGCGCGATGATGGCTCTGTCTATCGCATTAATGGCCGAGAGGTGCGGGCGCGTGACGTGCAGTTGCTGTTCGCGGATGCAGCGACTGGTGCGCGCTCTCATGCGATGGTTCGTCAGGGGCAGATAGGCGAGATCATCGCAGCCAAGCCGCAGGCGCGTCGGCGAATCCTGGAAGATGCTGCCGGAATTGCCGGACTGCATAGCCGCCGTCATGAGGCAGAGCTGCGGCTGCGAGCGGCTGAAGACAATCTGCAACGCCTTGAAGATGTCATGCGGGAGATTGATGGGCAGGTGGATGGTCTGCGCCGTCAGGCTCGTCAGGCCAGCCGTTATCGGGCGTTATCGGCGGATATCCGCCGGTATGAGGCCATCAGCTTCCTGATAGCATGGAAAGGCGCGCGGGCGCAGCTTGCGACCATTGAAGAGGCCTGCCGCACAGACGAGCTAACAGTTGCCACATGCAACGAGCGTCAGGCACAAACAGCTTATGCGCGGGGGATTGCTGCCCACACATTGGCGCAGACGCGTACAGCTGAGGAGGCGGCTGCTCAGGCACTGCAACAGCGCTTACACGAACGCACAGAGCTTGAGGCCGCAGAGCGACGCGCCCGTGAACGCGCGGCTGATACCGCCCGCCGTATCAGCGAGCTCGAACGTGATCTGCTGCGCGAGCAAGCGCAGACGCAAGATGCTCGCGCCACCACGGCGCGCCTGCAAGATGAAGATGCGATTCTGGAGGATCGGTTATCCAGTTCTGAGATGGAGCTTGCGGAAGCTGCCGAGATCGTTGCGGAAACGGTGTTATCGCTCGAAGAAGCTGATGCACGGTTGATGCAGGCACAGGCTGAGGTCGCAGATATCACTGCGCGCCGCGCCGCCTTGTCTCGCCAAATTGTGCAGGCGGGGGAACACCTCGCGAAACTCACGGATGAACGCAATCGTGTCGCCACTGATATTGAAGCGCTGAATGAACGCGCGCCATCACAGGAAGAAGCAATTCTGTTGCGGGAAGAGCTTGAGGGGTTTGCTGCAGCAGATTTTGATGCGGAAGAGCGTGCTCTGGCGGCCCGTGCTGCCTTAAATGCTGCACGTGAGGCCGAAACAGCGCTCCGCAAACCATTAAGCGAGGCTGAAAATCATTATCGCCGCCTGGCGGCAGAGGTTGCGGTTTTAACCAAGCTGGCTGCTCCCAAATCGCATGATGGCTTTGTAACCGTGCTGGATTCTCTGCGGGTAACAAAGGGTTATGAAACGGCTTTGGGGGCTGTTCTCGGTGATGATTTGCTCGCTGCATTGGATATCGATGCGGCGATTCATTGGGCCGAGCCAGGCCCATATTCAGATGATGCGGCATTGCCGGCTGATGTTGTTGCCTTATCGGCCATGGTAGAGGCGCCTTCTGCTTTGATGCGTCGATTACGCATGATCGGTATAGTCACGCGTGAAGCAGGGCATCAATTGCAGGCATCGCTTGCGCCGGGGCAGCGGCTGGTGTCCCTTGCGGGGGATGTATGGCGTTGGGATGGTTTCACAAGTGCGGCAGATGCTCCCTCAGCTGCTGCTCGCCGTCTCGAAGAACGTAATCGCCTGACCGACCTTGAGCAGGAATCACTGGTTGCGCGTGTTACTGTCGAGGCCCATCAAAAGCAGCTGGATGAGGCTCATGCCCAGACGCTTTTAGCGGGAAGTGAAGAATCACAAGCATTGGATGCGCAACGTGCTGCGCGTCGAGCCCTTGAGACTGCGCGCACTCGCGTGCTTGAGGTTGAGCGTGAATATGCGTCTACGGCTGCAAAACGGGCGGCACTTGAGGAGGCGCATACGCGCTTGATCACAGCTGAAATGCTGGCGCGAGAAAACCTGGAAGGTCTACATGCCGAACAGGTGCAGCTTCCCCAGCTTGATGACCAGCAGCTGGAGCAAGTCCGCGCCCACGCTACAACCGCTCGCGCTACGAATCGTAATGCTGAGCAGGCCCTGCAGAGCTTGCAGCGCGATATCGGTGCGCGTATCCGACGCAGGGATGCGATCGCTGCGGAGCTGCGCGCCTGGGATGAGCGCGTCGCGCGCACTGCATCCGTTTTGGCGGATGTTGAAGAGCGCCTCACACAGGCGCGTGACACTCAGCTGGAACTCACTGAATCAGCAGAAGAAATGGCGATACGCCATGAAGGTATGGCCACCGCTGTAGCTGAGGCGCAGGCTATGGCCGCGCAAACCGGGCAATTACGCCATGATGCCGAAAAGGCACTAACGGCTGCGGATGATGAGGCGCGTATCGCGCTTGATGCGTTGGCATCGGCCCGCGAGGCGCGCGCTCGTTCTACCGCAATGGCCGAATCGGCGCATGAGCGGCTGAATGATATCGTGCGGCAGATTGCTGATGCATTGGGCCTGGCGCCGGAAAAACTTCCAGAGCACACGGGGCTGACGGATAATACCGCTGTTCCTGACATGGTGGAGGTTGAAGAGCGACTAACCTTGCTTCGTAATGACCGCGAGCGGCTGGGGGCAGTGAATCTGCGGGCTGAGGAAGAACTGGCAGAAACGCAGGGCAAGCGCGATGGCATCAGCGCCGAGCATACGGAGCTTGTTGAGGCGATTCGCCGCCTCCGACAGGCAATTGCGGGCTTGAACCGTGAGGGTAGAGAGCGGCTAATGGCCGCATTTGCAGTGGTCAATGGCCATTTCCAGCGCTTGTTCACGCTATTATTTGGCGGCGGCACAGCCGATTTGACACTGGTCGATTCGGAAGATCCGCTTGATGCGGGACTCGAGATCTACGCCAGACCGCCCGGCAAAAAGCCGCAGGTGCTCACCTTGCTTTCAGGTGGAGAGCAAGCTCTTACCGCTATCGCATTGATATTTGCTGTTTTTCTGACAAACCCATCACCTGTTTGCGTACTCGATGAGGTGGATGCCCCCCTCGATGATGCCAATGTCGAGCGCTATTGCAGCTTGCTGCGTACAATGGCCTGGCAGACCGATACACGTTTCATCGTCATCACGCATAATCCCATCACGATGGCCGCGATGGACAGATTGTTCGGTGTAACCATGGCCGAAAAGGGCATTTCACAGCTTGTTTCAGTCGATCTTGGGCTGGCGGAGCGTATTCTGGATGCGGGATAATGTGTTGCTGAGATGACGTTATGAGATTAAATCGGCTCACTGAGAACGCATATTTGCCATAAAAGCGAATTAATTCATATATATCAATTGGTTATATGATGTTTCGTTAGTGTTGACACCAGCAGTCACTGTCACTATGTTGCGCCGCATTCCTTGAGGTTAAGCGGTCGCGGACTATGCGCAGATTGTAAGGCTACAGGGAAGTCCTCTCGTATCGAAGTTTGTTCATGTCGTAGAAAGTGTATTCCATCAGTGATAATGCACTGAGTGTGCGTTGTTACTGGAGTATTGACATGTCTGAAAATGAGCGCGAGGACAGGCCATCTGAGGATCGTGATCTTGCCCAACGGCTTGATGAACTCGGTCGCCGGTTGTCCGCCAAGGAAGAGGAAGCTCTGGCCACTCAAAAGGCACTAGAGCCAAATGCTGGCGCTGATGCGTCTGCCATGTCCAACGGCTTGCGGCTTTCGGGTGAGTTTATCGCTGGTGTGGTAGCTGGTGGCGGTATTGGATGGGCTGTTGATACCTATCTGGGGCTGTCGCCTTGGGGGTTGATTGTTTTTCTGCTGCTGGGCTTCTTGACAGGCGTCTGGAACGTGTTACGGGCGGCAGGGTATTTAAAAGCGTCGGATGGCAAGGGGCCTGAAGAACGCTGATGTGAATTCCCGATCGGCGATTTCGTCGAAGGGGTGTTGAGGCAATGCGGCTTTGAAAGTGTCGCGAGCAAACAGGCGGGGGCTAAATAGCCATGGCGAGTCCTACCGAACAATTTGAGATTCGGCACTATACGGGACCGTTGTTCCATCTGGGTGATTCGCCCATCACCTTCACCAATTCAGCGCTGTTCATGGTGCTGGCTGTTGGCGCGATTGCAGCATTTCTTGCTATAGCAACTGCACCACGTTCAATTGTGCCCGGTCGCTGGCAGAATTTGGGTGAGTTGCTTTACGAGTTTGTGGCCAACACGGTTCGGCAATCTGCGGGTAAGGACGGCATGGTCTTTTTCCCATTGGTGTTCTCGCTCTTCACGTTCGTTCTGGCAGCTAATCTTTGGGGCTTGATGCCATACTCGTTCACGGTAACGAGTCATATCATTGTGACTGCCGCGCTTTCGCTACTGGTTATTTTCACTGTGATTGGCTATGGCTTTGCGAAGCATGGTGCAAAGTTTCTGAAAGTGTTCGTGCCATCAGGCGTTCCAATGTGGTTGCTGCCACTGATCGTAGCCATTGAAGTGGTGTCGTTCGTGTCGCGCCCTGTGAGCCTCTCGGTTCGTCTTTTCGCTAACATGCTTGCTGGGCATATCGCTCTCAAGATTTTCGCAGGCTTCGTTGCTGCGCTGCTGACGGGGGGCATCTTTGCCGTTCTGTCGCCGTTGCCGCTGGCCTTCACTGTCGCGCTGACCGCTCTCGAAGTTTTGGTAGCAGTGCTTCAGGCCTACGTATTCGCCGTGCTGACGAGTCTTTATCTGCACGACGCCTTGCATCCCGGCCACTAACTAAACCGATCTCCCGGCCGGTTTTTCCGCCATCACGTTAAAAAGTTATCTTTAAGGAGCTTTCCATGGAAATCGCTGCAGCTGCTAAGTACATTGGTGCTGGTCTCGCTTGCTTTGGTCTGGCTGGCGCTGCTCTTGCGCTGGGCAACCTGTTTGGCCAGTTCTTCGCTGGCGCATTCCGCAACCCTGCTGCTGCTGATGCACAGCGCGGTACGCTTGTTCTCGGCTTCGCTCTGACAGAAGCTCTCGGCATCTTCTCGCTGCTGATCGCTCTTCTTCTCCTTTTCGCCGTCTGATTTTCAATCGGAATAGGTGACGGCGGTCTTGCCTTCGGGGGATTCTCCCGAAGGCTTGCGCTGTGATAGACCCTCTTCGATCTTAATCGGGGAACAGGTCTATCTGTCTGTTTTAGCATCAAGTCTGATTAAAATGAGCTTGAGCTATCGCTTGGGCAATACATCAACATGTTGCTGGAGCCTCATTAAGAGGAGGAGTTGACAGATGACTGAAGCGATTAAAACTGGGGCTGAAGTCGCGCATGAAGTCGGCTTCCCTCCATTTAACGCTGAAAGTTTTGCATCGCAGTTATTCTGGCTCGCGATCACTTTTGCGTTTCTCTATTGGTTTGTGTCTCGAATTGCGCTGCCACGCATCGGTGCAGTGCTTGATGAGCGTAAGCAACGGATCGATACGGATTTAGGCGAAGCTGCGCAGTTGAAGGCAAAGGCCGACGAAGCATTTACTGCTTATGAGGCAGGGTTGGCTACAGCCAAGGCTAATGCACAGACGATTGCTGAAGAGACACGTATGCGTCTTGTCAGCGAGAGCGAAGAACAGCGCAAGTCACTGGAGCATGATCTTTCAAATAAGATTGTTGCTGCGGAGAAAACCATAGCGGACACCAAGGCGCAGGCTCTAAGCCATGTTGGCGAGATCTCTAGCGATGCTGCGGCTTCGATTGTGGAGCGTCTTCTGGGTAGCGCACCTGCGGCTGCTTCTGTCGAAACAGCGGTTAAATCCGCGCTTGATGGTCGATAGGAGGCAATTATGTTGCTGGAAGCTGAATTCTGGGTTGCCGTTTCATTTTTTGTCTTCATCGCTATTGCGTTGAAAGCAGGCGCTGCCAAGCTTATCGTAGGTCCTCTCGACAATCGCACTAAGCAGATTGCTAGTGATCTTGCTGAAGCCCGTCGTTTCCGTGATGAAGCTGAGGCGTTGTTAAAGGCTTATGAAGCCAAGCGGGTTGCCGCTGAAACAGAAGCGCAAGCGATCGTAGATAACGCTCGTGCAGATGCTGAACGCGCTGCATCTGAGGCGCATGCTCGTCTGACGGATTTTGTTGCTCGTCGTACGGCAGCAGCTGAAGCCAAAATTGCTCAAGCTGAAACGCAAGCTGCGGCTGACGTGAAGGCTGCAGCTGTTGAGGCAGCCGTGTTGGCAGCGGAGACCATTTTGCGTGATAGTCTCAAAGGCAAAACTGCGGATCGAGTGTTTGCTGACAGTCTTAAAGAAGTCCGCGCACAGATCCACTGAACATGGTTCACTGCTGCTGAATGATGACAGAATGACATCCTGAAGGGCCTCCCTTCAGGATTTTTTTTGTCTTTCAGGGGGGCGAAATATGAAATGCTTTTATTGTTTCCCTGACGTATGTGCTCCGTATTCTTCACTTGTTTGAATGTTTATGACATAACAAACTGGTGACATAGGTTGGCTGAGCTATATTCCAAACCCCTTGAGTTTGAAAAGAGTTTTGACCCATCAGTTATTACAATCTGATTGGTTAGCGCTTGCGCGTTTGTAATATCATAATGGAGCCTGAGGCCATGATGCCTATCGAGCTTAAGTATTGCCTGCCGCTTTCGGCTGCACGCCTATTGATGTGTGGCCTTGCAGCACTTGGGCTCGCATCATGCGCCAGTAATCCGCGCGGGGTTCTGGGGCCTGTTGCTGCTAGTGGGACACCCGGTACAACAACGGTTGAGATGCTCGTTGCTACAACACGCGAAAAGGCTCCAACCCGAGCTGAACTCTTTTCAGGTGGGCGCGCGGTTACTCCGGCTTTTGCAGATATTGTTGTATCGATCCCGCCAGCCAGTAGCCGCACGATAGGTGAGGTGCAATGGCCCCGCCGCTTGCCCGGCAACCCGGCAACGGATTTCGTGGCTTTAAGAGCAGATATCGTCAGTCAGGATGAGGCGCTGCGTCGCTTAAACCGCATTACAGCAAAAGTTCCGCAGCGAAATGTACTCGTGTTTGTTCATGGGTTTAATAACAGATTTGAGGATGCAGTCTTCCGTTTTGCCCAGATCGTGAGTGACTCAGGTGCTAAGGTTGCGCCGGTTCTCTTTACTTGGCCATCACGTGGCAGTATTTTTTCTTACGGTTATGATCGGGAAAGCGCTAATTTCTCCCGCGATAATCTCGAAAATTTACTTACGAGTCTTTCAGCCGACAAAAGTGTTGGCGAAATTTCTATTTTGGCGCACTCGATGGGCAACTGGGTCGCGCTTGAAGCATTACGACAGATGGCTATCCGTAATGACGGTCGTCTCGCACCCAAGATTGCCAATGTGATGCTGGCTGCGCCGGATGTTGACGTCGACGTTTTTCGCACACAGGTTTCCCAGATTCGTAGATCAGGCACAAAGGGAAAGCCTGCAAAGTTTATTTTGTTTACTTCGCGTGACGATCGGGCTTTGGCTCTTTCACGGCGGATCTGGGGCAGCACTGCCAGGCTTGGTGCCATCGATCCTGAGGTGGAGCCGTTTAAAACGGAACTGTACCGTGACAACATTACGGTCGTTGATTTAACGGGTGTACGTAGTAGTGATCGTCTCAATCACGGCACCTTTGCTGAGAGTCCCGAGGTCGTCCAGCTGATTGGTACCAGGCTTGCAGGTGGACAGATGATGGCTGATTCGCGTGTGGGGCTTGGTGATCACATCATTCAGTTTACTGCTGGCGCTGCGGCATCTGTAGGTACCGCGGCCGGGTTGGTGTTGGCTGCTCCCGTAGCGGTTCTGGATCCGTATACGCGTGAGAACTATGGTGGCCAATTGCAAGAACTGGGTGGTACATTATCGAAGACCACAGAAGGCGCGCATTGAGTTGTTACATCAGTTGATAGGCCTGTGGGAGTTGGAGCGACAGGTGATAGCCTCCACAGGCACTCAAATCGTATGCATGAATGGTATCGCGCGCTTTGCGCCCATTGAGGGTGATATCAGTCGTTATTACGAGGAAGGTACGCTTGAGACGAGTGATGGGACACAGCCTTCAATCTCATTTTCACGTCGTTATTTATATTGTGCCGAGCCAAATGGGCTGGTCATCTTTTTTGATGAGACCCCACGGCGGCTTTTTCAGCGCTTTACGACTATAAAAACAGGAGATGGTTGGGAGGGCGCTGCAGAGCATGCTTGCGCACCAGATACCTACCGTTCGCTATATCGTTTTGAGTTGCCGCATGGGTTTGCCATCACCCATCATGTTGAAGGTCCACGAAAGGCCTACACAATCATTACAAACTATCGGCGCTGTATATGATAATGCAAAATGGCGTCCAAACTTTATTATCGTGGACGCCAATAGCATTAGCTGGCTTCAGAAAATTGAAGGCGATCAATAAATGATTAGCGTGAGCGAGACCGGACTCGTACTGGCTGCATAACCATCGCACCTTGCGGCATACGCAGAGCAGCAAACCGTAATCTGCCACCGCGCGGTGTATTGTCTTTCTGATCAAGCTGCATGATTGCAATACCCATCTGAATGCTGCCAAAGGTCAAGCACAGCATAAAGGTGAGGGCGCTCGCTGCGATGAAGCCAACCTGTGATCCAGCAACAAGAGTGCGTAGGCCGGCGATATCAAATCCGAACAGCATCCCTGAAAAAAGTGCAGCAATACCAAAGCCGATCAGGGCGTGGAAGGCGAGAAACCGGGTTAGCGGTGTCATGGTCATCTCCCGAAACGAACATCTCCAACCCATGTTGGCACGGGTTGGAGTAAAGAACAATCCGGGAAACGATAATTGCTGAAATGAAATGTCTTAGACAGACACAATGATTTTGCCGAAAACCTTACGACTCTCAAGGCGATCAAGACCGTCCTGGAATTTGTCGAGAGTGTAAACGGTATCAATCACCGGACGGATATCTGCAGCCATCTTGTCGAGCGCTTCGCCAATGTTACGAATCGTGCAGCCGAATGAACCAAAAATCCGATATTGCTGCTGGAACAACTGCATCAGGTTCATCGTGGTGGATACGCCAGAGGTTGATCCGCAGGTGACGAGGCGCCCACCACGCTTCATGCTCAGCAGCGAGCCATTCCAGGTATCGGCGCCTACGTGTTCGAACACAACATCAACGCCCTTGCGACCAGTAAGCTTGCGCACTGCGCCTTCAAACCGGTCAGTGCGATAGTTGATAACGTGATCTGCGCCAAGCGCTTTCGCTTTTTCGCCCTTTTCGTCGTCGCCAACAGTGGTGATAACTGTGCAGCCAATGGCCTTGGCCATGCGGATTGCCGCTGTACCAATTCCTGAGCCACCGGCATGGACAAGAACAGTTTCGCCCGGTTGAAGCTTTGCATTATCGAAAAGCATGTGCTGAACGGTACCGAATGCGATGGGGGCGCAAGCTGCCTCTTCGAAGCTAACACCATTCGGCACCTTCACAAGTAATCGCTCGGGCATATTGACGAGCTCACACGTGAAGCCATCAACATGGAAGCCCATGATGCCGGCGACGTTCTCACACAGATTATCGCGCCCCTCGCGGCAAGCAGGGCATTCGCCGCACGTCTTGGCGCCATAAAGCGCAACCGGATCGTTCACCGTAAACTTGCTCACTCCGTCACCAACTGCGACGATCTCGCCGGCAGCTTCTGCCCCCACGGTTAGCGGTAGTTTGCGCTTGGCAAATGCCATGCCGCGAAAGCCCCACACGTCAATATGGTTAAGGCCAACCGCGCGAATACGTACCTGCACCTCGCCGGGGCCAGGTGGTGGCGGGGCCGCGACATCCACGAGACGAAGATCGCGGTCACCAAAAAGCTGCAAGGCACGCATAGGGATATTCCTTAAATAACAATGAGATGATCAGCGGTGAATGCCGATCTGAGCCGTCAGACCACCGTCGATGGGCAGTACAGCGCCCGTGATATAAGCCGCAGGGGGGGAGAGCAAGAAAGCCGCCATACCCGCCACTTCCTCAACGCGGGCAAAACGCCCCGCAGGAATCTGCTTTTCCATATTGGCGCGATAGGCAGCGTATGGGGCAAGCATATCTGTATCGATAAAACCAGGTGCGATGTAATTGACCGTTACACCACGTTTCGCTGTCTCTACCGTGAGTGTGCGCATGTAGCTTAAGAGCGCGCCCTTTGAAGCCGCATAGGCCGAATTGCCCGGATTTCCCTGAAGCGCTGAAACCGAGCCGATAGCAACGATTCGCCCTTCACGCGCGCGGATCATGGGGCGTACAAGGCTTTTAACCATCTGGGTGAAAGACCAGAAATTTACCTGCATTGCGGCTTCAGCATTGTCCTGCGTCATTACTGCTGCAAGGGCATCATATGACTGGCCCGCATTGTGGATGAAACCATAGTAAGTCTCATCGGCAGCCTTTTCGCAGAATGCATCAAGAGCTGCCCGGTCAGCGAGATCAAGCGGAAAGGCACGCACTGTGCGGCCTGCATCCGACAAGCGGGCCGCCAGGGCGCCTGCTGCATCACCCGAAGCGCGGTAAGTGAAGTCAACATCAAAGCCCTGTTGAACCAGTGTTTCGACAATGGCTGCACCAAGGCCTTTTGCGCCACCGGTGACGAGAACGCGCTTATTCGTTACATCATTCATACTGAAGGCTCTGCAGCTAAAACGAGGCAGGTGTTCTGCCCGCCAAATCCGAACGAGTTGGAAAGTACCCTGGTGACAGCTGCATCGCGAGCGACATTAGGCACCACATCAAGCGCAATCGCCGGATCGGGGATTTCGTAATTGATGGTCGGCGGGAGGCGACCATTGAGGATGGTCAGCAGCGAAAATACTGCTTCTACCGCGCCAGCTGCACTCAGGGTGTGGCCAACCATCGATTTATTTGATGAAATCGGCACCAGTGGGGCGCGCTCACCGAAGACGACGCCGCAAGCATGCGATTCCATCTTGTCGTTTTCCGGCGTGCTGGTGCCGTGCGCATTGACGTAATCGATGTCATCAGGTGTCAGGCCTGCATCACGAATGGCTTCGCGGATCGCAGAAATCGCTGGTGCGCCATCGGGGCTGGTGCGTGTGCGATGGAAGCCATCGCCATGCTCGCCACAGCCTGCAAGGAAGCCAAGAATCGTTGCGCCGCGTGCTTTGGCCGAGTCATAATCTTCCAGCACCAGCGCGCCAGCGCCTTCGCCCATCACGAAGCCATCACGGTTTTTCGAGAATGGTCGTGATGCCCGTGTTGGATCATCATTCTGCGTTGACAGCGCGGACAGCAGCGAAAAGCGCACAAGTGCTTCCACATGTACTGATCCATCGGTCCCAATCGCAAGAGCTGCTTTGGTTTCGCCACGGCGAATAGCTTCTGCGCCCAACTGAATGGCCGTTGCGCCGGATGAGCATGCTGTGGAAAGCGAAATAGGCGAACCGCGCGTACCGAAGCGCTCAGCCAGATGATCGGCAACGGAGCCAAACAGGAATAGTTCATGCCAAGCTGGAAAAGCACCTGATGCTGCAGCGCGCAATAGATCCGTATAGGTGATTGCGTCTGTTTTGCCGGAGGCCTTTGCCAGCGCAATACGCTGCGGCCATTCCATCTCAACAGGGGGAACGGCAAGTGTGAGCGTGCCGGGGAAATCGCCCGGCTTGCCGCTGTTTGGAAGGAGCCCCAGGCCCGATTGTGCAATGGCCTCTTCAGCCGCAAGAATAGCCAAGCGCTCTGATAATAGAGGAGCGCTTGAGGTATCGCCTTCGAGAAAATCGACCGTTCCGGCAATTGTCGTGCGCAGATTGCTGGTATCGAATCGCGTGATGCGGTGAACACCGGATTGGCCACGGGATAGTGCCGCCCAATTGTCAGCCTTGCCTTGACCAAGTGAGGTGACGATACCTGCGCCGGTGATAGCGACGAGCGGACGGCCAAACGAATCGCGCGTAGGCGCAGAAGCTGTGGAACTCATTATAATCAGCCTCCGTTCGGAACAGCTTCGACAAGGGCAAGGCCCTCACCACGCTTGTGGCCGACACTGGTGACGACCGCTTGATGCAGGCGCCCCGCTTCAATCATGGTTGTGGCGAGTGCAAGACCCAGCGGAAACTGTGCTTCAAGCGTGTTGCCGAAGAGATCGCCCGTTGCGTGGACCGGAATGCCGGGCACGAGCTTCGTCAATGAGCCGCGCTCTTCTTCCGTGATGCCGGAAACGCCCGTTGCGCCCGAAAATACGGCGCCACCAATGCCCCGGAAAGCTTTCGCACTGTCTGCCCACAGCTTTTCCACAGAGCTGCCAACAGACCCTGAATGGCGATGTGGTTGATCGGATGCAACATTGCGCAATACCGCCAACGGTCTTGCGCCACGTGCTTCAGCATGCTCGCGCGCTTCCATAACAAGAAAAGCTGCACCGCTGCCGAGGATAAAACCGCCGCCTTCACCAGGGCGATCCCATACCGAAGCGTAATGCTCTTTCCACAGATAGCCGCCGAGTTCGTAAATCAGCAGTGCATCAGGTCGTTCGGCATTATAGGAGCCGCCAACCAGAAAAATATCGCCTTGGCCTGCATTGATCCGCGCGTGAGCCACGCGGACTGCATCCACGCCCGCCTGTTCTTCACCCATGAAAGTGCGTGACGCGCCAGTGATGCCGTGAACAATTGAGATATTGCCCGCGAGCAAATTCGACAATTGAGCGAGGAACAGCGTCGGACGCAGGTCACTCATCAAGCGTTCGTTGAGGAATGCATCAGGATTTTCTGCTGTTGCGATGCCAGACAATATCTGGCTATCCACGTCATAATCCCGTTCGCCGCCACCCGCGGCAACAATCATGTGTACATCGCGGCGCAACGCGTTATCGCGCGCAAGGCCTGCATCTTCAAGCGCAAGACCAGCTGCGTAAACGCCCAGCTTCTGCCAGTTCTCCATCTGGCGCTGGTCTGCCTTTTTGGGAATCTGCTTTTCCCACTCCAGCGGCACAATGGGATGCACCGGGTAGGGCGCAAAGGTATCTGTATCGACCTGCGACGCGTTATCGCCATCAAGAGCAGCCAGATGCGCTTGCCGTCCCTCACCGAGGCTTGAAACGATGCCGATGCCAGTTATCCACACATCGCGGGAAGCAACGCTGGGGATCGTCTCGCTATTTTCGCCATTAGCCATTCAGGCAGTCTCCAGAACAAGCCCCATACCTGCAGCCTGGGACTGCATTTGAGCAGAAAGGCCATCAGGGAAAGGCATAAGCCGGAACATCAAGTCAGCATCACAAATGGTTTTTCCATTGCTCGTGATTTTGGCGCGGGTAACCGCATAACCAGAACCTTGATGTGTGCGGGTAGCAGTGATCACCAGCGGCGCGCCGGGGCCCACGAATGAGCGAAATTTTGCCTTCTCGACGCTGGCCAGAAATGGCATATGCGTAAAGCGGATCAGGCCGAGAATGAGATAACCCGATGCTTGTGCCATTGTTTCCGTCAGCAGCACGCCGGGCATCAATGGATGGCCGGGGAAGTGCCCTTCGAAAACGGGACTTTCAACAGGAACCGTGGATGATGCTTCAAGCCGCTCCTCTTCCTCGTTAAAGGTGGAGATACGGTCGATCATCTGGAAATATTCAAGGCGCATGGGTCAGCTTTTACCGTACGGCCGGGCGCTTATGAAACCAATCCGGCTTGGTATCGGCGGCAGCCTGAGGGCAGAATGCAAGAGGAAGCAAAAAATGTTGCTTCCGCTTACGTTTAAGAGAGTCGAAAAATCGACTTTAGACCAGGCGATTGATGATGCAGACGCGGGATCAGCACCAATCAACCTAAAGCAATCAACCTTTGGCAGCGACGAGTTCGTCGATGCGGGTCGCCAGGTTCTTCAGCACGAAATACTGTTCAGCTGGCACCTTGCCTTCGTTCACTTCCTGCGTCCACGTTTCAAGTGGCAGCTTGATGCCGAATGCTTTGTCGATCGCGAAAGCGATATCGAGGAAGGCCAGTGAATCAACGCCAAGATCATCAATCGCGTGGCTCTCCGGCGTGATCTGGTCGCGCGGGATATCCGACGTATCGGCAATGATGTCGGCGACGGTCTCGTAGGTGGACGCCATCGCATTACTCCTGATTCTTATGCCCGCGCATGTCTGCAACGCGGCAAATACAATGATTTGCGCCGGATTCCTCCACGCAAGTCTAATTTAAGATGTTTTCATATACATGAGCACCGGCGCTTATCCAAGCACCGGTGCTCATGGTTATTGCAATTGCATGACACGTTTTTTGGCCTATCCAACGAGAAAGGCCAAAATCACGTATGATTATGCTGCCAATTCACGCAGAACGTAATTCAGAATGCCACCGTTACGGAAGTATTCCAGCTCGTCCAGCGTGTCGATGCGGGCAATCAGCGGTACCTTCTTCACTGATCCATCAGCAAAGGTGATCTCCGCTTCCATCTTCTGGCGCGGCTGCAGACCAGCACCCAGACCACGGATCGTGACCTGCTCATCACCCTTCAGCCCAAGCGTTTCCCAAGACGTGCCTTCCTCAAACACAAGCGGGATAATGCCCATGCCAACGAGGTTGGAGCGGTGGATACGCTCAAAGCTTTGTGCGATGACAGCGCGGATGCCAAGCAGCTTGGTGCCCTTCGCAGCCCAGTCACGCGATGAACCCGTGCCGTATTCACGGCCCGCAAATACCACCAATGGCACGCCTTCAGCGCGATAACGCTCAGCCGCATCGAAGATGGCCATGCGTTCCTTGGAAGGGAAGTGCACAGCATAGCCGCCTTCAACAACGTTGCCATTGTCGTCGCGCACCATCTGGTTCTTGAGGCGGATGTTTGCGAACGTGCCGCGCATCATCACTTCGTGGTTGCCGCGACGCGTGCCGTACTGGTTGAAGTCCTGTGGACGCACCTGATGATCGCGCAAGTAACGACCCGCAGGGCTTGCTTCCTTGATCGAACCGGCTGGCGAGATATGGTCGGTCGTGATCGAATCAAGGAAAAGACCCAATACCCGTGCGCTAACGATGTCTTCAACCGGAACAGGTGTCTTGGTGATGCCCTCAAAATAGGGTGGGTTCTGCACGTATGTTGAGGCAGAATCCCACTGATAGGTCAGGCCGCGTGTAACGGTGATACCCTGCCAGTTCTTATCGCCCGTGAAAACATCCCCATAACGGCGGCGGAAGAGTTCCTGCGTGATGTTCTTGTCGATGAACTCCTGGATCTCATGGGATGAGGGCCAGATGTCCTTCAGGTACACAGGCTTGCCATCCGAACCAACGCCAAGAGGCTCTGTCGTCAGATCAAGCTGCATCGTGCCGGCCAGCGCGTAGGCTACAACCAGCGGAGGTGATGCAAGGTAGTTTGCGCGAACATCTGGGCTGATACGGCCCTCGAAGTTGCGGTTACCGGACAGAACGGCAGCGGCAATGACGCCATTATCGTTGATTGTCTTGGAAATCTCGTCCGCAAGCGGGCCGGAATTACCGATGCAGGTCGTGCAGCCGTAGCCGACGATATTGAAGCCCAGCGCGTCCAGATCCTTTTGCAGGCCGGACTTGTCCAGGTATTCACCAGCAACCTGCGAGCCCGGTGCGACCGAGGTCTTCACCCAAGGCTTGGTCTTCAGGCCCTTGGCAACGGCGTTGCGCGCCAGTAGGCCCGCACCGATCATCACGCTGGGGTTCGAAGTGTTGGTGCACGAGG
Source organism: Pseudochelatococcus sp. G4_1912 (assembly GCF_047501465.1). Lineage (NCBI taxonomy): Bacteria > Pseudomonadati > Pseudomonadota > Alphaproteobacteria > Hyphomicrobiales > Chelatococcaceae > Pseudochelatococcus > Pseudochelatococcus sp. G4_1912. The sequence continues at coordinate 312,023 of NZ_JAZDRL010000001.1, forward strand.
TGATAGCCGCAATCACAACATCGCCATGGCCAAGGTCGAAGTTTGCACCTTCAACCTTATAACGCTTGGCGAGCTCGCCCGCCTTTTTGAACTCGGTTTCCATAGCGTCGGCGAAGCCAGCCTTGGTGCCCGAGAGCAAAATCCGGTCCTGCGGACGTTTGGGACCTGCCATTGAAGGTACGACATCAGCAAGATCAAGCGACAGCGTGTCAGTAAATACAGGGTCGGGCGTATCAGCAGTGCGGAACGTGCCCTGAGCCTTGGCATAAGCCTCAACCAGCGCCACGCGATCATCAGCGCGGCCGGTCTTGCGCAGGTAACGAAGCGTTGCTTCATCAACCGGGAAGAAGCCACACGTCGCACCATATTCAGGCGCCATATTGCCGATTGTCGCGCGATCTTCGATCGTGAGGCTATCAAGGCCGGGGCCGTAGAACTCGACGAACTTGCCGACAACGCTCTTCTTGCGCAGCATCTGTGTAACGGTGAGCACGAGGTCGGTCGCCGTAACGCCTTCCTTCAGCTTGCCGGTAAGCTTGAAGCCGATGACTTCAGGAATCAGCATCGAGAGCGGTTGGCCGAGCATTGCTGCTTCTGCCTCGATACCGCCAACGCCCCAGCCAAGAACGGACAGGCCGTTGACCATCGTGGTGTGCGAATCGGTGCCGACGAGTGAATCGGGGTATGCGACTTCGGTGTCGCCTTCCTTGCGCGTCCAGACCGTCTGCGACAGGTACTCCAGGTTCACCTGATGGCAGATGCCGGTGCCTGGGGGCACAACGCGGAAGTTGTCGAATGCATCCTGGCCCCAACGCAGGAAGCGATAACGCTCGCCATTGCGCTCGTACTCGCGCTCAACGTTGTCGTGGAATGCCTGCGGCGTGCCGAACTCATCAACAATAACCGAATGATCGATGACGAGATCAACAGGCACAAGCGGGTTGATCTTCTTGGGGTCGCCACCAAGTGTGTTCATGGCATCGCGCATGGCTGCCAGATCGACAACGCCGGGAACGCCGGTGAAGTCTTGCATCAACACGCGGGAAGGGCGGAAGGCAATTTCCTTCTCAACCGCACCCTTGTTGTTCAACCAGTCAGCGATGGCGAGAATATCGTCGCGCTTGACGGTGCGCTCATCCTCGAAGCGCAGAAGGTTCTCCAGCAGAACGCGCGTGGAAAACGGCAGGCGCGACACGCCTGTCAAACCGTTCTTCTCGGCTTCCGGAATGGAGTAATAGGTGTAGGACTTGTCGCCGACTTTAAGTGTGCGGCGGGATTTGAAGCTATCGTTTGAGGTCGTCATTGCGTGATCCTTGCGGGGATGTGTGACACGAATGCCAAGCCTAGTAGCGCTAAATGCGCGCGCCGCCCCGGGAGTGCCCAGGTCCCCGCGCGTCACGCGCGCGGCGCAGCCTGCGTGCTATATAGTCAGTTTCGCGTTGATGCGCTAGACCGTTGATAGCAGTTCTAAAGTGCTACACACATGAACGCAATTGTTTCGAGAGGAATCATTCCAATTTTGCCCAATTTGCGCCTTACCGCCGATAACCTTTCCTGCCGCCGTTCGGGGCGGCTGTTGTTTTCCAGGCTGTCGTTTGCTGTGGAAAGCGGGCAGGCGCTTGTCATCACCGGTCCAAATGGTGCAGGCAAGTCGAGCCTGCTCACGATAATCAGTGGTCGCCTCAAGCCAGCTGCGGGGCGTATTAGCTTAAGCGAATCAGGTGAGTGCACCTTGGCCGAGCTAATCAACGCGGTTGGCCATCGTGAGGGTCTGAAGCCGATGCTAACTGCGGAAGAGAACCTCAGCTTTGCCAGTGATGTGTTGGGTGCACCAGCGTTGACGCCAGTTGAGGCGTTGGCGAAACTCGATGTCGCCCATCTCGCGCGTCTGCCGGTGGCCTATTTATCGGCTGGTCAGCGGCGGCGGGTTGCGTTGGCGCGACTTTTTGTCACATCTCGCCCGATTTGGCTTTTGGATGAACCGACAGCAGCCCTTGATGCTGGCTCACAAGCTTTGCTGGTAGGATTGATGCGGGAGCATCTGGCGAACAGCGGCTTGATTATCGCGGCAACGCATTTGCCTTTGGGATTAAAGAGCACTGTATCGCTGACCATTGAGCCACCTGCATTGACAGAGAGTGATGCAGGAGAAGAGGCATGGTGATGCGTGCATTTTCTGCCATTGTCAGCAGGGATATCCGGATTGCAACACGTATAGGGGGCGCTGGTGGTTTGCCGCTGGTGTTCTTCCTGATGCTGGTGACTTTAATTCCATTCGCTATTGGTCCCGATCTCAACCTGTTGTCGCGTATTGGTCCTTCGATTTTGTGGCTTGCGGCAGTGTTATCAACTTTGATCGGTCTTGATCGGTTGTTTCAGGCTGATGAAGAGGATGGTTCGTTAGCTCTTATTCTTGCCAGCGAGACACCGTTGGAGCTGGCCGTTATTGCCAAGGGCATTGCGCACTGGCTTACAACTGGCTTGCCGCTGGCGTTGTTTGCACCATTGTTTGGGCTGCTGCTTGCGTTGACGCCTGAGGCCATGCTCGCTGTTTCTGCCACCTTACTTGTCGGCACGCCAGCGCTCACATTCATTGGGATGGTAGGGGCAGCGTTGACAGCAAAATTGCGACGCGGGGGGCTTATCCTTGCTATTCTGGTAATGCCGTTGATGGTGCCGAGCCTGATCTTCGGGGTTTCAGCGGCGCAGGCGGCAGTGGGTGGAACGGTGCCGTTCCTCACGCCATTTCTGCTACTTTGCGCAATTAGTATGGTGGCTATTGTTGTAGGTGCCGTTGCGGCAGCTATGGCGCTTCGGGCTGATGAATAGAATGGCCCACAAAAAGAGGCATAATACCGCATTGCCGCAACCCGAACGGAACGTTACATCACCAATAAGACTGGTATTGCTGTCCAATGCCAGTTAAAGACTGCGCTAATAAAATTAATGCCCCAAACCTTGGATACATAAAACGACAATGCTGACTGCGCTGGCCAATCCGACCCGCTTTTTAGCGCTTTCTGGCCGAATGCTGCCGTGGGTGGCAGGTGCGGCGGCATTGCTGCTTGCTGTTGGGCTCTGGCTGGTATTCTTCAGTGTGCCAGATGACTACCAACAAGGCGCGACTGTGCGCATTATGTACATTCATGTGCCTGCCGCGTGGTTGTCGTTGTTTCTCTATGCCATGATGGCTGGATCGGCGATCGGCACATTGGTTTGGCGTCATCCTTTGGCAGATGTGGCGCAGAAAGCCGCCGCGCCCATTGGCGCTGCATTTACCTTTCTCTGCCTTGTTACGGGTTCGATCTGGGGCAAGCCGATGTGGGGCACCTGGTGGGTATGGGATGCGCGCCTCACGTCCGAGCTTGTGCTTCTATTGATCTATCTTGGCATTATCGGTTTATGGCGTGCGATTGAAGAGCCTTCATCGGCCGCGCGCGCTGCAGCGATCATGACACTCGTTGGTGTTATCAACCTGCCCATCGTTAAGTTTTCAGTCGATTGGTGGAACACGTTGCATCAACCCGCATCTGTGTTGCGACTTGGTGGATCGACGATCGATCCATCCATGCTGTGGCCTTTGCTGGTGATGGCAGCCGGATTTACACTGCTTGCTGTGACATTACATCTTGCTGGCATGCGGACAGAGATTTTGCGTCGACGCGTGCGCTCGCTTAGTCTGCTTGAAGCACAGCAACGTGAGCGTGTGCCTGTTACGCCAACCGTCAGTGCAGCGAAGGCGCTGAGATGACCACCTCCCATGTAGCCTATATCATTGCTGCTTATGGTTTTGCGCTGCTCATCGTTGGTGGCTTGATTGTTCGTGCGGTGGTTGATTATCGAGCGCAGATGCGGGCGCTGGCTGATTTCGAGGCGCGTGGTGTGCACCGTCGCTCACGCCGCAAGAGCGCAACATGACAAATGCTACCGAAGTTAAAGCCGAAAAGCCCCGTCGACGCCTGCTTATTCTGCTGCCACTGATCGTTTTTGGCGCGCTGGCGCTATTGTTTGTGACGCGTTTGATCGAGGGGGATCCCTCACGCGTGCCCTCAGTGCTGATTGGCAGGGCCGTGCCCAAGTTCGACCTGCCACCGCTCGATGGTCTCGTGCGGGATGGTGCGCGAGTGCCGGGTTTAGCGACAGCTGATCTTCAGGTCGGTAAGGTTATGCTGGTAAATGTGTGGGCGTCCTGGTGCGTGCCATGCAGGCAAGAGCACCCACTACTTACTGAATTGGCGCGCGATCCGCGGGTGACGGTGGTTGGCATCAACTACAAGGACTCTCCAGAAAATGCGCGCCGCTTTCTTGGTGCGTTGGGTAATCCGTTTGCGCGGGTGGGCGCTGATACCTCTGGGCGCACGGGGATTGACTGGGGCGTTTATGGTGTGCCTGAAACCTTTGTTGTGGCAGGCGATGGCACCATCCGCCACAAGCATATCGGGCCGTTAACCAGCGAGGCTATCGCAACGACGCTGGAAAAGGCTATCGCTGAAGCAGCCGCCTTAAAACACTAACCTGACAATGCGTTTTAACAAGTAGCCGATGTGGCTTCTGGATAAATCAGATTGCGGGGTTTTAGCTTTTTGCCTCGTCCTCAGGGCTGTGCTGCATGATAAGCCGTGTCTGCGCGATGGCGAAGGCGAGGGTGATTGGCGTCATGCCGAATACCTTGAAGCTCACCCAGAAATCCGTGCTTTGCGTGCGCCAAACAAGCTCGTTGATTGCAGCTAGCACGAAAAAGAAAACGCCCCAACGGAACGTGAGTTTGCGCCAGCCCTCTTCATCGAGCTGAAAAACGCTGCCAAACACAATTGGCAATAATGGCTTGTTGAACAATAACAGCCCACCCAGCAGGATAGCGCCGAACAGGCAATTGACGATGGTGGGCTTAAGCTTGATGAACAGATCGTCATTAAGCCAGAGCGTCATCGCACCAAAGCTTACGACGACAATTCCCGAGACCAGCGGCATGATCGGCAAACGCCGTTCCAGCACGTAATTAGCGATCAGCGCGATTACGGTTGCCACCATAAATACAGCGGTTGCTGCAAAGATTCCAACGTGATCAGCACTCATTTCAGCGGGAAGCAGTGGCCCGATCCAGGGTGTGAAGTAAGCCGGACGCGAATTGGCTAGAAAAAACAGGATCAGCGGCCCCATCTCAAGCAGCAGCTTGGTGAGCGGGGGCAGACCTTCTTTGCTGGTCTCAATTGGTTTTGTCATACTCTGCTTCATGCTTCTTCGATGCCTGCTATGGCGCGGGCAAACTCGTCTGCCGCAAATGGTTCAAGGTCGTCGACACCTTCGCCCACACCGATGAAATGGACAGGCAGGCCAAATTTGTCAGCAATTGCAACCAGAATGCCGCCGCGCGCGGTGCCATCCAATTTCGTCATCACCAGGCCAGTGACACCTGCTATCTTGCCGAAAATCTCAACCTGATTGATCGCATTCTGCCCTGTGGTGGCGTCGAGCACCAGCAAAACTGCATGGGGCGCTGATTCGTCGCGCTTTTTGATCACACGGATGACTTTCTCAAGCTCGGCCATCAGCCCGGCCTTGTTCTGGAGGCGGCCCGCTGTATCGATCATCAGTATGTCAGTGCCGGCCTCCTGCGCTTGTGTCAGCGCATCATACGCGAGGCCCGATGCATCCGCGCCTTGCTCACCGCGAATAACGCGGGTGCCAGTGCGCTGGCCCCATACCGCAAGTTGCTCAATAGCGGCCGCGCGAAATGTATCGCCCGCCGCCAGCATCACCGACCGACCTTCACCGCGGAATTTTTGAGCGAGTTTGCCGATTGTTGTTGTTTTACCGGAGCCGTTGACGCCAATCATCAGAATTACGAACGGCTTCTTGCTACTGTCGATCACCAGGGGTTGCGCAACGGGGGTGAGCACCGTTTCAATCTCTTGCGCGAGGATCGCCTTGACCTCATCGGGGTCGATGGTTTTGTCGTAGCGTCCCTTGCCAACCACTTCCGTAACGCGCGTGGCCATGGCGATGCCGAGATCAGCCTGAATCAGGATATCCTCAAGCTCTTCAAGCGTTGTGTCATCAAGCTTGCGCTTGGTGAAGATACCTACAATCCCCGACCCGATAGAAGAAGACGTGCGCGACAGACCATTCTTTAAGCGCTGCCACCAGCTGGCTTTTGGCGCTGGTGCTATCTCTTCGGCCTCAGAGCCTTCAAAAGATGTAATCGGTGCAGATTCAAGCGCCCCCAACTCGTCCGCCCCCAACTCGTCCGTCGAGGAGGCGATCTGGATTGCCTCTTCTTGTGGAAGGGGGGCTTCCGGCGTTGCTACCTCGTGCCGCATCTCTGGCGAAGGTTCAGCAATGAGCTCTTCAGACGGCGGTGCTATTTGCCCGGCAGCGATTTCGTCTGTGGGCAATGCTTCCGGCATCTCGTTTGCCGGCTCTCCAGATGAAGCGGGTGCTTCCGTGTGTTCTGGTGCGGGCTCGTCTTTTCTGCCGAAGAGGCGGGAGAACAGGCCGCGTTTTTTGCTGTCCAGCCTGTCATCATCGGTTGTCATGTGTCTTTTCCGTCATTGCCCCAGCTGAGTCGATACAAATGGGGCTTGCCAAGGTTTAACTTACTCGATAGCCCGAACAGCATGAACGGGGAAGTCACTGAAGACGAGATAATGCGTCGCGTGCTCTATCGCGATGCCCTGATGCTTGTAATTGACAAGCCAGCGGGCCTGCCGGTGCATCCGGGGCCGCGCAATAGCTTGTCGCGTAACGGGCAGGGCAGCCAGAGAACGCTGACAGAATTTCTACCAGCGCTACGCTTTGGCCTGCCGCGGGTGCCGGAACTCGCGCATCGGCTGGATCGTGATACGTCAGGGTGCCTTGTCCTGGGGCGCCATCGAAAGGCGTTGGAGCGATTGGGAAAGTTGTTCAAAACCAATCAGGCTTCAAAAACCTATTGGGCCATTGTTGAAGGTGGGCCCGAATCAGATACAGGCGAAATTGATCTGCCGTTGGGCCCTCGCGATCCAGATCGTGGCTGGTGGATGAAAGTTGATCCCGCGGGCCAGCCTGCACTTACCCGTTGGCAGGTGCTTGGGCGGCATGAGAAGTTCACATGGTTGGCGCTAGAGCCTGTGACAGGCCGTACCCATCAACTGCGTGTGCATTGTGCTGAAAGTGGCTTTGCTATCCTTGGTGATCCGATCTATGGCAGCGCACCGCGCATGGGCGGGCCGGGACTGCATCTGCATGCGCGTGCAATCACGCTACCACTTTATCCAAAACGTGAGGCAATCCAGGTGGAGGCGCCATTGCCTGGACATATGTTGGAGACTTTCTTTGAACTTGGGTTTAAGTATTAATTTATAATAATACTGTGCAGCGATGTCGTTGTAGCATTCTGATCGATATATTGGATGTATGTGTTGATTTACGTGCAAAACCCTTTCTGTGATGTGTATGTTTATATACTTTTTATGTAAGATGGGCTACATTCAGCGCGTAGAAATTCTCAGGCTTACATGTTTGTATTAGTTTAAAGGGTATGTTTATGTCTGTAAGTAATAATGGTACGAATTCATCCCAGCTTTTAATGCCACCCCCTCTAAGGAATATGAGGGCAGGGGATAATACGCCCTTGCGAGATGCTGTTTGTGAGCTCACAACAGTTTTTTGCGCGGGTTATACACCTGAGGAACGCCAAGCTAAGACTGCTATTGCGTTTACGGCGCTTGAGCAATGTGTTGTTCAGGCTGCAATTGATTGCCATGATTTGTCGGAGAGACATATTGTTCTTTTAGATGCAGCAGAGGCGGTGGGAGATCTTAGAAATATTCCTGGTCTGTTCCTTGGACTTGAGGAGAGTGTTCTTAAGCAAGCTGAGGGCATATCGCAGAGGATCAAAGACCAGATCTTGTCTTAATAGAGTTCAGACGGCGAATAATTGTCGTCCATCATGCCCCCCGATCGTTACGGACATGAGTTCGCCGGCTGTCGGGGAGCCTTGTAATTGTACTGGTGTAAAGGCCTCAGTGCGGCCGATACTTCCCCGCTCCGTCAAAACAATGCGACGCTGCCCCACTTCGCTGGAAAGATGTTTCTCCAGCAGCCGCATGCCTAGCATACGAAGGCGTGCCGCGCGTTCCTTCACAATTTCTCTCGCTACCTGCGGCATCCGCGCAGCTGGTGTGCCGGGGCGAGGAGAGTAGGGGAAGACGTGCAGGTGCGTCAGGCCGTAAGCCACGATTGCCTCTTGTGAGCGGGCAAACATCTCATCCGTCTCTGTCGGAAAGCCAGCAATAACATCTGCGCCAAACACCATATCAGGGCGCAGACTGCGAGCCGTTTCCACAAACTTGAGCGCATCCGCGTGCGAGTGGCGGCGCTTCATACGTTTCAGGATCATGTCATCGCCCGATTGAAGCGATAGATGAAGATGCGGCATCAGCCGGGAATCGGTGGCGATAACCTCCATAAGGTGATCATCCGCCTCCACTGAATCGATGGATGACAGCCGTAGCCGTGCCAGATCAGGCACATGTCGCAGAATGTTCTTTACCAGCAGGCCAAGTGAAGGCTTGCCTGGCAAGTCTGCGCCGTAACTGGTGATATCTACACCCGTGATCACCGCTTCACGATAACCATTATCGATAAGTCGTTTCAGGCTATCAACCACTTCACCCATTGGCACAGAGCGCGATGGCCCGCGCCCATACGGGATGACACAGAATGTGCAGCGATGATCGCAGCCGTTTTGTACCTGTATGAATGCCCGCGTATGTCCCTCGAAAGCATCAACAAGCTGAGGTGCAGTTTCGCGCACGGTCATGATATCGCTGACCACAATTCGCTCGGTAGCGGGTTGCAACCAGGTTTCCGGTCGCATTTTCTCTGCATTGCCGAGAATTTGCGCAACTTCCGGCATGTCTGCGAAGCGTTCTGGCTCGATCTGTGCGGCACAGCCAGTTACGATAATTTCCGCGTCAGGCCGTTCACGCTTCAGCCGGCGGATGCTCTGGCGTGCATGCTTGGTTGCCTCTGCCGTAACAGCGCAGGTATTGACGATAACAATGTTTTCGCGCCCCGCGGCTTCTGCATGGCGCTTTAGTGCTTCAGATTCGGCAATGTTCAGTCGGCAGCCAAACGTGACAATCTCTACGCTCATTATGCTGCTGCGTCCCTGAAAAGGCTTGCAGGCAGGCTATCAGTCCATTCCAGAGCTGTAGGGCCAGTCATCAGCACGTGATCATCTGCGCGCCATTCGATAGTGAGGTCACCGCCTGGCAGGCTGACACGTACGCGCCGATCCACCAGGCCGCGCTTCATGGCGGCAATCGCTGCCGCACATGCGCCTGAGCCGCAAGCACGTGTCTCTCCCGCGCCGCGCTCCCATACGCGCAGCTTAAGATGATCGCGACCAAGCACCTGCGCGAGGGATATATTGGCGCGCTCGGGAAATAGTGGGTCATGCTCAAGCGAGGGGCCGATTGCAGTCAGATCATAGGCTGCGGTATCAGCAACAAAGAACACGGCGTGTGGATTACCCATGCTCACCCCAACAGGCGATTCAAGCGAAGGCAGTCCTTCAACCTGACGCGACAGCGGGAGTGCGGCTGTATCGGCAACCTCCTCGCTTAACGGAATATCACGCCATCCGAAGCGGGGAGTACCCATATCAACGGTAAAAAGCTCATCAGCGACGCGCGTGCAAGTGAGGAGACCTGCAGTCGTTTCGACAATCGTTTGTGAACGTTCGGTACCGCGCAAGATGGCGAATGCAACACAACGCGTGCCATTGCCACATGCGCCTGCCTCTGAGCCATCAGCATTATAAATGCGTACGAAAGCATCTGTGTCTTGAGTGACAGGATCGTGCAGCACCATCAACTGCTCGAATTTTGCCCGCTCAAACTGCCCTATCGCCTGCGCTTCGTGTGTCGTCACGGTATGCGAAAGACCGCGCAGATCGAGCACCACGATTTCGTTGCCGAGACCGTTCATCTTCAGGAAGGGGAGATTGGCGAGCGTATTCAAAGTTTGTATCCGCATAGATTGTTGCTGGCGCGTGGATACGCCTCACTTGAGTATATGATGCAAATCGCGAGTGATGGCGAGTCTTCAGTTTGGTATGGTCATTATCATTTATGCAATGGGTTATTATGCAGTCGCTTGCGGATTCATGAAAGGCATTCTGTTCTCAGCTTATGGCTTAAACCAAATGCGAATGGCTAGAGGGCAAGATTGCGCTTCTTGTTTGTCGCATTTTGCTTTAACCGGAAACACCACGGCCTTGCTGATGCCGTCTGACTGTCTTGTGTGGAGCAAATAATGCCTGTGCGTTCATGGTTCCTTATGCTGGCCGCGCTCGTCACGGTTATGGGCGGTATGGAATTGGCCGGCGTTACGCCTGCTTTATCAGCCGATGAGGTGCCGGCACAAAATACGCCTGTCACACCTTTTATTCCCTATGCGGCGGGTCTCTCATTAGGCGCTCATGAAACGGCAAGTAAAAATGCGGATCCTTCACTCACAACACTAGCGCCTGCGCCAACCAATTCAGGCGGTCTGGATGAGGTTGAGATTGCGCCACGCAAGACCCTGATGCTTTCATCACAGAGCACTTGGGAAAAGGGATTCGATAATTTGGCAGCTGCTTTCAAGCAGCTTGATGAAATCGTTATGGCGGCAGGGTTTGATGTCGTGGGCAGACCATTCGCTGTTTTCACCGAGACGGATGATTCCGGCTTTCGCTTTGATGCCATGTTGCCCGTGTCAATCGATGAAGCGGGTGCCAATGCAGATGAAGCATTGCAGCAAGCAGCTGCAGAATTTGCGACAGGCAGCGAGGCCAAGCAGCCACTGCCTGCTGTGCGGTTAGGAGAAAGTCCATCCGGAAAGGCTTTCCGCTTTGTGCACGCCTCGCCCTATGATGATATTGATACGGCCTACGAGGCGATCACGACCTATCTCGATGGCAAGAATGTTGTGGTGCAGGATACTTTCATTGAAGAATATGTGACGGATCTCACGAATCCCACTGATGAAGCGCTTGAGGTTTACATCTATGTGCGGCCAAAGGAGCAATCGCAAGAAGCTCCAAAGGCCATTGCGCCAGCCGAAGCACAGAGTGCATCTGAGTTTACTGTGCCAGATGCCGCTAAGGAGATAGCTCCTGAAACCAAGCAGCAGGAGGGTGTGCCGGCGCAAGAAACCAGGCCTCCAGAGTCGCCTTCATCAGCCGCACCCGCAGCTAGTCCGATGCCAGATGTTGCACCTGCAATAGAGCCGGCTGCTCCATCCGAGAATGCGCCTGATAAGGCCATCAACTAGCTCATGCCCTTGATTTGTTGCGCATGTGATTTGATTTAGGGTTGACTTGCGCCCCTGCGTGGCTGCATAAGACCAGAATATCTGCCCGAACCTTTGTTCGTGAGCCGCCGACCGTGTCCGGGAGTTTCTCTTGGCCGGAGGTCAACGTCCGACAGCGCGATGCGCCCTCGGGCGCGTTTGGTTTTGCGCATGCTGGGTTTTTGGGCGGTCATGGAGAATTGCATGGTTGGCGAAACAGGCAGTCGCATAGTGCTTCTGTCGGGTCTGGACATTCAATGTTGGCGTTTGCACATCCTGTCGTGTGATAGGGGTGTGCTTGTTGGCGTCTGTGTGCCTGCGACCATCTGACGGATAACCGGAGATAGCCATGTTCGAAAACCTCTCAGAAAAGCTCTCAGGTATTCTTGATACGCTCACCCGTCGCGGTGCGCTGACTGAGGCTGATGTCAACACGGCTTTGCGCGAGGTGCGTCGTGCGTTGCTTGAGGCCGACGTGGCCCTCGAAGTTGTACGCAGCTTTACCGACAAGGTGAAGGCTGAAGCCGTTGGGGCCAATGTTATCAAATCGGTGACGCCGGGCCAGATGGTGGTCAAGGTTGTCCATGACCAGCTCGTTGAGATGCTGGGCAAGGATGCTGTCACCATCAGCCTTGATGCGTTGCCACCTGTTGGCATCCTGATGGTGGGGCTGCAGGGTTCCGGTAAAACCACGACAACGGCAAAGATCGCGCGCCGTCTGACGGATAAGGAAAAGCGCAAGGTTCTGCTGGCTTCGCTCGACACGCGTCGTCCAGCTGCGATGGAGCAGCTTGCTGTTCTTGCCAAGCAGGTTGGTGTCGATGCATTGCCGATTATTCCTGGGCAGACGGCAGTGCAAATTGCACGTCGCGCTATGGAAGCCGGCCGCCTTGGCGGTTATGACGTCGTGATGCTTGATACCGCCGGGCGCGTCACCATCGATGAAGCGTTGATGGTGGAAGTGGCTGAGGTTAAGGCCGCGACTGATCCGCATGAAGTGCTGCTCGTCGCTGATAGCCTCACTGGTCAGGATGCGGTCAATACCGCCCGTGCCTTCGATGCTCGCCTGGGTGTTACTGGTATCGTTCTCACCCGTATGGATGGTGATGGACGCGGCGGTGCTGCGCTTTCCATGCGCGCTGTTACCGGCAAGCCGATCAAGCTCGTTGGTACTGGCGAGAAAATTGATGCGCTGGAAGATTTTCATCCGCAGCGGGTAGCTAACCGTATTCTCGGTATGGGCGATATCGTATCGCTGGTCGAGAAGGCTGCGGAATCGATTGATGCTGAAAAAGCCGTGCGTATGGCCGAAAAGATGCGCAAGGGCCAGTTCGATTTGAACGACCTGCGCGATCAGATCAGCCAGATGGAGCGCATCGGTGGCATGAAGGGTATGTTGGGCATGATGCCTGGCATTTCCAAGATGAAGAGCCAGCTTGATAACGCCAATCTGGATGAACGTGTGTTGGGCCGCCAGAAGGCTATCATCGATTCGATGACGCCGAAGGAGCGCTGCACGCCGGATTTGCTAAAGGCCAGCCGCAAGAAGCGCATCGCTGCAGGTTCAGGCACAAAGGTTGAGGACGTCAACAAGCTCCTCAAAATGCACCGCCAGATGGCGGACATGATGAAAGCCATGGGCAAAGGCGGTCGCGGTGGTATCGCGGGCGCGCTCGGCAACATGTTCGGCCTTGGCGGCGGCATGCCAAATATCGACCCCTCCAAGATTACGCCAGAGGCGCTGGAGGAGATGAAGAAGCAATTGCCAGGTGGTCTTTCAGGTGGACTGCCGGGCGGCCTGCCGCCATTGCCTCCGGGTATGGGTGGTGGCGGATTGGGCATGCCCAAACTCCCCGGTCTTGGTGGAGCAGGCGGCGGATTACCTGGCCTCGGTAAACCGGGTGGATCGTTTAATCCATTCGGAAAAAAGAAATAACTCTTTAAATACAGTTTGTTAAAAAGGAAACCTAACAAATGTCTCTCAAGATTCGTCTCGCCCGCGGTGGTTCCAAGAAGCGTCCTTACTACCGTATCGTTGTTGCTGATGCACGTTCGCCACGCGATGGTCGCTTCATCGACCGCGTTGGCTCCTACGATCCTTTGAAGGCTAAGGACGATCCAGCACGTATCACGCTTGATATTGAAAAGGCGAAGGACTGGATCTCCAAGGGCGCACAGCCTACCGATCGTGTACTGCGCTTCCTTGATGCAGCTGGCGTTGTTAAGCGCCCTGCACGCAACAACCCTAACAAGGGTGCGCCAGGCAAGAAGGCACAAGAGCGTGCAGCTGAGCGCGCAGCCGCCGCTGAGGCAGCAGCCGCTGCTGCAGCACCTGCTGAAGCATAATTATTACGGACGCGGATCATGGTTGACGTAAAACAGGACCGCGTCCTCGTTGGGGAATTCGGCCGCGCACACGGCGTTCGCGGTGAAGTGCGGCTGAAATCCTACACTGGCGATCCTGCAGGCATCATTGCTTACAATCCGCTGCAGCGTGAGGACGGTACGAGTATCGTTCTTAAAGGCCTGCGGCAGGTTCCCGGTACTCACGACATGTTCGTGACGCGTGTTGAAGGCATGACGAGCCGCGAAGCGGCGGAGGCACTCACCCGTGTGTGTCTTTATGTGCCACGGGCGCGTCTGCAGGTTGAGCTTGAAGAAGATGAGTTCCTGCAAGCTGATATCATCGGCGCGCGGGTTGAGGATGCTACGGGTGAGGTGATTGGCCAGCTGATAGCATTCCATGATTTCGGCGGTGGTGATGTGATTGAAATCCAGCCATCTGCAAAGGTGGGGCGGCGTGCTTCTGCGCTTTTGCCATTCACCAAGGCGTTTGTGCCGGTGGTGGATGTTGCTGCCAAGCGGGTTGTGATCACCTCTGAAACGCTATTTTCCGATGACGATGATGAACGCCCCGAAAGCTGATTGCTGGCGGGCTTCTGTCTTGACGCTGTTTCCGGAAATGTTTCCGGGGCCGTTGGGCATCAGCCTGTCGGGTGAAGCGATGCGGCGCGGCGATTGGTCGCTCGACGCTTATGATATTCGCAACCACGGCCTTGGCCGCCACCGCAGTGTTGATGACACGCCTGCCGGAGGCGGTCCTGGTATGGTGCTGCGTGCTGATGTGCTGGCTGCTGCGATTGATGCGGTTTGTCCACACGGTGATGAACGCCCCCGTTTTTTAATGAGCCCACGTGGTCGGCCTCTCTCACAGGGGCGGGTGCGAGAGCTCATTGATGGGCCGGGGGCTGTCATTGTATGTGGCCGCTTCGAGGGGGTGGATGAGCGAGTAATCGCAGGTCGGAACCTCGAAGAAGTCTCTATCGGCGATTACATTCTTTCTGGCGGCGAACTGGGTGCCATGGTCATGCTGGATGCCTGCGTGCGGCTGTTGCCGGGTGTCATGGGGCACGTGCATTCGGGCACTGAAGAAAGCTTTGAATCCGGGATGCTCGAATATCCGCATTACACGCGTCCGCGTGAGTGGGAGGGGCATGCGATCCCTGATATGCTGCTGTCTGGCAATCATGCGGCTATTGCTCGCTGGCGTCAGGCGGAGGCGCTGCGGATCACGCGGGAGCGCCGACCTGATCTTTTGATCAAGAAAACGTCTTAAAGGCAGTTTGATCTCGCCCAACCCGCTCGACAATACGACGTGGGTCGTGTATATGCCACCATCCCTTGGGTTTAATCATGTTGGTTAATCGGCGTGAAGCCACGGGAATCAACTGAAAACAGCGCACCGAAACGCTAGCGTCGCAAAGGCGCATCGGCAGGAGTATTAGATTATGGTCGGCATTCTTAGAGAGCTCGAACTAGAGCAGATGGCCAAGCTTTCCGCAACACGTGAGACACCAGCATTCCAGCCTGGCGATTCCGTGATCGTGAACGTTCGCGTTAAGGAAGGTGAGCGCAGCCGTATTCAGGCTTACGAAGGTGTTGTGATCGCACGTGGCGGTTCGGGCATCGACGAGAGCTTCACGGTTCGTAAAATTTCATACGGTGAAGGTGTGGAGCGCGTGTTCCCACTGTTCTCGCCAATCATCGAATCCATCAAGGTTGTTCGCCTTGGTAAGGTGCGTCGCGCCAAGCTGTACTACCTGCGTGACCGCCGTGGTAAGTCTGCGCGTATCGCCGAGCGCGTTGACAAGAACCGCGTGACGAAGAAGGCTGCAGCCGCAGCGGCAGCAGCTGCTGCTACGCCAGCAGCAGAGTAAAGCTTGAACGCCAAGGCGTTTGATCAAATTTGAAAAGCGGCTCCAGTCTCTGTGGGCCGCTTTTTGTTATTTTGTTTCGTGTGCGGCCTCGCTATAAAAGAATTGTTCGCCCTTGGGGGGTGTGTTAAGAATTGTTCTTATGAATAGATCGCCTGTGTCCTTATCATCGATGGCGCGCGCTGCAGCGTGGAAGGCCTCGCGGCTTAAATGGCCGACGACGCAGGAATTTGCTGCGATCCACGACCATGCAAGACTTCCATGGCGCTTCTTTGGGCGTTTCACCGCATCAATTGCGGCCGGCCTTATCCGCTGACGTCGGAAGGACCGGCGTCAGATATGCCCGCGTTGAACCGATGCGCGGATGGTAATTGACATTCCCCGTTCAATCTTGAGACGATGCGCGTAATGAAAGCAGAATGGATTCAAGTTGAGTCGGCATTTTGCTCTAGAGCAGTTTGCGTTCAAGTTGGTTCACCAAATTGAACGCAAGTTGCGGTAAAATATAGAAATTAGAGCGCAGTTCTGATGCAATCAGAACGTCTGGCGCTCTAATCATTTGTTTGTGCATCAGATTTACCTAAAAAGCGGTATCCGCTTTTTGGTCTGATGCAATAGCCGCGTCTCTACGTTATTGAAGGTTAGGCCATGAGCGCCCACCAGAACGACACCACCAAGCCTCGTACTCTCTACGACAAGATCTGGGATGACCACGTCATCTCCCAGCAGGAGGATGGTACCTGCCTGCTCTATATTGATCGCCATTTGGTGCATGAGGTCACAAGCCCACAGGCTTTTGAAGGGCTTCGCGTGGCAGGCCGCAAGGTGCGGGCACCTGCGCGCACGCTTGCTGTGGTTGATCATAACGTGCCGACTACGGACCGCTCAAAAGGTATCGACGATCCTGAAAGCGCCATGCAGGTGGAGACACTTGCCGCGAACGCAAAGGATTTCGACGTTGAGTACTTCAATGAGCGTGATAAACGCCAAGGCATTGTGCACGTTGTCGGGCCCGAACAGGGGTTTACGCTGCCTGGCACCACAATTGTCTGCGGCGATAGCCACACCTCCACACACGGGGCGTTTGGGGCGTTGGCGCACGGTATAGGTACCTCTGAGGTTGAGCACGTACTTGCTACCCAGACCTTGATCCAGAGCAAAGCGCGTAACATGCGCGTTACCGTTGATGGCCAATTGCCTGAAGGTGTTTCAGCCAAGGATGTTGTGCTGGCGATCATTGGCGAGATCGGTACGGCCGGTGGCACCGGCCACGTGATCGAATTTGCTGGTGAGGCGATACGGTCGCTGTCTGTTGAGGGCCGCATGACGGTTTGCAACATGACGATCGAAGGTGGCGCGCGTGCTGGTATGGTGGCGCCTGATGAGAAGATCTACGAATATCTGAAGGGGCGCCCAAAGGCCCCCCAAGGTGAGGCGTGGGATGCGGCTGTGCGCTATTGGCAAAGCCTGTGCACGGATGAAGGCGCCTTCTTTGACCGCGAAGTCGTGCTAGATGGGGCGCGCTTGCCGCCAATTGTTACCTGGGGCACAAGCCCTGAGGATGTCGTGTCGGTTGCAGGCATTGTACCTAATCCAGATGAGATCGCCGATGAGATGAAGCGCCAGGCCAAATGGCGGGCGTTAGAATACATCGGCCTCAAGCCTGGTACAAAAATCACAGATATCACGGTTGATCGCGTGTTTATTGGTTCCTGCACCAATGGGCGGATTGAGGACATGCGTGCGGCTGCGCGGATCGTGGCGGGCCATAAGGTGCATGAGAGCGTCAAGGCGATGGTTGTGCCAGGGTCTGGCCTCGTCAAGCTGCAGGCTGAGGCAGAGGGGCTGGATCGCATTTTCATAGATGCCGGCCTTGAGTGGCGTGAGCCGGGGTGCTCTATGTGTCTTGCTATGAATGCTGACAAGCTGGAGCCAGGTGAACGCTGCGCTTCCACCTCTAATCGTAATTTTGAGGGCAGGCAGGGCTTTAAGGGGCGCACCCATCTTGTTTCACCGGCAATGGCAGCAGCAGCGGCAATTGCCGGACGCTTTGTTGATGTTCGCGATTGGCGCTGAACATGAATGATGAAACGCCAGACCCAATCGAGATCTGGGGCAAGCGTATCGGTCGCGGTCTTGCGGTGATTGCGTTTGCCGTGCTGGCGGTTCTGTTCATCTTGCAACTGCGGGGTGATTTATGAGCACGCAGGGTGGCGCATTCTGGCGTGATGCTATGGCTCCCGGCCTCGATGTATTTGAGGAATTGGCAGCAGCTGCATTCGCCGCCCTGCCGGAGGCATTTCAGGAATTAGCGCGCGATGTGGTCATCCGTATCGAGGATTTTCCCGATGATGAGACGCTTGAAGCAATGGAATGCGAAACGCCGTTTGACCTTCTTGGCCTGTTTCACGGTAGTGGGCTAGCGCAGGGTGGCGGCCAGTTATGGACCGGACAGATGCCCAATATGGTGTTTCTGTATCGCAGGCCCATTCTGGATTATTGGGCCGACAATGAAGAGACACTGGGCAGCTTGATCACCCATGTGCTGGTGCACGAGATTGGCCATCACTTTGGCCTCTCGGATGAGGATATGGAAGCGATCGAGCAGCAGGCCGAGGCGGATTCAGGTTCTCAACAAACCGATTCAATGGGCTGATAAACAAGGCATAT
Organism: Pseudochelatococcus sp. G4_1912; assembly: GCF_047501465.1. Classification (NCBI taxonomy): domain Bacteria; kingdom Pseudomonadati; phylum Pseudomonadota; class Alphaproteobacteria; order Hyphomicrobiales; family Chelatococcaceae; genus Pseudochelatococcus; species Pseudochelatococcus sp. G4_1912. Next base: position 330,229 of record NZ_JAZDRL010000001.1, read on the forward strand.
CAGCCGAGGGATTTTGACAATGGATAAGTTCAATCAGTTGACCAGCGTGGCGGCGCCGATGGAAATCGTTAATGTCGACACGGATATGATCATTCCCAAGCAATACCTGAAGACCATCAAGCGCACCGGGCTTGGAAAAGGCTTGTTCGCAGAGATGCGGCTGAATGAAGATGGTTCGGAAAATCCCGATTTCGTGCTCAACAAGCCCGCTTATCGACACGCGCAAATTCTGGTGGCAGGCGATAATTTTGGTTGCGGTTCATCGCGTGAGCATGCGCCGTGGGCGTTACTCGATTTTGGCATTCGTTGCGTGATCTCTACGTCGTTTGCCGATATTTTTTATAACAATTGCTTCAAGAATGGCATTCTGCCAATCCGTGTAACGCCGGAACAGCTCGATCTGCTGATGGAAAATGCACGTCGCGGTGAAAACGCGCGCCTGACGGTTGATCTGGAGGCGCAGACAATTTCTGCATCCGATGGCGAAGTGGTGGCTTTTGATATTGATGCGTTCAGGAAACATTGCTTGCTCAATGGTCTAGATGACATTGGCTTGACGATGGAAAAGGCGTCCGACATCGGCGAGTATGAGACCCGAAATGCAGCGGCGCATCCGTGGATTTGATACCAAAGTCGGCTGCAGGTATATGAGAAGATGATCCACGATAATGCTTCTATGGGGGCAAGGGGTCGCGGATGTGACAAAACGGAAAGAGGCGTCGATCAATGACATCCTATAATCTGTTGCTTCTGCCTGGTGATGGCATTGGTCCTGAGGTTGCAGGCGAGGTTGAGAAGCTTGTCGCGTGGTTCTCAAAGCGGGGGCTGGCCAAGTTTGAGATTGAGAAGGATCTCGTCGGTGGCTCGTCCTTCGATGCACATGGTGTTGCGATTACGGATGCTGCCATGGAGCGGGCACTAGCGGCAGATGCAGTACTTTTCGGTGCTGTTGGCGGCCCTAAATGGGATCAGGTGCCTTACAGCGAGCGCCCCGAAGCTGGCCTGTTACGTTTACGCAAGGATCTTGGACTGTTTGCCAATCTGCGCCCGGCGATTTGCTATCCGGCATTGGCTGAGGCTTCCGCGCTGAAGCGGGAATATGTCGATGGCCTCAATCTTGTTATCGTGCGCGAGTTGACTGGCGGCGTTTATTTTGGGGAGCCGAAGGAGATCGTCACGCTGGAGAACGGCGAAAAGCGAGCTGTCGATACGCAGATTTATACGACGCATGAGATTGATCGTATAGCGCGCGTCGCATTTGAGTTGGCGCGCCAGCGCAGCGGGCGTGTGGCCTCTGCCGAAAAGCGCAACGTGATGAAGACCGGGGTGCTGTGGCATGCGGTCGTCAGTGAGGTGCATAAGGACTATCCTGATGTCGCGCTGGAACATATTCTGGCTGATAATTGTGGCATGCAGCTCGTGCGCAATCCCAAGCAGTTTGATGTTATCGTGACGGATAATCTGTTCGGTGATCTGCTTTCCGATGTTGCAGCAATGCTCACGGGCTCGCTGGGCATGTTGCCCTCGGCATCGCTCGGGGCGGAGGATCCCGTGACCGGGAAGCGTCGTGCTCTTTATGAGCCTGTGCACGGTTCAGCGCCGGATATTGCAGGGCAGGGGCTTGCCAATCCGTTGGCGATGATTGGCTCATTCGCCATGGCGCTGCGCTATTCGTTCGGGCTTGGCGAGCAGGCTGATATCGTGGAACAGGCAGTTGCTAATGTGTTGGCAGCAGGCGTTCGCACCAAGGATATTGCAGCCCCCGGCGCAAATACAGTTGGCACAGGTGCAGTGGGCGACGCGGTAATCCGCGAGCTGGAAGTGCTGACCCAATAGGCATTGCAGAGTGCTCTAGAGCAGTTTGCGTTTAATTTGATTATTCAAATGAATGCAAATTGCAAAATATGGGATTTGGAGCGCAGTTTTGATTCAATCAGAACGTCAGGCACTCTAAAATAAAGGCCCGGTACATAAGTGCCGGGCCTTTTGATTCGGGCGGAAGTGTTTACTCGCCTTCGGGGGGAACGGGGATCGGTATGCCACCGCACTCGGGGCGCTGGTGCTGATTGGCGCTGGTGAAAAGCGCCGATAAACCTGCGCTATCAGCAGCCGCTGTCAGGGCCAAATGGTCCACGAAACAGGCTATTTCGTTTGGTGTAACAGGTGTTTCATCGCAGGCCCAGCCGGACATCTGATAAGCTTGGCCGCTTGCTGGAACCGTTAGCCGGAATGCTTTGCACTGACGCTCATCGCCATTGTAACTGAGGGTGGCATCAGCGATTTCCGCTGGTCCGAATTTCGTTTCCTGAGCAATAGCGCGCCCTGTGCTAACCACGCCAACGCCAGATTCTGCCGAACGGCGCGCAAGGTCAACGAAGAAGGTGGACGGGCGGGGAGCCTCTTTGCCCATGCGGTAAATGGCGAAGTGTAGATGCAAGTCGTGGCCGCCGAAGCTACCAAAAGTCAGCACATCTTCACGGCCACCCAAACCATGCTCTCGCGCGGTGTAGGTTGCTGAAAGCTCCAGCAGTTCACGCGAGCGCAGCTGGAACAGCTGTTCAGGAGCAGCTAGCAAGGTCCAGATATTTGGCTTCTGCATCAACTTGTCGCCTAGCGCATCAATAGCCGGGGTTGGCTGCGCGACATAGGCTGTGACCGCTGGCGAGTTGGATGGCGCATCACTTGGCGCGGGCGAAAGCACGGCAATGGCAACAAGGCCAGCAAACAGTGCTGCGCTTAGTATGAAGGAAATTAGAGAAATTTTACGGCGCGCGCGTCCTCGCCCGGCAGAAGGTCGTTCCCACCGCTCATGGGCGGTGTGGGCTGGGTAGAGGCGCTCGTGTCGTTCGCCAGATGCCATGAAGGCCATACCAGATACCGTTGCGTGCATTTCCAACCAGACGATGAGCAGCGAGACTGCGAGAAAGATATTACACGCATATGCGTGTTTCGAGGCGGTGATGAAATGGATTTCGCCTTATGCCGTAAACGAAAGGTTACTGCGCAAAATCAATCCACAGCGATTAAACAGGTTTTGCAGCGCCCGCCTTAATGCCAAGGTAGGCACTGTTGAAAATTATAATATCTGTAATATCAATTAGTTAGATGATTAGTGCGATCGTAAGTGACCGCACTATTCCAGGTTGTTTTTAAGTATCTGAACTCAATCGTCTTTGCGCACCAGCCGGGCAACGAAGAAACCATCGAGTCCGGCAAGGCGCGGTGTTTCGTTCGGCAGGTAATGAGGAAGGGTGCGAACTTCACCTTGCGCGTTGATAGATTCGGCCAATCCACCCACCTCAGCAGCCTCAATCGGAGAGCGTGTGAAGTTTGAATGGCGGGCAAGGAAAGCCGTAACCTGGGCTTCGCCCTCTTCAGGCTCTAGCGAGCAGGTGCTGTAAACAAGGCGTCCGCCGGGGGCGACAAGCTTGGCTGCATGGTCCAGCAAGGAAGATTGCAACGAGGTGAGGCTTGCAATTTCGTCAGGCTGCTTGGTCCATGCGACATCAGGATGGCGGCGGATTGTGCCCGTGGCTGAGCAAGGTGCATCGAGCAATACAGCATCAAACGGCTTGTCGCTGAAATGACGGGCATCGGTAGCAACCACCGTTACATCAAGCTTCAGGCGGCTCATGTTTTCTGACAGGCGCTTGAGACGCTCTGCAGAACGATCCAACGCTGTAACCTTTGCGCCTGCGGATGCAAGTTGCGCCGTTTTGCCACCGGGGGCTGCGCACATATCGAGAATGCGTTCGCCCGCTTTAGGTTTGACTAGTAGCGCAGGCAGGCTTGCGGCTACGTCCTGCACCCACCATTCGCCCTCATCATAACCGGGAAGCGTTGCGACCTGTGCACGATCATTCAGGCGGATAGATCCGATTGGCAGCAGCAGGCCATCGAGCCGTTTAGCCCAACCGGCGGCATCCGATTTAACGGTAATATCGATGCCTGGCTCATGGCGTTGCGCATCGGCAATGGCTTGCGTTACTTCAGCGCCATATGTCTTGCGCCAGCGTTCAGTGAGCCAGCGAGGCCCCTCAGAGGCGCTGGTGTCAGCCAGAATATCTTCCCGCGATTCCGCGATCCGCCGCAGCACGGCGTTGACGAGCTTGGAATAAGGGAATGCTTTCCGGTCAGCCTTGGCGTGATGAACAGCAAGATCAACTGCGGCACGATCAGGAACATCCAGCAGCAAAATCTGGGCAGCGCCGATAATTAGAATTTCTGCCAGCAGGCCGGATTTGGGTGGGATGCCTTTGGGCATACGCTCATCAAGCGCAGCATGGATCGTGCCAAGCCGTCGTAGTGCAGACGTGACGATGGCGCGTGCCAGTGCGCGATCGCGGTCATCAAGCAATAGGCCGTCACCTTGGCCGAACTGCTTCTCCAGCGCTTCATCGAGCGGCATGCGTTCTTGTGTTATATCGAGCAATGCGTAAGCAGCGACGCGCCGCGCCGGAAGCCCCCTTGGCGTAACAGCCGGACGTGCCGGACGGCGGGGGCCATCAGGAGAATGTCGGGGGTCATTATTTCCGGGCCTGTTGCGTTGCACGCTGATGTTTCCTTAATATACGCCACGATTAAACTTATTCACCGTCAGGAGACGTTATGGCCTCGCCATCCGACAGTCCGCTTTCTCACCCGCATACTTCAGACCGGCAGCTTCAGCCAATGCCAGTCACCAGCAAAAAGCTGACACCGGCTGCCGAGCGCGCCTTGGCCGAAGCAGCTAAGCGACGTGCCGCCATCGATGGCAAAGCGAATGCTCTGGCTGAGCGTCGCGAAGTCAATGGGCGGGGCGGATTGGAACCGGTGCGCTATGACGATTGGGAAGTCAAGGGCATCGCGAGCGATTTCTGATCTTTCGATGATTTTCATAATCCGCACTATTTCCGCACGACAGAGGGCGTGACAAACCCGCGCGCGATTCATAATACCCGTCTGATGCATTTATAAATGAGGGCCTTGATGAGCGATAAGATCGATAAGCGACTGGTAGCAATCCGTAAATTGTTGGTGCATGTTGCGGATGAATTGCAGATCGATCTGTCTGTTCGATTATGGAATGGCGAAACAGTGCCTTTGGGTACCCAAGCCACCGGTGATGTTGCTATTGTTATCCGCTCACCTGAAACGCTGACGCGACTGGTACGCTCGCCACGCCTGCCTACGTTGGTGGAGTTGCTGGGAGCGGGTGATATCGATATCGCAGGCGGCACTCTGCTTGATGTCGTGGCAAGACGCGGGGTTGCTGGCAAGAAATTGTGGAAGCGTCTTGATAAGATACTTTTGATAAAAGCCCTGGCGCCATTTTTGTTTGGCACGGGCAAAGCCTCCGCGCCAACAGCGGAAGCTGGCAGCACTTACGCTTTTACAGGCGAGCAGACAGCAAAAGATGCACAGGGGCGTGATAACAAGGCGCTGGTGCAGTTTCATTACGATGTCTCGAATGCTTTCTATCAGCTCTTTCTCGATCCGGAGATGCAGTACTCTTGCGCATACTTTCCCACTTGGGGGGCGGATATCGAAGAGGCGCAGCAGGCTAAGCTTCACATGATTTGCCGCAAGTTGCGGTTAAAAGCCGGAGAGCGTTTTCTCGATATTGGCTCTGGTTGGGGAGGGCTAATCTGTCACGCAGCCCAGCATTATGGCGTGCACGCGCATGGTGTGACGTTGTCGCAAGCGCAATACGATCATACCGTTGCAAAGATTGATCGCCTTGGCCTTGGCGATCGCGTGACTGTTGAGCTGAAAGATTATCGTGAGCTTGAAGGCGAGTTCGACAAGATCGCCTCCATTGGCATGTTTGAGCACGTGGGGTTGGATAATCACGCAGCGTATTTCAGTAAATTGCACGCGCTGCTGCGTCCACGTGGGCTGTTGCTCAATCACGCGATCACCCGTCCCGCCAAGAAGAACCAACGCGCTTTCCGGCGTAAGCGGCCTGAGTATGCGGCCATTATCAACTATATTTTTCCCGGCGCAGAGCTCGACCATATTGGCAGCACTGTTACAAGCATCGAGCGACATGGTTTTGAAGTGCATGATGTCGAGGCTTGGCGGGAGCATTATGCGCGGACAACGCGGCTGTGGTGTGAGCGTCTGAATGCAAACCGTGAAGCGGCGATAACAGAAGTGGGCGAAGCAAAAACACGGCTTTGGTTGCTATATCTTGCTGGCGTGTCACTCGGTTTCGAACGCGGTACTATCGGTATTTTTCAGACGCTGGCTTCAAAACGTGCACGTGGGCTTTCCGGGCTTCCGCCAACGCGCGCTGATCTTTATGCGGAAGATTAGCGTTTTATATCAGGTTGTTCTTGCGTTCATTTGAATATTCGAGTTGAACGTAAACTGCTTTAGGGGCGAATATGTTGGCTTTTCTGCAGTGTTCGTTTAATTGAGAGCGTTATTGAGACGGGGGGAATTAAGAAGAAATGAAGCCATATGTTCGTGGAAAATCGATTTATTTCAGAGAAGTAAACCTTGACGATGCTGAGTTCATTGTCGAAATGCGGACCAATCCAGATAAAAATAAGTACTTGTCTCATACCTCGGTTGAGGTTGAATCTCAGGTAAATTATTTACGTAATTATTTGAAAAGCACGACTGATTTTTACTTCATTATCTGCAATTATGAAGGAAAAGCGATCGGAACAATTCGTATTTATGATATCCGTGATAACAGTTTCTGTTGGGGCAGCTGGATATTATCAAAGGATGCACCCAAAAGTGCGGCCGTTGAGTCAGCGTTATTGATCTACGACTTTGCTTTCTTTTCCTTGCATTATCCTAAAGCGCATTTCGATGTACGGAAGAATAATGAACGGGTTGTGGAATTCCACAAACGCTTTGGCGCTCGCATCGTAGATGAGAACGAATTGGATTATTTCTTTGAATATGATCGGGATGCTTATTCCGCCATTCGTAGCAAGTACCTTCGTTTCCTGCCTGACTGAATTTGCATGAAAAACCCCTGGCGCATTGTAAGCGCCAGGGGAAATCACTCATTAGAAGTATCTCTTAGGCTTTGTGCCGATTTTGACGGTTGTCTACGAGATCCTCAACCACTGTTGGATCAGCCAGCGTTGAGGTATCGCCCAGATTGCCGTGCTCATCCTCAGCTATTTTACGCAGGATGCGGCGCATAATCTTGCCGGATCGTGTCTTGGGCAGGCTTGGTGCAAACTGGATCAAGTCCGGCGAGGCAATGGGGCCAATTTCGCGGCGCACCCATGCTACAAGTTCCTTGCGCAGCTCGTCCGATGGCTCTTCACCTTCCATCAAAGTGACATAAGCATAGATGCCCTGTCCCTTGATATCATGCGGATAACCAACAACGGCAGCTTCGGATACCTTGGCATGTGCAACGAGTGCTGATTCCACTTCAGCCGTGCCCATCCGGTGACCAGAGACGTTGATGACATCATCAACACGTCCGGTAATCCAGTAGTAGCCATCAGCATCGCGGCGTGCGCCGTCACCTGTGAAGTAGGTGCCGGGGTAGGTTGCGAAGTAGGTTTCTTCGAAGCGTTTATGATCGCCATAGACAGTACGCATTTGCCCTGGCCAGCTATCAGTAATGACCAGGTTACCTTCGGCTGCACCCTCAATAGGCTTGCCCTCTGTATCAACAATTGCAGGTCTGATGCCGAAGAATGGCAGAGTTGCAGAGCCTGGCTTTTGTGCAATCGCGCCGGGAAGGGGCGTTATCAGGATGCCGCCTGTTTCCGTTTGCCACCAGGTATCAACTATCGGGCAGCGGTTATCGCCAACGACGCGGTAATACCACTCCCATGCCTCAGGGTTGATAGGCTCACCGACTGAACCCAGCAACCGCAAGGAAGCGCGCGATGTCGATTTTACCGGCTCATCGCCCGCTTGCATCAACGAGCGAATGGCCGTTGGCGCGGTGTAGAAGATGTTGACCTTATGCTTATCAACCACCTGCCAGAACCGGGAGATATCGGGATAGGTAGGGATGCCCTCGAACATCAGCGTCGTAGCGCCATTAGCGAGTGGGCCATAGACGATATAGCTATGACCCGTCACCCAGCCCACATCCGCCGAGCACCAATAGATATCACCCTCATGGTAATCGAAGACATATTGATGGGTCATCGCTGCGTAGACGAGATAACCACCCGTGGTGTGCAGTACGCCCTTTGGCCTGCCGGTTGAACCCGACGTGTAAAGGATGAAAAGCGGATCTTCCGCATTGACCTCTACTGCCGGGCACTCGGTCGTGACCTGTTCGATGGCTTCATGGTACCAGACGTCGCGGCCTGGTTCCATCTCCACTTCGCCCCCTGTGCGGCGCACGACAACGACGTGTTCAACACCCGAAACCCGCTTCAATGCCGCATCAACATTGGCTTTCAGCGCCACTCTGCGTCCGCCACGCAGGCCTTCATCCGCAGTGATGACGAACTTTGATCCGCAGTCTTCAATACGGCTTGCTAACGAGTCAGGTGAGAAGCCGGCAAAAACGAGCGAATGCACAGCACCCAGGCGTGCACAAGCGAGCATGGCATAAGCAGCTTCCGGGATCATTGGCAGGTAAATGGTAATACGGTCGCCCTTTTCCACGCCGCGGTTGCGCAACACATTGGCGAGCTCTGCCACGCGGTCGTGCAATTCCTGATACGTGATATGACGTGATTCCGATGGGTCGTCGCCCTCCCAGATGATTGCGGTTTGATGAGCGCGTTCTGGCAGATGGCGATCGATGCAGTTGTGGGCGACGTTCAGCGTGCCATCTTCGAACCAGCGGATTGAGACATTACCCGGCGCGAATGAGGTATTCTTGACCTTGGTATAAGGTGTGAACCAATCAAGGCGCATGCCGTGTTCGCCCCAGAAAGTCTCAGGGTCGTTGACGGATTGTGCATACCATTCATGATAGGTTTGTTCGTCGATAAAGGCGCGCTTCGCCCATTCATCCGTGACGTTGTGGATATGCTCTGACATCGTTTCTCTCCCGCACGTCTACGTTGAGGCAATCATTGGACTGGTCTTCGCAGATTTTTCGTCACGATCCTTTTGCGGATCTATATCATTAGAATGTAGGCGCAGCGGAGGGTTGGCCGCAAGTCTTTGAGGTATTCCACTTTATGCTAATGTTGCGCTTAAAGTTGAAAAGTATCAGGATTCCAGTCCGCCAAGCGCTAGAATTATTGCCCACTCGGCATCTGTAACAGGCTGGACTGACAAGCGCATGTTGTTGACAAGTACCATGTCTTTCAAGCGCGGATCGTCCTTGATTTCCTGTAAAGTTACTGGTCGCTTTAGCGACTTGATTGCCTTGAGGTCCACCATGCCAAAGCGGCCTGTTTCATCCGTATGGTCTGGGTAATATTCCTTGATGACCTCGACAACGCCGACGATGGCTTTGCCTTCGTTCGAATGGTAGAAAAATCCCTGATCGCCAATTTTCATCGCCTGCAAATGCTTGCGGGCCAGATAATTGCGCACACCATTCCAGTGTTCACCTGCCTCACCACGCGCCACTTGCTGATCCCATGACCAGGTGTCAGGTTCGGATTTATAGAGCCAGTGCGCCACGATTAAGCCTCCGGTTTGATAGGGCGGTTCATGAGCGCCTCAATCACCTGATCGACTGACATTTTATCAGCCACAACCGCATCCACAGCCTCGCACACGGGCATCTCGACGCCCACAGAGTGCGCTTGAGCAATCAGTGCGGAAGCGGTGAATGCGCCTTCAGCCAGCTTTCCGCCTGCAGCCAGCATAGGCGAGACGCCGCGTCCCAAGGCTTCACCAAAGGAATAGTTGCGGGATTGCGTGGAGGTGCATGTCAACACCGTGTCGCCAAGGCCTGAGAGGCCCATCAAGGTTTCTGCGCGTGCGCCTAATACGCGGGCAAAACGGCTGATTTCTGCAAAACCGCGCGCAATCAATGCTGCGCGTGCGCTTTCTCCCAAGCGTCGCCCTTGGACAATGCCACAGGCGATAGCCAGCACGTTTTTCGCCGCGCCACCGATCTCAACACCACGAACGTCCGAGCCGTGGTAAATTCGCAAGGTGCTGCTCGACAGATCGTGTGCAAGCGAGGCTGCCAGCGGCTGGTCTTTGCTTGCAAGGATGACGGCTGTCGGCAATCCGCGTGCTACATCAACGGCAAAGCTTGGGCCGGAAAGTATGCAGGGAATAGCTCCAGGCACTTCCTGTGCCACAATATCACACATAAATTGGCCGGTGCCCCGCTCAATGCCCTTTGCGCAGACAATAACAGGCGTACCAAATGGGATCTGTTTGGCGACCTGCTGCAATGTAGCGCGTAATTGCTGAGCTGGCACCGCAACAAGAACTGCGGCAGCAATCGAGAGTGCAGCCGTTTCAGTGGTGACGTCTACATTGGGTGAAAGCATGATACCGGGGAGAAAACGGGCATTCTCTCGCGAAACCGACATAGCGTGGGCACGATCATGATCACGATCAATGAGGACAGTCACATGCCCTTTATGGGCAATGGCATTAGCCAGCGCGGTACCCCAGGAGCCTGCTCCCAGAATTGCAATTGGACGTTCGAGAATATTCATACGCTTTGTTCCGCAATTGGTTCAATAAGATCAGCCGGGACAGAGAGAGCCTGCTCGTCTGCTGTCTCTGCCATAATCTGTCCCTTGACGCTATCAAGCGGCCATCGGGCACGGGCAGGCGCTGTGAGATCATCGGTAATGCCAAGCCGCAAGCGTTCAAGCCCTGCCCAGGCAATCATCGCGCCATTGTCCGTGCACAGGGCTGGCGGTGGTGTGACGAGCTTCAGCCCCGTTTTTGTTGCAAGCTGATGCAGTGCCGCACGAATGGCGCCGTTAGCCGCCACGCCCCCAGCCACGACAAGCGCATTGGGACGACCGGCCACAGCCTCGAAAGCGCGAAGACCTGCGCGTGTGCGGTCAATGATGACATCGACAATCGCAGCCTGGAAGGAAGCGCAAAGATCAGCAATGTCGGTGCCGCTTAATGGCGAGACGCGTTCCCCCTCAATCCGCACAGCCGTCTTGAGGCCAGACAGTGAAAAGTCTGGCACGGCGCGGCCTTTCAATGGACGGGGCAGGGCAAAGCGTTCCGGATCGCCACGCAGGGCAAGCTTCTCCACTTCAGGGCCGCCGGGGTAGGGTAGCCCTAGCATCTTTGCCGTTTTGTCGAAGGCCTCGCCGATCGCGTCATCAATCGTGGTGCCAAGCCGCACATAATCGCCAACCCCGCGCACGGCCACGAGTTGCGTATGCCCGCCTGATACCAGCAGTAGCAGATACGGGAAGTTGACATTATCCGTAAGGCGCGGCGTCAAGGCATGGGCTTCAAGATGATTGATGGCAATGAAGGGTTTGCCAGTGACAAGCGCCAGCGCTTTTGCCGTGGTGAGGCCAACAATCACCCCGCCGATTAGGCCAGGGCCAGCTGCTGCGGCGATGGCATCGATATTATCTAAAGTGATGCCTGCTTCATTCAAGGCGCGGGCGACAAGATGATCGATAACCTCAACATGGGCGCGAGCAGCGATTTCCGGCACCACGCCGCCATAAGCCGCATGCTGTGCAATCTGGCTGAGGATAGCGTTGGAGAGAATGCTGGAATGACCGTTGCCATCCACCTCAACGACCGCAGCGGCGGTTTCGTCACAGGTGGATTCGATACCAAGAACACGCATGAGCCCATTTCACCACAAGTTGTCGCACAGCACGATAAACCATCAGCGTGCATTTCGCTTTTGGTTTATCCTAACCTATAGTCGCGAGTAAACGTCGGCAAATGCACAAACCAGTTATAGAGACGATCTGCACCGACTTCCGCTATAGGGATGCTGTCTTCAACGGCCGAAATGGCACTGCGACTGGCATTATGGGCAGCGGGAGCGTAAACCGATGCTTGCATCAGTTCATTTATAAGGAAACGATTCGCCGTGTCACCGCATATGTCATCGCTGGTTTTACCTTCCCCAATCGTGATCGGCACGCGTGGAAGTCCGCTGGCATTGGCGCAGGCGCATCAGGTGGCGCGTCTTCTGGGGGGCAGCTCGTTTGCTGATAGCGCCAGCGATATGAAAGTGCCTGCAGGCATTGTCATCAACGCTATTAAAACAACGGGCGATACCATTCAGGATCGTGCCTTGTCGGAAGCGGGCGGGAAGGGGCTTTTCACCAAGGAACTGGACGCCGCACTGTTTGACGAGCGGGCGCATCTGGCGGTTCATTCTGCCAAGGATCTGCCGACTGAATTGCCGCCTGGCCTGATGATAGCTGGGTGTCTGCCGCGTGAAGATGTACGCGATGCTTTCATCAGTGCCAAAGCTGCTTCGTTAGCAGATTTGCCAGCAGGTGCTGTTGTTGGCACGGCCTCATTACGGCGGCAGGCGCAGGTGTTGCGGTTGCGGCCGGATGTGCGCATCACCTTATTGCGCGGCAATGTCGGCACACGTTTGCAGCGTATTCAGGACGGCGAGATTGATGCAACGCTTCTCGCGATGGCGGGCCTGAATCGGCTGGGTCTTTCAGATAAAGCAACGGCGCCCATTGCTATTGAAACAATGCTGCCAGCAATCGGGCAGGGTGCCATCGCAATCGTCGCGCGTGAGCAGGATATGGCGATCCGCGAGGCGATTAACGCTTTTGCCCATGCACCGACCGGTATCGCGCTGGAGACAGAACGGGCCTTCCTCCGGGTGCTCGATGGCTCATGCCGTACACCGATTGCAGGGCTTGCAATTGTTGAGGGTGAAAGCATCCATTTCCGCGGCTTGCTGCTGTCCGAAGATGGTCGCGAGGTTGTAGCTGTGGAGCGGAGGGGGGATGTTTCTGACGCGCGAGCAATCGGTGAGGATGCTGGGCGTGAGGTGATATCGCGCGCTAGCCCTGCATTGTTACCGCAGCTGCGTGGTGACAAGGTATAAGGCCATGTTGACGACGGGACCGCGCGTATTGGTAATGCGCCCAAAGTCTGCCGGTCTGCGCACCGCTGCGCGGCTCGCCGCTATTGGATGTGAGGCGGTGACGGCGCCGATCCTGCATATAGAGCCAACTGAGATGTCGGTTCCTGCTGGTCCTTTCGATGCGGTTTCTGTGACAAGCGCTGCAGCGCTTTATCGTGTTGCGCAACTGCCGAATGCCATGAAAGCCTTGCCATTGCTGGCCGTAGGAGAGCGCACGGCGCTGCTGGCGCAAGAGGCCGGTTTTACCGATGTTCATGCTGCGGAAGGCGAGCGACATTCCCTTGCAGCCTTGGCACGACAACTATTTGCAGGGCGGGCGCGCGCACGTCTTCTTTTAGCGCTTGGGCGAGATCATAAGGCTGATACGGTCGCGTTGTTGGAAGACGCCGGTATTGAACCGGTTACATGGATCGTTTATGCGGCACAGGCATTTGAGACACTGCCTGAAAATGCGCATATGGCCATTGAAGCAGGACAGATCGATGTGGTCTTGCACTATTCGCGTCGTAGCGCCACCATTGCATGCGCGCTTGTTGAGCAAGCGGGACTATGGCCCGCATTCGCACGTTTGACGCATTGTGTGCTCTCTAAAGACGTTGCTGCACCTTTGATAGAGCGTGGTGTAAAGAGCATTTTAACAGCAGATCGACCGCATGAAGATGCAATGCTTACGCTTTTCACCACAATTGGACGCTCGCAAGGCTCGCCATGAATGGTGCTGCAATGCTAAGAACAAGGCAACCAAGCGCTGCCTGAGGGGTTGAGTCTAAAGCCATCAGGTTCCAAATCATTTGTTCAAATGGTTGCGCAGAAGCGACTGAATGCAGGAGAAACGGCATGACTGACGACACGCCCAGCGGTCCTCCCTCTAACCGCTCCCGCTCGCGCCGTGAACGCGTAATGCTGGATCAGAAGCCGCTGGCGACAAGCGTTGAACCAAATGCTGAGCCAAGCTTGGAAGCAAGTGTTGAGCAAAGCGCGGGCGCGATTACCCCTACGGACGAAATATCCTCTGCTGCTGAAAGTGCAGAACCCTTTGTGGTGCCTGAAAGCGCCAACACACCTGATATTCCAGTCGATACCCCCCTTCATCCTGATGAGCAGCCCGTGGTTGATACACAAACGAACGACACTTCTGTAGACGAAACATCTGTGCAGCAGGTCCCATCTGCCCCTCAGACAAAATCAGGCGGTGTGGTAACATTGCTGCTTGCTGTGCTTGCCGGTGGCGTAGCGGGTGTTGCTGCGAGCATGCTGCTGCCGCCGTATCTTAAATCAGCAAATGATCTGGAAACACGTCTGATAGCAGTGGAGCAGTCTATTGCAAGCGCGCCACGGGGATCGGACCTTGATTCTGCAGTTAAATCTATTGAGGAAGCGCGTGGGCAGAGTGTGGCTCTTGGCTTGCGTCTGACCGCACTTGAAGAACGCATTGCGGCAGCTAATTCCGGGACAGGATCAGAGCAGCTTGCAAGTTCGGAAGCAGCGCTGGGAACATCTGCTGCGGAGCTCGCTGCCTTGCGTGAGCAGGTCGGGCGTATGGATGAAACGCTGGTTGGCGCTGGTGAAGAACTATCAACCACCATCGATAAAATGCGCGAGCTGGAGCAATCGATAAACACACTTGATCCTGCTCGCCTGCAGTCTGAGCAAGCAGTAATAGCGCAGCGCTTGTCAAGTTTGGAAACAACTGTTCAGGATAAGCTTGGCCAGTTTGACCCCGCTCGTATCGCGGCGCTTGCGGATACCCAGGCTGGTGAGATCGCACGGCTGGCAACGCGCGTGACTGCAACCGAAGGCGCTGTGACAGAGACCGAGCGCAAGGCGCTGGCTGCTGGGGCATCAAACCGTGAGCGTATCGCTGTTGTGGCGCGGCTTGCCATCATCGATCGGCTTCGCAATGCGCTGGAGCATGGACAGGCCTACGTCAATGAGCTGGATGCGTTGACGAAGCTTGGTGTATCTGGCGCTCAGATTGCTGCGCTTCAGGTGGCTGCGAATGGCATTGCGACGCCTCAATCGCTCGCCAAGGGCTTTGCGCAGGCGGCTGCTTCTTTCGAGGTTGAACCAGTCTCGCCTGATGCCAGCTTTGTGGATAAACTTGCTGCAAGCGCTTCGAGGATTGTGCGTATCAGAGCCATTGATGGCGAGGCTGATGCTACGGATATTGCAGGGCAGGTTGAGAATTTGTTGATGCGTAACGATGCAGCGGCAGCATTGGCCACCTGGCAGCATCTGCCACAATCAGCGAGGGATGCCACCAAAGCATTCGCTGATACATTGCAGGCGCGTATTAATGCCCAGAACGCACTGGCTTCGCTTTCTCAGAGTCAGGTGCAGGCTTTGGACGCGTCAGCATCTGCTGCTTCAGCAAGGGGAGAATGAGGCATGGTCCGTATTATCGGCTTCATTCTCACGATTGGATTGATTGCTTTGGGGCTGAGTTGGCTTGCTGATCGCCCGGGTGATGTTTCTGTGGTCTGGCAGGGATATCGCATTGAAACATCAGTTGTCGTGGCGTTGGCGGCAGTGGTTGCTGCTGCGTTGGTGCTGGCGCTTGCTTGGGCGCTGATCCGCTTTATCTTCGGTTTGCCCGGTGCGATCTCGTTTTCCTCCCATGCGCGCAAGCGCGCCAAGGGCTTTGCTTCGGTTTCGAGAGGATTGATTGCGGTGGGCACTGGGGATTCCGTGTCGGCACGCCGTCACGCTTCAGAAGCCGATCGTCTTTTGGGGCGTGAGCCGCTCAGCCTGTTATTACGTGCGCAGGCCGCCCAGATGGCGGGCGATAGGGCCGAGGCTGAAACCGCGTTTAATCTGATGCTGGATACGCCTGATACACGCGTTCTGGGTTTGCGCGGCTTGTTTGTGGAAGCGCGGCGCAAGGGCGATATGACGGCAGCGCGTTCTTACGCACAGAAGGCATGTGAGCTAGCCCCCAAGGTTAGCTGGGCAAGCGAGGCTGTGCTCGAATATCAATCGGCCGATGAAGATTGGCGCGGCGCTCTGGCGACATTGGAACGTCAAACACGCCAAAAGGCTATCGGGCGTGATACGGCCAAGCGCCTGCGCGCTGTATTGCTGACGGCTGATGCGTTATCTCGTCAGGATAGCGAGCCTGAAGAGGCGCTGAAAGAGGCGAGAGAAGCGGTAAAGCTTGCTCCCGATCTTGTGCCAGCGGCTGTTCTTGCTGGTCGTTTGCTGTCGCGCGAGGGCAGCATGCGCAAGGCCGCGAAGATTCTGGAAAGCGCCTGGAAACGCAATCCGCACCCTGATATCGCAGCGGCATTCGTGGATCTGCGCCCTGGCGATTCCGCGCGTGATCGGCTGGAGCGTGCGGAGAGTTTGGCGCGACTTCTGCCGCATCATCCCGAGGCCCGTCTGATGAAGGCAGCTGCGGCATTGGAAGCGCAGGATATCGCCAAAGCGCGCGCAGCCATTGCACCACTATTGATCGAATATCCGACTGTGCGCACCTGTCTGCTAATGGCAGATATTGCCGAGGCGGAGCATGGCACAACAGGCGAGTGGCGCGAATGGATCGGTCGTGCATCGCGCGCACCACGCGATCAGGCCTGGATTGCGGATGGTGTTATTTCGGATACTTGGGCACCCGTTTCTCCAGTTACGGGCCGTCTCGATGCCTTTGAATGGAGTGCACCTCTGGAGCAAATCGCTGATGCAGGTGCTATCGATAATACGGAATATGATGATGCGGGAGAGGGGCATTCAGCACGTGGTGAAGCGCCATTAGCAGTTTCTGCGCCTGCAACGTTTGTCATTAATTCTGAGGCAGCGCCAGCATCTTCGCCGCCATCAACATCTGTGATTGATGTTGAGCCAACGCCTGTTTCCTTAAAGCCGGCAACAATAGAGCCTGCTGCGTCTCCATCTTCTCCAGCTGTTGAAGAAAAGGCAGAGAGCGCAGCAGCCGGTGGTGTGCAAAGCGTGGTGTTTCCGCTCGATCATGCACCTGATGATCCCGGCCTTGACGGGTCCGATGAATTCGGGCACCGCCCTGTTCATGTGCAACTAGCCGGACGTACACCCTGATATAGAGGCGCTGGCATTCGCTATTCGAATGTCAGGGCATCTTGATGCTGATATGGTTCTTGTCATGATCGGCACTCCGGCGTAGATGATGGCCGAAAGTTTTTGCGGCTGCATGAGCGCTGACGTGAATCTCAACATTGCTAGCCTGGACGGATGATGGAGGGTTTCTTGCTGCATATATCCACACGCGGAGAAGCGCCGGAAGTCAGCTTCATCGATGCCATGCTTACCGGTTTGGCGCGCGATGGCGGCCTTTATGTTCCGCGCGACCTGCCTACATTCGATGCTGCAACCATCGCGGGATGGGCCGGGCAGTCGTATGAAGAGATCGCGGGCCATGTTCTGGGGGCGCTCACAGGGGGAGAAATTCCGCGTGATGTGCTTGCATCAATGATTCACGATGCCTACGCCACCTTCCGGCATGACGCTGTATGTCCGCTTGTGCAGCTTGATGACAATCTCTTCCTCTTGGAGCTTTTCCATGGTCCGACGCTTGCGTTCAAGGACGTTGCCATGCAGCTGCTTGGGCGGCTGATGGATTATGCACTGAAGCAGCGCGGAGCACGTGCGACTATCGTTGGTGCGACGTCTGGCGATACGGGCAGTGCTGCCATTGAGGCGTTTCGTGGCCTGGAGCAGGTCGATATCTTCATTCTCTACCCACACAATCGTGTATCGGATGTGCAACGGCGGCAGATGACAACAGTCGATGCGCCTAACGTCCACACGATTGCGCTGGAAGGCACGTTTGACGATTGCCAGAACATGCTCAAAGCATTGTTCAATGATCATGCGTTGCGGGATGGGCTTTCGCTATCCGGTGTGAACTCCATCAACTGGGCGCGCATTATTGCGCAGACGGTTTATTACTTTACGGCGGGCCTTTCACTGGGCAGTCCGCACCGTTCTGTGTCGTTCGTTGTGCCGACGGGTAACTTTGGCGATGTGCTGGCGGGTTATGTCGCCAAGCAGATGGGGCTGCCGATTGAGCGGTTACATGTTGCAACCAACGTGAATGACATTCTGGTGCGTGCGCTGGAAACGGGGCGTTATGACTTGCGGGAGGTCACGCCCACCTCGGCGCCGTCTATGGACGTGCAGATTTCATCAAATTTTGAGCGCTTGTTATTCGATGCCTATGGGCGTGATTCAGATTCTGTACGTGGATTGATGGATCAACTGCGGCAATCGCAGGCCTTCACTATTGAGCAGGGAGCGCTTTCCCGCATTCGGGCGGAATTCGATGCCTCTGCCGTTTCGCAGGCCGAGACCGAAGCAGAAATTACCTCAACGTGGAGCAATGCAGGCTATGTGCTTGATCCACACAGTGCGATTGCTGTCCATGCAGCGCGTGGTGCATTGTCGCGTGATCCGGCAACGCCAGTTGTCGCGCTAGCGACAGCGCATCCTGCCAAATTCCCTGCGGTTGTTGAAAATGCAACCGGCATCCATCCGGCGCTGCCGGCGCATCTGGCTGATTTGTTTGAGCGGTCAGAGCGTACAGTCGTGCTTCCCAACAATCAGGCGACAATAGAAGCCTATATCCGCCAGCACGCGCGTGCGGGCCAGTAAGCAGAGCATGCACACGATAGACGGTAGGGTTAAGGTTTCGATATTGGATAATGGCTTGCGGGTCGTTACCGAGTTCATGCCGCATGTTGCGACGGCAGCAATCGGCATATGGGTAGGGGCTGGCGCGCGGCATGAAAATGCGCAGGAGCATGGGCTATCGCACTTGCTTGAGCATATGGCGTTCAAAGGCACCCATACACGCGATGCTCGCACGATTGCCGAGGTTATCGAGGCTGTAGGCGGTGATCTCAATGCTGAAACGGGTGTGGAGCATACTTCCTACACCGTGCGGCTGATGGGCGCTGATGTGCCGTTGGGTATTGAAATCCTTGCCGATATTCTCATCAATTCACGGTTTGATGAGGTCGAGCTTGAGCGTGAGAAGAATGTTATTCTGCAAGAGATAGGCGCTGTTGAAGATACGCCGGATGATCTTGCAACCGATCTGTTTCTTGAGGCCGCTTTCAAGGGGCACGCGTTGGGGCGCAGCATTCTGGGTACGCCGGAATCTGTCACAGGCTTTAGCCGACAGGCGATTGTAGATTATCTGGCGCGTAATTATCGTGCACCGCATATGGTTTTGTCTGCCGTTGGTGCCGTTGATCATGATGACGTTGTTGCCCACGCAAAACGTTTGCTTTCCGGCTTTTCTGCAGAGCCTCCACCCGCGCCTGCATCTGCGGTCTATAGTGGTGGCGAGACGCTGCTGAAGCGCGACCTTGAGCAAACACATCTGTTGCTCGGTTACCGTGGCTTGCCATTTCTGGATGATGCTGTTTATGCCATGCAGGTTTTTGCCAATCTGCTTGGCGGCGGCATGTCATCGCGGTTATTTCAGGAAGTGCGCGAAAAGCGTGGCTTGGCGTATTCTGTGGATGCTTTCCATTGGGGATTTGCTGATACGGGTCTGTTTGGCATGGCGGCGGGCACGGCTCCGGAAGACGTGGATGAGCTCGTACCTGTATTGCTGAATTGCTTGCAGGAGGCGGCACTCAACGTCACCGAAGCTGAAGTGAACCGCGCACGTGCACAGCTGAAAGTGTCACATGTATCAGCGCTTGAGGCACCGATGGCCCGCGCTGATCAGCTTGCAAGGCAACTGCTTTCGCTGGACCGGGTCTTGCCGCTTGAAGAGGTTATTGCCAAACTTGACGCAATCACGCTTAAAGATGTTCGATTCGTGGGGTCGACATTAATGAAAACGGAACCAACATTCGTAGCGATTGGTCCAGCCTCTGGACTGCTTAAGCAGCCTGATGTTCTTGCTCGCGTGAACCAAGGGTAATAAGTTTATGACACAGTTCCGGTTTTCGCCTCCAGGTAGCTCAGTGCCCTATATTCGTGGGGGCGGATTGCATCTGCGTATCCCTCAGATGCGGGATTTTGAGGCATGGGCGGAAGTGCGTTCGGAAAGCCGTGATTTTCTTGAAAAGTGGGAGCCGATCTGGCCCGCTGATGATCTTACAAGACCCGCCTTTCGTCGCCGCATAGCGTGGTACGAGGAAGATGTGGCGCGGGATGCCTCTTATCCGTTTTTTCTGTTTCGCGAAGACGATGATGCCCTTTTAGGCGGTCTCACCTTGGGCCCCGTGCGTCGTGGCGTCGTACAGACTTGCACGCTAGGTTACTGGATGGCAGAAAAACATGCCCGCAAAGGTTATATGAGCAAGGCGGTGATTGCGGCATCATACTTTGCCTTCCACACCCTGGGCTTGCGTCGGATTGAGGCATCTTGTCTACCTATCAACGATCCATCAATCGGGCTTCTCGAAAAAGTCGGATTCATGCGTGAAGGATATGCTAGACAGTATCTCTGCATCGCAGGTGTGTGGGAGGACCACTTCCTCTATGCGCTGCTGAAGGACGATTTTAACAACCGTTTCAAAGCATAATTCTGATGCGCATGGTAATGATCAATCGCTTGAGAGTTTAGCTCTAATGCTTTGATCAAACATGCTTTAAGCGATATGTCGCTGCATCAAAACCAAAGGCGGATGCCATTTGGGCGGTGATTTGATGCTGTAGCGTTTTTATGTAACTGAAGGGTTCAGCCTTTTGGTTTGAGTGTTGAATTTGGCGCATTGTGCGCCGCCGACCTGCTTTCGTGGGTTGTGTGTCATCCAGAATGAGACCTTTGCGTTGCGAGTGATCCGCGTTCTTCTCCTGGCAATGGTGGCTTTTTTTGCAGCCGGCCTAGCGTACCGGGCATCAGCCGTTGAGGCTGTGCGGGTGGCGCCGGATGCGCTTGCCATCGATCTGACGTCGGTTGTTGAGCATTACCGGGCGGAAAGCGACCTCATCCAGATTTCAACCGCTCCCGGTGCGGATGGTATCGTGCGCCGCATTGCCGTGAAGGCACGCGAAGGCGGCACCAGGCCAGACTGGATCGTATTTGCTCTTTCCAACGATACAGATGAACAGCTGGAACGATTGCTGGTTGCGCCTCATTATCGGTTGGTTGGCTCAGGCGTGATCTGGCCTGATCTGGGCTCTTCGCGGATAGCGGCTATTACTGCAAGCCAGGGCATTCGGCCTGAACGTGAGGATGCTGCGGATGCGGATATTTTTAATATTACGCTTGATCCAGGCTCTACCGTGACGTTCATCGCGGAGTTGCGCACGCCCGGCCTGCCGCAGCTCTACCTTTGGGAGCCTGATGCATATAAGGCCAAAATGAACGGGCTGACGCTCTATAAGGGTATCATCATCGGCATTGCGGGTTTGCTTGCACTGTTTCTTACCGTGGTTTTTGTGGTGCGCGGTGCTGTGATTTTTCCTGCAGCAGCGGCATTGGCGTGGGCGGTTCTGGCTTATGCCTGTATTGATTTCGGCTTTTTCCAGCAGTTGTTTCCGATTGCGCCATCCACTAACCGCATCTACCGAGCGGCGGCGGAGGCGGTGCTTGCTGCGACATTGCTGGTGTTCCTATTCGCTTATCTCAACCTTAGCCGTTGGCATGTGCGTTATAGCCATTTCACGATAGCGTGGCTTTTGTTCCTTGGCGCGCTGGTGGGGCTGGCTGCTTTCGATGCGCCTATCGCGGCGGGCGTTGCACGCATTTCCATTGCTGTTGTCGCAGGTATTGGCTTCATCCTGGTGGTGCATCTTGCAAGCCATGGCTATGACCGGGCGGTGATGCTGACCCCGACATGGTTCTTGCTATTGCTTTGGGTGACTGCAGCGGGCTTTACGGTCAATGGTGAGCTGACGCGCGATCTCGTGCCTTCAGCGCTGATGGGTGGTCTTGTACTGATCGTGCTGTTGATCGGCTTTACGGTTGTGCAGCATGCCTTTGCTGGCGGCGCGCTTGCGCAAGGGCTTGTCTCTGACACCGAACGCAAGGCACTCGCAATTGCGGGCTCTGGAGATGTGGTATTCGATTGGGATGTCGGGGCAGACCGCATCTATGTCAGCGAAGAGGTTGAAAGCCAGCTGTTGCTTAAGCGCGGTGCGCTTGAGGGATCCATTGCAGCATTGCTGGATGTCATTCATCCGTTTGACCGCGATCGCTTCCAGGCCGTACTTGATACTGTGTTGGAGCAGCGTAGGGGCCGTGTTGCCATCGATTTTCGGCTGCGGGCGGCTGATGGTCAGTATTTTTGGTTTAACCTGCGCGCACGTCCTGTTGTGGGGACGAATAGCGAGGTTATTCGCATTGTCGGTATTCTGGGCGATGTTACCGACGCGCGTAATATGGAAGAACGGTTGCTGTATGATTCAGTGCATGACACACTGACGGGGCTGCCAAACCGGCAATTGTTTCATGATCGACTGGACATGTCGCTGGTGTTTGCCGCACAAAATCCGATGATGCGTCCAACCATTGTGCTGGTTGATATCGATGGCTTCAAAGAGATCAATGAATCTGTCGGCCCGACAGTTGGCGACTCTATCATGCTCACCCTCTCGCGCCGGCTCGGGCGCTTGTTGCGACCGCAAGACACTATTGCGCGCTTTGGTGGCGATGAGTGGGGCCTGATCCTGCTTTCCGAGCATGAGCCAGAACGCATTATCGCGTTTGCAGATATGATCCGTCGTGCTATTTCGACGCCGGTAAGTTTTGCGGATCGTGAGATTTTCCTTAAGGCCTCTATCGGGATTGCCTTATACGATCGGCAAACATCATCGGGGCAGGGGAACATGGCCAAGAACGCCGAGATCGCCATGCTGCATGCCAAGCAGCAGGGGGGTGATCGGATTGAGGTGTTCCGCCCGGGTATGAGTGCCCAACGTCTTGCGCGCCTTGCGCTTGAGGGAGATCTGCGTCTGGCGCTGGAGCGAGGCGAAATCCGCGTGATCTTCCAGCCTGTCGTCACGCTGGATGATCGAACAATCGCTGGATTTGATGCGCGGCTTTTCTGGGATCATCCCCGCCTTGGACGGTTGGAACCTGATGAATTTGCGCCGATTGCCGAGGAAATTGGTATCATCACCGAGCTTGGGCAGTATGCGCTGGATCGCACAGCGCGGGAGCTTGCTATCTGGCAGTCAGCGCTTGAGGTTGAGCCGCCGATATTTGCAACATTAACGCTGTTCAGCCCACGCTTGCTGCGTCACGAATTAATTGCTGATGTGAAGCGTGTGTTGTCGACAACTTCTGTGCGGCCGCAATCATTGATGATTGGCTTCCGTGAAAGCATGCTCACGGATAATCCTGAGTTTGCTACGCAGATGCTGATCCGCTTGCGCCAACTTGGGGCAGGGCTGGTGCTGGATGGGTTTGGAACTGGTTATTTTGCATTGTCGCAAATGCGGAATTTGCCATTTGATGCGATACGGGTTGACCGCGGTTTTGTGCGTGATCTCGCCGAAGGCTCGCCTGGTATGCTGCGTTCGATTGTGACGCTGGCGCAGGATCTGGAGATGGACATCATCGCTGATGGTGTTGAGAGCGAAACGAATGCCACGCTGCTTACTGAAATGGGCTGCCGCTATGCGCAAGGCTTTGCATTTGGTGAAGCCATGACACCCTATGATGCGCGTCGCTTCATAGGCGCGACATCGGTTGCAGCTTGAGGTCGCTGATTATCGAGTGCTAATGTCTGAAGCTCAATGCATGCTTGAGCGCGTGCCTTCATGTTTGTTGGTTCAGAAGCAGATCACGAAGCACGATAGCGTCATTGTGCAGTTCATCGTGGGCTGCATATACCAGCGTGATTGGGCCATTTCTGGCAAGGTCACGCACTTCATCAACCAGGCCTGCGTGCTGCTGAAGCTCGATCATATAGCGGTGTTTGAACTCAGGCCACCGTGCAGGCTCATGGCCAAACCATTTTCGTAATTCGGTGCTGGGTGCGAGTTCCTTGGCCCATTGATCAATAGCCGCAATCTCCTTTTTTACCCCGCGCGGCCATAGCCTATCGACCAGAATCCGTATGCCATCATCAGGATCGGCTGGCTCGTATGCGCGTTTTATCTTCACATTTTTTGCGCTTAGGCTCTTGCTCATGACATATGCTCCTTAACTTGTGTCGGTGAACGTTGAGCGAGGAATGATATCACCAAAATAGAGAATGGGGGCTGTCTCTCCAAGTTAAGGCGGCCTCAGGGCGGCTCGATATAAAAATGCTCTGAAAAGTGATCCCACCTTTCAGAGCCATGTTTGTATAAATGGATTATTCTTCAGCCTTAAGCGTGTCCGGCCTGGCCTGATAAGGTAGCGATATCAGCTCCCAGACTGCGCAGGGCCATATCGTATTTGTGCTCGATGGCAGTATCGAAAAGCAGCGTTTTATTGACGGGGCAATGCAGCCAGCCATTCGCTTGAATCTCGCCCTCTAACTGGCCAGGCGACCATCCTGCATAACCCAAGGCAAGCAGGGCTCTTTGAGGCCCATCTCCTGCTGCAATAGCGCGCAGTATATCAATTGTAGCAGTGAGGCAGATGCCATTGTTCATGGCTAGTGTTGAATTGTCGATTGAAAAATCAGGCGTGTGAAGGACAAAGCCGCGTCCCATCTCAACCGGGCCACCGCGGAGGACCTCGATATTTTCGGCGCTAGACGGTAGTTGAATTGCTTCATCGTCGCCGATTATATCAAGTTGCACCAGCAGATCCGTGAAGTGCAAATCCAGTGCCGGTTTATTGATCACGATACCCATGGCACCTTCTTCGGAATGCGCGCATAGATAGACGACGGTACGTGCGAAATTCTCGTCTACCATGCCAGGCATGGCAACGAGCAACTGCCCGTCGAGATATTGATCGGTTTCAGTACGGGCGTGATCTATACGCATGGCATTCTCCTAACAAGTTATATGCTATGCGAGAAACGGGTTTTAGGGAATGCGATTTTTGCTTCCATTTGTATGCGAACCACCTCTTTCAGTAGCTTTCACACAAACTTATTCAGAAACAATGAAGATGCGCTGTTCATATTGGATGTTGATGCATGCTTAATTTTACGAAAGGGCCTGTTTTGCGGATATCCACCAGATTGACGATCTTGCTCCTGGCCGCTTTATCCTCATTGAGAGGGGTGGCTAGCCTATTCATTTTATCGATGACTATGTTCGCTGCAACAACGGGTGGTGTTGGAGCAGCACCGACAATGCCGGGAAAAGTAAAGCCCGCGCAGGTGCGTTTGCTTGGCGCTGGTCGGGACGACGCCACAGGGCACTATCGAGCGGTTGTAGAAATCATTCTGCCACCAGGTTACAAAACTTACTGGCGTGATCCTGGCGACTCTGGTGTGCCGACAGAATTTGAGTGGGGGCGTTCAGACAACGTGAAGTCCGCACATGCGCGGTTTCCTGTTCCCACTCGATTTTTTGATGGCACTGGCCATGCCATTGGTTATCTGCAAACTGTGCGTTTTCCCATAGAGGTTGTGCCTCAAAAGGAGGGGCAACGCGTGGTATTGCGTCTTTCTGTATCATTTGGTGTTTGCCGGGAGCTTTGCATTCCCGAACAGGCTGATGCTGAGGCAATACTTTCTGATATCGAGGATATAGCAGGGCTCTGGGATGAAGCCATTGCGCAACTACCCATCACTGCAAAACTGGAAGAGAGTGTAGAAGGGCTGGCTGTGAAGCATGCGCATTTAAGTCCATCACAGCTTGAAGTATTGGTAGCCGGGTTGAACAGCGATAAAGGGGAGATTTTTGTAGAGGCGCCTGCAGGATGGCAGTTTGGTCAACCAAAGAAAACAACGCAGGCCGATGCTGTATTATTCAGCATTCCTGTTGAAGATAGTAAACCGGATTTCGCGCCACTTGCGTTCAGTGTCATTATAAAAAGCGAAGCGAAGGCAATCCAGGTGCCGCTTATGCTTTCTATGGATCGCCGCAATTGATTGCGCATCATCAAATTATGTCACGGTGTTTATCGTGGCCGCACCTGATGAAGCATTAGAAAAATACTCAGAACGGCAACAATAGCGATAACGGTAACGACAGTCTGCATGACAATTACCCATCTTGATGTGACGTTTCGATGTAGGCATGTGCGAGCACATCAAAACATTCTGCCTGCGATCATGGCAAAAATCCGCGTCAAAACAGGGCAGCTTTAGGGCCTTCTGTCAGGGTGGTTAATTAATTATTGTCAGGTGCCTCAGGCATCGCCACCCCTTATGGGCACCACGGTATCATCGGCTTCTTCAGAGGGAAGAGAGAATAACCTCGTATGGCGCAAAGACGGGATCTGCCCACGCGCTTGCGCCACCAATGCCGGGTCTATTGAGGCAAGCACAAGACCTGGCTCTGCATCTGCCTCGGCAAGTACACGTCCCCATGGGTCCACGATAATTGAGTGGCCATAAGTCTGGCGGCCGTCTTCATGCAGTCCTCCTTGTGCAGCTGAGATGACGAATGCACCATTTTCAATCGCACGGGCGCGCTGCAAAACCTGCCAATGCGCTTCGCCCGTTTGCCGGGTGAAGCATGCTGGAGCAGTCAGGATATCAGCGCCGATTTCAGCTAATGCGCGATAAAGATGCGGAAAGCGCAGGTCATAACAGATTGTCAGGCCCAGCATATGCGTCCCGCTGTGGGTATGCAGAGGGGCTAATACAGCTTGATGGCCGCCTGTATATGTTGCCGATTCGCGCCAGCTTTCGCCATGAGGAAGGTCCACATCAAAAAGATGGATCTTGTCATAAGTGGCTGCAATCTCGCCATCTGCATCAATAATGATTGCGCGGTTGGCGATGCGGTCATTCTCGCGCAATGGTAGCGATCCCAGATGTACGGTGATGCGCTTTTCCCGGGCAATCTCCCTTGCAGCTGCAATGAGTGGATCGTGCACTTGATCAGATACTTTTGCGAACAGCTCCTTGCGATCTCGCACGATCAGGGAGGTCATTTCCGGTGTCTGCACATAGACTGCACCTGCCATCGCTGCCTGACGAATCCCGCTTAGAACGGTCTCGCGGTTAATAGCCGGATCCCGCGTTGACCGCATCTGAAGGCAAGCAACGGTGAAGGACGCTGAAGAAGCAGGCATCGGAAATCTCCCCGTTTGACACGCTGGAAATAAATCTCTGCCAGCGCCTCAGGTTGCTGTGCGGAGCAGATCATCCAGCTCGCCACGCATATCGAGTGCATTCATGTCGTCGAACCCACCAATATGTCGGTCGCCGAAAAAGATTTGTGGCACGGTGGTGCGCCCATTGGCGCGTTCGATCATTGCGGCACGCTGAGCCGGATCATCGGTAATATCGATCTCGACAAAAACAGCTCCCTTTGATGACAACAGTGCTTTGGCTTTTTTGCAATAGGGACAATAGGATTTCGTATAAATCGTAATGTTAGGCATTTCTCTCTCCGGTATGCGGTGATGTTGATATAGATACGCAGTGAAGTGAAAGCAGTTCCTGCCAATGGATAGCTTAAGAATATCACCAGTGTCTATTTGGCCCATGATGCATACCAGAGCGCATTCATACCAGCGCCTACTGCAAACGCCTTGTTGATCATCATATGGTAATGATCAGGCGCCTACTACAACCCTTGCAAACACAAGAACGTCGACATCGGTTGCACCTGCACGTAGCAGCGCCTTTGCGCAAGCGTTAGCAGTTGCCCCCGTGGTGAGCACATCATCAATCAGCAATATGCGCTTTCCCTCTATCAATTGGCGCCGATTCCTGGGCACATGAAACGCGCCCTGCAGATTATTAGCGCGTTCAGCGCGAGATAAGCCCACCTGTGGGCGTGTGCGTTTACGTCTTTCCAGCGCGGATGGATGCCATTCAATATCTGATAGACGTGAAATATGCGCACTCAACGCAGCAGCTTGATTGAAACGACGATACCATAGACGGCCATAATGCAGCGGCACTGGCACGATCAGATTGGCGTCAGGCAATACTTCGCGCCCGGCGCGAAACATCATATGCGCTATGAGGCGGGATAGTTCCACGCGGTCGCTATATTTAAGCCGATGGGTGAGGGTGCGGGCTCCATCGTCATAACGGACTGCCGCGCGGGCTCGCTGAAAGATAGGTGGGTGTGCGATTGCTTCGGGCGACAGTAACGGTCCCCCAAAATCAACATTAAATGGAAGCCCCAATTGTTCGCAGTATGGCCGTTCAAGCAGGTTTAATCCGCTCCAACATTGGCCACACAAGGCATCATGCTGAGCAGTTGCGCGCATGCACAATGGGCAGGAGGGAGGATACAGAAAATTGAGCACGTATTGCCAGCTCGTTGCAGCACAGTGCATGATTCGGTACGCGAAGGAGGGGGGTGGCAATGGAACCGGGCCGCAGCTTGGAGGTGCTGACAAAAGCGGCGTGGTTAGCTCAGTATTTTCTGGCAAAATGACGTCGGATGATGATGCGTCATCGGTGCTATGGGATTTCTTGAGCTTAGGGGGCTTTGTCATTTCTTTTTCAGGATGACAATTGCCGCTTGTGCCAGGCTTACGCTTCGCTCACACCAATAATTGAGGGAAATGCAATACTTTAAAGAAAGCGCATTTTCCTTTTCTGATTGATGAAGTAAAAAACGCCATGACATCAGCGCCACTCATTTTTGATCGCACGCTTCAACGTCGCCGCATGGAGCGGGCGTTAAAGGGCGGCTACACGGATTTCCTGCTTGATCGCATCGTCGAAGATTTAGCCGACAGGCTTGCAGCCGTAAAGCGGCGTTTCCCGCAAGCAGTTGATATCGCTACGCCAACCCCTGCAGCCGCGCTGGCGCTCGCAAACTCGGGCATGGTCGATAGCATCGTGCGTGTGGCGAATGTGAGTATCGCATCAGCGATGGTCGATGTGGTGGCGGATGAAGAGGCTTTGCCCTTATCGTCAGCGCAGTTTGATCTGGCCGTGTCGGTGATGGCGCTGCATCATGTTAATGATTTGCCGGGGACTTTGGTCCAGATACGCCGGGCTCTGAAGCCAGATGGGTTGTTCCTGGCAGCCTTTTTGGGCGGGGAGACGTTGACGGAGCTACGTCAAGCGTTCACCCAAGCGCAGGCACAGTTGGAGGGAGGCATAAGTCCCCGTGTAGCCCCTTTCGCTGATTTACGTGAGATCGGCGGTTTGCTCCAAAGGGCTGGCTTTGCCTTGACGGTAGCGGACGTTGATCGTGTAACAGTACGTTACGGCGATCCTCTTGCCTTGATGCGTGATTTACGGGGGATGGGATTAACGAACTCTCTACAGCAACGCAGTCGCCTCCCTTTACGGCGCCCAACGCTTATAGGTGCATGCGAAACTTATATTGAGCGATTCGCGGCAGATGATGGCCGCGTACCAGCTACTTTCGATATTTTATGGCTCTCGGGATGGGTGCCACATGAAAGCCAGCAAAAACCCATGCGCCCAGGCTCAGCACAAACGAAACTGGTAGATGTGCTGCCGGATCGTTCCAGGTCTACCTAAGGCAAGGGTATGGAGCGGTATGCATTCGCTGCTACTATAGATACCCAAAAATAAGTAACAGCAGAATAATGGGGATTGGTATGCCGATCAACCAAAGCAATCCTCCTCTCAGCATTGTCGTATCCTCCTTCTAAGCTACTGGCATCATTGTCTAGCATTAGCTAAACGCGTTGGTGCGAGCGATGTTCCCAATTTAATGCTGATAGTAATAAAGTGCATTCCAGGTTGTTGTCGGCATGGGTATGTTGTGTGTGTGGATGGAGGGCAATTATCCACTTTTATTTCGTTATCTGCGTTGACGTTTATTCCCCAATCTGCAAAGAAGATTGCGCGTGGAGACGTGGCCGAGTGGCTGAAGGCGGCGGTTTGCTAAACCGTTATAGGATTTAACGTCCTATCGAGGGTTCGAATCCCTCCGTCTCCGCCAAGATTTTCTCAAAGTTAAAAATAATTTCTATTTAGCTTTACGCTCTCAAATATGATTTTCATTCCCTGAAAATTGAATCAACATCATCTTCGGCTTGAAGATGTCAGCCATGCAAGCGCAAGTCATTGAGCTCGACAGTGCAGCAATCGGGCGAAGGCTGGGGACTACCCAAATCCTTGTCAGTAGCGGCGGCAATCAGCTTCATGGCGCCGCTATCTAATGAGGAAGCGGCTCGTTTCTGGTCATGCGACGTTCAGCCCGAAGTCGTTGCGGGATGAAGGATTTTTTTCAGTGCGGAACGAGATGATGATTTACTTGGCACGGCGCAACTGCTGACAGCCATGTCACCCAATCAACCGCATCGTTGTGAGGTTGTGAAGATGATGGTTCATCTGCAAGCCCAAAGGCTTGACCTCGGTTGCGCCCTCATGAGTTGTGCTCTTGATCGTGCCCGGGAACTTGGAAAGATGCTTGTCACTCTGGACACGCGAACTGACGATATTGCCGAACCACTTTACTTCCCTAGTTTTCCGGATTGCGGGAATCATCCCTGATTTCGCATGGGATTCTGATGGAAGGGCAAGACACGCAACCACCTTCATGTTTCGCGTGATCAAGCTCATGCCTTCCAGTTTATTTTTCACTAGCGGAATCGCAATGATCGACGAAGGGCTAATGTAAACTCCTCTGTTCGAGAAGCTAAATCGCAACTTGCCGTGATTTTCGTGCTCATGAACATAAATTTAGCGGTCGGACGTTCCGCCTTTGAGTGCAGCCGGCGATATTGCATCTTCGCATGGGCGACTATGCCATTAATCTTATATTTATTGAGTGTCTGCCAATAGGAATATCATTTGCCGAGCCCCAAACGCCAGGAAAGATATAGTAAATTTATAGGCAGCTTGGAGTGCCACAAGAAGAGATAAGGGGCGCTAGGGAGGTGCGGTGGTATGCTATTCTTTGCCCGTTTGATGGTCAGCAAAGATCAATAATATGCGTAAACACACTATCGCTGGCGGAGAGGGAGGGATTTGAACCCCCGATGGAGTTGCCCCCATGCCGCATTTCGAGTGCGGTGCATTCAACCACTCTGCCACCTCTCCGCTTGCGATTTGCTCTTAATAGCCGAGTCGCGACGAAGATCAAGAGGCATGCAAGCAATTATCATGCAGAAAATAGGAGGCCTGGGGATTATTCATTGACAATTTGCGCGCAAAGCATTATTCGAGGCGCATCAGTGCAGTCTAGGCTGCATCCGTTGGAATCATGGGCGTTGATGGCTTTGGTCGTTCGCCTTGGTGGTTCTGAAAAAATGAAAAAAAGCCACTCTGTCGTTAATCAGGCGCAAGCCTTTAAGATGGCAAGAGAGGTTATGAATACAGGATTATAAAGATGTTCGCAGTCATTCAGACTGGTGGCAAGCAGTATACCGTTGCTGCAGGTGATGTCGTTACCATCGAAAAGCTTGCTCTTGAGGCAGGCGCGACCGTGTCGTTCGATAATGTGCTCCTACTTTCCAAGGGCGCTGCTGGCGTTGAAGTTGGCGCACCAGTCGTTGCTGGCGCTACAGTTGCCGGTGAAGTAGTTGAGCAAACACGCGGCAAGAAGGTTATCGCTTTCAAGAAGCGCCGTCGGCAGAACTCCAAGCGTAAGCGCGGCCATCGCCAAGAGCTCACCGTGGTGCGCATCACCGACATTCTCGTCGGCGGTAAGGCGCTTCCGCGTCCTGTAAAGGCTGAGAAGGCCCCTAAGGCCGCTGCCCCTGCGGCTGCTGAGTAATCAGCAGATTAAGTTTTTCGGATGCTTGAAGGTGAAGCGCTTGTCGCGATCCTTCAGGTGTTTCGTATCAAGATCAAAGTTTTTGGAGTTCTATCATGGCCCATAAAAAAGCTGGCGGTTCATCCCGTAACGGGCGCGACTCAGACGGTCGTCGCCTCGGCGTTAAGAAGTTCGGTGGCGAGAAGGTCATTCCTGGCAACATCATTGTTCGTCAACGTGGCACGAAGGTGCATCCTGGCGACAACGTTGGTATCGGTAAGGATCACACCCTTTTTGCCCTCGCTGAGGGACGCGTTCACTTCCTGAATCGTTTCGGTCGCTCCATTGTGCGCGTCGATGCAGTACAGGAAGCAGCTGAGTAATAAGGCGGAAGCTATCCGATAAAGGGCTTTCGCCGGTATTCCATACCCCGGCGATGCCGTTTTTAATCGGCTCGCGATCCAGTGATAAGGGGGGATGGGATGCCATTCCCCCTTTATCATTTTTAGCCTGCAATCACGCAGGTTTTAGGATCGGAGCAGAAAGATGACCATTCGTACCATCATCGCCAATACCACTGCCGCTTTTGCCCGCGTTGCGGGTTTTGCGCAACAGGTTGTCGGGATCGATGCCGGTCGCGTATGGGGTCTTGCTCCGGCCATGCCGTTTTATGGCACTATGTGGTCGAAACATCTTCCCGTTTGCGCAATGCATAACCGAAGTGGCTTATGCACGCGAGATCTCACCGACACTCAAGCATGGAACTATTCCGTGGGAGCGTGTGTTTCGGAGAGAACGGGAAGGCGGCGGTCATGCTGAAGGAAAAAATCAGAACAGACCGGCTGTTGCTGCGGCCGGTAATTGTAGACGATGCTATTGCATTGGATGCTTTGCAGACATGGGATGTGACACGGTGGTTGGCATCCGTGCCATGGCCACAGACATTGGCAGATCTCAAGGCTTATCTTGCAAAGGCTGAGATGGAAAACGAGGCGGGCATTAGCGCAACCTACGTCATTGAATTTAATGGCATAGTATGCGGCATGATCGCATTGCATCCGCGGGATGGCGCGTTTAGCCTGGGCTATTGGCTTGGGGAAACTTATCGGGGGCAAGGGCTCATGTGCGAAGCAGCAGAGGCCTTTGTGGACGCGTTTTTTGAACGCACATGCGCGTTTCACATCACTTCCGGCATGTTTGTCGGGGATGAGCCTTCCTCTCGTGTTCAAGAGCGGCTTGGTTTTGCCACTGTGGGTGAGACGCTGCGGTACGCACGTCCGGTCGGCAAAATGCTGCCGTATTACGAGACTGTGCTTGGAAGAGAGCGCCGTTTCGGGCGTTATGCGGCTTGAGACTTTTTTACGAAACCGGCATGTTTCGTCGAGAAGGCAAGCGATAACCGGTAAGCGATAGCTAGCGCGATGCTTTATGCGCGTGCATGGCTTCGATGAATTGATAAAGACCGCCGGAACTTGTTTCCGGCGGTTTGGTATTTGGATTTACGGGGGCGCGGTGGCAGCTTTCCGATATTGAACAGGTTCTGTAACGCGATGAAGTTTCTCGATCAGGCGAAGGTATATGTCAGTTCCGGCAATGGTGGGGCGGGCTGTGTGGCGTTCCGGCGCGAGAAATTCATCGAGTTCGGGGGGCCCAATGGCGGTGATGGCGGTCGTGGTGGCGACGTTGTTGTTGAATGCGTTGATGGCCTCAACACTTTGATCGACTATCGCTATCAGCAGCATTTCCGGGCGCGCCCCGGCCAACACGGAATGGGTAAGAACCGTACCGGTGCCCGTGGTGATGACGCTGTGTTAAAGGTGCCAGCTGGCACGCAGGTTTTTGCTGATGACAATGAAACGCTTCTGGCCGATCTCACTGAAATCGGGCAGCGCGTGGTCCTTGCGCGTGGTGGCAATGGTGGCTTTGGCAACGCGTACTTTAAGT
The DNA here is from genome assembly GCF_047501465.1 of Pseudochelatococcus sp. G4_1912. Taxonomy (NCBI): domain Bacteria; kingdom Pseudomonadati; phylum Pseudomonadota; class Alphaproteobacteria; order Hyphomicrobiales; family Chelatococcaceae; genus Pseudochelatococcus; species Pseudochelatococcus sp. G4_1912. Next base: position 363,764 of record NZ_JAZDRL010000001.1, read on the forward strand.
CTTCCACCAATCAGGCTCCCCGTCGTGCCAATCCGGGCCTTGAAGGCACTGAGATGTGGATATGGCTGCGCCTCAAGCTTATCGCAGATGCTGGCCTTGTTGGTTTGCCGAATGCAGGTAAATCCACGTTTTTGGCCGCTGTTAGCGCGGCTAAGCCCAAGATTGCCGATTACCCATTTACAACGTTACATCCAAATCTGGGCGTGGTTGGTGTTGATCAGCGTGAATTTGTGCTCGCTGATATTCCGGGTCTTATTGAAGGTGCGCATGAGGGGGCGGGGCTTGGCGATCGATTCCTTGGCCATGTCGAGCGCTGCCGTGTGCTGTTACATCTGATTGATGCAACCAGCGAAGATGTCGCTGCAGCTTACAAGACGATCCGTGGTGAACTTGAGGCCTATGGTGGCGGGCTTTCCGAGAAGCCGGAAGTGCTTGCGTTATCCAAAGTCGATGCTCTGGATGCTGATGCGCGTGCCGAACGTGTGGCTGAGCTTGCAGCTGTTGCAGGGCAAAAACCTTTGCTGTTATCGTCTGCATCTCGCGAAGGTGTTGAGGATGCGCTGCGCAAGGTTATGGGAATCATCGATGGAGCACGCGCGGAAGAGCTGGAGCAGAACGCGCCAGCGGAATGGCAGCCGTGATGCAGGTGAGGGTAATTTTCGCTTTCCTGGGATGTCTTATCGGATAAATATTCTGCCTTGCTCTCTTTTCGGTTGATCAAGCATCATGACTGACGTTGTCGTTACCTCTCCGGCGTCTCTGCGTGTGCCTGAACTGGGGCAGTTCCGGCGTATTGTTATTAAGGTTGGCTCTTCGCTCCTTGTCGATCGCGAGCGCGGCCGTTTAAAGCGCAACTGGCTTTCAGCGCTTGTGCAAGATATTGCGCGTCTGCATGAAAAAGGTGCAGAGGTCATTGTTGTTTCATCGGGCGCAATTGCACTGGGGCGCACGGTGTTGCAATTTCCGCCCGGTTCGCTGAAGCTTGAAGAAAGCCAGGCAGCGGCGGCCGTCGGGCAGATTGCTCTGGCGCGCCGCTGGACTGAAGCGCTGGCAGTACATGAAATCATCGCGGGGCAGATACTGCTCACTTTCTCGGATACGGAAAAGCGCCGTCGCTATCTGCATGCGCGCGCCACTATCGGCAAGTTGCTTGAGCTGAAGGCTATTCCGATTATCAATGAGAATGATTCAGTCGCTACAAGCGAAATCCGTTATGGTGATAATGATCGCCTAGCCGCGCGCGTTGCCACAATGGTGGGGGCGGATTTGTTGATACTGCTTTCAGATGTCGATGGCCTGTACACTGCACCACCAGGCGGCAATCCTCATGCACGTCATATTCCGATGGTTGCCAAAATCACGCCTGAAATTGAGGCGATGGCAGGGGGAGCGGCATCCGAGCTTTCGCGCGGGGGTATGCGTACCAAAGTTGAGGCGGGTAAAATCGCAACTGCTGGTGGCGCGTGCATGATGATTACGGATGGCCGTGTGGATAGTCCGCTCGGCGCTGTGATGAATGGTGGGCTTTGCACCTGGTTTCTGTCTCCTTCAAATCCGGTGACTGCACGTAAAAAATGGATTGCCGGAACGTTGCAGCCACTTGGCGTGTTGCACGTGGATGCGGGTGCGGAGCGGGCGCTGCGCCGGGGGGCTAGTTTGCTGCCCGCTGGTGTTAAACGGCTTGAAGGGAATTTCCATCGGGGCGATGCTGTCTCTGTTCGTGACCAGGATGGGCGGGAGATCGGAAGAGGTCTTATTGGCTATGATGCCGACGAAGCCGCGATGATTGCCGGTCATGCTACACAAGATATCGAGCAGATACTTGGCCATGGGGGGCGGGCCACGATGGTGCATAGAGATGATCTGGTGCTCTTCGCGCATGATGATTTTGAAATTGGTGTCAAAGACAACGTGTAACCCCTGCTTGCAGCTTGACCCTGCAGACACTGTTCGTAGCAATGAAGAAAGAGGCCGATTGCCTTCAGGAGGATGACACCATGGCGAGTTTAGCTGGTGGGGCGCAGGTTTCAGACACTCGCGCTGATGCAGGCATTCCGCTTGAGACATTAATGGTGGACATCGGGCGCCGCGCCCGTAAGGCCGCGCGTACACTGGCGCTGACTTCTGATGATCAACGCAGGCAAGCGCTTAAAAGCGCAGCTCAGGCCATTCGCGATGATGTAGAAGCCATTTTGGCCGCCAATGCCGAAGATGTCGCTGAGGCCCGTACTGGCGGACGGATTGAGGCATTCATTGATCGTTTGCAGCTAACACCAGCGCGAGTGGAAGCTATTGCGCAGGCTGTTGAACTTGTTGCAGATTTACCCGATCCGGTTGGGCGGGTGCTGGCGACTTTCGAGCGCCCCAATGGCTTGATCATTGAGCGCGTTGCCGTGCCATTGGGCGTTATCGGGGTGATTTTTGAATCCAGGCCAAATGTTACAGCTGATGCGGGTTCGCTTTGCGTCAAGGCAGGTAATGCTGCTGTTCTGCGGGCGGGATCCGAGAGCTTCCGTTCAGCAACACGGCTGGTGGCAGCTATCCGTTCAGGCCTTGAAAGCGCAGGCTTGCCGGCTGATGCAGTGCAGCTTGTACCGGTGCGTGATCGTGAGGCGGTCGGGCTACTTCTCGGCGGGCTCGATGGCAATATCGATGTGATCGTTCCGCGGGGCGGCAAGGGGCTTGTGGCGCGCGTGCAAGCAGAAGCGCGTGTGCCGGTGTTCGCGCATCTTGATGGTATTTGCCATGTGTTTGTTCACCACGCAGCTGATATCGACATGGCACGTAAAGTCGTGCTGAATGCCAAGCTGCGTCGTACAGGAATTTGTGGAGCAGCAGAAACATTGCTCATAGATAAGGCGGCGGAAGGCACCCATTTGGCACCGCTTGTCATTGCGCTGCTGGAAGCTGGCTGCGAGGTGCGGGGCGATGCATCGACGCAGGGCGTCGATCCGCGCGTGAAAGTTGCGACAGAAGAAGATTGGAGCACGGAATATGAGGATGCGATCATTTCGGTGCGGGTGGTGGATGATTTGACGGCAGCGATAGATCACATCGAAACCTATGGGTCGCATCATACTGATTCCATCATAACGCAGGATAAGGAAGCAGCTGCGCGCTTTCAGCGTGAGGTGGATTCCGCGATTGTGGCGCATAATGCCTCGACCCAGTTTGCTGATGGTGGTGAGTTTGGCTTTGGCGCAGAAATCGGCATTGCAACGGGACGCATGCATGCGCGTGGACCAGTGGGTGTTGAGCAGCTGACATCGTTCAAATATCGCATTCATGGGAACGGGCAGACGCGGCCTTGATCTGCGCTTTTGGTTCCATGGGGCAGAAAGACATTTCCTCTCAAGCCATTATGCTGGGGGTGTGGGCACTGCTTTCGGTGGGAGGCGTGTTATGAGATCGCCTGTCCCGGCTTTGCCGCCCCATGCACCGAGATTACGGATCGGGCTCTTAGGGGGGTCGTTCAATCCACCGCATGCGGGCCATAGATTGGCTAGCCTGATAGCGCTTAAGCGTTTACAGCTTGATCGGGTATGGTGGATTGTAACCCCCGGTAATCCATTGAAAGATAACACGGCGCTGCCATCATTAAATGAGCGCATGGCTGCAGCACAGGCGCTCGCGGACCACCCGCGGATTGATGTGACTGGCTTTGAAGCGGATATCGATACGCATTTTACCTATGACACAATCGCATATTTGAAACGCCGATGTCCGCAGGTCGATTTCGTCTGGCTTATGGGTGCGGATAATCTGGCAGGCTTTCACCGCTGGCAGCATTGGCGGGCCATTGCCGATCTTGTGCCGCTTGCAGTTATCGATAGGCCAGGTTCTACCTTGAAGGCGGCGCACTCACGAGCAGCCATAGTGCTCTCACAACACCGAATCGCAGAGAGTCATGCAAGTTTGTTGGCTGGCGCTTCGCGGCCTGCATGGGTGTTTTTGCATGGTCCGCGCTCTCATTTGTCTTCTACGATGCTGCGCGCTGCCGCAAAAAATGAAAAATAAGCTCCGGTTTCCTATTTTCATTGAAGGATATACAATTGTTTTCCATTTTCCCGCCTGATTCAGCTGATTAAATAATGATGGTCGTTGAAGCGTGTAAAATGTGCGATTATCTTCGGCAAAATGAAGCGCAATGGGGCGCTTCTATACGATGAGGGACGGGCTCTGAGCCAGTTTTCGGAATACGGCGCAGGCAAAGCGCCGCTCACACAGACAAACGACGCTTCGGACACGTCTGGTGAGGGAGCAGCAGTGGCTGCTGTGAATGAGGCTGCGCGTATCGCGCGCTTCCAGCTTGAAGAGATGAAGGCGGAGGAAATCGTCGAAATCGATCTGATCGGCAGAACGTCGATTGCAGATACGATGTTCGTCGCTTCAGGCCGATCGGATAGGCACGTCGGTGCTATTGCCGATAAAGTTGTAGGGGCTCTCAAGCAGGCGGGTTTTGGCCCGATCCGTATTGAAGGCGTGCCAGCATGTGACTGGGTGCTGATCGACGTTGGCGATATTATCGTCCATGTTTTTCGCCCTGAAGTGCGTGGGTTCTACAATCTTGAAAAGATCTGGAGTGCGGACCGCCCTAAAGAGCAGATCGACGGCTGATTGGTGTGCGTATTCTAGTGCTGTCGGTGGGGCGGCTGAAGGCTGGCCCCGAAAAGGCGCTGTGTGAGCGGTATCACGAGCGTTCTGGTCCGCTGGCGCGTTCATTAGGCTTCGGCACCGTTGATCTGGCAGAACTCCCCGAGAGCAGTGCGCGCAACGCAGACCAGCGCAAGGCTGAAGAGGCTAAGGCGTTAATTGCTCGTTGTGGTCCGGGGCCAGTTATTGTTTTCGATGAACGTGGCGCAAGCCTTACCAGTGAACATGTTGCCCACAGGTTTTCCACGTGGCGTGATAGCGGTGAAGCGGGTATCAATCTGATTATCGGCGGCCCGGATGGCCTTGATGTCAGCGTGCGCGAGGCGGCAGCGCTGGTGTTATCCTTTGGCGCAATGACTATGCCTCACCAAATTGTGCGTGCGCTTGTGCTCGAGCAAGTATACCGTTCCCTGACGATTCTCGCTCGCCATCCTTATCATCGCGTTTGACGTCCGGCTTTCCGGCGTGCCAATGGTGCAGGTATGGCGGGGTTGGTGCAAGAAAGCTGATGCCTTTTTCGTTGAAGCTTGCAGTTCTTATGTCGACGTGCAGTCAGATGGCTAGCGCGGCGATGCTTGTTGCCATAATGCTATCAGGCGGGAGTGCGCTTGCGCAGCAGGCTGCTCCTGCCGAGACACCTGGGCAGCCACAAACCACGCAACCATGGGCTGAAACCGAGGCTAGCCGCAATCAGCGCCGCCAGGAGCTGGAAGCCGTTGAGGCTGATCTGGCCGCGCGCGCGGCGCGGCGTGAGGCGCTGCGGGCTGAGATTGAGGGATTAAATGCGGATCGGGCGCAGCTGAACAGCATCCTGATCGAGACCACCCAACGCATTGGTGCGGCTGAAGATCGCGTATCAGCTATTGAACAGCGCCTGACAACGCTTGATGGTAGCGAGCAGGCCATTCGCCGCTCACTTGAAAGCCGTCGCGATGTGATTGCTGAGGTGCTTGCAGCGCTTCAGCGCATGGGCCGGCATCCACCGCCAGCAGTGCTTGTTGAGCCCGAAGACGTTTTGCAAGCTGTGCGTAGTTCCATCTTGCTGGGGGCAGTTGTGCCTGAATTACGTGCTGAGGCGGAGGCATTAGCCTCTGATCTGGCAGAGCTTGCGCGGCTTCGCAAGCAAATCGCTATTGATCGGGAAGCGCTGAATAAGGATATCACAACGTTACATGGCGAGCAGGATCGCTTGTCTGCGCTCATAGAGGAGCGTCAGCGCCGCATCGCGGAAGTCGAAAAAACGGATGCGGTTGAGCAGGCGCAAGTGGCAGATCTTGCCAGCAAAAGTGATAATCTCAAGGATTTGATCAGCAGCATGGAGCAGGATATCGCTTCTGCTCGTAGGGCCGCTGATGAAGCAGAGGCGGCTTCTCGCCAGCGTGATAAAGCGGTTGATGACAGGCTTGCTGCAGCACCATTCGGCGATCCGGCGCGCCTTGAGCCTAAGGTTTCTTTTGCTAAAGCGCAGGGATTATTGCCATTTCCTGTTCGCGGTGACATCGTGCGCGGATTCGGTGCGTCTGATGGGTTCGGTGGTACAACGCAAGGCATTTCTGTCGTCGCGCGTGACGAAGCTGTCATTGCGTCACCTACGGATGGATGGGTTGTTTACTCTGGTCCATTTCGATCGTTCGGGCAGCTCTTGATCATCAATGCTGGTGAGGGATATTATATTCTGCTAGCTGGGATGGAACGCATAAATGTGACTTTGGGACAGTTTGTGCTTGCGGGAGAACCTGTTGCCATTATGGGCAAGGGTGTATCGTCGGGTACAAGTGCATATGCGGCAAACGGACTTGTGGGTGGCGGCCTTGCGGGTGGCGCTACAGGCCCCATACTATATATTGAGTTTCGCAAGGACGGCGGATCAATCGATCCTGCTCCGTGGTGGGCGAAGGCAAAAAGCGAAAAGGTTCGCGGATGATGCGCAAGTTTTCTCTGGTTATGATAGGTGCACTGATTGGCGCGGGCGTGACGATTGTGGGTACACAGTCGCGGCTTTTCTCCAGCACCAGCGCTATTGCCGCTTCCGTCGATACGTATCGGCAGCTGACCCTGTTTGGTGATGTTTTCGACAAGGTCCGTAGCGACTATGTTGAAAAGCCGGATGAGAGCAAGCTCGTTGAATCTGCCGTGTCTGGCATGCTGTCCTCGCTTGATCCGCATTCGAGTTATATGGATGCCAAGAGCTACCGCGATATGCAGGTGCAGACGCGGGGTTCCTTTGGTGGTCTCGGTATCGAAGTAACGATGGAAGATGGTCTGGTGAAGATCGTCAGCCCCATCGATGATACACCTGCCGCACGCGCTGGATTGCAGGCTAACGATTTGATCGTGGCTATTGATGGCGATCAAGTGCAGGGGCTGACCATCAATCAGGCGGTCGAGAAGATGCGCGGCGCGGTCGATTCTGAGGTGAAGCTGAAGATTCAGCGCTCTGGCAAGACCGAACCATTTGACGTTACCCTGAAACGCGACATTATCCGCATTCGCTCGGTTCGTTTTGAGAACAAGGGTGACATTGGCTATTTGCGCATTTCCCAGTTTAACGAACAGACATTCGATAATCTGAACAGCGCTATTGAAAAGCTCACCAAAGAGATTCCTGGCGATAAGCTGAAAGGCTTTGTTATTGATCTGCGCAACAACCCCGGTGGTCTGCTGGATCAGGCGGTGCTGGTGTCTGATGCTTTCCTTGATCGCGGAGAGATTGTCTCGACGCGTGGGCGCAATCTTGACGAATCACAACGCTTTAACGCTCGTGCGGGCGATATCACGAAGGGCAAACCGGTTGTCGTGCTCATCAATGGTGGCTCGGCTTCGGCTTCGGAAATTGTTGCGGGTGCCTTGCAGGATCACCAGCGTGCAAAGCTGATTGGCACGCGCTCGTTCGGTAAGGGATCGGTGCAGACAATCATCCCCCTTGGTCAGAATGGTGCATTGCGCCTTACAACCGCGCGTTACTACACGCCGTCAGGCCGTTCTATTCAGGCGAAGGGCATTGAGCCTGATTTCATTATCGAGGAGGTCATTCCAGATGATCTCAAAGGTAAGGATCAGATCAAGGGCGAGGTTGGTTTGCGTGGCCATTTGAAGAATGCAGACGAATCTGCATCTGAAGATGCTGCTAATCAGAGCGAGGCTGCCAAGGATAAGGATTCTCCCGGCTCATCTGCTTATGTGCCAACAGATCCTGCGCTCGATACGCAGCTGAATGCGGCTTATGATTTGCTGCGTGGCATTGCCAACCCAGCTCTTGTTGCCAAAAAAGCAGATGAGAGCACGGATAAGAAAACAGAATCAGCCGCAAATGTTGCCGAGAAAAAAGGCGATGCGGGCAAATCCAAGGGTAAGGATACGCCTAAGTAATCCCAGACTATTGAAGTTGAAATAATAATGTTACCCACGCATGGGTAGTGCTCAGCATGGCAATAATTGATGTTAGGATGAGGGATGACGGGCAAAGTAGTTAGCTTTCGCAAAAAGGTGAGGGCGGAAGATTTGCCCTATCGCCCATGCGTCGGCATCATGCTGCTTAACCGTGAGGGACGTGTATTTGTAGGTAATCGCCGTCAGGAGGATAATTCTGAAGGTGTTGCACCGCAGGGATATACGTGGCAGATGCCGCAAGGTGGTATCGATGATGGTGAAGATGCCCTGGAGGCTGCGCGCCGCGAGTTGTTTGAAGAAACCAATGTCAGTTCACTGAAAGTGCTTGCCCAGACACCTGAATGGTTGACATACGATTTACCGGAAGATCAGATTGGCATCGCTCTCAAGGGTAAGTATCGCGGCCAAAAGCAGAAATGGTTTGCCATGCGCTTTATGGGTGATGAATCCGAAATCGATGTACTCAATCCCGGTGGTGGGGAATCCAAGCCCGAATTCAGTGGCTGGCGCTGGGAGGATGCGAAGCGTTTGCCGGAACTTATCGTGCCATTCAAACGGCAGGTCTACGAGCAAGTGGTCGCAACTTTTGAGGTGTTGACCCGCATATCCGTCTGATCCGAACTTTCAAGGTGGTATTCGCTAATTTTTAAATCCATAAAAAATGCGCCGTTGTGAGACGGCGCATTTTTATTTTTTCTTACCAGAGGTGAATTGAGGGCGTAAACAACGCTACGCAGCTTGCTGGCGTGGGCTGATCAGTTTGCGGTTGACCAGCGCCTCGGCGATTTGAACTGCATTGAGAGCGGCGCCTTTCCGCAGGTTATCCGACACGACCCAGAATGCGAGGCCATTTTCAACCGTAGCATCCTCGCGAATGCGGGAGATGTAAGTTGCATCTTCGCCTGCAGCTTCATGAGGCGTGATATACCCGCCATCTTCACGTTTATCGATGACAAGACAACCGGGAGCCTGACGAAGAATATCGCGCGCTTGCTCAGGGGTAATGGGGTTTTCAAACTCCACGTTCACTGACTCGGAGTGTGATAGGAACACCGGCACGCGCACAGCCGTTGCGGTGAGTTTGATGGATGGATCAAGAATCTTCTTCGTCTCGGCCATCATCTTCCACTCTTCCTTCGTGTAGCCATCCTCCATAAACACATCAATGTGTGGGATGACATTGAAGGCAATGCGCTTGGTGAATTTGCCAGCCTTGGCCTCGCCAGTGGTGAAGATCGAGCGGGTCTGCGAGAACAGTTCGTCCATCGCTTCCTTGCCTGCCCCCGAGACTGACTGGTAGGTCGAAACGACAACGCGCTTGATCTTTGCTGCATCGTGCAACGGCTTCAGCGCGACCACAAGCTGTGCGGTGGAGCAGTTGGGGTTGGCAATGATGTTCTTTTTGGAGAAGCCCTTGATCGCATCGGCATTCACTTCCGGCACGATCAATGGCACGTCGAGATCATAGCGCCAGGCAGATGAGTTATCGATAACAACGGTACCGGCAGCAGCAATTTTGGGCGCCCATTCGCGCGCTACGTCACCACCTGCTGACATCAGACAGATATCGGTGTCGGAAAAATCGTAGTTAGCGAGATCTTTGGTCTTCAGCGTCTTGTCGCCGAAAGACACCTCTTGGCCCATGCTGCGACGCGATGCGAGTGCAACGACTTCGCTCACGGGAAATGCGCGCTCGGCAAGAATGTCGAGGATTTCACGGCCCACGTTACCGGTGGCGCCAACCACGGCGATCTTGAAACCCATTCTACGATATCTCCTGTTCAATCTCTCCCGGATTGCGATGCTGCTTCAGCATCTGCTCTCTCTCGTGCCACGGGGAGAGAGGTCCGGGAACGAGCGCAGGGATCAGCGTGTCTTCGACGTAATCGTCGTGACCGCAGGGATGGTTTTCGTTTTTTTAATATTCACGAGAGCCATCACGGACTATCCGCCTGTTGCCTTATGGGTGCGCGCTGATGAAACAATAACAATATCATCCCAAGCGAGATATCTGCACCACTGTCGGGTGATTTTGTCAAGATGAAACTTACAGCACTGTCCAATGTTACAAAAATGCGGGGAGTGTTAACTGAGCTGTACAGTTCAGTTAACTTTTTGCGCTTATCGTCCATGATCGGGGCAGTAATATCAGGCTCCCGGATGGGCATGCGCCTGAATTAGCATGGATATCCAGGGAGCCATCGCTGAGTTGACGCGGATCAGCTGGCTGGCGGAAAGGACTGATTAACGTCGTGGGTGCAGACCAATACCGGTGGCGACTTTATGGACTTGCGCTTGCTGAGGCAGGGCGGCGACTCTATGGCGTTGCCTGGTATAGTATTGAAATGCTTTCATCTTTGCGTCGTCGATCATCCGAACGTGTCGTTATCGCGCCACAAGATTTACGCACGACTGATCCGACCGAAGCAGCCGATATCTATGCAGGATATTTTTCGCTCGCAGGCCAGAGTGTTGATTGTAGGGGCCGCTCGCCCTTTGAGGTCATGCCACCGTCGGAGGCTTGGGCGGAAGCGCTTGCGAGTTTCTCATGGCTGCGCCATCTGGGTGCTGCCGATTCGGCATTGGCGCGGGCTAATGCGCGCGCGCTTGTTGACGATTTTCTGATGGATCGGCTTGATCGTAGCGGCATTGCCGTGCGCCCTGTGATCGCAGCACGACGATTGCTTGTTTTCCTCAGCCAGGCCCCCTTGGTACTGGAGGGGGCAGATCATGCATTCTATCGACGTTTCATGCGGGCGCTGGCGCGTGGTGTCAGGCAATTATCGGGGCAGGTTGGGGTTGAGCTGCAAGGTGAGGATAAGCTGCTTGCGCTTATTGCCTTGGCGATGGCTGGCCTCTGCCTGGATAATCTTGGCTGGCTTCAGCGCAATGTCAGTAAGCAATTGGGCGATGAGCTGGCCCGACAGATCCTGCCCGATGGAGGCCATATTAGCCGAAATCCGCAAGTGCTGGTTAATCTGCTGACGGAGCTTCTGCCATTACGACAGGTATATGCTGCGCGAGGTGTTTCGCCGCCACCGCAGTTACTCGGCGCTATCGATCGTATGATGCCAATGCTGCGCATGTTCCGTCATGGAGAGGGTTCGCTTGCGCTCTTTAATGGCATGGGGTGCACGCAGGTTGACCTGATTGCAACATTGCTCGCCTATGATGATACGCGATCGCGGGCCATCCAGCATGCGCCTCATTCCGGTTATGAGCGGCTTGATTCCGGCGAAATAGTGTTGATTGCTGATGTCGGCCGTCCACCGCTGCCGATGAACTCTACGCATGCGCATGCAAGTTGTCTGGCATTTGAGTTGAGCATTGGCCGCGCGCGGCTTGTTGTTAATTGTGGCGCGCCTCGTCAGGGGAGCGCCATTCCGTTACTCGCTGCCCGTTCGACGGCTGCGCACTCGACAGTGACAATTGGTGAAGCATCATCATGTCTGTTTGCTGGTGCTGATAAGGGGGATACGCCATTTTCCCGATTCGACCGGCGTTTGGGGCGCTGGTTAGGCTCACCGATCATTGGTGGGGTGGAGCATGTTGAAGTTAATCGCGGAGCAAGCGAGGCTTCTATCCAGACATTAGGCGCAGCACATGATGGCTATCGAGAGCGCTTCGGGTTGATACATCAGCGCCGTTGGCGTCTTGATGGCGAACATGGTGCCGTAGATGGTGAAGATGCCTTCATTGCAGTTGATGAGCCACCGTCAGGGCTCGTTGCTACGATCCGCTTTCATTTGCATCCGCTGGTGCGTACGAGCCGTTCGCAAGATGGGTATAGTGTGCTGTTATTGCTGCCGGATGGGCAGGGGTGGTCTTTTGAGGTAGAGCAGGGCGAGCTGGCGATTGAGGAAAGCGCATTCCTGGCCGCAACAGATGGGGCGCGGCGGGGTGAACAGATCGTTGTCTATGTTAACCCAACCGAAGTCCGGCAACTACGCTGGCGCTTCTTTCGTTTGTAAGCGTGCCATTTTTCAATTCCTTGAAAGTTGAAAATGGTCTAGGCACGCATTAATGCGGATTCACTGCTCGTCCGGTTGATGTCGGATACGCGCCTTATTCTCGAGTTGGACCTGCCATGTCTCTTGAAGTTCCGTCGCTCCACGATCGCAAAGTTATCACGCGTGCCTTGCTGTCGGTTTCCGACAAGTCCGGCCTCATCGGTTTTGCCAGCGCGCTGGCCGCACGTGGTATAGAGCTCGTTTCAACCGGGGGCACGTACAAGGCGCTGGTTGATGCAGGCCTACCGGCAAAAGATGTTGCCGATGTAACCCAGTTTCCTGAAATGATGGACGGACGCGTTAAAACACTGCATCCGGCTGTACATGGCGGCATTCTGGCAATACGTGGCAATCCAGAACATCAGGCTGCGATGCTTGCCCACGGCATTACGCCTATCGACCTTGTGGTGGTGAACCTTTATCCGTTTGAGGAGACTGTTGCGCGCGGTGGCTTGTTCGATGATTGCATCGAAAACATCGATATTGGTGGCCCGGCAATGATTCGCGCTGCTGCCAAGAATCATGCCGATGTTGCGGTGATTGTTGAGCCTAATGATTACGATGCGTTGCTCGATGAGCTGAATGCCTATGATGGCGCAACAACCCTTGCTTTGCGCAGGCGGCTGGCTCAAAAGGCATATGCGCGTACGGGTGCCTATGATGCGGCTGTATCGAACTGGTTCGCAGCGGTTGAAAAGATTGAAACGCCTGATTTCCGCGCCTTTGGGGGCAAGCGTGGTCTTGATCTGCGTTATGGTGAGAACCCGCACCAGGCAGCTGCTTTCTATGCTTCAGGCGAGCAACGTCCAGGCGTTGCAACAGCACGTCAGCTGCAGGGTAAACAGCTTTCTTACAACAACATTAATGATACCGATGCAGCTTATGAAGCGGTTGCAGAGTTCGATGCCAACCGTACAGCTGCGGTCGTCATCGTCAAGCATGCCAATCCGTGTGGTGTGGCGGAAGGCGCTACGCTGGCCGAAGCTTATGAGAAGGCGCTGCTGTGCGATTCCGTATCGGCTTTTGGAGGCATCGTCGCGCTCAACCGTACGCTGGATGCAGATGCTGCGCGCAAGATCGTTACGATTTTCACCGAGGTGATCATTGCACCTGATGCCACAGAGGAAGCGATTGCTATTGTAGCAGCGAAAAAGAATTTACGGTTGCTGCTTGCTGGCGGTTTGCCGGATCCGCGCGGCCAGGGGCTTGGTGTGCGCACGGTTGCCGGCGGTTTTCTTGTGCAAGGGCGTGATAATGCTGTTGTTGATGATATGGATCTGCGTGTCGTAACGCGCCGCGCACCAACTGAAGCAGAACTTGCAGATCTGCGCTTTGCTTTCAGGGTTGCCAAGCACGTGAAATCAAACGCTATTGTCTACGCACGCGATGGTGCGACGGTGGGTATTGGTGCTGGCCAAATGAGCCGGGTGGATTCATCCCGCATTGCTGCGTGGAAGGCGCAGGAAGCAGCCACTGCTGCCGGGGCGGTGGAAAGCTTTGCCAAGGGTGCAGTCGTTGCTTCTGATGCATTCTTTCCCTTCGCTGATGGGTTGCTGGCAGCCGCTGCAGCTGGAGCGACGGCGGTGATCCAGCCAGGAGGCTCCGTTCGCGACGATGAGGTTATTCGTGCAGCCGACGATGCCGGACTTGCAATGGTATTCACGGGACACAGGCATTTCCGCCATTGAATGGTGACTTAAACCGATGATATCGTCGCCACTCTCGTGCTTAAGTTTACATAAAGGGATGACGTTATGACTGTCGCTGTTGGGGATCGCCTGCCACAGACCACTTTCCGCGTTCTAACCGCCGATGGGCCGACCCCTCGCACGACGGACGATATATTCAAGGGGCGTCGGTTGCTGCTCGTTGGCGTTCCCGGTGCTTTTACACCTACCTGCCATCGTAATCATGCGCCCGGCTATATTGCCAATATCGATGCCTTCAAGGCAAAGGGTATTGATGCAGTGGCCATTACCAGTGTGAATGACGCATTCGTGCTTGAAGCGTGGTCGAAGGCATTAGGTGCTGAAGGTGCTATTGAGTTTCTTTCAGATGGAAGTGCCGATTTTGCCCGCGCGACCGGCCTGCTGTTCGATGGTTCTGGCTTCGGCCTTGGTCCGCGCTCGCAGCGCTATGCCATGGTAGTGGATGATGGCGTTATAGAAACGCTGGTCATTGAAGAGGCTGCGGGGCAGGTGCAAGTTGCTGGCGCTGAACACGTGCTGGAAATGCTCTGAGATTTTTATCAATATTATCCCGGAAACGAAACCTTTGGTTCGAATCTCGAAGGATATATGCGCTTCACGTCATGGTGTGCTGGCAATGGCAATGCTCGAAAGGCGAAGCAGATTGCCATTTGCAGGCCATCATGGCGAGAGGATCAACCATTTAAGCGTAAAGGTGCGAAGCTGAAGCGATGGAACGGGCAGGGGCCATGTTCCATTAAAGCTGCCTTATGCGCCGGCGTTGGATAGCCGACATGGCGGCTGAACCCATATGCTGGATAAGTTGCACAAAGCCGTTGCATGATCCGGTCGCGGGTGACCTTCGCAACAATGGATGCAGCTGCGATTGAGGCAATGTGAGCATCACCCTTGATAATTGTCTCAACCGTGCAAGGCAAAGGCGGAGGGTCATTGCCATCAACAAGCGCAAAGGTTTTTACGGGCAGCTCTGATAATGGCAGGGCATGAAACGCACGGGACATAGCCGCAAGCGTTGCTTGGCGGATGTTAATGCGGTCAATTTCCCTGGCAGAGACGCAAGCGATGCCAACGTGGGCGCTGGCGAGAATTTCGCCATAGAGCTGATGTCGGGTGCGTTCTGAAATTTGCTTGGAATCAGCAAGTCCCACTGGCACAGCAAGCGGATTAAGCACAACTGCTGCGGCCACAACCGGGCCTGCAATGGGACCGCGCCCGACTTCATCAATTCCTACAATGCACTGAACCCCTTGCGCGCTTAGTGCAAGCTCCCGTTCAAACGATGCAAGAACCTTCACTGGCTTGCCCAGATAATGCGCGCAATCCAGGCAATGTCCTGTTCGTTAAACATACGGTCCTCATGGTCAGGATTGAGCGAGCGTAGCTCAACCGTTTTTGCTGTGCGGCGTTTCAGTTCCTTGGCCATCACTTCGCCCTCAACAGTGCGCACAACCACGCGATCCCCTCGGCGTAGTGAAGCTGTGGGCGATACGATAATCACATCCCCGTCACGGTAGACCGGTTGCATGGATTCGCCTGCAATTTCAAGGGCGAATACTTTATCTTCGCTGATCTCCGGAAAGGCAACTTCGTCCCATGATCCACCAACAGGAAAGCCGCCATCATCAAAGAAGCCGCCTTTGCCAGCTTGTGCAAAGCCAATTAGCGGTAAATTGCGTGTAGGCTTGTACTTGCCGTGCCGGGCAATCAATGCCATGAACTCGTCCAGAGATGCGCCTGTCGCATCCAGTACCTTGGCGATGGATTCTGTCGATGGCCAACGCGGACGGCCGTCAGCGGCAGTCCGTTTGGAGCGGTTAAATGCTGTCGGGTCGAGACCGGCTTTACGTGCCAGCCCCGATGGCGTCAAACCACTCCGCGCCGCAAAAGCGTCGAGAGCTGACCAGATCTGGTCATGAGATAGCATCATGAAACGCCACCTTCAGGCTAGGGGTTAGGACACGGTTCTTAGGTATAGGATTATCTCATTTTGGCACATCGCGCAACGCATTCCCTGCGCACTTTACTGGTAGGGATGTCGCGATTTTCTGGTCAATGGGAATAAATTCTGGTTTTTTCTGATGCTTATGACGAAATGCTAAGTTTGTTTTTGTTGGGTCTGAAAACATAAAAAATGATACTTGAGGTGGCGTAGTAGCGTCGATACGGGAGAATACCTGATGCGGGGTCTTGAGCGGCTGATTCGTCCATTCCTGTTTGCACTAGATGCGGAGACTGCGCACCGCCTGACTATTCGCACGCTCTCGGCAGCGCGGCTGTCGCCATCTGCGCCTGATGATGCCGCGCTGCATGTTGAGGCATTCGGATTGAAGTTCCCCAATCCGGTGGGGTTGGCGGCAGGCTTTGATAAAAACGCTGAAGTCCCTGATACCATTCTGTCTGCCGGATTTGGGTTTGCAGAGGTGGGCACACTGACGCCTCTTTCACAGCCAGGTAATGCGCGTCCACGTATTTTCCGTCTGGTTCGCGATGAGGCGGTGATCAATCGTTTGAGCTTCAATAATCAGGGGCATGCTGCAGCGCTTGAGCGTCTTGAGGCGCGCGCTGGCCGTCCGGGAGTGGTTGGTGTCAACATTGGCGCTAACAAGGATACGATGGATCGTGCAGCTGATTATGTCACTGGTATAAAAACATTTGCGGGTGTTGCCAGCTATTTTACGCTGAACGTTTCATCGCCCAACACGCCCGGTTTGCGGGACCTGCAACAAGAAGCTGCGTTGGATGATCTGATCGCACGGTGCATTGAAGCGCGTGATATGACCGCGGAAACATATCCGCGCCGTCCGCTGCTGCTGAAAATCTCTCCGGATGTATCGTTGCAAGAGCTGGATGCAATCGTGGGTGTAGCGCGCAACCGCGGCATTGATGGCATGATTGTCTCGAACACGACCATCAGCCGGCCTGCGCTTGTTGATGTTCGCCATGTGGGTGAGATGGGGGGGCTGTCAGGGCGGCCGCTGTTCCCATTGGCAACGCGCATATTGGCGCAGACGTTCCTGCGTGTTGAAGGCGCCTTCCCCATTGTAGGCGTAGGTGGTGTGGATTCGCCGGAAGCTGCATGGCAGAAAATTCGCGCAGGCGCGACGCTGGTGCAGCTTTATTCTGCATTGGTTTATAAGGGGCCGAGCTTGGTCAAGGATATCAAGCAAGGCTTGCTGGCATCTCTTGCCCGCGAGAAAACTACGCTGGTCGATACAGTAGGGGTTGGTGCTGCAGAAATTGCATCCGCGCCGCTATCTTAAGACCCAATTGTTGCAGCACATCAGATGGCAATTTAGAGAGGTCATTGGCAGGGAAGTGAATGCTTCCCCGCCAATTGTTTTATTAAGCCAGCGAGCGATTAACGATATCTGCCACGTCTGGCGATAGCGGTGACTTGGCCGCAATACGGCGTAAGGCGGCCTCTGCCTGCGCGCGACGGGTTGGCTCCAACGTTTTCCATGTTCTAAAGGCAGTCGAGAGGCGTGACGCTACCTGCGGATTGGTGGAGTCGAGGCTAATGATCATATCCGCAAGGAACGCAAATCCGGCACCGTCAGCACGTGCGAACTGGGTGGCGTTCGCCATGGCAAAGCTGCCAATAAGTGCCCGAGTGCGGTTGGGATTCGATAGCGAAAACGCCGGGTGATTAAGCAATCCCTTAACGCGCTCAAGAGTGCTCGTCTCGGGGATAGATGCTTGAAGCGCGAACCACTTATCGAGCACTAGCGGATCATCTTTATAGCGCTCTGCGAAAGCGGCGAGGGCTGTCTCGCGGGCTTCTCCCGGCACATGCGCCAAAGTGGCGAGCGCGCCAAGCCGTTCAGTCATGTTATTTGCAGCATCAAATTGTGCGCGTGCCAAAGCTTCACCGCGGAATGCGTCGCCGGTTGTCAAGAGATCGAGCACTGCATTGCGCAGTGCACGCTGCCCGGCTTGTGTCGCATCCGGGCTAAATGGGGCATTGATGGTAAGGCTTGCATAGAGCTCTGCCAGCTTGTCAGCCAGCGCGCGCCCCAAGCTTTGACGCACAGCTTTCCGTGCTGCGTGGATGGCGTCAGGGTCGATGTTTTCGCCGATTTCGCGTGCGATATCAGCCTCACCCGGCAATGACAGCACCTGTGCAGCGAAAGCTGGATCGCGTTGGGCGTGGGCATCAAGGAAACGATCTAGCGCTTCAGCGAGCTTGGCGGGCACCTCAGCCGGTTTACCTGCGCGCACTTGTTCAACCGCGCGGATAATAATACGCGAGGCTATAGTCTGCGCTGCCTGCCATTGATTAAATGCATCGGTATCGTGAGCAAATAGCACCAGCAGATCATCGTCAGAAAGATCGATATCGAGCGTGACCGGCGCAGAAAAGCCACGCAGGAGCGAAGGCACCGGACGCTCTGTTACGTTGGTGAAGGTCACGCTGCGCTCTGGCGTATCCAGAATGAGGACGCCATTTTCGACAGTGTTATCCGCCGTTTCCAGTGCAAGCTCGCGCCCGCTCTCACCAATAAGCCCAAGCGCAACCGGAATGACCATCGGCTGCTTTTCTGCCTGGCCTGGTGTTGGCGCAGTGGTTTGGGAGAGCGTGAGGCAATAGGTTTTGGCTGCTGCATCATATACGCCTCGCGCGGTTACGCGAGGCGTACCGGCTTGCTCATACCATTGTGAAAATGCTGCAAGATCACTGCCACTTGCTTCCGCAAAGCTTGCGATGAATTGTTCGATTGTCGCTGCGGTGCCGTCGTAACGGTCAAAGTAGAGGTCCATACCGCGACGGAAATTATCAGGGCCAATCAGGATTTTGAGCACCCGGATCAGCTCGGCGCCCTTTTCATAGACGGTTGCTGTGTAGAAATTGTTGATTTCCTTATAGGCGCGTGGGCGCACAGGATGCGCTAGCGGGCCGCCATCTTCCGGAAATTGCGCTGAACGTAGCGTGCGCACATCAGAAATGCGTTTGACAGGACGGGAGCGTTCATCAGACGAAAACTCCTGGTCGCGAAAGACTGTCAGCCCTTCCTTGAGGCAGAGCTGGAACCAGTCGCGGCAGGTGATGCGGTTGCCGGTCCAGTTGTGGAAGTACTCGTGCGCAATCACTGCTTCGATGTTGGCATAGTCGCCATCGGTGGCTGTATCTTCGCTGGCTAGCACATACTTGTCGTTGAAAACATTCAGGCCCTTGTTTTCCATGGCCCCCATGTTGAAGTCCGACACGGCCACGACATTGAAGACATCAAGGTCATATTCGCGCCCAAACACGGTTTCATCCCAATGCATTGAACGCTGAAGCGAGTCCAGCGCATACCAGGCGCGTTCGCGCTTGCCGCGTTCAACATAGACCGCAACCGTTACCTTGCGTCCGCTGACCGTGGTGAAGATGTCCTCTACCTTGTCGAGATCGCCGCCAACAATGGCAAAGAGGTAGCAGGGCTTCGGGAAGGGATCGTCCCACACTGCAAAGTGACGTCCGGAATCGAGCGCGCCTGTTTCGCGCAAATTGCCATTGCCAAGAAGCAATGGTGTGTCGACATCAGCCTCGATGCGGGTGGTATAGACAGAGAGCACGTCCGGTCTGTCGAGAAAATATGTGATGCGGCGGAAGCCATCAGCCTCGCACTGTGTGCAGTAAGTGCCGCTGGAACGATAGAGGCCCATAAGCTTGGTGTTTGCTGTTGGGTTGATGCTGGTCTCGATAGACAGCGTAAACGCCTCCTGCGGCGGATGATGCAGCACGAGTTGCTGCGGGCTTGCGGTGTAGGCATTTGCTGCAAGCTGCGTGCCGTTGAGGCTAATGGAGGCAAAGTTCAGCTCATCACCATCAAGCGCCAATGATGCGCCTGCCTGCCCCTCTGGATTGGGACGAAGCGCAAGTCTGGAAATGACAGTCGTTGCCGTGGGATGCAACTTGATGGTGAGATCAACCGTATCGATCAGATAATCGGTAGGGCGATAATCTTCGAGACGGATAAGGGGGGCATTGTCATTGCGCATTAGCTTCAGTCTCCACGGAATCAGGCCTAGTACGTTTTCACTCTGTTCTTAGGCGCCAACGTGCTATGAGGGCAACATGTTTACAGTCACAACCGGTGGATGGCTGCTATTCGCACGTTAGGGGTGTCGTCTTGACGATAAAATACTATATATGCCGGGAAATAAATCTGCTGGGAAAATCAAGGCATGTCTAAACCGCGCACGGGTTCTCGGAACGAAGGATCGCGCAAGCAGCGATTTGAGCGTACATTACAGGGCCTATGGCCCTATCTGTGGCCAAGTGATCGCGCTGATCTGCGTCGCCGTGTGTACTTCGGTTTCGTTCTGCTGCTTGCGGCAAAGCTTGTAACGGTTGCAATGCCCTACAGCTTCAAATGGGCAGTGGATGCGCTGACTGGCGAAACGCAAGGGCACGAAGCTGCCACCTTGATGGCAGGCGCGGTGTTCCTCACCGTGCTTTATGGCAGCATGCGCATTCTTATGGCGCTGCTAACGCAATGGCGGGATGGACTTTTTGCCTCTGTCGCTATGCATGCCGTGCGAAGACTGGCGCTCGATACCTTCCGGCATATGCATGCGCTGTCGTTGCGTTTTCATCTTGAACGTAAAACCGGCGGTTTGACGCGCGTGCTTGAGCGTGGCCGGGCGGGCATTGAAGAACTGGTGCGGATGTTTGTTCTGCATCTGCTGCCTACCATTCTTGAATTCGTGCTGGTCGTTGGCGTGCTTTGGTGGCAGTTCGATTGGCGATTTGCGGCTGTCGTTTTTGTGATGGTGATGGCTTATCTCGTGTTCACCTATCGGGTAACCGAATGGCGCATCGATATCCGGCGGCGCATGAATGAGTCAGATACGGAAGCCAATACCAAGGCTATCGATTCACTCATCAATTATGAAACCGTCAAATACTTCGGCGCAGAGAAGCGGGAAGCCGCGCGCTATGATGTATCCATGGCGAGGTTTGAGCGCTCCAGTATTGATACGTATGTTTCGTTGTCCTATTTGAACGGTGGGCAGGCGATTATCTTCTCGCTCGGTGTGGTTGCTGTCATGGTGATGGCTGTGCTTGATGTGCGCTCGGGCGCTGCCACTGTTGGTGACTTCGTCATGGTCAACGCCATGCTGATGCAGCTTTATATTCCAATGAATTTCATGGGTATGCTGTACCGCGAAATCCGGCAAGCGCTGATTGATATCAGTGAGATGTTCTCCATTCTTGATCGTGATCCTGAGGTCAAGGATAAGCCGGATGCATTGCCCCTCAATGCTTCTGCCGGGGAGCTGCGCTTTGAAGACGTGCGTTTCGCCTATACACCAGAGCGCCCCATTCTGCGCGGGGTGAGCTTTACGGTGCCGGCTGGTAAAACGGTTGCTGTGGTTGGACCATCGGGCGCAGGTAAATCGACGCTATCGCGGTTGATTTTCCGTTTTTATGAGCCGCAGTCAGGCCAGATTCTGGTTGATGGGCAGAATATCGCTGCTGTGCAGCAAGAGAGTCTGCGTGCAGCGGTTGGAATGGTGCCGCAAGATACGGTGCTGTTTAATGACACCATCGGCTATAACATACGCTATGGCCGCCCTGATGCGACCGATGCTGAAGTGGTGGAAGCTGCAACGCTGGCCCAGATTGATGGATTTATCCGCACACTTCCGCAAGGCTATGAAACGCAAGTCGGCGAGCGAGGTCTCAAACTTTCCGGCGGTGAGAAGCAGCGTGTGGCAATCGCCCGGACGATCCTGAAGTCTCCGCGCATTCTGGTGCTTGATGAGGCAACCTCTGCGCTTGATAGTTTTACCGAGAGGGAAATCCAGCAGGCGCTTGATCAGGTCTCGCGCAACCGCACGACGTTGGTGATTGCACATCGGTTATCGACCATCATCAATGCCGATGAAATTCTGGTGCTTGATCGCGGTGAAATTGTCGAAAGGGGAACGCATAAGGCTCTGCTGGAGTGTGGTGGTCTCTATGCCGCCTTGTGGAACCGTCAGCGGCAAGTGGATGCTGCCCGTGCGACGCTTGCTCTTGAAGCAGAGGGTGCGATTAGTCCGCTGGTACAGGTAGATGATGATGTCGCTGATGTCGATGTGATCCTTGATCCGAAACAGGATGAAGAGGATGCATCTGCGCTGTCATAGAGCGGTTGTTGCTACGCTTCTGCTTGCCATCAAATGATGCTTGCCTGCACGTGAACCAAATGGTTCAGTTCCTGAATTAGGCGGGTATTTGCTGGCAAGGCTTGCGCTGCAGGGCACAGCTGTTGCTGTCAACGATGGGGCGGATAAGGGTGCGCGATCTCTTTACAATTGTCGCGATGCTGATTGTCGTGGTGCTGTGCGCAGCGCTTGCCGTGCCGTATTTTATCAATTGGCAGGCCTATCGTGCTGAGGTGGAAACAGCTCTTGGCAAGGCTTTCGGCGTGCCTGTGCACACTGAAGGCGCAATCACTGTGCGATTGCTGCCTACCCCCCATCTCGCATTAGAGCGGGTGGCTGTGGGGCGCGATGAACCTTTTCTCAGCGCAGATGGCCTCAATATATCGCTGGAAGCGCCGCCATTGCTTGGCGGTAATATTAAGGTATCACAGGCACGGTTGGTGCGCCCTGTCATGCGGGTTGATGTCAACACTGATGGCGCTTTCAGCGTGCCAGTCCTCTCCGATATGCAATTGGGGGCGCTCAATGCAGCGGGTATCAATGGCCTGATCATCGAAGACGGCACTCTGCGTTTTGTGAGCGCTTCAGAAGCTGGCATCGTGGAGCAGGTTATTGGCCCTATCGATGTTACCGCCAGTGCTGCTGCGCTCGCGGGACCTTGGCGGATTGATGGAAGCATTGCGGGTCATGGATTGCATCTTGCAACCGGATTGCCTGATGTAGAGCGCCGTGTGCGTGTAAAATTGCGTCTGGATGCGGCTAAGGAAACCGTCAACGTTGGTGCTTATAGCGAATTCGATGGCCTGATGCAGCTTGGTGTAATGCCGGTGATTCAAGGGCGGTTGATTGCCTCGTCGCCGCTGCCGGAATGGCCGGTTGTGGCCACTGCCGATGCGCAAGCGGTGCCGGCTCGCTTGGTTGCGACAGCCAATATCAGCAATGACGGCTGGCAGATCATTGGAAAAGATCTTGAGCTAAGTGTGGGCGAAGGAGTGCGTGCACTTGTGCTGGCAGGCGACGCTGCGCTCGATGCCAGTGCATTCCGAGCGGGTGAGATGCCGCGCCTTATGCTGATGCTCAATGGACGAAGAATTGATACAGTGCCCTTATTGCAGGCATCCAACACGCAAAATCGCAGTGTCGTGCAAAGCCTCTCCAAACGTTTAATGACTAAGCTTGACGGTTTGCCTGTCGATCTTTCTTTGACCTTGGGAAGCATTGCCCTTTCAGGTGAAGAGATAGGTCCTGCATCTGTAAAGCTCAGTGTGGCGCAAAGGGAGGGGAGCCCTCAGATTGATGTAGAACGTTTTGCTCTCACCTTCCCGGGAGGGACAATACAGGGGCGCGGTAACGTTTTAACGCATGGTAATCCGCGCTTTGCAGGCAATGTCCAAATGACCGGGACTGATACGCAGCGGCTTGCCAACGCACTTACGAATATGGGGCTTGTACCGCAGCTAACGCAAACGTTGCGGCAGTGGCCGAATATGGCTGTTGCAGGCGAGATTGAAGCGTCTGAAGCTGGTATTGCCATCCGCGACTTGCGTTGGTCAGCAGGGGAAACCAGTATCATTGGTGAACTGCACTACACGCCCGCCCAGAGCAAACAGCGCGGGCGTTTGATAGCAAGGCTAAACGCTCACAACCTTGATCTGGCTGCTCTTCCAGAATTTGATCCTATTCTGTTTATGCAAACCGAAACAGATCTGGATGTCGCAATCGAGGCAGATAATCTGCAGTTCGGCGCAGCCTCTGCCATACAGGATAGACGTCTCAGCATAGGGTTTACGACATCCCCTGAGGGCATTAACATCAATCAATTCGAGATGGTTGATCACCACAATGCCCATCTTGTGGCTTCAGGGCATCTTGATGAAAACGGGGGGCGCATTGTGGCCTCGCTAAATGCCGAGAGGCCTGAAGCAGTATTGGCTCTATCGCGCTCTTTCATACCGGAGTTATGGGGGCGGGTGATCTCACGTCTGGAGCCAGACATTGGGCCGCTTGCGCTTGAGGCAACAATTGCGCGACCAGGTACCGGGCGACCACTTGTTGCGGTTATTAAGGGAACGGCAGCGCAAACACGCATCGATGCCAAGCTCATCCATGATCCATCGGGGGCAGCTAAAGACAAGGCGGTGGTTGAGGTTTCTCTCGCCAGCCCAAATGCAGCAGCAATGCTGCGGCAGCTTGGTGTTGCTAATGCTCATTTTGATGAGAATGCCACTGTTGTGCCGATCCAACTCAAGCTGTCCGCGAGGGGAGCCTCCTTTGCAAGCCTTGATGGTCAAGGGGAGGGCATGATTGCTGACAGTCGTGCGACACTAGCTGGACAATGGCGAAGTGATGGAAGCAGTATGCGCCTTTCAGGTCCGCTGACACTCGCAAGCAGCAACCTTACCCCCGTGGTGGATATTCTGCAGTTTTCATTGCCGGGCGTGCAGCTGGGAAGAGATACAAAGGTTACGGCTGCATTGTCGTGGGATGACAAGGCGCTAAAACTGAACGATCTGCAAGGTACCGTCGGAGGTGACGCAGTATCAGGTGCAATTGCGATGGTTGACGGCAAATTGACCGGCGAGCTGGTAGTGGACCGGCTTGATCTTGGTGATCTTCTCGCTCTTTCTTTGGGGGATGCTGCACAGCCACAGGCGGGGCAGGTTTGGTCATCCAGGCGCTTCCAGGATGTTAAGTCTACGTTTGAGGCTGGGGTTAATGTCGATATCCGCTTGCGTGCAAAACATATGCGCGTCATGTCCGCGATCACACTCAACAATGCATCCTTGCGGCTCAATCTCTCGCCCGACATAGTTGATCTTCATGAGATCACGGGTGACCTTCCGGGAGGCGGAAGGGCGAAGGGGGATATTGCTTTGCGTCGTTCTGGCTCTCAGGCGAATTTCCGGGCCAATGTTGCGCTTGAAAGCATGGCGCTCTCAGCGTTAAGCCCTGGTCAAGGGGATGGAACGCTGAATGCGCGTCTGGATATTGGCGCTTCAGCAGAAAGCGTTGCCGGACTCGTTGCCAATCTTTCTGGTGGCGGAGAGGTGCAGGTACTGCAAGCAGCTATTCCCCGGTTTGATCCGACAGCGTTAGCACGGTTGATGCCTGAGCTGCTTAAGCCTGAGGCCATCAACACTGATATGAGCACAATCTCTACCCGCCTTGGTGCTGCGTTTGATAAAGGCGCGTGGCCGGTAAAGGGCATTGCTATTCCGCTGACAATTGCGGGTGGTGCATTGCGCTTTGGGCCCGTGTCGCTGGAAGCATCGCAGGCCAAGGCGAGTGTGAACGGGGTATTCGATATCAGCCGCCTGCAATTCGACGCGCGGGCACATCTCACAAGCGCAATGCCACTTGAGGGGTGGAATGGTGCCCCGCCGCAAGCCATTGTTGTGTGGCGTGGGCCGCTTAATGCGGTTGAGCGCACGATAGATGCAGGTCATGCGGCGAACGGTCTTGCTGCGATTTCCCTAACGCGTGAGCTCGATAGAATCGAGAAGCTTGAGGCTGATGCAAGGCAGCGTATCGAAAAAGCACGGCAGGAGCGCGCTCAACGCGAGCAGCGGCGGTTAGAGCAAGCTCAGGAGGAAGCAGCGCGCCTCAAAGCACAAGCAGCTAAGGAGGCCGCAGAAAATCAGATGAAGGCAGCGCAGCAACGCGAGTTGATACAGCCCCAAACGCTGCCCCAGCCTGCGCAAGAAACGCCACCAGCCACGCCTGTGCCCATACCTAATGCCCCTCTTGATATCCGGCCGGGTAGCCTATATCCGTGAATTCCCCGTGACTATATGTCGCCGCAAATGAATATCAGCACGGGCGCATTGCTAGTGTTATGAAGGCGCATGACGATCTGGTTTGTTTTTGCTCTTATGACGGGTGCTGCCGTCCTGTCCGTGTTGTGGCCGCTATCGCGTCGCCCGCAGGCGGCTGGCGAAGGCATGGTTGATGACACCGCTTTCTTTCGTCAGCAGATTGCTGATATCGAAAGAGAGGTGGCGCGTGGTCTGCTGCCTGAAACCGAGGGTGATGCTGCACGTGCTGAAGCGGGACGTCGCCTGCTGCGCGCGGTGGCCGAGAAGCCGGCAGAAGGCGATCAGCGAGGCGAACCAGCTCTGCGGCGCAGACGCGCAGCTTCTGCGATTGCGATCTCGATCATTCCGCTTGTGGCACTAACGCTCTATGGCGCGTCTGGACGCCCTGATGTGCCTGATGCACCATTTGCAGGGCGTATGGCAACGAGCGATCCGCGCGATCTTGACCTTAACGAAGCGGTTGCGCGGGTTGAGGGGCATCTTGCCCGCCAGCCTGATGATGGTCGAGGCTGGGAAGTGTTGGCGCCCATATATCTGCGGGCAGGGCGTTTTGATGATGCTGCCCGAGCCTATGGAGAGGCTTTGCGCCTGAATGGCATGACGGCTGACAGGTTAGCCGATTGGGCCGAGGCGATGGTAATGGCCGCTCAAGGCGTTATCACGGCTGAAGCGCGTGCAGCATTTGATAAGGCATTGACGCTTGAGACGGGCAACCCAAAAGCCGCGTATTATCGTGCCCTCGCTACCGATCAGGATGGCGATAAGGTGGGGGCATTGAATCAGTTGCGGCAATTGCTGGCGTCTTCCCCCACGGATGCGCCATGGCGTCCTGCGGTTGCTGCGCGGTTGGCGGCACTCCAAGATCCAACGCAAACAGAAACAGGGCAAGCCATTGCTGGTCTGGCGCCAGAACAGCGAATGCAGGCCATTCGCAGCATGGTGGCGCAACTGGCAGCGCGGGTTGATGATGAGGCTTCCAGCGTTGAAGACTGGCTGCGGCTTATTCGTTCATACGTGGTGCTTGGCGAAAAAACGGATGCATCGGCAGCTCTTGCACGTGCACGTGCGCGCTTTACAAGTGATCTTGTGGCATTACGCCATCTCGATGCATTGGCGCAAGAGCTCCAGATAAGTTCGGAAAAAGCACCAGTGGCGATAGATCAACAGGGTACGGAGAACGGCCAATGACACGGAAACAGCGCCGTTTGACGCTGATTGCAGGGGGCTTGGCCATTTTAGGTACAGCTCTTGGGCTCGTGCTTTTTGCCATGCGGGATACCATGGTGTTCTTTCGTTCACCTGCCGATATCGCAGCAATGAACATCACCCCCGGAACGCGGCTACGGCTTGGGGGGCTGGTCAAACAGGGGTCGGTTGAGAAGCCAGGTGGGCAGACAATCCGTTTTGTTGTGACCGATGGCGCTGGCGATATCAGCGTGCGCTACACGGGGCTGGTGCCTGATCTTTTCCGTGAAGGGCAGGGGGTCGTCACCGAAGGCGTTCTTATGCCTGATGGCGGTTTTGCTGCTGATAGCATTCTAGCCAAGCATGATGAGAACTACATGCCGCGTGAGGTGGCTGATGCCCTGAAAGAAAAGGGCTTGTGGCAGCACACCGAAAGCGATGATGCGGTGGTAACCCAATAAATTATTGTTATATAACGCATTTATGATGCATGGCGATGAACGCTTTGCCCGGAAATGCCAGCGTTGAGGACTGAATGCTCGTCGAAATTGGACATTTTGCCCTGACGTTGGCGCTGGGATTATCTGTGGTGCAGTGCGTGCTGCCGCTATGGGGGGCGCGTGCACGGGATACTGCGCTTATGGCTATGGCTGTGCCGGCTGCGCTTGGCACCTTCGCAGGTATTGCGCTGGCATTCGCAATGCTCACCTATGCCTATGTCGTATCAGACTTCTCTGTGGTGAATGTTTTCGAGAATTCCCATTCAATGAAGCCGCTTATCTATAAGATCAGCGGTGTATGGGGCAATCATGAAGGCTCTATGCTGCTTTGGGTGCTTATTCTCACCTTGTTCGGTGCGATGGTTGCGCTTTCGCGCAAAAGCCTGCCAAACAGACTTAAAGCGCTCACGCTGTCTGTGCAGGCTTCGGTAACGATTGCATTTCTGCTGTTCATTCTGTTTACATCGAACCCGTTCGCACGACTTGATCCGGCACCTTTTGAGGGGCGTGATCTCAATCCATTATTGCAGGATATTGGCCTCGCGATTCATCCGCCACTGCTCTATCTGGGATATGTCGGGTTTTCGATCTCCTTCGCATTTGCCATTGCTGCGCTGATCGATGGGCGTATCGATGCAGTGTGGGCCCGTGCGGCGCGGCCATGGACGCTCACAGCCTGGGTTTTTCTGACGCTCGGTATTTCGATGGGGTCGTACTGGGCCTATTATGAGCTCGGATGGGGCGGCTGGTGGTTTTGGGATCCGGTTGAGAATGCTTCCTTCATGCCATGGCTCGCAGGCACAGCTTTGATCCATTCAACTGTTGTGATGGAAAAACGTGATGCACTTAAAGTCTGGACGATTCTTCTCGCCATTCTGACATTTTCCCTGTCTTTGATTGGCACATTTCTTGTGCGCTCAGGCGTGCTGACGTCCGTGCATGCATTTGCTGTCGATCCTGAGCGCGGTACGTTTATTCTCATCATTTTGATGTTCTTCATTGGTGGCTCGCTCTCCCTGTTTGCATGGCGCGCCCCGATGTTGCGGCAGGGTGGTATCTTTGCGCCGGTCTCGCGGGAAGGAGCATTGGTGCTCAACAACCTACTGCTATCAACTGCCTGCGCTACGGTTTTTATTGGCACGCTTTATCCGCTGGCATTGGAAGCGCTGACGACTGACAAGATCTCTGTCGGGCCGCCTTTTTTTGAGGCAACCTTCCTGCCAATCATGATCCCGCTGATTGCCATCATGCCGATTGGGCAGACGTTGGCATGGAAGCGCGGTAACTTGCTTGGCGCCGCACAGAGGCTGATGGCAGCATTCGCGCTTGCACTGGTTATATCGCTCATCGTGATTACGGTTACGCGTGGGGGGCCTGTGTTGGCTATACTTGGTGTAGGGCTTGGGTTCTTTGCGTTGTTTGGCTCCTTGTCCGAAATTGTAACCCGCTCCTGGACACACGGTATGCCGCTAGCGACAGCATGGCGACGGGCGAAAGGATTGCCGCGTTCAGCCTGGGGCACTGCTATTGCACATGCGGGAATGGGTGTGATTGTGCTTGGCATCACGGCAACGGCATGGGGCGTTGAGAATCTGGCGGTCGTCAAGCCGGGTGAGACAATGACAGTCGGCCCCTATAGCTTGCGGCTTGATGCGGTTACGCCACGTACGGCACATACCTATCGCGCGGATGTGGCACGCTTTTCGGTACTGAGTGGCGGCATTCCTGTTGGTGCATTGGAAGCTGAAAAGCGTATATACGCCACCCGTGGCATGGCAACGACAGAGGCAGGGCTGATGACACGCGGTCTCGGCCAGATTTATGTCGGGCTTGGGGAAGTTGATGAGACAGGCGGTATTGGCGTTCGCCTGTACTGGAAGCCATATGTTTTACTCATATGGATAGGCACATTAGTTACCGCGCTCGGGGGAGCATTATCACTTACCGACCGCAGATTACGCATCGGTGCACCGCAAAAGGCTAAAGCCAAAGCCCGCAAGGCATCTGATACGGATGTTGCGGTTGCGTCTGTGTCGTGAGGGGGATAGGCATGCGCATCATTGCTTTTATCGTTCTCCTCCTGGCATTGGCTTTGCCTGCATATGCCGTGCAGCCTGACGAGGTGCTGCCGGATGCTGTTATGGAGGGTCGCGCCCGTAACATATCGACGGGCCTGCGATGCCTTGTTTGTCAAAACGAATCTATTGACGATTCGGATGCGCCTTTGGCGCGTGATTTACGCATTCTGGTGCGTGACCGCCTCGAAGCCGGTGACAGCGATGAGGATGTTAAAGCTTTTATTGTTGAGCGCTATGGTGAGTTCGTTCTGCTGAAGCCGGTATTTGGCGTGCATACAGCCCTGTTGTGGCTTGGTCCGTTCATTGTCTTATTCTTGGGGGGCTGGGCGATTCTGCGCGGTTATCTGCGTCGAGAAACCAGTGAAGTAACCAGTTTGCGCCCGGAAGAAGAGGCGCGCCTCAACAAATTGTTGAATGGAGAGCACGACGCATAGCTTGCTACATTTGCCATGCGAGCAATACCCGGTCCGGTTATTTATGATCACCTCATATTACAAATTGTTCATTCGACGTTGATATCGCCGTAAGGGTCAGTCTTTCATATTGCATTTCGAAGGGGGCGGTGATCGCTTGTATCGTGTAGCGTTACGCAAGTGATCCCGGATCCCGATCCGATTTGCAGGAGAGAAGTATATGTCTGATCCCAAAGCTTCCAACACCACTTCAGTGCGCACCCGCAGCCGTTCGATGTTGCTTGGTGCTGTAGCACTCACGGCGCTGGCGGGAGCTGGAACGCTTGCTAACTTCACATTCGCTCCACCAACTGCTGCGCTCGCACAAAGCACCGCGACGTCTCCAGCCGCGCCTGTGGTTGTGCCTGGCCAGGCTTCGTTTGCTGATCTCGTAGACAAGGTGAAGCCGGCTGTTGTTTCTGTGCGCGTCAAGATTGCTGTTGAGGATGAAGAGAATCCGATGCTTCAGCAGTTCGGCATTCCGCCCGGCAGCCCGTTCGAGGAGTTTTTCCGCCGTTTTGGTCCGCCTGAACAGCGTCCGCAAGGTCGCCGGGGTGGTCCACGTCGCTTTGGTGAAGCGCAGGGCTCTGGCTTCTTCATCTCCGAAGATGGTTACATCGTAACCAACAACCACGTTGTCGAGAAAAGCACTGAGGTTGAAGTACGCACCGATGACGGTAAAACGCTGACCGCAAAGGTTATCGGCACTGATCCGCGGACGGATATTGCGTTGCTGAAGGTAAACGAGAAGGGGCCTTACCCATTCGTGCCCTTCGCCAAGAGCTTGCCTCGTGTTGGCGACTGGGTGCTTGCCGTGGGTAACCCGTTCGGGCTTGGTGGTTCGGTAACGGCGGGTATCGTGTCAGCGCGTGGCCGCGATATCGGTGCCGGTCCTTATGACGACTTTCTGCAGATTGATGCTTCCGTCAACAAGGGTAACTCCGGCGGGCCTGCATTTGATCTGGCCGGTAATGTCGTTGGCGTGAATACGGCAATTGCCTCGCCTTCAGGTGGCAGCGTAGGTATCGCGTTCGCCATTCCGGCTGAGACTGTGCAGAAGGTTGTTGGCGAGATCCGCGATCATGGCACCGTGCGCCGGGGCTTCCTTGGGGTGCAGATCCAGCCGGTGACGGAGGATATCGCATCAAGCCTTGGTCTGGCGAAAGCTGAAGGCGCCATCGTTGCCCGTGTTGAGGACGGCAGCCCTGCTGATAAGGCCGGTGTAAAGACGGGTGATGCCATCACGGCTGTGAATGGCAAGCCGGTGAAGGATGCGCGCGAACTCTCACGCGAAATCGCTGGCTTCAATCCGGATGCGAGCGTTGCACTTCAGGTGTGGCGTGAAGGCAAGGAGCGCACGATCGACGTGAAGCTCACTGCGCTCCCAGATGAAGGAAAGGGCGGTGATGCTGCTGGAACGAAGGACAGCAGCAGCCTTGGCCTGCGGCTTGCACCTGCCGCGAGCGTTGGTGGTGCTGGCAAAGAAGGTGTCGTCGTTGTCGGCGTTGAGCCCGATAGCGCTGCTGAAGAGCGCGGCTTCAAGACCGGTGACGTGATTATTGAAGTCTCCGGACAAAAAGTACAAACGCCCGGCGACGTGAGCAAGGCAGTTGCAGCTGTGCGTAAGGATGGCAAAAAGGCTGTGCTTTTCCGTGTTCAGGCGCAGGAAGGTACTCGGTTCGTCGCGCTGCCCATCGGTGAGTGATGTCAATTCCCCGGCCCGGATCATGATCCGGGCTGGTGAGATTTTGATATTTCCCCAGCAATTGTGATTGGCGGCTGCGTCTTGTCTGCAAAGGCTGACGTAGCCGCTTTTCTTTGGCAGACGGAAGGTTATTCTGATGCCTATGAGAATTCTTGTCATCGAAGACGATCTGGACGCGGCCAACTATGTCATCAAGGCATTGCGTGAGGCCGGCCATGTAGCGGACCATGCACCTGACGGGCTGGAGGGCTATGCGCTCGCTCGCGAGGGCGGATATGATGTGCTGGTGGTAGACCGCATGTTGCCCAAGCTCGACGGCCTATCGGTAATCCGCTCGCTGCGAGAGCAGAAGGTGGAGACGCCAGTACTGATTCTTTCAGCGCTTGGGCAGGTCGATGACCGGGTGAAGGGGTTACGGGCTGGTGGTGATGATTATCTTGCCAAGCCTTATGCATTTTCCGAACTATTGGCGCGCGTTGAAGCGTTGGCGCGGCGGCGGGTTGGCTCTGCCGGTGAGGCCACCGTCTATCGCGTTGCGGATCTTGAGCTTGATCGTTTATCGCATAATGTTACCCGTGCGGGCGAGGAAATCACGCTACAGCCACGTGAATTTCGCCTGCTTGAATATCTGATGCGCAATGCGGGGCAGGTAGTCACGCGCACCATGTTGCTGGAAAACGTTTGGGATTATCACTTTGATCCGCAAACAAACGTGATCGACGTGCATGTATCGCGCTTGCGCTCCAAAATTGACAAGGGGCATGCGACAGCGCTGATCCATACGGTTCGTGGTGCGGGGTATATGGTTCGTGACAGCGCTCGGTAAGTTACTGCGCACGACAGCTTTCAAGTTGTCGGCTCTCTATCTGTTGCTGTTCATGCTCTTTGCCGGTTTTATCATCGGCTATGTGGCATGGAACACCCGGCAGGTGATCGACAGTCAGATCCGCGATACCATTGCTGCTGAAATACGGGGATTGGCTGAGCAATATCGTATAGGCGGTATAAGGCGGTTGGTGAATATCATCGACCGACGCACGCGCGAACCCGGTGCTTCGCTTTATCTGGTCTCGACATTTTCAGGGCAATTTCTGACAGGCAATGTCGATTCAGTGCCATTGGAGATTCTGGATAGTCCCGGCGTGCATGAGACCTTCTATAGCCCTGATGATGGAACTGAGGCCCAAACGCGTGCTGCGATGGTGCATGTGTTTATGCTGCCTGGCGGTTTTCGCATGCTAGTGGGACGCGATCTTGCCGAGCGCGAGCGGCTTAGTCAGGTAATTCGTGAGGCTTTGTTTCTCTCGCTGGGGCTTGTCACCGTACTGGCATGCATCGGGGGCTGGTTCATCATGAGCCGCGTGCTGAAACGCGTTGATGCGATGACCGAGACAACCCGCACCATCATGGCGGGTAATCTGGGGGGCAGGCTGGCGGTTGCGGGCAATGGCGATGAGCTGGATCGGCTGGCGCTTAATCTTAATGCCATGCTTGATCGCATCGGTGAGTTGATGGCCGGTATGCAGGAGGTGTCGGACAATATCGCGCATGATTTGAAAACGCCTCTGACACGTTTGCGTAACCGCGCCGAAGAGGCGCTGCGCACAGCAAAGACATCTGACGAATATGCGCGCGCCCTAGAGGGCACGATTGAGGAATCGGACAATCTCATTCGGGTGTTTAACGCGCTACTGACCATTGCGCGGCTTGAAGCAGGGAATGCGCCTTCCGATCCCGCATTGTTTGATATTGCCGATACAGCGCGCTCAGTCGCAGAGCTTTATGAAGCTGTGGCGGATGAGGCGCAGACGCCTGTCGATGTTGATATCGCGGATGATCTGACAATGCAGATAAATGGCAACCGTGAGCTTGTCGGGCAGGCGCTTGCCAATTTACTCGATAACGCCTTGAAATACGGCACGCCTGAAGAAGGCCAGAATGCACGGATATCGATAAGTGCACGCCGTGAGCGGGATGCAAACGGACGCGAGATGGCAGTGATCAGCGTGGCAGATCATGGACCAGGCATTCCCGAACATGAACGTGCCCGCGCATTGGAGCGCTTTGCACGGCTGGAATCCTCGCGCACAAAACCTGGGTTTGGTTTAGGGTTGGCCCTTGTTGCTGCTGTGGCGCGTATGCATGATGGCACACTGCAACTTGCAGATAACGCCCCGGGTTTAAGAGTGACACTCGCTCTGCCTATCGCGGCCAATACTGAGCCGCACGAGCAAAAAACCGAACCACAGGCAACGGAGCCATTGTCGTGACGCATCCAGCCGCGCATGCGAGCGCAAGTCCCCTGATCGAGCGCATTATCCGCGCGCCGGTTCTTGCACGTCCCGCTGATGCGCAGCTTGCGCTTGCTGAAATTCCTGATGCCGGGCAATGGCCAGTTATCGTTCAGACTTTGATTGCCAGCCTGGCTGAGCATTCGCCATTTTTGTGGCGGCTGGCGCTGGGCAATCCGCAGAGGCTTTCCGGATTGTTGGCAGCAAGTCCTGAGGAAGTCAGGTCTCGCATTCTCGCCGACGTTGCGAATGCACGGCGGGAGGCGGATACAGATGCGCTCATGCGGCAGCTGCGCCAAGCCAGGGCTGAGCATGCGCTGCTGGTTGCGTTGGCCGATCTTGGGGGCGTATGGGATCTTGAGGCTGTCATCTATTCGCTGTCTGCATTTGCGGATGCTGCGGTTGGCAGTGCCATTCGCTTCCTGCTCAAGCAGGCTAAGGATTCAGGGCGTTTCACGCCGCCTGATCCAGATGATATCGAAGCAGGTTCTGGTCTTGTAACCCTCGCGCTTGGCAAACATGGTGCGGGTGAGCTCAACTATTCAAGCGATATCGATATCGTGCTGTTCTACGATCCTGATGCACCTGTATCGGGCCGCGCTGAACCGCCCGCGTTCTTTGTGAAACTGGCGCGCGATCTCGTTAAACTGCTGCAAGAGCGGACGGCGGATGGCTATGTGTTCCGCGTGGATTTACGCTTGCGCCCTGATCCGGGGTCGACCGCGCCGGCCGTATCGCTACCCACAGCCTTTTCGTATTATGAAACCGTTGGGCAAAATTGGGAGCGTGCGGCCTTTATCAAGGCGCGCCCCATTGCGGGTGATTTTGTACTCGGCGAGCAGTTTCTCCAAGAGCTGAGGCCGTTTATCTGGCGCAAGTACTTTGATTTCGCCACCATTGCCGACATCCATGCCATGAAGCGGCAGATCCATGCTGTGCGTGGTCATAATGAGATTGCGGTGGCAGGGCATGATATCAAGCTTGGGCGTGGCGGTATTCGAGAGATAGAATTTTTCGTTCAAACGCAGCAGCTTGTATTTGGCGGTAGACGTCCCGCGTTAAGAGGCAGGCGCACGCTTGATATGTTGAAGGCGCTGGTCGAGGATGGTTGGATCACCGATAAAGCCCGCGATGAACTGACTGCGGCTTACATCTTCCTGCGCACAATCGAGCATCGCTTGCAGATGGTTGCAGATGAGCAAACACAGCGTTTGCCAACTGAAACGGATGCCTTGGAAGGCTTTGCGCGCTTCTGCGGTTTCGCTTCATTAAGTGAGTTCGCTGCCGAGCTGACGCGCCAGGCGCGTATCGTGCAGGAGCACTACGCGCTGCTTTTTGAAGACGGGCCTGAGCTTGCGGCAGAGGCAGGCAACCTTGTCTTTACCGGTACGGAAGACGATCCGGAAACATTACAGACATTGCAGCGCCTTGGTTTCCGGGAGCCGGAGAAGGTTACGGAAACTGTGCGAGGCTGGCACTTTGGGCGTCGTAAGGCTGTAACGAGTGCCAGAGCACGCGAGGTGCTTACCGAAATTACACCAGCGCTTCTGACCGCACTCGGCCGCACCGCTGCACCTGACACCGCGCTGGCAGCGCTTGATGAAGCGTTTGGGCGCATTCCGGCGGTTGTTGAACTGCTATCAATATTACGTTCAAACGATAGGCTGCTGGCGTTATTCGCCGATCTGCTTGGTTCGGCGCCACGGTTGACAGATGTGGTCGCGCAAAGTCCGCATGTGCTTGATGCGGTGATTGATCCAGCGTTCTTCTCGGCTTCCGTTGATGCACAAACCGTTAGTGAGCGGGTACGTGCATTGGTTGCGCAT
Organism: Pseudochelatococcus sp. G4_1912; assembly: GCF_047501465.1. NCBI lineage: Bacteria > Pseudomonadati > Pseudomonadota > Alphaproteobacteria > Hyphomicrobiales > Chelatococcaceae > Pseudochelatococcus > Pseudochelatococcus sp. G4_1912. The sequence continues at coordinate 399,514 of NZ_JAZDRL010000001.1, forward strand.
GCGGGGGCCACAGAGGGGGCTTTTGAGGAGTTTCTTGATAGAGCGCGCGATGCGGCTCGACAAGAAACATTCCTTACCGGTGCACGCCTGATTTCCGGCATCATCCCCCCCGAACGCGCCGGTGAAGCCTATGCAGCTGTTGCGGAATCGCTGGTTGATGTCACGCTTGATAAAGTGCGTGAGGCTTTTGCGGTTGATCATGGGCTTGTGCCTGGCAGCCGTATGGTAGTGTTGGGCTTTGGCCGCCTCGGTGCACGCGAGATGACGGCATCATCAGATCTCGATCTTGTTGTGCTCTATGATTTCGATCCGGAGCAGGGCCAGAGCGATGGTGCGCGTCCGCTTGACGCGGTCGTCTATCACGCCCGTCTCACGCAGCGCCTTGTCAGTGCTCTTACGGTTCCGACGCGTCGGGGGCGGCTTTATGAGGTCGATATGCGCCTGCGCCCTTCAGGTGGCCAAGGGCCGGTGGCATCGCAGTTTCGCGGCTTTCCGGATTATTACGCTAACAATGCTGAGACTTGGGAGCATATGGCGCTGACCCGTGCGCGCGTTGTTGCGGGGGATGCAAGTCTTGCCAATGATGTAACCGCTGCTATCCGCAAGGTATTGCGTCAAAAGCGCGATCGTGGTGCGCTAGCGACTGCCGTGCGTGATATGCGGGCGCTGATTGCTTCCGAAAAGGGCGAGGCTGATGTCTGGGACATGAAGCTCGCCAGGGGTGGATTATTCGATCTCGAATTCCTCGCGCAATATCTTGTGCTTGCCCATGCTGCTGATCACCCTGAGTTAACGGCAGATGTTGGAACCGCACGGGTGTTCGATGTTGCAGGCGAGCTGGGTCTGCTCACACCGGAAACGGCGGAAACACTACGTGCCGGGTATCGGCTGCTATCAGATGTGTTTCAGTGGCAGCGACTCACAGTGGAGGGTGCGTTTGATCCTGATAAAGTCGCTGCGCCAGTGATTACCCGCATTGCCGGAGCCGTTGGGCTGCCAGATGGCAAAGTGTTGGCGCTGCATCTTGATGAGACACGCGCGCAGGTGCGGGCTGTTTTCGATGCTTTATTGGGCGGTAATACGGGCGAGAAAAATTGAATGTAGACTAAGTTATTGTGAAATAGGAAATAAATCATTATTTGGCGCGTTATCATCGCAATGCGCCTTTGCGTGATCCCCGAAAAAGTGCAGATTGCGTATATTGCGCGTCACAGTGGCAATTTTCAACGCCGTCAGAATGCTCTATAGGGGTGGTTTCAGAATGACCGAGCATCACACCCCCTTATTTCCCCATCGCCACCTGCTTGGCATTGAGGGACTATCACGCCTTGATATCGAGGCGCTCCTTGGGCTGGCCGATAAGGCTGTCGAGGTGAGCCGTCAGGTGGAAAAAAAGCGTACGACCCTGCGTGGCCGTACCCAGATCAATCTGTTTTTCGAGCCCTCCACCCGAACCCAGTCATCGTTTGAGCTGGCCGGGAAGCGCCTTGGTGCGGATGTCATGAATATGTCGGTGGCCTCTTCTTCAGTGAAGAAGGGGGAAACGCTGATCGATACCGCCATGACGCTGAATGCCATGCGGCCCGATATCATCGTGGTGCGCCATCATGCAGCGGGTGCGGTGCATTTGCTTGCGCGCAAGGTGGATTGCTCGGTGATCAATGCGGGTGATGGTGCGCATGAGCACCCCACGCAGGCATTGCTTGATGCGCTCACCATTCGCCGCAACAAGGGCCGCATTGAAGGGCTGGTCGTTGCGATCTGTGGCGACGTGCTGCATTCGCGGGTTGCACGCTCGAACATCATTCTGTTGCAAGCGCTGGGGGCACGGGTACGGTGTGTGGGGCCTTCCACGCTATTGCCAACGGGCATCGAGCAATTCGGCATCGAGACCTTTACCGATATGAGGAAGGGTCTTGAAGACGCTGATATCGTGATGACACTGCGTTTGCAGCGTGAGCGGATGAATGGCTCCTTTGTGCCCTCGGTGAAGGAGTATTTCCGGTTTTATGGTCTTGATGAGGAAAAGCTTGGTTATGCCAAGCCTGATGCACTGGTGATGCATCCGGGACCAATGAACCGCGGCGTTGAGATTTCATCGAGCGTGGCTGATGGTGCGCAATCGCTTATTCGCGAGCAGGTTGAAATGGGTGTAGCTGTACGCATGGCGGTACTTGAAGCGCTGGCGCAGCATCTGCCGACCGGGGGGCAAAAATGAACGCGTTTTCTCCTCCCCAGCTGTTTTACAATGCGCGCATTGTCGATCCGGCTTCAGGGCGTGATCAGCATGGCGGCGTGCTGGTGCGCGCGGGGCTCATTATTGATGTTGGTCCGCATGTTATCGCTGGGAGCGGACCAGAGGGCACGCTGGAAACCGATTGTAAAGGCCACGCGCTTGCACCCGGTCTCGTAGATCTGCGTGCCTTCATTGGCGAGCCGGGCGCAGAGCACCGTGAGACGCTCAAAACCGCCAGTGAGGCTGCTGCAGCTGGTGGCGTCACGACGATTGTCTGCATGCCGGAAACCAATCCACCGATTGACGAGCCTGCTATTGTGGACTTCGTGCTGCGGCGTGCGCGCGATACTGCGATCGTCCATGTACATCCGGCAGCGGCATTGACGAAGGATCTCGCGGGGCGGGAACTCACAGAGATCGGCTTATTGCAAGAAGCGGGTGCTGTGGCGTTTACCGATGGCATGCGCTCTGTGACTAACGCACAGGTGATGAGACGCGCGCTGACTTACGCCCGGGATTTTGATGCGCTGATCATTAATCATGTTGAAGACCCCGACCTTGTTGGGCAAGGCGTAATGAACGAGGGCGCGCGGGCGAGCCTTCTCGGGCTGCATGGCATTCCGCGTGAGGCGGAGACCATCATGCTTGAGCGTGATATTCGCCTCGCCCGTCTTACAGGGGCACGGTATCACGCTGCGATGATTTCTTGCGCGGATTCGGTGGAGATTGTGCGCCGCGCCAAGGAAAGCGGATTGCCGGTTACTTGTGGCGTATCGATCAATAATCTCACTCTGAATGAGATCGATATTGGCGATTACCGCACGTTTATGCGGCTCTCTCCGCCACTGCGGAATGAGGATGACCGTCAGGCCGTTATTGAGGCGCTTGCAGACGGGGTGATTGATGTTATCGTTTCCGATCACAATCCACAGGATGTCGAGACCAAGCGCCAACCGTTTGCTGAAGCAGCTAATGGTGCATTGGGGTTGGAGACGATGTTATCAGCCGGGCTTCGTCTGGTAGAGGCCGAGCAGGTGACATTGCCGCGTTTGCTCAATGCGCTGTCATCGCGACCAGCTGGGTTGATTGGCTTGCCGGGCGGCCATCTTGCGGCGGGAAAACCGGCTGATATCATCATCCTTGATATTGATTTCCCTTATGTCGTGGACAAAGTGAAGCTGCACTCGAGAAGCAAGAACTCGCCTTTTGATGAGGCGCGCCTTTCTGGCCGCGTGCTAAAAACCTTTATCGCGGGTCGCCTCGTTTACGAATACAACGAACAATAAAACGGAAAATAAAATGGAATCGGTGCTTGCGCAGTTTTGGCCCCATGGCTTGCTGGCGTTGATGTTTGGCTACCTGCTTGGCTCAATTCCCTTCGGCTTATTGCTCACACGCTTTGCGGGCTTGGGCGATATTCGCGCTGTAGGCTCAGGCAATATCGGTGCTACCAATGTGCTGCGCACCGGCAATAAGGCGCTGGCAGTGGCAACGCTTTTAGGCGATATGCTGAAGGGAACTGTCGCAGTTATGGTTGCTGAGGCCTATGCGGGCACCGATCTGGCGCTTTGTGCGGCGCTTGGGGCGTTTCTGGGCCATCTTTTTCCCGTGTGGCTTAAGTTTAAGGGCGGCAAAGGCGTTGCCACTTATATTGGGTGCCTTATTGGTCTTGCACCTGTGGCTGCCGCAGCATTTGCTGCCATTTGGCTGATGACTGCCATTCTCTATCGTTATTCTTCTTTGGCCGCCCTTGTTGCCAGTGCAGCAACGCCTGTTGTTCTTTGGCAGATAGGTCAAGGCAAGGTTGGAATGCTTTATTGTATTTTGAGCGCACTGTTATGGTTTATGCATCGCGGAAATATTGCCCGTCTTGTAGCTAAAACAGAACCGCGCATTGGCAGAAAGAATACATAGCAGGGCAAATAAATGGCAGCGGGTGTGAAGCTTGATGACGCGCAACGGCTTAATTGGCTTCGTTTAATCCGATCTGACAATGTTGGACCCCGCACCTTCCGCACACTCATCGCCCGATTTGGCACGGCATCTGCTGCGCTGGAGGCTTTGCCTGAACTTTCGCGAAAAAGCGGTCGTGTGATCAGGATCGCAACCCTGGAGGAGGTGGAGCGCGAGCTTGCCGCTGCACATAAGCTGGGTGTGCGCTTTATCGCTCTTGGTGAGCCGGATTATCCTGTTGCTTTGCGCAGTATTGATTCTGCACCGCCTGTTTTGGCCATTCGTGGCGATGCTTCGGTGTTCAGCAAGCCCATGGTTTCAATTGTTGGCTCGCGCAACGCTTCAGCCAATGGTCAGACCTTTACCGAAAGAATGGCACGAGGATTAGGCGAGGCAGGTTTTATCGTTGTTTCAGGGCTTGCACGGGGGATTGATTCCCGTGCCCATGCGGCGAGTCTGATGACCGGTACGATTGCTGTTCTTGCGGGTGGCCATGACAAGATCTATCCGCCGGAGAATGAGCCTCTATTGATGCAGATCATCAATCGTGGGGCTGTCATTTGCGAAATGCCGATGGGGTGGACAGCAAGAGGGCGCGATTTCCCCCGCCGCAATCGTATTGTCTCGGGCTTGTCACTGGGCACTCTCGTGGTGGAGGCCGCGCGCAAGTCAGGTTCTTTGATTACGGCTCGATTTGCTATGGAACAGGGGCGTGAAGTGTTTGCCGTTCCAGGTTCTCCACTGGATCCGCGCGCGAATGGTCCCAATGATCTCATTCGCGATGGCGCCAGTTTATGCACGTGTGTTGAAGATGTGGTTACAGCACTTGCACCTTTGATCGAGCAGGGGCCGGCTCAAAAATCGCTCTTTGATGCCGATGACATGAACGAGGTAGGTGAGCCCTTATGGGATGAGTTTGATTGGCCCGATATTGAACCGGCACCCGTAGCCCATCGTGCGGCTTATGATCCCGGGCTTTATGATAGTGCCACCGCTTCCTACAATGAACGCAGCCAGTTTCCCGCGCAGATGGAAGAGGGTGCCCGTATCATCATAGAACTGCTTGGTGCGGCGCCTGTTGATGTGGATGAGCTTGTGCGTAACTCCGGTCTATCAGTACGAGTGGTGCATTTGGCGCTGCTCGATCTGGAATTGGCGGGGAAAATTGCTCGTCATCCCGGCAATCTTGTTTCACTACTGGCCACATGAGCCGATATGCACCTTGCGATTGGCCGCGTGAGGATGCTATAGCCGGAAACTTGTAACAACGAAGCCCGACACGAACGAGAGTGACCGGATTCCATGGCCGTTGACGAAAAAACCGTCCGCCGCATCGCGCATCTTGCGCGCATCAAAGTGACAGACGAAGAAGTGCCGCATTTGCACAACGAACTGAACGCGATCCTTAGCTTCGTTGCTCAGCTCGATGAGGTGGATGTGAGCAACGTTGAGCCAATGACATCGGTGCTGCCGATGGCCCTGCGCCAACGCGAGGATGTGGTGACCGATGGCGGCTATGCCAAGGTTATCGTGGCGAATGCGCCGCAATTCGAAGACAATTATTTTGTGGTTCCGAAGGTGGTGGAATAATGACCGATCTGACGCAGCTCACCCTCGCGCAGGCGCGCGATGGCCTCAACGCGCGCCAGTTCTCCGCCATCGAACTGACGACAGCGCACCTTGATGCAATCGATTCAGCTGAAGCGCTGAATGCTTACGTGCTGAAGACGCCTGAGAAGGCGCTTGAAGGCGCAAAGGCTAGCGATGCACGCATTGCAGCCGGTGAGGCTGGCCCGCTAGAAGGTATTCCGCTTGGCGTGAAGGATCTCTTCGCGACGGAAGGTGTGCGCACGACTGCGTGCTCGCGCATTCTGGAAAACTTTGTGCCTTCATACGAATCAACCGTTACGGCACAGCTGTGGCGCGATGGTGCGGTAATGCTTGGCAAGCTCAATAATGATGAGTTTGCGATGGGTTCATCGAACGAAACCTCGTTCTTTGGGCCGGTCGTGAATCCATGGCGTCGTGCTGGTTCCGACACCGCGCTGACCCCTGGTGGTTCTTCTGGTGGTTCTTCGGCAGCCGTGGCGGCTGGTTTGTGCCTTGGCGCGACTGCAACTGACACGGGCGGCTCTATCCGCCAGCCGGCAGCCTTCACCGGCACGGTAGGGATGAAGCCAACCTATGGGCGTTGCTCGCGTTGGGGCACGGTGGCGTTTGCTTCATCGCTTGATCAGGCGGGGCCGATCACCCGCACGGTGCGTGATTCGGCTATCATGTTGCGGTCCATGGCTGGCTTCGATCCTAAGGATTCGACCTCGGTTGATCGCGCTGTGCCTGATTATGAAGCGGCTATCGGTCGCTCACTTAAAGGCCTGAAGATCGGTATTCCGAAAGAGTACCGGCTTGATGGTCTTTCAGCTGAGATCGATGCGCTCTGGCAGCGTGGTGCGGACTGGTTGCGTGATGCGGGTGCTGAGGTGGTTGAGGTGTCGCTGCCGCACACGTCATATGCACTGGCAGTTTACTATATCGTTGCGCCTGCTGAAGCCTCATCGAACCTCGCCCGCTATGATGGCGTGCGCTATGGCTTACGCGTGCCGGGCAAGGATATCGCTGATCTCTATGAGAACACGCGTGCTGCCGGTTTCGGACGTGAGGTGAAGCGGCGCATCCTGATTGGCACTTACGTGCTTTCAGCGGGCTATTATGACGCCTACTACGTCAAGGCGCAGAAAATACGCACCTTGATCCGGCAGGACTTCGAAAACGTCTACGCTTCTGGTGTTGATGCTATCCTCACCCCTGCCACTCCCACCGCCGCTTTTGGTGTAGGTGAGAAGGCAAATACATCGCCGATCGAGATGTATCTCAATGACGTATTCACCGTAACTGTGAACATGGCAGGTTTGCCAGGGCTTGCAGTGCCTGCGGGCTTGAGCGCTGAAGGCTTGCCACTTGGTCTGCAGCTGGTCGGTCGTCCTTTTGATGAAGAGACGTTGTTCGCTGTTGGTGAAGTGATTGAGCAGGCCGCTGGGCGCTTAACAGCGCCGAAGTGGTGGAAGTAAGTGCCGTGACGGATGACCGCGAAAAAGCATTAGCGGGGCTCCGTGCCGAAATAGACGCGCTCGATACTGAGATCGTGGGTTTATTGGCACGGCGCATCGCTATCGTTGATCGCGTTATCGTGATCAAGCGCGAGCATGATTTGCCGGCGCTTATTCCCTCGCGGGTCGAGGAAGTGGCAAGCCTTGTGCGCGAACGCGCGAGCGAGGCTGGTGTGTCGCCTGATTTCACGGAAACCGTGTGGCGGGCGATGATGGATTGGGTGATTGCATATGAGGACCGGCAGCTCAAGAAGCCCGGTTCCGATGACGGAGTAGCATGATGAACGCCCCTGTGGCCAAGCACAATCTCATCAAGGGCGCGACAGGCGATTGGGAAATCGTCATCGGACTGGAGATTCATGCGCAGGTATCTTCGCAATCGAAGCTGTTTTCAGGTGCTTCGACTGAATTTGGTGGAGATCCAAACGATCACGTCTCGTTGGTCGATGCCGCCATGCCCGGTATGTTGCCGGTTATTAATGCCGAATGCGTGGCGCAGGCTGTGCGCACCGGCCTTGGTCTGAAGGCGCAGATCAATCTTAAATCGGTATTCGATCGTAAAAACTATTTTTATCCGGATTTGCCGCAAGGCTACCAGATCAGCCAGTTCAAATATCCCATCGTGGGTGAGGGCGAGGTGATCGTAGATCTCCTGGACGGCCGCCAGATTATTGTTGGTATCGAGCGTGTGCATCTTGAGCAGGACGCTGGCAAATCGATCCATGACCAGAGCCCAGGTTCGAGCTTTGTTGATCTCAACCGCTCAGGCGTTGCGCTGATGGAAATCGTCTCGCGCCCGCATATGCATTCTGCCGAAGAGGCAAAGGCTTATGTGACCAAGTTGCGCACCATCCTGCGTTACCTTGGCACTTGCGATGGCGATATGGAGAAAGGCAGTCTGCGTGCAGACGTAAACGTCTCCGTGCGCCGCCCAGGTGAAGGGCTTGGTACGCGCTGCGAGATCAAGAACGTGAACTCGATCCGCTTCATTGGTCAGGCAATTGATTATGAAGCACGTCGCCAGATTGGCATCCTGGAAGATGGCGGCGTCATTGATCAGGAAACACGTCTGTTTGATGCAGCCAAGAATGAGACGCGCTCCATGCGCTCAAAGGAAGAAGCGCATGATTACCGCTACTTCCCAGATCCCGATTTGCTGCCGCTGACGTTCGATCAGGCTTTTGTGGACGGACTCGCTGCCAAGTTGCCAGAGTTGCCAGATGCAAAGAAGGCGCGCTTCATCCGGGATTACAGCCTTTCAGCCTATGACGCGGATGTGCTCGTGGCGGAACGCGAAACAGCAGACTTCTTTGAGGAAGTAGGCAAGGGACGTGACGGCAAGATGGCCGCGAATTGGGTCATCAACGAGCTATTTGGCCGCTTGAACAAGGAAGGGCACACTGTCGCAACATCGCCCGTTTCTTCTGCGCAACTTGGTGCCATTGTTGATTTGATCGCTGAGGGTGTGATTTCAGGCAAGCTTGCTAAGGATCTGTTCGAGATTGTTTGGCTGGAGGGCGGTGATCCGCGCGCTATCGTTGAAGAGCGTGGTCTCAAGCAGGTCACGGATACAGGGGCGATCGAGGCGGCTGTTGATGCTATTATCGCAGGTAACCCGGACAAGGTTGAGCAGGTCAAGCTGAAGCCGACATTGCTTGGCTGGTTCGTAGGGCAGGTCATGAAGTCGACCGGCGGCAAAGCTAACCCTCAAGCCCTCAATGATGTGCTGAGAGCCAAGCTTGGCCTGGACTAAATTGCACTTAAGCGTAATCAAAAGGGGCCGGTTGATCTGGCCCCTTTTTTATTAGAGCGCCTGACTTTTTGATCAGAACTGCGCTTTACGTTCATTTGAATAATCAAATTGAATGCAATTGCTCTAGAAAACCACGGCGGTGTTTTTGGCCGGAACGATGACCTTTGTTGGCTCACCAGCAAGTGCAGCCACGAAAGGATCGGCAGATTGCGCCAGCAGCGGGAAAGTGGCGTAGTGGCAAGGGATGACGTGCTTGGTTTTAAGGAAACGCTTTACGGCCAATGCTGCCGTTTCAGCGCCCATCGTGAAGCGATCACCAATGGGGACAAAAGCGATATCCGGCTGATGGATTTCGCTGATTAGCGCCATGTCGCTAAAAATATCAGTATCGCCGAGATGATAAACGGTAGGCTCGCCATCAGCCTTGACGATAATGCCGTTGGCATTGCCGAGTGCCTGGCTTACGCCGTCTTCAATGGTTGCGGCTGAATGATCCGCGCGCACAAGGGTCACAGAAAATCCACCTGCATCAATGCTGCCGCCGGTGTTCATTGGCTCAAGGCGGTTGACGCCTTTGGTGGAAAACCAGCTCGCAAGATCGGCATTGGTGGCGACGACTGCGTTCGTGTCCTTGGCTATGGTAATCGTATCGCCATAATGATCGCTGTGGCCGTGGGTAACAAGGATATGGGTGGTGCCACGTACCGCTTCCATCATATCCCCCTTGAAGGCAGGGTTTCCGGTGAAATAAGGATCGATCAATATGACCTTGTCGCTGAAATCGAGCCGAAAGGTGGAATGGCCAAACCAGGTGATCTTCATGGCAATGTTTCTCCCTGAATGAGTAATCTGGATGACGCAAGGGGCCGTCCATGTTAGGCGATGGATATGACAAATATCGTATCTATCGAAACCTTCAAAGAGCTACCCTACCATACACGCCTGATGGGGTTTGATCTTGGAACAAAGACCATAGGTCTATCGCTTTCTGACATCGAGAGGCGAATCGCTACTGCGTTGGAAACTATTCGACGCGTAAAATTCACCAATGACGCGGCACGCATTGTCGAGTTGGCAACAAAGCATAATGTCGGTGGCTTTGTTTTTGGTCTGCCGCTGAATATGGATGGTTCTGAGGGGCCGCGCGCGCAGGCAACACGTGCATTTGTACGCAATCTGGCGAAATTAACGCCTGTTCCCGTGGTGCTTTGGGATGAGCGCCTCACCACCGTTGCAGTGACGCGAACGCTTTTGGCGGCCGATGCATCACGTGCGCGAAGAGGGGAGCTGGTAGATAAATTAGCAGCAGCTTACATCTTGCAAGGAGCGCTGGATCGCTTGTCGTTTATGGCTTACGAAGACGAATAATCATCCGCGCAACTATCGCGGGAAAAAATATGCGTAAAACACGTCTTGAGTGTATTCGCGCCTAAGCTTACACTATGTTCGTAGTGTAGCAATTTTGATTGGGCGTTTGTGATGTCATTTCCTCCTCTAAAGAATACTGCGGAGGCAGTGAAAGCTCCCACCGGCGAAATTGCCCAAGGGGGTAGGTCCACCGCTAATGGCCTGGCCGATTATGGCTTTTCACGTGCCGAAGTCGCAGCCTACCTTCTTCAGCTGACGGGAGAACTTGCGGCTCTGGCACGTTGCCAGCGGCTGGATTCCGTCGCTTACTTTCTGGAGATGGCACGCATAGAGGCGTCAATTATTGAACGCGATGAGCGTAAAGATTGATCGGCTGATAAAAAAGATGGCGACCCCGGCGTGACTCGAACACGCAACCACTCGCTTAGAAGGCGAGTGCTCTATCCAGTTGAGCTACGGAGCCATGAACACAAAAGCACTTTCTCATACCGCCTGTTATTCGATCAGTCCATATGAACAGTACTGTAAAATGTGATTTTTAAGGATCGATCCCCGCTTCTATCACATAAATATTATCTGAAACACAAACCCGGTAGCCGCTGAACTCACAGCGTGAGTTCTCAGAATATTTCACGGAATCGATTTCAGTATGCTTTAAATCTTACTAAAGCACATGTGCACAAGCTTAATTAATGCGTCCAAGCGCCGATGCGGTTGAATTTGAAATTATCTGAATAAGAAAGGATACGCCGATTCGGTTCATGATCCTCTTCAAGGCGGAAGGGGATGCCTTCGCGCTTTGCGTAATCAATTGCTTCTTCCTTGGTATCGAACCACAGGCGTAACTGCTGACGGGTGTCGGACGAGCTTGTCCAGCCCATTAGCGGATCTATCTCGCGGGCACGCGTTGCATCGAATGCTAAAAGCCAGCGCCTGTTAGCAGTGCCAGATTGCATAGCGTTACGCGTTGGCTTGTAGATACGTGCGGTGACCGTCATTTTTTTCTGCACCCGAAATAACCAGCATCAGACCGAAATGATTCGGATAGAATGCTTGTTTCAAAAATTTAATAGAGCAGCGGACCTTCTGACAGAATCAGAATAGCGCTCTAATCTTTATATTTTACCGCAACTTGAACGCAAACTGCTTTAGATCGTTTGATTCTCTGCAAGGGCATATTACAGCATCATGTGCAGAACCAAGCATCATTTTCTGAGCAAAATTGACGCATAAACAATGCGATAGATTTGGATTGTTTGATATATATAACGGAGCAGCGCTCTCATCGAGAAACCATTATAAATAGAAATGGTCTCATTATTGTACGGATCACCGTAACAAGAACCGAGTGGTCGGGGCAGCAGGATTCGAACCTGCGACCCTCTGCTCCCAAAGCAGATGCGCTACCAGACTGCGCTATGCCCCGCACCAAGTTCGTGCGCTCTTCGTAGGGGCTTGTTCACGATGACGCAAGCCCTGTTGTGCTCTTTTTGGTATTAAATTGCATTTGACCACAAGTTATCCGCAGTTGATTTGCATAAAGGTGCATCAATCGGGGATTTTCCATCTCATAAGTGATGTTTCCGGCTGTTGTGTCATGTGGTCCGCATGCGGTAAGAGAGCGGGAGAAAATTGGAAGATCCTGAAGCATGACATCATCTGCCATCCCATCCTCCTCCCATAAACAAGGGTGGGGCGAGGGCCTTTTAACCTTTCTTGAGCGAAGCCACCTGCGGGCGCTTACGGCTCTTTTTGTATTGGCGCTGATAGCCTTCGTGCCCGGAATCAGCTCGCTTCAGCCGTTTGATCGCGATGAGCCGCGGTTTGCGCAGGCCTCGAAGCAGATGCTGGAAAGCGGTGACTTCGTTGATATCCGTTTTCAGGATGAGGGACGGCATAAAAAGCCAGTGGGAATCTACTGGCTGCAAACCGCTGTCGTTTCAGCTGCAGAACACCTTGGCGTGTCTGATGCGCAAACGAGAATCGGATTCTATCGCTTGCCTTCGCTTGCGGGCGCCATAACGGTTGTGCTTGGCACTTACTGGGCGGCGCTGGTGCTGTTGGCCGGTGTGAGTGGCGTTGCAGTGCGCAGGGTTGCGTTTCTGGCGGGCGCTTTTATGGCTGCGGCCATCTTGTTGGGCGTTGAAGCGCGCCTGGCGAAGACAGATGCAGTGCTGACTGCCTGCTCGCTTGTGGCGATGACGGTTCTTGCGCGCGCCTATCTTGAGCGCGGCCGCGCCTTACCGCTGACACTTAGTATAGTGTTCTGGGTAGCGGTGGGCTTGTCCATACTGGTGAAGGGGCCGCTGCTGTTCATGGTTGCAGGCCTCGCGATTGCGGTGCTATCGATTCGTGAACGTTCAATGCGTTGGCTTTTAGCATTACGGCTCTGGTGGGGGCTTGTGATCGTGGCGGTGATTACGCTGCCCTGGTTCATTGCGATATGGGTTAAAACAGGTGGTGCTTTCTTTGCAGAATCAGTCGGCAAGGACATGCTTGCTAAAGCACGTAGCGGGCAGGAACGTCATTGGGGGCCGCCCGGCGCGTATCTGATTGCATTTTTTGGTACGTTCTGGCCCGCAGCAGTGTTAACTGCCATTGCTGGGCCAGCCTTCTGGCGCGAACGGCGGATCGCTTGGGTCGCATTCTGCCTGGCGTGGATCATCCCTTCATGGCTTGTGTTTGAGGTATTGCCGACCAAGTTGCCGCACTATGTGCTGCCGCTTTATCCAGCCATTGCGATTCTAACAGCATGGGCACTTTTAAACGGTGATATTCATCGCAATCGTCCTTTGGCGAAGGTGGCGACGGTTCTGATCCCGCTGGTGCCAATAGCTGTTACGGTCGGGCTAAGCATTTTTGCTTTCATGTATGATGGGGCTGTGCTTTATCCCGCTTTCCCGGGATTTGCTCTTGCCATTATTTTGTCCCTGTGGAGCTGGTACATATTCCTGCGCAATAGGGCTGTCACGTCGGCATTGCTTGGGATTGCGGCTTCTCTTGTGTTGTCGGTTTCAGTTTTTGGGGTGGCGCAGATGCTTATTCCATCGCTGAAGCTGTCTCCACGCTTGGCAGCTGCTGCGCGCAGTCTGGAATGCGCAGAGCCCCGGATTGCGACAACACGGTATCGGGAGCCGAGCCTCGTGTTTTTGACGCGGACGGATCTCTATCTGACCAATGGTGAAGGCGCTGCGGACTTTTTGAAAACAGGCGATTGCCGTATGGCATTCGTGGAGAAAAATGATGAGGCCGCATTTGCCGCGCGCCTTTCGGAAATCGGCCTGGCGCCTGCGCTGATGACGCGTGTGCGTGGCTTTAATATCAATGGTGGGCGACTGCTTGATATAGGCGTCTACAAGAACACTCCGCCAGCGCCAGCCGCGCCGGGAACACAAGGTCAGTAATGGGATCGTTTGATACGCACGACGTTGCATCACCTCGCCTTAGCGTGGTTGTACCAGTTAAAAACGAGGTCGATAACGTCGCCCCGCTTATTGCCGAGATCGAAGCCGCGTGCGCACCACTTGCGCCGTTCGAGATCATCTATGTCAATGATGGTTCAACAGACGAAACGGCTCAAGCGTTAGCGACGCTGGCACAGACGCGCCCTTACCTGCGTGTGCTGCATCACGACCGCTCATGTGGCCAGAGTATTGCTGTGAGGACTGGCGTGCTGATGGCGAACGGCCCCATCATCGCCACGCTTGATGGCGATGGCCAAAACGATCCCATGTTCATCCCCCGAATGGTGGAGGCTCTCAAGCAGGGGCCGCACGACGGTGGCCTGGTGCAGGGGCAGCGCGTGGGGCGCAAGGATACTGAATTCAAGCGTATGCAGTCGAAAATTGCCAATCGCATACGCCGCTCGATTCTGCGTGATGACACGCGCGATACCGGGTGTGGGCTGAAGGTTTTCTATCGCCATGTTTACATGGCACTGCCGTTCTTCAAGGCGCTGCATCGCTTTATGCCAGCGCTGGTGAAGCGGGAAGGCTATGTGGTTCTTCTGGTGGATGTCGTTGATCGGCCGCGGCTGACTGGCGCTTCCAAATACGGCTTTTTTGATCGGCTTTGGGTTGGCATTGGAGATCTGATCGGCGTGCGTTGGCTTATCACCCGCCGTGGAGCGCTGCCCGTGGTTGTTGAGGACAAGAACTGATGTTGATTACCCTCTCGCAGGATATTGGCGGCTATCTCTATGAGGTGTTCGTCGAGAAGTTCAGCCTGTGGCTCGCGCTAGGATTGCTTGGACAAGGGTTATTTTCGGCGCGCTTTCTGGTGCAATGGATTGCCAGTGAAAAGGCCGGACGCAGTGTTGTGCCTGTGGCCTTCTGGTTTTTCTCGATTGGCGGTGGGTTTATTACGCTTATTTATGGCCTGCATCAGCGTGAACCTATTATCATCCTTGGCCAATCGTTGAGCCTGTTTATCTACGCACGCAACCTGGCGCTGATTGCTAAAGAACGTCGAAACAAGGTGCGCGCTAGAAAAGATGCAATGGTGAGCGCAGCGGATGGAGGCGCTTGATATGAGCGATGATTTCATCGATGGCCTGTTGCCGCCACCTGATGCAGGCCGTAATGAGCAGGCATCTGCTATTGCTCGTGCAGATCGCCCGGCATTGCCAAAGCGCTTCTATCAAAATGTGAATGCAGAGCTGCGCGATGGCGCGTATGCCTTGTTGCTGGATGGTCGTAGTGCCCGCACACCTGGACGTGCGCCGCTGGCAGTTCCAAATGTCTCTATAGCCGATTTATTAGTGCAGGAATGGCAGCAGCAGGTCGAGGTTATCAATCCTGCTACCATGCCAATGACACGGCTTGTTAATTCAGTGATCGATGGTGTCTCACAGACACAGGCTGAGGTTGCCGCTGAAATTGTGAAATTCGCGGGTTCAGATCTTCTTTGCTACCGCGCAAATTCGCCGGACCGGCTGGTGAACCGGCAGACAACGCTTTGGGATCCAATTCTTGCCTGGGCAAGGGAGACGCTCAAGGCGCGGTTCGTGCTCTCTGAGGGCGTGATGTTCGTCTCACAGCCGGCTGAGACCATTGCGGCTATCGATCGTGCCGTGAAAGCGCAGCAGTCGCCTTATGCGCTTGGTGGTTTGCATGTATTAACGAGTCTGAGCGGTTCGGCGCTTATAGCGCTTGCGCTGGCATACAAGTATTTTACGTTTGATGAGGCATGGCTTGCTGCCCATGTTGATGAGGATGTGCAAGCTGAAATCTGGGGCACTGATGATGAAGCCCGGGTCCGACGCGAGAATCGCTACAGAGATTTTGTAGCTGCAGCAAAGCTTGTGCAGCATTCATGGGATCATGAAGAGAGCTGAAGCCCATCAGCAAATTGCTGTGCGGCCAGAAAATCAAGCAGCCGTTGACGAAAGCTTTGAAATGATGCGGTGAGAGGTGCCTCGCTTGATCTGGGATCATGTATCGCCTCCCGCTCATAAAGTGCTTGCATCCAAGCTGGTCCATTCCAGCAATCCTGTTGCCACGGCTTGGGATCGTTGACGAAATGCAGAATGACTGGGTCAATCTCACACATGAGGTTGAGTAATAGAAAATCGCCCATAAAATTAAAGCGCGGAGATAGGGGGGCCCATTGCCCTTGTGTGACCGCGTTCAAGGCACTCTGATCGTGGAATTGGCATTGGTCAAGATGGTTGCGCGCAAATGCGACCGCATGTTCGGTGATGTTGTGTGCAATCCATTGCGCGCGATCAATCAGCAGAACGCCTGAGTTGAAATAGGGCGCGTCAGCCTCAAGTCCCAAAGTTGTACGATAGTGCTGAAACTCTTCGGATAACGGGCCAGATTCAAAGTCCTTCAGACGTATCATATCAAGCGCCGCAGCAAAGGCGCGGCCATCAAGATCAAGCGTTAGTAATTGTTCGATCCCCGGCCCGACGCACAACGTATCGCAATCGAGATAGAGAATGCGCGTGTATTGCTGTGGCAGGATATGCGGCAGTAGCAGACGTCTGTAGGCGGCAGGGCTGATGTGGCGGCCGAGAGGAAGCGCCTCTATCGATAATTCATTAGCTACACCAAAGTCGTGCAGGAAAATCTGCACCCGTTCACCGAGCTGCCCTGCAATAGCTGCATCAACATCATCTGGGGTGCACAGAAGGGCGACATCAATGTTCAAGCTGAGTCCGTGCGTTAGTAACCTTTCAGCCGCAAAAGCAGCTGCCGCGCAGTAATTCTTATCGGGTGTGAGGCACACAATGCTGGTGTTTGGCATGAAAGATGGTCACCCAAAGGTAAAATAACGCCATGTGATGAAGTACGGGGAAAACGCTGTAGACCAAGGCTAGCTTGAAGTTTGTAAGGTTCGTTACTCTTCGTCAACCACGTCAGGTTAGTAACGCTTAACCTGAACAATGATTCAGATTTGGCTGTTAACCGGATTGAGAAGGGCAACAAGCGATAGTCAACGCATCAAAGGTAAATCGCTGGCCTAAAGCGGGGCCGGGGAGGCGTTGAGAGATGATTAACAGTAAACTTCGCGATTTCATCGATAAAGCATACGATGACCGTGCAATCACCGAATGGGATGTACGCAGTCTTCTGCGTCATGTATTGCCAGACGGTATTGCCAACCGTGAGGAAGCCAATGCGCTGATCGCCATCGATCGGCTCGTTGAAAAGCCCTGCAACGCCTGGGGCGATGTATTAATTGCGTTGCTCGTGGATTACGTGGTTTGGGCAGAGCGCCCAACAGGCGTGGTGCGTGGCGATGATGCATACTGGCTGGTTTCGTCTCTGGGAGCGGCCGGTGGCCCAACCCGTACGGCGCTTCGTGCAGCGCATGAGATCGTGCGTGAAGCGCAGGAAGTGGACGATGTGTTGCTGAACTTCATCCTCTCTTCACAGCGCCTCTATGGCGAAGAAGAAACAGTGGTGGAACTACCCATTCGCCGCAGCGCAGAGGCCGCCTGATTATCCCTCCTTCGCTTTATCGAAGGAGGAGTTCGAATATCCATGCAGCCAATAGGCAAGCATGCCAATCCATTCTTTTATTGCCATATCTGCGAGTCGCAAGCCGTCTGGCGCAATGGAAAATGGTCGAAAGTCATCGCGAAGGCGCCCATCTGAGCGGTAATCAACCGGGTAGGGAACAACATCAAATCCCGCCCGCTGAAAAGTTTCGACGGAACGTGGCATGTGGAAGGCGGATGTCACCAAAAGCCAGCGTTCCCCGGGTTTAGGATTAGCAATACGCTTGGCATAGATTGCATTCTCGAGTGTATTCCGTGATTTGTTTTCATAGATCACGCGATCAGGGGCGAGGCCTGCGAGATCAAAAAAGATGCGGGCACCATCAGCTTCAGTCCGTTCTTCTTTCATCATAACGCGTGAGCTGCCGCCTGAAAAAATGACCTTTGCATCGGGGTTCTTCTGTGCGAGTTCCAACGCGGCGACAAGGCGCGAACCGGCTTCGCCCACCCGCAGCTGTCCTCGGGCAAAGCTCGTTGCTCCTCCCAGAATAATTACGCCATCCACGTGCCCTGGATTTTGAGAGATATCGGGATAGACGTTTTCGAGAGATTGCACGAAAAATCGTGAAAAGGGCGATAAGCCAACTACGAACAGCACAACGCTGACTACAAGCACAACAGTGCGCGCAGGGCGAGCAAAGCGCGTAAACAGTAATAGGCTGGCTGCAATCAAAACCATCAATAGAAGATTCGTCGGGCTGGTAAAAAACCAGACGAATTTTGAAAGCACAAAAAACATCGAGCACTAATCCACGTTAAGCTTCAGACTTAATAAGGATGCATTCAGATTCATTCTAATGCGAGTCGAAAGTGATGGCTTTCTAGAACTAACGTTCCGTAAGTTTATGCAAATGAAACATGAAAGTTAGAGAATCTGCATTTGCACTTCGTTGTTGCGCGGGTTTTCAATGCTCTATAAATGCGGCAGAGATTTAGAAAGATTTGTATTGATGGAGGCCGGTGCGCTGATGTCGTCAGGACCCGTGTTTTCAGTCATTGCGCTTGGTTTATATCTCACCAAACACAAATTATTTTAATCGCCAATAGGTGCGAATAATGGGTCTTCGAGAATGCCGCGCTCATAGGGGGATGGCAGCGGTTCCGGTTCCATCTCCATCCTCATATCGACTGGCGGATCGAAAGCCGGACGCAATGGGGGCAGAGGGGGCGCATTGGGATCGATATCTCCCACGCTTATACCAGGATTTGCATTCGCAGTGCTATCAGTGCTTGATGCAGGAGTGGTCTTTGCATTTGCAGCCACGGCAGTGCCGCCTTGGCAGTCGGTCAGCCAAATATCATACACAGGATGTTCAATGCCGTGCAGCCCAGGGCTGGCAGCGAAAACCCATCCGGTGAATAAACGTTCTGCGCCACTTTCTGCGCTGATTTCATCAACTTCAATAAATGCAGTTGTATTGGGCGCTTCAGTAGGAGGGCGCGTGTAGCACGCGCGTGGTGTCAATTGTAACGATCCAAACTGAACGGTCTCATTAATCGCGACCTCAAATGACACGATGCGGCCAGTGATTTTATCAAGGCCATTGAACACCGCCAGCTGATTAGCAATTTGCTCAGCTCCAGCTGCATTTCCAAGCACTATTGCTGGCACCGCAAGTGCAAATGCAAAGCCAGCGCGCTGCAGGAAGCGCGCATGCCGTAATTGTTGCCGTGTGGTTGAGGTGCGCATCAAGGATATCCAGCTCAGTTGCCGGGAACCCACGCTTCATAATCGCCGGTTGCGGGTGGACGCTGGCCGGTCGACAGAGTTGAGCCTTGAGGACGATAGGCGCCGGGAGTACCAGTGAGGTTTGCCTCGTGCGGCATTTCCCATTCACGCGCCACGTAGTTTTCCTCGCTTGGCGGCACAGCAACAGTGTTATGCAACCAGCCGTTCCAGCCCGGGGGCACGTTGGATGCTTCGGCATAGCCGTTATAGATCACCCAGCGGCGCTCAACGCCAATTGTCGGGTCTTTCTTGCCATTGCGTGTGCGATAGTAGCGATTACCAAACTGATCTTCGCCAACCAATTCGCCATAACGACGGGTTGTGCGAAGGGTACCGAAGGTAGCGCCGTTCCACCACGTAAACACGCGCAGCAGGAAATTTTTCATGAACTGGGTCCCGTATAGCACTTTTTGCCTAGTATGCGCTGATCTTCACGCTGATGAAGGCCTTTTGTTCCTTATGCCGCGTCCCCCACACGATGTCCAGATCATCACGCAGGGAACAGCATGTTTTTGACACCTGAGGTGTTTTACATTTTGCCTTATCTATCAAACCGACCAGTCGCATGCGAAAGCATGGTGTAAACCTTACCTGTTTCCGAAGTGAGGTAAGTGCGGGTCATCGCCTGATCATGATCTTTGGGGGCAATTTCTGCCAGAAGACGCTCGAATTCCTGGATATAGCGATCAACCGTATCACGGAATCCTGCATCAGAGCGGTATTTGCGGCCAATTTCCTCGAAAGTTTTTTGTCCCTGCAGCGTGTAAAGTCTGCGTGTGAACACATTTCGCTCACCTCGCCTGAACCGCTCCCATAGTTCAACGGCCATATCATGATCGATCATCCGGGCGATATCACCAGAAATTGAATCGAGCGTTGCCAGGGTCTGCTGCTGCCGGCTGACTGGTCGACTTGGTGCCACGGGTTCCTCATCATTTGACGCACGAACCAGTAGATCTGAAAGCCAGCCGTTTCCTGAAGCGGGTAGTGCTGCCGATGGAACTGAAAGCGATTGCGGTGAAGGTGATTCAACCGGGCGCTCCATAGACTTGCCAAATGGTGTTGACAGTACAGGGCGGCGTGTTGAGGGCTTGTTGTTTATGGTGTTCGTAGCAGCCCTGATGGCATCTGCAACCTCATCGCCGCCTGTAACTTCTGTCTGCCCCGATACCGGTTGTGCATTAGCAGGCGCAACAGGAGAGAACGCCAATCCAGTCTCACGATAATTCGAAGCCGGCAATGTCTCCTCACTGCCACGAGGTGTCAGCGCAATGCGCGAAACGTGGCTGGCATCGCCAGCGCGCGTTGCGATATCAGCCAGGGTCGTGAGCGCCTTGATCTGATCTGTTACCACTTTACGCATCGCAGCAGTGCTCTCCGCTGTATCGCGGGGGAACTCTTCAAGGCGTTCGTTCAACACAGCGCGGGTTTCTGCAAGCTCCTCCCGGATAACCGAGGTAGTTGCCTGCATGCTGCGGGCGGATTGATGGAAACGCTCTGCGGCACTTTCCAGATCCACACGCATTTCACCAAGCACTTTCTCGTAGGCCTGGCGCAATGTTGCAACTGTGCTTTCGCGCTGATCGCTGGCAAGCGTGTCGAGCTGTGCGAGCTGATCAGCAATGCGTGCAGCTGCGCTATCTGAAGTTTGAACAAGAGTAGCGCTGATCTGTTGAGCCTTTTCCTCAACATTGTCCAGTGACTGCGTGATCGCCATCTCAAAGGCTTGCGTGATGGCGCCGAGCTCTTCGGAGCGCGTATTAACTGCTGCAACGACTTCATCAAGCACCGCACGGCGTGCGTCGAGGCCTTCACCAATGCGGTTTTCCACTGCCGCAAGGGCTTTTGCCGCACCTGCAAGTGCCGATACGTGCTCATGCGTTACGCGAGAAACATCCGCACCTTGCTCAGCAAGGCGTGCTGCTACGCCTGCGGCCTCTGTGATGGAGTTGGACGCAACCTCCTGCATAGCCTGTACTTGCTCACGTACACCCTCTGCAGCGCGCTCATTCTCTTCAGAAAGGAATTGAACTACCTGCTTGAGTGATTCAACGCGAGCAGACAGACCGTTTTCAAGCGTTGAAAGGTTACCATCCGTGGCGTGTGCCAGCTGCTCTAACACGGCATTGGTTTCGCTGATGCGTTCAATTACACCTGCAAGCTCACTGCGGATACGGATGTTTGTACCCGACAGCGCCTCGACAGAACGGTTAACGCCATCATCAATCATTTGGCGCAGGGCTTCATCCGAGCGGGTGAATGCGTCAGCTACACC
The DNA here is from genome assembly GCF_047501465.1 of Pseudochelatococcus sp. G4_1912. Taxonomy (NCBI): domain Bacteria; kingdom Pseudomonadati; phylum Pseudomonadota; class Alphaproteobacteria; order Hyphomicrobiales; family Chelatococcaceae; genus Pseudochelatococcus; species Pseudochelatococcus sp. G4_1912. Next base: position 420,941 of record NZ_JAZDRL010000001.1, read on the forward strand.
TTCATTTCGGGCGGTTAATGCAGCCGCCAGATCAGCGCTGCGATTATCGATCACTTGCGCCAGTTCTTGTGTCCGGCTGCTCAATGTTTCATCAAGCGTGTTGACGCGATGCGCCAAGCCTTCATCAATGGCATGACTGCGGTATGACAGGCGCTGTTCTGCAGATTCCAGACGGTCAAATATCCGGTTTTCAAATTGCGAAACGCCGCTTTCCAGTGTTTCCGCAATGGCGCGCGTACGTTCTTCAAGAGCTGATTCCGCAACGGTAACCTGATCTGCCAATCGTTTTGCAGCAACGTCGCCTTGCTCAAGGAAGGCGCTGCCGATGTTGTCAACCTTTGCTTTCAGCGCGTCAATTGCTATGCGGCCGCCGTCGGCCAGCGTATGGGCTAATTCGGTGGTGCGGTTGATAAGCGTTTCGTTGAGCGCATTGGCTCGGACATCGATGCGTGAATCAATATTATCGATGAGCGTTTCAAGCGTGTCGCTCACAGTTGTTGTGCGCGCATGGGCACGCTGCTCGAATGCCTCAATCTGCCCCTCAAGCGTATCTGCTGCGTAGCGAGCGCTTTCGCTGATCTGCGCTGCTACCTCACGTGCAGGACCGCTGAAGCGTGTTTCAATGGCTTCAAGGCTCCTGTCGACAATGGCGGCGAACGCCTCGGTATCGCGCGCAATCCGCTCGGCAACTTTGCCGCCCCGGTTGATAACCGTATCTTCGAGGGAAGCAAGGCGTTCTGCAAGCACGTTATCGAGTTGTTGGCCGCGGGTGTCCACGATCTCGCGCATGGAGCCAAGACGTTGCATGAGTGCAGAATCGAGCTCCTGACCGCGCGAAACAATAGCTTCGTGGAAGCCGTCAAGGCGCTCGCCCAGGGTGTCGTTCAACGCTGATCCGCGTGTGATAATGGTATCCTGGAACTCTACAAGACGTTCACTCAATACCTTATTCAGATCGTTACCCTGGCGTGCAACTGTCTCCTCAATCAGCGATAGATGCTCTTCAACCTTGGAGTTGCTGTTTGTGAAAGCGCTACCTATGGCGGTTGCGCCTTGTTCAACCGTCGAATGCAGGGTTTCAATGCGTTCATCAAGGCTGGATTCAAGCGATAGCTTGCTTGCATCGATCGCCGACTTGAAGCTGCCAATCCGCGCCATTAACGCTTGATCGATCTGATGCCCTTCTGCATTGATCGCTTCACGGAAATTCTCCAGATTCGACGTCAGTTTCTTGCCGGTTTCTTCACCTTGATAGACGAAGGCTGTGTGGAATGCTTCAAAGCGCGCCGTCAGTGCCTCATTCAGCGCAGAGCCGCTTGTTTCAATGGTCTCTTGGAACTTGCCGACACGTTCTGCCAGCTTTTCATCAATTGCCGAGCCCTGCTTGATAAGTGAACCCTCAAATTGGCTCAGCCGGTCGTTCAGAACGCCCTCAATCTTTGCAGTGTTGGCGGTAATTGTGCCATCGATTGTCGATGTCAACGTATCAACAGCGCTTTCAAAGGCAATGCCGCCCTTGTCCAGCGTGTAGCGCAAGTTATTGAGGCGTGATGCCAGCTTGTCATCGAAAGCGCGCGAACTGCTCTCGACCGACTTTTCAAATCCGGACAGATGCGTATTCAGAGCGCTTTCGATGCGCGTTGAACAATCGCCAATCGTATTATTGACGGTCGAAACCAGATGGCCAACCGTGCTCTCAATGGTGCTGCCCCCGTTATCGAGTGTCTCACGCAACAGATCAATGCGTTCTGCTAGCTGGCCGTCAAGCGCCTGACCGCGCGTTGCAACTGCTTCCTCAAAGCTGGAAAGACGCGTATCGAGCGCACCTTCAAGCTTGTTTGCGCCAACGTTGATGCTTCTATCAACCTGGCTCACAAGCTTATCGACAGCGCCATCAAGGACTGTTTCGTTCTTGCCTAGTGTTTCACGCAGGTTATCAAGACGCGCCAACAATTGCTCATCAAGTTTCTGACCGTGTGCCTCTACCGTTTCCGCGAAACCAGAGAGACGCGAGTCGAGTACATCTTCAAGTTTGATGGCGCCGATGTTGATGCTCTGATCAACGTGGCTCACCAGTTTATCAACTGCACCATCCAGCGCGGTTTCATTCTTGCCAAGGGTCTCGCGCAGCATATCAAGGCGCGTCAAAAGCTGTTTGTCTATGGCCTGGCCATGTGCGGTGAGGGCGCTTCCAAAGCCTTCAAGGCGGGTATCAAGAACCCCTTGAAGTTTGCTGGTGCTAACGCTTACTGTATCCTCAACAGTGCGTATCAAGCCGCTAACAGTGCCTTCAAGCGCATTGGTGTTGCGGTCAATTGTGGTTGCAAATCCGGAGAGGTGGTTGCCCAGGCGCGCATCAATATCCTGGCCGCGTGTGGCGAGAATACGATCCATTCCCTCCATGCGCTCTGCCAGCATGCTTTCAAGCCGCTCACTATTTGTCGAAAGTGTTACATCGAAGCGCTCATGAGCCTCGCTGACGCCTGCCAGCGTGCTTTCAAGACCACCGAGAGCGGCATTGAAGTCGCTTATATCAGCGTTGAACCCGCCCACACTCGCCTTGATGTCGCCGAGCTTATCGCTCAGGCCTTCAACCGTCGTGGCGAGGTTGCCAATAAAGCCATTGAAACCTTTAAGCTTTTCGTCAAAAAGACGATCCACGGCTTCTGTACGTGTGTCGACAACTGAGCGCAGTCCATCAAGCTGGGTTGTAAAATGCTGTTGCAGTTGTTCGCTGCCACCTTCGATAGCCTTGCGCAGGTTTTGGGTGCGTTGGTTTATGGTGTCTCCAAGCGTTTCAGTATGCTGGGTAATAACGCTTTGGAAGGCGGCAAGATGTTGCCCCAGCGAGCTGTCGAGCTGGCTACCCCCTGTGGTAACGGCTATTTCGAATGCTGCTAGGCGTTGGCTGAGTGCGTCATTAACGGCTTGCCCGCGTCCTTCGATCATATGAGCAGCGCCTTCAGCGCTGTTTGCAATGACTTCTTTTACGCGTGAGCTCTGCGCGGCAATTGCCGTAACAACATCGTCTCCAACAGATGTAAGCTTTGTGTTGGTTGCAGAGACTTGCTCCTCGATCGAGCCATGAAGGGCATTGGCTCGTTCAGTGAATTCACCAAGCAGCTGAGATGTGCTGTTCTCAAAGCGTGTCCGCGCAATCTCTGTCTGCTCGGCAATTGTCCTTGACAGCTTCTCCCCCGTGCGGGCCAGATCGCTCTCAAGTACACTGCCGTCATTGACGATAACCTGACGGATTGTCTCACCAGTGCGGGTAAGTCGTTCAGTCAAGCCAGAGCCGTTTACTTCGATAGCTTCAACAATCTCATGCCCGGTTTGTGCAATTCGCTGGGTCACTTCTGCGCCGTGGAGGCTCAAGGAAACCGAGAGGGAATCGCCCGTCGTTTTCAAAGCCTTGTTCACTTCGCCTGCACGTTGTGCGATCGATTCAGCAACTGTCATGCCGGTTTCAGAAAAAGCCTTGGTTGCCAGCTCGGTGCTATCACCCAATGCTTGCGTCAACTGGTTGCCTGTCTGGGCGAGGCCCTCAGTGATTTCGCGCGCTTTATTATCGAGGATTTCAGATAAGTTATGGCTTGCGTTCGTGAGACGATCGTTCACGTTCTGGCTAACATCTGCCAATTTGGTGACAAGCTGCGCACTGCGACTATCAATATCCTGAACAACGCGCTCGCCTGTTTGCGTTAGCGTTTCAGACAGCTGATCACCTTTGGCGCCAATCGATTCTGCAATCCGTGTACCAACGACAGAAAGTGATACAGCTAGCGTATTGCTGCGCGTTTCCATGTCTTTCACGAGCGCATTTTGAGCGTTCGAGATGGCCACTTGTGCGCGTTCTGCACTGCCAACCACGGCATCGCGTTGTGCAACAAGCTCGTCGATAAGCCCACGGATACGCACTTCGTTATCAGAATAAGAGCGTTCAAGGGTCGCAATTTCTGTGCGCACCAGTGTATCGAGCTCACCGGCACGGGCCAACGCGCGTTCAACGCCATCGCCCATTGCCACCATCTCACGACGCACAGCTTGCGATAGACTGGTGACAGAATCTGAGGCGAGCGTTTCAGGTTGTGCCAAGCGTACGGCGACGCCAGTCATAGCGCGTGCGACATGACGCAGTTCTTGCGTGCGCACATGCAAAGCCGCAAGCACGAAAGAGAGAATGATAGGACCAGCAAAAGCCGCGCCGAAAAGTGCCCATGTTAACGGATCGAGTGTCGAAACAACGGCAGAAAAACCAGCAGTAGACACATCCTGGCGCATATAGAAAAAGCCGGTAGCAACACAGGCCCATAACACGGATAGTCCCGTTGCAACCCAGAAAGGACCGACTGAAGGCTTGCTCTGCAATAACTGAAGCAGTGCTCCGACGGCCTCCTTGTCGTCATTGGCGGCGCGCGTTGTGTCCGGCGCAACAACCGTACCACGTGCAGTTTGCTCCCGCAGGCGTGCTAATCCCTCCTGAGCTTCAGCATTCAATGAGGCATCAGACAAGTTATCGGCGCGCGTGGGGGCTGCGCCTGTGCGTCCTTGTGCCAAAGAGCGTGAGCCAGTATTGCCTGGCTTTGTTGCCTGGTGCATGGGATCGCTTGCTGCTACGTCTTTTACATTCGCAGGAGGAATTGGGCTGTTATTTCCAGGAGCGCGCTCACCAGTCGTTTTCTTTAAACCATCAGCATTCGTAAATGGTGCAGCGGATTTCTGCTCTGCAGCTGAATGCGGTTTCGCGTCAGGCTTTGCGGCGGATCCGGATTCAGCTGATTGACCGGCAGGGGGGGCGGCTGGTTTGCCTTGGTCAGCTGTTTCTTTGATAGTGGTCCTGAGATTCAGCGCTTCTTCAATAGCGGATAAGGCTTCCGCTGTTGTGTCGATACGCTTGCTGTTTTGAACCATCTTACCTGCCCCATTCGTGCGCTTGAAAGGCTTGCCAGAAAGTCCCGTGGCTGGGACATATATGGCATTTAAGCCCTTTAAACCGTGCGCCAACATTAAACTTAACGCGCCCCGATGGAAACCCGCCACGGGACCTTGTAGTCGATCATTAACCGTTTATTAAGAAAATGGTAAACGTCGTTGGTTAATTTAGCAATAGTGCTTCAATATCAGATCGTTGTGGGCAATTTTGTGATAAGGGTCTTCACATAGGGGCTGTTAATGCTGGTGTACGAAGCATTCCTAATCGATCATATAACCGATATGGGAAGTGCTGGGTGAAATGAGAGTTGAGAATATTCATGCCAAAAATTACTTACATTGATGCGGCTGGGAACTCCCGTATAGTCGAGGCTGTTATAGGTTCAACAGTTATGGAAGTTGCAGTTCACAATTCCATTCCTGGGATTTTAGCCGAATGCGGTGGTGCGTGCGCATGTGCAACCTGTCATGTTTATATTGAAGAGGAATGGGTTGATATTGTAGGCCCCCCTGAGCCGATGGAAGAGGATATGCTCGATTTCGCGCTTGATGTACGGTCTAATTCGCGCCTGTCCTGTCAGATCAGGGTGAGAGAAGAGCTGGATGGTCTTGTGGTGCAAACACCACTTAAGCAAGCGTGAGTGGGCAGAGTATCTGATTGAGGGCGGTCCAGGAGAGCAAGATAGGCGCCAAAGCAGGCGGGTGCAGAATTGCGAATTTGATGTGCGGTTTGCATACGGAGGGGATTACAAGCTGTGTTGCAAGCCGCTCTTGTTTCTAAAGCTGAGGAGGGCAACCATGTTTAAGAAAATAGTCGTTCCCATTGATCTTGCTGATCTCGATATTGCACGCAAAGCGGTAGCGCAGGCCGCCGCTTTAGCGAGGGAGTCTGGCGGGACTGTTCGGCTTGTTCATGTGCGCTCAATCATGCCTGTATCTTTCGTGGAGTTTGTGCCGCCCACGTTTGATGAGGAGCAAACGCAGCAAATGTCAGAGGAAATGGCAGAGGTTGCAAAATCTGTTCCCCTGCCTCCTGAGCGCGTGTCCACCGTTATACGGTTGGGCTCCGTTTATAATGAAGTGCTAGAAGAGGCATCCGAGATTGGGGCGGATCTTATTGTCGTCTCATCGCATCAGCCGGGTATGTCGACCTATTTGCTCGGTTCTAATGCGGCTACAATTGTGCGCCACGCAACATGTTCGGTGCTGGTACTGCGTAATTGATTGGGCGTCTCTTTCATAACACGCTTTTTGCCTTGCATTCACGCTTGAGCGCGAAAGCAAGCGAGGCAATTCAAGTCTCGCTTGCTTAGTCAGGCTGCTGAATTATGGCATGTTGAAGCGATTGTGCATCCACGGCATGCCGGGCCGATCACCAATGCCCAGGCTTTCGCGTAGCAGAATTGCGAAGCGTCGTTTTTGAGCGTCATCAAGGCTATCAAACAGTGGTTTTGCAGCTTCGACAAATTTTGTGAGGCGGTCGGAACGGGTGCGCATGTTTTCTGCCATATTGCTGAGCATTTCCAAGGCATCAGGACGGGTGCGTTCACCACGTTTTTCGCGCCGTTCTGCCCATTGCTCTGCCCGCTCGTCCGCCATAGCGCGTACAGCTGTTTCAAGCGCAGCCCAATGCTGCTCCTGATCTGGCTTTAGCTCAAGCCCGGCCTTAATTGCAGCAATACGGGCTGCCGTAAAAGCGGCGCGATCTTCAGCGCTGAAGCGTGAGGTGCTGCGCTGTTCTGCATCTGCACTCTCTTCGCTGGCCTTATCATGGGTTTTCATTTGTGAAATTGCAGGCGTTACACCAACAAAAAGCATGGCCGCTGAGGCAGCTATAATGATCTTCTTCATTTTGATGGATCCTTTCATGTCATGCTTTGTTGCAAGATAAGTGAGGCTAGTATTTTGAAATTAAATATTCAACTTAAATTTTATTAATGATCTTGCCGCAATTCTGCCGATTTTGTTAATTCTAAAAGTGTTATATTTATTGTTTTTAATGATTATTATAAGTCATTAGTGAATGCAGATTAATTATATTGGCGACCTTGCAATATCATCCGCTAAGAAATGCTTGGTGTTTGCTTCTTCAGTGGGAATTTGGGATGTTTGTTTGCGAAACGTTCTTGATTGTTAAAGGGGATTGCATTAAGCCTGCGCAATAATATTGAGTCTATCTGCGGTAATAATTTATTGAGGGTTTTATATGGTTGCGCGTGTAGCGACGGTGGCTTTTGAAGGTGTCGAGGCGCGGCCGGTTGATGTTCAAGTGCTTGTTTCTTCTGGTGCTGTCGCTTTTTCTATTGTGGGTTTGCCGGATAAAGCGGTAGCTGAATCGCGGGAACGTGTACGTGCTGCGCTGGTGGCGTCGGGGCTTGCGATGCCTGCCAAGCGGGTCACAGTGAATTTAGCGCCTGCTGACATCCCGAAAGAGGGATCGCATTATGATTTGCCAATTGCATTGGCAATAATGGCTGCGATTGGCGCCATACCTGTGGATGCTCTTGCTGGCTATATGGTGCTTGGTGAATTGGCTCTTGATGGTACGCTTGCGCCCGTTGCGGGGGTATTGCCTGCCGCCATGGCTGCAGTTGAGCGAGGGCTTGGGCTGATTTGTCCTGCTAAGTCAGGGCCTGAAGCGGCTTGGGCTAGTGCTGATCTGGATGTCCTGGCGCCCATATCGCTTGTGCAGCTTGCCAATCACATAAAGGGCACGCAAGTGTTATCGTGTCCATCTCCTGCCGTTGGGCAGGAAGGGGCTGCGATGCCTGATCTTAAGGACATTCGGGGGCAAGAAAGTGCTCGCCGGGCGTTGGAGATTGCAGCGGCGGGTAATCACAATCTGCTGTTTCATGGTCCGCCTGGTAGCGGGAAATCCATGCTTGCAAGTCGCCTGCCATCTATCCTGCCGCCCTTATCGCCGCGAGAGATGCTTGAAGTATCGATGATACATTCAGTGGCAGGAATTTTAGCGGATGGAGCATTGACAAATCGGCGACCATTTCGTGCGCCACATCATTCGGCATCTATGGCCGCTCTTGTCGGCGGCGGTATTCATGCGCGACCAGGCGAAGTATCGCTGGCACATAATGGCGTGCTCTTTCTTGATGAGTTACCAGAGTTTCAACCGCAGACGCTCGATGGATTGCGTCAACCGATGGAGGTAGGGGAGGTTCTGATCTCTCGCGCTAACCGACGTGCGGTTTATCCAGCGCGTTTTCAACTCGTGGCGGCGATGAATCCGTGCCGATGCGGGCATGCAACAGAACCGGGTTTTGCGTGTCGTCGACAGCCGAATGACCGCTGCATGGCGCAATATCAGGCACGTCTTTCTGGCCCGCTGCTTGATCGTATCGACCTTATGATCGAAGTGCCGGCTGTTACGGCGTCGGATTTGATCTTGCCGCAAGCATCTGAGGATTCTGCCGCCGTCGCCGCAAGAGTAATGCGTGCGCGTAATTTACAGACGCGTCGTTTTCAGGAGCTGGGCCTTGAAGAGGGCATGACCAATGCCCATTGTCCACCGCCGGTGCTGGAGGAAGTGGCGCAACCTGATAGCGCTGGCATTGCTTTATTGCATAAAGCTGCCGAATCCATGCGGCTTTCGGCTCGCGGCTATCATCGGGTGTTGCGCATGGCGCGAACGCTGGCGGATCTTGATGGTGAAGCCCGTATTGGTCGTTTGCATTTAGCAGAGGCTCTATCATATCGCGGCAATATTGGGCGTGTGGCCCAGGTAGGCTAGGCACCGTTCATTCACTTGCCCTGGCACAACTCGTAAGCAGAATATGCAAGGAGAGGCGCGAGAGCAGATGGATGTTATCCGGTTGAATGGCGCGATGCCATGCTGATGTCCAGATGGGAGCGGTCCTCCAAATGCGGAACGAGCAGAGCCGGAGCATGCACTGATATAGTGGTGCAATCTGACTCTTGCATAGCTGCATTCACCCAGAAGCGGATGCCGCTTATCATGTGAATTCGAATGCCTACTTACGTGAATTTCCTGTGTGCAACTATGTGCGTCCTCAGAGGGGAAGAGCAACGTTACGTGTTATTTAGATGATGTTGGTGTGCATGCGTTGATTTAGATAATATCATTTTTTATCAATTAGATATATGAAGAATTTAATTTTATGTATTATCCATTCCAAGGCTCCAGGTTGCTGATTTGCAACGCTGTGTTGCTATCTTGTGTGCGCGCATGCGCGTTAACCGCATTGCAATAACTTGCTGGCGAAGCAGGCGCCGGGGTCGTATTGTAGAGGCTGAGGACAACAAACGCAGTTCAAGAGCGCAAGCATGATCATAGACCATAACGAAGCTGGCGATATCCATGAGGTCATGGACGAAAAACGGGCGGCTCTCTATTATTTAAAAGAGGCTTTCGCAGAAGCGCATCTTGATGGACTTGATGGTGACTGCATCGCACATGCTGCGCTTTTTGCTGCGTTCCATGAACTTGTGACCACCTATGGTGAGGATGCAGTCGCAGATTTTGCTGAGCGCTTGCCAGATCGTGTACGAGCAGGGTGCTTTTCCTCAAAGCCTCGACACTAGTTTTCTCTTTCCTGATGACGCTATCAGGTCAGAATGCGTTTGCTTCTCCAGCTAGTTAAGCCACTTCAATCCATCGCGGTCGAAGTGGCTTAAATGTTTTTGATGCGTATCATCGAAGCTCAAGCGTAGTCTGCATTGCGGCGTGAACTTCATAGTGTTTGCTATGGCATATAATACCAAAACAAGCCTACGAGTTGATATGATGTCAATGCGCGTTTTGGGGGGATTGGTATATGCGGCTTAAAAGCGGAATTTGGGTGGCGGCTTACCTGCGGCGTTGCGCGATTGAGGGAGCATTTGCTGTTCTGCGCCAACGCGGAGCAGAAGATGCAGGGGCCATCTTTGTGCAGATTGATAAGCTGGATGGTACTGTAGCGCTCTTCGGACCAGCCCCGCAAAGTCTTGCTGATGAAGATACCGGTGTGAGATTATTCACGCTTATTCCATTGCGCGAGCCAACCGCCGCCGCTGCCAATATCAGACTGCAACGGGAGCGCGAGTTCGATTCCGATCTCTGGATCGTCGATGTTGAGGACCGCGAAGGTCGGCATTTTCTCGATCTGGCCAAGGAATAACGTTAGATCGGCAGATCACGGTCCCATGGGGCGGGGGAAAAGCGGGTGACAAGAAAATCGATCAGTGCGCGCACTTTTGCCGGCGGGCTGCGATCATGCGGAAATACCGCATAGACGTTACCAACTTCAACCACCGGATGATTAAGTGTGATTGCTGTCAGACGTCCGGCGCGGATAGAATCGCCCACCAGAAAGGTCGGCTGATAGATGATGCCCTGTCCAGCTTCTGCTGCAATCACCAGCACGTCACCATTGTTCACGCGCAGATTGCCTGACACGCGGACTGTCTCGCCTGAAAGACCAAACGGCCAGCGATCTGCCCCAAGGCGCTGGGATAACGTGTAGCCCAGACAATTATGATGGCTAAGATCGCTCATTATTTTCGGCATGCCGTGGCGTTCAAGATAGGCTGGGGAAGCACATAGCAGGTTACGACACGGGGCAAGCTTGCGCGCAATTAGCCGGGATTCCGCCAAAGTGCCAATGCGCACCGCCATATCCCACCCTTCCTCGACCAAATCGACTACACGATCAGTGAGGCCAAGCTCAATCTCGAGCTGTGGATGTGCCGCTAGAAAATCGGATAGGGCAGGTGCGATCTGCCGGATGCCAAAAGAAAATGGCACGTTTAGCCGTAATATGCCGTGAGGTTCGATATTACCCGCGCCAGCATCCGTCTCAGCTTCTTCTATTTCCGGCAGAAGACGCATGCAGGCGTCATGAAAGCGTCGCCCGGCATCTGTCAAGGTGAGGCGCCGTGTCGTGCGGTGGAGAAGTTTCGTGCCCAGCCTCTGCTCAAGCGCGGCAATGTGCTTCGTGACCATGGTTTGCGATAAACCGCAGATCTGCGCAGCCGCCGTGAAGCTGCCAGAAGCAACCACTTTAGTGAAAACGCTCATGCTTGTCAGGCGATCGAGCACGAGATTACCCCATCGTTTGAAAGTTATCTCACACCAAAGGTTATAATTATTATGCACACAGACGTGATTAACGCCATAAAGGAAAAAGACGATATTGCATTTAAGCGCAGTAAATCATGAAATCATTATGCGATTCCTGCTTCGCGAGCCTGACCTTGAAGGTTTGCTATTCCATTAAAGGAGATGCCTTATGTCATTGACAACAAAACTCAATAGCTACCGCCCGCAGGCCTTGGCTGTATTGCGTATTGCTGCTGCACTGTTCTTCATTCAGCATGGTTTGGCCAAGCTTATCCAGTTTCCCTATGTTGAATCATTGGCAAACGTGCCGCTGGCTTCACAGGTTGGTATAGGTGGAGTTATCGAGGTGGTTGGAAGCGCATTGATCCTTTTGGGCTTGTATACGCGTCTTGCCGCATTCTTCCTGTCTGGCATGGCTGCGGTGGCTTATTTCCAGTTCCACTTTGCGAAGAGCTTCTTCCCTATTCTCAACGGTGGCGAGCTGGTAGCGTTATTCTCTTTCGTGTTTTTCTATTTGATCTTTGCTGGTCCCGGGGCGTGGAGTCTCGATGGCAAGCGCGGTGAAGCGTAAGCGCTGGTAAATGATACGGGCTGTCGGGCACTTCTTTATAAGAGTGTCCGGCTCTCAGCGGTGCGACCATTGGTAATGCAACAGTGAAAGCCAGTATGATGAGCAAACTTCCCGTGATCGAACCACAGCTGACGCCACGCCCGATTGATCCAGGCGTGCGTATTGGCCATGTTCATCTCAAGGTGGCGGATCTTGACCGCTCACTTGCGTTTTACAATGGCGTGTTGGGTTTTGAATTGATTCAACGTTATGGCAATCGCGCAGCTTTTATTTCGGCTGGTGGTTACCATCATCATATCGGCCTTAATACTTGGGAGAGTGCAGGCGGCCCCCCACCGGCACCTGGTGCAACGGGGCTCTATCATCTTGCAATTCTATATCCCACCCGCGCCAGTCTGGGCGATGCGCTGAGGCGACTGGTGCAGGCAGGAATTGAGCTTGATGGGGCGAGTGATCATGGGGTGAGCGAGGCGCTTTATCTGCGCGATCCGGATCAAAATGGTATCGAGCTTTATTGGGATCGTCCGGAAGAGCAATGGCCGCGCAACCGCAATGGCGAGCTTGCCATGATAACCGAGCATCTTGATTTGCGATCGCTTCTTTCTGCCACCTGAACTTTACAGCGAACCCTTCCGGCCGGCGGGTTTACGCTGACGACTGGGGAGGGGAACATCAAGCATTTCTGGTGCTTGCATGGGCCATGCCACAATATGATCGGGCAGGTCATCCAGAGGGATGTCATCTTCGCTTGCGGATACGCGCCCACGGACTGAAACGCCTGCTTCGTGTACAGTCTCGGCGCTGCCGGAAATAAGCGGATGCCACCAGTGCAGATCTGCACCCTCGCGCACAAGTCTGTAGGCGCAGGTTGGCGGTAACCAGGTTATCTGGGCTACTTGTTCAGGGGTCAGGCGGATGCAGTCCGGCACTATTTCCTGGCGTTGCGGATAGTTGCTGCATTGGCAGGTGCCCGCATCAAAAAGCCTGCATACGACATCTGTTGCATAGATCTGGCTCGTATCTTCGTCTTCCAGCTTGACGAGGCAGCAGCGGCCGCAGCCATCACAAAGTGATTCCCATTCCTGTGCAGACATTTCTTCAAGTTTTTTTGTCTTCCAGAACGGTTTTTCTGATGAGCTCAAGGTAATCCCTCATAAGCAGAGTGTAAGAAATTGAATTGAACGACCTGGGTCATGGATATGGGGATCACTAAGGCCCAATTGCATGCATTTTCGTTTCGGTTAACGATGTCGGTCTTTGTTGCACAGGATGCGATTGCGATAAATGCAAAGGTAGATTACCACATAAAGGGTTGTCAGCTTCGCGCGAGGGAGCGACCGCTGTGGTTAAGTATAGTAAAGTGCCTCTATCTGTTCGTTTGAAGCGCGCTGCGCTTGCCGCTGACTCATGGATTGATGCATCCCTCTATAACGCCGGTTCCGGGCTTGGTGAAATCTGGCTTCGGATTTCTGCCCAGATGGATCGCCTTGCCGTCACAGGCGTGCGCCGTGTGATGGTAGAAATTGTTAGTGAAGGCGCAACCTTATCGGTTGCAGGAGGCATGCTGTTGCTTGCCCTTGCCCAGCCAGCTTTTCAGGAAACCAACGACGATTGGCTCAAGAAGCCCGATTTTGCTGTAACCTTTCTGGATCGATACGGCAATGAAATTGGTCGGCGCGGCATTCTGCATGACGATTCGCTTGAGCTTGATGAGTTTCCGGATGTGCTGATCAAGGCTGTGCTATCCACCGAAGATCGGCGTTTTTATCAGCATTTTGGTATTGATATCATTGGTACCTTCCGGGCACTTACAGCCAATGCGCGCGCAGATGGCGTCGTGCAGGGCGGGTCTTCTATCACCCAGCAGCTTGCCAAGAACCTGTTTTTGACGAACGAGCGCTCGCTTCAGCGCAAAATCAATGAGGCCTTCCTGTCATTGTGGCTGGAGTCGCGGCTGACAAAGAATGAGATTCTAAAGCTTTATCTCGACCGCGCTTATATGGGTGGCGGTACATTTGGGGCTGCTGCGGCGGCTGAGTTTTATTTTGGCAAATCAGTGCGCGACATCACCTTGCCTGAGGCAGCGATGCTGGCTGGTTTGTTTAAGGCGCCATCTAAATATGCTCCGCATGTTAATCTGCCTGCTGCCCGTAGCCGTGCTTCAGATGTGCTGGGTACGATGGTTGCTAATGGTTTTATCAGCGATGGCCTGGCCGAAATTGCGCGTCGCAACCCGGCAACGCCGGTGGATCGTGTGCGTGATTCCAGCCCGGATTATTACCTTGATTGGGCCTTTGATGAAATCCGCGTCATGGCGCAGGACGGTGCCCTGAAAGGTGAGCGTGTACTGGTCGTAAAGACTCCACATGATGCGTCAGTGCAGCATCTGGCTGAGAATGCGCTTGAGGAAGGGTTGCGGCAGGAAGGTAAGCGTTGGGGCGTCAAGCAGGGCGCCATTACAGTGCTTGATCCTGATGGAGCTGCGCGCGCCATGGTTGGTGGCCGTGATTATGGTGAGAGCCAGTTTAACAGGGCGACAGGGTCGTTGCGTCAGCCGGGGTCCTCTTTCAAGCCTTTTGTCTATGCAGCTGCAATGATGGATGGTCTTGTCACGCCAGAGAGCATGATCGTGGATGGTCCTACATGCATCGGCAACTGGTGCCCTAACAATTATGGCCGCAGCTATGCTGGGCGTGTATCGCTGACGACAGCTTTGCAGAAGTCAATCAACACGACACCTGTGCGCTTGACCTTGATGATGGGCAAAGGAAACGCCCGCAAAGGGTTAGCGCGGGTGATCGAGATGAGCCACAAGATGGGCATCACCACGGAACTTCGCAATACAGCGCCGCTGCCAATTGGTGCGGAAGGCGTGCGTGTGCTGGATATGGCAGCGGGCTTTGCAGTCTTTTCCAATGGCGGTATGCGTGGAAAGCCTTATGCTGCTATGGAAATAAGCAATGGTCACGGCGAGATATTGTGGCGTTACCAGCGGGATACAGCAAAGCCTGAGCAGGTGCTGACGGCTGATGTCGCAGGCGGGATGAACCGCATGATGACGCAAGTCGTGGAAGCAGGGACGGGGCGTCGCGCGCGTATCGATGGCGTGCCAGTTGCAGGTAAAACGGGCACCACCAACGCTTATCGCGATGCATGGTTTGTGGGATATTCGGGTAATCTGGTTGCAAGTGTCTGGCTGGGAAATGACAATTATCATCCAACCAATCGTATGACAGGCGGTACATTGCCAGCCCAGATATGGCAGGCGTTTATGGAACCCGCCCATCGCGGATTAACGATCCGTCCTTTACCAGGCGTAACTCCTGCTTCACCAGCTATTGCAGCAAATGCTACGGCAGATAATGGTGATGAGCTGAGTGCAAATATCAATCTGTCACGGCAATCATATGATTTGTTGCAAGGAATGAGTGTGCTGTTTGACGAAGCATCGCGCACGCCGCTTGATATAACCGTACAGATGCATCAGCAGGATCGTGATCAGCAGATTATTCAGCAGGCTATCATTGATGATCCTGCAATGGGCATAGAACATCGCAGTGAATTGCTTCGTGTTGCAGCGCGTAAATTATTGGGGCCCCTTCAACCACCGATGCGCCCATGATAGAGCGCCTTTCAGGTTGGGAAAAGAAACAGGGTTTGGCAACTCCAATGATAAATCAATTTGTTAGAAAGTCATTCTTACGCATTGATTTTGTTCGTGTTGTCTTCGTCATCGTTGCAGCTATCGCACTTGCTGCTGTTATGGGATTAGGTACTGCTTATTATCTGACCCGACATGAGCCGCCATTTGGTGCTGTGCGTGTCGGCCCCTGGATAGCGTGGCCTGAGATTGGCTCTGCGGCAATAGACCCGTATGCCAGGGCTACGGTTTCTCGTATCGGGGAGCTCTCTCTGGGGGCGGGTGAAGGTTTGGCGTTTTCAGCAAACCGCGATAGTGCGGGGCGGGTGCTTAATGGATCTTGCACTTATCGTGTGCGGGGGCCTGTTCCCACATCGCGTGCGTGGACACTAACGGTTTATCAAGCGGATGGCACGATGCCGCCTAATCCTACAGGTAGAAATGGTTTTACCTCGCATGAGGTGTTGCGCAACCTTAATGGCACAGCTGAAATCGTAATCTCGCCTGAGGCGCAGCCAGGAAATTGGCTTATGTCACCACAGCGCTCAAACTTGATGCTGATGCTACGTCTTTATGGCACGTCAGTTTCCACCATGACTGGGGCTGTTGAATCTTCCGGCTTGCCAACGATCGACAGGCAGTCATGCCCATGACGGAAACGCGCGCGCTTAAGCTCATCTCACACAAGCGCCTTAACAGAGAGCATGCGCCACGCTGGCAGCTCACCCAGGCTTTGCGTTGGCTCACAACCACAGTCCTGTACACACTTGCGCTCGGGCTGACACTTGGGGCGCTTGCGCATATCATCACCATTTTTACCATACCGCTTATGGGCTCGAATGATGCGGTCAATCGCCTTTCAGAGGAAACGCTGGAAGCACTTCTATCAGATACGGTTGTCATGGATGGCAAAGGGTTTACCCCGCCATGGCCTGATCCAGCTTTTGTCACAACTTATTGTCGGTTTGATTTATCAAGCGGCCCCCAGCGGATACGTGCACGCACGCCTGATGGGTTTGCCGGTCTTTCGTTGCACGGACCTGGCGGTACGGTAATTTATGCTGTGACCGATGAGGTGGCGCAGGGAGGTGAGCTGGCGCTTACAATTCTGACTGCCGACCAAGCCATTGATTCACCGTCTGATGCAACAGATATACGCGTGATTGCGCCTGTTCAGAATGGCATTGGGGTGACTTACGGACTGGCGGTTTATCGGGTAATGGCTTCACAGCCCAGTCAGCGTGATGTGGCACGAGGCGTTGCTTCCACGCTGCGTTGCGGTTCATAATTGTATAAATAGTGCTAAAGGATAGCGGGAAGCATCAAGCAGCCTCTGGCGTCAGGCGTCAATCCCGGTTATTGAAGCGGCATGGCTCCTCCTCTTCTTACACTTCAGAATATTCACCTGACATTTGGCGGCGCGCCTCTTCTTGAAGGCGCGGAACTGTCCGTGTCAGAAGGCGAACGCCTTTGTCTTGTTGGGCGCAATGGCTCCGGTAAATCCACGCTGCTGAAAATTGCAGCGGGATTGGTGACAGCCGATACCGGTACGCGGTTCGTGCAACCTGGCACAACGGTTCGCTATCTCCCGCAAGAACCAGACTTTTCTGGCTTTGCAACCACGCTTGCATATGTCGAGGCCGGGCTTGCTCCCGGAGATGACGCTTACCGAGCAAGCTATCTGCTTGAGCAGTTAGGCCTGACGGGTGCGGAAGACCCCTCGCAGATTTCAGGCGGTGAGGCGCGGCGTGCTGCATTGGCGCGCGTGCTGGCGCCAGAGCCGGATGTGTTGTTGCTCGATGAGCCAACCAACCACCTTGATCTACCTGTGATCGAGTGGCTGGAAAATGAAATCCGCAGCATGAAATCGGCTCTTGTGCTGATCAGCCATGATCGGCGCTTTCTTGAAACGCTTTCGCGTGCCACGGTCTG
The DNA here is from genome assembly GCF_047501465.1 of Pseudochelatococcus sp. G4_1912. Lineage (NCBI taxonomy): Bacteria > Pseudomonadati > Pseudomonadota > Alphaproteobacteria > Hyphomicrobiales > Chelatococcaceae > Pseudochelatococcus > Pseudochelatococcus sp. G4_1912. The sequence goes on from NZ_JAZDRL010000001.1 coordinate 438,089, forward strand.
GCTGGATCGAGGGACGGCGCGTCGTCTGGATAAGAGCTTCGCTGCTTTTGAGGCTTGGCGCGATGAGGTGCTGGAGCAGGAAGAGGTCGATCGCCATAAGCTTGAACGACGCATCGCGGCTGAAAATGACTGGATGCGCTATGGCGTAACCGCGCGGCGCAAGCGCAACGTAGGGCGGCTGCGCAGGCTGCAGGGCATGCGCAAGGACTTCCGCGAGCATCAACGTGCTGCAGGCTCCGTCAACATGACGGTGACTGAGGGCGAGATGTCCGGCAAGCTCGTCATTGAGGCGAAGAACCTGCGTAAAGCATTCGGCGAGCGGGTGATTGTGGATGACTTCTCGATCCGTGTTTTGCGTAATGACCGTATTGGTATCGTTGGCCCCAATGGTGCGGGCAAGACCACGCTGTTGAATATGCTCACAGGCGATCTTGCACCCGATAGTGGATCAATCCGCCTTGGTGCGAACCTGCAGATGGCGTTTCTCGATCAGCGCCGCGCAACGCTTGCACCTGGTATCACGCTTAAAGAGGCCCTCACCGGTGGCGGTGACATGGTGAGCGTGGGCGGTACGGTGAAGCATGTTGCCAGCTATATGAAGGACTTCTTGTTCTCGCCCGATCAGATCAACACGCCTGTTTCTGTTCTCTCTGGCGGAGAGCGGGGTAGGCTGACATTGGCGCGGGCGCTGTCTCTGCCATCGAACTTTCTGATCCTCGATGAGCCCACCAACGATCTTGATCTTGAAACACTCGATCTGCTTGAAGAGACGATTGCCGATTATCCTGGCACTGTCATTCTTGTAAGTCATGATCGTGACTTTCTCGATCGTACCGTCAATGCCGTGGTGGTGTTTGAGGGGAAGGGGCGTTGGCAGGTTTATGCTGGTGGCTATTCAGATATGCTCAATCAACGCGGTGAAGGTGTTACTGCGCGCGTGTCTGACAAGTCTGAGAAGAGCGAAAAGCCCAAGACTGTTTCTTCCTCCGCCCCTTCTGTCGCGTCTGAAAATAAGCGTAAGCTGTCCTTCAAGGAAAAGCATGCGCTGGAAACTCTGCCTGATCGCATTGCAGCGTTGGAACGCGACATTGCCAAGTTGCAGACGCTGCTGGCCGATCCCGAACTTTACACGCGCGAGCCGGCCAAGTTTGAAAAGGCTAATGCTCTCCTTGCACGTGCTGAAGAAGATCGCGCCGCATCCGAAGAGGAGTGGTTGCGACTGGAGATGCTGCGCGAGGAGCTGGAGGGCTGATGCGCTCCACAATCCTGATTGAATCTCCGGATGATCCGCGTGTCGCTGCTTATGTGAATATCCGGGAGCGCGACCTGATCGGGCACGGAGGGCGCTTTATCGCGGAGGGTGAGACGGTGCTCAGCGTGTTGCTGCGACAGCCATTGCATAGCATTGAATCACTGTTCATTCTTGATAAACGTTTGCCATTGCTAGGTGACTTGCTTGCAGCGGTGCCTGATCATGTGCCGGTTTATACGGCTGCACGCGCGGTGATGGATCAGGTGGCTGGTTTTCCCATCCACCGTGGTGTACTGGGCGTAGGGCTGCGTGCGCCAGCTGCAGATCCGGTGGCATTTCTGCGCCAGTTACCTGAGAATTCTCTTATTGTTGGTCTGGTCGGACTTGCGAACCACGACAATGCCGGCGGTATTTTTCGCAATGCTGCGGCCTTCGGTGCTGCTGCCGTGCTGCTTGATGATACCTCTTGCGATCCGCTTTATCGTAAGGCAATCCGTGTCTCCGTGGGAGGCGCTTTGACGGTGCCGTTTTTTCGTGCGGGTTCAGCGCTTGCAATGGTTGAAATGCTGGAGAGTGCAGGCTTTTCCCTGCTAGCGCTAAGCCCGCGTGGCAGAGAGACACTCTCCGGGTTGCAAGCTCCTCGGCGTGCGGCGCTATTGCTTGGGACGGAAGGTCCCGGCCTGCCTGATGATATACTGGCGCGATGTCGTACCGTATCCATACCGATGCATGGCACATTTGATTCATTGAACGTGGCGACAACCAGTGGTATCGCTCTGCATCATCTCGTTAGCTATCCAGCGCCGCATTAAAGCTGGCCAGAAAGCGTTCTTTAGCGGTTTCTGCATCCCATGGTGCGAGAAGCGCTTCAGCACCATGAGGTAGCGGCACTGGCTTACCGAAGAATCCAGTGGCCTCTGTCAGGCTGAAGCCCGCAAGTCTGGTGGCTTCGTAAAAAGCAGAGGCTTGATCAGCCCGTTTAATGGCACGTGTCAACGTGGCGGACGGTTGCGATGGCAAGCCGAAGCGGATGTGAATTGCCGCTAAGAGCCGCTTCTCGATATCCCTATAACCATCGCCCAGCACGGCCTTGAATGGCGAGATGATATCGCCCACGACATATTCTGCAGCGTCATGCAGCAGGACAGAAAGACGGGAATCGCGTGTAAGAGCAGGGTCTGCGGCCTCAGCAAAGCATTCTACCAACACGGTGTGTTGCGCTACGGAGAAGATATGCGCACCGCTCGTTTGCCCGTTCCAGCGTGCAACCCTTGCAAGTCCGTGGGCGATGTCCTCGATTTCGATATCCATCGGCGAAGGGTCGATCAGGTCAAGTCTACGGCCCGATAGCATGCGTTGCCATACCCGTGGCGGCTTTGGTGTGCGTGATCTCATGTCAGGAACGTAAAGCAAGAGCTGCGCATTTTGCGTGGCAGCAGCAATCAACCATATGATCGTTGACCATGCCCACTGCTTGCATAAACGCATAGGTGATGGTGGGGCCGCAGAACTTGAAACCTGCCTTTTTGAGCTCTTTTGACATGGCAAGCGATTGTTCTGTCTGAGCCGGAACATCTTCGCGGTTGCGGAACTGGTTGATCCGCGGGCGGCCGTCAACGAACTTCCATATGAAATCGCTGAACGAGCCACGCTCTTGCATGTTCAGATAGATGCGGGCGCTGACAATGGTGCCGGTTATCTTGGCGCGGTTACGCACGATGCCGGTATCCTGCATCAGTTCTTCAATCTTGGCTTCATCGAAACGGGCGATGATTTCAGGATCGAAGTTGGCAAAAGCACGATGAAAACCTTCGCGTTTGCGCAAAATGGTGATCCACGAGAGACCAGCCTGAAAACCATCCAGAATGAGCTTCTCAAACAGCGCTCGGCTGTCGTACTCCGGTACGCCCCATTCGTCATCGTGGTAAGCCACATAAAATGGGTCCATACCGGGCCATAAACAGCGCGTTTTACCATCCGCGTGCAGTTGCACAAAATTGCTGGAAACAGGAGCAGATGTCATAATGTGGGCTCACCTGGAAAGGCAAAGCGAATAAACGCAGGCTTTTCTAATTGAAGCGGAATATCATCAGCCGTAATTGGCAGACCCGCTGTAAGCGCATCGCTTACGCGATCAAGTCGCAAGGTTGCAAGCGCGCGTCCTTCACCAACCGAACCAATGGTGCCAAGCGTTTTACCGCCCGCAACAACTTCAGTGCCGCTTGCAGGTGCAGTTGCTGTAAAGGTTACAGGCACAATGCGCGTGCGTGCAGTGGCGCGGTGATGCATGCGCGAGACGACTTCCTGCCCGACATAGCAGCCCTTATCGAACGCCACGCCCTGTAATTGGTCCATCAGCACTTCATGCGGGAAGGCATCACTCCAGGCAAAGTCCTTGCCGCCTTCTGGCACACCCAGATGGATCCGGTGCTTATGCCAAGCATCAGGATTATCCCCCAGCGTTGCAAGGCGGTCCCGTTCCGAAATAATGCGGGTGCCGAGCTCTGCAAGGCGCGGATCAATATAGGTAATGCCGAGATCGCTAGGCGCGCTATCACCGCCCCAGACAACGCCAACGCCCATCGCATCGGAGAGGTTTTCCACGATGACCTTGGCGCGTAATTTATAAAAACCAAGACGTTTAGTCAGCGCCTCAGCCTGATCATGTGCAACATCCAATAGATAGCCACCGCCATGCGTATCCGGCACGGCGATGGCTAGCCCGTCAAACAGGATCTTGCCTTGCGGCGTCAGCAGCCCGAACCAGCGCGCTTCACCGGGCGTGAGGGTTTCGACATCGCTGGTGACGAGGTTATGCAGGAAATGACGGGCATCATCCCCCGCCACTTTCACGACACCCCGATCTGCAAGGTAAGCCTGTGGCATGGTGCTTAGAGCCCGTGTTTGCGCTTACGCTGCGCGAGCGTGCGTAGACGCAGTGCATTCAGACGAATGAAGCCTTGGGCATCACGATGATCGTAGGCAACCGCACCGTCTTCAAACGTTACGAGGTCCTGATCATAGAGCGAATAGGGGCTTTCACGTCCCACAATATGCACGCCGCCCTTATAGAGCTTCAGGCGCACTTGGCCGGTGACGAACTCCTGGCTGGCATCGATCAGCTTCTGCAGCAGCTCACGCTCTGGCGAGAACCAGAAGCCGTTGTAAATCAGCTCGGCATACTTGGGCATCAGCTCATCCTTGAGATGCGCTGCGCCACGGTCGAGCGTGACCTGCTCGATTGCGCGGTGCGCATACCACAGGATCGTGCCACCGGGGGTCTCGTACATACCCCGTGACTTCATGCCTACGAAGCGGTTCTCGACGAGATCAAGACGGCCGATACCATTGGCGCCGCCCAGCTCATTGAGCTTGGTGAGAAGTGTTGCGGGCGATAGCTTTTCACCATTGATAGCAACGGGATCGCCCTTTTCAAAGTCGATCGTGATATACGTCGGCGTATCGGGTGCAGCCTCTGGCGAGACCGAGCGTGAGAATACGTATTCTGGCACTTCATCAGCTGGATCTTCCAGCACCTTGCCCTCAGATGAAGTGTGCAGCAGGTTGGCGTCAACAGAGAACGGTGCATCGCCGCGCTTGTCCTTGGCAATCGGAATTTGATTCTGCTCAGCAAACTCGATGAGCTTGGTGCGCGAGGTCAGATCCCACTCGCGCCAAGGCGCAATCACCGTGACATCGGGCTTGAGCGCATAATAGCCAAGCTCGAAGCGCACCTGATCGTTACCCTTGCCGGTTGCGCCATGCGAAACTGCATCTGCGCCTACGCGCTCTGCGATTTCGATCTGCTTCTTGGCGATCAGCGGCCGAGCAATTGAGGTGCCGAGGAGGTACAGGCCCTCATACTGTGCGTTGGCGCGGAACATCGGGAAGACATAATCGCGCACGAATTCTTCGCGCAGGTCTTCGATGAAGATGTTTTCCGGCTTGATGCCGAGCAGCATCGCCTTCTGGCGTGCGGGTTCCAGCTCTTCGCCCTGGCCGAGATCGGCGGTGAAGGTCACCACTTCGGCCTGGTAGTTGGTCTGAAGCCACTTGAGGATGATGGAGGTATCGAGGCCGCCGGAATAGGCGAGCACTACTTTTTTCACGCGCTTGTCTGTCATCGTCTGGTCCATTGGGCGGGCGACACACACCGGCCCGCAGTCAACGCGACTATAGTAACCGTGGCGCAGCGCGCAACCCATCAAAGTGCATACAGGTTATCGTATCGAGTATGACATATGGCAGGATGACCTTTGCAGCAACCTCTGCTAGGAGGCTAAAGGTATCTTTATCTGCTTTCGTTCAAGGAATGCCGATCATGTCTGCTTCGCATCCCATCCCCGTTCCTGTTGTCGCGCGTCCTTCATCTGCGTTGAAAGGCCGGGTGCGGGTTCCCGGTGATAAATCAATCTCGCATCGCGCCCTGCTGTTTGGCTTGCTGGCGATTGGTGAAACCCGCGTCACCGGCTTGCTGGAAGGTGAGGATGTGCTGCGCACTGCCGATGCTGTTCGCGCGCTGGGCGGTGTTGCGACCCGTGTGGGTGAAGGGGATTGGCGCGTCATCGGCGTTGGCGTCGGCGGATTGCAGGAGCCGGCAAGCGTTCTCGATTTCGGTAATGCTGGCACTGGTTCCCGGCTTACGATGGGGGTGGTTGCCGGCCATCCGATTACCGCGACATTTGATGGCGATGCTTCGCTGCGCAAGCGGCCGATGCGCCGCATTGTTGATCCATTGATCAAGATGGGCGCTGAGGTGATTTCGGAAGAAGCGGGCGGGCGACTGCCGATGACGATTCGTGGGCCGCGTGAAGCCGTGCCGATCGTGTACGAAACGCCTGTGCCATCAGCGCAAATAAAATCTGCCGTGCTTCTGGCAGGATTGAATGCGCCGGGTAAGACAACGGTTATTGAGAACGAGGCTTCGCGCGATCATACGGAGCGTCTGCTGCGCCATTTCGGGGCGGAGGTGTTGGTTGAGTCGCATGGTCCATATGGCCGACGCATTACGCTCACAGGTCAGCCGGAACTGAAGGCGAGCGATATCGTAGTGCCGGCCGATCCGTCTTCGGCGGCATTTCCACTGGTTGCGGCGTTATTGGTGCCGGGATCAGAGATCGTGCTGGAAAGCGTAATGACAAACCCTTTGCGCACCGGCCTGTTTACAACGCTGCGCGAGATGGGGGCGGATATTGAAGAGCTCAACCCGCGCGAGGAAGGTGGCGAAACCATTGCAGATTTGCGTGTGCGGGCTGGTGCATTGAAAGGCGTTGACGTTCCTGCTGAACGTGCGCCTTCCATGATTGATGAATATCCCATTCTCGCGGTTGCAGCTGCTTTTGCTGCGGGAGAAACGCGGATGCGTGGTCTCCATGAGCTGCGTGTCAAGGAATCGGATCGTCTGCAAGCGGTGGCTGATGGTTTGGTTGCAGCGGGGGTTGCTGTGCGCATTGAAGGTGATGATCTGATTGTGACTGGCCAAAACGGCATCGTGCGTGGTGGTGGTGAAGCCGCGACATATCTTGATCACCGTATTGCTATGGCATTTCTGGTGCTGGGCCTTGCCGCGCGTGAGGGCATGCGGGTTGATGACGGTGCTATGATTGCGACGAGTTTTCCGTCATTTATCCCGTTGATGCGCGGCCTTGGCGGTGATGTTGTTGAAGAGCGATAAGGCAAAATATTCATGATTATAGCAATCGATGGCCCTGCAGCATCTGGCAAGGGTACGCTTGCCCGGCGTCTTGCGCAGCATTTCGGTTTGCCACACCTTGATACTGGTATGCTCTATCGTGGTGTTGCAAGGCAGATGCTGGATGAAGGCCTGCGCCTTGATAACATAGATGCAGCGACCAGTGTGGCCTTGAGTTTCGAGCCGCAGCTGGTTGACGAAGATCGTTTACGCGGGCGCGAGATGGGTGAGGCGGCTTCTGTTATTGCTGCACATCCGCCTGTGCGTTCGGCGTTGCTTGCTTTGCAGCGCGCATTTGCGCAACAGCCAGGTGGGGCTGTGCTTGACGGGCGTGATATCGGCACCGTGATCTGCCCTCAAGCAGCAGTGAAATTGTTTGTGACCGCAACGCCAGAAGTACGGGCAGAGCGGCGCGCCCTGGAATTAACCGGGCGTGGTGAACCGGTTGATACGGCGGCAATCCTTGCAGATATTCGCTTGCGCGACGAGCGCGATTCTCACCGCTCATCGGCGCCGTTAATGATTGCTTCCGATGCAGTGTTACTCGATACATCGTCATTTGATGTAGCGGGTATGGTTGCTGCAGCGCTGGCAATCATTGCTGAAAAGGCTGGGCGATAACAGCCTCTGGAGAAGGTCCTGCCATTTTCAAGCGATTGCTGTAAGGTCTGACGAGGGCCGTATATACTTTCATCAGTAATCGGGAGATATGAAGCAATGATATCTGTCAGGTTAGCTCTGGTTGCTCACGATGCGAAGAAAGATGAGCTGGCACTTTTTGCTGAACGGCATCGCGCGGTTCTGGGTGATTGTGCGCTGTTCGCAACCGGCACGACAGGATTGCGCATTATGGAGCGATGCCCGGAGCTTACCGTCACGCGGCTGAAGAGCGGGCCTTATGGCGGCGATCAACAAATAGGTGCCATGATTGCAGAAGGCCGGATCGACATGCTGATTTTCTTTGTCGACCCGCTGTCGCCGCTACCGCATGATGTGGATGTTAAAGCTTTGATGCGTGTTGCACTTGTCTATGACGTGCCAATGGCACTCAATCGCAAGACCGCAGAAATGGTACTCGCGACGCTTGAGAAACAGGTGCAGCAGTAAACCTTTATTATGCAGCGGGAGCATGGTTTTTGCTGACCGCAGCCTTGTCAGCGGTCATGGCAACAATATCAGAGGCTACAGCTTCGATACGCTCTCTGAGTGCGGTATTTTCCAGCTTGATTGCATCAGCGTTTAAAAGCTCGGATTGTTCCTGTGCGCGCAAAACAGTCTGTTCAGCTGCCATGCTGGTGAGTCGCGTTTCCAGGCTGGCAATGGTGATGCGTTTGGTATCGTAATCCGCTTTAATATGTATGAGTTCCATTGTTAATTGGGCGTTTTCCTCCGTAAGAGTTTTGATCTGGGCCTCATCAGAGATTGCCTTCTGGCGGGCTGCAGCTTCAATCGTACCCTGCTCAATGCGGCTTAGTGCGTGAGCTTTACGCTCATTTTCCAGCCGGCGTTCAGCCGTGCGTATTTCCACCGCTCCCTCAGCACGGATATAATCCATTTGCGCTGTGAGCTCATCAATGGAAATGGGAAACTGCGCCGCAAGTCTTCTGCGGGCAAGGCGGGTTGCACGGGTGTTGACGCTTGGCAAAATCAGCAACGCCAGCACACTTGCAGTGAGAAAGCCCGCCGCAAATATCAGAGCAGTTTCAAACACGTCCTAATCCTCAAGAAGTAAACGCATAAGATTGAGCGGAAAGCCTTTAGAAAGGGTTCCAGGTCGATTGTGGTGTGAATTTCAGATAGCCGATGTTCACGCCAAGCTTGAGGCCAACACCCGTGCGAATCGTGACCAGCAGGATATCCTGGCCAGCATCTCCGCGCGCGGCTAGCGCAGAAATTGCAAATCCGGCAACCAGATATGCCGATCCATCCACGCCTGCAAACCGCTGAAACATGCGATCAACTGAAGGCAGGTGATAGACGAGGATCATGGTTCGATTCCCTGATCCGCCAAAGTCAAACCCTAAAGAAGGCCCTTGCCAGAACAAGGTACGCTCTCCCTTATTGCGCGTATAGAGCTTGCCTTCTCCATAACGAAGGCCACCGAAGAACGCTCCAGCTGCTTCTTGGCCCAGGATGTAGCCGTTCGGCTTGCCCCATCGCTCGAATGCATTCTGCACGGCATTTCCCAGCCCACGCGATGCTGAACCGAAAAAGCGATGGCCCGAATCGATGATTTCTTCCGGGTTGAAGGTATCGTTATCATCCGGCACCGGCTTGAAACCGGGCGGAGGAGGGCGTTGCTGCGCGACTGCCATAGGTGCGCCCGCAAGCAAGCTGGCCAATCCAGTACCTGTGGCCAGTGTCAGGAGCGAGCGACGGGTTAGACGTGATTTTCTCGAGTCCATAGGCCGTTTTCTCCCGATATGACGCAAATTAAAGCATTGTTGATGCGAACCAAAGCTGTTGCAGGATAAAGACCCACCTCAGCCGCAATACATATGACTTTGTGCAGAATCGCCCCATGCGATGAATGGTCCGTTAACGTAGCCGTTCCGTGATTGACCATAAACCAGTGAAAAGCCCTTTTCATCGACCACAGAACCACCCGCCGCCCGCAACACTGCATCACCTGCAGCAGTGTCCCATTCCATAGTGGGACCAAAGCGTGGGTAAACATCAGCTTCGCCTTGAGCAATGACGCAAAATTTCACTGAGGAGGAGGTCGACAGGCGTTTCCTGATGGGTAGTCGTGCCAGAAATTCCTGTGTACGACCATCACCATGACGTCGACTACCCAGGGCTGTCAGGCCCTCTTGCGGTGCGATGCGGGTGTGAATTGCTCGCCAATCTTCAAATTCTGGTGGCGCTGCATAAGGCGCGATTGTCGTGGTATATGCATGGGCGCCCCCTATCCATAGCAAGTCATTTGCTGGGGCATAGACCGCACCTGCCACCGGCGCGCCGTTTACAATCGCGGCGATATTAACGGTGTATTCAAGGCCGCCTGAAGTAAAATCGCGCGTGCCATCAAGTGGATCAACAAGGAAAAAGATATCGCTAACAGGCGCTGCGCTTTCGCCGGCTTCCGCACGCGCGGCTGATTGCTCTTCGGCAATAACAGGGATATTGGGAAAATGCGCTGCTAATGCTTCCAGAATAAAACGCTCAGCCTCAACATCGGCATCGGTATAGCTCGATCCATCCGGCTTGCGATAAACGCTAAATCCACGCTTTACTGCTTCAAGAATAAGCCCGCCGGCATAGCGTGAAATCTCGCCAAGATGTCGCGCCAGCTCATCGCGCACTTCAGATCCTGCTACACCCGCTGCGCTCCATTGCAAATGATCCCTAATCATACCCTTTGGCATATAATCATGGGGGGGAGGAGGCGTTAACATCAGAAATTCCTCTTGAAGATCGATTGAATGTACATTCCTGAGCGATGTGATCTGTTAACCTGATTTGGGTAGCGTGCCGTATGACTGCTTTTCAAGCAAGGCAGTCCCGTGTAACAAAGTTTTTCATTACAAGCCCTTCTCTAATCAATTTTCTGCGGAGCCTTCATGACTTCTGTTAGCCTAGATGCACTTGATCTTGCCGCCTTGCTGTGCAGCCGAGTCTGTCATGATGTGATCAGCCCCGTGGGCGCTATTGTCAACGGTCTCGAAGTTCTCGAAGACGAAGACGATGTTTCCATGAAGGAGTTTGCGCTTGATCTGATTAAGAAAAGTGCGCGTCAGGCATCTGCACGTCTGCAATTTGCGCGGCTTGCATTTGGTGCCGCTGGCTCTGCAGGGGCGGAGATTGATCTGGGTGATGCCGAGCAGGTCGCAAAGGGCTTCATTCACGACGACAAGCTATCGCTTGGCTGGAATGCCGAGCGTCGCTTGCTGCCAAAGAACAAGGTCAAGCTGCTGCTGAACCTCATTCTGGTTGCCACTAACGCCATTCCGCGCGGTGGGCGCATTACTGTGAGCGTTGATTATGGTGCCTCGCATGCCGAAACGAGCATTCATGTGGAAGCGCAGGGGCCGCAGGCACGTATTCCTGTCAATGCGCAGGAGCTTGTCGCAGGTCGTTCTGCTTCTGGTGATGTTGATGCGCACGGTATTCAGGCGTTCTACACCGGCCTTGTTGCGCAAGCTGCGGGCCTTGTTGTGGATTTCACCATTGATGGCGACATCGTCACCATCAATGCGGTGCCTGCTGTAACTCCTGCTGCTTGATTAGTTTCTCTGGTTGTCCAGATACGCGCGAATACCATTCGCTGCCGCATGAGCGGTAGCGAATGTTGCTTGCAGGAGGTAGCCACCCGTTGGTGCTTCCCAATCAAGCATTTCGCCAGCTGCAAATACCCCAGGCTTCTTGTGCAGCATAAAGGCGGCATCGACTTCACTTTGACGGATGCCGCCTGCTGACGAGATTGCCCGCGCAATGGGCTGAATGCCGGTGAGACGGACAGGCACTTGCTTGATAAGTGCTGCCAATTCCTGCGGCGCTTTAGGCAATGGCCCGCCTTCGCGTACCAACAGGGTTGCTGTGGGCGAAAGATTCGCTACTTTGCGCAACGTTGTGGAAACTGATTGCCCCGCCCGTGCCCGCTCCAGCCGCCAGGCAAGTTCTGAAACACTCATATCTGTTTGCAGATCAATGTATAACGTGACCTCGCCATCGCGCTCAATGGCATCACGCAAGGGTGCGGAAAGCGCATAGATTGCGCCGCCTTCAATGCCCGTTGAGGTGATCAGCGCTTCGCCATGAACTGTTTGGCCCTCGGTATGCAGCGCGATGCGCTTTAATGGCTCACCTTCAGCGCGCGTGCGGAAAACTTCAGACCATGCAACGGTGAAGCCGCAGTTCGAGGCGCGCAAGTCTGCGATATCGATTCCCTCACCACGTAGTACATCCACCCAGCCACCGTCAGAGCCAAGCCGAGGCCATGATCCGCCGCCAAGGGCTAACAGGCTTGCATCGGCTGATATCGTGCGCTCACCCTCAGGTGTAGCAAAGCGCAGGCCGTTATCGGAAAAACCAAGCCACTGATGACGAAATGCAAACGTGACGTCGAGTGTCTCCAGCCGCCGCAGCCACGCGCGCAGTAGCGGCGTTGCCTTGTAGGAGCGGGGGAATACGCGCCGGCTCGATCCCTCGAATGTCGGCTCGCCCAGATCCTCGCTCCAGTTGCGTAGTCGCTTGGGCGAAAACGCACGAATAGCAGGTTCCAGCCACGCCTGCGCTTTGCCATAACGGCGATAGAAATCCGGCAGGCGTTCAGTATGGGTGAGGTTCAAGCCACCACGTCCCGCCAGCAGAAATTTGCGGGCAGGTGAGGGCATGCGCTCATAAACTGTGACGGAAAGGCCATTACGCGCCAGTACCTCGGCGGCCATCAACCCGGCTGGACCGCCGCCAACAATGGCGACAGTCTGCCTCTTCCCTGAATCAGCGACCAACGCCCAGCTTCTTCTGCAGGCTGGTCGAAGATGTTGTGTATTGGAACAACAACTTTTTCTCCGGATAAACGTAATGGTGCACCTTTTGAGCAGCGAGTGCACCTTCATGGAACCCGGAGAGAATTAACTTCAACTTGCCGGGATAAGTATTGATGTCACCAATGGAAAAGATGCCCGGCACACTTGTCTCAAATTTCTCGGTATCAACTGGAATGAGATTCTGATGCAGATTCAGCCCCCAATTGGCAATAGGGCCAAGCTTCATCGTGAGGCCGAAGAACGGTACAAGTATGTCTGCTTCTACCTCGAAGAGGCTGCCATCGTCACGCTTGATGACGGCGGCGTTGAGCACAGGCGCATCGCCCTTTAGCTCTACCACTTGACCCAATGCGAAATCCAGCATGCCATCAGCGGCAAGGGCACGCATCTTGTTCACGCTGTCAGGCGCAGCACGGAAGGCATCGCGACGGTGCAGCAGCGTGACCCGGCTGGCGATAGGGTGGAGATTCAGTGTCCAATCCAAAGCCGAATCGCCACCGCCGACAATCAGCACCTTCTTGTCACGGAATTGGTCGCGCTTGCGCACGGCATAGAACACGCCGGTGCCTTCATAGGCCTCAATGCCCGCAATCGGTGGCTTTTTGGGCTGGAATGAGCCGCCACCAGCGGCGATGATCACTGTCTTGGTAATGAATTCCTTGCCGCCATCAGTAACAACACGAAACAGCGGCGCTTCAGCTGTGCCGAGGCTTTCAACTTCCGAAACTTCTTCGCCCAGATGGAAGGTGGGGCTGAAAGGTTCAATCTGCTTCAGAAGATTATCAACCAGTTCCTGGCCGTTAATCGACGGAAAACCGGGGATGTCATAGATTGGCTTTTCTGGATACAGCTCAGCGCACTGGCCGCCGATCTTGGGCAGGATGTCGACAAGGTGAGCCTTGATGTCCAGAAGGCCAAGTTCAAATACTGCGAAAAGGCCCACTGGCCCTGCTCCGACGATGAGGACGTCGGTCTCGATGCGATCTGTCATAGGTTCCTGTCCACTTTGTCGAATTTCCGCTTTGTCGAAGTCCCGACATGCGCGGCGATAACGCGCTGTTTCAAGATGGTCAATAGGTGAAGACAATCGCATATCACAGGTTCGCATTCCTGCCGACAAAATAATGCACAAAAAGACATGGAAAATACAAATAATAACAATTAAAAAATGTTGTTTTGTTGCGACCTGGAGGAAGCTTCTGGTGCTGAAATTTATGGTATGTAGCATTCATGCAGTGGCAAGATGAAGGCATAGTGCTGGGAGCGCGCCGACACGGGGAGACAAGCGTCATCCTTGAGTTGATGACGCACGCGCGTGGCCGCCATGCCGGGTTATTAAGGGGTGGGCGCTCCTTGCGCATGCAACCGATCTTGCAGGCCGGTAACTCTGTTGCCGCAGTTTGGAATGGCCGTATCGAGGGGCAACTCGGGCAATATCGCGTTGAGGGCCTGGTGTCACGGGCGGGGCGGTATCTGGATTCTCCGCTGGCGCTTAATGGGCTTGGCCTGCTGATAGAACTACTTCGTTTATTGCCTGAGCATGATCCGCACCCAGCGTTGTATGAGGCCTCACTGGTGCTGCTAGAGCATCTTGAGGAGCCGGAGATCGCACCCGTGTTGCTGGTGCGGTTTGAGTTGGCGATTCTGTCTGTGCTTGGCTTTGCATTAGAGCTGACAGAATGCGCGGTCACGGGCTCTACGCAGGAGCTCATCTACGTATCACCGCGTACAGGGCGGGCAGTTTCGCGGCGCGCGGGTGAGAGCTATCGTGATCGGCTCCTGCGGCTGCCAGCCTTCCTGCGAGACAGCGGTGATGGGCAGGGTTTTATGGCGGGCGCAGGGCATCCAGGCCGTGAGGCAGTGCAAGCAGGATTTGCGCTTACCGGGCACTTTCTTGCGCGCAACCTCTTTAATCCACGCGAAAAACCCCTGCCGGATGCCCGTATGCGCTTCCTTGCGCTGATACAATAGAACGCTAAATTTGTGATATACGCCCAAGATGTGCGACAACGGCCTTGAAATGAGTCGGGTTGTTCGTTATCCGTTCCATTCGGTGCGGTGATGATTGCGGGTGCATAAGGTTTCTGATGGGCAAGAAAGTGGATCTGCCGCCTCCGGGCGGTCATGACGACGGTATTGAAGTGGTGAGCCTGCGCTCGGCGCTGGAGGAGAGGTATCTCGCCTATGCGCTATCCACAATCATGCACCGCGCATTGCCCGATGCGCGCGATGGTCTGAAGCCTGTTCATCGGCGCATTCTTTATGGTATGCGGTTGTTGCGGCTTGATCCTGGCTCTGCCTTCAAAAAATCAGCGCGTGTGGTCGGTGACGTGATGGGTCAATTCCATCCGCATGGTGACCAATCGATCTACGATGCGCTGGTGCGGCTGGCGCAGGATTTTGCGCTGCGCTATCCGCTGATCGAGGGGCAGGGCAACTTCGGTAATATCGATGGCGATAACGCCGCTGCCATGCGCTATACCGAAGCACGCATGACTATCGTTGCGCAGCTGTTGCTGCAGGGCATTGATGAGGATTCGGTTAATTTTCGTGATACATATGACGAAAGCAACCGCGAGCCGATGGTGCTTCCATCAGCGTTTCCAAATCTTCTGGCGAATGGCTCGCAGGGCATTGCAGTGGGGATGGCGACATCGATTCCGCCGCATAATGCTGCCGAGCTGTGTGATGCCGCGCTTTATCTGATCACCCATCCGCAGGCCGATACAGACAGCTTGCTGACGTTCGTGCTTGGCCCTGATCTGCCAACCGGCGGCATCATTGTCGACGATCGCGAAACGATCGCTGAAGCCTATCGCACGGGACGGGGCGGTTTTCGTGTGCGCGCCCGTTGGGAGCGTGAAGAGGCAGCGCGTGGTGTCTGGTCAGTGGTTATCACCGAGGTGCCTTATGGCGTCACCAAGGGACGTCTGATCGAAAAGATCGCGGACCTGATGCTCGCCAAAAAGCTTCCGCTGGTTGGCGATATTCGCGATGAATCCGCAGAGGATATTCGTATTGTCATTGAGCCGCGGACGAAGGCCGTTGATGATGTCCTGATGATGGAATCGCTATTCCGGCTGACCGAGCTTGAATCGCGTATTTCCCTCAACATGAACGTTTTGACCGCAGGGCAGGTGCCGAAGGTCTTGAGCCTGGCAGAGGTGCTGCGCGAGTGGCTTGATCATCGCCGTATCGTGTTGCAACGCCGGTCGCGCTTCCGTCTGGAAGCGATTGTACGCCGCCTAGAGATACTCGATGGCTTGCTGATCGTTTATCTTGATCTTGATCGCGTGATCAAAATCATCCGCGAGGAGGACGAGGCCAAGCCTGCATTGATTGCGGCATTCGTGCTTACGGACACGCAGGCGGAGGCAATTCTTAATACGCGTCTGCGTTCATTGCGTAAACTCGAAGAGATGGAACTGCGGCGCGAGCACGAGAAGCTGACGGAAGAGAAAGCGGGGCTGGAGAGCTTGCTGGCTTCCGAGGAATTACAATGGAAGACCGTTGCTAGCGAAGTGCGCGAAGTGCGCAAGCTTTTTGGGCCGGAAACCCCACTGGGGCGCCGGCGCACAACATTCGCGCAAGCGCCTGAAGCTGCAGCAGTCGATATGACCGAGGCGATGGTTGAGCGTGAGCCAATCACGGTTGTGCTGTCCACAAAGGGCTGGATACGTGCGCTGAAGGGGCATGGCAGTGACCTGGCATCATTGCAGTTCAAGGGTGATGATACGCTGTTCCTCGCTTTTGCCACCGAGACGACGGCAAAGCTGCTTGTACTCGCAGACAATGGTCGTGTGTTTACGCTTGATGCATCGAAACTACCTGGTGGTAGAGGGTTTGGTGATCCGCTGCGCTTGATGGTTGATCTCGACGAGGGTGCTGAAATCATTGCGGCATTCCCATACACTGCCGGTGAGAAACTGTTGCTTGCAGCTTCTGACGGACGTGGTTTTGTTGCCTTGGCAGATGAGATCACAGCTAATACCCGTAAGGGCAAACAGGTGCTCAACCTTGATGCTAAGGGTAAGGCGCGCTTGTGCGTACCTGTGAAGGGCGATCATGTTGCTGTTATCGGCGAGAATCGCAAATTGCTGGTATTCCCGCTCACGCAGCTGCCCGAGATGGTGCGTGGACGGGGAGTGCGCTTGCAGAGATATGGTGATGGCGGCGTATCAGATGTGCGCGTATTCACATTGGCCGAGGGGCTGACATGGACCGATACATCAGGTCGTACATGGACAGTGCCGGAAGCCGATATCCGTACTTGGCTTGGTAACCGCGCAGATAGCGGGCGCTTGCCGCCTAAGGGCTTCCCACGGAATAACAAGTTCGCTTGATATAGGTAATTTGCCCGATACTCATGGCTCAGGGAGATGCGTTGGGTTGTCCTGAGCCCTGTAGCTTGAAGGCCGGTTATAAGAACGTCGCTATATGTCGCACGCGCTACTTTTTCCTTGTGCTTGCATGGGCAGCGACATGCAGATACGCAGCTTTGGCTTAAATTTTAATATTTTCAATAGGGAGCGAAGAACATGGCAATGGCGGGCGGAAAACGGATACTGCCTTTAGCGGTATTTCTGGTCGGGTTGCTGATTCTGGGTGGCGCAATCATGTTGCAGTTGCGGGAAACTGCAAACACGCCAGCACCATCGGCCATAGGTGGGCCATTCACGCTGACCAGTTCCAACGGTAATACCGTGACGGAAAAAGACTTCCTTGGTAAGCCAACGCTTATCTTCTTTGGCTTTACCCGTTGCCCTGACATCTGCCCGACGACGCTTTTTGAAGTTTCGGAAATGCTGAAAGCAGCTGGTAGCGATGCCGAGCGAGTGAATATTTTGTTCGTATCAGTTGATCCTGATCGCGATACGCCAGCCTCGTTGAAGGAATATCTTGAAAGCTTCGATACACGCATTCTCGGACTGAGCGGTACGCAGGAGCAGATTGACGAGATCAGCAAGCTCTATCGTGTTTATGCGCGAAAAATCCCGACAGGCGATGCACCGGACGATTACACAATGGATCATACGGCCATTGTCTATCTGATGGATAAGCAGGGGCGCTTCGTGAATGCTTTCAATCTGCAGCGCCCGCCAGAAGAATCTGCGAACGATCTCAAGAAATATCTCTGAGCTGGATATCCGTGCGTTGGCGCGAGATGCCATGGCTTGTTTTGTTCCAATGGCTTGGAGCAACAATCAGGTCATATAATCCGCGCCACGTAGCAACCGTTAGCATTGTCATATAAAGTGGAAGTAGTGGCAGCGCCCATAAAAGCTTCAACCGGCGTCGGCGCGATAATCCGACAATGATTGGTACCACAAGCGCCAAAAGGCCACTGATCCACACGGCGCCGGAAAAACCCAGAATAAGCGCTCTGACCCATTCATGTGCTTCTCCAAAAGTGACGATGATCATCCATATCGATACTGGCAAAAACAAGGGCATGCCAAGCGCACCGACAACTGTGCCAAACATAAGTGATGATGTCATCATAAAGCCGGTTGGCCCCAGCTCTCGCCATGTTGCCATGGGATTGCGCGAATGCGTGATGCATACCTGCATCCATCCCTTCATCCATCTGGAGCGCTGAGCGAGCCAGGCACGTATGCCAATCGGGGCTTCTTCCCGCGTAACAGATTGCAACTGCTTCACTTCATATCCAAATCGTGCCAGCCGGATACCGAGATCGGCGTCTTCTGTGACATTCCATGCATCCCAGGCCCCGATCCTACGAAGGATATCAATTCGGAAATGGTTTGATGTACCCCCCAGAGGTAAAGGTAGGCCTGCTGCGGTTAGTCCTGGATTGACCGCATCAAACAGAGCCGCATACTCAATGGCAAACATGCATGAGCAAAAGCTCTCCGAAGCGTTGTCAATCACAAGGTGCGCCTGAAGACACGCAGCATCTGGAAAGGCGCGAAACATTGCGACGGCTTGGCGCAGCTGCCGCGGATCAGGAATATCTTCTGCATCATAGATAACCACATGGCTGCCGCGTGCTTGCGCTAAAGCAATATTGAGTGCGCGCGGTTTAGTACGTGGTTTTCCATCTGGTGCAATAAGAATGCGAATATGATGTGGCGGTTGGCAATCTTCGATCGCTTTGCGTGTCCGCCAGTCGTCTTCTTCCAGTGCCAGTATAATATCAAGTTTGGCAGCTGGATAATCTATGGCTTTGAGCGCCTGCAATAGCTGCGGGATAATCTCTGTTTCATTATATAATGCTACAATAATAGAATAGATTGGCAAATCTGCATCATCAATTGCAGGAGAAGGGCTTGTTTCATTTGCCCACTCAAGCTTTTCAAGGGCACATGAGAGGCGCAAAACGGCCATTGTCAGGAATATTAATGCAAGTAATAGCATAGACAATTCAAGCACTAGCATTGGTGCTATCATTAAGCCTGTAAAAAACAGGGCTGCCATACCCAAAAGTGTCATACGCTGTGGTTGGCTCATCCCGTCACGAAATGATAGATGGGGCATGGCTTGGGCCAGGCCATGGGCAGCCTCGTAAGCGATTTCATTTTTGAAATGATGTTGTGCAAGCTCAGCCAACCGGCCAGGTGAAGCCAGTGCTA
Source organism: Pseudochelatococcus sp. G4_1912 (assembly GCF_047501465.1). Classification (NCBI taxonomy): domain Bacteria; kingdom Pseudomonadati; phylum Pseudomonadota; class Alphaproteobacteria; order Hyphomicrobiales; family Chelatococcaceae; genus Pseudochelatococcus; species Pseudochelatococcus sp. G4_1912. The sequence continues at coordinate 457,118 of NZ_JAZDRL010000001.1, forward strand.
TGCCCGCCCCCTTCAAGGGATATCGATGATGAAACAGGGCTCTTATCGCGCGTCCGTTTGGGGCGATGGCAACATGTAGGTCCAGCTCATTGTGGGCCAACGGCAAAATACCGGTTGTCAAGGCTTGCGGGTAACGCGCATCATTTCCTGCTGTAGCGGTTGCGGGGAGAAACGGCACCTCAAGTTCGGCTGCAAGCGCCCGATAAAGTGCATCTTCCGAAATCAGTCCTAATGCCAGTACGGCATCTGTTGAAGATACGCGCCATTTGCTCGCCAATTCGCTTGCTGACTTAAGCGAGGCAGCTGAAATGCCATAGCGAGCGAGATAGGCAATATCGGTAGGTATGCCGCTTGCATTTTTCAAAATGATTTTATTCATCTGGAACTACCTGCGGTCATCCGCAACGGCTTGGGGAAAGCCATTTATTTCCTCGTTAATTGATATGAGAACGGCAGTTCCCACCGTCGGTGGTTCAATATAAGATTGCCAGCACGATGAGATATCTTCCTATAGCAACACGACAAATCTGTCACGCTTCCGCTCTGCTGATCGCCGCCATATGGGCGGGGGGGCTGCTATTGAGCGTGGCTTATCCGCAATCGCCCGCTCGTGCTGAATCGCTACCGATGGCGCTTAAGGCACCAGCTATTGCTGTGCCTGGCTTTTGGGGGGCAGAAGAGCGGGTGCAAAAGCCCGATCTTATTGGTGCACGAGTGGTGCGTTTTCTAACGGATGATGAGTTTCCACCCTTGCATTTTGCAGGTGCTGATGGGCAGCCAACAGGCTTTTCGGTGGAACTTGCGCGCGCAGCTTGTGCCATTCTGGATATGAGTTGCACAGTGCAAGTGCGGCGTTTCGATACATTGCTCGATTCGCTTGCGGAACGTCGTGGAGATGTTGTAGCTGCAGCAATTCCCATTCGGCCTACGCTTTATGGCCGTTTCAGCGTTACCGGTCCTTATCACCGCATGCCCGCGCGCTTTGCTGTGAAAAAAGCTGTCGAGAGCAGTGCTGCGGGGAAGGTTTCTGAAAAAACTGTCGCCCTAACGCCGGACGCGCTGGCAGGAAAACGTGTTGCGATTGTGCAAGGCACCGCGCATGAGGCCTATATTACAGAGTTTTTTCCACGTGCTGAACGTGTCCTCTTCACTGATCTTCAGACCGCGGAAATAGCCCTCAAGGCCGGCGAGGTGCATTACCTTTTTGCTGACGGGATGTCGCTTGCGCTGTGGCTTAATGGCGCATCAGCAGACGGCTGTTGCAGCTTTGCTGGTGGACCTTACCTGGAAAGCCGCTTTTTCGGTGAAGGCGTTGGATTCATCTTGCGCAAAGATGATCTCGCCTTACGTAATGCCTTGGACTATGCGCTGCGTAAGCTATGGGAAAATGGCACTTATACTGAGATCTACCTGCGCCATTTTCCTGTAAGCTTTTACTGAAGCATCCTTTAACGCGAGCCGCTGCGTAGCAAGCGTAGTAAAAACCAGATTGGTAATACCACCATAGCACCGTAAATAAGCCATGAGCCAATATTGCGGAGGCTTTCGAAGCCTTCGTCAATCAATCTGGTAACAAGGGTGACAATACCATCATAGAGATCTACGGGCGTTATTCCCCACCAGGACATGATCGCGCCAACGATAAGTGATAGGAACACCAACCTGATTAGAACGCCGCCAGGTGTGCCACCTATAAAGCGGTTGAGGGAATCATTTGACATACTGGGTTCTTTCCAAGGTGCAACTGATTACAGTTATTATTTTAGCATGTATCTGATCGCGCTTCTTAAGCCAATCGGTGAAGGCGGTCTTGTGTGGGATAGGGCGTTGGCCATGATAACCTCAGACCCGAATCGCAAGAATTAAGCCACTTGCCATCGCAGCTGTTTTGGAAGAATGACCATGGCGAATGTTCCATATGATCCATCCGTGCTTGATGCATCGCTATTTGATCCGGCGCTTATCGATGCGGAAACACGGGCGCTGAACGCTGCCATTGTCGAACGTATCAACTCCTTTCCTGATCAGTGGAGCATGGCTCCAGCCGACGTCCGTATTGCGCGGGCACAGGGGCTTGGTGCTTTCCCCGCGCCTGTTTTTAGCCCTCGGGCACGGATAATAACCATTGAGGGAAAGAGTGGAGGAATTCCATTACGTATCATAGAACCGCAGGATGAAGATGGTCGTGCGCGACAACCACGCGGGGTGTTTCTGCATGTTCATGGTGGGGGATGGACATTCGGAACTGCTGATAGTCAGGATATTCGCCTTCAGCGTCTTGCCGACAAGCTCGGTATCGTAACAGCTTCGGTTGAATATCGACTTGCGCCAGAGAATCCCTACCCTGCTGCGCCTGATGACTGTGAAATGGCAGCATTGTGGTTGGCGCGGGAAGGGTTGGCGCTTTTTGGCACGGATCGTTGTTTTATTGGTGGTGAGTCAGCCGGTGCGCATCTTTCGCTCGTTACCATGTTGCGGTTACGCGATAAGCATGGACTAACACCATTTAGTGCAGCTGTTCTCACATCGGGCTGTTATGATCTTGGTTTGACACCGAGTGCGCGCCAGTGGGGTGAAGAAAAGCTGGTGCTAAATACACGTGATCTTGAAAATTTTGTCTCGAATTTTATTGGTGCAACCGCGGCCAATACAGCCGATATCTCGCCCATATATGCTGATTTGCGCGGAATGCCGCCGGCTCATCTTTTGGTGGGGACGCGCGATGCGCTGCTCGATGATACACTATTTCTTCACGGCCGCTGGATCGCTGCAGGGAATGAGGCAGATTTAGCCGTTTGGCGGGGAGGCGCACATGTATTTATCGTATTTCCAGGGATGTTGGCTGAACGGGCGCTAACACGGGCTGAAGCGTTTTTGGCTAGATTTCTATAGGTCATCTTATCAGGAAGCGTTTGGTGTACCTGCTGATGCAGCAATGCGAGCGGCTGCAATTACCGCTTGTGTGCGGCTTTCAACGCCAAGCTTTTGAAGAATTGCAGAGACATGGGCCTTCACGGTTGCTTCAGAAACCGTCAGTTCATAGGCAATTTGTTTATTGAGCAGACCTTCGGACAGCATCATAAGCACGCGCACTTGCTGTGGGGTCAGGCTTGTAAGGCGGCGGATCAGCTCGTTTGTTTCGCGATCTGTCGGCTGGCTGAGATCAATATCAGACGGCACCCAGGTGCGCCCTTCTAAAATGGCTTGCAGGGCTTGTCCCATTGTTGGCACGTCAAGGGATTTTGGAATAAATCCTGAGGCGCCATAATCGATTGAGCGACGGATTACCGCTGGGTCATCGTTAGCGGAAACGATCGCTACGGGTAGATCAGGATATTGTGCGCGTAAATAAATCAGGCCGGAAAAACCTTGTACATCAGGCATGGTCAGATCAAGCAGCGCCAGATCCGCTGTTCCCTTTTGTGCAAGCACATCAAGTAACGATGAGAAGTTGCCGCTTTCCGAAATCTCTGTTCCAGCAATAACGGCCTCAATCGCCTGTCGCAGTGCGCCGCGGAATAGCGGGTGGTCATCAGCGATGACAATCCTTGCCGATGGCTCAGTGTTCAAAACTCTTCCCCCGCATCTTTATGGTTTGACCAGAGTATCTCTGGTTGCTTCCAAAAGGTCATTTATCGAGACTTCCTCCCTAATTCAGCAGTGCAGAGAGGTGTCTCATTAGGAATTATATTAAACAAGTAGCCGATGTCGATGGTAACAGGCCGGTTGTGACTAATTGGTTAGCCTCAGATCATGCTATTTGGAAAAGAGAGCTCCATGGGATAAAATGATGTGCGGCTACAAGGCCTTATCCGTTGAGGCATTATGAGAGCCGCGTTGCACCATCCATAATCACGGTTGCTATTTGTGCTGCGCCGGTAGCAGCAATGAGTGCACCAAGACCAATCAATAGAGAGCGCCTACGCTCGATGATCGCCTCTGCATTGCTTTCTGGTATCGCATTGGCATTGTAACTGTGAGGATACAACTGAGCTGTCGTCAGCCTCGTTTCATCAGCTGCGGCCATTGCAGCTCGCCGAGCAGCGGCGATGAAGCCTGTGGTTGCGCCAACGTTCTCGGTCAAGCCAACCGTCTTGCGCGCAAGAAGATCTTCAGGGCCATCAGATGCCAGGGCTTCAGAGGTGATGTCGTTGCTTTGCAAGCCCGCTTGCGCCAATGCCTTTGCAGCGCGAAGCTCGGGCTCGCCCGTGAAGAAGGTGCGCGCAGGAGCGGTGTCTATGCGGCGATTGCGAATGTCGTTCTCAAGCTGCGCAAGCCGGTCAACAACGCGCTCCAATGTATTGTGAACGGCGTCGAGCGCGTCCTCTGCACGCACACTCAGCTCACGTGGCGTTGCATTATCGTCTGCTGATAGAGCAGCCAAAGCCTCATTGGCAGCTATTTGTGCCATGCGTTCCAGCGAAGCTGTATCAGCCAGAGGAAGGTCGCGCAATTGTAGTGATAAGTTGTTTACGGCTCTTTCAAGCGCTGTAAAACGTTCTCGCGTGTCAGATTCATCTGCGTTGGAGGCGTGTAATGTCTGACGTGTAACATCATCCAGGCGTTGCGCGAGCTGGCTGATCTGCTGAGCCAAAGTGTCGAGTGCGGCTGGACCGCTTGTTGATTGCTTCCGGCTTGATGCATGCAACGCTTCAATGTTCTCTGACAGGCTATGCACCATGTCTTCAAGCCGCACCAGATTGAGGGAGGGCTGTGAATCATCCAAGCGTAAATCAATACGATCCAGACGTGTCAACAACGCCGCAAGATTGGCGTTCTCACTCTTTTCCGAAATAGGAGAAAATGCAGTATCAAGCTGGCGTGATAGACCCTCCAGCCGTTCAAGGATTGCTTTTTGAGGCAGGTCTTCTGCAACACCAGATTCCAGGCGCGCTAACTCAACCTGCTTTGAGCGAATATCGACAATTGCGCGCGCCAGTCGATCTTCGACTTTGAGTTGTTCAGCATCAGCAGGCGCCTCTTGGTGTGTAGGCGAGGAGGCGTGTACAACATTCAAACTATTGAGGATATCGCGCATCTGAGCAGCCAGTCGCTGTTCCATTGCCGGAAGCAGCTGCGTGCTCATCTCGTTTACATGCTGGGTGGTGACCTCTTTCAAGGAACCCGCAAGATCTTGAGGCAGATGCGTCAATTGCCGCTCTAGCCGCTTGATACGTTGTGCGACAAGCGTCAATGTTTGTGCGAGGTCTGTGCTTGCCTGCTGTTGTGCTATGCTGGCGCGATGAATTTCTTCCAGTTGGCGATTTTCAGCGTGTTCAATGTAGCGCGCGAGGCCTGTCAATGCCTCCGCCAGGCGCATTGACTGTTCACGTGCTTGCTGTTCCTGGCGAGCTTGTGCATCCCGCAGAAGTTGCTCAATGGCATGCGTCGATACGATCGCAGGATCTGACAGCGCTGTCCGTGAATTCTCTGGGCGCACATGCTTTGCGAGGTGCGCTGCGATCTCCGCCCATCGCAGATCGTGCGGAGTGGGGCTATCCTGCCGTGAAGACAGATCGCTTTCTGCTTGCTGGGTGATGGCGACATTGAGCCATTCGCCGATAGTCATCCCGGAGCGACGTGCGGCATCCTTTACAGCCTCGCGGGTTTGCGGGGCAATGCCTTTCACACTCCAGGGCGCTTGTTGCGCGTGGTTTGCCATAGCTTGGCTCATCATGACCCGGCGGTACCATTTAGTAAGCATTGCCTGATTGCTGTTTGGGATCAGGCTGATGCGGCAAAATCGAATCGTGCAAAACGAAAAGGTTCAGCACGTATTAGCTGCTCTGACTTTTGCCGCACAAGGTAAACATGATGTTAAAATAACGCTTTCAGCAGTACGCTATGCAGTGGAATTCGCGCTATGCCGATGCATCTGCATCCAGCTCTCCTGCGATGTGTAACGGAATAAATGATTGCAAACGGTTTAAGCGTAAAAACATGACTGGACGTTGGTATAAAAAACGTGGTAAACGCCAGCGCCAACTCAGTTACACATGTGCAGGGGTAGGGTGAGCGCCACCCCAAAGGTTGAAAAGGTTCTGCAGGCAATTCCAGCAGGGCGTCAGCCAACCGCATCCATGTGGTGACATTATTATATTAGGAAGGGTTGGCGATGCCTGCTATGCGCGAAAAAATGATCCGTGAGGCTTTGACCTTCGATGATGTGCTCCTGCAGCCAGGACACTCTGAAGTGATGCCCGGACAAGTTGATCTGCAGACGACGCTAACGCGCTCTATCTCGCTCAACCTGCCGATTATTGCATCTGCTATGGATACTGTAACCGAGGCTCGCATGGCTATTGCCATGGCGCAAAGCGGCGGTCTTGGCGTTATCCACCGCAACTTCACGCCAGAGCAGCAGGCCGATCAAGTCCGCCTCGTGAAGAAGTACGAGTCGGGTATGGTTGTTAATCCGGTCACCATCCATCCCCATCAGAAGCTCGCCGAAGCGCTTGCCTTGATGAAGCAGCACTCGATTTCGGGTATTCCGGTGGTTGAAAAGGGTGCAAACGGCAATAACGGCAAGCTCGTTGGCATTCTGACGAACCGTGATGTGCGCTTCGCTACAAGCCCCGATCAACCCATATCCGAGTTGATGACCAAGGATCGGCTGATTACTGTTCGTGAAGGCGTGGGGCAAGAAGAGGCCAAGCGCCTGCTGCATGAATTCCGCATTGAAAAGCTGCTTGTCGTCGATAATCACTATCGCTGCATCGGCCTCATTACGGTGAAGGATATCGAGAAACAGGTTGCGTATCCGAATGCCGCCAAGGATGCGCAGGGCCGGCTCCGCGTTGCTGCTGCCACTACAACGGGCGATGAAGGCTTTCTGCGCTGCGAGCTGTTGATCGATGCAGGGTGCGATATCCTTGTTGTTGATACGGCACATGGGCATTCCCAACGTGTGCTTGATATGGTTACGAAGGTCAAGAAACTCTCCAATGCTGTGCAGGTTATTGCCGGCAACGTGGCAACTGCATCTGGCACAAAGGCGCTGATTGATGCAGGTGCAGATGCGGTCAAGATTGGTATTGGACCAGGTTCCATCTGCACCACGCGTATTGTTGCGGGTGTTGGTGTGCCACAGCTTACGGCGATTATGGATTCTGCTGAGGCAGCGCATGCTGCTGGTATTCCAGTGATTGCTGATGGTGGTATCAAGGTATCTGGCGATCTTGCGAAGGCGCTTGCTGCCGGCGCATCTTGTGCCATGGTTGGTTCGTTGCTCGCAGGCACTGATGAAACACCGGGTGAGGTGTTTCTCTGGCAGGGCCGTTCTTATAAATCCTATCGTGGAATGGGTTCGGTTGGTGCCATGTCGCGCGGTTCGGCTGATCGCTATTTCCAGCAGGACATCAAGGATACACTGAAGCTCGTGCCAGAGGGCATTGAGGGGCAGGTGGCTTATAAGGGGAGCGTTGCGGCAGTCCTGCATCAGCTGGCTGGCGGTTTGCGCGCTGCGATGGGTTATACTGGCGCACGCACGATTCCCGATCTGCAAGAGCGCGCAGAGTTCGTTCGTATCACCAATGCAGGCCTGCGGGAGAGCCACGTCCATGATGTGACGATCACCCGCGAAAGCCCTAACTATCCGAACCGGGGCTGATTATGACGCCATCAGCGCGCATTGCCGCAGCTATTGAGGTGCTGGCGGACCTTGAAGTTCGCCGCCGCCCTGTCTCCGATGCCCTGCGCGAGTGGGGGCAGACGCATCGCTTTGCCGGATCGAAAGATCGCGCGGCATTGGCGAGCCTTGTTTATGATGCTCTGCGCCGGCGGGCATCAAGCATGTTTCTATTGGGTAGAGAAAGTCCACGTGCTGTGGTGCTGGGCATGTTACGGCTGGGGCGTGGGCTTGGCACGAAAGAGATTGAGAATCTGTTTTCGGGCGAGCGATTTGCGCCAGAAGCATTGAGCGCTGATGAGCGCCAACGTCTTGAAGCCCCAACACCTGATATGCCTGCCGCGTCAGCTGGTGATTTTCCTGAGTGGCTGGAAGAGTCTTTCACGCGCGCGCTTGGCGATGATCTGATTGTTGAAACACAAGCACTGGCTGATCGAGCGCCAATTGATATTCGCGTCAATACGCTGAAAACAACGCGGGAGGCGCTACAAAACGCGCTTATGCACTTCGCGCCCGAACCGACGCCTCATGCGCCTGATGGCCTGCGGTTTCATGTGGGTGATGATGGCCGTGGCCCTGCGCTACAGGTGGAGCCTGAGTTCATACAAGGGCTTTATGAGATCCAGGATGAAGGTTCTCAGCTTGCTGCGCGTCTTACGCTGGCAGCTCCAGGGGAGCAGGTGATTGACCTGTGTGCCGGCGCAGGTGGCAAGACACTGGCGCTTGCCGCGCAAATGGATAATCGCGGTCAGATTTACGCAACTGACATTGACGCGCGCCGCTTGGCGGCGATTCATGCGCGGTTAGAGCGTTCAAGTGCACGCAATGTGCAACTGAGAGTCCCTCGTGGCCGTTATGATCCCGTGCGCAATCCTGAAGTCGCAGATCCGTTGGCGGATCTTTCTGGCTCTGCTGATCTCGTGCTGGTCGATGCCCCTTGCACGGGCACGGGCACCTGGCGGCGTAATCCTGATGCCAAGTGGCGTCTTCGTCCGGGTGCGTTGAGTGAGCGGATTGCTGATCAAGCTATTGTGCTCGATCGTGCCGCTGCGCTTGTCAAATCAGGCGGGCGGATTGCGTATGTGACCTGCTCATTACTACCGGATGAAAATGATGATGCAATAGTGGGCTTCCTGGCCCGTCATGGTGGTTTTTCCATCATCAATCCGAAGGATGTCGCGGAGTTGGCAGGCTTGCCGCATTTGGCCGCCTTTGCCACGGAGGGCGGTGGCTTGTTATTATCGCCCCATCGCACAGATACGGATGGCTTTTACATTGCGATTTTACGCAAGCAGTGACAGGAAACTCAAAGTAAAAAACGGCGGATCATGTTTGATCCGCCGTTTTAATTTATGCGTATTACAGCGCCTGATGTTCCGATTGGAACAGAACTGCGCTTTAATTTCTATATTTCACCGCAACTTGCGCTCGCAAACTGTTCTAGGTTATTTTTTCTTATCGTACGGATTGTCGCCTGAACGCAATGCCAGCCTGATTGGCGTGCCCTTAAGGCCAAATGTATCACGCAAACCATTCACGAGGTAACGCGTGTAAGAACGCGGCAAATCGCTCAACTGATTACCGAATAACGCAAAATGCGGCGGGCGGCTCTTCACCTGCGTCATATATCGAATCTTGATGCGTCGCCCAGAGACGGCTGGAGGCGGATGACCATCCACCATATCTGCGAGCCATTTGTTGAGGCGGGCCGTGGAAATGCGCTCGTTCCAGACCGCATAAGCTTCCATGACTGTTTCCATGAGGGGATCGATTCCACGACCGGTCAAGCCTGATAGTGGAATAACCGATACGCCCTTCACTTGTGACAGCAGCCGCGCAGCATCCTCACGCAGTGTCTTTAACAGGCCGTGCTGGTCGGAAACGAGGTCCCATTTATTGAGACCGATGACAACTGCGCGCCCTTCCTTCTCGATCAGGTCTATAATAGTCAGATCCTGTTTTTCGAAAGGGATGGTGGCATCAAGCAGCACCACGACCACCTCAGCAAAGCGGATAGCCCGCAGGCCGTCAGCAACCGAAAGCTTTTCAAGCTTATCTTCAATCCGGGCGCGCTTGCGCATGCCAGCGGTGTCGTAGAGCTTGATCGCATGGTCGCGCCATTGCCAGTCGAGTGAAATAGAATCACGCGTTATGCCAGCTTCAGGGCCCGTAAGGAGGCGTTCCTCACCGATCATCTGGTTGATGAGCGTTGATTTTCCAGCATTTGGTCGGCCGCAAATTGCAATTCTCAGAGGACGATGCAGGTTGCCTTGCTCGTCCAAGCCATCTTCTTCTTCCTCGTCATCAGGCTCAGGAAAATATGGCATCAAGGCTTCGAGGAGATCCGAAGTACCTTCTCCATGTTCGGCGGAGAAGGGCACAGGGTCACCAAGACCAAGCGCAAATGCTTCATAAGCACCTTCAAGCCCAAGTTTGCCTTCAGCCTTATTGGCAATGAGGATAACAGGCTTGCCGGAGCGACGTGCGAGATCAGCGAATTGCCGATCAGACGGAGTGACACCGATACGTGCATCGATAACAAACAGGATGATGTCGCAATCATCGATAGCCGTTTCGGTTTGCTGACGCATTCGGCCAGTCAGACTTTCGTCTGCTGCCTCTTCCAGTCCAGCGGTGTCAAATATCGGGAAGGTGAGATGCCCAAGGGTCGCCTCGCCCTCGCGCCTGTCACGTGTGACACCAGGCCGGTCATCGACCAGCGCGAGCTTACGCCCTACCAAACGGTTGAAGAGCGTCGATTTGCCGACATTAGGACGACCGATAATAGCGACCGCAGGGGTCATGGTTGCTCCAAACACACAGAAGAAAGTAATAAGATTCAGTTAGTTGGCAGGTCCGCCGGCGACAATAGCCAGATAAACCTCCTGCACACGCCGGCGCAGGTTGGGAGGGGCTGCCGGATCAGTCATGATCTGGTCGAACCAACGCCCGGCTTCATCAAAATTGCCCGCATTTAGTGCCACAAGACCAAGGGTTTCCAGCGCTGTATAGCGCCATGGCTGGCCAGGAGCAGCGAGGGGCTGCAACGCGGCCTGCACTTCGTCAGGTGACAAGGTGCCTACCTGCAGCAAGGTTGCGCGCAGTCTGGCGAGGTCCCGCCACGTGGCATCAATAGATGAATCATTGGCGATTGCGGTAAATGCTGCGGCACCTGCTGCCGGATCCTTTGCACCCTCAAGCGCCGCGAGGCGGAAACGTGATAGCAGTTGATAGCCGGCTGGACCATCTGCGCTAATGCTTGCGAGCGCTTGTTCTGCCTCATCGCTTTTACCATCACGGGCGGCCTGTAGAGCCTCTTCAAAGCGCGCGCCAGCCTGCTCGGCTGATTGCCTGTCGAGCCAGCGCCATGATTGCCAGCCGCCAACGCCTGCAATGATCAACACGATAATGGTGATCAGAAATGGAGCTAGCCGGCGAAAAAGCTTTGAGTAGCGATCGCGGCGGAGATCTTCATCGATTTCGCGAAAAATGTCAGTCATAGGTCACAGCTGTGATGGCCCGCAAAGGCAATTCTAGAAATAAAGCGAAGCGGACCATTAACACAGTGGTGTGGCGAAAGCGAGATCACCATTGCATTATATAAGAGGTTGCTCTGCATCAACGAATGCGCGCAGAAGATGGTGCGCAATTGCCATTGGGCGAGGGGCTGTCAATCCGTCAGGATGGCTTTCAGAAAATAGAGTGCGCGCCTCTTCACGCGAAAACCATCGCGCATCTTCAAGTTCCAGATGATCGATGGTGAGATCTGTGGTTATGGCCTTGGCGATGCATCCGATCATCAAGGAAGAAGGAAAAGGCCAAGGTTGCGAAGCGAGATAACACACGGCCCCTACTTGAATGCCAGCTTCTTCCTTGATTTCACGGCGCACGGCATCTTCAATGGTTTCGCCGGGTTCAATAAACCCTGCGAGTGCAGAGTACATTCCTGGTGCAAACTGGGGTTGGCGCCCCAGAAGGCAGTGTTCGCCATCTGTTACAAGCATGATTACAACAGGGTCGACACGTGGAAAATGCTGGGCCTTGCAAGAGGGGCAGTCGCGTCTGAAGCCGCCTGTAAAGGCGAGAGTGGCCGTGCCGCAATTGGCACAAAATCCATGTCGTCGATGCCAGTCCATCAAGGCTTTGGCTTCTCCCAGCGGAGCAAGTTCATCAGCCGGCAAAAGCCCTTCTGATGCGATGGCCCGTAAATTGACGAGCTCAACATCTGTGCGGGCGCTGAAAGAATCGCTGAGTGACGTCGGATAGAGCAAGCTAAAGATTGGGATATCATCGAGCATGCCGAGATAAGCACTCTCCTTTTCCTGTCCCAGCTCCATGGCTTCCTGCAGAGTGAAAAAAGCGCGTTGCGGCTCATTATTTGTTTTAAGAAGAGGTGTATCCCCAACCAGGATGAACGCCCGCGCTCTCTTATCCGCGCGGTGATATGCGACTTCTGATTCGATTTCACGGCGCTCTGAATGGCGATTGAGACGGTTGCAGGCGAATGCCGTTTGCGCTGAAAGTTCGGGTGAAGCAATTATAGAAAAATCAGTTTTGGAAAGGAGTTTTCTGGTCATTGTGCTTCCTACAAACAATTGGCGAGCGGCAATTTTTCTAACGAGGTGGGCATCCTAAAGCGATGCAGTGCATTTAACCAGCTGTGAGAAGACATGCAGAAAATAGCGCTTATATTGGCTATGCACGTTATGATTGATTTTTCAGCGTTTTTTATTGTGTGATTTAATCAGCGAAAAAAACATCCCGAAATAGTATGTCGGAGCGCATTTTTATCCTTGACGTTGCCGTGTACTAGCCGCATTTACCTTCCATACACTTCGATATTGCGCATGTGCGCAGTTCGATCTCATCGGAAAAATCGGAAATCATGCCCAGCGACAGTATAAGTCGATCGCGTTTGCCGTCTTCGGCTTTCTGGATAGCCTGATCTTTTCGATCAGCTCACCCGGATCGGCCGTTTGACGGTCCGATCGACAGGAAGGTGAGCCAATGACCCCTGCCAAAATCAACCGTGGCCTCATGGCCGCACGCTATGAAGACACCCGCAATGATCGCTCGGTAGCGTGGATGCTTGCGCTTATGCTTATGCTTGTGTTCCTGCCAGTTATAGGGGTATGGGCTGCAGCGTTTTTGTCGCGTTAAGGCAAGTGCGATTGAGTTATACGCATCTCATTAATTTCGATGCTGCAGATATTGATATCGCTTAATGATATATTGGAATAATTACTGAGATTGTTCTCTATGTAATGCTTCAATGTAATCAATGTTTATATTGGGCGGATTTATTCTTTTGCAGAAAGATGCGCCCCTTCTATATGGGAAGAAGGGGCGCCGTGTTTTTAGCCGATGGCCTTCTGTAGATTTTCATCGACCTTATCAAGGAAGCCGGTGGTTGATAGCCACTTTTGGTCTGCGCCAACGAGAAGCGCCAGGTCTTTGGTCATAAATCCAGATTCAACTGTGTCGATGACGACCTTCTCAAGGGTATCAACAAAGCGCTTCAGCTCGGCATTGTCATCCAGCTTGGCGCGATGGGCGAGACCGCGGGTCCAGGCGAAAATCGAGGCAATCGAGTTTGTCGATGTCGCCTTGCCTTTTTGATGTTCGCGATAATGGCGTGTCACAGTGCCATGTGCGGCCTCCGATTCGACAATCTTGCCATCTGGCGTGAGCAGTACTGAGGTCATTAGGCCCAGTGAGCCGAAGCCCTGTGCGACTGTGTCGGACTGCACGTCGCCATCATAGTTCTTGCAAGCCCAGACGTAACCGCCGGACCATTTCAGGGATGAAGCTACCATGTCGTCGATCAGGCGGTGCTCGTAGTGAATGCCAGCCTTAACGAATTCTTCGCGGAATTCAGCCTCATAGACCTCTTCGAAAATATCCTTGAAGCGACCATCATAGGCTTTCAGGATAGTGTTCTTGGTGGAAAGGTATACGGGGTATTTACGTGAGAGACCATAATTGAGCGATGCGCGGGCAAAATCACGGATCGAATCATCCAGGTTGTACATTGCCATCGCAACGCCAGAACCAGGGAAGTTGAATACTTCGCGCTCGATCTTGGTGCCGTCTTCGCCAACGAAAGTCAGTGTCAGCTTGCCCTTGCCGGGGACGCGAAAATCTGTTGCACGGTACTGATCGCCATAAGCATGACGGCCGATAATGATCGGCTGCGTCCAGCCTGGTACCAGACGAGGCACGTTGCGGGCAATGATTGGCTCGCGGAAAATAACGCCACCAAGAATGTTACGGATGGTGCCGTTAGGCGACTTCCACATCTGTTTAAGATTGAATTCCTCCACCCGCGCTTCGTCGGGGGTGATGGTGGCGCATTTGATGCCAACACCATACTGCTTGATCGCTTCGGCGGATTCGACCGTAACCTTGTCGTCTGTCGCATCACGGTTCTCGATACCGAGATCGTAATATTTCAGGTCGATGTCGAGATAAGGGTGGATCAGCTTATCTTTAATGTACTGCCAGATGATCCGGGTCATTTCATCGCCGTCGAGTTCGACGACGGGGTTCGCCACCTTGATCTTGCTCATGTGTCATTCACCTTGCACGGGAAAACAGCGTAGGAACCTTGGTGCGGATCCGTGCGGAACCGACACCAGCAATAAATCCCTATACGCATTTTCCGCTGCGAATAACACCTGTGACCGGGGTGAAACAGTGACAAAATGAGAAATTTCAATGCAAGTCGCTGAAAAATGATTAGCACGTATGAATTGTAGACAACTCATATCTCAAACTAAAGGCCGGAGCCTTTCGAGGACTCCGGCCTTTATATGTCGTCTTGCAAGCTCTTGGTCGAAATAATCCGCGACCTTGTATATCGGCGTCTCACGCTGCAGCCATCTGCGTTTTACCGGCCATCATGCGTTCAGAAGCGATAGAAAAGCGCATCAGAGCTTGGCTGCGGTGACGTTCAGAGATGCGGCGCCATTCTTCTTCCACGTCATCGCGGCTGTTGAAGGGGCCCGAAATCTGTTCAGTACCCGGGATGATGTTCTGAAAGTCGGTGTCGCTGTATTCACCGCCCACGATCCAGTAACGAGAATGTTCCATTTTTTAGCTCCTGATCTCTGAAAGAAGGTATCAAAAGAGTTTTTCTGGAGGGGAGGAGGTGGAGAGTTGATGCTCTCCACCGGATGAAATCTTATTCAGCAGCATTCTGCTTAAACTGAGCCGTCTCGGTCGATTCGCCCATTGCGGTAGTCGATGACTGACCGCCGGTGATAGCAATCGATACCTGATCGAAGTAGCCGGTGCCCACTTCCCGCTGATGACGGGTGGCCGTGTAGCCCTTCTCCTCCGAATCGAACTCTGCCTGCTGCAGCTCGCTGTATGCTCCCATGCCGCGATCGCGGTAGCCGGTAGCCAGTTCGAACATGCTGTGATTGAGGCTGTGGAAACCTGCCAGCGTCACGAACTGGTATTTGTAACCCATGGCCCCCAGCTCGCGCTGGAACTTCTCGATCTCGGCTGGCGAAAGCTTTGCGCGCCAGTTGAACGAGGGCGAGCAGTTGTAAGCCAGCAGCTTGCCTGGGTGGACCTTGTGCACTGCTTCAGCGAACTTGCGAGCATCGTTGAGGTCAGGGTGTGAGGTTTCCCACCACAGAAGATCAGCATATTTCGCGAACGACAGGCCGCGGGCGATGCAATGGTCGAGGCCAGTGCCCTCCTTGAGGCGGAAGAAGCCTTCAGGCGTGCGACTGTCGGGTTCGATGAAGGGGCGATCACGCTCATCGACATCGGAAGTGATCAAGCGTGCACTTTCAGCATCAGTGCGTGCAACGATAAGGGTTGGCACGCCACAGATATCCGCTGCCAGGCGGGCTGCTGTGAGATTCCGCTCATGCGCTGCTGTTGGGATCAGCACCTTGCCACCAAGATGGCCGCACTTCTTTTCTGAAGCGAGCTGATCTTCAAAGTGTACGCCAGCAGCGCCTGCTTCAATGTACGCCTTCATAATCTCGAATGCGTTCAGTGGGCCGCCAAAGCCTGCCTCAGCATCGGCCACGATTGGCAGAAACCAGTCACGCGTTACCTTGCCTTCAGCATGCTCGATCTGATCAGCGCGTTGCAGCGTGCGGTTAATCTTGCGAGCAAGTTCAGGCCCGGAATTCGCGGGATAGAGGCTCTGGTCCGGGTACATGGCGCCCGCCACGTTTGCATCGGCAGCAACCTGCCAGCCGGAGAGGTAGATTGCCTCAAGCCCGGCGCGGGCCATCTGCATGGCCTGATTGCCCGACAGTGCGCCGAGTGAGTGTACGTATGGACGCTCTTGCAGCAGCTGCCACAGGCGGTTTGCGCCGCGTTCAGCCAAGGTGTGTGCTGGAAGAACCGAGCCCCGCAGCCGCTCCACATCGGCGGCGGTATACGGACGCTCGATGCCGTCAAAACGCCCCGCCGGCGCATTAGGAACGAGAGATTTGAAGTCGCGGCTCATTTTGGTATCTCCTGGTAACCTAATTCTTAGACATCTTTTACAGAATGGTCTCTGTCGAAACTTGATTCTCGCCGAAGACCCGTCCTACACCATCATCAAACACATTTTTCGCTTGCTTGGAAACACCAAAAGTTGCATTTTTGTATGAGTGTGTATTTGTTAAAAATGTAAAATTGTGAAAGTTGTAAAAACAACATGAACGATATCTCGTCGAAGAAACTATTCATTGGTCCCCGCCTGCGCCGTTTGCGCCGCGAGCTTGGACTTACCCAGACGAGAATGGCAGAAGAGCTAGGTGTTTCAGTAAGTTATCTCAATCTTATCGAGCGAAATCAACGCCCCGTAACGGCCCAATTACTGCTACGTTTGACCGAGGTTTACGACATTGATTTGCGTTCTTTAGCGGGGGAGGCGGACCAGCGAGCGGTAGTTGATTTATCGGAAGTTTTGGCCGATCCGTTGTTTCGTGAGCTCGCAATACCGCATCATGAAATTGTGGAAATCGCAGCTAACGCGCCTGCATTAGGCGATGCAGTAACCCGTCTTTACAAAGCCTATCTCGATGGCAAGCGGCGGGAAGAGAATGCCACCCGCCACTCGGATGGTCGTGATGAGCCTGCAGCTGCTTCCGAGGATCCCGTTGATACAGTTCGTGATTTTGTGCAGGATCAGCGCAATCACTTTCCTGTATTAGAGGAGGCGGCAGAAGCAATTGCTGCGGAGCTGATGGTTGCCAACGCTGACCTCATGACCGCATTGCGCGAACGTTTGCGCGAAAAACATGGACTTACTGTGCGCGTATTGCCGGTTGATGTGATGTCGACGACGCTGCGTCGCTTCGATCGGCACCGGCGTCAGCTCATGGTTTCGGAAATGCTTGATAGCTCTGGCCGTATCTTTGCCATCGCCTATTTGGTGGGGCAGCTTGAGGCAGGCGCGCTCATGGATGAGATTATAGAGCGCGCACCTTTTACGGCGACGAACACCCGCCGCTTGTTAAAAGTGAATCTCACCAACTATATGGCGGCAGCTATTATGATGCCCTACGGGCGTTTTTTCTCTGCCGCGGATGCGCTGGGATATGACATACAAGTGCTTGGCGCGCGCTTTGGTGCGAGTTTTGAGCAGGTTTGCCATAGGCTGACAACTTTATCGCGCCCATCTGCGCGAGGCGTGCCGTTTTTTATGATTCGCGTTGATTCAGCAGGAAATGTTTCAAAGCGCTTTTCGGCTGCAAACTTTCCTTTCTCACGTTATGGCGGTACCTGCCCATTGTGGCTGCTGCATTCAACCTTCAAAAACCCGAATCATATTTTCACGCAGATCGTTGAGATGCCCGATGGCGCGCGCTATTTCACTTTGGCTCGGGCGGTCACAAGATCTATCTCATCCTGGAATAAGGCAGAGCCTGAAGTCGCGTTGGCGCTTGGATGTGACATCAAGCATGCCGCCAAACTCGTCTACACGCGCGGTCTTGATCTTGCAGCTCCGGATGCGACACCAATAGGCATTAACTGCCGCTTATGTGAGAGGCCCGATTGTACGCAGCGCGCCATGTTGCCTTACTCGCGCGCTCTGGTTGTTGAGGAGCACACGCGGGCGGTTGCACCATTTCGTTTCAAGTGATGTCAGATCACGATATGGTGAAGCCAATAGGGCGACAAATGCTGCATTTTATAGTAAATTTATAATTATGATAATAAGATCAATACGTTATTATGACACATGTGTCCCGATGCCTGAGTATTTAATTTCGCAATGATGTCGATTCGGATCTCGA
>NZ_JAZDRL010000001.1:482500-1125000 GCF_047501465.1 Pseudochelatococcus sp. G4_1912
CTGCGCCTCGCTGTGGATCGACGGTGAACTCGTCCACCTCGAAGACCTCGTCCTTCACGACGCGACCCGCCACATCCGCACCCCCACCCACGAACTCACCATCGCCCGCGACGTGTTGCGCACTCGTCGGCGGATCGCCGCGCAGTTACCGGATTGGCCTTTGTCCCCAGAGGGTATCCGAAATCTACGACAGATGGCGGAAATCAATTCCGTCGATGTGGCAGGGACGCTCGGCGGCACCATAAGTCCAGCGTTGAACAGCGCGGACGGGGACGGAGGAGATGATGCGGACAATCTGCCCGGTGTCGACTATGCCGCCATCGATGCGCTGCTGATTCGAGGCGGCGATTGAAGAGGCAAAGCGTCCCGGCCGAGCCGACAGCAACAGGGCGGCCGATAAGAATCCGCTCGTCTACGATCTCGACTGGGACGAGCTTTCCGTGCTTCAGCATGCGCCTTGGCTCGGCCGGCTGTTTGCCGCTTCGATCCTTCGGGAAACCGGCATTTCCACCGGTGCCCATCTCGCGGCCATCAGTCTAGGCCTGAAAACCATTCCTGTCGATCGGCGTCGGCATCGCGATCGCGAAATCCGGCTGCTTGCCATCGCCCACGGCCTGATTGCGGCTGCCGAGATCGGCATGAAGGAGCATGACCGGCTGGCCCTGGCAAAAACGATGTTCGAGCGAAAACTGGAGGGGCGGCGGGCGTCATCAAAGCTGCCGGAACTGGTCGAGCTCGTCATGGCAAAGCCCCTAGTGTGGGCCGGGATGGTGGCAAAGACACTCTAGGTCACGCCACAGGCGGCGCGGCGGATCGTGTTGGAGCTCGGCCTCAGGGAGATGACGGGGAGGGGGATGTTTCGGGCGTGGGCAATAGTCTGAAACTTCGTGTGGCTCATGCCTTTCGATGCATACGGAACCCATTTGATATTTGGTCTGCGAACAGCGCAGGTCGACCCACCTACTTCCTCCCGTGTTTTAATGCCCTAAAAAACGCTCGACGAAGCTGACCAGCTCTAGTTTCAAGCCAGGCCCAAACTCCAGTCCGAGCTACCGCCCACAAAATGGCAAGTCCGCCCAACCAGTACGGCAGTGTTGTATGGGTAGTCCCCCAATAGTTCTTGCCTAGATCATACATTGCGCTCCCGATAGCACCGAGCAAAATGACACCGATCATATAAAAAAGCAGGCCGGGAGTGCTCGCCTGGAAACTTGCGAAGGCCGTGAAATCCTGAATTGGTTCTTCTTTAGAGCCTTCTCGCCAGTGATAAATTATCAGGCGAGAAAGGAGCCGCTCCTCTTCCGCAGCATCTTGGGCAGGAATCTCGCGACCACGAAGGTAAGATGCCCAAAGTTTTGCTTCGAGCCTTCGTACCTTGCGTATGGGAGCATGCTGGGTAACGAGCGCATGACCGAGCTCGCGTATTAGGAAATAATGCACTCGAACGATATTGAACGCGTTGGCGGAAGCCCGCTTCGCGATAGAATATGGGAAGCTGCGCTGTTCGTTGAGCCTTAGCTCGGTCAACTCTAGCCGCTGCGACGAGCTGACGAAAATTTTCTCCTGCCCGATTATTTCCTGGGTGAAAAGCGATTGAGAGTTACCCGTCAGATGGAGGCGTAGGCGAAGATACTGTGGTCCAGACCCGCCCGCCCGGAGGCGCGTGCACATGGCCTCGGTAAATGTTATGGTTGAACCCGTCCCCTTAAGAGCATCTTCAACTGGCTCCAGCGTTAGATCATCGCCGATGTTGACTTTGTGTACCGTGACGAAAGGCTCGCCGTTTTTTGTCGTCTCGTATCGCAGATCGGTTTTGCTACCGACCTCGACCACCATGTTAAAAACCGCGTCCAGCGTTTGGCCATAGGCCATAACGGTACTCAAATCCTGAAACTGGTCGAGCCGCAAGAGCACTGGGAAGTAAATATAGATGCGGTTGACTGACTTGATGTCGGTCAGCCGAAGGCCGATGTCTAGAAAATTCGTCTTTGAGGGATTGTCCCGCCAGAGGTTGAAGTGGATCTCAACGCTAGGCTGCTCAAGGTTTACATTGACCGCCTGACTGGAATTGCCACCACCCTCCGGCTCGTACCATATCGCCAAAGTCCCATTCATTTTGCATCAGACCTTTCAGCGCAGCTATTAGTTCACGATCAGATTCTCATCGACTTCGCCGAGATCCAGAATGCTAGTGAATTGAGCGTCGCTCAGCGCACGCAGATCCCATTTGGGCTGTGCACTTATGCCTACAACATCAAGCAAGGCGGCTCGATTTGGGCGCTTCGAGAACGCGGCGTTGTAAGTGAGTTTGGCGACATAGAGAGGCCTGCCGTCGTTGTAGCGGTCCCTCAGTTGCTGCTCACTGAATACGCTGTGATCCTTCGCAAAGGACACAAATGTATCAGCGTCCTTGAAGTGCTTTCGTGAATAGGTTTCTTCGACCACACATACCGATGTCGCCACCGAACGGAAGTATGCCTTTCCTTGGATGTCAGTCGTGCGGTAGATGACGACCAAATCGCCTCGCTTCATACGATTGAGCGACAGACCGGCGATGTACACTTTGTGGATCGTGTTGGTGTGTGGAACATCGTCTTCGGAAGCCGGGTCCTCTGTCTTGAGGATTGAGTCCGGTAGAAGGTCAGTATGAAATTCAGGTTTGATAGCCAAAAGCCATTTCGATTTGCCAGCGGTTTGCATCAGCGGGTAGTCTTTTACTATGTCATGCGCGAGACTTTCAAATGAGCGAAGTAGGACAAGCTCTTCTCCATTTGGGGTGGATTTCACGCCTTTCTGTTCAAAACCATAGCGTTTGAATAAATTTACAAGGGATACGTGGGTGTCGAAAACTGTGACATATACTTCCGACGCCTTTTCAAAGATTGCATGATCAAAAATTCGCTTGATGATCCTTTCGCCAAGCTTGGTTCCTCTCGCATTGACTTTAAGTGTGCCGACTTTGAGCCGGCGCTTGGCTGGAAGGGGAGGGTGAACGTCCGAAATCTTTCCCGTTTCCACCTTCATATAAAGGAAGCCGCGAATACCTTGCCCTGGATTTCCATCAATAACATAGACAGGTTCAGTTGCTTTCCTAGCGAACCAGTCCGAAAACTCCTTATACTGGGCTTTCAGACTATCGAAGAACTTGTCGTTCAAATCCACGTCCTTGAATTTTGTCGGGCGTAACGTCTGCCCCATGCGCCTTCCCCCGAATCGTATGTAAATATAGGCTAACAATAACTCGAATAGACCACCATCACTGCACAATTTGAAGTGGGGATGAGCGCCTATCGTAAGTCGCTATGCTAAATAATATTCGCGTCAATGCCATAGCTGACTATTACCCAGTGATTCGGAGATGGCATGCCTGGCGGCGCGAAAGTTGGTACTGTCGGCACGACAAAAAACGCATTGGGTGAGGCACGGGCCGCTGAAAATTGCGTCAATCTCGCGTAATTGTAGAATAAATGTCCGGAGCATTGTGAGCAGCCACAATATTCCTTGCGAGGAATGTTTCTTCACGGTAGCAACTCCACAACACGGAGTAGCATGGCATGGGCAGACTAGCAGGAAAAGTTATCGAGGCTTCAGCGGCGACTGAGCCTCGCGATGAGCACGCAGCAGGTGTCGACCTGCGGCGACTTCGACTGCTCTCCGGCCTGACCCAAGCTGAAATGGCGACCCGAATGAATGTTCAACAGGCTGCTATCTCAAAGCTTGAAAAAGGGGGCGAGGTTCACCTATCGACTGTGAAACGCTACGTGGAAGCTCTTGGAGCCTCGCTGCGCGTGGATGCTGTCTTTCCTGCCGACGCTCGCCTAGTTCTTCGGGTACAGGAAGCATTCGATCTTGAGTATGGGAGCGATGATCAGCTCGTTTTCCCACTCATGGCAGATGAGCCGTTTCGCCCGCAACGAGATGTCGTGCTTTCCATTCGCCCGCAATATTCAGCGAAGATCATGGAAGGCCGGAAGACCGTCGAGCTTCGTCGGCGGTTTCCTGTTTCGGCTCCCAGTGGAACTATGGCCTATATTTACTCAACCTCGCCCGTCAGGGCGATGGTGGGAATTGCTGAGATCAAAGATGTGCTGAAACTGCCAGTGCAGCAAATATGGTCCGAGTTTGAGGACACGGCATTTATCCAACGACACGATTTCGATAGCTATTTTCACGGTCTTGAGTTTGGGTTCGCTCTTCTATTTGAAGAAGTAAAGCCATTCTCCAGACCCGTCCCGCTTACCGAACTTCGCGAAAAGTTTGGTTTTGAACCACCACAGTCGTTCCTTTATGCAAGCCGCGATCTGCGAAAGGCCCTGAGAGATGAGGCAACAGTCGTATCTCATTGATACGAACATTCTTATCGGTCTAGAGGACTACCGCGCTGTAGAAGCAGCCTACGCCAAATTCTCGAGCCTCGCCGCAGCCCATAAGATCACGATCTTCGTACACGAGGCTGCTCGCGACGACATAGCCCGCGACAAAAACGCGGAACGCCGTCGGATATCTCTTAGCAAGATCTCAAAGTACCAAGTCCTCGGCAAGCAGCGAGGCCTTGGCCAAGCTGATCTCGAGGCCGAATTCGGCGCTCTGAAACGTCCAAATGACGTAGTGGATGCCACGCTTCTCCATGCCCTGAAGAGCGACGTAGTCGACTTTCTCGTGACGCAGGATAAGGGGCTTCACGAGCGTGCATTCAAACATTCAGCTGAGCTCGGCCGACGTATCCTATTCGTTGGCGACGCAGTCGATCTGCTAACACAGACATACGAGCCTAAACAGGTCCCTATCCGGCATGTTGCCGAGGTTGAAGCCCACACCATCAATCACAAAGACAGCTTCTTCGACAGCCTCCGCGAAGGATATCCGGAATTCGATGATTGGTGGCGTGAGAATTGTGTTCGCGAGCGCCGCCCATGCTGGGTCGTATATGATGACGATGAACTGGCGGGGTTAATCGTTCGGAAAGGTGAGACGGCCACCGACACGGATGCGGTGACGAAAGCCAGCAAAATTCTGAAGGTTTGTACCTTCAAGGTTGCTCCGGACAAACGTGGCGTAAAGCTTGGTGAACTGCTCTTGAAGCAAGTCCTTTGGTATGCACAGCGCAACCGCTACGACCTCGCGTATCTGACCACTTATGAAGATCAAGCGGCACTAATGAACCTCTTGGAATTCTATGGTTTCATCCGCGCTGGCACAAAAGATAATGGCGAGTTCATCTACGAACGCACATTCTCCTCTGCGAAACTACTCGATGATCCCGCTGTCAACGCTTTCGATGCGGCGAGGAAGCACTACCCCCGCTTCCTCGTTACCGAGAAGGTTCGAGGTTTCGGGATCCCGATCCAAGAAGACTATCACGACACCTTATATCCAGATCTTTGGAAACCGAAACAGCCGGATTTCTTTGTCGGCGCCTCTCGGGCGGACCGCCCGACGCGGCCAGGGAACACTATCCGCAAGGTCTATCTATGCCGGGCGCCGTCTAAGCTTGGAGAGGCGGGCTCCCTACTGTTTTTTTATAAAGGGGTATCCAAGGAGAGCCCCTCACAGGCGATGACGACACTAGGAATTTTGGAAAGCGTTACATACGCAAGCTCCACCAGAGAGTTGATGCAGTTAACCGGCGGGCGATCCGTCTACAGTGAGCAACAACTTGATCGGTGGAAGGCGACGGCAGCTAAACCGGTCAAGGTTATCAACTATCTCCTGGCAGCCTATATAGATCCCGCAGTCGGGTTGAATGAATTGCGAGATCTGGGCGTTGTGAACGGAAGCCCACAACAAACGATTTACGAAATTCGGTCAGATGTTCTTGCACGGCTTCTCAATCGGGCTAACTTGGAGTTCGATATATGAACCAGCGCACGATTGCATTCGTTGGCATCTCTGGAGTCGGAAAATCCACCTTTCTTAGATCAGCCGCCAAGAAAATAGCATTTCAGCACCTGACTGCCGGATCGCTCATCTGTAGAGCGCGCAAGTCAGTGCGTGTCCGCGATCTACTTCGCTTGCAAAACTTGGACGAGAACCAGCGGGTCTTGGTTGCAGGCTTTCAGATGGCAAAAGCTTCCACAAGCCAACTGGTCGTGATGGATGGCCATGTAATCGTTGACGGTGCTGATGGTTTGCAGGCAATCAGCAGTAACGTTTTTGCAGCTCTAGGTGCCGATGCTATCGTCCATCTTAAGGCCGAGCCAGTGCAGATCCTGACAAACCGCGAAGGGGAAAAATCTCGTGATCGCCCGAGATTGACACTCAGTCAGCTTGCCGACCATCAGTCCCGTTCTATAGATGCAGCTTCCACCATCGCATTATCTCTGTCTATTCCATTCAAATTGCTCACTTATGAGCAGATTGATGAGTTTTGCTCATTTGCTACCAGTTTATAGATCGCCTAGTTGATATTTCCTTGTCACAGGTTCGTGCCTATGCATCGAAGCGGTCGAGGAAAGTGCTTGACGTGGCAAAGCGGGTCAGCCCCTCACTTCCATTTGTTTAGATTGCCACGCCCGCTAATGCTGAGTTCAGCTAGATGGCTTGCTCTTTCTGCTGATGTTTGAACGTCGGCCATCGGGTGGAGTCGATGGTAGTGTGAAAGGTTCTTGGTTCATTTGATTGATAAGCATGCTGATCGCTAGTTGAATATCAGAAGGTAGATCCTTGAAAAGCTGGATAATCGGCGCCTCTGCGGACGAAAGAAACTCGGCTGCCCGTTGCGCAACAACAGATCGTGGTGCCAGTTCGGATCCTACGGCACCTAACCACACCGTGGTCGCAGCGGTCGCTGCGGCGATGACCATATTGCGGACGGACAGCACACCGCGAGTGGATGCCTTGTAACTCACGGGCCCTTTCCGGCTGCTAGATTCTAACAACCCCCTAACAGCTTCGGCGATGTCTTGCGCGATCAGCTCATTGCGCACTGCAAAATCGGTGGCGTCCTGTGCATGAGTTACAAGGGTGATCTGTGATAGAAATTCGCCGGTTTCGTTATCAATTTCACGAGCGCTGGGAAATCTCCTTACCCAGGGCGCGACTGTTTTAACCAAATCCTCTAGGGGTCGGCGAACCTCAGGCCTCAAACTTTCAGCGAAGCTGAGTTCACCTGAACGTATCTGATTGTCCAATTCCAAAAAGGAGCCAAGCTCAAGGGCCGCGCTGTAGACTTGCCCAATAACCGATGGAATACCCTCGGTGGGGCGATCCAGAAGAGCAATGAACCGTCTATTTGCAGCGGTAATAGCCGACCAACCGTATTGATTATCAAGTGATCTTGCCGATTCGGCAAATGCTTCTAACTTGCGCCGAGATTCTTGATGCAGCTGCTGCGTTATTGGATGTGATGCGGCTGTCTCGTCGCTTTCGTCGCCCTCGAAGTCGATCTCTAGCGTCTCTCGGCCTGGCCTGAAGGTGGTCCCCAGCTTAACTTGAGGAATGCCGCGTACCTTTTCGGCAATCGATACCTTTTCCGCCAATTGCTCTATGTTGGAGGGAGGCCAGTCGGGTAAATCCATTCCCAAGCGAAGCGCGAAATGGGCCAACACTTCCTTAAGCTCAACGAGCGACTTACGACCGAAATTCGGCAAGCGTAACACCTGGTACTCGGTCATCTGCACCAGATCGCCTACAAAGACCCGATCTGTCGAAAGGATAGCAGTTGCCGTGCTCACTGATAACTCAAGCTCATCGATTCGTAGGAACAGGTATTTATTCAGCGGCTCGGCACGACCCTCGGATGCCCGCTCTTGGCTCTCCTCGAAGTCAAACAATAGCTTGGCTGCCACACGACTTGATTTCACGTCCAGTTTTTTGCGAGCCTGGCTGAGATGGTAGTTAACGGTGATGGTGTTGATCTGCAGTTTCTGGCCAATCTCTCGCGCCTTTAGGCCCTGATGGGCCAACCTCAAGACCTCGGTCTGCCTTTTGCTCAGTCCCTTGAAGCTGCTACTCCGCAATGAATGTCCCACCTCTGTCCGTTCTGCGAAAACGAGTCCCCTAATCGGCATGTATAGTGAAACAGGGCAAAACCGTCGAGAATATTTGCAGTTAGGGTTTGGTCACGATGCGATTGCTTTGATTGCCTCCGATTTATTCGACGGTTGTTGGACAGTGCGAGAACGGCGGGGCTCTAAAGGTCGGAGTAAGCACTTGGTTTTACCTCCGTTTATCGACCCTGCGTCTATGGCTTCGCTCTTCGAACTGTGGTCGAAAGACGCTTTTGAGTGGTTAGTCGGAAGATTTCTGCACCATTCTGTGGCAGCACGAGATTGGTCACACACTTGTTTTGGCCATCCACTTAATGCAACCATGAATCGCAGTCTTTGGTCGCGCGACAGCCGGGGGGATGATGCGAGTAGCTCGAATAGTGATCCAGAATTTTCGCACATTCGCGTCACTCGACGTGAATGTCGCGGATGATCTGTGCTGTATCATCGGAGAAAACAATACTGGAAAGACCGCGATCCTCCGTGCAATCCAAATTTGTCTAGACAACATGCTGCCGTCGAGTTTCCGGGCACTTATGCGCGAGGACATCCACTCCGCGATCGATATCGCCCAGCCCAGCCAGGTTCTGATAGGAATTGAACTGGCTGGGTTCGAGGGACGTGTGAATGAAGAAGCGCTAGTTAGTACCTGGAAGACGGCTGCGGACCGCGCGCGTATATTCTACCGCTTCCGTCCGGGGCCAGCTGTCCGGGAGCAGCTTGCAAGTGGCGACATCCTACCCGGGGCGCTGACCCTCGAAGATTATCAGTGGGAAATCCGGGGTGGCGGTGACCCTGCCATCGACCTCACGGAGATTGCCTGGGATGACGACGGGATCGGCGAGTCGGTGCGCTTTGCAGATCTGCAATCTTACCTTCTTGTTCATCTGCCTGCGCTCCGCGATGTCGAGAGCGACCTGCGTAATCCCCGCCAGTCGCCACTCATCCGTCTGATCGAGGCGTTCGAGATTGATGCGGCCGAGCAGGATGCCCTAATCGCCATCCTCGACGAGGCCAACCAGGCGATCGCGAACTCGGCGACTATTGCCGAAATAGCAGGGGCAATTGACGCACGGTTCAAGGATGTCTCTGGCCCCGCGTTTGAGATGGACGCCACTCTCGGCCTCTCCGCTGCGACCTTCCGCGCGATCATACGCAACCTGAAAATCATTCTATCAGACCTTTCACTTACCTCGTTCGAACCTGGCCGCAACGGTCTTGGGATGAACAACATTCTCTACATTGCGATCCTGATGGAATACCTGCAGCGGCGGATCGCGCTTAACCGCTCGGCCGGCCAATTGATACTGATCGAGGAGCCTGAAGCACATCTTCATCCTCAATTGCAGTTCTCGTTGATCGCGGCACTGCGGGCGATCAACGTGCAGACCATCCTGACCAGTCACAGCACCCAGGTGACCTCTCAGGTTCCATTGAGCAGCATTGTATCTCTCACCAAGCGCGAGGACGCGACCATCGCTGCCGGCAATCTCGCGCTCAATGCCGCGCTGACCGCGCCAGAAATTGCCGATCTCGAACGCTATCTTGACGCAACCAAGAGTGCATTGCTTTACGCCCGTAAAGTCATGCTGGTCGAAGGGCCTGCCGAGATGTTCCTGATCCCGGCACTGATTGAGCAGGTGTATGGCGTGAAGCTCGAGCGGCTCGGTATCTCAGTTATTGCGATCCATGGCGTCCATTTTGACGTCTATGCCAAGCTGTTCCGCGCCGGATCACTTGAGAAAAAATGTGCCATCGTGGCCGATGCTGACATGAAGCCCTCCGACGCCGAGGACTTCGATCCAGACATTGGCACTCCAGATCTTGTGGCCCTGGAAAATGAGTTTGTGTCCACGTTCGAGGGCGCCACCACTTTCGAACGAGAACTAGTATCGCTTGGGCGCCTGCCTATGCTTGTCGAGACCGTCCGTGCACTTGGCGCGCCGCAGATCCTCGCACAGATGGAGCAGGGGTTTGCAACGCTTGCGCTCGGAGGACTGAGCCCCGCCGATGAGACCGCACTCCGTATCGAACTTGGCCGTATCACACTCAATACCGCCAAGCGCTTTGGCAAGGCGCGCTTCGCGCAGATAGCCGCGCGCTATGCCCACTTCGCGACTGATTTGCCGGCCTATATCGAGGAGGCGTATGAGTGGCTCACGGAATGATCCGGCTTACATCGGAACAGCGCGAGGCGGTTGAGTATGATGGCAACCTGCTGCTGACAGCGTGCCCAGGAAGCGGCAAGACGCGGGTTATTCTCGCAAAGCTGCTGACGCTGGCCGATAAGGTTGTCGGCACGCCGCAGTTCATCGGCTGCATTACCTACACCAATGCTGCAGTCGATGAGATCGAGACCAGATTACGCACCTACGGCACTCAGGCGATAGCAGAACGCTGTGAAATCTCCACGATCCACGCCTTCTGCCTGCAATTCATTCTTCGCCCCTACAGCTGGCTGTTACCCGAGGTGCCGGCGTCGTTTCAGGTGCTCTCCCGAGAAAACAGTCAGTTTGAGCAGATCGTGACGGCGGTCGAAGACGCATTCGGTCGCATGCCCGCCGGCCAGGTGTTCGAGGACTATGAATCGCTTCGCATCGACGTAAACGGCGACCCCTGCGGACAAGGGATCGAGACAGGTATTGTCACTGCGGAATCCGCCGCGCTCTATTGGGAGCGCGTCCGCGCCCACGGATACCTCGATTTCGCGATGATCCTCTATTATTCATGGAAGGTTCTTGAGCAACATCCGTTCGTCGGACGCGGCATCGCGAGCCGCTTTGCTTGGCTGCTAATCGACGAATTCCAGGACACAACGGACATCCAGATCGCCATCTTCGGAGCACTCCGGGAGTTCCTCCACACGCGCTTCTTTCTCGTCGGTGACCAGAACCAGTCGATTATGAGCTTCGCAGGTGCGCGTCCCGAACTCGCCGAACAGTTTGGAAATCAGATCGGCGCGCACCGAGATACGACTTTGACCGGCAACTTCCGATGCGGACCGGAGATTGTCGGCACTGCATCAACACTGATCCCGACCGTGCCGCGGATGCAGGCGGCGGGCGATGCCGCGCAAATCGCGGCACAAGTGAACTACGTTAATGTCGAAAGGCCGATTGACGCCATCACCGACTATTT
Organism: Pseudochelatococcus sp. G4_1912; assembly: GCF_047501465.1. Taxonomy (NCBI): domain Bacteria; kingdom Pseudomonadati; phylum Pseudomonadota; class Alphaproteobacteria; order Hyphomicrobiales; family Chelatococcaceae; genus Pseudochelatococcus; species Pseudochelatococcus sp. G4_1912. The sequence goes on from NZ_JAZDRL010000001.1 coordinate 493,627, forward strand.
TCTGCCCGCCTTACAGAATGCCGGCATCCCGCTCGGCAAGGCCGCAATTCTTGCACCGTGGTGGACACATCTCATTCCCGTTGCCCGTGCCCTCAGAGAATTGGACGTGCCAGTCTTTGGCCCGGGTGCACGGCCCTATCGACGTCGGCGACTGCTTGCCGGGCTTGCCGAGCAACTCGGAGCTTGCGCCGAGGCAGGCAATTACCTCGGACTCCCGGGGGTGGAGCGGGCGCTGTTTCGGCTCATCGGCGACCTCACCGGTAATTCGCGATATGACATGTTCAGTTATGAAGGGCGTCGGTTGGCGCTTGGCCTGATTTATCTCGCTCGTTCGCTTGCTGAAAAGTATCCGGGCGGCGTCGCTTGGCTGCGCGCCATCGCCCGCGAAGCTGGTGACTATCTAAAACAAGAGGAATGGTTGCCTGGCAGCGCCAAACAGCCGCTGATCGATTCCGCCGAGGAAATGCTATCCGACATGAAAGCCAGTAAGGTTGACCTGGCAAATCTGCTAATCTCCGATATGGGCCTGTTTGCCAATCCTGAGCAGGCGCTCAAGCTGATTACGCTGCACAATTCCAAGGGACGCGAATTTGAGGGCGTTGCTCTGATCTGTATGAATCAGGGCAGTATCCCGCATTTTTCGACATCGACGCAGGAGGCGTACGACGAATCTCGGCGATTGTTCTACGTCGGCCTGACCCGTGCTAAGCGCATCTTGCTCGTCGCGTCAGATCAGTCCCACTGGAGAAACAAGCCGACCCCCTTCATCGCGGAGGCTGGTCTTGGGTGATGCTATCCGTCACGCATCTTTCGATTGCCGTTTGCGGTCGGCGATTTCTTAGAAATCGGCAAGCTTTTTCCCGTTGCGGATCTGGGCGGTGAAGAATTCCAGAAACTTCATCTAAACATTGGCGGGAACATTGGCCAGAGCTGTCGGCAGTCTTGCCGAAAACAGGACAAGGTCGCTCATCGAATATCCCGGAAATTCATGATCGTTGCACGCACGTAGTTCGGAACATTCAAGACTCCCTGCCAAGGCCGGCCGTAGGCACGGCCGATCAATATGACGTTTTGCGGGAGAAATGGGAATGCCGCATTTTCAACAGTCTCAGCATCGACCCTGATCTCATCAGCATGAATGATCTTATTGCAGGCCTCCCGCAGCAACAGGTCTTCGGTGACCGTCTCTGTCCGACCTTCCGTGGTCAGCGTCCCACAAATCAACGTAACCGGTACAAAGCTCAGCTCATCTTCATCGCGGCGCGGACCACTCATGTGATCGTCATGCGACCGGTTCATTACCGCTGTTCCAATTAAGAGATGGACAAGCTCATCTTCAACGAACTGATCACGCAAGCCGACGAGAAGATGATAACCATCATCCGGCAACAAAGCGAGGGCGCGGTCACCTATGACGAGGCTGAGCAACCGATAGACATCTTTCAGGACGGTATCGGCGTTAATGACGTAATTGTGTCGACCGATCCAAGCTCGTTGGACGGTAGCATTGCGCTCCACCGGAGCGCCTTCATTTCGAGTCGGTCGGCGGGCCATAGAGTACATTCCTATATGTTAATAAATGACATTATGACATGTAATCAGAGCCTTGGTGTCAATTGATTTGGCGGGTCGAGGGTTCAAATACCATCAATAGCAGTATTTATTTCATAGGCTGCGGATGGTCGATTGGCGGTGTCAGAGCGTGGACGTTGAGGCATCGGCGCCTTTCGCGTGGTGCAGGTAGTACATCTTCCTCCTGCTTTCCTCTGGATAATGTGACGTACAACTTCTCTCTGGCCCTGGTTGCTGGCAAAGGGCGTTCCCCCTTTTGAAATGCCAGGAATGCCAATGCCGGACGTTGCCCTATATGCCCGATACTCCTCCGATCTCCAGAGCTCGCAGTCGATTGACGATCAATTCAACCTTTGCCGTCAGTTCGCAGAACGTCAGGGGTGGAAGGTCGCCGGATACTATCGCGACGATGCCATCTCGGGCGCCAGTATCCGCGGTCGGGAGGGAATTATCCGATTGCTGGATGATGCGCGGGCAGGGCGGTTCGACACCTTGTGTGCCGAGGCACTCGACCGAATTTCTCGTGATCAGGAGGACATGACTCATATTTACAAGGCGCTTCGATTTCGGGGAGTTGTCCTGCATACGGTGGCCGAAGGACTAATCGACGAGATGCATATCGGCCTTAAGGGCACGATGAATGCACTGTTCCTCAGGGATCTGGCCGAGAAGACCAGACGAGGCCAACGCGGACGGATCGAGAAAGGCCGTTCAGGCGGAGGTCTCGCCTACGGCTATGACGTATCCAGTGATGGTGAAGGCGGTGCCGGAGGCCGCTGCATTAACGAGCAGCAGGCGATTGTCATTCGCCAAATCTTTGTAGCCTTTGCTAAGGGAGAGACTCCCAATGCTATTGCTGCTGCGCTGAATCGGGAAACCGTTCAGGGGCCGGGCGGGCATTCTTGGGGTGCCACCACCATTCGTGGGCATCGGGCGAGGGGGACCGGTATTCTCAACAACGCCCTTTATCGCGGAGAGCTTGTCTGGAACCGCCAGCGCTTCATCAAGGATCCAATCACCGGAAAGCGTCAGGTACGCCTAAATCCGGAGACGGAATGGGTCATAAAGGATGTTCCCCATCTGCGGATTATCGACGAAGTCTTATGGCAGGCAGTCAAGGACCGGCAACAGGGGGCAGAACGGCGTCATGGAGGTGTTCGTGACGGTGTCCGGAAATCCAGAGAAGCTCGGGATCTTGGCCTCAAGATGGCTCCCTCGAACCTCTATCGTCTCCTGACCTGTGCGCAATGCGGTGGCGAGTTCTGTAACGTCGGGAGGGATCGTTACGGCTGTGCGGAGCATTACCGGCGAAAGACCTGTGGCAGTGGCAAGACGGTCCAGCGAAGAGTGATGGAAGCAGCGGTCAGAGATATTCTTGCCGAGGCTGCCATGTTGATCACCCACCACGCGGACGCGTTGACCAACGACGAGCAGGTGAACGCCGATGAACAGAGCCGCCAGATACAAAAGGATCGATTGCAGCTTGAGAAGATTGACCGACGACTTCAGGGACTGATGTCCGCCATCGAGGATGGGCTATATACGCCAGCCTTGAAGACGCGCTTCCAGCAGCTCGAGGATCAAGCTGAAAGCCTGCGAGTGAGATTGCAGGTCAGTGGGCGGATACTGGCGCCTGCAAAACGGGAAGCAGGACACAAGTGGAGCGAATTGCGAACTCTGATTGCCAGATTGCAAGCGAGTGACACCGAGTATGATGTCCTGCAGTTCAAGCAAATGGTCGGAACGATCAACGTCATTCCCGGAACAGCTCGCAGCACTTCCAGGTTCTCGCCGGCGTGGCAGCTATTGAATAAAACCATGAAATAATAATAGCTGCCTGCCAATTTTCCCAGCTGCTCGTTCGTTCTCGTTAGTGAAACATACCGCCCATAGCCTGTGGCGTCGTGCGCATAGGGCCGCGACGTTTCAGGAGAACGATAATGACGCAACAGCAATCACTACCGCTGGCCGGAGGCATTCGTACATGGCTCAACGACGGTTCTTCGATGCCGCCCTGGGTTTGCGATCGAATAACGGAAGACAAGTCACCCAACGGATCTTTCCTGATCCCGACACCTCTCGGCACAACTCGCGTTCACGCTGGCCATGTTGTCATCGAACATGATGGCAAGTTGTGGTGCCGCAAACCGGAGGAGGTTCCTGAACTTCTGGCAGGTTTCACTGCCGAAATCGTTCCGGAAATCACGGCTATCGGCCCAGGGAAATCCGCTCAGTTTGGCACGAAAAGTAAAACCGGTTCTAGGGGAAAGCGGGGAAGCGAGCGGAAGATAGCTTTTGGCGCGCCGCGTGGCACCATGCCGAGTATCGAGTGGGTGCATGTAGCCGCACTGACGGTCGACAGTTCTTATCAGCGATCTATCGACAACGACGGATCGCGCCGCCTTATCGCTAGCATCGCCGCAAACTTCGATTGGCGGCTTTGTGCGCCTCTGGTGGTATCGCGGCGGCCTGACGGTTCAAAGGTAATCATCGACGGACAGCATCGCTGGGCTGCAGCGATGCGCCGGGGAGATTTGCCGCAGTTGCCTTGCTGTCTCTTCACCTACGGCAGTCCAGAGGACGAGGCACGTATGTTCATTGTTGCGAACAGGGCGCGTAAGGCGATGAACCGTATGGATGACTTCCACGCGGCTCTTGCTGCCGGCGATGAGGATGCCCTGGATATTCGACGGCTTGTGTCTGAGGCAGGATTGGCTATTGCCCGGAGCACTTCGTCAACCGCATGGAAGCCGGGAGATGTCACTTTTACGTCTTCGATTGCCACGGCGCTTCGCAGATATGGTGATGCAATCGTTTCCGCTGCTCTGACCTGCATGGGTGAAGCATACAAGGATGAACCACTTACATACGGCGCTTCGATTTTCGGTGCGCTTGTGCGTATTTTTGCCAATCCGCCAGAGGGTTTTGATTCTGACGAACTCGTACCAATACTGAGGCGATTCCCTATGGCGGAATTGGGCGAGATGGTCCGGAATCAAAAAGGAGGTGATGCCCGTGCGTTCGCATTGTCCAAAGCTGTCATTAAAGCGTTAAACAGGGCAGATGAGTGACTGTTTGACAATCATCTGCCGCGCTCAATGGGGAGCGCGGCAGACTGCATTTCAGGTGTTCAGGTGATTGTGCTTTCTCGAAATCAAAATGGTAGTCAAGACTTTCTGTCGTGCTGTAAAAAGGTGAACGTCATAATCGCAATCGGGTACATGGCTTGGAAGAGAAAACAGACATTATAACGACACGGCTTTCTGAAGCGGACGCTGCAGTGGTTAAGCGTGCAGCCGACCAATGCGGTCAGTCGCTGACCGAGTTTGTGCATACCTCCATTCTACGATTCGCAGACGACGTGATAAGTGGGCGTTTGATTATGATGACCACGGAGGAGTTTTCGGATTTTTGCTTGGGCTTATCTGAAGCAGCTGCTCCGGTTCCGGAAATGGTCGAACTGATAAATCGGTCAGCGCCTTGGGAACGAGACCGTGCTGCCGATAAGTGATTGGACTTCACTGGTTGCTCGCCCCTTGGTTTGAAGGCGAGATAGCTATGCTCGTGTTGCAAAAAGTTCGCCTTGCGGGATGACGATATCCTTGGAAGCCATTGTTAAATAATCTGAAATTGCGCGATTTAAACCTGCAACCATCTTTACTTGCTTGGAGCGCAAGTAAAGATGAAAGCTCGCCCCCGCAACCACCGATAACGACAAACCCGTAGCAGCCGCTACGGGTTTTGTCATTTTACCAGCCTTTCTAATAGCTTGCCGCTCGGTCCATTCGAGGATCGTCGCCAGATCGCCATGCAGCGCGGCGTAGAGTTCCCCCCGTTCCGGGCCGGGAGGCAGCACAATCTTCTCGATCAGGGCGCGCAAATCCTGCGACACTTCCTTCCGGTTCAGGGCCTTCGTCAGAGCGGCGACCTTCTTCGCTTAGCAGAATGTCCGGCGCGTCGGCAAGCAGGGTCGTCAACTCTCCTTTGCGCGCTTCCAGCCCGGTCATCTTGTCCTTCATCGACGGATGATACATGCCGTCCGCAATGGCCTCGACGATCTGCGCGATCTGCTTCTCGATCTTCACCAGTTCGGCCTTCCAGGAATCGCCGTTCGAGCGACGTTCCCGGTTCAGCCGGTTCGTCTCTTCCGCATAGGCGCGCATGGCGTCCTCGACGATCTCCGGCGCCATCATCAGGTCCTTCAGCCCGGCAAGCACACGCCGCTCCAAATCTTCGCGCGCAATGCCGCGGCTGTTACTGATATGATTCGAGCAGGCGAAGCGGTCAGCGCCGCGGAGCGAGTAGGGACCACCGCAGCAGCCGCAGAACACCAGCCCTGTTCGGATGCCGCGCGCCGTTCAGCTGGTTCTTCTTGTGATGCGCGCGTATGGCTTCGGTGACATTGGCGAACTTCTCGGCAATCTCGCCTTGCCGCTCACGGACGGCCTGCCAGAGTTCGTCGTCGACGATGCGCAGGTCGGGAACGTCCTTGACGATCTATTCCGATTCCGGGTTCAGCCGAGAGACGCACTTTCCCGTCGACGGGTCTTTGAGATAGCGCAGCCGGTTCCAGATCAGGTGGCCGACATAGAGTTCGTTGTTCACGAGGCCCGTGCCGCGCTTCACATGGCCGCGAATGGTAGTGTCGCTCCAGAGCCGACCTTCGGGGCCGGGGACGCCTTCCTCATTCAGCGTGCGGGCAATGGTGCGCGGGCCGATGCCTGCGGCAAACTCGCGGAAGATGCGCCGCACGACATTGGCCTCGGCTGCGTCGATCTCGCGCTCGCCTCGGATCGGATCGCCGCGCGCATCAAGCTGCTTCACGACCTTGTAGCCATAGCAAAGACCGCCGCCGTTCTTGCCTTCCTCGACACGGCCACGGATGCCGCGATGGGTCTTGGCCGCGAGGTCTTTGAGGAACAGCGCGTTCATCGTCTCCTTCAGGCCGACATGAAGCTCGCTGATCTCGCCCTCGGCCAGCGTGACGATGGGAACGCCGACGAACTTGAGGTGCTTGAACAGCGTCGCCACATCGGCCTGGTCGCGCGAGATGCGGTCCAGCGCCTCGGCCAGCACCATGTCGAACTGTCCGGCCTGCGCGTCCTGCAACAGCATCTGGATGCCGGGCTGCAGGATCATGCTCGCGCCGGAGATGCTGGCGTCCTTATAGGTGCCGACTACCTTCCACTTCTCACACTTCGCCTGTTCGCGGCAGATGCGGAACTGATCCTCAATGGACGCTTCGCTCTGGTTGTCGGAGGAATAGCGGGCATAGAGGGCAACGCGGGTCATGGCGGACTCCTTCATGCAACCTTGTCTAAGCGGCTTGACCGGATCAGCACATCGGCCGAAATGCCGAGATTGTCGTGCAGCTGCCGGATCATCTCGATGGACAGGCCGCGCTTGCGGTTCAGCACGTCCGCCACCCGGTTGCGCGGGCCGATCAACCGGGCGAGGGACCGGATGACTGCATCGGCGTGGGCAGGGTCGTTGCAGCCCGTTTCAGACGCGGCCTAAGGTCCAAAGACCTCGATGCTGATCCTGTCGTGTTTGAGTGCCATCGTCTCCAAAAGTCCTTGCCCGGAAGGGGTAGGGACCATCGAGGAACCGTTTGGCAGCAGAAGATAAAGACTCGCATTGTAGCCGTGCGGCACATAGGATACTGTAGAATAAAACAGGGACGGTCCGCAATCGGGAGACTATCACGCCATGGAGGTTGACAGGGAGAAGATCGACGATGTGATTCCCGCGCTGCTTTACCTGACACTCGACCGTGACGGCCGCGCATGGAAGGGTTTCGACTGGAGCGCTATGAACCGGCTGCATGAGAAGGGCTTCATCGGCGATCCGGTCAACAAAGCGAAATCCGTCCGGCTGATCGACGAAGGGATCGTGCGGTCGGAGAGGCTCTTCCGCGAAATGTTCGCGGTTAAACGTGGAGGCGGAGCGCGTCGGCGTGATGTCGGCGAATGATCTTTTGGCAGATGGCCGGGGGTGGCGGCTATTCGGGACGAAGCTGACGGTTGCCATCGGCAAGCTTCCAGCCGAGAAAGGCTAGGCAGGCACACTGGCGAGAGGCAGAAAATGGCAGAGATCCAGATCAGGGCATTCATTGCATCGCTAATCGGATTTGGTCTTCCCCCATGGGGTGATCCGGTTGGAATGTTAGTGCATGCTTGGCCTGCTGGCCACCGCTGGTGTTGAAGCCGGTCCGTCCTGGCTCCCACCGCCGCGATCCACTCCCGTAATGCCTTGGCGATGAACTCCGGGCCGTTGTCAGAACGAATATGCGCCGGGACGCCGCGCAGGATGAACAGGTCGGAAAGCACGTCGATGACATCGACGGCCTTCAGCTTTCTCTCGACCCTGATGGCAATGCATTCGCGGGTGAACTCGTCGATAACGTTGAGCATGCGGATTTTCCTGCCATTGTGTGTGCGATCCTCGACGAAGTCGTAGGACCAGACATGATTGGGGCATTCCGGCCGAAGCCGGACACACGAGCTGTCGTTCAACCACAGCCGACCGCGTTTGGGTTGCCTGTGCGGCACCTTCAGCCCCTCCCGCCGCCAGATGCGTGACCCGCTTGACGTTCACGATCCAGCCAGCCTGGTGCAGCATCGGCAGTGATGCGGCGATAGCCATAGCGGCCATACTGGAAAGCGAGCGCCGTGATGTCGGCGGTCAATTCCGCTTCATCATCCGGGGGCTTGGCGATCTTGCGCTGCATCGAACGATGCTGCCCGAAAACCCGGCAGGCCCGTCTCTCGGGCACGCCCAGTTCCTCGATGACATGATCCACGCAGGCGCGGCGGCGGGCAGGGCTTAGAAGTTTCCCTTGGCGGCCTCCGCCAAAATCATCTTGTCCAGCATGAGATCGGAAACCGCACGCCGGAGCCGGGTATTCTCTGCTTCCAGTTCTTTCAGCCGCTTGACCTGGTCGCCCTTCAAACCGCCGTATTCAGACCGCCACCGGTAGTATGTAACTTCCGTCACGCCTATCGACCGGATCGCCTCCGCCATCGATTTTCCCTGCCATTTCAATATACTTCCTCGGCTCAATAGCCATACTTCAAGAAGGATCACTTTTCAGGGGGAAGACCACGCTTCATGTTCCAGTCCTTAGGGGCCATAGCGAGATTCAATATGGATAATACCTGGAGGCAAGGTCATTTTTACTGAACGCTTGTCTTTGTCTCGGTACCGGTTCCTACTTTTAAGGCGCCTGATTTTGCGCCTTTGATAGGTTTTCCTTTTGGCACCAAGGCTATCATTACACCTAGCGCAACAAGGCCAACAATCAGGCTGCTAAAGAAAATGGCCTGGATCCCGAATTGATGGGAGACAAATCCACCACCTGCGCCGGCAATAAAAGAGCCTACAGCCGCAATCAAATAATAAGTGCCAATAGCTGTTCCGCGCACATCTTCATGTACATAATCTGTCACCAAAGAGACAAACATATTATGCACAATACCCAGTTGAATACCCCAGATGAGCACTCCAACAAAGAAGATGGGCAGTCCGGATGCTGAATACATGCACAAGTCGGAGACCACTAATGCAACCGTTCCAAAAACCATAACAGTCTTGCGGCCATATTTATCAGCCAGAACACCACATGGATAGGATGAGAAGCTATAAGTTAAATTGTAAAGCGTCATGATCAAGGGCGCATAAGTCTTTTCGAGCCCAAAATTATCATAAGAATATAAAACCATAAGGCTTTCGCCGAATCTAGCGGACATGAATATTAAAACAATAACCATTAATGTCCAGTAATTCCTCCCCAACGACATGAAGTCAGCCATACGTATTGGGCGGCGGGATTTTTTTAGCCTGACAATTTTTCCGTCATTGTCGATATGGGTTTTAGGTTCTTTGACATATAAAGCCAATAGGATAAAAGCAATAAAGGCTGGAATTGAGGCGATCCAAAACACCTGTTTGAAATTATCAGCCGTATACCACATAGCCAAAAAGCCAAGGATACTGCCCATAAAAGACCCTGCAGTGCCCAAGGATCTCATCAGACCGAAGCTTGCCGCACGCTGCGTGGCCGGTGCAACGTCACCAACCAAGGCATCTCTCGGTGACGCTTGAATACCATTACCAATTCGCTCAAGAAAGCGAGCCGTAAACACATTGAAGAAATTAGTCGATGTGGCCATTATTGGTTTACTAACAATAGCCATGAAGTATCCGATCAGCATAATTGGCCTACGACGTCGAAAATAGTCGCTAATTACGCCTGAAAATAGCTTCATAATAAAAGATAAAGCTTCCGCACTTCCTTCTAAAAGTCCAATGAGTCTTATATCCACTCCTAAGGAAGTGTTTAGATATAAAGCTGACAAGCTATAAATAACAACAGTTGAGGCGTTAATCAGACACATAACGAGTCCGATTACCCAAACGGTTGTGGGAATGGCTTTTTTAGTTGTTGGTGCGTTTTTCATAGAACTAATTAAAAAAATTCTGGTGCTGACAGGAATTTAAGGGAGAATAACCTAAGTAACAATTGAGAGACATGCTAAACGTATCCGACTTCTGATAAGGCTACGGCAGGGAGTCGCCTTTGCGAAGGCTCATATAACCCAAAGACAAGAGCCGATGCAAATGCAAGGTAATTTTGGCATTGCCTCCCAGTATTTTTCTGCTGACGCCTTTTCTGCGAAGCAATTTAACTTTCTTTTGCATGTATTCAGCATCCAGACCCCCATCTTCTTTGTTGGAGTGCTCACCTGGGGTATTCAACTGGGTATTGCTTATAATATGCTTGTCTCTTTGGTGGCAGATTATGCACATGAAGATGTGTGCGGAACAGCTATTGGCACTTATTATTTGATTGCGGCTGTATGGTTTTCCCCCTGAAAAGTGATCCTTCTTGAAGTATGGCTATTGAGCCGAGGAAGTATATTGAAATGGCAGGGAAAAGAGACAAGGCATAAGAGATCGTCACGAAGCTGCGTCAGGTTGACGTGCTGAATGCGCAGGGAAAATCGATGGCGGAGGTGATCCGGTCGATAGGCGTGACGGAAGTTACATACTACCGGTGGCGGTCTGAATACGGCGGTTTGAAGGGCGACCAGGTCAAGCGGCTGAAAGAACTGGAAGCAGAGAATACCCGGCTCCGGCGTGCGGTTTCCGATCTCATGCTGGACAAGATGATTTTGGCGGAGGCCGCCAAGGGAAACTTCTAAGCCCCGCCCGCCGCCGCGCCTGCGTGGATCATGTCATCGAGGAACTGGGCGTGCCCGAGAGACGGGCCTGCCGGGTTTTCGGGCAGCATCGTTCGATGCAGCGCAAGATCGCCAAGACCCCGGATGATGAAGCGGAATTGACCGCCGACATCACGGCGCTCGCTTTCCAGTATGGCCGCTATGGCTATCGCCGCATCACTGCCGATGCTGCACCAGGCTGGCTGGATCGTGAACGTCAAGCGGGTCGAACGCATCTGGCGGCGGGAGGGGCTGAAGGTGCCGCACAGGCAACCCAAACGCGGTCGGCTGTGGTTGAACGACAGCTCGTGTGTCCGGCTTCGACCGGAATGCCCCAATCATGTCTGGTCCTACGACTTCGTCGAGGATCGCACACACAATGGCAGGAAAATCCGCATGCTCAATGTTATCGACGAGTTCACCCGCGAATGCATTGCCATCAGGGTTGAGAGAAAGCTGAAGGCCGTCGATGTCATCGACGTGCTTTCCGACCTGTTCATCCTGCGCGGCGTCCCGGCGCATATTCGTTCTGACAACGGCCCGGAGTTCATCGCCAAGGCATTACGGGAGTGGATCGCGGCGGTGGGAGCCAGGACGGACCGGCTTCAACACCAGCGGTGGCCAGCAGGCCAAGCATGCACTAATATTCCAACCGGATCACCCCATGGGGGCAGACCATAAGAGAAAAATCGAAGATGGAGGGGTTTTCGATCTGGCGAGCTTCAGAAGCAGCTTTGGGCAGTGGGATGGTGCCAAGCTCGATAAGCCAGTGTATGATCACTTGGCCGATCGTCCGGCCGATCCTGTCAGCAATGGCTTTGATCACTGGATCCTGGAGCATGTGGTTTGCGCGTCCGAGCGGGCTCCAGGATCGGTGACGATGCCATGGGCTTTGTTGAAGGCGCGTTGTTCAGCCTGCGGAAAATAGGGGTGCAGTTCGACCTGGTTGACGCAGAGGGCGACACCCGTCTCGCTCATGAGTTTTTCCAGATGCGCCGGCAGGAAGTTGCAGACACCGATGGAGCGTACGAACCCGCGTCTGCACGCCTCGATCAGTGCGCGCAACGCTTCGACATAAAGGCCTTTGCTGGGATTGGGCCAGTGGACGAGGTAGAGGTCGTAATAGTCAAGCTGCGCCCGATATAGCGATTCTTCGATCGTAGCGAGGGCCTCGTCATGGTGCTGGTGCCGGCCGGGCAGTTTGGAGGTTTGCTCGCGGGGCTCCTGCCTGCCGGATGGCTTCGCCGAGGGCACCTTCGTTCTTGTAGTTGAAGGCGGAATCGAGCAGGCGGTATCCGTTGCAGATCGCGCTCGCCATAGCCGCAACGCCGTCGGAACCGTTGAGCCTGTAGGTGACGAAAACGATCTGTGGCAAGGTGGCGTTGTCATTCAGGACGACGTTGAGAATCTGGATCTTGGACATGATATCGCTTACCTCGATCATCGGGTTTGCTGGATTGCACGGCGATGGTTGATTATGGCTGCCCTTCTGTGCGGGTGCTTACCAGTCATACTCGCGGTCTGGGTCCGCTTTCACTTCTGCTAACGCTTAATGCGCACCGATACGGCCAAGCCAGACGCCGATGCCGAACACGATGGCACCACCAATGGGAACCTGGACGATGGTGTTGAGAAGCTTGCCGCCCATGAAGCGGTAACGGATGAAAGCGATGGCGACGAGCTAGCAGACGACGACCGTATAGGCGGTATTTAGTGCCAGACGGAGATCTGGAATCAGAAACGGAAACGTGTGAAGCATGCCGCCGATTCCGGTCGCGATGCCAGTGATCGCGCCGCACCGCAATGGCCCGCCGCGGCCCGTTACGCTGCAGGAAGGATGCTCTATGGGACAAATTCTACACGGCGGCGCCACAACGATAGAGGCAACCCGTCGAGCGATACAAAATAGTCAAGAGAGCCTGATGGTTTTGGCGAAGCGTTTTGGGATCAATCCGAAGACGGTTGCCAAGTGGAAGAAACGCACCCCGGTTGCCGATCTGCCCACGGACCCGAAAGCGCCAAGATCAACGGTTCTCACGATCGAGGAAGAGGCAATGATTGTCGCCTTCCGCCAGCATACTCTCTTGCTGCTGGATGATTGTCTCTATGCTCTGCAGCCAACGATCCCGCATCTGACGCGGTCATCCTTACACCGCTGTCTGCAGCGCCACGGGATCAGTCAGCTGCCGGAAGTGGCCAGTGACAAGGAGCCGAAGCGGAAATTCAAAACTTACCCCATCGGCTACTTCCACATCGATATTGCTGAAGTCAGAACGGCTGAAGGCAAGCTATACCTTTACGTGGCGAGTGACCGCACATCGAAATTTGCGTTCGTTCAACTTGTTACCAAGACCGGCAGCCTCGGCTTTTCTGGACGCACTGATCAAGGCCGTGCCTTACAAAATCCACACGGTGCTGACCGACAACGGTATCCAGTTTACCTTCCCGCCGCGCTACGCTGATGGCGCGACGGCCCGGTATATGACCCACATGTTCGACATGCGCTGCCAGGAAAACGGCATCGAGCACCGTCTCACAAAGATCAAGCATCCCTGGACCAACGAGCAGGTCGAGCGGATGAATTGTACGATCAAGGAGGCGACCGTCAAACGTTACCATTATGACAGCCACGCCCAACTGACGGCCCATCTCCACGACTTCATCGATGCCTATAATTACGGCTGTCGCCTCAAGACACTTAAGGGCCTTACGCCCTATGAATACATCTGTAAAATCTGGATATCCGAGCCAGAAAAATTCATAATTGATCCAATCCAGAAAATGCCGGAGCTAAACACCTAGATCGCATCTCAAGCCGATAGGCGGCAAGGGCAAGGAGGAGCGCCACGACGGCGAGAGAGGCGCCGATCCAGGGAAGCTGGGCATAGGCTACGCCCGCCGTCAGGCCGAGGCCGCCGATCCATGCGCCCACCGCGTTGCCGAGGTTGAAGGCGCCCTGATTGAGCGTCGAGGCGAGGTTTGGCGCCTGCGCGGCTTCATTGATGACACGCGTCTGCAACGGCGAGATAAGCGCGAAGGAGACGACGCCCCAGGCGAGCAGTGTCGCAGCAGCCGGCGTCGCATTCGCGCTTGTCACAGCGAAGATACACAATACCGGCACCAGCAGGGCGAGGAGACCGATCACCGAGGGTATTAGCTTCCAGTCGGCCAGCCTGCCGCCGAGGAAATTGCCCGCCGTTAGACCAAGGCCAAAAAGGAGCAGCATCAACGTCACGCCGCGCGGCGAGATGTGCGTCACATGCTCCAGGATCGGTGTGATATAGGTGAAGACGCTGAACAGGCTTGCCGAGGACACCACGCTGATCGCCATGGCGAGGATCACCTGCACATGTCCGAGGGAGCGGGCTTCTCGTGCGAGGTCCATCGGTGCGATCGGCAGGCGACGCGGCAGCCAGGCATAGAGTGCGGCAGCAGCAAGGACGCCAATCCCCGCGACGATGAAGAAGGTCTTGCGCCAGCCGAACACCTCGCCGATGGCCGTGCCGAAAGGCACACCGAGAACATTCGCGAGCGTCAGCCCCGCAAACATCATGGCGATCGCCTGAGCCTTGCGCTGCGGAGCGACGATAGCAGCGGCGACAACCGCGCCGAGCCCGAAGAAGGCGCCGTGACAGAGCGCGGTCAATATTCGCGCGCCCATCAGCAGCGCGTAGCTTGGCGCCAAGGCACAGGCGAGATTGCCCAGGATGAAGATTGCCATCAGCGACAGCAAGGCGCGCCGACGGTCGAAGCGCGCTGTCGCGATCGCAAGAAACGGCGATCCGAAGGCAACACTCAGTGCGTAGCCGGTGACCAGAAGCCCGGCTCGTGGTATCGATATGCCGAGATCGGCGGCGACGGAAGGCAACAGACCCATAACCACATATTCGGTGGTCCCGATGCCGAAGGACGCGGTCGCAAGGGATAGTAACGCAAGGCGCCAAGACGATGCATCCGCGGTCCTTTTATGGTGTCTGATTGGTTCGATCGTTGTCATGAGCTTGAACGGAGTCTTTCTTAAAACACCGGACCGCATCCGATCGAATGCTGGACGTCTCGGTGACGTCATTAAGCCTAAGTCTTTCTGGATTATGAGGGAAATGAATTGATTGACTGAAATTCATTCGTTTTTAGAATAGTCGGATAAGCTCTCTTCACCGTGGATCTCACGAACGAGGTCCAACCACGCCTTCGCGGCGCCCGAAAGATATGCGTCGCGACGCCAGGTCATCGCCATCACCCATTCAGCGCCCGGCTCGTCCAGAGAGACGTGGCGGATCGTGGTGTTGCGTCGCTGGGTGGCGATCATACGCGGCAGAAATGTGACGCCAAGGCCTGCGCTGACCAGTTCGATCATGAAATCGATCTGGCTGCTGCGCGCGACGACATTGGCCTCGAAGCCGGCGCAGCGGCTGGCGTCGATGATAACGCGATGCAGGGCAAAACCGCTCTCGAACAGGATGAAAGGCACGTCCTTAAGGTCAATGAGCGAAACCGATCGCCGCGTCGCCAGCGGATGGTTCGAGGGCAGCAGCGCCACCAACGGCTCGCGCCGGACTGTCTGCCAGTCGAATTCTTCCGAGGTCGGCAACAGGGCGCCGGCGAAGTCGATCTCGCCGGCGCGAAGGCTTTCCGCGAGTTGGGTGCTTCCGTACTCGATCAACCTGACCTCGATGCCCGGATAGCGCTGGCGGTAGACCGCGAATAGCGGTGCAAACAGCGTGCTGCTGCCGACGGGCGGCAGGCCAAGTCGCAAAGTGCCGCGTTTGAGCCCCCGGATTTCGTCGAGTTCTGCCAGCAGGTCATCACGATCGGCGAGCAGCTTGACGCCGCGGCGATAGACCGCCTCGCCGGCGGCGGTGAGCACGCTGCGATGACCGATTCGGTCGAGCAGAGGCACGCCAACTTCATCTTCAAGCTGTTTGACTGCCTTGCTGACTGTCGACTGCGTGACGAAGACCGTCTTGGCCGCCTGGGAAAAACCGCCCTGGCGAACCACCTCGACGAAGGCGCATAGCGGTCGGAACTCCATGACCAGTCCTTTTCCGAAGTGAAATTAGTCCATCAATTCATTTCCATCATAATCTGCGACAGTATAACTTGTCGAGAAAGAGGTTTTTGATGTGCGCATCTAAGAATTGCAGGGATCATTTATCGCAAGGAGTTGCTTTGGCCCACGTTCTGGTCGCCTCCGCCCTTGCGCGCGGCGCTTTTTTGGGTGCCCGCGCCCATCTGATCGGCGAAACGGAGGATGCGGTCGCCGGCCTCGCGACTGTGCTCATCGAACACGAAAGGCCTGCCTGATGTTGGCAAGATCGGAATTCCCCAGATTGCTCGGACGATTGCACAAGGCTTGGCGCGACGCTGCCGCTTCTGCGGTTGCCGCCGCGATTGCCTGGATCCTTGCAGTCTGGCTTTTCGGGCATCCTCATCCACTTTTCGCCGCCGTCAGCGCCATCGTCTGTCTCTCGCCGGGCCTGCCGAGCCATGGCAGGCAGGCGGTAGGGCTGATGCTTGGTGTGGCGACCGGTATCGTTGTCGGCGAACTGGCCCTGCTGCCGCCGCAAATCATGCTGGTTCCCGAAGAGCTCTCGCTGCTGCGGCTGACGCTCGCGACTTTCTTCTCTATGCTCGTCGCGGCCTCGTTCGGCCAACCAGCGGTGGTGCCTATCCAGGCCGGTGTTTCCGCGGTTCTCGTGCTCGCGCTTGGTCCTGAAAATGCCGGCTTGACCCGGATGGAGGATGTTGCCATCGGGGTGACTGTCGGTCTCTTTTTCAGCCAGGTGCTGCTGACTCCAGACCCGGTTGGTGAGATCGATACGGCTGCGGACGACTTGCTGCGGCAGCTCGCCAAAGCCTTTAATGAAGCAGCCGATGGCCTGCGGACGAGTGACGTTCGGAAGGCCGAGGTAGCGCTAAGATCGTTCTTGACGGCGCATGATGCGCTGATTGCTCTTGGCGCTGGTATCGACGCAGCGCGCTATGCTGCCCGCTGGTCGCTCAGGGGACGGTTGGCGGCGCGCAGTGTCGCCGACACCGCCGCCCGGTATGACCGGCGCGCCATTCGCCTTTACGCGTCCTCGCTGCTGTTCGCCGAAGCGCTCGCCAATGCTCTTCGCAAGGGCGCAGCACCTGTGCCGGAGGGATTGGCGGAGACTATTTTCGATGCTGCGGCACGATGTGCCGTGCTCGCCGGCACTCAGTCTGCGTCCGCGTCAGCCACGGCGGCGGTCAAGGCTAATCCGCCGACAAATGTCGAATGGCACGACACGCTGCTGCATCTGCGCGCGATTTTCGACGTTATTACCAGCTTGGAAGAGATCGTCCGCTTACGGCCTTCCGAGCCGCAAACGCCCGCCTACGATGAAGGCCGGACACAAAACTGAGCGATAGAACCGGTCGTCAACGTGCGGCCGCTAAAAAGGAGAAAGACGATGGCCTACCAGACGATCAATCCTTACACCGGTGAAACCCTGGCGACGTTCGAGGATGCGACAGACGACGAGGTCAAGGCCGCGATCGCGGCCGCTCACGATGCCTTCCTACGCTGGCGGGAGATGCCGTTCGCCGAGCGCGCCAAAATTCTGCAGAATGCCGCCAATATCCTGCGTCGCGACGTCGATAGCTACGCCAGGCTTCTGACGCTGGAAATGGGTAAGCTCGTCAGTGAGGCGAAGGCTGAGGTCGAGCTCTCGGCCAGGATCTTCGAATATTACGTCCGCAACGCAGAGAGCCTGCTCAAGCCGGAGAAGCTGCCGGTTCTCGATCCGGCGGAAGGCGAGGCGATCCTCGTTCACGAGCCGCTCGGCGTGCTGCTGGCGATCGAGCCGTGGAACTTCCCTTACTACCAGATCGCCCGCATCCTCGCGCCGCAGCTATCTGCCGGTAACACGCTGCTGTTGAAGCATGCATCCAACGTGCCGCAGAGCGCCGCCGCCTTCGAAAAGCTGATGCGGGATGCGGGCCTGCCGGAAGGTGCGTTCCGGAACCTCTATGCTACTCGCTCGCAGATCGAGCTAATCATCAACGACGATCGCGTTCACGGCGTTGCGCTGACCGGTTCCGAGGGCGCCGGCTCGGTTGTCGCGTCACAGGCGGGCAAGGCGCTCAAGAAGTCGACCATGGAACTCGGCGGCGCCGACGCCTTCGTGGTCCTCGCCGACGCTGATCTGGAGAAGACGGCCAAATGGGCTGTGTTCGGCCGCCACTGGAATGGCGGCCAGGTGTGCTGCTCCTCCAAGCGCCTGATCGTCGTCGATCCGGTCTATGACGCCTTCCTCGACCGTTACCGCAAAGGCGTGGCCGGTCTCGTCGCCGGCGACCCCTTCGACCCGAAGACGACGCTCGCCCCCCTGTCGTCGGAAAAGGCAGCGTCCGACATCAAGGAGCAGATCCGTACGGCGGTGGCGCATGGCGCCAAGGCCGAAGAGGTCGGGCCGGCCGTGCCCAATCGGGGCGCCTTCGTCCAGCCGACCATCCTGACGGATATCGGCGAGGACAATCCGGCGCGCTACTGGGAGTTCTTCGGACCTGTCTCGCTATTGTTCCGGGCGAAGGACGAGAACGATGCCGTGCGCATCGCCAATGATTCCCCCTTTGGCCTTGGCGGCTCGGTCTTCACCTCGGATACCGCCCATGGCGCAGAGGTCGCCCGGCGGATCTCGACCGGCATGGTGTTCGTGAACCATCCGACCAAGGTGGAGGCCGACCTGCCGTTCGGCGGCATCCGCCGCTCCGGTTATGGCCGAGAACTGATCGGCCTTGGCCTCAAGGAATTCGTCAATCACAAGCTGATCGACGTCGTCGACATCGATTCACACTTCTGAGCTTCCGACCGGCAGTAGAGGCTTCGCACCGCCGGCAAGATAAGACCACGGCTTGGGATCATGCTATAAAACTCTAAAGGAGACATCTGCCATGTCAGTAAAGGACAAATCCATTCTGATCACCGGCGCCAGCCAGGGCATCGGACGGGGCATCGCTCTGCGGCTGGCTAAGGACGGCGCTAATCTCGCCCTCGTCGATATCAAGGCTGACAATCTCGAAAACGTCCGCAAGGAAATCGAGGTGCTGGGGGTGAAGGCCACGACCTTCATTGCCGATGTCAGCAAGCGCGACGAGGTTTACGCTGCGATCGACCATGCCGAGAAGGAGCTCGGCGGCTTCGACGTGATCGTCAACAATGCCGGTATTGCCCAGGTCAAACCGCTGTCGGAGGTCGAGCCTGAGGATCTCGAGCGCATTTTCCGGGTCAATGTCGACAGCGTGGTCTGGGGCATCCAGGCGGCGGCGAAGAAGTTCCAGACGCGCAAGCAGAAGGGCAAGATCATTAACGCCTCCTCGATCGCAGGGCATGACGGCTTCGCCATGCTCGGGGTCTACTCCGCCACCAAGTTCGCGGTCCGCGCCCTGACCCAGGCAGCCGCCAAGGAATACGCCAGCCATGGCATCACCGTGAATGCCTACTGCCCGGGCATCGTCGGCACCGACATGTGGGTCGAGATCGACGAGCGCTTCTCGGAGATCACCGGCGCACCCAAGGGCGAGACCTACAAGAAATACGTCGATGGCATCGCGCTCGGCCGCGCCCAGACGCCTGCGGATGTTGCGGCGCTTGTCGCCTTCCTCGCCAGCGACGACTCCGACTACATCACCGGTCAGGCGATCCTGACCGATGGCGGCATCGTCTATCGCTGAGGCCGACGGCTGAGCTCTGATGCATGGCATGACGCAGGACGACGTCGGGGTTGCGTTCGCCAGAACGGGCGACTTCGACATCGTGCTGCTGCCGTGCCGGATGAAGGGAGACAGCCTGTGCAAGCAGAACGATTGAAGATCCTGGAAAAGGCAATCGCAGGCCTTGAACCAGGTGAGTTCCATTTTCCTGAGATCTATGGGCCCGGATGGAGCGAGCTCTATGTCGGTGACAAGGTGAAGTTGGGCCGTGACTTCATGAATCTCGTCCGCAAAGGTCGGTTTGCGGGCGTGAGCGATACGGGGACGAAGAAAGTGGGCGGACGCGTCTACCTCAAGCGCGCGTAAGGGGCGAAACGGCCATCGCTCGAAGCACAGCGTAAGAAAGGACAAGGACCATGACTACGAAGACGATCGCGGACTTCCTCGCCGAGACCCTCGCCGGCATTGGCGTCGAGCGCATCTGGGGCGTGACCGGCGACAGCCTGAATGGCCTCAACGACAGCCTCCGCCGTCTCGGCGGCATCCGCTGGATGCACACGCGCCATGAGGAGGTCGCCGCTTTCGCCGCAGGTGGGGAGGCGGCTGTCACCGGAAAGCTCGCCGTCTGTGCCGGCAGTTGTGGCCCCGGCAATCTCCATCTCATCAACGGGCTCTACGACTGCCATCGCAATCACGTCCCCGTACTCGCCATCGCGGCTCATATCCCGTCCTCGGAGGTCGGTCTCAACTATTTCCAGGAGACGCATCCGCAGGAACTCTTCCGCGAGTGCAGCCATTATGTCGAACTGGTCTCCAGCGCCGAGCAGTTTCCCCGCGTGCTTGATACCGCCATCCGCACCGCGATCGGCAAGCGCGGCGTCTCCGTCCTCGTGATTCCCGGCGATGTCGCGCTGAAGCCGATGCCGGCCGGCGCGCGGATCGACCTAAGCGCGGTGAAGCCGCCCGTCATCCGCCCGGCCGATGAGGATATCGACCGGCTGGTCGCTCTGCTCGATTCCTCCGCCGCCGTGACGCTTCTCTGCGGCAGCGGCTGCGCCGGCGCCCATGACGAGGTCGTCGCGCTCGCCGATGCGCTCGGCGCGCCCGTCGTCCATGCGCTGCGCGGCAAGGAACATGTCGAGTGGGACAATCCGTTCGATGTCGGCATGACCGGCCTGATCGGCTTCTCGTCCGGCTACCACGCGATGCTGAACTGCGACACGCTGATCATGCTCGGCACCGACTTTCCCTATCGCAACTTCTATCCCGACAAGGCCAAGGTCGTGCAGGTCGAC
This sequence comes from Pseudochelatococcus sp. G4_1912, assembly GCF_047501465.1. Classification (NCBI taxonomy): domain Bacteria; kingdom Pseudomonadati; phylum Pseudomonadota; class Alphaproteobacteria; order Hyphomicrobiales; family Chelatococcaceae; genus Pseudochelatococcus; species Pseudochelatococcus sp. G4_1912. The sequence goes on from NZ_JAZDRL010000001.1 coordinate 514,391, forward strand.
ACGCGCGCCGAGGCGATCGGCCGCCGCGCGCCGGTTGATCTAGGCCTCATCGGGGATGTCCGCGCCACGATTTCCGCGATCCTGCCGCGCCTTGCCAAGCGCACTGACCGGACCTTCCTCGAACGCGCCAGGGCCCATTATGCCGAGGCCCGCGCCGGGCTCGACGACCTGGCGCGGCCGAAAGCCGGCGATCCGCGCATTCACGCGCAGCATCTGAACCGCCTGCTCAGCGAGTTCGCCGATGACGACGCGATCTTCACCGCCGATGTCGGCACGCCGACGGTATGGGCGGCGCGCTATCTGGCGATGAACGGCAAACGCCGCCTCGTCGGCTCGTTCAACCACGGCTCGATGGCCAACGCGATGCCGCAGGCGCTCGGCGCGCAGGCCGCGTTCCCGGGCCGGCAGGTGATCTCGCTTTCCGGCGATGGCGGCTTCTCGATGCTGATGGGCGACGTGCTGTCGCTGCGGCAGCTCAAGCTGCCGGTTAAGCTGGTCGTGCTCAACAACGGGTCGCTCGGCTTCGTCGCCATGGAGATGAAGGCGGCGGGCTATCTCGACACCGGCACGGATCTCGACAATCCGAACTTCGCGGCCATGGCAGAGGCGATCGGCATTCGCGGCATCCGCGTCGAGGATCCGGCGGCGCTCGAAGACAGCGTCAAGGCGGCGCTCGCCCACGACGGACCGGTGCTACTCGACGTCGTCGCCGCCAGGCAGGAACTGGCGATGCCGCCCAAGATCCAGCTCGAACAGGCCAAGGGATTCAGCCTGTTCCTGCTGAAGGCGATCATCAACGGCAGGGGTGACGAGGTCATCGAACTGGCCAGAACCAACCTGAGGCGCTGAGAAGGGGACTGCACCATGAGCCAGACAACGCGTATCGAGCCGGCCTTCCTCTTCGATCTCGACGGCACCCTTGTCGACAGCGTCTATCAGCATGTGCTGGCGTGGAAGGAGGCGCTCGACGCCGAAGGCATCGCGCTTTCAGTCTGGCGCATCCATCGCCGGATCGGGATGAGCGGAGGCCTGTTCACCAACCAATTGCTACGCGAGACGGGCCTGGACATAGACGCCGACCGCGTTGAGAGGTTGCGCCGGCACCACGTCGCTGCCTATCGGCGCCTCGGCGATCGTATCCATCCGCTGCCCGGCGCACGCGAACTGCTCGACTGGCTGACCAATGCCGGTGTTCCCTGGGCGATCGCCACCAGCGGACGAATGGAAACGGCCGCCGTCAACCTCGCCGCGCTAGGCGTCGATCCGGAGCGGACGCCCGTCGTGACCCGCGACCAGGTCAAATATGCCAAGCCCGATCCAGACCTGTTCGTCGCTGCGGCCAACCGCCTCCAAACGCCGATCGAAACAGCGATGGTTATCGGCGACAGCATCTGGGACATGCTGGCGGCGACACGCTGCCGTGCACTCGGCGTAGGCCTTCTCAGCGGTGGGTACGGGCCGGAAGAGCTGCGCGATGCCGGCGCCATTCGTGTCTATGAGGATCCCGCCGATCTTTTGCGGCACATCGATGAGGTTGGCGGTCGGCGGTGAATTCGCAAGCGCAGTCACGTCTATCATGGTCGTGCTTCCGTGTGCGATCCAACGGTCGTGTCAGGATTGTGTGACCGCGATCTCGGTAGAGATAGGATCCTCAGCCAGATTCTGAACAATGCTTGTGATGTCAATCTGCCCCGACGTCACTTCCAAAACGATCCTCCAGATAGTCAACAAGCATCCGGACACGCCTGCTTTGCCAACGGCCGGGGGAAATGACAGCATAAAGGTTGTAGAGATTGTGCTCCGCCAGTTCATATTCCTCAAGTACAGGGATCAGTCGCCCGGTTGCGACGTCTGCGGCGATATCGATGCTGGACTTGAGCACGACACCCGCTCCAGCGATCGCCCAATTGCGCAGCGTCGCACCTTCGTTCGCGGTCCGATCTCCCGAGACACGCACGCCGAATTCCTTGTTTCCCTCCTGGAAATGCCAGATCGACTGGGGTGCATCCGGTCGTGCCAGCACCATGCAGTTGTGTTTGTGCAGGTCATGCGGATGAGATGGTTTTCCCCTCCTTGTCCAATAGTCGGGGGAAGCACAAACCTGGCGGGTCCCACGCATCAGCAGCCTGCTATCGGGTCGCGACTCGCCGAAGGGGCCCATGCGCAAGGCCACATCGAATCCCCCGTCGGTGAGATCGATGACGGAATCGGTCAGGAAAAGCGCGATGCGAATTTCCGGATGATATTTGATGAAGCTGTCAATCACGGGCGCCAGGCTGTTGCGGCCAAAGTCGTTTGTGGCGGTCACGCGGATGTCGCCACGCAATGGTCCCCGATCGGAAAGCGAGTCCATCGCCTCCTGGATCTCCACCAGAATGCGCCGGCAGTCGGCGAGAAAGCGCTCCCCCTCCGGGGTCAGCGAAAGACGGCGTGTGGTTCGTGTCGCCAGCACTACCCCCACCATCTCTTCCAGCCGCTGCAAGCCAAGCGTCGCCACCGAAGGCGCAATGGCCAGGGCGCGCGCGGCAGCGGCCAGACTGCCATGGTCGGCAATCGAGACAAACAGGCGGAAGAGGCTGATCTGGTCCATTATTGTCTCAGAGCGAATGATGCCTTGTCAATTTTTTGAATTATTCATAGTATAACAAATGATAAGTGTCCACCCGCGCGTGATATTCGGGCGTTTAATTGAACTACGCCCCTGGTCGCGAGCGGTTTGGTTCGGAAGAACGCCGATCGTCAACTTGCAGAACCTCTGAAGAACTTGTGTCAGGAGTCTCCTCATGTCTTATTCCTTTTCCCAACGGCGTGTGCTGATCGTGGGTGGCAGTTCCGGTATCGGTGAAGCCGCCGCAAAAGCTTTTGCCGAGGCTGGCGCTCAGGTGGTCATCGCTTCCCGCAGCCAGGATCGACTCGATGCGGCATCCCGCCGGATAGGTGCTGATGTGGAGACTGCTGTGCTCGACACCACGGACGATGCGGCGGTCGAGGCTTATTTTGCCCGCTCCGGCAGCTTCGATCACGTCGTGGTCAGCGCCGCCAAAACTCCCGGAGGATTGGTCAGGAGCCTTCCTCTACCGGACGCCTATAGCGCAATGGATAGCAAGTTCTGGGGAGCGTACCGGGTTGCGCGAGCTGTATCAATCCGCGAGCGCGGCAGCCTGACCTTCATTTCCGGATTTCTCAGCGTCCGGCCCGGCGAATGGGTATTGCAGGGATCGATCAATGCAGCGCTCGAGGCTCTTGCCCGTGGCCTGGCATTGGAGTTGGCGCCGCAAAAGGTGCGTGTCAACGCGGTTTCACCCGGTATGATCGCGACGCCGCTGTGGGGTGGCCTGCCTGATGCGGATCGCGAGGCGATGTACGAACACGCCGCGGCGACGCTGCCAGCTCGTACCATGGGCCGGCCCGAGGACATCGCGAATGCCATTCTGTACCTGGCGTCCACGCCTTACGCGACGGGTTCGACGGTGCTTGTGGATGGTGGTGCCGCGATCGCATGAGTATGTGCGCCATCAAACGCCCTGAGTTCGGGCAAAGAGTGATCGACGTCACGACCAATAGCGGCACGCCTCTGGCGATCTGGGCCCTGGCGTTGGGCACCTTCGGGATCGGCGTCACCGAGTTCGTCATCGCGGGACTGTTGCCGTTGGCGGCAGAGGAGTTTGGCGTTTCCGTCTCAGCCGCCGGGAATCTGGCCACGAGCTATGCGCTGGGCGTGTTCATCGGTGCGCCTGCCGTGGTCATGCTCGGCAACCGCCTTCCGCGCAAGACCCTGATGCTGTTGCTGATGGCGGTGTTCGTGCTCGGCAATCTCCTGACGGCCGCGGCGCCAAGCTTCGGCTGGGCAATCGCGGGCCGCGTGGTAACCTCCCTGACGCATGGCGCGTTCATCGGTGTCGGTGCGATCATTGCGAGCGCCCTGGTAGCGCCGCCGCGCCGCGCCAGCGCCATTGCCTTGATGTTCACGGGGATGACCCTGGCCAACCTTGCCGGCATTCCCGCCGGCACGTGGCTGGGTCACGCGGTTTCATGGCGCGCGACCTTCTGCGCGGTCGCCGCAGTGGGCATACTGACCTTGATCGCTCTCCTGGCGTGGCTGCCGAATGACGGGGCGCGCCGCAACCCGCCTCGGCAGGCGCCCGAGTTGGCGGCGTTCGTGGATAGGGGCGTGCTGCTGGCGATGGCGATCACCGTGCTCGGGCCGGCGGCGTTCTTCACATCGCTGACCTATATCGCGCCGATGATGCGTGAGGTCGCGGGCTTTGATGAAAGCGGTGTGACGTTCACCCTGTTTCTGTTCGGTCTGGGCCTGTTCATCGGGAACCTCGTCGGAGGCCGGCTGGCTGACCGCGCGCTCATGCCGGTGTTGTATGTCACTCTAGCCGGTCAGGCACTGGTGCTGTTTGCCTTCTATTTCCTGGCCGATAGCCGCGCCGCCTCGTCGATCTGCGTATTCCTCATGGCAGCCTTTGGCTTTGCCAGCGTTTCACCGATCCAGAAGCTCGTGATGGACAAGGCCAGCACCGCCGGAGCGCCCAACCTGGCCTCCGCGGTCAATATCGGTATGTTTAATCTCGGGAACGCAATCGGCGCCGCTTTAGGCGGATTGGTGATCGCAAACGGGTTTGGGCTAGCTTCGCCAAATGGCGTCGCAGCACTTCTGTCGACGGCTGCACTGGCAGTTGCGCTCTGGCTCGGTCGAGTGGCCCGTTTACAATCCCGTTCGAGGGGACACAGCGCCGTTTCTATCGGGGCAGACATGCTTTCGGACAAGTATTGAGGTTCGCATGACTATGGCTTCCACACGCTCTCCATTGCTGATGCGGATCGCAGATACGCTCCTAGCTGTCCTTGGCCTGATCCTTGCTGCCGGAGGCGGCTATCTGATCGCGTTGAGAGGGGCATGGTTTTATCTGTTTGCCGGCGTGGCGATAGCAGGCGTCGGAGCGGGATTGTGGCGCGCCCGCGCATGGGCCTTATGGCTGGCGCTAGCGCTGCTGGCTACCAGCGCGGTTTGGGCCTACAGCGAGGTCGGCGGAGAAAGCCGGGCGGCAATAGGGCTCAAATCGTCCGGCGTGTTGGCCCTTGTGATGCTGGTCGCTCTGGTGGGCATCTTTGCCGGTATGTTCCATCCGCGTCCGCTGGTGGTCGCCCTTGATGCCGCAAGCGGCAAGGAGAAGTGGCGTTATGATCTCCAGCCGAGGATTACAGAGAGTACCAGGGGCTGGAAATGCTGCCGTGGCGTCGGTTACGCTGATCTTAACAAACTAGATGTCGCATCGGCTGATCTGTCCGCGCCTGCGGGCGGGGCTGGAGCCGTCCCGGCGGCAGAGTTTCTGACGGCCTGCCGCCGGGCTTGGTAAGTGCGTTCCTGAGGTTCGGAGGCCTCGGGCCCACGCCAACATTGATTGAAGGAGTAACCATGCATATCGATCTTTCCGGAAAGACCGCTCTCATCACGGCTTCCACCGCAGGCATCGGCCTGGCGATTGCGAAAGGCCTGGCGGCAAGTGGCGCGCATGTGATTATCAATGGCCGCAACGACGCGAGCCTTCGACGAGGCATGCAAGCGCTGCGGGATGCCGTTCCCGAGGCTGAGGCCGACGGGGTCACCGCTGACCTAAGTGATGCCGAGGGCGTTGAAGCGCTGATTGACGGGCTAGGTGGCCGCACCGTCGACATCCTCATCAACAATGCAGGCATCTACAACCCGCAGGACTTCTTCGAGACTGACGATGCGACCTGGGAACGGTATTGGCAGGTCAATGTGATGTCAGGCGTGCGGTTGTCGCGCGCCCTGATGCCCGGAATGGTCCAGCGGGGTTGGGGGCGAGTGGTATTCATCTCGTCGGAATCGGCCCGCAATATCCCCGCCGACATGATCCATTACGGCGTCACCAAGACCGCGCAATTGGCGGTGTCGCGCGGTCTTGCCAAGCGCGTCGCTGGCAGCGGGGTCACCGTCAATGCCGTATTACCCGGCCCCACGCTCTCCGACGGCTTCATCGCGATGCTGCAGGATGAGATCACGCGCACCGGCAAGTCATTGGACGAAGCCGGACGCGATTTCGTCATGAGCCATCGGCCGAGCTCTGTCATCCAGCGCCCGGCTACACCCGAGGAAGTCGCCAACCTCGTCGTCTACGTCGCCTCGCCGCAAGCTTCGGCCACCTCGGGGGCTGCTCTGCGCGTTGATGGCGGGGTGATCGACGATATCGTCTGAGCCCGCTCCATACACTCGCATAACCTCACAAAAGCCCCGCATCGGCGTGGTCGATTTGTTCTTTCCAAGGAGTATTTTTCATGCGCAAACTTCGTATCGGCGTGATTGTCGGAAGCGCCAGCCAATCATCCATCAATCGCAAACTGGCCGAGGCACTGGTGAAGCTCGCGTCAGAGCAAGCGGATTTCGACTTCATCGAACTGAGCCCTCTGCCCATCTACAATCGCGACGATGACGCTGCCTACCCGGCCGTGTTCCAGGGGTTCAAGGACCGGGTTCGCGCCCATGACGGCATCCTGTTCGTCACGCCGGAGCACAACCGGTCGGTCCCTGCCTTGTTGAAGAATGCGTTGGATGCCGCCAGCCGTCCCTACGGCAGCAGCGCCTGGTCGGGCATCCCGGCTGCAATCATCGGCACCGCAGCCGGCGGGCCCGCCACTTCCATGGCGCAGCAGCACCTTCACAATATCCTGTCCTATCTGAACATGCCAACCATGGGGCAGCCTGAGGGTTTCATCCGCTGGCATGACGGCCTGATCGATGCCGAGGGGAATGTGGGCCCTGCAAGCCACGATTTCTTGAAAAGCTATATGAACACCTTCATGGCTTGGGTTGAGCGCCTGCGCAAAGCCTGAGCGTCGCGACCGAGCCCGAAAGCACCTCCAAGCACAGAGGTGCGGGCCATGTTTCATCTCTGGTAGGCGACGATCTGCGCTTCCGAAAAGCGGCGTAGATCGTCACCCGGCCGTCGGGATCGCTATGACTGATAGAGGCGGTTTTCAACGTCTTGCCGGTCGCCTTGATCCGTTCAATGGGCGCTTCGGCGTTAGCCTTGAAGAACTGGGCGTCCACAAGCAGGACTTCGCTCGGTCCGGAGACGATCTTCGAGGAGATGGCAAAGACTGCTTTCTCGCCGGGATTGTAGACTGAAATATCGAGCTCTTCCTTGCCAGCCAGCAAGGCGACCGTGGCAGCCAGTATCGTCACCGTCAGGGCGGGTTGAGAGCAGGTGATGGAGATAGCACCTTCTCGTCGGCGGTGACAAGAGCATCCTGCCAGATTAGGCGCCGCCAGCCGCCAGCATCCAGGTCGTTCGCTCGCTGCCGCGCTATCGTCCGACGAACGGGGGGGGCTTTTGAGACTTTCAGGTTGAACTCTGATCCCAGACAACGGGGAATATCAAACGCGGGCACAAACTCGCGGCTAAATATAGCTTAGGGTCAGATCATGCGGTTAAGGGATGCAGGCAACGTCTCACCACTTTCAGCCTTCTTGTCAGTTGCTTGATCGCTCCCGGTTTATTCGACGTTTGCAATTGTACCAATAAGTCAAAGCGCCACGTTCAGTTAGGGTAGCCCCATCTATGAAGGCTTGCACTACAGTTTCTTGGGACTGGTCTTGAAGCTGACGATAGATACACATTGCAGCGTCAATCTTTGTGCTGCCTTGTGCGGTCATTTTGCGCGCCTCAGCAACGGCTTTCTGCACACGCGCAATGTCGGCCTCTTTTTGCTCTCCGGATTGCGAATTTATGGCCATGCATCATTTCCCTTTATTAGCATTGGATGAAAGCATCGATGCTAATTGGTAAGAACTCAACGCAGTGTCTGGCTTGTTATTGCTCTGAGTTGAACCTGAGGTGGTATGAGTAAGTGCAATTTGAGTAGCAATCTAATCCACGGATGATGCAATCTGTCCCATCGGATTTCCGCAAATGTATGCAGGCTTGAATATATATCGATAACAATCATGGAACATTGAACGCTAAACAGCGAGAAAGAAAAAATGTTCTTCTAAGTCCGCTCGCTTCAACGACTTGTATAAATATAAAATAGCAAGCATCAGTTTTTGGGAAGCTGTCGTTCTACCACTGAACTACGCCCGCATTTTAAGCATCATGACGCCCACCATCAGATGAGTAAGCACCTATAGCTGTTGGACGCCTAAATCAGGTAACCCTTTTTTGTCTCTGTGACAATCACCTGCATTCATTAATACCAATTATTTTAGCAACGCATCGAGCAGATATAATGCGCCATCTTTCGGGGTAGCGGCTGCAGATGCGCATATAGACAGCACCATGATTGTGGGCCTGTGCAACACAGACCCGCAATCATGGATGTTTATCAGAATGTCATCTCGCAACTGGATCAAAGAGTATTATTGTCAAGGAAAGAGCTTTTCAGCAATCTTGGCCATTCTTAAAACCGACGCACCCCAATAATCAACATTATCATCAAATATACTGATATTGCCTGTGCGCTCAAAGAGTTCTACCAATGGAGTAAGTTCGCTCCCTGGTAAATAAACTTGTTCTTTGTTTGCATCAGTTAGTTTTTTCTTAAAGCTCATCCTATTTCGTATTCCGTTGAAAATGCTATCATCGAGCTTTTCAAACTCGGTATCGGATAATTTTGTCAAAAGCCGGATATCAAGGCGTTCCTTGTTCTCATCTGTCAAGCTATTCAGTGTTTCTGCCTTGAGGTTCTCTAGTATATTGTCTGGCAAGACAGAGAATACCAAAGCATCGAAGCCCTCAATTCCGGCAGGCAGATGGGTGTTAAGGTAATCATCCTTCAGGTATTTTTCCAGGTGTTCTTTCAGTTGTTCTTCTTTAACAAATGGCAGCTGAAGGAAAAGATCTTTATTGAATTCATTGTTAGCGAATATGAAACCCTGAAGTAATCTGATCTTTACCGCATGAGATTGAACACGCGGGTCATGCAGAAGAAGAACCTTCAAGAGCTTGAGCTGCTGATCCGTGTCCGCGCCCTTCCAGTAATCGTCGATGCGTTTCTCCGTCACGTGCTGTCGCATATCTTCATGCGGGAGAAGAGCCCTGAAGAGCTCGAGCTGCTGATCCGTGTCCGCGCCCTTCCACCATTGGTCGATGCGGTCCTTCGTCACGTGCTTTCGCATATCTTCATGCGGGAGAAGAGCCTCGAGGAGCTCGAGCTGCTTATACGTGTCCACGCCCTTCCAGCATTGGTCGATGCGGTCCTTCGTCACGTGCTTTCGCATATCTTCATGCGGGAGAAGAGCCTCGAGGAGCTCGAGCTGCTTATACGTGTCCACGCCCTTCCAGCATTGGTCGATGCGGTCCTTCGTCACGTGCTTTCGCATATCTTCATGCGGGAGAAGAGCCTCGAGGAGCCAGAACTGCTTATACGTGTACACCCCCTGCCAGAAATTGTCGATGCGGTCCTTTGTCACGTGCTTTCGCATATCTTCATGCGGGAGAAGAGCCTCGAGGAGCTCGAGCTGCTGATCCGTGTCCGCGCCCTTCCAGTAATCGTCGATGAGTTCCTTCATCACGGGCTGTGGCATATCAGCATGCGGGAGAAGAGTCTCGAGGAGCCAGAACTGCTTATACGGGGCCGCCCCCTGCCAGAAATCGTCGATGCGGTCCTTTGTCACGTGCTGTCGCATATCTTCATGCGGGAGAAGAGCCCTGAAGAGCTCGAGCTGCTGATCCGTGTCCGCGCCCTTCCAGTATTGGTCGATGCGGTCCTTCGTCACGTGCTTTCGCGTCTCAGTATGCGAGAGCTGATCCTTAAGGTACACTAACTGTTCTTTCTTGGTTTTGCCTTGCTGGTTTTGCACCTCACGCTTCTCTGACCCGTCATCTCGGACACTGCTGAGCGCGTGAACCTCACGCCCCTCAAGCGGAGTATTCTGAGAATTGTTTGCAGAATCTATGATAGACGTTCCTTGAGAAGAGGAGATGACAAGGGAATCGCCTTGATTAGCCTGATTAGGATTAACCTGACGATCTTGCGTCACATCAGTCAAAGCTCGAGAGCCAAACGCGTCTACCATTCCTGTTTCCTTATAATAAGTAATAAAACATTAATTGAATCGATTATATCCAAATCTAAAAAGATGTCCATAGCGCACCACAATTTGGTCGCAATTAAAGCGCTTTTGGAGCAGATAGAACTTACTTCTGATGCAGCAATATAATGCCACTCGACACGGGCTTTATCGGCCCAGTTCAGGATGGCATTGCTGGTGAACTCACTACCGTTATCGCTCACAATCATCCGGGGTTTGCCGCGCTCGGCCATGAGATGGTCCAGCTCTCGAGCAACACGCGCCCAATAGCAACGTATCGGCAATAAGCGCAAGGTTCTCACACGTGCAATCATAAACGATTGTCAGGATGCGAAAGCGGCGATCATCCATGAACAGGTCGTATATGAAACCCAGTGATCAGCGCTCGTTTATTTGTGCATCCAATGTATCCAAAAAAGCGGTCTCCACTTTTTGGTTTGATGCAATAGGCTTCAGCGGAATTGGTATGAGTGTCCGCGTCCCCATTGCCCTCTTCCTGCCACCTCTTTTGCGCATAGTGAACCATTCCTCGCGGTTCACAGTATGGCTTGAGCAGAACATGCAATCGACGATAGCCAAACCAGCGTTATTCACGCGCAAGTACTATTAGACGTTTGCGTAGATTGCGGTCATGGGGGAGCGTGGACATGCAGCATCAGTCAATGGTTCTACACGCCCGCCGTTCGCTCATTCCATGACTTTCAATGAGATGAGCGGCAGTATTACTGCTCGACTGCGGACGTTACTATTTCCTTTCCAGAAGATCCTTCAAGGCGATACTGTCCAACATTGCACGCACTTCAGCTCGGCGTTTTTATCTTCCAATGCATGCGGTCGATTGGTCTCGCTGGCATCGCTGATGCCATGCTTGAGGCAAAGCTCCGCAACAGTAATGCCTGCTTCGTGCTCCTTCAAAATGCTGATGATCTGTTGTTATGAAAAACGGTTGCGCTTCATGTTCCAGTCCTTAAAGGCCAGAACAAACTTAAATATGGATTAAGACAAATTGGAATAGAGTATAAGATTTGGATATAAAAGTATTGCAAACGCATTACAAAACATTATGATTGATTCAATCACATTTTTCTCTTCAATAAGCATCGCTGCAACAATCGTCTTTTAATTCAATTAATGTTCCCATAGTATTAATTGCTATCTACTTCATATGAAAAAATAAATTATGATTGCAAAATAAAACATAACTTAAGCGATAAAAACAACTTGCCTCATTGCCCGCATTGCGATCACATTATGTAAAAATGGGGTAATATCATGCTAAAAAAACCGATTCTACTGGGATCGCTATTTTGTGTTTCTGCCACCAATACAATGGCTCAGGGACCCGATATATTTGGCGGTATTATCGGCGGAATAATGGCTGCCGCACAAGCTCAAGCAGCGCAAGACGCGTGGGCACGAGAATCCCCAACCCATAGATATTGTCTACAAAAACTCCTCTCACGCGACGGCGTGGATTTTCGGCGGCTGATCCAGGCTGGCGTAGAACCTTCAGCCCGGCAGCTTTCACACTTACATCAGGAATGTGCGAAGCTTAACCCTTCAAACCTCAAATCGGGTATTCGTTGCACAGTCCCAGATTCTTCTGGCAGAGAGGTTCCATCTGTTTGCAATCAACGCTTTGCACGTGCAACAGGTGAATCTACTCCCACTCCTATGGATACTGAAGAGGCGGTCAATTATTACGCACGCGGTGGAAAGGTTATTATTGCTGAAATCGAAAATGATGCTGGCAAGCGCGCCCGGCGAGAAAAAGCCGAAACAGCAAGCTATCTAGCAGGACTGACAGTTTTAAAAACTGAAATTGAGCCTTACCGAAGCTCCCAATCCGAGCATGTGCGAAATTTTACCCAGTCCCTTGTAAAACGCATCTCAGCCGCATCATCAGCCCCTACTATCTCAAGAGATACTTATGAACGTATCCGGCAGGATATTACGCAGCTCAAATATTTTGAAAGCGCAGAGCTTATGCGTCTTGCAGCTCTTGAAAAGCTTGCATCATTCAAGGCAGAAATAGAAAAGCGGCCAATAGATAACAACTTCACTGATGAACTGGATATTTTAAAGAAAGAATATCTTTCTCTAACCAATCAACCCGCTATGAAACCTGATGCAAATACTGCTGTTAAAACTGGCACTATCTTGCAAGGCCCTACTTTTGATTGCAAAAAAGCATCAACAGCATTTGAAAAAACGGTTTGTTCCAGCCCCGAGTTGCGCCAGCTCGATATTGAAATATTCCAGCCATATTATATCCTCCGCTACGCTTACCCTGCCGAGCGTGAATCATTGCGGCAGGAAGCGATTGATCATGCAAAGAACCTTGTTCAATCATGCAATCTAGGCAGTTCAAAGCAACTTGCTGAAAAACAACAAAAAGCAGCAATAAACTGCTTGTCTTCCCTATATCGCACACAACGCGATACCTGGCGCGAACGCATAATGCGTGAGTTGCCGCAGGACGTCTATGATGAAGTCTCCCGCTCTCCCGCTGAGCATATCCGCCTACAGGAGATGCTGCAAAGAGCAGGCTATATAGACACAAATGAAACCATTGACGGTATATATGGAATTAATACAAGAAACGCGATTCTTTCTCTCCAAGCATCAGCTGATTTACCACAATCTGGCTATATGACACGGGAAACAGAGAAAGCATTATTGCAAAAACATGCCGGAAAAGAACAGCCTGTAAAATTCACGGAGAAAGACAGCACGATCATTAGAAAAATTGCTGATCCTCATAGTCGCTATACTGCCCTTGAAGCACGGATAGATGAATTTAATCAAGGCAAAAATCGCAAAGAATTAGCGCTGGCTCGCATCGATGATGCGAGGAGGTTCTTGCATGATATTGAGGGAATGACATTGTCTCCTGACATGCAGGCCAAGGTTGCAAAGCTTTCCGAGATCGTAGACGCAGTGCAACCCGATGATGATGGATCAAATCTTGTTCAGGCGACTGAAGCCATATCAGCCCTCAGGACAGATATTGAAAATGTAACAATAGTCACCAAGGCGACCACAGATAAAAACAAATTCCTCATCGATGGCGAACTTGATGACATTATTTTATTATACAACTCATCGGCTTCTGCACCTTCTGTTGTTAAGAACCTGCGGGGGATATTGTTTTTGAAGGCTCCAAGGCCAAAGCATGCAAAATCGGCAAGGATCAATTTAAACGTGAGCAACTTAAAGCTCTAAATGTGCACATGGAAAAGTGGAAACAGGAATTCCAAGAATCAACTCCAGGCTGCAACATTGCATCCTCTAATAGCTATGATCTGCTTATATTCAAGCGCGGGGAGCTGTTAAAAGAAAAGCCATCCAATGTGGCGAGTTTACTTTCTGCTGTAGAAAATGACCACTTCAGTCAGATGCTGCTCTTGCTCGCCTCTGAAGTGCGCAACCTGACACAGCAAGAAGCCATCAGATCTGCCGAAATTGAAGGCTATATCCAGAAGGAAATAAAAGGGTTTGGCGCTGTTTCAATCAACGCTGAATCCGCAATGGTCTGTATGACTGTCCCTGAGCCGTCAATTCACAAAGCCCTTTTGAAAAAACATTCGGGTTTACTTGAAGAGGCTCTTTCATCCCCTCCCTCATTCATTCCAACAACGGCTGAGGGCGCATTTATTTCGGCGCAACGTGGCCAATGCTGTGCAATTTATGGTTCTTCGGCGGATTTGAAGCTCATTATTGATGGCATGAAACGTGAAAAGATAAACAATAAATTCTTGCCAATCTGGTTTTCACCCGAAGATGTGCTTTTGTCAGGAAAAAGCATTGAACAGCAAAACACCTTATTGGCCCAGCAAGAAACCGATCAACGCAGACGCTTAGAAGACGAACAAAAGTTAGCGCTTGAAAAAGAGAAGTCAGACGGAACTGCCCGCCGGTCAAAGGAGGGCAGTTTACGTAAACAATATGGTGTTATGGCGAGGGCCTTTGAAGGAAAATTATCCGAAGAAATAAATAATTTTCTCAATCTGAAAGAAGATCGCGCAGGCCGGAAATACCCTAGTTTAGCCAGTTGGTATGGTTGGCATCTCAGCAATAAATGGGAATTAGTCAGCGTAAATACAGTTTTGCTCGATTATGGAACATCAGAATATAAAGGGCGAACCCTGGAAACAGCTTTCGCAACATCTGAAATCAGGCTGAGAAACCGCATCTTGGGTGAATATAAAGATAGCTGCTATATTACTGGGTTTGTTGCAGATCCAGAATTTCAGATGGAGCGTGAGCCGTTTGAAGTTACATGTAAGGACTCGGAAAGCGCTCTCCTTGCATATAAACGGGGAGCGCGCTTCATAAGCCGCTGGAACGTGGAATAAAGGTGAACCTGCTCGGATCATTAGTTTACCAATTTAAAATAGGTTTGGATTTGATTGTGAAATACGATGCCCTTACCATTGATACTCAGGTGATCTACTCCAATGACCTAGAGTTGGACACAGGGTTAGTGGGTCAGCTGAGTCAATTCAAGGACGGTTTGGTCAAGTTCCTACTGTCAGAAATCACAGTGCGCGAGCTACACAAGCCTCTAAATGATAAAGCAAAGTCTACGCTTGATGCGCTGAATAAAGCGATTAAATCTGGCCAATCAAACCGCCAATTTACCGAGCAACAGATCCTTGACTTGGAGGGCACCAGAGATGCGATGGTAAAGCCTTATAAACATGCGGCGAGTCAACTATCTGAATTTGCCGCTAGGACCGGCGCGGAAATGATTGCGGCAGACACCGTCGATGTGAAATCCCTGTTAGATCGATATTTCAAAAACGAAGCACCATTTGCCAGCAAGAGTAAGAAAAATGAGTTTCCGGATGCCATCGCGCTACTTACCTTGGAATGTTGGGCCATCCAAAAACAAAAAAGGATTCTAGCAATCAGCAATGATGGAGACTGGAAATCCTTTGCTGATCAAAGCGAGTACATCGATGTTGTTGAAGATCTTGGAAAAGCTCTCTCGATACTGAACGAATTGGCGGAGGAAACTATTCCTTTAGCCCAGAATGTGTTGGCTTTGCTCAGCGCCCCTGATCCTGACCCTGACCTAACGGGACGCATACAGTCACTATTGGAAAGTGCAGTGGAGGCGGAGTCCCCTTATATCGAGTTTGATGGGCCGATGCCAGGAGAAGACGAAGGTGCATGTTTATCTTTGGTTGACTTCGAAATTACTGGATTAGATGACCATAGCACGAAAATTGATATTGTTCGTGTTGGCACGCAAGGTTTTGCCTTTCGTGTCCCCGTCCACATCACTGCAAACGTCCATGTGGAAATCAGCTTTTCAATTAGAGATTCGATCGACAAGGATTACGTCCCTATGGGTTCGACATCGGTCGAGCAGGAGACCGAGTTCGACGCCTTCTTGCTGCTTGAGATTAGCCACTTCTTAAATGACGAAGAGGATGATACGTCAATTATCTATAATATCGACAACGTTGAACTCTTGAATTCCCCGAGTTCTATTGATTTGGGCTACATCGATTATTCCCTAGCAGAGCCTGATTATGATTTTGAAATAGAGCACATGCTTGAGGATCATGAGAGGCGTTAAAGGGCGACGAGGTTCAGGCAGGCTGTGCGCCCTGGCATTGACGAATGACTGCTCTTACAGGATTGCCTTGACCTCGACGTCGTACTGCCGTCAATCTGCTTTCCGCCCAATATGTCAGTCGCTTTGTCATAGCGTTCGCTTCTGACGCGCACCACAAAGCAGTCTTCCCCCTTTAATGTTAGGGCAGAGCCACCGCCGGTTTCCTGTATTTGCACGCTACACTCCTACTACTACGATAAAAACGTTTTGAGCCATTGATGATGACCTTTCCCCTTTGGCTTAACTCCTATTGAAGTTCGTTCTGGTTATTGAAGGACCAGAATATGAAGCGCAACCGTTTTTCAGAAGAGCAGATCATCAGTATTTTGAAAGAGCACGAAGCAGGCATTTCTGTTGCCAAGCTTTGCCGCAAGCATGGCGTCAGTGATGCTAAGCGACTGCGGACATTAGAAGATAAGAACGCCGAGCTGAAGCAAATGCTTGCCGATGTGATATTGGACAATGTCACCGTGTAGGATCTGCTGGAAAAGAAATGATAATGACCATAGCCAAGGTAAAGCTGCCACTCGTCTCATTGAATGTCAGGGAATAAGCGAACGGCGGGCGTGTAAAGCCATTGACTGCTGCCGCATGACCATTCGCTACAAGTCCACACGCCCCATGACCGCAATCTGCGCAACGTCTAATCGCACTTGCCCATGAGTGCTTCTGATTTTACTAGCGGCGATTGAACGTTCTGCGCAAACGCGAAGGTCATAACGTGAACCATAAGAAGCTCTTTCGCCTGTATCGCGAGGAACGGCTCATCGTGCACAAAAGGGGCGGCAGGAAGAGAGCAATCGGAACGCGAGCGCCCGTCCTGGTTCCACTGAAGCCTAACACAAGCGCAGGTCACTGGATTTGCCTCGGATCAGTTCACGCCTGGTCACCGTTTTCCGCATTCTGACCACCGTCGATGATTGTCCTGATGAATTGGAGGCAGGGCTACAAGGATAATCGGCAACACTCGCACCGACAAACATCCAACGAAATCGCTTCACCCAAGACGGTCGTTAACGCTGGGTAAAATGGAAAGCCCCTACCAATGACCGCAATCCCGGAGACATTCAACGCATTATAAACGCCAAAAACGGGATCAGTGTTGGATAATACCTGGGCACAAGGTTAGCGGGGCGTTTTTTATTATTGCTGTTTTGGTTTGGTTTGATAAATAAATAGGGTATTGCGGGCGTAGTTCAGTGGTAGAACGACAGCTTCCCAAGCTGTATGTCGTGGGTTCGATTCCCATCGCCCGCTCCAGTTTTATCCAATACGTCAATGTACCAAATGGGGTGCAGCAAGCGGTGAAATTGGAACGAATGGGCTGAAAAAGGGTATTCAGTAGCTTTGGGCGCAAGCAGCCTTCGCATAGATATTATGGCTCGCTCCTCACTATCAGGAAACGTATTCAACGCCCCCTTTGCCACAGTGAATCTTCGGGTCCGAAAACTACCCCGCTATAATAGGTTCGAGGTGTGATTTATCACATTCCCTCTCTGAAATTCTGTCTCATTTCATATTACTGCCATGCAAAACGTTCATAACAGCAGCCTAGTTGGCGCAATTATCTGTCTCTGATTTATAAGAATAAGCATTAATTATAATAATTTCGATATAATAAAGATTTTTTATGCCCTTCGTTTTTATGCAAAATTGATCAGCTCTTGCCTACGCAATAATCTGATGTTTATGGTTCAAGCATCACACTATGCATAGTTTAGGAGTCATGATGCCTCATCACAGCCTTCTCGATCTCGCCTTAGTTCGTCTTGATGAAGCCGCCGGTTACTTGGAAGTTGATCCGGATGTGATTGAGAAACTGCAATATCCGCGTGAGACAACCAAGGTTCGGTTGATGATCCGCATGGATGATGGCTCACGGAAATCTTTTCTCGCATGGCGTTGCCGTTATGATGATACGCGCGGCCCTACAAAGGGTGGTATCCGGTTCCACCCTGACTCCAACGAGGATGAGGTGGAAACGCTTGCATTCTGGATGATGTTCAAATGTGCGGTTATGAACTTACCTTATGGCGGGGGTAAGGGAGCTGTATGTGTTGATCCGCGTAAGCTTTCCAAGGCTGAGCTTGAACGTCTATCTCGAGCTTATATTCAAGCTTTCGCTCGCATTGTGGGGCCAGACCGCGATATTCCAGCGCCTGATGTTTATACAAATGCAATGATCATGGGCTGGATGGCCGATGAATATTCACAAATAGTTGGACAAGCCTCTCCGGCCGTTATTACAGGTAAGCCTATTGCTCTTGGCGGTTCGGTTGGTCGTAATGATGCAACAGCGCGTGGTGGCTATTATCTAGTGAAGGATCTGGCCAGCGTGCTTGGTCTTGAAGGAAAAATGCGCGTTGCCATACAGGGTTTTGGTAATGCTGGTCAATTTATTGCATCATTACTTGCGGCTGATAGCCACCAGATTGTCGCAGTTTCAGATTCAACAGGTGCGGTATATGCACCGGAGGGGCTTGATATAAACCTGCTGTTGCAAACAAAAGCTGATGGGTTGCCTGTTAGTAGTACCGCTGGTCGACATGGCCACCAGTTGATCAATGCTGATGACCTTGTCACTATCGACGCAGACCTCCTTGTTCCAGCAGCATTGGAAAGCATGATCCATGAGGGGAATGCATCCCATATTAAAGCAAAGGTTATTCTTGAATTAGCAAACGGCCCAATTACACCTGAGGCAGATAAAATACTTGCAGAAAAAAACATCACAGTATTGCCAGATATTCTGGCTAATGCAGGAGGTGTGACTGTATCGTATTTTGAATGGGTGCAAAATAAACAGGGCTATGCTTGGACGCTAGATGAGGTGCATGAACGGCTACGTACAATCATGGTTCGTGAAGGTCGTGCGATATTTAATATTACTCAGGAGAAGCATGTAACCTGGCGAACAGCGGCCTACATACACGCTCTCGCCCGCCTTGCATCTGCTATTGAAGCACATGGAACACAATCGTTCTTTACAAGCTAAATTATAAGCATTTCACAATGCAAAAAGAACGCTTTTAACGCATTGAAGCAGGGTCATCAAAGATGGCCCTCCGCGTTGCGAATAGATATCTTTGGCGCTCATCATGCACTAACTCCATTCCCCATCGGTAGCCAACTCGTGATGGAAACGCAAACCCAGCAGATTGCCACTCTGCTCGCGCTGTTGAAGATATCCAGATTTGCATCGATAGCTCCTCCTGACAGTGCGAAACCATCAGCTATAAAGCCTGCGCACTGAATGATCTTCCTTCTATTTCCGATAACATCGCCAGACCTCAAAGTTCTTGCACTACCCCCCGGCTGGTTCATTGCAATCAGCACGCCATAGCACGCGAAGCTGTCGGTAGGGGATCGCAGTAGCCGGCGATTGCCTCGTTTATATTTGGCGCGCTGATCGAAACAGGAGGCTTCGGTGTTGATAGCTTCTGGAGAGAGGGCTGTTGTAGTGCTTGACCTCCTTGCGCGGAGCCTCGGAGATTATATGCATGGAATATTTCGTCGCCGAATAAATCGCGTCGATGGCGATGCGCAAATGTCCCGCGACCAATAACACATTGATGGATTGGACGTTTTTCTGCTTCTTGAAATACGACAGTGCCGCCGCAACTCCAAAGAACGTCCTTGTTTACGTCGATGTATTGGCTTTACTCATCGAACCGGACACTTCGAGAGCGAGCATCATAAAACGCACGTTGGTTATTACGTCGATACGATCCCGTCTGGCATGGGCATCCTTGACGAAGGATTCATGCTCGCGGTGGGGGGTGTCAACCTGGAAAGCCGAGGTGTTATCGGCGCCCGATTCAATGACCACGGCATAAAGATGAGCCTTATGCCGCAAGTTAATGAGGATGCCCCGTAATTTATTCAACAGCATAAATACGATGCTGCCAGTATGAAAAATATACCCGTTTATCTCTAAGTGCTTCATTTCTTCTATGGATTTGAGATGGTTCGTTTGAATATTATATGAATTTGTTGTGCAAAGCTGCTACAACGGCTTGAAGATGGTTAATGTTTTGATAAATGTTGTTGGTTAAAGAGTTTGCACTGATCGTCCCCGTTTTCCAAAGCGGGCTTTATATACTTTGCGAGACTGGAAGAGCGATATGACCGTTTCAAAACCATCACGGATTGCGCGCTATGTGTTGCTGACGGGCGTGTCGCTGTTGTCGCTGTCTTGTATCGTGAGGCCATCTGCTGTTCTGGCGCAGGTTGTCATTGATGGAGCCGATGAAACGGTTATCGGTACCGGTGGGGGCACCAAGGCGTCTCCGTGGGCGGTTGGCGGCGCTCTGACTGTTGGCAATACGAGTACAGGCAGTCTGTCGATCACGGATGGCGGCAAGGTCACAAATACAGATGGCCGGATTGGCTCCGCTGCCGGCTCAGATGGTACAGTGACGGTTTCTGGTTCTGGCTCCAGCTGGGTCAATTCCGGCGTGCTGTATGTTGGCAATTCTGGGAAGGGCATTCTGTCGATCACGAATGGCGGTAAGGTTACCAATGCAGGGGGCGCCATTGGCACCGTTGCCGGCTCCGAGGGTACAGTGACGGTTTCTGGTTCTGGCTCCAGCTGGGAGGGTTCCGGCGCTCTGACTGTTGGCAGTTCTGGCACTGGTAGTCTGTCGATCACGGATGGTGGTAAGGTTACAAATACATGGGGCTATATTGGCTCCGCTGCCGGCTCCGAGGGTACAGTGACGGTTGCTGGTTCTGGTTCCAGCTGGGAGAATTCTAGCGACCTGTATGTTGGCTATTCGGGTAAGGGCAGCCTGTCGATCACGGATGGCGGCAAGGTCACAAATACACAGGGCTACATTGGCTCCGGTTCTGGCTCCGAGGGTACAGTGACGGTTGATGGGTCTGGTTCCAGCTGGGAGAATTCTGGCCAGCTGTATGTTGGCTATTCTGGGAAGGGCAGTCTGTCGATCACAGATGGCGGTAAGGTCACAAATACAGCGGGCATTATTGGCTCTCAGACTGGCTCCGACGGTACAGCGACTGTTGCCGGGTCTGGCTCCGTCTGGGTCAATTCCAGCTATCTGCGTATTGGCAATTCTGGGAAGGGCAGTCTGTCGATCACGGATGGCGGTACGGTTACAAATACAATCGGCACCATTGGCTCCGCTACTGGGTCCGACGGTACAGTGACGGTTTCTGGTTCTGGCTCCAGCTGGGTGAGTTCTGGCCAGCTGACTGTTGGCCTTTCTGGCAAGGGCAGTCTGTCGATCACAGATGGCGGTAAGGTCACAAATACAGTGGGTGTCATTGGCTCCGGTTCTGGCTCCGAGGGTACAGTGACGGTTGCTGGTTTTGGCTCCAGCTGGGTCAATTCCGGCAACCTGTATGTTGGCAATTCTGGTAAAGGCAGTCTGTCGATCACAGATGGCGGTAAGGTTACAAATATAACAGGCTACATTGGCTACGCTGCCGGCTCCGACGGTACAGTGACGGTTGATGGTTCTGGCTCCAGCTGGGAGAATTCTGGCCAGCTGTATGTTGGCTTTTCTGGCAAGGGCAGTCTGTCGATCACAGATGGCGGTAAGGTCACAAATACAGTGGGTGTCATTGGCTTCGGTTCTGGCTCCGAGGGTACAGTGACAGTTGATGGGGTTGGCTCCAGCTGGGAGAGTTCTGGCCAGCTGATTGTTGGCAATTCTGGTAAAGGCAGTCTGTCGATTGCTGGTGGCGGTAAGGTTACAAATACAGGGGGTATCATTGGCACTGCTCCTGGCTCCGACGGTATAGTGACGGTTTCTGGGGCTGGTTCCAGTTGGGAGAATTCTGGCACGCTGTATGTCGGCAATTCCGGCACTGGCCTTGGCCTTCTGTCGATCATGGATGGTGGTCTTGTGCGGGCTTCTTCGGTGACGATTGCCTTGGGTGCCAGCTCAACCGGTACGCTCAATATTGGTGGTGCTGTGTTTGGTCCTGCCGGTGTTGCGGGTGTGCTTGATACGGCCAGTGTTGCGTTTGGTGCTGGCACAGGTGCGCTTGTTTTCAACCATTCCGGTGCGACCACGTTCGGTGCTGCGATTTCGGGGGCTTCTCCTGGGTCCGTTATTCGCCATCTGTCCGGCACGACCAATCTGACAGGAAAGGGCGCGGGCTTTACGGGCGAGGTTCTTGTTTCTGGCGGTGAGCTGCGTGTCAACGCTGGCGGAACGCTGGGAAGTGGCAATGGCGTCCTCGGTGATGAGGATGGCTCGAATGGTACGGTTGTTGTTGATGGTGCCGGCTCAAAATGGACCCTTTCAGATGGCCTTTCAGTCGGCAAGAACGGCAGCGGTACGCTCGCGATCACGAATGGCGGTGAGGTTAGCGTCACGAATGATGTCCAGGTTGCTGTCGCAGGCCTTGTTTCCGGGGCCATCAATGTTGAAGGCGCAGGATCGAAGCTGGTTGCTTCCAGCAATATCACGGTGGGTGATAACGGCACTGGCAGTTTGTCGATCACGGATGGCGGTAAGGTCACCAATGCAGGGGGCACCATTGCCTACCTTACTGGCTCAGAAGGTACCGTGACGGTTTCTGGTGCTGGTTCCAGTTGGGAAAATTCCGGCACATTGTCTGTTGGCACTTTTGGCAAGGGCAGCCTATCGATCACGGCTGGCGGTAAGGTCACAAATACAACGGGTACTATTGGCAACATTGCTGGCGCAGACGGTACCGTGACGGTTTCTGGTGCTGGTTCCAGCTGGGTGAGTTCCGGCGGGTTGACGGTTGGCGGGGATGATAGCAAGGGCAGCCTGTCGATCACGAATGGCGGTGAAGTCTCAAATACATGGGGCGCTATTGGCGATTATATTGACGCAGAAGGTACAGTAACGGTTGATGGAGCGGGCTCCAGTTGGGCCAATTCCGACGACCTGACTGTCGGCGGATATGGCAAGGGCAGTCTGTCGATTACGAATGGCGGTAAGGTTACCAATGCAGGGGGCACTCTTGGCTTCCGAGCTGGCTCAGAAGGTATAGTGACGATTGCTGGTTCTGGCTCCAGTTGGGAGAGTTCCAGCAGTGTTACGGTTGGTGATAGTGGGGGTGGTACGCTTCGGCTTACGGCTGGTGGTTTTGCCAGCGTTGTGGGCAATGTTTCTCTTGCGTCTGAAGTTGGTTCGAGCGGCAAGCTCATTATTGGCGATGAGCTTGATGGCAGCAAGGGGGCAGGTACGTTCTCTGCCGGGGTGCTGAACTTTGGTCTTGGTGATGCAGAGCTCATCTTTAACCACTCTGCGCTGGATTCTTCGCCGGCGATTTTTACGGCGTCGATGTCCGGCGGGATGGGGACGGCGACGCTCAAGCAGCTCTCGGGCACCACGCTGCTGAAGGGTGATAGCTCCGGGTTTGAAGGTGATATCGAGATTTCTGGCGGCAAGCTGCTTGTCGGGAATGCCAGCACCGATAAGCTCGCTGGCAATATCTATGTTGATAGCAATGGCACGCTGGGCGGTTCGGGCGAGGTTGTCGGCAATGTCAGAGTTGATGGCACGCTTTCTGCCGGTAACAGCCCGGGCACACTCACCATCGATGGCAATCTCGAACTGATGGGCAGCTCGACCTCTGTGTTTGAGCTGAATGCGCCCGGTATCGTGGGTGGTGCCCAGAACGACCTTGTGAGGGTGACAGGCAACCTGACCCTCGGCGGCGATCTGAATGTAACGGTGGGGTCCGGCGGCTATTATCGGCTGTTTGAATACGGCAATCTCGAAGGCGGCTCCTTCGGCGGCAAAAGCATTACAGGCACAGGCGGGTTTGTCGTCGATGATTCTGAACTGCAGATGGGCATCCCCAACCAGATCAATCTGGTTGTGCTGGGGGCTGGCCAGAACCTGCAGTTCTGGGATGGCGAGGATATCTTCGGGAATGGCATTGTTGATGGCGGCTCGGCCTTATGGCAAACCGGCACCACCAACTGGACCGGCCAGCCGGGCCAGGCCGAGATCAATGGCAGCTGGATGGGTGCTGGTACTGTAGCCGTTTTCGCTGGCATGGCAGGCACCGTTACGGTTGATGGCGAACAATCGTTCGATACGCTGCAGTTCAATGTCGATGGTTATGTTGTGACCGGTGACCAGCTTGCGATTGCGCCCGCATCAGGTTCTGCCGGCAGTATCAATGTTGGCAGCGGCATTACGGCGCTGGTTGAATCCGCGCTCAAAAATGGCTCTGGCACCAATGTACTGCGCAAGGTGGGTGGCGGTACGCTGGAGCTTGCCGGGGTCAACACCTATTCCGGCGGCACGGTTGTGGAGGCGGGTGTTCTGCGTCCGCTTGCCGGCAGCACGCTTGGCGCGCCTTTCAGCGATATCACGGTTGAGGGCGGCGAGCTGCAAATCGGCGCTGGTGTTGCGGTTGCCAATTCTCAGGCTGTTGTGGGGCAGGGTGTTGGTGCCAACGGGCTTGTGAGCGTGTCTGGTGCAGGCGCGGCGTTGCTTCTCAACACGATCACGATCGGCCAGAACGGGGCTGGTGCGGTGACGGTGGCGAATGACGGCGTTGTGTCGGTCCCCAGTGGTGGCGTCCTCATGGCGGTTGGTGCCGGCTCTTCCGGCACGCTCAATATTGGCGCCGATGCAGCCAGCGCGGCTGCAGCTGCGGGCCAGCTTGATGCCGGCACGATTGCTTTTGGTGACGGTGCGGGCAGCCTGGTGTTCAATTATACAGGTGCGAATACGTTTAACACCGCGCTTTCTGGTGGCACGTCTCTTTCGGGCATCAAGCACCTTGCCGGCACCACGACGTTGACGGCGAACAGCGCCAGCTTCGGCGGCACCTCAACGCTTTCCGGCGGTTCGATGATTGTGAATGGCCAGCTTGGCGGGGTGCTGAATGTTGGCACGGGCGGCACGTTGGCGGGGCAGGGCGCTGTTGCCACGGCCCAGGTGGCGGGCAATCTGCTTGGCAGCATCGGCAGCACGTTTGGTATCGATACGCTGACGCTTGCCTCCACGGCCTCTGTCGGTTTGACGGTGCCCACTGGCTCTTCGGCCACGTCAGCGCCTGCTTTCAAGGGCACCACGGCGGTGCTTGGCGGCGCGATCACGGATGTTGCCTTGCCAACCGGCTTCTCTGTGGGCGATCAGGATGCATCTTTCTACGTGTTCTCGTACACCAACCGCTCAGGTGAGATCGTTGTGGCGGATAGCGTGAAGGCGGCCTATGCGGGGTCTGATTTTACGTTTGGTCCGGTTGAATACGGTTATCTGGTGCTCAAGTCCAAATCGCAGCAGCCAGGCGGAACGGAGCATGTGTTCAACTATGACACGAACCCCAATCCGCGCCTGTGGAGCGGTGTCTCGCACACCTTTGTGGATGGCACGCCGTGGATCCACGACAAGGCGACGTTTGAGGGCACGGCCACGGGCCGCCCTGCCATCCCGGTTGAAGGTCGCATTCTGCTGGGCGGCCTGACCGTTACTGGTCCGGGCTATGTCTTCAACGATTACGGCAATCCTGTTGCGCCGGCGGTGTTCTCGCTTGCGCCGCTTGATGGGTCGGACAGCATCACGTTCAGGGTGGCTTCCGCTGCTTCTGCGGATGTGGCCATTCCCCTGGCTGGCAGCAACTTCCGGAAGACGGGTGACGGTAGCCTGACGTTGTCAGCGCAGAGCAACGAATACAAGGGCACGGGCACGCTCACTGAGGGCACGCTGAACATCACGGGCGACTTCTCCCAGGCTACGTTTGTTGCCGATGGCGGTTTGCTGCGCGTCAACGGCCAGGCGGGTGCGGTGACGGTGAATGCCAACGGTGTGCTTGAAGGGCAGGCCAATGCGTTGCCGGCGAATAAGGTGAACATCGCATCGCTGACGGTGAATGGCGGCACGTTCAAGCCGGGGAATGAGAATTCGCCGGGGACGATCCGGCTTGGCTCCTATGTTCAGAACGGTGGTACGATTGCGTTTGAGCCTGGGGATCTGATTGCTGTATCAGCGGGTTTTGGCGGCACGCATGATGGCCGTGCGATCTTTTCGCGCGCCAGTGACGGGGCACCGGTCACGCTGTCTCTGATGGATGGGCGCGGCTACACCTTCGGCAATCGGTATGTTTTTGTGACGGCGGACAACGGCGTGAGTTTTGCAACGCCTGATGCGGTACAGGTGCTTGAAGTTGGCCGCAGCCGGTTGTTCTCGCAGTTCAAGGCCGAGGCGGTTGGCAACGTGGGCCAGTTCTATCTTGAGCGCACCCGCTCGTTTACGGATGTTGCGTGGACGGTTAACCAGTTTGCGGTTGGGCGTGCGCTTGATGCGACGGGGGTTGATGGGCACAGTGCTGTCAGCCGGTTGTATAATGCGATTGCTTCTGCCTCGAACGATCAGGCCTTTGATGTGCGTCTGGCGTTTGATCAGGTCTCGGGTCAGATCCATGCAGCAACGCAGGGTGTGCTGATTGATGAAAGCCGTCATCTGCGGGATGCGCTCAACACGCGCACCCGTGTTTCGCTGGATGGCAAGGGTTCTGTTGCGCAGGCGGATCGCCGTCTGTCCGGCTCTGGTGCGGATATCGGGCTTTGGGGCCAGGGTTATGGCAGCTGGGGCAATGCGGGCCAGTTGGGGCAGGGGTCGCGTCTTGATCTGTCGACTGCCGGTTTTGTGCTTGGTGGTGATGGTGCGGTTGGCGACAACTGGCGGCTTGGTTTTGCGGGCGGCTACGGCACGAGCGAGATCAGGAACAATGCTCTTCTGAGCCAGTCTGATGTCGACAACTACCACGCTGCGATTTACGGCGGCGGACGTTTTGGTGCGCTTGGTGTGCAGTTTGGGGTTGGGCATACGTGGCATAGCATTGATGTATCGCGTCAGTTGAATGTTGCGTCGCTTGGGCTGCGTGATGGTCAATATTCGCAATATGACGCGCGGACATTGCAGGTTTATGGGGAGGCGAGCTACACGTTTGGTGTGCAGTCCGTCACGGCTGAGCCGTTTGTCAACCTTGCGTATGTTGCGTATCGAGGGGACGGGATTGAAGAGCGTGACCTTGGTTTAGGCACGGGGCTTTATGGGCATACGTCGGATGCGAATACGGGTTTTTCGACGGCTGGTGTGCGTTTATCGCATGATTATTCTGTTGGTAGCGTGGAGGGCCGGGTGCACGGCACGGTTGGCTGGCGCTATGCCTTTGGAGACATCAGGCCGCGTGCTGCGTTCGTGTCGGCGCAGACAGGTGCTTTCTCGATTATCGGAACGCCGCTAGCGCAGAATGCGCTGGTTCTTGGGTTGGGTGGCGACATCGGGATCGGCACGACAACGCGCCTTGGGGTTTCCTACAGCGGGCAAATAGCCAAAAACGCCCAGGACCACGGCGTCAAGGGATATATGACCGTCAACTTCTAGGGCGGTCCGGTTTATGCTGGAGCAGCTTGCGTGCAATGTGATGATCAAACAAACGCAAGCTGCCAAAAAAACAAAAAGACAAACCGCACAAAAATACCGGCTGAAGGCGTAAGGATAAAGGGGAGATAATATACGTATAGAGCTGAGGCCGACCAAAGCGATAGCCGCGTTATTAAGAAAAAACCGTACTGGCGCATCATTAGGCTATGGAAGGCACAACATGCTCTCCAATCAGCTGGCTAAACCCATAATTGTTTCGCTAGGGTAGCCGAGGAAATACTCTGGTTGATAACGGCGTTCAGCATGAGTTATATAGGATTCGTGTAAGACGTGTTATGGAACCATTGGATTGAATTCTGTTATGACGTTGGACTGACTACCGCTTCTTTCTCTTTCTTTTCCAAGAAAGAAATCGCAGGCAGCCTTTAACGGTGGCGTAGTGCGCCCACTGCAGCGATGCCAGCGAGAGCTAGAGACACCAGTACATTCCATCCAGCCAGTGATAATCCGCCCAGACGCCATGCAGCTTCATCGCAGCGCGTAACCTGTACTGTCTGGAGACGTTGCAGAAAAGCGTCAGCGTCGTTAACGATGGAGAGCGTGCCGCTGCAACTTTCCAATCCGCTCCAGAACTTCCACTCAACACCAGCATGGAAAGCAGCCACGCCGGCACCAACCAGGAACCCCAGTGCGAGCATACCAAGCAGCACGCGTGCTACTGCGGCTGATGCCGAGGCAGGCCGTGCACAGTAAGCTGCGACTACACTAACCGGAATGGCCGCATAAAACGGCCATCGTTGGATCAAGCACAGCGGACATGGTGGCAGATGCATCACGAACTGGAAGTAAAACGCTCCCGCAATAGCTAAAGTCGAAATGACAAGCACAACAATGGCTGCGTTAAAGGCAGCTGCATTTCCACGCAATGATAGCATATCTGCTCCCGGGATAATCATGGCCAGTAAAGTGCAAGCGTTAGAAAACAAACCGTACCGCAGCAAAGCCCGCCACGACGAAAACGGTCAGCACGCCTAAAACGACTCCGAAATGCTCCTCGACAATCCGGCGGATCGGATTGCCATAACGGTGCAATAAACCAGCCAGGATATAGAACCGCGCTCCGCGTGTGATAAGTGATAAAACCGTGAACCATAGCACGTCATAGCCAGCAAACCCTGAGGTAATGGTCACTAGCTTGTACGGGATTGGGGTGATGCCTTTGATCAGAATGATCCACTCGCCATACTTGGCATATGCTGCGCGGAAGGCTTCTACATTATCGCCATAGCCATAGGCAGCGATTAACCATTGGCCAAGCGAGTCGTATAATAGGGCGCCAATTGCATATCCTAGAAGCCCCCCAACAACAGAAGACACGGTGCACACACCTGCATAGAACAGTGCTTTGTTAGGGCGTGCCAGCGCCATAGGTAGCAGGAGCACATCTGGTGGTATCGGGAAAAATGAGCTCTCCGCAAAAGAGACGGCTGCCAATGCCCACACGGCATAAGGACTGGCAGAAAGGGAGATAACCCAGTCATATAAACGGCGAAACATAGGGATCCAATCGGCTATACGTGTACAACTCAAACAACGAACGCACTCGATGATGGGCAATGGGTATTGTTTGCGGCCTTCGAGATCAAGATGAAACAAGCACGGAAATTGCTTTTTATGTGCCAACATGTTGAGACAGCGCTTATCTGATCCGTTTGCAATAGACTAATTTGACGCATCGTCCCACAAAGCGATATCCATTGAGAGCGCTATCTCCTCACATTCGGAGGTATTGCTCAGATGATTCCAGCTGGCAAATAAACGTTCCGCGGAGAATAAGAGCGTGGCGGGAGAGGAAGGCGAGACAGTGACCGGAGAGAAAGCCAAAACAGAGGCCCTCCCCCACAGCCCAAAACCGGCACGCACAGGGCGTCGCTTGCCAAATGGTACACCGCGGGATCGTTATCACGATATTATTCAGGCTGCCGCGATCTTGTTTGCTGAGCGCGGTTATCTCGCTACATCTATGCGTGATATCGCAGAACGGGTCGGGCTGCTGGGCGGTTCGCTTTATCACCACATCCGCTCAAAGGAAGAGCTGTTTGTAGCGGTACATGATTTTGCGCTCCAGCATGCTGCGGAGCAGATCGCTGATGCTACTCAAGGAATTGAAGAGCCATGGGCGCGGCTTGAGGCAGCATGTGTGCGCCAGCTTGAAATCCAGCTTGATCCTGACATTGTTGAAGTACCATTCCTGACCGATTTTCGGAATATTCCACCAGAAATGCTGGAAAAGCTTATCGCTCGTAGAGATGTCTTTGAGCGCGCTTATATCGAGCTGGTTGAGGCCCTGCCACTACCCCCGCAGATTGATAGGTCTATCTACCGGGTTCTGTTGCTCAGCCTGATAAACTCTGTGAGTTCGTGGTATCGGCCAGGCCGTATGACGCCAACTGAAATCGGTCATCAAATCATCGGTGTTTTCCGTCATGAGGTACAATCCGGTACGTAATATATCCGATATTTTTTAAAGAGCCTTTGAGAAGCTTGTACACAGGCGTTGATTCCAGATTAGAATCCATTCAACTTCAAGCCAACAAGCCTGCAAAGGGCTTGACGGTGCTCAGGGCTTCTGGTTGACCTAATAACTTGCCAAACATTTGTTTGGTTGCGGGAATATCCAGGCCCGCCAATGAGCGCTCGCAAGAGTTTGGGGAGAGATAAAAAGATGACCGATATGGCAGACGGCCGCGAATCCATGGATTTCGACGTTGTGATTGTGGGCGCAGGACCAGCAGGTCTGGCAGCTGCTATTCACATTAAACAGCTGGCTGCCGAAAATGGCTCTGAAGTTTCTGTGGTTGTCGTCGAAAAGGGGTCTGAGGTCGGTGCGCACATTCTATCAGGTGCTGTGATTGATCCTTCTGGTCTTGATGAGTTGCTGCCTGGATGGCGCGAAGCGGAAGATTGTCCGCTGACCACACAAGTGAAAAGTGATCATTTTTACCTGCTTGGCCCCGCTGGCGGCATCCGCTTGCCTAACTTCCTGATGCCGCCG
Organism: Pseudochelatococcus sp. G4_1912; assembly: GCF_047501465.1. Classification (NCBI taxonomy): domain Bacteria; kingdom Pseudomonadati; phylum Pseudomonadota; class Alphaproteobacteria; order Hyphomicrobiales; family Chelatococcaceae; genus Pseudochelatococcus; species Pseudochelatococcus sp. G4_1912. Next base: position 544,486 of record NZ_JAZDRL010000001.1, read on the forward strand.
TTAATGCATAATGACGGCAACTTTATTGGTTCTCTTGGCAATGTAACGCGCTTTTTGGCTACACGTGCGGAAGAGCTTGGCGTAGAAATCTATCCCGGCTTTGCTGCTACTGAAGTTCTCTATAATGAAAGCGGCGCTGTGATCGGTATTGCCACTGGCGATATGGGCATTGGTCGGAATGGAGAGCCGCGGGCTGATTTTACGCGTGGTATGGAGCTTCGCGGCAAATACACATTCTTTGCGGAAGGCGCGCGCGGCAGCCTGACCAAGCAGCTTGTTGCCCGCTTTGGGCTCGATAAGGATCGCTCACCACAGAAATACGGAATTGGTCTCAAGGAACTGTGGCAGATTGATCCGGCCAAGTTCAAGCCCGGTCTCGTGCAACACAGCTTTGGATGGCCACTGAATAGTGGCACGGGTGGCGGATCGTTCCTCTACCATTTTGAGGACAACATGGTTGCTGTGGGTTTTGTGGTGCACCTGGACTACAAGAACCCTACCCTGTCGCCCTTTGACGAGTTCCAGCGCTTTAAAACGCATCCGATGATCCGGGATACTTTTGCGGGCGGCAAACGCCTTTCATATGGTGCGCGAGCCATTACGGAAGGTGGTTGGCAGTCGGTTCCTCAGCTTGCTTTCAACGGTGGTGCATTGCTTGGTTGTGCTGCGGGTTTTGTTAATGTTCCGCGCATTAAGGGCAGCCACAATGCCATTGCTTCAGGCATGTTGGCAGCTCGCTCAGTCATCTCTGCTCTTGAAGCGGGGCGTGCACACGATACCTTGCAAGATTATGAGGATGGCTGGCGCACGTCGAGCATTGGGCAGGATCTTAAGCCTGTTCGCAACGTCAAACCGCTATGGTCACGTTTTGGCACCTTTATCGGCGTGGCGCTCGGTGGCGTTGATATGTGGATCAATTCGCTTATTGGCCTGTCGCCTTTTGGCACGCTGCGGCACCGGAAGCGTGATTGCGATTCACTTGCTCGCATCGACCAGGTGAAAATCCTCACTTATCCTAAGCCTGACGGTGTGTTGACGTTTGATAAGCTCTCATCTGTATTCATCTCAAATACGGCTCATGAGGAAGACCAACCTGCGCACCTCAAGTTAACGGATCCATCGATTCCGATTGAGCGCAACTTGCCACTTTATGGTGAGCCTGCACGGCTTTACTGCCCTGCTGGTGTTTATGAAGTGGTCTACAGCAACGAAGAAACCCACGCTGATCCACGCTTTGTCATCAATGCGCAAAACTGCGTGCATTGTAAAACATGCGATATCAAGGACCCATCCCAGAACATTACCTGGGTGCCGCCGGAAGGTGGTGGCGGACCAAATTATCCGAACATGTAATAAAAAAGCGCGCCTTGCTTAAAGGCGCGCTTTTTACTTTATAATTGAATGGGATTTGATAGTTATCCCAAAGCAGATACTAAGCTTTACGGCGTAGTCGCACGATGACTTCGACACGTGCAACTTCCATGCCCTCGGGCACTTCTGGCAGCTGCGCGACGGTTAGGCCCGATGCAGGAATATCCATCAGATCGTCATCACCTTCGATGAAGAAGTGATGGTGGTCTGACATATTCGTGTCGAAATAGGTCTTTGAACCATCAACAGCAAGCTCGCGAAGCAATCCTGCTTCAGTGAACTGATGTAGTGTGTTGTAGACAGTTGCCAGAGATACCGGCACACGGGCGCGAGTGGCTTCCTCATACAACATTTCTGCAGTAACGTGGCGATCACCCTTGGCAAAAAGCAACCAGCCCAGGGAAATGCGTTGACGTGTGGGACGCAGGCCAACACGGCGCAGCTCCTCACGCAACTGGTGCACGGGGCATCCTTTGTGTAAGCCCTGTGGTACGCGGTCAACCGTAATGGCTCCGGGCACTGGCGCATTTTGCTCTGCCGCAAGCGATACGTTCGTCTTCACTTGCATATTCATCACTTCAGTCATTGCTTAACCAATCGACCCCGCAAATTCATGTTAAGTTATAATAAGAATGGATTGCATTTGTCGCAAGCGCGTCGTTGATATCCCGCCATGATCATGGTTGCGAACCGCGCATGGCTGTAGCTTGATTATGACACAGTCACCCTTTACCTGCATCATTCCTTACTCCGGCACATGAAACAATCATAATTGGCATTAAATGCAAAAACGCTCATTATCATGCTTCTCCAGATTTGTATAAACCCATAGCGTTTCCCTAGGAATTCAATGCATGGCTCATAAGCCAGATACCTTGCTACTCGTCATCGATGTCCAGAATGACTTTATAACTGGCGGTAGCCTTGCCGTGGATGACAGCAAAGTCATCATCCCTATTATTAATCGCGTTGCGCGACAATTTACCCATGTTGCGCTGACTCAGGATTGGCATCCTGCGGGCCATGCATCTTTTGCATCATCCCATCCTGGTATGAAAAATTTTGATACAAAGATGATGTCATACGGGCCGCAAACGCTCTGGCCGGATCACTGTGTGCAGGACACTCACGGTGCCGCGTTCCATGCGGATCTTGATATTCCACACGCTCAAATGGTTGTCCGCAAGGGCTATCAACCGTTGATCGATAGTTATTCTGCCTTCTTTGCCGCAGATCGTGTGACAGCGACTGGCCTTGCTGATTATTTACGAGATCGTGGGGTGCACCGCCTTGTCTTTGCCGGCCTTGCTACCGATTTCTGTGTAGCGTGGAGTGCGCTTGATGCTCGTAAGTTGGGATTTGAAGTTCTGGTGCTGGAAGATGCTTGCCGCGGCATTAATCTAAATGGTTCTGTTGATGCTGCCTGGCATGACATGATTGCTGCTGGTGTCACACGTACGACATCATCAGCAATCGGTGTTGCAGAGTGATACTATCGCTCCATTATTGTGGGAGCTGTGTATGACAATCGAAAGATTAACCAAATCGTCATTTCATGCCGAAATATTATTATAGTTCAAGCTATTCAACTAAAGCAGTTTGCATTCAATCTGGTTCACCAAATTGAATGCAGGTTGCGGTGAAATACAGGAATCAGAACGGCCGGCGCTCTATATATACGACAGGCGCTGCAAGAGGATAAAGCGATGATCAGGAGCAACAGGATTGCCCCTGGTTTTGAATGAGCATCAGGTCTGCCCCGAATTTGGTGTATCCTTTTTGGGTTGATGCTATCGCCGATTCATCACTCTGGATGGGTTTTTACATCATGTCTCGACGTCTTATTCTTCTCCGTCACGCTAAATCGGATTGGCCCGATGGTATTGCCGATCACGAGCGCCCTCTGGGGCGACGGGGCCTTGCAGATTCTCCGCGCATAGGTGCTTATATTGAATCCCACGGCCTTATTCCCGATTTTGCTGTGGTTTCGACAGCGCGGCGCACGCGGGAGACGTGGGATCTGGTTGAGCAGGAATTCAGCCGTTCTGTGCCAGCCCGTTTTGATCGGCGTATCTATGAAGCCAAGCCTGGAGCCCTGCTCTACCTGATCCGCGAAACGGAGCCGTCTGTCGGTAGTTTGATGCTGGTGGGCCATAATCCGGGTTTTGAGGATGTTGCGCGTTTTCTGATTGGCAGCGGAAATATAGAGGCGCGTCAGCTATTATCAGAAAAATATCCAACTGGCGGTCTCGCCGTTATCGATTTTGCTATAAACAATTGGCGCGATATCGAGGCGCATTCTGGCAAGCTGGATCGATTTATCACACCGCGTAACCTGTCCGATGATGATGATTGACGGTGACAGATGCATGCTAAGTGCATAATCTGGCACCTGTTCTGCCACCATGTAACAGGCTAGGTTCCGCACGCCGTGATATCATCGTCATTCGACACCACACGCGATCTTCTGCGCAATCTCGGTGCCTATGCCGCCAACGCCATTTCGCCGCGCGTACGGCTTGGGGTGACCGGGTTATCGCGTTCAGGCAAAACCGTGTTTACAACGGCACTGGTGCATCATCTGATTGGGGTGACGCCCCTTCCTGTGTTTCGCGCTTCTGCTGAAGGACGTATTCGTCGCGCAATTCTGGACGACCAGCCAGATGATGCTGTGCCGCGTTTTCCGTTTGAGGAGCATCTTGCTACACTGGGAGAGCCGCATCGGCGATGGCCTGAATCCACAACACGGATCGCTGAATTGCGTGTTGCGATTGATTATGAACGCCGTGCGGGCTGGCGCTCTGGGCCTGCGCATCTTGCGGTCGATATCGTTGATTACCCTGGCGAATGGCTGATTGATCTGGCATTGCTCGATAAGGATTTCGCTTCATGGTCTCGCGACACGCTGGCAGCAAGTAGGGCCAATGGTCGTGCGGTAATCGCTGCACCATGGCACGCAGCACTGGCCGAGCATGATCCGAAAAAGCCCGCTTCCGAGATGGATATCGGCCGGTTGAGCGATTTGTTCAAGGTTTATCTCACGGCTTTACGTGAGGGGCCAGAGCGAGTGGCAACAACGCCACCTGGTCGTTTTCTGATGCCGGGTGATCTGGCGGGCTCGCCCGCCCTCACCTTCTCACCATTGGACCTGCCACCGGGGGCTGAGCCAGCACCCAAAAGTTTGCATGCGCAGATGGAGAGGCGCTTCGATGCCTACCGCACGCATGTTGTACGTCCCTTCTTTCGCGATCATTTTTCCCAGCTGGATCGGCAAATTGTGCTTGTCGATGTGCTGTCAGCTCTGGATTCAGGGCCGCTTGCGCTTGCTGAGTTAGAGGATGCGCTTGATCGTGTGCTGCTAGCCTTTCGCGCCGGCAGCAATACGCTTATTAGCAGTCTGTTTGCGCCCAGAATTGATAAAGTGCTTTTCGCAGCCACAAAGGCAGATCATCTGCACCGCTCTGACCATGCGCGGCTTGAGGCGATTTTGCGCCTTCTGGTTGATCGTTCCTTGCGGCGCACGCGGGGTGCTGGTGCACGGGTAGAAACCATGGCGCTTGCTTCCATACGTGCAACGCGTGAAGCAAGTGTGCGCTCGGGGCGTGAAACCTTGCCGGCTATCGTGGGAACTCCAGAAGCGGGTGAATGCATCGGCGATGAGCTTTTCGATGGTATGACAGAAGCAGCTATCTTCCCCGGTGAATTACCCGAAGATCCGCACGCCGTTTTCTCGGGTGCCATCGCTCCGGGAGCCTTACGTTTTCCACGTTTTCGCCCTCCGCTACGGATGCCCGATGCAGCTGGGAGATTACCGCCATTGCCACACATCCGCCTTGACCGTGCATTGGAATTCCTCATCGGCGATAGACTGATATAACGCTTTTAAGCAAGATCGATTGTACAATGACGAATACCTCCGATCCCAAAACGCCTCGCGCCTTCCGTCTTGATCCCACTGCCGACACTCCGGCGTCTCATGAGGGTGTGGCACGTGAAACGCATTTGCCGCACGGCGTTGTTGTGGTTGAAGAGATTGAGGCCGCACCGGAGGAGCAGCAAGCCGTTATCAAAAAACGCCCATGGCGCGCGCCTTGGCTTGGCATATTAATGTCCACCCTAGGTGGCTTGATAACGCTTTGGATCGTGCTCGGCATTGAGCAAATGGTACGTCATTTATTAACAACGATCCCGGCATTAGGCTGGATTGCCTTGACACTGGCGCTGACTGCGCTGTTAGCCTTCATCGCCATCATTATCCGTGAGTTGCGTGGAGTGTTTCGCGAGCGGCGAATAGAGGCGTTGCAACGTAAAGCAGCCATTGCACGTGAAAACGATGACGAAAAGGCGGCGATTGCAATAGTAGGTGATCTCGTCGCACTTTATTCAACCCGCCCCGAAATGGCACGTGCACGTACAAATCTGGCTGCACTGGGTGAGGATGCTATCATCGATGCCACAGATCGCCTTACCATTGCGGAGCAAGAGCTTCTGGCACCGCTTGACCGCAACGCGCGCCGCATCGTGGCAAATGGGGCCAAGCAGGTATCGATGGTCACAGCCGTTAGCCCGCGTGCGATTGTTGATCTTGCCTTTGTTCTCTATGCATGTGCCCGCATGGTACGCCAGATAGCGGCACTCTATGGCGGAAGACCCGGTTTGTTTGGGTTTCTACGGCTTTCAGGGAATGTGTTGTCACACCTGGCGGTGACAGGCGGTATTGCTGTGGGAGATGGAATTATCCAGCAGGTAATGGGGTTAGGCCTTGCTGCGCGTGTTTCTGCAAAGCTCGGCGAGGGTGTGCTGAATGGCTTACTCACAGCCCGCGTTGGTCTTGCTGCGATTGAGGTTTGTCGACCACTGCCATTTGTTGCCGTAGAGCCACCCCGTTTTTCGGATGTTGCCTCGGGACTCTTCGATCGGGATAAGCCACCCGCAGATACCCCGCCAAACGAATAACGTTTTATTGCGGAGGGGTGCCATTTGCCGACAGCACGTCACCCGCAAGATAGAGCGAGCCGGTGATCAGAACACGCGGTGGGCGCTCCCATACTGTGTTGTTGAGTGAAGCCAATGCAGCTTCCACACTGCTGAAATGTGACGCCTGAAAACCTGTTTGACGCGCAATCTCCGCCACCTCTTCTGAAGGGCGCGCAGCAACCTGCGATGAAACTGGCACCGCCAGAATCTCTTTTGCCAAACCACGGAATGGCTGGAGGAATCCTTCAGAATCTTTCGTACCTAGCGAACCGCATATTATCACAAGCGGTGCAGGATTTTTCTCTTCGATTTCCGCCATTGCGGCGGCCAGTGCGCGGCCACCATCGGGATTGTGCCCACCATCGAGCCATAGGTCTGCGCCCTCGGGCAACAGCGTAATCAGGCGTCCACGTGCCAGCCTTTGCAAGCGTGCGGGCCAATCCACTTTTAGCATGCCCGCCTCAAAAGCAGCTGTTGGCAAATTGCTGAAGCCGGCAGCACGCAACGCCGCAATGGCCGTGCCCGCATTTACATGCTGATGCCGCCCTTGCAATTTAGGCATTGGTAAATCTAAAAGCCCGCGCTCATCCTGATACACAAGCCGGCCGTTTTCCTCATGGATTGAAAAATCCTGACCGCCAATAATTGCCCGCGCGCCACGGCGATCAGCCTCCGCTTCCAGAATAGCGGTGGTTTCCTCAGCTTGCGGTGCGATAACCGCAGGGGCTCCACGCTTGAAAATCCCGGCCTTCTCTTTGGCGATTTGCGCAACTGTATCGCCAAGAAAACCTGCATGATCCATTGAAACAGGCGTTACCACACAGGCAGCAGGATCGTTGACAACATTCGTTGTGTCCAAACGCCCCCCCATGCCCACTTCAAGTAAGAGTATATCGGCAGGATGCTCGCAGAAAAGTAATAGTGCAGCAGCCGTCGTCATTTCGAAAAACGTAATGGGTGCGCCAGCATTCACTTTTTCACAACGCTGAAACGCTTCAACCAGCGCTTTTTCGCTTACAAACTGTCCACCACCTGGCTGGCCAATGCGGATGCGTTCATGAAATTTTACAAGATGCGGCGACGTATAAACGTGCACCACAAGACCTGCAGCCTCCAGAATTGCGCGCATAAACGCAATCGTGGAGCCCTTGCCGTTGGTGCCCGCCACGTGGATCACCGGCGGCAATCGTTGCTCAGGATGTCCAAGCTGCTCTAGCAGGCGTTTGATCCGATCCAGTGATAGATCAATGGCTTTCGGGTGGAGCGCCAAAAAACGCGCCAGCAAGGCCTCGGAGGATTCCATACATACGCCTCCAGCATTGCCTTCATCATGGAGAAAGGCAATGCAAGCAATCAGTTCTAACGATCAGGGTTACGCCGGGTGGCTTTCAGCGACATGCTCTTCATCAGCTTGTACTGGCGGTAGCGTTGCAGGCTTGGGCTGACGTGTCAGGAACCGGCAAATACGCGCAACGGTAGCCTTCATCTCATGACGATGCACGACCATGTCAACCATGCCGTGATCGTAGAGATATTCAGCCCGCTGGAAGCCTTCTGGCAGTTTTTCGCGGATCGTCTGTTCAATAACGCGCGGCCCTGCGAAGCCGATCAGTGCGCCGGGTTCTGCAATCTGCACATCACCAAGCATAGCATAAGAAGCCGTAACGCCGCCCGTCGTTGGGTTTGTAAGAACGACGATGTAAGGCAGCTTTGCTTCACGCAGACGATCAATCAGGATTGTGGTGCGCGGCATTTGCATCAGCGATAGAATGCCTTCCTGCATGCGCGCGCCACCCGATGCCGTGAAAATCACGAAAGGCGTGTTGCGTGCAATTGCCGTCTCAGCACCCTTAATGAATGCCTCGCCTGCTGCCATACCGAGCGAGCCGCCGATAAAGTTGATATCCTGCACGGCAATCGTGATCGGCGTTCCCTCAACAGTGCCAACGCCTACCTTGATCGCATCCTGCAGATTGGTCTTGGAGCGTGCATCGCGCATGCGATCTGTATAACGCTTTTCATCGCGAAATTTCAGTGGATCGACAGATGCCTCAGGCAGTGGCACATCTTCCCACACGCCATCATCGAACGTGATCTTAAGCCGCTGCACTGCACCAAGGCGCATGTGATAGTTCGAGCCCGGAATAACATTCTGGTTGGCCTCGACATCCCTATGGAACACCATTTGCCCTGTTTCGGGGCATTTGATCCATAGGTTCTCAGGCACTTCGCGCCGGAACAGCGTTTTAATTTTTGGCCGAACGACGTCGGAAATCCAGTTCATCGAACACACTCTCTCAAGAACAATCAGGCAGTGCTAACGCATAACCCCGTTCATGTACCTTTTTTAGCGACAGACCTTATGCCGTCTGCCAGTTCCTTAACCAGTGCCGCAATGGCGGGCACCGTTTGTTTGGTAGCCTGCCCATCAGCATCCAGCGATTGACGCAATGTCTCAACAATCGCCGAGCCCACTACTACACCATCGGCGCCCCGCGCAATGGCCGCCGCATGTTCGCCTGTACGAACACCAAATCCAACCACCACTGGTAAATCAGTGTGGCGCTTGATGCGCGCAACAGATCCTGCAACCGCATCAAAATCAGGTACCGCCGTACCCGTCACCCCGGTAATGGAGACGTAATAGACGAAACCGCTCGTGTTGGCGAGTACCGTTGGTAATCGCTTATCATCTGTGGTTGGTGTCGCAAGGCGAATAAATGCCAATCCCGCTTTAAGCGAAGGCAGGCATAGCTCCGAATCTTCTTCGGGTGGCAAATCAACGACAATAAAACCATCAACACCTGCTGCTTTAGCATCAACCAGAAACCGGTCAACGCCATAGATATAGATTGGGTTATAATACCCCATCAAAATAACAGGTGTATCAGCATTATCCTTTCGGAAGGCGCGTACTAGTTCCAGCGTCCGCGCCAGAGTTTGCCCGCTCTTCAGTGCGCGCTGTGCTGCCAGCTGAATCGCGGGGCCATCGGCCATTGGATCTGTAAAAGGCATGCCGATTTCGATAATATCAGCACCTGCCTCAGGCAAAGCCTTAAGGGCTGCAAGTGAGGTATTGAAGTCTGGATCACCCGCGGTAATAAAGGTGACGAGCGCAGCGCGCCCTTCCTGACGAAGCACTGAAAAGCGGTGATCAATACGGCTCATGCGCCTGCCTCTTCATCAACCGATGCGGCAAGCCGCTCGGCGACCATATCGATATCCTTATCACCACGCCCGGAAAGGTTGACCACCATTACATGATCACGCGGCTTTTGCGCAGCTAAATCAACAGCGCGTGCTAATGCGTGCGACGATTCCAGCGCTGGAATAATACCTTCCAGCAACGACAGCTGCTGAAATGCTGCAAGTGCTTCATCATCGGTTGCTGATAAGTATGTCACCCGACCAGTTTCATGCAGCCAAGAGTGCTCTGGCCCAATCCCCGGATAATCAAGGCCAGCCGAAATTGAGTGCGCCTCATCGATCTGACCATCCTCATCCATCAAAAGATAGGTGCGGTTACCATGCAGAACCCCAGATCTACCGCCAGCGATAGATGCTGCATGCGCGCCGGAGTTCAGGCCATGTCCGGCCGCCTCGACACCGTAAATCTCAACCGAAGGATCATCGAGGAAAGGGTGGAACAGACCCATGGCATTAGAGCCACCACCAATACAAGCAACAAGCGAATCGGGTAACCGCCCCTCCTGCACTTGCGATTGCTCACGGACCTCCCGGCCAATCACTGACTGGAAATCGCGCACCATCGCTGGATAGGGATGCGGCCCTGCCACTGTGCCTATGCAATAAAACGTATCAGCGACATTCGTTACCCAGTCGCGCAATGCTTCATTCATAGCATCCTTAAGGGTGCGCGCGCCTGACTGAACGGGGCGCACTTCCGCACCCAGCATTTCCATGCGAAAAACGTTCGGCTTCTGTCGCGCGACATCCACCGCACCCATATAAACCACACATTTTAATCCAAAGCGCGCACATAAAGTTGCGGTCGCAACACCATGCTGGCCAGCGCCGGTTTCCGCGATAATCCGGGTTTTCCCCATGCGCCGCGCCAGCAGAATCTGGCCCAGTACGTTATTGACCTTGTGCGATCCAGTGTGGTTCAGCTCTTCACGCTTGAGATAAATTTTGGCACCCTGCCCCGCAGGTGCATTAGCGCGCACGGCTTCCGTCAGCCGTTCAGCATAATAAAGCGGGCTTGGCCGACCGATGTAATGTGTTTGATGTGCTGAAATCTCGGCAGCAAAGGCCGGGTCTGCCTTGGCTAGCTCATAGGCCTCTTCAAGTGACAGGATCAGCGGCATCAGTGTTTCGGCTACGAAGCGGCCGCCGAAGATACCAAAATGGCCGTGTTCGTCAGGCCCCGATGTATAGGAATTCGGCTTATTGCTCACGCTGTCACATCCTCGGAAGATTTTCGGCGGGTTCAAATACCGGACATACTGTTATTGCCGGTTCATGTCCAATGCTTCCCGCGCTGCGCGCACGAATGCGTGGATGCGTTCAGCGTCCTTGACACCAGGTGCCGATTCAACCCCCGATGAAACATCAACCCCGTCAGGGCGCACCAGCCGGATTGCCTCACCAATGTTCTGCGCATTCAGCCCGCCTGAAAGCATGAAGGGCAATCCAAAACGTTTTTCCGCAATCAGCTGATGATCAAAGGGAATTCCGTTTCCCCCCGGAAGCAGCGCTCCTGCGTGTGGTTTGGCATCAAGGAGAAGGCGATCTGCCACGATTTTGTAACGTATCGCTTCTTCGATATCAGCACTATCGCGAATGCCGATAGCTTTCATAACAGCAACATCATATTGCCCACGCACAAACGCAACGTGCGCTGGCGTTTCATGACCGTGCATCTGCATCCAGTCCGGTGATATGCTGTTAAAGATTGCTTTTAATTCAACCTCGGTAGCATCAACAGATAAAGCAACGATTTCGACTTTTGGAGCGATACGGCGGGCAAATGCAACCAGCTCAGCCGCTTGATGGTAGCCAACATGACGCGGACTTTTGGAAAAGAAAACAAAGCCCAGCATATCAGCGCCAGCAGTAACCGCCGCTTCTACGGCTTGCATCGTATTCAAGCCGCATATCTTTATAGGAAATGATTTAGCGTTTGGCTTTTTAGCACTTAAAGCGTTTACAGCATGAGGCTTGTGGGGATCAATAGGCATTTGTGCGCACGGGCAGAAGAGCGCCGTTACCTGCAGATCCGTGCGTAGCATAGCTCGCAGCCGAACGTTGGCGCGCTTGATCGACTTGAAGTCGTTCAAGCTCATGCGTTTGCCGCCGAAGAGCGCGACGATAACGCCCTTGCGACCACCATACAACAAAGCCACCAAGCAAAACGCCAAGCGCAACCGCCCCCAGGATAATCACGAATAAAGGGGAGGATATCGCAATTAAAGGTGCAGAGCCGGAAAACGGATCAAGCGACATCACCACCGGCGACCGATTGGCAACCGATAGTAAAATGATCACTAATGCCAAAGGCATTATAACCAAGGCCTTGATCAACGTTTTCACCTTGTACGCCCTATCACTTCTTGGCTGTACGCCGCCCAGATTTTGGTGCCTCATCGCCATCATCATCATCGAGTGCATCGCGGCCATCGTTCAGGCGCATGCGCATCTCTTTACCGGTCTTGAAGACCGGAATCATCTTGGCATCGACATCAACCGTTTCACCCGTGCGGGGATTGCGGCCTACACGTGCATCTCGCTTCTTTACTGAAAACGCACCAAAGCCGCGCAACTCCACGCGGTCGCCACGCGTCAGTGCACGCGTTATCTCTTCCAGAATGGCATTGACGATGTTCTCAACGTCACGCTGGTAGAGATGGGGATTTTGCTCCGCAATCCGCAGAACCAGTTCGGATTTGATCATTAATCCCACTCTTCTTGGTTTAAATGGTCAACGCAGGATATATCTTTGAAAAGAGGCTATTTTTCGACGTGAGGTTGCCAGAGAGCGAGCAAGCCGTCAAGATGTTGTGTGCCAAGACCGACATTCAAGCGGCCAAAAAATGTAGCTAGCTCCTCAAAACCTGCCACATCAGCCATCCATGCAGCTCCGCTCAAGAAGTTAAACGCTTGATCTCGCGACCGACGTTTCCACTCACGAACTGGCAAGCCGGTTGCAATGCCACGTTCCGATGTCAGCCAGGTCATTGCTTCGCGCTCGCCGCCCAACTGGTCAACAAGCTTCAGCTCAACGCCTTGCCGCCCTGTGAATACACGCCCATCAGCAACGCGGGCAAGACTTGCATCATCATAGCCGCGGCGTTCACGCACAAGGCGCTTGAACCAGTCAAAGCTGTCTTTCACCAGACTTTCAAGCGCAGCACGTGCTTCCGGCGAGGTTGGCGAAAAACCATTCGGAGCCGCCTTCAAAGGGCTCGATTTAACTTCTTCAACACTCACCCCAACAGTGCCTAGAAGGCCACTGATATTCGGGTACTGAAATAGTACACCGATCGAGCCAACCAGCGATGTCTCGCGCGCTATAATCCGATCTGCGCCGAGTGCCGCAATATACCCGCCTGAGGCCGCTAGCGTATCAACTACAGCCACTACAGGCTTTGCATCGGACAATCGACGGAGTGCATCAAACAGCGCTTCCGATCCAGCCGTTGTGCCGCCAGGGCTATCAATGCGCACCACAACAGCTTGCACCGAATTATTGCGGCGAACGTCATTGATGAGGTCAATAGTGCGCTGATCACCGGTAATCAGGCCATCAAGAACCACTCTCGCCACATGAGGGCGAGATGTTGGCACTTTGCCATTAGTGACCATCAACCCGCCAATGATCAGCAGGGAGAAAGCCGCTATAAAAGCGAGAACGCGCCAGAAGCTCAAGCGCCCACGCAAACGACGTCGATCAGCAATAAGGTCTGCTTCGTAGCTCATCTTTATCCCGGAATAAACAGGCCGATCATTTCGACCCCGCATTCTGATGCAGACTAGAGCATATCGTGCACGAATGGAAACCTTATTTTTGATAAGTGATTGATATGACCAGTCTTCACATCGTCTGTATCTGCTGGGTAAAAACCACTTATCTGATTGCCTAAACAATAACGGCCCACGCAGATCACCGCGTAGGCCGTTATTCAAGCTCATAAAAGGCACATCTGAATGATGTCGCTTGGATTCGGCCTCCATTGATTAAGACAACAGAGGCCAATTTTCCTTAGCGTAAGCCTTACTTTTTCTCAGTTGCCTTCTTGAGGGCAGCGCCGAGAATGTCGCCAAGCGAAGCGCCCGAGTCAGCTGAACCGAACTGAGCAATTGCTTCCTTCTCTTCTGCCTTCTCAAGCGCCTTGATCGACAGCTGGATGCGGCGTGCCTTACGGTCGAACTGAACCACGCGGGCATCAACCTTCTCGCCGGGCGAGAAGCGCTCTGGACGCTGCTCGTTACGGTCACCAGCAAGTTCAGCGCGACGGATGAAGGACGTCATGTCGGTGTCAACAATCTTCACTTCGATACCGGAATCCTTAACTTCCAGCACTTCGGTGGTGACGGTTGAGCCCTTCTTGAGGTCGGAAGCGTCTGCGAAGGGGTCGCCTTCAAGCTGCTTGATACCAAGCGAGATGCGTTCCTTCTCGACATCAACGTCGAGAACAACAGCGCGCACGGTGTCGCCCTTCTTGAACTCTTCGATGACCTGCTCGCCTGGACGGTTCCAGTCGAGGTCGGTGAGGTGCACCATGCCATCGACATCGCCATCAAGGCCGATGAACAGACCGAATTCGGTCTTGTTCTTAACTTCGCCCTCAACCTCGGTGCCGATTGGGTTCTTCTCAGAGAAGCTTTCCCATGGGTTCTGCAGGGTCTGCTTGAGACCGAGCGAGATGCGGCGCTTGACTGGATCAACCTCAAGGATCTGCACTTCCACTTCCTGCGAGGTGGAAACGATCTTGCCAGGGTGCACGTTCTTCTTGGTCCACGACATTTCAGAAACGTGGATCAGACCTTCGATGCCTGGCTCCAGCTCAACAAACGCACCGTAATCGGTGATGTTCGTGACGCGACCGGAGAAGCGGCTTTCGACAGGGTAACGCTCAGCGATGCCTTCCCATGGGTCAGCAAGCAGCTGCTTGATACCAAGCGAGATGCGGTGTGTTTCGTGGTTGATCTTGACGATCTTGACCTTGACCGGCTGACCAATAGTGACCACGTCGGTTGGGTGGTTAACGCGGCGCCATGCCATGTCGGTGACGTGCAGCAAGCCATCGATGCCGCCCAGATCAACGAACGCACCATATTCGGTGATGTTCTTGACCACGCCCTCGATTACCTGACCTTCTTCAAGGTTGGCAACGAGTTCTGAACGAGCCTCTGCGCGGGTCTCTTCAAGAACCGTACGACGCGAAACGACGATGTTGCCACGACGGCGATCCATCTTCAGAATCTGGAACGGCTGTGGGACGTTCAGCAGTGGCGTTACATCACGCACAGGGCGGATATCAACCTGCGAACGCGGAAGGAACGCGACAGCACCGTCGAGATCGACCGTGTAACCGCCCTTGACCTGATTGAAGATCACGCCATTGACCTTCTCGCCGCTTTCAAACGCTCTTTCGAGCTTGACCCAGCTTTCTTCACGACGAGCCTTGTCGCGCGAGATAACAGCTTCACCGAGTGCGTTCTCGACGCGCTCCAGGTAAACCTCAACCTCATCACCCACGTTCAGGGACGCCTCACGGCCAGGACCAACGAATTCCTTCAACGGAATGCGGCCTTCGGTCTTCAGACCGATATCGATGACAGCAACGTCTTTCTCAATCGCAACGACAAGACCTCTGATGACGGACCCTTCCTGGGACTCGTGACCACCAAAGGACTCTTCAAGCATAGCCGCGAAATCGTCGCGTGAAGGTGAATGATTAACGGATAGAGACATGAAAACTCCTGACCAGCGACACCGACGGCTCGAAAAACGGGCCGTCCCCTACCTGTCGGCGTCGTACGGTCTGGCAAACCGTACGATCTTCCACTGCAAGCAGTGGGTCGGCGCCTCTTGGCCGACAGCAAGGAACGATTCCGGTAGCATGCTGGAGAACCGATATTCTGCGATTGGCTATACAGCCTTCGCGGAAACACCAAAAGGGCACGATCAACGCACCCTCGTCATCACCCTCAGGTAATGCTTCCCGGACCGCTCACCCATACACTCCTGTCAGCCCGTATACAAGCCCTCTAACATCCAATCACAGCTAAAAAGCCGAATCGGCTCCCCCGAGGTCGAGAGGCATTTTACATGATATGTTTGTGTTTAAGGGGGGCGCTTATGAGCCATCTGCGTAAAAGGCAGTAATAAGATTCTTTTTAAGATAATGGAGTATAAGGAAAAATGGTAGCAGTGGGCAGATTTGAACTGCCGACCTCCGGGTTATGAATCCGGCGCTCTCACCAACTGAGCTACACTGCCACACCCATTGAAATGGGCTTAACCAGCAATCGGATCCACTCGGCGGAACCTGGATGCGGTTTCGATAATGCGGATATAGAGTCCCGTAAGAGCATCTGTCAAGGCGCTTGTAGGTAGGTAATGGTATGTTTTGCCCAAAGATTTTTCAGCGCTGTGTTTGGCAAAACAATCTTGGCATTCAGGATGCAGGTTTTAGCCTCAGAACCCGTCCCTTGCTGTTGTCCGTCAACAGATAAAGGTAACCATCGGGGCCGGTGCGGACGTCGCGAATGCGTTCTCCCAGTTTGGTAAGCATGCGCTCTTCATGGGTTATGGCTTCATCAGAGACTTCCAGGCGCACCAGGGCGCGCTCTGCCAATCCTCCGACAAAAAGGCTGTTGCGCCATGGAGCGATCTTACCATCATGATGAAATGCTAAACCGGAAGGCGCTATGGACGGCACCCAATAATACACTGGTTGTTCCAAACCTTCACGGGCTGTGCCAATGCCAATCGGCGCGCCTGAATAATCAACACCATAGGTGATGATTGGCCAGCCGTAATTCAGCCCTTTCCTGGCGATGTTGATTTCGTCTCCACCACGTGCACCATGCTCGGATATCCACAGCTCGCCCGTAACCGGATGCAGAGATGCTCCTTGAGCATTGCGATGTCCGAGAGACCAGATCTCTGGAAGTGCATTGTCCTGACCCACAAAGGGGTTATCAATGGGGATTGTGCCATCTGTATTGATCCGCAGCACTTTCCCAAGATGACTATTAAGATCCTGCGCCTTATCACGCGTAGAAAAACGATCGCCCATGGTGATGAATAGAATGTCATCTTCAGCGGGCACGATTCGCACGCCAAAATTGGCAGTGCCGGTCGCTATATCTTTTTGCCGAAATATAGGCTCGACATTCTCCAGCGCGTTCGCTTTTTCATTAAATTTTGCCCGTGCTATGGCAATTCCAGTGCCATCTTCGCGTGGCTCAACATAGGAAAAATAGACTAGCTTGTTACTGGAATAATTGCGGTCGATAGCAACATCTAATAACCCGCCCTGCCCCCGTGCTACGACAGTCGGAATACCTGATACAGGCTTGGAAAGGGTGCCTTTGGCATCTATGTGTCGCAATCTCCCCGGGCGTTCGGTCACGAGGAAGGTGCCATCAGGTAAAAATGCAATTCCCCAGGGGTTTTCCAAACCACTTGAGATTGTCTCGATGAGAATTTCTGCTTTTTCCGTGCGCTCAACAACATCATTAGTCGTTTGCGCATGAGACACACTCACGGCCACTAATGCAGAGCCTGCGAGAAAAACCCCAGTAAACGCTCCTAAGAGCGCCTTTACAGGCACCTTGCTCAATTTCATGGAGGAGCCTTTGTAAAATGATGATCAGGATGCTTGTGCAATGACCGCTGTTGTTGGCACTGTCTGTGCCGTCTGCGAGGTCTCAAAAAATGCTGTTGCTGATACAACTGCAGTTGCAGCAATGAGCATCACCGCTAAAAATGCTGATATCTTGAATTGACGTCCGGCTTCAATAGGAGCAAATACAATCGCACGCTGATGATGAAAATCCGTCATACGAATAGGATCGGTTTTAATCATGTCCGTCTCCTGTCATTCATGCGTGATGATTAAATAACGCACACGCGCCACAATAATTTCCACGCACCTTGCCAGAAACTTTTATCCGGCGCCTGCAAATGTTAACGAAAAGGTTAACGATTGGTTCCCCGTGCAGCAGAAAACGCGTTACGAATATTGATGGGTAAAATGCCCGAATGTAACTCTCCATGCCGTTTCTTGCTTGCCAGCCGATGCATGCCGGACTACCTTGCCGCGCTTTTAAAATTCAGCGATTTGAAAGCGGGCGTCGCTTGCCCTTTCCCATTTGCTTATTAAGGAGCTACCGATCATGGCTTTTCTCGCCGATGCTCTGTCTCGCATCAAGCCGTCCGCTACCATCGTGCTGACGCAGAAAGCCCGCGATCTTAAAGCTCAGGGGCGAGATGTAATTTCGCTTTCTGTTGGCGAGCCGGATTTTGATACGCCTGAGAATATCAAGAACGCTGCGATTGAGGCCATTCGCCGCGGAGAAACAAAATATACGCCAGTTTCAGGCATTCCACAGCTGCGCGAGGCCATCGTCCGTAAATTCAAGCGTGAGAATGAGCTCGATTACAAGCCCTCGCAGATTATTGTCGGCACGGGTGGCAAGCATGTTATCTACAATGCCCTTCTTGCCACGCTTAATCCCGGCGACGAGGTCATTATCCCATCACCTTACTGGGTGAGCTATCCCGAGATTGTTGCACTGTGCGGTGGCACGCCCATCACTGTTGATACGCGCATGGATAAGGGGTTCAAGCTGCAGGCGGAAGATCTTGAGCGTGCTATCACGCCCAAGACCAAGTGGGTGCTATTGAACTCGCCCTCAAATCCTTCCGGTGCTGCATACTCATGGGATGAGATGAAGGCTGTTACGGATGTTCTTATGCGTCATCCCCATGTCTGGCTGTTGACGGATGATATGTATGAGCATCTTGTTTACGGCGACTTCAAGTTCGTCACGCCCGCGCAGGTCGAGCCCTCGCTTTATGATCGTACGCTAACGATGAACGGTGTCTCCAAGGCATATGCAATGACTGGCTGGCGCATTGGTTACGCGGGTGGGCCAGATGTGTTGATCAAGGCCATGGATATGGTGCAGGGCCAACAAACTTCAGGCACCTCCTCGATCTCGCAGTGGGCCGCAGTTGAAGCGCTGGACGGCCCACAAGGGCATCTTGATGTATTTAAAAAGGCTTTTCAGGAACGGCGTGATCTTATTGTCTCAATGCTTAACCAGACATCTGGTCTTTCATGCCCTACGCCTGAAGGGGCATTCTATGTCTATCCATCTCTTGCGCCATTGATCGGTAAAACCGCGCCTTCTGGCAAGGTGCTTGAGACAGATGAGGACTTCGTGCTCGAACTGTTGGCGACGGAAGGCGTTGCGACGGTCCATGGCTCGTCGTTTGGTTCCGGACCCAATTTCCGGGTGAGTTACGCTACTTCTAATGCAAATCTGGAAGAGGCTGGCCTGCGTATTCAGCGCTTCGTTAACAGTCTGCGTTGATGCCGGTTACGAATGTTTCCCGTTAGTGATGGCGGGAAACGACACCGTTAGCCCATCGCGAGCGACGAATGATCCTGGGTGTATGGTGCGTAAATGCGCATCATACGCTTCCAGATGCGCGTCGTCATGTCTGGGATGCAGATGAAATGCTGCCATTGCCTTGGCATGTCCAGCTTTGCATAAAGCCAGACCTGCCTCGCATGTCGAATGCCCCCATCCCTTACATTGAGGGTATTCGTTTGCAGCGTACATAGCGTCGAAAATCACAAGATCAGCATCAGCAATAAAAGCGGTAAGATCAGCCGGTGGCCAGCTTGGTCCGTGCTCAACATCGCTGACATAACATACACGTCGTCCACCAAAATCAAATCGATAAGCACTCGCGCCACCGGGGTGGAAGAGCGGGCATGTGGCAACTGTCAGTCCATCATTAAACGTCAGCGTGTCGCCTGCGTTAAAACCAACGTGCTCGAAACGGGCGGGAAGTTCATCAAGCCGCACGGGAAATAATGGTGGCGAAAACAGGCGATCGAGCGCCTCATGACCATCCGCCCCATTCAGATTACCAACATGAATGCGAATTGTGTTCTCCTTCCCAAGAGATGGAAGGAAGAATGGCAATCCAATGACGTGATCTAGATGTAAATGGCTGAGGAGCAGATCGATTTGCATGTTCTTCTGCTTACCGAAGGCAGCATTTACAAGGTGCGCCCCTAATGGTGCAATCCCTGATCCGGCATCAATAATAAACAGTCGATCACCGCAGCGTATTTCAACGCAGCATGTATGACCGCCATAAATATTGTACTGAGGGCCAGATACCGGCAGAGATCCACGCACCCCCCAGAACCGAACTGATAAGGCATCGGTTGGGAGAGTGGCTGATGTAGAATCAGCTAAAGAGGAGGGTTTGAATGCGCACATAATATAAAAGTGTATCTTATTCTCAGCGATCATCAGTGCGATAGTGCACATTATAACCAGTAAAATCTGACATCTAACCGAATATCATCGGTTGATATGAGCACTGAATTTATCTGAGTAATGGAGATATAGAATCTGAGTAATGGAGATATAGAAATTTGCTCGGCAGTCAGGGAATGGGAGGGGGCACCGCGAACGGTCCATTCACCAGACTGCCGAGCCAGACACCGGCACGTAAACGCACAGGTGACAGATCACCAGAACTTCGACCCGGCGCCCATGAAACGCCATATCTTTCGCTCTGGACCTGAAAACGTTCCTATCATCCTTCCATGCGACGATCCGTGCGCTTGCGCACGTCATAAACGTCAGAATCTGCCATTAATAGCGAAGTTCAAGAAGGCAGCGAGGTCACGGGTTTGATGCCTGATATGCACCTCGGTGGAAGCAGCTTGTTCATGTGCTTCGCGAAACGGATCGGGTGTGTCAGGCAGTACCAGTACAGTTTGCATGCCTAGCTGATATGGTACGTTCAGATTGGCCGAGAGATCCTCAAACATGGCTGCATGCGACGGGTCAACGTCATGTTGGGACAGAAATCGTGCATACGTTTGAGCTTCAGGTTTAGGTATGAACTCTGCGTCGACGATGTCAAATGTATCTTCAAACAACATCTCGATGCCGAGTCGCGCCACGACAGCACCCGCGTGTCCACGTGAGCCATTAGTCAGAATAAATTTACGTCCCGGCAAACTGGCAACGGCCTGTGCAAGGCGTGTATCTGCAGCGAGCGCCGAGTAGTCAATATCGTGTGCGAATGCGAGAAACTCATGGGGATCAATACCATATTCCTGCATTAAGCCGCGCAAGGTTGTGCCATAGCGGTGATAATAATATTTCTGCAATGCGCGCGCGGACAAAGCATCAAGGCCCAGAAGCTGGCAAACATAAAGTGTTATGCGATCATCAACCTGAGGCCAAAGCCCAGCCTTATGTGTATAAAGTGTGTTATCCAGATCAAATATCCACGTATTAACATGTGAAAATTCATCCATTACATGAATTTGTGCATCGTTTATCTCTCCTGCCATTGCCAGCTCTCAACCTTTCTGTGCTCTTTAACCAAAACGTACCACAGGCTATACAATTATTCAGAATGAACAAGATATTCGCCGACGTGAAAAGCTGAGCCGATCCAAGGCGAATGGATGCATCAAGATTGGATGTCGCCTTGCAAAATCAACCCAATGGAACAACATAAACTCGTGCTCAGCACTTTAAGGTCTGCATTCATTATGTTAGGAAACGCCCGCTAAAGATGCATGATGGATCGGGAATCGATTCACTTGTGCAGCTTAAAGGGTTATAAGAACCTGAATTAACAATGCATTTTGCAAAGTCGTCATCCGACGCATCGCTGCTATAGCTTTAGCAGGCGCGCCGTAAACGATGACGAAAAGATGAAAGGGACGGCCGGGGGTCATGGAGCGCCAGTCGAGTTTTGATTATGAACAGCTGCTTGCTTGTGGGCGGGGTGAACTGTTCGGTGCCGGCAACGCGCAGCTGCCCCTGCCGCCGATGCTGATGTTTGATCGCATAACTTCGATCACCGAAGATGGTGGCGAGTATGGTAAAGGCTCCATCCGGGCCGAACTCGATGTGCGGCCGGATCTGTGGTTCTTTTCATGCCACTTCAAGGGTGACCCCGTTATGCCTGGTTGCCTTGGGGTTGATGCGATGTGGCAACTCGTCGGCTTCTATCTGGGCTGGCTGGGTTCTCCCGGGCGCGGCCGGGCGCTAGGTGTCGGCGAAGTAAAATTTGCAGATCAGGTGTTGCCGAATATCAAGAAAGTTGTATACGGCATTGATTTCAAGCGCGTTTTCCGCTCAAAACTGGTTCTCGGCATTGCCGATGGCTGGGTTGAAGCAGACGGTAAGCGCATTTATACTGCCAAGGATCTGCGGGTCGGTCTGTTCACGACGGACGCTGAAACACCAGCCACATAAGGCGAAATATTGGGTGTGTATTCCACGTCTTCGCCAATTTCGCTTCGTTAAATGAAGCAGAGATTAGCGGAGATGGCTGGACTTATTAATCTATAACAGCCATATGCAGCGGAAAGCTCGATGAATCGGGCCTTCAACTGAAGATTTTGCAAAAAGGGAATTTCGCGATGAGACGTGTCGTGGTGACCGGGATGGGAATTGTGTCGTCCATCGGCAATAACGCGCAGGAAGTGCTGACTTCATTGCGAGAGGCGCGTTCCGGTATTGTCTTTGCGCAAGATTATGCGGATCTCGGATTCCGTAGCCGCGTGCATGGTGAGCCAACCATCAAGCCGGAAGACCATGTTGATAGGCGTGCTATGCGCTTCCATGGTGGTGGTACAGGCTGGAATCATATTGCCATGGATCAGGCTATCGCCGATTCGGGGCTTGAAGAGTCGGACATTAGCAACGAGCGTACCGGTATCATCATGGGTTCAGGTGGCCCATCCGCGCGTACGCTGGTTGAAGCCGCTGATACGACCCGCACCAAGGGACCAAAGCGTGTGGGGCCGTTCGCTGTGCCAAAGGCTATGTCATCAACGGCTTCTGCAACGCTCGCAACCTGGTTTAAGATCAAGGGCGTGAATTATTCAATTTCGTCCGCATGCTCGACATCCAGCCATTGCGTCGGCAATGCTTATGAGTTGATCCAGTTCGGTAAGCAGGACGTTATGTTTGCTGGTGGCTGTGAAGAGCTCCACTGGACAATGTCCGTGCTGTTTGATGCGATGGGCGCGATGTCCTCCAAGTACAACGATACACCTGCAAACGCTTCACGCGCATATGACGCTAACCGCGATGGTTTCGTGATTGCTGGTGGTGCTGGTGTTCTCGTGCTTGAAGAGCTCGAGCACGCCAAGGCGCGTGGCGCGAAAATTTATGCTGAAATTGTTGGTTACGGCGCAACGTCGGACGGTTACGACATGGTTGCTCCATCAGGCGAAGGTGCTGAACGCTGCATGCGTCAGGCACTGGCAACGGTCGATGTACCGGTTGATTACATCAACCCCCACGCAACTTCGACGCCTGCAGGTGATGGACCGGAAATTGATGCTATTCGTCGTGTTTTCGGCGCTGGCGATGCCTGCCCTCCAATCTCAGCAACGAAGTCGCTTACAGGTCACTCGCTGGGTGCCGCAGGCGTGCAGGAAGCAATCTATTCGCTGCTGATGCTCAACAACAACTTCATCTGCAAGAGCGCCAACATTGAGGAGCTCGATCCCGCATTTGCCGATATGCCAATCATCCGTGAGCGCGTCGACAATGCTTCTCTCAATTGCGTGATGTCAAATTCCTTCGGCTTTGGCGGCACCAACGCCACGCTTATTTTCAAGCGCCTCGAAGCCTAAGGAGACGCACGTGATAAAAGGTCTGATGCAAGGAAAACGCGGCCTCATCATGGGGGTGGCTAACGATCATTCCATTGCCTGGGGGATTGCTAAAACGCTTTACGAGCATGGCGCCGAACTGGCATTTACGTATCAGGGGGATGCGCTTCGCAAGCGTGTGGCCCCTCTTGCGGCAAGTGTTGGCTCAGACGTTATACTGCCATGCGATGTCGAGGACCTCGATTCAGTTGATGCTGTGTTCGCGGCGCTCAAGGAACAATGGGGCAGCATCGACTTTCTCGTGCATGCAGTTGCTTTCTCCGACAAAAGCGAGCTTAAGGGGCGTTATGCCGACACCTCGCGCGACAACTTCGGTCGCACAATGCTGATTTCGTGCTTTTCCTTCACTGAAGTGGCGAAGCGTGCTGCAGCGATCATGCCCAATGGTGGTTCTATCGTAACGCTTACTTACGGTGGATCGACGCGGGTAATGCCGAACTACAATGTCATGGGCGTCGCCAAGGCTGCGCTTGAAGCAAGTGTTCGTTATCTCGCCAATGATTTTGGCCCGGATGCCATCCGTATCAATGCTATCTCGGCCGGCCCGGTACGCACACTGGCAGGCGCTGGTATTGCAGATGCACGACTGATGTTCTCGTATCAGAAGGCTAATGCTCCCTTAAGACGCACTGTTACAACCGAAGAAATCGGTGGCGCCGCAGCTTATCTGCTGTCGGATCTTTCAACAGGTGTGACAGGCGAAATTCATTATGTCGACTCGGGATATAATATCATCTCGATGCCACGTACTGATGCTCTTAAAATTCAGGATGAAGTAGAGGCGGCGGTTGAGGCTGCTGCCAGGTAAATTTTAGCGCGCGGTGTAATGTTGAATATTGCATCGCGCACTTAATTTCAGTGTGATTACCTTTGTTAATGTCAGGTTGATTATTGGATGGCGTAGCGAGGCTAACCTCAATCAATATCAGCTCTACATTCTATAATTAATATTGGGCGGCAATTCACTGTAAGCCCGCACTAAATTTCATTTTCCGTTGATAGGCTCTCGACATCCCATTCCTTTACAATCGACTGTGCTAGTTTCACGTTGAAAGAATGCGGTTAACCTCGCCCCAATGATGGGGGTCCAGGAGAGCGAATGAGACATGTGAACTGGTTAGTGCAATTGATCTGGCTATCATTGCGCCGCTTTGATGCTCACGACGGTTGGGCAATTGCCAGTCATATTGCGCTTTCTGCGCTTATGTCGCTTTTCCCGTTTGTCATTCTTATTGCAGCCCTCGCCTCAACCTTTCAGGCGGAGGGGCTTGCAGATGGGGTCACTGACCTCATGCTGGAGACCTGGCCTAAAGAGGTCGCTATCCCCATTGGACAGGAAATTCATCAGGTGCTGACCGTTCAGCGCGGAGATCTCCTGACGGTAGGCGCACTACTCGCGCTATACTTCTCATCAAACGGCGTTGAAGCGCTGAGAATTGGCCTTAACCGTGCATACGAAGTGAAAGAGACACGTTCATGGTGGATCACACGCCTTGAGGCCTTTGGCTATGTTATCGGCGGCGCTGTGGTGCTAATTGTATTTGCCTTCCTCGTCGTTCTGGGGCCCCTATTATGGCAAACAATGGTCGAGTGGGCGCCAGCACTTGAACCATTAAAGGGCATCGTAGTCGCCGTTCGTTTTTCGGTTGCTACGCTTGTGATTGTTGTTGCTCTGATAGTTGGACACCTATGGTTACCCAGTGAGCGCGCCCATGCCCGTAAAAATCGAATTGTAGGGCGGCGCACACTTCTATCTGTGTTTCCAGGCATATTGATGACGCTTGCGCTCTGGTTGATAGCTGGTACCGCTTTTGGGTTATATCTTGAGAGCTTTTCCCGTAATTATGTTTCAACCTATGCGGGATTGGCATCCGGTATGATTGTACTGGTATTTTTATACATGCTTGCAGCAATTTTCATTTACGGTGCAGAGCTTAATGCCGCTATCCTCATGTTGCGCGCGAAGAAGGTGAACGCACTATCTTTATCTTCACGTTAAGGCAGTTTGGTATGCTATCGGAGATTTTGATCCGCAAGGCAGTTGATAATGATGCTGAAGCGGTAAGCCAGGTGATTTTGGCAGCCTTACACGAGAGTAACGCAAAAGATTACACGCATGATATCATTGAGCGTGTGGAGAAGAACTTTACCCCGACTGCCTTATTGGTGCTTTTTAGAAAGCGCAGGGTTTTTGTGGCGGTTTTGAATGACAAGATTGTTGGTACGGCCAGTCTGGATGGGCGCACTGTACGGTCGGTGTTTGTTATGCCCGACATGCAGGGCTTTGGCATTGGCAAACAACTTATAGAAGAGATAGTCGCATCCGCGCGCTCTGAGGGGATAAGCATTTTGGTCGTCCCCTCGTCTGTAACCGCGGAATCTTTTTACTCCAGACTTGGATTCAAGGCTGTCCAAGATAGCTACTACGGCGATGAACGCACTATCATCATGGAGCGCGCCATAACTTAATGGCGCGGATAAATTTGAGCGAGGACCGAGAGAGCTTTAAAAGGTCTCCATCACACACGGCTAGCCGCGAGCATATAATTTACCGCCAAATCCGATGACTGGCGCCATTGATCTCGCAGTGGATTATAAACAACCCCTCTCCGCTCCGTTACAGCCAGACCATGACGGGTGATTGCACTGGCAAGCTCATCGGGGGTTACAAACTTGTGCCAGTCATGCGTACCACGGGGCAACCAACGCAGAATATATTCAGCTCCCACGATGGCCAGAGCAAATGATTTTGCTGTGCGGTTAAGCGTAGCCATGACCAATAAACCGCCAGGCCGAACAACTGCGCACGTGGCTGCCACAAAGGCATCAACATCTGCCACGTGCTCAACCACTTCCATAGCAAGCACGATATCGAACCGCTCACCATGCGCTGCAACGTCTTCCACCATTTGCGAGCGATAATCGATGGAAAGACCCTGCTGTTGAGCATGGGAGCGCGCTACCGCGAGGTTTTTTTCCGCTGGATCAAGCCCTGTTACTGACGCCCCTAACCGCGCCAGTGGCTCAGACAGAACTCCACCGCCACATCCGATATCGAGTATGTTTAGCCCTGCAAGCGGAGCATCAGATCGGATATCGCGCGCAAAATGATTCGCCGCTAAATCGCGGATAAATTCAACACGTACGGGGTTGAAGCGATGCAAGGGCCGCATAGGCCCATGCGGATCCCACCATGTTTCAGCCAGCCGATCAAAGCGGGCCACCTCTTCAGGATCGACCGTTCCACGCGCTGTATGCGGTTCGGCTCTTTCATTCTGTTGAGCGCCAGTCATCACGTCCTCGTACTTTGGCTTAACTGTGGTTTTATATTTTGAGTTATTCCAATATAACAACATGCGGGCTAGAACCATTGACATGGGAAGCCTTGCTCGGCATCTATACACGCCTTTCATGCCGTTTTCAGCGGTTGAATGCCAATTTCTTAATGGCCGCACTTGCGGCGTTGCCTACGGAAAGCGAACCTGAACCGATCATGGCCCGTCTGGTGTTGAAGTTCGGCGGTACGTCCGTCGCCACAATCGAACGCATCCGCAACGTGGCTCAGCATGTGAAGCGTGAGGTGGATGCTGGTCATCAAGTCGCGGTGGTTGTTTCCGCTATGGCGGGTAAAACCAACGAACTGGTGGAATGGTGTCGCGAAGCCTCGCCTATGCATGATGCGCGCGAATATGATGCCATCGTTGCCTCTGGAGAGCAGGTTACTGCTGGCCTTCTGGCGATTACGCTACAGTCAATGGGGCTTGATGCACGTTCGTGGCTTGGCTGGCAAATCCCGGTTTTGACCGATGGTGCCCATGGCTCAGCGCGCATCACCGGCATTGATGGCGCGCCGCTAATTGAGGCCTTTGAAAATCAGAACCAGATTGCTGTTATTGCTGGTTTTCAAGGGATCCATCAGTCAACTGGCCGCATTACCACGCTAGGTCGTGGTGGCTCAGATACCAGCGCGGTGGCGATTGCTGCAGCAGTTCACGCAGATCGCTGCGATATTTATACAGACGTAGATGGTGTCTATACGACTGATCCACGCGTTGTGCCGCATGCCAGCAGGCTTGACCGCGTGTCGTTTGAAGAGATGCTGGAAATGGCGTCGCTCGGCGCAAAGGTTCTGCAGGTACGTTCGGTCGAACTTGCAATGATTCATAAAGTGCGCACCTTTGTGCGCTCAAGCTTCGACGATCCGGCAGCGCCAACGCCCGGCACCCTGATTTGCGATGAGGAGGATATCTTGGAACAACAGGTTGTGACCGGCATTGCCTTCTCGCGTGATGAAGCGCAAATCACGCTGCGTCGCGTGGCCGATCATCCCGGCATCGCCGCTTCGATCTTCGGCCCACTTGCTGACGCTAACATCAACGTCGACATGATCATTCAGGTTGTGTCGGATGATACGACAACTACCGACATCACTTTCACGGTGCCGGCATCAAGTTATGAGCGGGCGCGTAAAATCATTGAAGAGCAGCGCGAAACGATCCAGTACGCAACGTTACAGGGGGCAACCGATGTCGTGAAAATTTCGGCTATCGGTATCGGTATGCGTAGCCATGCGGGTGTGGCGGCGCGAGGCTTCCGGGCGCTTGCGGATAAAGGCATCAACATTCGTGCAATCACAACGTCCGAGATCAAGTTCTCAGTGTTGATTGATGCTGAGTACACTGAACTTGCGGTTCGTACGCTGCATTCTCTCTACGGCCTCGATAAGAAAGCTGATGTCGTGGCGGAGAAGGCAGCTGAGTAAGCTGCCCTGGCCTTCCCGGGCCGCTAGTAGTTTTGTTGTCCATGATATCCATGTTTCTGCTGAATCATGGATATCAATTTCACGTGCTGTCATCGTATTTTCATGTCATGATATCATTCCTATGCTGAGATATTTATGCTGCGATGCAACAATAGATAAAGCAGCGTAGAAAATAGCTTAAGTGCATGCAGTCGTTTATAGGGCAAAACCACGTTCATGCGTTTGATGTTCCAGGATAAGGGGCTAATATTGCCCAACTCTTTTTATCTGGACACTTGCAGATATGCATGAACCTTGGTTATACCCCAATTAAGGCATGTCGGGGGTCTTCGTGATGACTCGCAGATCGAGACCGATACAGCAAAGCTCGAATTTAACGGGCGGGATGGGAATGGGCTGATGCGGGGAGCGTTAGGGAGCCCACGATTGCTTTTACGTCGTCTCCGGGAAGTGATGGCGGAACCAGTCAGCGCGCAAGAGCGACTGGATAAAGTAGTCGTTGTCATCGCATCCAATATGGTTGCGGAAGTATGCTCCTGCTATGTGCTTCGCGTTGATGGTACGTTGGAGCTTTATGCTACCGAAGGTCTGAATCCTGAAGCTGTTCATTTAACCACTATGCGCCTTGGCGAGGGTATCGTTGGTACCATCGCGCGTGATGCGGCACCGCTCGCTCTAACGGATGCGCAGCTACACCCTGCCTATTCCTACAAGCCTGAGACTGGTGAAGAAGTTTACCACAGCTTTCTTGGTGTGCCGATCCTGCGAGCGGGCAATACATTAGGTGTGCTCGTCGTTCAAAACCGTGCCCACCGCAGCTACACAGAAGAAGAGATCGAAGCGCTGCAGACCACCGCTATGGTGCTCGCTGAAATGATCGCTTCTGGTGAATTACAGGCATTGGCAAAACCTGGTGCAGACATTGCCGTGCGCCGTTCCTTGCACTTACACGGTGTTTCGCTTGCTGACGGTGTCGGGCTTGGGCATGCTGTGATGCATGAGCCGCGCGTGGTGGTTAAGGACCTCATTGCTGACGATCCGCTGGTGGAGCTGGAACGGATTGACAAGGGCATAGCGACCGTCCGCGAGACTATTGATCGGTTGGTTGAGCGAGGCGATGTGGCGCATAATGGCGAGCACCGAGACGTGCTGGAAACAGTCCGTATGTTTGCCAATGATCAGGGCTGGATCAGGCGTGTTCGTGAGGTTGTCCATACGGGTCTTACTGCGGAAGCTGCTGTAGAGCGTGTGCAGTCGGATCTGCGGGCGCGGATGCTGCGTCAGACGGACCCTTATCTGCGTGATCGTCTGCATGATCTGGATGAGCTCTCGGATCGGCTATTGCATGCTCTAGCCGGAGAGCATTTTGGTGCTTCACGCGAGGAGTTACCGGAAAATGCTGTACTGATTGCACGTTCCATGGGGCCTGCTGCGCTGCTGGATTATGATCGTTCGCGCTTGCGCGGTCTTGTGCTTGAAGAAGGGGGCCCTGCAAGTCATATAGCGATTGTGGCACGTGCATTGGGGATTCCGACTGTAAGCGAGATTGCAGGCATTACGGGCCTGGTCGAGTCTGGAGATGCTATCATTGTGGATGGGGCAGCTGGCGATGTTCAGGTGCGCCCTCAGCCGGATGTCCAGGCTGCATATGCCGAAAAGGCGCGGTTACGCGCGAAGCGGCAGGAGCAATACCGCGCGCTGCGTGAATTGCCTGCAATCACTCTTGATGGCACTCCCATTTCGCTTAACCTCAATGCAGGCTTGCTGGTTGATCTGCCGCATGTATCGGAAACGAAAGCGGATGGGATAGGCCTTTTCCGTACCGAGCTGCAGTTCATGATTGCCGAACGGATGCCCTCCACGAGTGAGCAGGAAACCCTCTACCGACAAGTGCTTGATGAACTGAATGATGCGCCAATCACCTTCCGCACACTGGATATCGGCGGTGATAAAGTGTTGCCGTATATGCAGGCGGTGGAAGAGGAAAATCCGGCTCTTGGTTGGCGCGCTATCCGCATCGGTCTTGATCGGCCCGGGCTGCTTCGGGCTCAGGTGCGGGCGCTTCTTAAGGCAGGCGGTGGACGCGCGCTGAAAGTTATGTTCCCGATGGTTGCGACCGTCGAAGAGTTTGTGCGCGCCAAAGCCATTGTTGCGCGTGAACTGGCTTATCTACGCAAACATGGCCATGTGGAGCCGACCTCGCTCGCAGTGGGTGTGATGGTTGAGGTCCCCTCCCTCATTTTCCAAATTGATGAGTTGGTGAAGGTTGCTGACTTTTTATCCATTGGCTCCAATGACTTAATGCAGTTTCTTTATGCAGCAGATCGAGAGAATCGACAGGTATCTGAACGCTTTGATCCGCTTAGCGCCCCTTTGCTGCGAGCATTAAAAGTGGTGCACGATAGCGCTACAGCTGCCAACACGCCAGTTACGCTTTGCGGTGAAATTGGTGGCAAGCCGCTAGAGGCCATGGCGTTAATCGGCATTGGTTTCCGGTCGTTTTCGATGTCACCTGCTTCTATAGGTCCGGTTAAGGCCATGCTGCTGTCACTTGATGTCCAGGCAATCACCGCAGAGATAGAGCATTTACTGGTCACGGCCGGTGAGCGAGGCACGTTACGACAGGCCTTGGCAAGCTTTGCTTCTGCACGAGGTATTCCTGTATAATGGTGTTTGCAAAGTTTTCAGCTTCTCGCGCTTAATGGCCGAGCTCCTTGCCTTCTCATTTTCGTAAGTTTCATGTCCGATATCAGCACACCTCCAGTCGCTCGTTTAGCCGCGATTATTGACCGCCATGCCGTCCTTACAGCAACGCTTGCTGCGGGCGCGGATTCCGATACCTTTGTAGCGTTATCGCGTGAACTGTCGGACCTCGATCCAGTGGTTGATGCAATCCGCACCTATCAGGCAGCGGAATCTAACCTTGCAGACATCGAAGCACTGATTGATGATCCGCAGCTAGACCGCGAAATGCGCGCATTTGCGGCTGATGAGCGTCCAGCTGCTGTCGAACAGTTAGGTGAAGCAGCGCGTGCGCTCACCATTATGTTGTTGCCCAAGGATGCCGCAGACGAAAAGAGCGCTATTCTGGAAATCCGTGCCGGCACTGGTGGTGATGAGGCATCGCTGTTTGCGGGCGATTTGCTGCGCATGTACACGCGTTATGCTGCCATACGTGGATGGTCGGTTGAGGTGCTATCTGAAAGTCCTGGCACGGCGGGTGGCTTTAAGGAAGTTATCGCCGAGGTTAAGGGACGGGGCGTATTTGCGCGGCTGAAGTTTGAGTCTGGTACACACCGGGTGCAGCGCGTGCCAGAAACAGAGACATCAGGCCGTATCCATACTTCAGCAGCCACTGTCGCCGTATTACCGGAAGCAGAAGACGTTGATATCAACATTGATGAAACTGATCTGCGGATTGAAACCATGCGTGCAGGTGGCGCTGGCGGGCAGCATGTAAACAAGACTGAATCGGCCATCCGCATAACGCATATCCCCACGAACACAGTTGTAATGGTGCAAGAAGAGCGCTCCCAGCATCGTAACCGCGCTAAAGCCATGGCGATGCTGCGCGCCAAGCTCTATGATGCAGAGCGCAATCGCACAGATGCTGCGCGCGCGCAGGATCGTAAATTGCAAGTAGGATCAGGAGACCGTTCAGAGCGGATACGCACTTACAATTTTCCGCAAGGGCGGGTGACAGATCACCGCATAAACCTCACGCTCTATAAACTTGATGAGGTTATGATGGGAACCGCCCTCGACCAATTACTTGATGCGCTTATAGCCGAGCATCAGGCCGAGCTTTTGGCCGCGCAGGCTTGAGTAAAAGATGATATTGTCGCCTGTGTCCTCACCCACTTCGCGCAGTCAAGCCTTACGAGAGCTGACAGCGCAATTTCGTAATGCGGGTATTGATACGGCATCGCTGGATGCGCGTTTTTTGCTGATGGAAGCAGCTCATCTGACCGCAACCGATCTTTATGCATGGCCTGATGCGCTTATAGAGCCATCAGATCTCGTGCGGCTGTCAGAGATGGCGCAACGTCGGCTTAATCGTGAGCCTGTTGCGCGTATTTTGGGGCAATGGGAATTTTGGGGTCTGCCCTTTAAGCTCTCGGCGGCTACATTAGTACCGCGACCTGAGACTGAACTAATTATCGAAGCCGCCATAGCTGCCCATAACCGAATCATGACCACGCGCGCGACGTGGCCTTTTCGTTTTGTAGACATCGGAACCGGCACAGGATGTATCGCAATAGCGGTGGCCTCTGAATTGCCGCAGGCAGAGGGTATCGCAATCGATCTCTCACCTGATGCCGCTAGAATGGCGCAGTACAATGCCTTACAAAATAATGTTAATGAGCGATTATCCGTTATCAATGGTTCATGGATAACCATGTTAGGAAATAGCACTGTAGATTTAATCCTGTCTAACCCACCTTATATCGAAACACTTGATATTGCAGGGCTGGCGACCGATGTGAAAGATCACGATCCGCATCTGGCCCTTGATGGTGGCGCAGA
This sequence comes from Pseudochelatococcus sp. G4_1912, assembly GCF_047501465.1. Lineage (NCBI taxonomy): Bacteria > Pseudomonadati > Pseudomonadota > Alphaproteobacteria > Hyphomicrobiales > Chelatococcaceae > Pseudochelatococcus > Pseudochelatococcus sp. G4_1912. The sequence continues at coordinate 577,057 of NZ_JAZDRL010000001.1, forward strand.
TGGACTTGATCCCTATCGTGCAATTTTCGCTGATGCCCGGCGTGTTCTGCGTCCAGGTGGTTCTGTAATTGTGGAGTTTGGACAGGGGCAAGCGCCGATGGTTAGCGCAATCGCACAAAAAGAGGGATTATTGGTTGCTCCGCCAATTTTTGATCTTTCTGGTATAGAGCGCGTCATTGTTGCCACATTTGTGTGAAAGATTAAGATGCTCCAATAAGCAATCGCAGAAATAACTTGGCGTGACAGTGGGAAGACGCTAATGTCAAACCATGAATCAGGCTCTGCTGTCGACTGTGGGATTTAAAGTGCGTTTTCGCCTTTAGATATTGGGCAGATTTATTCACCTTTGTGAATCGAACGCATCTGCTAAACAGATGATTCCAGTAGATCTGGATGTTGTATGATCCTTCGGTTAACGACCTTTGTTTACCGTCTCACATGCTGGTTTTCAGCATGAGGTTATTGAGGGTTTGCCAACCTTTGCTTTTCGCTGTCGATCTCGTGGCGGATTACTTGATTGAGATGAATGCGATTTTCGTATGCAGCTCAGCTTTAAGCGGTGGAACATTTTTATCGCGTGCCGAAACTCGGTGTCGAGGAAAGAACAACGCTAATCATTAACCCGATTCTTCATCGACCAATATCGACGAAGAATCATTTTAACCATCCTTATAGCTGTCAGTTATGAGGTGAAAGCACCGGTCTGCGGTTTGGGGCATTAGCTGCCCTTCCCGAGCGAACCGGATGACAACGGGTACGATCCGTACCGCTTGGGGATGAGGTCCCCGCACAATATGGCTCCCAAAGAGATGTCGATGAGACCAGGTCAAAACAGGCGCATGCGCAACCGCACCCGGAAACCACCAAATCCGCTGACAAAGACATTTGAGTCCAATGGACCGGATGTGAAGGTCCGCGGTACAGCGCAGCATATTGCCGAGAAGTACGCACAGCTTTCACGCGATGCCCATGCTTCTGGCGATCCTGTTGCGGCGGAAAACTACCTCCAGCATGCGGAACATTACCTGCGCATCATTCTTGCAGCGCAGGCACAGTTTCCGCAAAGCACCGGCTTCCCACGTTCGTTTGACGATGATCAGGACGATGCCGGGGAAGATGGCGGACTTGATTACAGTGTGCAAAATTATGGCGCACCTCAACCTGAAGCACGCTTCCCTGCCTCTGACGACGATGGACAGCAGCCTGCTATGCAGCCCCGCGAACGCTATCCACGCAATAATGAGCGATATGAGCGCTCTGATCGGCAGGATCGGTTTGAACGCCCCGAAAGGCAAGACCGTTCTGAGCGTCAGGAACGTTTTGAACGTCCTGAAAGGCAGGATCGTCCCGAGCGTTTTGAGCGTCCAGAGCGCCAAGATCGTCAGGAACGCTTTGAACGTCCTGAAAGGCAGGATCGACCAGAACGTCAGGATCGTCGTGAGCGCTTTCGCCGTCGTCGCGATGAAATTGGCAGCTTTGGCCAGCATACTTCTTCAGATGATACCGGTGCAAACCGTCAACCGGCCTTGCCCGCATTTTTGACAACGCCCATCCGCATGCCATCAAGTGATGAGCAGCCAGCACGTCCGCTCACGCATGATCTGGATACAGGCAAGGTCGAGGCTCCACGCCAGGTTGAGCCCGTAGCGGTCAGCGCGCCAGATGCGAGTGATCTGGACAAACCCGCTCCACGGGCACGCCGTCGGCGCATCGTTGCTGACGACACAACTGGTCAAGCAGCTGCTGAAACGTCTGTCGAGACAACAGCTGGAGCAACGACAGTCCGTAAGCCTCGCACAACACGCGTTCGCCGCAAGAGTGTTGATGACGTGCCAGTTGGCGAGTGAAAGTTGCATCGGGGGATCTAATCTAAATTATTCAGATCCCCTTTTAACTATATGATATAATGCATTTATCCCTTCATATGCATGCGCTTCTGCGTGAAAGTATAGTGTTTAATGGCCAATTCACGGTTGGTGATTGACAAAACCACCAATCGGGCCGACATTGCCCCTATTCCGAGGGGGGCCCCGTGAGGGGGCTGAGATTCCGTTATGATCTCCCTGCCGCAGTGGCATCGAATTTCAAAGCGTGTTCCGTTTTGCTGTTTGGTTTGATGCTTTAATTTGGCAGAGGCGAGCGCCACGGTGACCCTTGAACCTGATCCGGGTTATACCGGCGGAGGGACGGGACAATGTTGGCGCTAATGCCTTATCTGCACTCAGCAACTTGTCAGCCGCTTCACGCCCGGATTCTCACTTTCCGGGAGGAGCATTGCTATGACAACCACATCCGATTCAACGCCCAAAATACGCGCTAAAACGACAGCCGCACCTGCTGCCGTTACGACAGGCCCCATTTTAGGATCGCGCAAGATTTATGCTAGTCCAGAGGGACGGCCTGATATCAATGTTCCCTTCAGGGAAATCGCGCTTGACCCCGCCTGCGGTGAAGAACCAGTGCGCGTGCAAGACACATCGGGGGCCTATACCGATACAGATGCTGTCATTAATCTGGAGCAAGGTCTGGCACCGATCCGTGCTTCTTGGCTTGCTAGCCGCGGCTTCGATAGAGTAGAGGCGCGTGCTGTCAAGCCTGAAGACAATGGCTTCTCAGGCGATGTCGCGCCCGAACGTCTTGTACCGGCCTGCCCTGCTGAACGCCCCGTACTCGCAGGGCGCGATGGCCAGTTGGTGACACAATATGAATTCGCTCGCGCGGGCATCATCACTGACGAGATGATTTACGTCGCCCATCGCGAAAACCTTGGTCGTCAAGCTATGGCGGAAGGCGCTGAAAAGCGTCGCGCTGATGGTGAGGATTTTGGAGCGGCTATTCCAACTTTCATTACACCGGAGTTTGTGCGTGAAGAAATCGCGCGTGGCCGTGCCATCATTCCCGCGAACATCAATCATCCAGAGCTTGAACCAACGATCATTGGCCGCAACTTCCTTGTGAAGGTCAACGCCAATATCGGCAATTCCGCAGTTACGTCCTCGGCAGCTGAAGAAGTCGAAAAGCTGGTTTGGGCCACACGCTGGGGTGCCGATACGGTGATGGACCTCTCAACGGGCCGCAATATCCATAATATCCGCGGCTGGATCATGCGTAACTCGCCGGTTCCGATTGGTACGGTGCCAATCTATCAGGCTCTTGAGAAGGTCGATGGCGAACCGGAAAAGCTCACTTGGGAAATTTTCCGCGATACGCTGATCGAACAGGCTGAGCAGGGCGTTGATTATTTCACGATCCATGCTGGCGTGCGCCTTGCGTACGTGCCGCTGACAGCAACACGCGTGACAGGTATCGTTTCACGCGGTGGTTCAATCATGGCGCGTTGGTGCCTGTCGCATCACCGCGAAAGCTTCCTCTACGAGCATTTTGGTGAAATCTGCGACATCATGCGCAAGTATGACGTATCGTTCTCGCTGGGCGATGGCCTACGTCCGGGATCGATTGCTGACGCTAATGATGCGGCCCAGTTTGCCGAGCTTGATACACTTGGTGAGCTAACGAAAATTGCCTGGGAAAAGGGCTGTCAGGTGATGATCGAAGGCCCCGGCCATGTGCCGATGCACAAGATCAAAGCCAACATGGACAAGCAGCTTGAAACCTGCGGTGAAGCCCCCTTCTATACGCTTGGGCCGTTGACGACTGATATCGCACCTGGATACGATCACATCACTTCGGCTATTGGCGCAGCAATGATTGGCTGGTTTGGCACCGCAATGCTCTGCTACGTGACACCGAAAGAGCATCTGGGTCTTCCAAACCGTGACGACGTCAAGACCGGCGTTATTACGTATCGCATTGCTGCCCACGCCGCTGATCTCGCCAAGGGACATCCAGCCGCCAAGTTGCGCGATGATGCACTGTCTCGGGCCCGGTTTGATTTCCGCTGGAATGATCAGTTCAACTTGTCGCTGGACCCCGACACTGCACGCGCTTTCCACGATGAAACCATGCCGAAGGAAGCCCATAAGGTGGCACATTTCTGCTCAATGTGTGGGCCGAAATTCTGCTCAATGCGCATCACCCAGGATCTTCGCATAGAGGCCGAGCGTCTCTCAGGGCTGACTGAAAAGGCACAAGAGTTTAAAGAAAGCGGTGCGCAGCTTTACGTGCCGGCAGCGGAGTAAACCGCACTGGCGGCAAGCCCCCGGAAGTGATCACCATAGGTGGCACCGTAAAATGGCAACGCGTAACTGCGTTGCTTACGGTGCCATTTTCTTTCATGAAGCTGTGATTCATTGGTGATAGAAGCGCATCTTTGACAATGAAAAGAGTTTTGAAGCGCACTTAACAATTCGGTATGCTATTAATAACGCTTATATAAACCATTTTGTGAAACAGTATGGCGACTGACGAGCATCCATATCAATTGCATTCCGAAGCGATGCTTGCAAATGCGGTACCGCCTGCAGCATTGAATCTTATTAAAGCTTTCGGTCTTCACGTTAATTTGCCCGAATTATCTTTCAACGATCAAGATGCATGCCTGGTTAGCTTTGGGGAGCGGATCGTCACGATCACGGTTGATTGTAAAGGCAGTGCTTTGGTGCTGCGGTGCGCAGTGATCCATACACCTGAAGATGCTGATGAGCAGTTTCTTGCACGCTTGCTGGTTGGAAATTTCAGCACTGCCACTGCACGCACGGGTGCATTAGCGATTGACGCTAAGAGCGGAGAAATCATTCTTATGGCACGTCTTTCTCTGATGGGCCTGTCACCAGAAGACTTGCAACATGCCATCGAGAGAATTGCGAATGGCGCTGCATTCTGGCAGCAAGACATTGCGCAAATGCCTCCTCTTGAAACTCTTTAGCCATAACGATGGAGGCTGCTGCCATGCCGCTTGAGCCATGCTTCGGCCTGAGGGGTTGCTGGGCATAATTGATGGGTTAAGCGCCAGAATCTGTCGGAATGATTCATTTCACGTAAATGCGCTACCTCATGGGCTGCCAGGTAATCAAGAACCATTGGCGGTGCAAGAATAAGGCGCCATGAAAAGTTCAATCGTCCTTGAGATGAGCATGAACCCCAGCGGCTCTTTGTATCCCGCAGTGTAATGCTGCGTGCAGGCACTCCAAGCGTTGCGGTATGTCGTGCCACAGCCTCCGACAAATCGCGCCGTGCTTCGGCCTGAAGGAAATCTCGGATGCGGCGCGACAGATGGGGTGGTTCCCCTGTTACCGCAATGATAGGTTCTCCATCTGCGTTTATATGGGCTGTCACACGCCCCCGAACGCCACTCCAGTGAACAATGCGATGCGGCACACCTCGCAGGGGTATCATCGCGTTCGCTTCAAATATAACCAGCCCAGGTAAGCGCTGCATGCGCTGTGAGATCCAGCCACCATGTGCATCAATAAAGCGCTGGGCTGCTTTCACCTCGCCGCGCTCAGGCATGGTCAAAATGACTTCGCCCGTGGCCATCGATACTCGTAAGGTAAAGCGCTTTACACCTGCGCGCGGTCTCACGCGCACACGAAAGCTCTCGCTGCCAAAAACGACGTCGAGATACTCTGGAATGGGCTTGAGAGATCTACGAAACAAGGCAAGAGGCATGGGTATGGCCTGCATCATGGCGACATGCAATCACGTACCGATTCATGTCATGCTGTCAACCAAAAGGCAGTCATACCCTAAAAATCAAATTGCTCTATGACGCATGCGAAAGTTTGCTTCGCGCTCGTGCGGCATAGGGCGGTTGAGCCTTGTTCTCATGATGGACTTCTACGCGATCAATAAAGGCGCAGATCCGCGGCGCAATATCTGTAACAAACCGTTTGCCATTGAAGACGCCATAATGACCTACGCTCATTTGCAGGTGATGATCACGCAGTGCATCGGGTATGAGCGGGCATAATCTGTGAGCGGCATTCGTCTGGCCAACGCCAGAGATATCATCCCGCTCACCCTCAACCGTCATCAAGGCTGTGCGCGAAATTGCTGACAGATCAACCTTCATACCACGATGCAGCAGCTCACCTTTTGGAAGCGAATGCTTGACGAAAACCTCATCCACCGTCTGCAAATAAAAGTCCGCTGTGAGGTCCATTACAGCCAGATATTCATCGTAGAAGGTGCGATGCTTTTCAGCAGAGTCCCCGTCCCCCGTCACAAGATGTTTGAACATATCATGATGGGCAATCAGATGCCGGTCGAGGTTCATGGCCATGAAGCCCGATAGCTGGAGGAAACCCGGATAGACCTCACGCATGTGCCCCGGCCGTGTAAATGGCACCTTGGTGATACAGTTGCGCTTGAACCACGCAATGCCACGCTCTTGCGCAAGCTTGTTGACCTCGGTCGGACTTTCCCGTGTATCGATAGGCCCCCCCATCAGCGTCATAGAACGTGGTACTGATGGGTCTTCCATCGCTTCCATGCACGCGACCGCAGCAATAACCGGGACGGCTGGCTGACATACACCAATCACGTGTGTATCAGGCCCAAGGTGGCGCAGCATGGCGATGACATAATCGATATAGTCGTCGAGGTCGAACCTTCCCGCCGACATAGGAACCATCGAGGCATCATGCCAATCGGTGATGTAGACATCATGCGTTGTCAGAAATGCCTCAACAGTGCCGCGCAACAAGGTGGCGTAGTGGCCAGACATCGGCGCGACAATGAGCAATTTCGGTTGTTTATGCCGCAGCCCCTGCCGCTCAAAGCGGATCAGTTGGCAGAAAGGTGCTTCCCAAACGATGCTCTCACGTATTGAAACGCGTTTGCCTTCGATTTCGACGTTGCCGAAGCCGAATTCAGGCTTTGCATAACGGCGCGTCGTGCGCTCAAATAGCTCACAAGCCGCTGAAATTGTCCGCCCATAGGCGGTGTAGCTAAGCGGGTTGGCGGGGATACTGAACGCATAATGGGTGGCGCTGGATACTGTGCGCACAGGGTGGGTAAAGGCGTGGGCTGCCTCATACCAGTAGTAGGCGAGATTCATTTGCTCCCGGCCTCCATGTTAAGCGCGCTCAACGTATAATGTGCGAGCTCGCAACTTTTCTGATCAACTCTGCACTTTTGCAAAGCCACGTTCGGTTCCGTGCCATTTTTAAGTACCAAGCCATCCAAGATAGCCGTGGAAGTACGCTCTTAATTGCTGCCAGCTTGGCGCTGACTTATCGTCATCTACAACAATCAGATATGCGCAAAACGCTTACCAAACCGACGCCCACCCCTTCTTGAACGTTGCTCATATCGTAATTGTTTTAAGCAAAAAATACAAACCAAGTCATATAAATGGTGTCATATTTCTGCCATGCAATAAGTTACGCGCGCAACTATTAACAGATATTTAATGAATTTGCCGCGATCGCGAAACGTGGAATGCTGCGCATGCTTTGAAAAATGGAAAAATCTGTCACGCGATGGAACAAAAATGCCTTTTCTGATTCGCAGATTTTGACTTGGTAGTATGGATGTCTTGAGAGCATGGCTTGCAAAAAATGCAGGAGCCGCTCATCACGGCCGTAGGAAGTATGACAGGAGATATTCTATGGCAGACCGCCAACACGGTGATATCGGGCATAATGCCCATCGCTTGCGTGTCGATACGCTGGTGCGGCTGCGCTGGCTTGCGGTGATTGGGCAGAGCGTTACGGTTGCGGGAGTGCATTTTGGCCTTGAATTTCCCCTACCCTTCGGCGCCTGCTTCCTCGTTATCGCATGCTCGGCACTGCTCAATATCGGGTTGCGAATACGTTATCCGGTTAGTGTGCGGCTTGATGCGGGGTTGGCGTCTCTCATTCTTGGTTATGATATCTTGCAGCTGTCGTTGCTGCTGTTCCTCACTGGTGGCTTGCAGAACCCGTTTGCTATTCTGGTGCTGGCTCCCGTCATGATTTCAGCTACGGCGCTCACACCATGGCGTACCTTACTGCTAGGTGTATTTGCGTTGCTTTTGACGACGGCGCTGGCTTTTGTACATTTCCCACTGCCCTGGTTTCCGGGGGAAAGCCTTGTGCTGCCCCTGCCCTACATTATCGGCATATGGGTTGCTATTCAGCTTGGCCTTGGTTTTACGGGTGTTTATGCATGGCGAGTGGCTGATGAAGCACGCCAACTTGCTCATGCCCTTTCCGCCACAGAGCTCGTACTAGAGCGCGAACAGCATCTCTCGCAACTGGATGGCCTTGCGGCAGCGGCAGCGCACGAGCTTGGCACACCGCTTGCCACCATCGCGCTCGTTGTGCGTGAACTTGATCGGACGGCTGGTCCTGATCATCCAATGGCAGAAGATCTGACATTATTGCGCGAACAAGTTGGTCGTTGCCGCGACATTCTGGCAAAGCTCACCTCTCTCAGCACTGATGATGCGGGCCCCCTTGGTCGATTGAGCCTGATGCATCTGATCGAAGAGATCGCCGGGCCACAACGTGGGTTTGAAGTGCCAATCACCATTACACGTGATGGCGAGGGACCAGAGCCTTTTATTGCTCGCAATCCCGGGCTGATTTACGGCCTGGGCAATATCATTGATAACGCTGTTGATTATGCTCGTAGTAATGTCCAGATAGAAGCACGCTGGACAGCGGACAAGGTTTCTCTCACTATTCGGGATGATGGACCGGGTTTCGCGTCAGATGTTTTGCTGCGTCTTGGCGAACCTTATGTCACCACAAGAGGTGCAGAGAGGCGTGGAATCGTGCGCCGAAGCCGTGATGATAATGCTGAAGGGCATGGACTCGGCGTTTTCATTGCCAAAACGCTGATTGAACGCTCAGGCGCAGATATAGTATGGACTAATGTGCCATCCCCCGAACGTGGTGCTCTTGTTAAGGTGACATGGCCGCGCCATGCTTTTGAACATTCAGCAAAACCCAACCTGCGCGCAACGGGCGCAGGTGAAACGCTTTCAGATGACGAACATTTAAGCTAAAGCATCAGGAACGCGGAACAAACCAAAAGGAGGAGCGCGATGACGGGTCACAATAATCCGACAGACGGCGCACCCACAACTGAACAACTGGCAGGCGATCAAAGTCTTATTATCATTGATGATGATCATGCCTTCCTCACGCGCCTTGCCCGCGCGATGCAGCAGCGTGGCTATGAAGTGCGCACTGCTGATAGTGTGGCACAAGGCATTGCTTTGATTGAAGAACGCGCGCCCGCTTATGCCGTAATTGATATGCGCCTTGGTGACGGAAATGGGCTGGATGCAATCACGCGGCTCAATGAAATCCGCCCTGATGCACGCGGTATTATTCTGACAGGCTATGGCAACATCGCAACCGCCGTCACGGCTGTGAAGCTTGGTGCCTTTGATTACCTGGCAAAGCCTGCTGATGCTGATGAGATACATGCCGCATTGATGTCGCGTCCAGATGAACGCGCGGCTGTGCCTGAGCATCCAATGTCAGCTGATCGCGTACGGTGGGAGCATATCCAGCGCATTTATGAGTCGTGTAGCCGCAACGTTTCAGAGACAGCTCGCCGCCTGAATATGCATCGGCGGACGTTGCAACGTATATTGGCAAAACGCGCACCGCGCTAAGAGAAACGTGATCGGAAAGGCTTCCCTGTGAATCCAGCCCCTTGTGGGACATTGACAATTGTCGCCTCGCGGCGGATACCCGGCTGGTCATGACCAAAACGCACACCAGTACTATGTCCGGCCTGAAGAAGCTGCTTATCGTCGCCCATGACCTTGTCATGACCGGCCTTGCGGTAACGCTTGCCTTCGTTATGCGCTTTGAGGGCGCACAGCTCGATACACGGCTTGAGGCCTTACCCGTTATTCTGCCAGGTTTTGTTGCCTACGCGGGCATTGTGTACTGGGTTTTTGCGCTTTACAAATCGCGGTGGCGTTTTGCATCGCTGCCTGATTTGGCCAACATTTTACGCTCAGTCACCGTGCTTGCGTTGTCGCTGATGGTGGCGGACTATGTGCTGGCTTCCAGTACGTTTTATGGATTTTTCTTCTTCGGGAAGATCACAATCATCCTCTACTGGATGCTGCAGCTCTTCCTTTTGGGCGGTCCTCGTTTAGCCTATCGCTATCTAAAGTATGCTCAATCTCGTCAGTCACTTGCGCGTGAAGGCGCTGTGCCAGCGCTCATTCTGGGGCGCGCGTCAGATGCTGAAATGCTGCTGCGAGCGATTGAATCCGGCGCTCTTAAGAAAATTCAGGCTAAAGGTATTCTGACACCGCGCACGTCCGATCTTGGACAGTCGATTCGCGGTGTGCCGGTTGTGGGGCTGTTTTCGGATCTTGAGCAAGCAGTCGCTGAATTTGGCGAACGCGGCTACAATATCCGCCGCCTTGTGCTTGCCCCCAGCGCTTTGGGGCAAGAGGCGGAAAGCGAGCATATCCTCGCGCGCGCCCGCAAACTTGGTCTACCGCTATCGCGGCTACAGGGCCTCGATGTTGGTAAAGGTGAGCTGACAGGCGGTATCGCTTCACTCGCGCCCGTTGAAATTGAAGATCTGTTGCTGCGCCCAACTGTCGAGATCGACCATGATCGACTGGCACGCTTTATTCGCGGCAAGCGCGTTGCCGTGACGGGCGGCGGTGGCTCTATCGGCAGTGAGATCTGCATGAGAGCTGCGGCTTTCGGCGCTTCTGACATCATGGTAATCGAAAATTCAGAGCCAGCTCTGCATCAGATTACCGAAGAATTACATGCGCTTGACAATGGCCCCGCCGTGCATGGTGCAATTGCTGATGTGCGAGACCGTGCGCGCCTTCATCGCGTGCTGGCCGCTTACAAACCGTATGTAGTTTTCCACGCTGCTGCACTCAAGCACGTTCCCTATCTGGAGCAGGATTGGGCTGAGGGTGTGCGCACGAACGTATTTGGATCGGTGAACGCTGCAGATGCATCGCTTGCGGCAGGTGCCCGTGCATTTGTCATGATCTCCACAGACAAGGCCATTGAGCCGGTGTCTATGCTTGGCGCAACCAAGCGCTTCGCAGAAATGTACTCCCAGACGCTGGATTTCGAGACAGTCGGCCTACCAGATGCTCAGCGTTTAATTGCTGTGCGCTTTGGCAATGTGCTTGGCTCAAATGGCTCAGTTGTGCCCAAATTCAAGGCGCAGATTGCTCGTGGTGGCCCTGTTACAGTGACGCACAAAGACATGGTGCGCTACTTTATGACTGTTCGGGAAGCGTGCAATCTTGTTCTGACAGCAGCCTCCCACGCTGACGATGATATGCGTGCGCCTGAAGCATCAGACAAGCCATCGGTGTACGTGCTGAAAATGGGGCAACCTGTACGCATTCACGATATGGCAGAGCGTATGATCCGCCTGGCCGGTTTTGAGCCTAACGTGGATATTGATATTAACGTTACGGGTGTTCGCCCCGGTGAGCGGTTGCACGAAATTCTTTTCGCACACGACGAGACCATTACCGAGACAGGCATTGACGGCGTAATGGCAGCCAAGGCTATTTTTGCCAGCCGCACGCAGTTGAACACGTGGCTATCGCAGCTTGAGGACGCAGTTGTTCGGTATGACAGGGCCGCAGCTGAAGCGGTACTGGATGCAGCTATTCCCGATTTTGCCCGCCGGCAACCAGCAGTGCCCCCAAACGTCGAAGCCCCTCCTGAGACGAGACGCTCGGCTTAAACCCTGCTTCATGTAACCGCACGCATTTAACAACAAGCGGACTATTAAGTCGCTCTAGCATATCGGCACGTCCGATTGGCGAAAGCGCTGCCCGTAGCAAGGGAAGCGGAAGCGAGATCAAACCTGCACGTTGCCCCAGCCCCTCGCGCAATGCAGTGACCATTTCAGCTACGTTAACCGGATTAGGGTCGGCCACAATAAATGGCCCTGACAATGGCTTACCCGAGGTATTGTTGTTGGCCAACAGGTATTGCACAGCCTCTGCCACAAGTTCCACTGACACCAGCGAGCGGCGTGCCTGCAACGCACCAAATGGGAGCAGAATCGGTAAGCGAGCAAGGCGGATCAAACCGCCCATATTACCCCGCACCGTTTCACCATAGACGAGAACAGGGCGAACCGATGCTGCGAATAGATCGTCTATCTCAGCTAATCCCCGCTCTGCTGCCAATTTGGAGCGGCCGTAATCATCTGTTGGATGTGGTTCGTCGCTTTCAGTCAGAACCGATGAGGAGGACGGCCCTGTTTGGGCACGTATGGATGACATAAAGATAAACCGGCCAACCCGTCCTCGTGCTGCATGCGCAAGATGAAGGGTCGCAGCGTGATTAACCTGCTTATAGCGCTCGGTCGCGATGCCCGGGCCTGCGTGAGCAATACCTGCAGCATGGATGACTGCATCAACACCCGCTAACGCTTGCCGCCAGTCAGGGCTGCCGCCAATATCTCCAATGAAAGCACGCTCTACATTTGGTGCAAGCGGCTTATCATCACGCACGGCCGCGCGAACAATGTGGCCCTGCCCCACCAAGGCTGCCGTTAGATGGCGACCAATAAAGCCGGTAGCGCCAGTCAGCAAAATGCGCATGGTGGCTTCCTTTAATTTTTTACACGAGAAAAGCAGCGCAGCACGATAGCAACAAGCACAGCGCCAATCGCAACATATGCGGTTTGCCAGAGAGCGTTATCAACGGCAAGGCTCAACGCTGCCAGTAAAGCCAAGGCAATGTTGAGTGCGGCAACCAGCTTCACGACTCCAAGCACAGTCCAGCCATTATCTGTTGCGCGTTGATAGAAATGACTGCGATGCGCTTGCCATACTTTTTCATGACGCGCCAGACGCCTGAAAAGCGTCAGCGTTGCATCGGCTAAATAGTAGAGTGGCAGCAAAAGGGCCGCAGCCAGGCCACCTTCGCCAGCAAGCCGATAAAGCAAAAAGCCTACAATCAGGCCAATCGGTAAAGAACCGACATCCCCTAAAAACAATCGCGCTACCGGACGGTTAAATGGCGCAAAACCAAGCAACCCACCTAACAGGGCTGCGGCAATCAAACCGCTTGTGGGATCAAGCCAGCCGATGACAGCAAACAACGCCAATGCCGCCGAGAGAGGCGCCATTTCAGCAACTGTCATCCAGTCAAGCCCATCCATGAAGTTGACGAGGTTAACGAACCATATTCCAGCCAGGCAAATCAGCAGCCATTCAACAAGTGGCGGCAGAAGTGGGAACATTGGCCCTACGCCCGCAGAGGAGACCACTGTTGCAACAGCAATAGCTTGAAACAAAAGCCGCAGCGCTGGTGGTAGCGGTCTAATATCGTCGATAGCGCCGACTAAACCCAGTCCTATCATGCTGATTGTCAAGACAGTGAAGCGCAGCATATCTGCTGAAAGGCCACTAAAACTAAGCCCTGCGCCAGCGCACACTAAAGCAGCAAGCACAACAGCAATGCCGCCGCCTTGAGGTGTCGGAATTGTATGGCTGGAGCGCGCATTAGGTCGCGCTAACGCATAGCGTTGCAGCAAAGGCTTCAACGCTACAATCAAGGCGGCAGATACAGCAGTAGCCGCCAGTAAAACAATTAAAATTGCAAACACGTTCACGCCTCGTGATAACCGCGATACCATGCCACGAAGCGACGAATACCTTCATCCAGCGATGTGGCTGGTGAGAAACCCGTGGCGCTCGCAAGATCTGTAATATCTGCCGCTGTTTCGAGCACATCGCCCGGGGGCAGTGGTACTTCCTTGCGAAGAGCGGCGCGGCCAACTTCCTTCTCAATTAACCCAATCAAATGATTCAACTCTTCTGGCCGGTTGTTGCCTATGTTGTAGACGCGATGAGGGGCAGAAGATGTTGCAGGATCAGGGCTAAGGGCATCCCATGTGAGGTTTGGCGTTGCGGGATGGTCCAACACCTGCATAACGCCTTCAACCACGTCATCAATATACGTAAAGTCGCGCCATACGCGCCCGCTGTTTGCAACAGTGATCGGAGTGCCGCGGGCTATCGCATCAGTGAAAATGTATACGGCCATATCAGGCCGGCCCCATGGGCCATAGACGGTAAAGAACCGCAGCCCAGTTGCCGGCAGGCCATAGAGATGCGCGTAGGAGTGGGCCATCAACTCGTTGGTCTTTTTGGTAGCTGCATAAAGACTGACAGGATGATCGACATTATCATGCTCACTAAACGGTACCTTACGGTTTGCCCCGTAGACGGAACTAGATGATGCATAAACAAGATGGTCGATTTTGCCGTGACGGCATGCTTCGAGCACATTGAGAAAAGCGACGACATTAGTCGCAATATAAGGTTGCGGCTCGATCATCGACTGACGAACGCCTGGCTGCGCAGCCAGATGTACGACACGCTTTGGGCCGACTTCCGCAAATACCTCAGCTGTGGCGTGCGCATCCGACAGATCAATTCGTCTGAAGGTAAAGCCTGGGTGGGCCATAAGCAGCGCCAACCGCGCCTCTTTCAAAGCCGGGTCGTAATAAGGTGTGAGGTTATCAATGCCAACAACCATCTCTCCTCTTTCGAGCAGACGGCTTGCAACATGAAATCCCACAAACCCCGCAACACCAGTTACGAGAACAGGTGGGGTGGTTTGTGGCAGGGGCGTTTGCACAGAAGAAGCATTCGACAAGATGATATCCGCTCAGGTCTCGGTAAGGCATTCGGACAATAAAGCAAATTTCTGCGAATGGGAGCCTCAAAGAACGTTTTCACACGGCCATCTGTCCGTGATTCAAGCTTTGCAGGGAACATTTTGACCAAACGGGCGTTTTCCAGTCACCTCATCAAAAAGGAGATACGTCATGGGGACTACACAAAACACGTGGGATCAGGTTCAGGGCAACTGGAAGCAGCTTACCGGAAAAGTAAAAGAAAAGTGGGGTAAGCTGACTGATGATGACATGAAGGTGATTGAGGGCAAGCGTGACCAACTCTCCGGAAAACTACAGGAACGTTATGGCTATGCAAAAGAGCAGGCTGAACGTGAAATCGACGAATGGACCTCGCGTCAGTAAGGTTAATTGCATTAAGGCTTCTTTAACCCTGCAAATCAGCTTTCTAAATAGCAAGGGTTAAGCCACGATGCGCGTTGGAAACGCAAATCAACGTTAGCCCTTATAGCGGCTGGCGTTGATTTTATAATAAATTTTGTGAGGACCTGAATATGGCTGATAAGACCGAGAACGCCCTCAATAATGAAATTGAAACCCTGCGTCAGGATATCAAGGGGCTGACAGATTCTGTGGCAGACCTCGTGCGTCGACAGACGGAAAATGCTCGCGCAAACGTCAAGGGCTTGACCGACAATGTCGCTAGCGCTGTTTCCTCTACGGCTCATACTGTAAGCGAGGCAGGACAGCGGTTGGCCTCGGATGCGCAGGAAAGCATGCGTACGGCCACCTCCAAAGTCGAAAGCTGCATTGAAGATCATCCCATGCAATCAGTCTTGATTGCGGCTGGGATAGGATTTGTTCTCGGTTTGATGAGCCGTAGAGGATGATTGCTCTTCTACGCACCCTGCTTGGTGCACAGGTATTCGCAACCCAAATCACACGCGTAAAGGAGGAGGCACGCCGTACTTGCGCGCGCGTGCTTACTCTTTTAATCGCAACGCTTTTGGCGGTAGTTGCTGTTGGGTTCTTTACCGCAGCAGGCTATATATCGCTTGTGCGGATGTATGGTCCAGTCACAGCTTTGTTAATCGTTGGCGGTGCCTATTTGGCATTTGCTGTGATTGTATGGGGTATCAACGCCCTCGCCTCACGTTCAAGCAGCGAGGAACAGCTGAAAACCCCTGCGGTCAGCACACCAGATCTGGCTGTTGTAACGCAAAATATGATGCAAAGCGTTGGCGAAGCAGTGCGTCAAATTAATCCTGAAGAAATTGCCGCTAAAAGCGGCCGCACGCTCATGCGCAATGTAGGACCACTACCCTTGGCGGGAATCGCCATTGTTGCCGGATATATCCTTGCCCGCCGTATCGATAAAGGATAGCGCCCGACAATGCGTGCACGGATCAAGGGCCATTGGCATTCTATCAGATATAGAACGCCAATGGCTCTTATCTTTTTAGCCAGCCGCAACCAGTGAGGTTGGACGCTGCGCCTGAAAGCCAAAAAATAATGCCTGACTGATAACTGCCCGTACAGCATCAACGCTGAAAGGTTTTGTAATCAAAAATGTTGGCTCAGGACGCTCGCCTGTCAGCAATCGCTCAGGATAAGCGGTAATGAAAATGACAGGTACTTCGAACTGAGCTAAAATATCGTTTACAGCATCAAGCCCCGAACTGCCGTCAGCCAGTTGAATATCGGCCAGCACCAAGCCTGGCCTATGGTTTTTAACGCTTTCAAGAGCTTCTGCATGAGTGCGGGCCAAGCCAACCACCCTATGCCCCAAGCCTTCAACCAGCGCTTCGATATCCATGGCGATGATCGGCTCATCCTCTATAATAAGAACATCTGATGCAATCTGATCTGATATTTCATGGCCTGCACGCACAATAAGGGCTGCAACGTCACTTTGCGATAAATCAAGTATCTGACCTATCTCGTCCCGTGTAAGGCCTTCAATAACTTCCAGCAGAAAAGCCGCACGGGGCTGCATATCGAGTGAAGAGAGGTTGCGCTGCACGTTCCGTTCCGCCATGCCAAGCAACCCTCCCTCATGGGAGGTATTTTCAGCCACATTGGTCGGTACGCGCCGCCATATATCAAATAAAACCTTATATAAGGCAACGCGGGGAGGCATATTGGGTTTCAGTAGATCAGGATTGGCCACAATAGCTTCAAGTGCTGCAACAGCATACGCATCGCCAGATTGCTGACTTCCCGTCAACGCACGCGCCAAACGACGCAGATAAGGCAAATGCGGTGCAACAAGTTGGGAAAGTGACATTGATACAACCCCTTCAAACCTGAAATGTGATCAGTTTCCGCGTCAGTACAACATTACTCATTGTATGACGATTAAATGAGGACAACGCTTCTATACGCATCGTATCCACGATGATAACTTCTTAGCTCCTTGAAACAAATGATATTTTCTACGATAATAATGCCAAGAGGGCAAACCATGTCTTACGCTTAACCTTCTATCAGGGAAAAAGTTCCATATTTTATGGAACCGCATCACCATTCATACGTTGTGGAAATAAGTTCACACTGAAATTGATTAACGGGTGTGGTAGTTCATGTTATGGCGAACCAAAAGGGCGATTTCTAAATCCCAGGCATAGCGTTCTTAACAATCGGGATGCCTCGAAATAGAAAATCTCTCTATAATTCGCTGAGATATGAGCAACAACGCTACTGATGTGAATGAAATTTGCCTTCCGGAGACACAGGCGCAATCCGGAGATTTTAGGCTGGAGGCCGCTATGAAGGATACCGGACGTTCTGGAGACCGGCAGCGGTTGGGAAGTGAGTCCCAAGTAGATGAGGATTCAAACAGAGAAGGTGCGCCTGCTTTAGAAATTACACATCCCAAAAGCGATGAAAAATCTGGAAGTGCTGTGAAACAAGATGGCGCTGCAGAGCGTGCCCCTGATAAATCATCGGAAACTGCGGCGCCAGAAGCTGTTGCTCATAAAAGCTCCGCTTCTCGGCCAGATAAATCCTTAGCAAGGTCAGCTACCAGCATGACAACAGATGAACAACAGCTTACACGCAACGAGCCCAAACCAACAACTGCTGCTGACTTGCCCCTTGCTACGGGCCTGCAAAGCCGCATCGGAGCCCAGTTGCAATCTCTCTATAATGACCTGCTAACGGAAGAGACACCGGATCGCTTCCTGAAATTGCTGGAAGAGCTCGATCGGAAATCACCGCCGCGTTGACTGCCATGCGCAGGCACGATCAATGAGGTTGGGGATGGATGAAGCGTTAATAGTAGACAAGAGACAACGTCCTGCACGCTCAGTGATACTTCACTCAGCTGCGCAGGAGGCTGTTGACTCTGAACCAGAAACGAATAGCCGGGGGCTGCGCAGTCAGATCATCATTGCCTTAGGCATGGTGCTTATTCCGGCAGCGTTGGCTGCATGTTTCTGGGCCTTTGTGCAGAACCAACGACTTTATGATATTAAAATCAGCACGGCTGAAAGAGCTGCTGATCGTGTTGCCGGGGAAATTAGTTCGCTGCTGCGAGATAATACCATCACTGCTGCAACGCAATTCTCCCCTAATGATAAAACAATCTCAGATCCATCCCATTGCAAAAACCAAATGACTAATTTTTTGCGGGAGCGGCGGGAATATAGTTTTTCCGCTCTTTTCGTGAATCAAGCCATGGTTTGCTTTGCTGACACTACAGGTCTGTTCAATAACGATGAAGCTGCGATTGCCGAGATTGCTAAAATTCGCGATCAGCTGCGCAAGCAACAATCATATGGCATTAATCCAGCAGTCGTGCGCTCGGAAGATGGTCACCATCTTTTGCTCGGCACCAAGGTAATATCGAACGAAGCCGCAGCTAAACCTTCCGAGGTATTTCTCGTCTCCGCCTTGCGCACGTCTGTATTATCCTACAACCTTATTGCATCGCGTTTGGGCATTGATCGTGGCACCGCGGTTATTACTGCACAAGGCGATGTTATTGTGCAGTCAACATCATCGTCCCTCACTGACAACTGGTTTCCTGCGCATGCCACAGCAATTACCGATGCGTTATCGCGTGAAATTCCTATTACAAGCTTGGCAACGCTATCTCAATCTGGAGAACCATTTCATTATTTTATAGCTCCAACGGTCAACCCCGATCTGTTTGTGCTGACAGGGTATCCTGATGCCTCGTTGTTTGCTTTAGAGCGATCCATTCTGTGGAGTTCATTGCTGCCCCCTCTCCTCATGCTTATCGTGGCGGGAATTGGAGCGCTTTGGGCAACAGAGAGACTTGTTGTGCGTTGGATCCGATATTTGCAACGCGTAACCCGTCTATACGGCAGCGGCCGTCTTTCTGTGCGTGCAGTACACATTCGCGATGCACCACGCGAGATTGCTGAACTTGGCGATGCCTTTAATGATATGGCGACCAACATTGCCGAGCAAACCTATCAGCGCGAAAGAGCCGCCCAGGAAAAGGAAACGGTTCTGCGGGAGCTGCATCATCGCGTAAAGAATAACTTTCAAGTAATTGTAAGTCTCCTCAGTCTACATAAGCGCGCTGAGGAAACCAGCCATAGCAACAAGGTGGAGGCACAAACAGATATCAATGGTCTGCGTTTTATCGAAGACCATGTTCAAGCAATGTCGGTTGCCTATCGTGTTGGTTATAGTTCGGGCGATCTGGGCGAGGCGCCACTGGCAGAGTTGATGCATGATGTAATAGACAGTCTCATTCGCACGTCACATGTATCTGAGAATGATGTCCTTGAAGTGCCACCGGCCGCTGGATATTTTGTCGACCTTGATCGTGCTATTGGCATTGCGCTTTATATTGCTGCAGTACTTCCAGCCTATCTTGATACAATTCGCCGTGCTCCACCGAATATGCTCCGTCCCAAGGTGCTCGTTAGTGCAAAGGTTACCGCTGCTGCAGGAGAGGACAATTCAGAAGCGCAAACAAAGACCCCAATCGGATATCTGCAGTTGACGTTTGCAACGCTCCCCCTGCAATCTGTAACACCTTCAGCTCTTCAGGAGCGGCTTGCACGCGCATATGTTCGTCAGCTCAACGCAAAAACGGTTCTGAGTGAAGAAACAGGAGAAAATACGATTATTATTCCATTAGAAAATACCACTGGAGCGTTTTTCCGTCTTTAAACATGCATTTCGTTGCGGTTAATAAATATATTTAACAACAAATATCTGCAAGAAACGTATCCTATTCGATCTTCCATTTTAGTTCATGATGGCTTCAACTCATGCAGGATACAGAACGATGTTATTTCTAATAACACCTCATTGTATGGAGGATTATTATTATCTGGCTGCATGAAGTTACGATCAGTCTGAACCAAAAAGGGAACTTTTTTCTGTCTTATGCGTTTAAAGCCTGACTCTAACGGCTAAGCATAAGGCTATATGGCTAAAAGCACCTCAAACACCCGGTGCTCATAAGAAGTGTCACGGTGACATTCAGCTGCCCAGCCATAGCATTGCAGCTGAAATAATAGCCTCAGACACCCCGTTCTACCGTGCGCATAACGTTAGCACATGGTAGAAATAACGAACGGCAAAAACTCCGACGCTATGCGCCCGGGAGGGGGAAATAAAAATGCCGCAGATAGAACTGGCCAAAGAAAACGATGTATCACCCGCGAAGGCAGATGTTAATGCGCCTAGCGAACGTGTCAGACAGGACCTCGTTAAGGCCATTCCCAGTTTGCGTGCATTTGCAATCTCGCTATGCGGAAATGCAGACCGCGCTGATGATCTGGTACAAGAGACGCTTATTCGCGCGTGGGCTAAACTGACATCGTTTACCGAAGGCACCAATATGGTGGCTTGGCTTTATACCATTTTGCGAAATGTCTTTTATTCAGAATACCGTAAACGTCGGCGGGAGGTGGAGGATGTTGATGGGCGCATCGCTTCACAACAAGCACAGCCCCCTTCCCAGCTTGGCCACATGAACATGCAGGATTTTCGCGGTGCTCTCATGAAGCTGCCTGATGATCAGCGCGAAGCACTGGTCCTGGTTGGCGGCGCAGGACTTTCCTATGAGGAAGCAGCCGAGATGTGCGGCTGCGCGCTTGGCACTATCAAAAGTCGCGTAAATAGGGCCAGACGCAGATTGGCTCAACTATTGGCGATTGATCACGCCAATGACATCGGCCCGGATCCTGAGTGGCAAGGGGTAATGGAGCACACAGCGAGCACGGGTGGAAGTCGCTAAGATCTTACAGCCGAGCAAAAGGTTCATTATTAGAGTAAATTCCAGGCTTTTAATGCAATTAACACGCCAGCCAGCAAACACAGACATAAAATCGTAGCATGGAAATACCCGCCTCCTAAAGAAAGTTGCCAATTTCTAAAATGAACAGCATTTATGCAACTTTCATGATATTCAGGGATTGTTAAATCGACATGCAGAGTATGGGTTTCCTAGGGAGGTAGTCCTATGCGTATCATTCTCTTGATGGCCGCCATAACGACGGTACTAGCAGCTTGTCAAAGCACTCAGGAATCCATGTATAGCGCCGAGCGCGTTTGTACAAGCGCCGGCCTGAGACCTGGAACGCGGGCGTTCGATAATTGCGCGAATGCAGCTTATGCAGAGAATCGCCGCCAGTCTGATCAGGCAGCGACTGCCGTCGCAGTGGGTACTGCCGTTGGCGTTGTAGGAGGCGCCGTCGTTGGGGCAAGCGCTGCACGTTCCAATGACAATTACTATTATTATGGTCGCCGTGGCGGCTACTATTACCATCCTCGTTGCAACCGTTGGGGATGCTGGTAAGCTATAGCCTTCTTGCTTCCAGGCCGCATAAAAGGGGCATAAGCCTCATTAAAGCCTGTCGCCCCAATCAGCGCGACGGGCTTTTTTATAGGCCTCACCATCTCGTCGACTGAACGTGCGCTCAACTGCGCTGCCATCACTCTGGCAGATCTTGAGCTGTACGCGTCCCCCGCTACCCCGTGGCAGAGCCAAAATACGTGAGCTTTCAGCTTCGCCTTCACAGCTGCCAGAATCCGCATCCCACTCTGCGATAACTGAGGTGCGCGCAGCGGCAATGAAAATATACTTTTCATCCTCCCACGGCACTTCCCCACCCTTTGCAAGGCGGTGAATCCTTGATCGCGACACACGCCGGGAGAAATGGCACCAGTCTGGCGCAGTGATGGGGCATGTAGCAGCGTGCATACATGGAGCGAGAATATGAGCTCCAGCCTTTATCAGTTGCTCTCGAACTGCAAGAATACGTGCATGACCAGCAGGCGTTCCCGGTTCGATAATAAAAAGCACACCAGAAGTCAGCGCCCATAGACGCTCAATCAATGCAGGGCGTTTGTCAGGCGATATCTCATCAAGCACATAGCCCATTGTAACCAGATCACGCTGGGACAGGGGGCTGTCTTTCTGTGGCAAGTCAATGAGGATATCACCTGATTTCCAGCTCACCTCTCGCGCCAGCGGCGCAGAGAGCCGCTCTCCCCATTGGCGAATAGCGGCGCTTCCCTCAATCATTAAGGCTTCATTGCATGATGGCCATTGATCGACCGCAGCCCAGAGTGCCGTACCTGGTCCTGCACCAACATCAAGCATCGTGGTGGGGGAAAAGCCTGGTATCTCATGCGCCGTCATTGATAGTGCTGAACGGATTGCTGCATAGGTTGCCGGGAGGCGCGTTGCGAGATAGGCAAGCGCCGCCTGATCATCAGCAAGATGATAGCGCCCATCGCGCACCTCAGCTCTATAACGCGCAGACAGAGCAGCTGCCGCACGGGCAATATCCTGCACAGGTTTACCGTTGAGTGCGGCATCAACTGCTTGTTTCAAAAGATTAGGGAGTTCCATACAAAGCCCATTGCTGCAAGATTGCGGCCGGAGAATGATCCCTAACTCATATTGTGCTGGAATTCACGATATATCAACTGCTCTCAAATAATGAGGAATGGGGTTAGCTTATAATAATTATGGCCATTGTCAGAAAATTATTCAGCTGCCTCTCGCATCGACGAGAGTAAAGTAGGTGCCATACGCATTAGCTGCGCTGCTATCGCGACAAGATCTTGTGCCAGCCGCACAAAATTTGCTGTAGGTTCGAGTGAAAATTCATTCATATAAAGTGCGCGACTGATTTCAATCTGAATCGCATGGCGTCCGTTTGCGGGCTGGCCATAATGTTCAGTGATGTAGCCGCCCGCATAAGGACGATTACGGGCAACACGGTAGTCTCGCGCCTGAAAAGCCTGCTCCAGAAAACCTGTAATAGCAGGAGAGCAACTCCTGCCAAAGCGATCTCCTAATACAATATCGGGAGGTAGCGATTGCCCGGGTTTGGCGCTGGGTGTGGGCATTGAGTGGCAATCAATCAGCAATACAGCGCCAAACTTTGCAGCAGCAAGATCCAGCCTGTTCTGTAATGCACAATGGTAAGGCTTATGAAGCGCTTCAATGCGCCCAAGGCCTTCCTCTAACGTAATACGGCCTGGATAGATATCCTGCCCCTCTCCCACTACACGCGGAATAGTGCCAAGCCCCCCCGCCACTCGCACTGATCGAGCATTGGCATAGGATGGTAGCTTGCTATTGAAAAGCCTCGGATCGAGCTCGTAAGGTTCGCGATTGAGATCCAGATATGCCCGCGGGAAATGCGCTACCATCAATGGCGCGCCAAGTTGCACAACGCCCGCATATAATTTGTCGACATGCGCATCTTCTGAACGTCTGAGTGCGAGAGAACCAAGCCGGGAGCTATTGAGAAAATCTTGAGAGTACAGATTCCCCGCATGAGGAGCGTTAAATATCACTGGAGCCTTGTGCTCAGCAGGCTCATGAATGCTAAAGGAAGGTGTAATGTTCTGTGCAGGGTGCTGTATATCCATTCAGATTTCTTGCCACTGCTTGCTAATAGCGCCTCGGTTAAGGAGAATCGCTTGCCACCCATCATGGTTCATAATCATAAGGCAGGCCCTCATGGGCCCAATTCTCCGATGCTCATTTGTCACATACTGACGTTTTCGGGCATTTATGTCCACGAGAAAGGCTATAAAGAAGCGTTTTGCCATGTTTGCGCCCTCGCCTTCACGTCATATTTACGATCACAGCCGCTTGATAGGTAAAGAGCGAGCGGGCTATTTGCCTGATCGGATAGTTTGCCACAACGATTGCATGACACGCCATGAACAAGATTCTCCTCGCTGAAGATGATAACGATATGCGCCGTTTCCTCGTTAAAGCTCTGCAAAATGCAGGCTACGATGTAGCGTCGTACGACAACGGACTTTCCGCATATAACCGCTTGCGGGAAGAGCCTTTTGAGCTCCTGCTCACTGATATAGTAATGCCCGAAATGGATGGCATCGAACTCGCGCGACGCGCCACCGAGCTCGATCCGGATATTAAGGTGATGTTTATTACCGGATTTGCAGCTGTAGCTTTGAATCCTGATTCCCAGGCCCCACGAGATGCAAAAGTGCTATCCAAGCCCTTCCATCTGCGTGAGCTCGTCGGTGAGGTTGAAAAATTGCTTGTTGCGTAATTATCATTATAAATCTGATAGTTATGAAAACGATTTATGCTTATCATGCGAGATGTCCACATGTTAGTGGGATTTTGCGTGCCTGGTCGCTTGCAAGAACGGCATAGCCGGGCTATAGCGCATGTCAATGGACGTGGCGTTGATTTCCGCCGCCACTACTGGTAACCGGCCTAACTATCCGGAAGCCCATACAGGTTGTTAATAAGTAAGGTTTTTCACTTGCTTAATGATGACAAACCAGTATGAAGCCATACAGCTTTCGTTCGTCGCATTAATTTGCACGGACATCGGGCGCGTAGCTCAGCGGGAGAGCACTACGTTGACATCGTAGGGGTCACAGGTTCGATCCCTGTCGCGCCCACCATTTTCGGAAGTAATTAAAGGCACTTAGGGAAACCTGAGTGCCTTTTTACGTAGTGCTCCTTGGTTCAATGAACCAGTTAGATGGCGCATAGCAAGCCGCATGATTTAAACGGCCCATCCTAGACGTCATGATCGGAAGCGTCCTTATTGATGATGGCTAAAGGACGCGTGGATTGCCACTAATATCCTAGTGATACCTGCCCCACTGTAACGAGCAAAGATTATTGTCGACATCTTGTCATCTGCACACAACTGCGCAGCGAAATAATGAGAATGAATCGTTATAAATCAAATATTTATTAGAATATATTACATTTTTTGTCAGGTTTATATAAAATACAATTTTATTACGTATATAAAACAAACAGCTAAGAACAAGTTATATTATTATATTTTTTTGGAACGATCTTCTGATGAGGTGATTATTAGAATAACGCGCCACATACAACGGATGCTGGCGCGGAATGGGTTGTTTTTACTCCACTCATCTCCGACTTTTCGAGACTCTCGAATCTGGAGGCACTCCATGCCGAAGCAGACAACAGAAAGTGAAGACCCTGGTAAGAATAGTTCAACAGGGCAGGAAACAGAGCGCAATAAAGATGCTTCAGAGACAAATGATGCATTTTCAATCTTACACTCTGAGCACAACAAAATAAAATCTCTTCTTGATAGCGCAAAAAATAAATCAAATAAGACCCCTAACGATCAAGTCAAAGAAGCTGTATTATGCTGGATTAAACATTCTAGATTAGAAGAAGATATTTTAATCTCGGCATTAACAGAAAACTCAGCTTTAGAAAATGATCTGCAAGATACTGAGATCAAAAGAGATCTAGCCAAAATTCTAGCTTCAAACTTAATGATTGAGCTAGAGCAGGGAAATCTTGATCCAGCAAAATTTCGAGTTTTTGACAGTCTCATTCGCCAGCTGTTTGAAGCTGAAGCGGAGCCTGTAACCGGACTTTTCGCACGAGTAAAGGCGCTTGCGGTTAAAGAATTGCCGGCGCAACTATCGGAGCGAAAACAAGAACTGGCTAATTTCGAGGAAATAGAGCCGGTTCTGAAATGTTTGTCACTCGACGAACTTTCTAATCCTTACAATCAAGAGGAAACAAAGATGTCTCAACAACCTTATCAACGTGAGCGCGATTCCCAAGGACGATTTGTAAGTGAAAATGATCGGCGTTCTGATTATCGCTCGCATCGCAGGGATGATGACGAACGTCGTTCATATCGGGACGATTACAATGATGATCGTCGGTCTGAACAACGTCATAGTCGCGGTCATGATGATGATAGACGCCACGATCGCGGCCAAGGTGGCTGGTTTGGCGACCCTGAAGGCCACTCCGAAGCATCACGTCGCGGATGGGACGAGCGGCGTAGCTCTAATCGCGATTATGACGATAACATGCGTGGTAGTCGCTCCTATAGCCGCTCACGTGACGATGATGATCGTCGTTATAGCAGCCGCGACGATGACTACAGGCGCAGTGATCGTGGTCAAAGCGGCTGGTATGGTGACCCTCAGGGCCACTCAGAAGCGGCACGACGCGGATGGGATGAACGGCGCGCTTCGGATCGTGATTATGATGATAACATGCGCGGGGAACGCTCCTATGGGCGCTCGCGCGATGATGACGAACGCCGTTATAGCAGCCGCGATGACGACGACAGGCGAAATGATCGTGGCCAAGGCGGATGGTTTGGTGATCCTCAAGGGCATGCAGCAGCAGCTCGCCGGGGATGGCAGCACCGCGATGACCACTAATCACATTTGATCAATATGCATGACGGCATCAGATTGATGTCGTCATGCATAATTATATTTTATCATTAGGGCTTAATTAGAAATATAAATACTCTCATAAAATGAGATTTTATAGAATATTTAAGGCTTCTTCAATATGGATTAGATTTCCTAAGTGAGGGGGAATGTATAATTTCAATATTATATATTAGGGCTTATAAGAATGCATAAAATTAATCTCAGCGTCATATATCGCAACATGGGAAATATGATTGCGCCTGCGCGCTTCGTTGCTTTTGCGACGATTCTCATCTCATTATGTTCAATAATGATTCCAATCTGGGGTTGGGGAATTGGTTTTATGGTCGGCTTTGACTGTGCAGCCGTTGTCTTTCTGATGACATGCTGGTCCTTGCTCGACAATAAGCCAGCCGAGATGCGATATGCCGCCAAGCTCAACGATGCCAATCGATTAGGTTTATTAGCGATAACGGGCATGGTCATGCTTGTGCTTCTTGCCACTGTCGCGAGTGAATTAAGGCAAAAAGAGGCACCTCATAATCCAACTATTATTCTTATTATTGTGACTCTTACCCTCTCCTGGATATTCAGTAATATCATTTATGCCTTGCATTACGCACACCTCTTTTACACTTCTGGTGAGCAAAAAGAAGATCGAGGGGGCTTGAGATTTCCAGGCACAGAAGAGCCTGATTATCGTGATTTCATTTATTTTGCATTCTGCTTGGGGATGACCTTTCAGACCTCTGACGTAGAGATCACTGATCGACATTTTCGCATTGTTGTTACTATGCAATGTTTGGCTGCGTTCGTTTTCAATTTAGGTATAATAGCCTTTACAATTAATGTCTTAGGAGAATAACTTTGAAAAGCCCTACCTCTGAAAAGTAGGTAATTTCTACTTCACAAAATGAGCAAGTAAATAATTAACACGTTCTAAAATATGCATTACATTAAATAAATAGAAATATTACACTATTAACACTCAAGCTATCTCACGGAAACCTGTTTCCAGGGTAGCATCCGATGAATAAGACTGAAATGGAATACGTTGAGCGTACACCATAAAATCCTGGGTCGACATTGGTTGAGCAAATAAGAAGCCTTGCACTTCATCGCAGCTCTCCTCACGCAGGATAGCAAGCTGTTCTGCTGTTTCAACACCCTCAGCTACCACTCCAAAACCCAATTGATGCCCTAGGTCGATTATCGTACGTAGTATCGCTCTATCACTTTGATTGCTCGCGAGATTGCGAATGAAACCACGATCTATCTTCAAGCGATCAGCTCGCAACTGCTTAAGAAAATGCAGTGAGGAGTAGCCGACACCAAAATCATCAATCGAAACCGTAACCCCAAGCTCCCGAATCCGCGCCAAATCGAGCCGAACACGTTCCATATCCTGCATAATCGAACTCTCTGTTAATTCGATATCCAGGTAAATCGGATCAAGACCTGTTTCCTGCAATACGCGCGAAATTAGGTCAGGAATTTTACGCATAGCAAACTGCTTGGAAGACAGGTTAACGCTAATTCGCACATTCAATCCGGCATTATGCCAATGACGAGCCGCTCGGCAGGCTTCTGAAAGAACCCATTCGTCAATAGCGACGATCAGTCCGCTCATTTCCGCATACGGCAAAAACTCGCCCGGTGAGACAATGGAACCATCAGTACGCCGCCACCGTACCAACGCCTCTACGCCTGACAATTGCCCAGAGATAAGATCGACCTGCGGCTGAAACTGCAGGAAGAACTGCTGGGTAGTAAGTGCATTACGCAAATCGATATCCAGGGATGCTATACGGCGTGCATCTGCAAGAATATCTTCATGGAAGAATGCCACAGCTCCTTCATTACTGTTACGGACATGATTAACCCCTAACCCCGCATGATGTGAGAGCACGTCATACTCCAGGCCATGCTGCGGATAGCAAGCAATGCCAATTGTTACCTCAAGGCTAATGTGATGTCCGGCGATCAGGCAAGGTGCGCATAGCTGCGCCTGTATTTGTCGTGCCAGCACTTCAATATCAGGTGAAACACCAATGCAGCATTGAAGAACGGCAAAACTATCGGCCCCAAACCGCCCCACTATATGATCACTGCCTAGTATATTTCGTAACCGATTAGCGCATACTTCGAGCAGTTTCTGGCTAACACCTGGATTGAATGCATTATTAACAACATCAAAGCTGTCTATCCGCACAATATGCAGCGCCATCGTATCATGCAGACCGCTGGCCAATCGCCGTTTTACATCCTCCGCAAAATAAGCTTGGCTAGGGAAATTGGTTAATTTGTCGACTTCATATAAGCTAGGTTCACGGTCCTGATGGATCTTCTTGCTGCTGCGGCGGCGACATAAGGCTAGCAACTTGCGCAAGCGGAATAGCCATTCATCATGTCCGCGCTCCCGCGCGAAAACTTCCATAGCACCTGCTTCAAGCGCTCTTAGCGACGAAGAATGATCGCGTTTTTCACTAATCACGATCACAGGCATATTGGCAGAAGGCGCAAGACGTTTCAAATCATGCAATGTTTCAATCGTTGTATCATCGATAACGCCGCTATTGATGATAACGATTATCGGTTCATCATTCAGGCGTGGAAGTTTGGAAGATTCTTCCTCATCAAACGCTTCATCCCCAAATGCAAATCGCGCCCACTGCATTAAACAGTCGCGCGATCCAAAACTCTCTACAACAACATCACCGCCCCGTACGGCTACAGGTATAGCTACTGGTGAATGGCCTGTCTCCTGTCGCTCAAGGACTGCAATCGTTGCCATGGTTGCTTCTCGACTAATTACGCAATAATCTAAGCACTAGGCAAGAATAACTCACTTTTGCCTTAAAATAAACATCAAATTAACAGGCGATTAACATTGTTACAGCACGGTAACATTCGATAATAAATCGTTACAAAGAAGTTAGAGAGTGATTATTATTCAAAAATTACGGAAGATAATTAAAATCGATAAGATTAGAGCAAGAAAAAGACTTTTAGATCACTCATATTAAAAATATATTTTTTTCCGCGACATCATCAGAATTGAATTTCTCATTTTACACGTGCCATCGCATAGGCTCTGTGGTGTTCTTTTACTGCACCAGATTCGAATTCTTGGAATAAATATCCCTGCTACATCAATCAGATAACAAGAACCTGAGGATATAGTGCTCGTATTGGCACAAATGATGGGAGCTTATGCAGACTATGATGCCACGCTCCATGATGACAAGCGCTTATGGAAATATGCAAGGTCGATATGGAATGCCGACCTTGCCATAAATTTGAAGGTGTCCAGGCATTAAATCAGGGCACCATCATTTGATTTTACCCCGATGCCACCCCTTATCAAATGCGGTTAGGCAAGGCGTCCATGGCAATGCTTGAATTTGCGCCCCGATCCACAAGGGCACAGATCATTGCGCCCCACCCTTCCCCATGTCGCGGGATCGGCGGGATCTATAGCTGCATCGCGTAATGCATATCCACCATCAGCATAATCAGCACCAGCTTCTGCCATCGCGAGTTGTGGCGCATCACGCTGCTCTTCCTGCGGGGGCTTGAGCATGATCTCAACCCTTGTCACCTGGCGCGTTACCTGCTCGCGTAATTGGTCAATCAACCCATTGAAAAGCTGGAAAGCCTCAGCCTTATACTCATTCAAGGGATCGCGTTGCGCGAGGCCACGCCAGCCCACCACTTGCCGGAGGTGATCAAGCGTAACAAGATGCTCACGCCATAGATGGTCAAGTGATTGTAGCAACACCTGCTTTTCAACATATGTCGATAGCTCAGGCGTGTTGCGCTCTACGCGTTCTGCATAAGCCGCATCCGCAGCTGTACGGATGCGCTCGCGGACTTCATCATCCGCAATGCCTTCTTCCTTAAGCCACTCAACGATTGGTAGATCGAGGTTAAGCAACTGGCGCGCATCTTCAGCCAGCCCTTCGCCATTCCATTGTTCTGGATAGGCATCAGCAGGAATATTGCGTGCTACGATATCGTCGATAACGCCGTGGCGCATGTCGTCGATTTCTTCCCTCACTGACTCGCGAGCCATGAAATCGCGCCGCTGTTCGAAGACCACCTTGCGTTGGTCATTCATTACGTTGTCGTACTTGAGAATGTTTTTGCGAATGTCGAAGTTGCGAGCCTCAACCTTGCCTTGCGCTTTCTCAATCGCTTTATTAATCCAGGAATGAACGATAGCCTCATCTTCTTTGAGGCCCAAGCGCGTCAGCATGCTATCCATTCGGCCCGAGCCAAAGATGCGCATGAGGTCGTCTTGTAGCGACAAATAGAACTTTGAGCGCCCTGGATCGCCTTGACGGCCAGAACGGCCACGTAGCTGGTTGTCGATGCGGCGGCTTTCGTGCCGCTCTGTACCAATGACGTACAGCCCACCCGCTTCTATAGCGCGCTGCTTGAATGCGGCCACTTCATTGCGGATTTCCTGCTCGCGCTGGGCGCGCTCTGCATCGATAACGCCATCTTCGGGCAATGGGGAGAGATCATGCGCGATGCGCATTTCAGCATTACCGCCCAGCTGAATATCGGTACCACGACCAGCCATATTCGTTGCAATAGTAATCGCACCCGGCACACCTGCCTGGGCAACAATAAATGCTTCTTGCTCATGGAAGCGCGCATTCAGAACGGCGAAATGCTTACTGGCCTTGCCCGCACGGGCAGCCTCGAATACGGGCCGCAATGCATCAGGAGCTGCGAAATCAACTTGTTTGAAGCCATTCTGTGCCAGATAGGCGCCAAGCTCTTCAGACTTTTCGATTGATGTCGTACCAACCAGAATCGGCTGCCCATTGGCTGAGGCCTCTTCAATTTCACGCGCAATCGCCTTGAGTTTCTCTTTTTCCGTCCTATAGACCTCGTCATCTTCATCCAGACGACGCACTGGCAGATTTGTCGGTACTTCTACAACATCAAGACGATAGATATCTGCAAACTCGTCTGCTTCCGTTGCAGCCGTTCCGGTCATTCCGGCGAGCTTGTCATAAAGGCGGAAATAGTTCTGAAACGTAATTGAAGCCAATGTCTGGTTTTCAGGCTGAACCTGAACATGCTCCTTGGCTTCCAACGCCTGATGTAGGCCTTCCGAATAACGGCGGCCCTGCATCATGCGGCCCGTGAATTCATCAATGATAACGACTTCGTTGTTACGAACGATGTAATCTTTATCGCGCTGAAACAGCGTATGCGCCCGCAATGCCTGATTGACATGATGCACCAGCGATGCATTGGCAGCATCGTAAAGTGCTGCCCCCTCTTTCAGCAGTCCCGCCTCCGTAAGGATTTCCTCAATTCGCTCATTGCCTTCTTCGGTCAGCGAAACGGCGCGTTGCTTCTCGTCGAGATCGTAATGCTCGCGCCCAAGCTTGGGAATAAGCACGTTGATGGTGTTGTAAAGATCAGAGCGATCATCCAACGGACCGGAGATAATCAGCGGCGTACGTGCTTCATCGATCAGAATCGAATCAACTTCATCGACGATGCCGAAATTATGGCCGCGCTGCACCATCTGCGAGAGATCGTACTTCATGTTATCGCGGAGATAATCAAAGCCATATTCGTTATTGGTGCCGTAGGTGACATCTGCAGCATAGGCTTCGCGACGCTGGTCATCGTCAAGACCGTTCGTGATCACACCTACTGTCAGGCCCAGGAAGCGATAGATTCGGCCCATAGTGCCCGCATCGCGGCTGGCGAGATAATCATTAACGGTAACGACGTGCACACCTTTGGATGAGAGTGCATTGAGGTACACCGGCAGCGTACCGACGAGGGTTTTGCCTTCACCCGTCCGCATTTCGGCGATGGAGCCTTCATTCAGCACCATGCCGCCGATCAGCTGCACATCAAAATGCCGCTGGCCAAGAACGCGTTTGGCCGCTTCCCTTACCGTAGCAAATGCTGGCACGAGAAGATCATCCAAAGAAGCGCCATTCGCAATTTGCTGGCGAAACTCCACTGTACGCATCCGCAAGGCTTCATCGGACAGAGCAGAAACTTCCGGTTCAAGCGCATTGATAGCCGCCACTCGCGCTCGATAAGATTTCAAGCGTCGCTCGTTGGCCGAACCAAAAAGTTTTTTCGCAATGCCGCCTAACATGGAAAGCCTTCCAGAAAAGAGAATAGTGCGTACCGAAGCACACAGCCCCACACAATTTAACCGGCAACGTTTAACCGGGATGAACGTGATGGTCTAGGGCACTTCAAGTATCCTTACAGCCTTAACCATCAAAACGAAAATCAGGGCGCACGGATGATACAAGTGCGAAATGGGCGTATACGACGCCGCTGTCAACCATTAGTGCCCTACATTCCTGGCAAAAGTCCCATCCCGCCCACCTTCGCAGTGGAACAAACCGTTAGCGTCGGTGGTGCATGCATCATGAGAGACTTAACCATATGCATGAGGATGTGAGTTCAGTTTTTGGGTGTGCATGAATTTATACATACGATTCTCCTTGCCATTAGGCGCGGGTTGCGCCACTCATTCAATACTTTCGCGTCTTTAGATGGGCTGCGAATCCTATCTGCTGCCTGGCAGCATCAGGCCTCGTCACTTTCTGGAATGCATTATGACTGCGCGCCGTTATCCTTTTTCTGCCCTTCTGGCCCTCTCAGCCGTCTCGCTCATTGCGCTATCGCACGGCGTTGGCGCTCAGCAACCTGCAACGCCCGCAACCCCAATTGCAGCCCCGGAGGCTGCAGCTGAAGATAAAGTGCTAGCGCGCGTTAATGGCGTAGCAATCACTGAGCGTGATCTGGCTCTTGCATCTGAAGAGCTGAATGATCGCTTGCCTGCCATGTCTGATGCGCAGCGGCGTGATTATCTCGTCGGCTACCTGATTGATATTCGCCTTGGCGCTGGTGCAGCCGAAGCAGCCAAGCTGAACGATTCGCCTGCCTTCGCCCAACGTCTCGCATATGCCCGTGACAAGGTGCTGGTAGATGAGTATCTCGCCAAGGTTGCACTGGATGCTGCCACTGAAGAGGCTGGCCGCAAGCTTTACGATGAAACTGTCAAGAACCTGCCGCCAGAAGAAGAGGTTCGCGCGCGCCATATTCTGGTGCCCGATGAGGCTGCAGCAAAGGCCATCGTCGCCCGTCTGAAGCGCGGGGAAGATTTTGCAGCTTTGGCAGGAGAGCTCTCCAAGGACCCAGGCTCTGCTAAAGAAGGTGGTGATCTCGGTTTCTTCACCCGTGACCGCATGGTGCCGGAATTTGCTGAGGTTGCCTTCAAGCTTGAACCAGGAAATGTATCTGATCCTGTGAAAAGCCAGTTTGGTTGGCATATCATCAAGGTGGAAGACAAGCGCAAGAAGCCTGTTCCAACCTATGATGAAGTCAAGGATCAGATTAAAACCTTCATCGTTCAGAAGGCCCAGCAAGATGCTGTTCTAGCGCTGCGCGAGAAAGCCAAGATCGAGCGCCTCGACAAGCCTGCTGCTGATAAAGCCGATGACGACAAGGCAGCTAACGACGAGACCAAGAAGTAACAGTTCATCAATCAATGCCATGCAACGGCGCGCAATATGCAGCACGCCGTTGCATATTGCTTTAATGCCAAGGCTTTCAGGCCTTTTTGCTCTATATCTTGATTTAACGCGTATTAAGAAAAAGAAGCAGCTGCTTTTTCCTAAAACGCTATATGTCAAAATGGCTGAACGAACATCATGTCCAAAACCATTTCGCCACTTGCTCCCAAGATCTACCCTGAACTGCCAGCCATTGCCGGCGCACGTTTTGCGACCGCAGCAGCGGGCATACGATACAAGGGGCGGACAGATGTGCTACTCGCTTTGTTTGATCCTGCTACAACGGTTGCTGGCGTGTTTACCCGCTCCCGTTGCCCTTCCGCACCCGTAGATTGGTGCCGAGCCAATCTCGCTCAAGGGACGGCGCGCGCACTTGTAGTCAATTCTGGCAACGCCAATGCCTTTACCGGTAAAAAGGGGCGCGCAGCTACAGAACTTACTGCCAAACTTGCAGCGGAAGTCGTGGGCTGCACAGAATCGGAAGTATTTCTTGCCTCCACCGGCGTTATCGGTGAACCACTTGATGCAACCAAATTTGGCAATGTGCTGGCAGATTGCGCCCGCAACGCATCAGACACGGCCTGGATTGATGCCGCTAATGCCATCATGACAACAGATACCTTTCCTAAGGTCGCCACCCGCACGGCAACCATCGGGGGTATTACAGTAACGATCAATGGCTTTGCCAAAGGCGCGGGCATGATCGCCCCTGATATGGCAACGATGCTTTCGTTTGTGGTAACAGATGCGCCTCTTTCAGCAGCAGCTCTTCAAGGATTGCTGTCACGGGGTGTGCAGGGATCATTCAATGCCGTTACGGTTGATAGCGACACTTCAACCTCCGACACCCTTCTCGCCTTCGCAACCGGCACGGCCTCAACGCGTGGTGCGCCGCTCATTGAAACGGCAGGTGATCGGCGTCTTGCTGGTTTTCGTGCCTGCCTGAACAGTCTTCTCATTGATCTCGCTCAACAGGTAGCGCGCGATGGTGAAGGCGCTCGCAAATTCATCACCGTAAAAGTTGAAGGCGCCGTGAGTGCAGCCTCCGCCAAACGGGTGGCTCTTTCCATAGCCAATTCACCGTTGGTGAAAACAGCTGTAGCAGGCGAAGACGCCAATTGGGGGCGTGTTGTCATGGCCGTGGGTAAAGCGGGAGAGCCCGCAGATCGCGATCGGCTCTCTATTTCGTTTGGTGGCATTCGCGTGGCATATAATGGGGAGCGCGACCCAAGCTACGATGAACAAGCTGTTTCCGCATATATGCGCAACGACGAAATAACCGTTACAGCTGATCTGGGTTTGGGACGTGGTAGCGCAACTGTGTGGACGTGCGATTTGACCAAGGAATATGTTGCTATCAACGGCGATTATCGCTCATGACTGACGCTTCTTTCAGTACTCAGCCCAAGAAACTATTATTCGTCGTAGCCTGCGCGCTAATTGATGGAGATGGGCGCATTCTGCTGGCTCAACGCCCAGAAGGCAAAACGCTGGCCGGACTATGGGAATTCCCTGGTGGTAAGCTGGAACCAGGTGAAAGTCCTGAAGCATCGCTTATTCGTGAACTGCATGAAGAGCTTGGCATCACGGTAAAGCCAGATTGCCTTGCGCCTTTAACCTTCGCAAGCCACGCATATGAAACGTTTCATCTCCTGATGCCGCTTTATGTTTGCCGGCGCTGGGAGGGCATCGTGACATCGTGTGAAGGGCAGATGCTGAAATGGGTTGCCCCCAATCGCCTCCGCGATTATCCAATGCCAGCTGCTGACGAACCGCTTATTCCATTCCTGATCGATCTGTAAGTTTAGATCGTCGCATTCTATTGCATGATGATTAAGCTGGATTGACTAATCTGACTTGTCACTTTGCGCCAGCGCGCATCTGCAGCAGTCCAGTTCAAGCGGCTTTTTTTACCAACGCGACCAGCAATCTGTGTTCCACCAACAGGTATGCCAAAAGTTGCTTTTGGCACCTCACCCGTCACAGGAAAACCGCGCGTAGTCAGACCGCGCCGCACCTTGATGCAATAATCAACCGAGCGATGTGAGAACCTGCTTTCACCGTGGCCTGCGCGATACTTCATCACAGTGGTACATATATCCTGATCGGCAAGCCGCCAAGCCTGAGCTAAATAGGTAACACCATAATGAATGTTTGTTTCCGGATCAGATAACTCTTTTAGGGTACCGGAAAATCCAAGCATCCGTGCTGTCGATGGCAACACCTGCATCAATCCGATCTCGCCGACGCTTCCGATAGCGCTACTTTTATAAGCGCTTTCCACCTCAGTAACAGCATCTGCCAGGGCAAATGGCACTCCTGCAATTTCCGCTTTCTTTCGTAAGAGGTGGCGATAAGTTTCTGCAGAGTTTACAGATGCTGGAGGAAGTAGCTGCAGCGAATTGGCAGGCGCAACTTCATTCACCTTTGAGCTAGCCTCGCTTGCAGGGGCGGGTAAAGCCTCCTGCGCTATCCCGAAAGATGGCATCATCATCGAAATGATAACAAGCAAGCGACGCATCAAACCAGCCCCCAGAGATCAGCAATTACTCCCACTTCATCTTAATAAGCTTACCGCTCAAGGAAGCGTCTGGCACCTTTGATATTACCCAAATCATGAGCAATCGTCTCTTCATGCATGTAAACATCCGAAAAGACGATTCAATCACCACAATTATGAAAGCTTACGTGCTTCTTCAGGAAGCATGATCGGTATACCGTCACGAATAGGATAAGCGAGCTTTGCCTGACGGCTTATTAATTCCTGTTTCTGCTGATCGTACTCAAGCGGCGCCTTGGTTAGAGGGCAAACAAGCAGCTCCAGCAACTTGGGATCAATCCGATTGGCAGGTTCTGCGTCTGTAGAGGAACCAATTCCCGCATTCTCATTAGTCATTATTATTACTTCTCCTGCAAAATCTGAACCAAGACATCAATCTCTGGAAGGCGTTGATGTGCTACTGTAGCGTGGGATCTGGCTCGACACCTTTGCGTGCCAGCTCGATCTCAGTGATTGTTACAAGCATTTCTGCTCGCGATTTTAAATCAATAGCCTCCAAAAGAGCCTGCTTTTCGCGTGCACCAAACGGCGACATCATGGAAAGAGCGTTGATAAGCGCCTCATTCGATGCTTGCTCGATTGCCTTCCAATCCACCCGTAGGTTTCTGGCAACTGCAAATCTGCGTAATACATCCAGAACTGATTGCCGATCCACCTCTTCCTCGCCAGAGCGAGCGGTGAAATCAACCAAAAAGGGCTCATACTCAACACGTGCCTGTCGATAAGGCGTTAAAACCGGCAATTCTTCAATAATCCGGAAACGCGAAATACCCGTAAGAGAAATTAGATATCGCCCATCTTCCAGTTCTACGAATTGCGTGATGCGCCCAACACTCCCAACCTTGTAAAGAGAAGCTGAAGCCTCAGATTCCGCTGTCTCTCCATCTATATCTGGCTGGATAATGCCTATGACACGCCATGATCCTAACGCATCGTCCACCAATGATAGATAACGCGGTTCAAAAATATTCAGCGGCAAATGGCCACGCGGCAAAAGCATTGATCCAGTGAGTGGGAACAACGGTACGATGCCGGGACAATCAGCAATCGATCGATGAACGCGCGTCATAGCCTTCCCTTTCTCTGAAGCCGCAATGCGGCGGTTTTTTTCCGCCTTGCATCAAAAAAGCGGCTTACTAGGCAAACAGCACTGATGACAGCCGCCGACGTCCAAGAATAGAAGCCGGATCATTTGGCCCCCATACCTCAAAAAACTGCACCAGTTGCTTACGTGCGCCATCATCGTTCCAGTTTCGGTCACGGCGCACAATCTCGATTAAATTCTTCACAGCATCTTCACGTCTGTTGCGGCTATTAAGTGCTAATGCCAGATCAAAACGCGACTGATGATCCTCGGAATCAGCGGCCACCCGTTGTTCTAACTCGCGAACATCCCCCAAAGTTTCAGCCTGCTCTGCAAGTTCTAATGCGGCGCGCGCGGCTGTAATGTGCGCATCGTTCATCTTATCGGATGGCGCAGCCTCAAGAAAACGGCGGGCGCCTTCAAGATCAGCAAGCGTAATATGCAAGCGTACCAAGGCCCCGATCGCACGGGTGTTGTTGGGTTCCTGCGCCAGCACCGCAGCATAAACCTCTGCAGCACCAGCAACATCCCCCGCATCTGCCTTGTTATCGGCCTCATCAAGTAGTGTATCGATACCACCGGTTAGAGGACCAACCAGCCGTTCGATAAAGCTCTTGATCTGGCTTTCAGGTAAAGCCCCCATAAAACCATCAACTGGCTGACCATTCTGAAACGCAATTACAGCTGGGATTGATTGAATGCCTAGTTGACCAGGAATATCGGGGTAATCATCGATATTGAGTTTGACGAGTTTTACCCGCCCCTCAGCAGCACTAACAGCGCGCTCAATAATTGGTGCAAGCTGCTTGCATGGCCCACACCATGGCGCCCAAAAATCAACCAATACTGGCTGTTTGGCTGATTCAGCAATGACATCCTGACGAAATGCCTGTGTGGTCGTATCCTTGACCAGAGCGCTAGCTCCGGATTGTGTATCAGCAACCATAGACAAACCCCTGTGACGATTCTCGACAGCGAAATCCCTGCCTTTTTACAATTATTCCGATAATGGCGAAGCTACCTTAAGCTTACCCGTTCGCTTTTTTGACGCTTCCCTCAACGCTTGTCACCTTATAAACGCAACCCCATTTATAAAAGATGGGTTGATGAGGGAGTAATCGCAATCTTTTCATATGGTTTAAGCTATCTGGTATATCCACATGGAATGCAGAGGGCCAAATACACAGATACGAAAAGGTAGCGGCTTGGCTCATTCTCATATAGGAACGGGTAGGCTTGAAGGTACTGGGCGCTAAGGAGAATGTCATGACACAGACCAGCGGTCGAATTTTCGATGATGTCGCACGCCTGATTACAGATGCGGCTGGCTTAGCCGAAGGCGCAAAGCGTGAGATCGAAATGGCAACTCGCGTCCAGGTAGAACGTTTAATGCGTTCACTTGATATTGTTTCGCGTGAAGAATTCGAAGCCGTGCGAGAAATCGCCATTGCTGCACGCGATGAAAATGAAAAGCTTATGGCCAGGATTGAAGCGCTTGAAACGCAGCTTATGCGTCATTCCGACGCAGAAGCTACACATGCCACCGCTTCTCCATAATTCAGAGTCAGAAGAAGCTCACGGACACGATTAAAATGGCGCATATGCAAAATTTGACATAATAATTTTGCCAAATACGCCGAACGTTACCATATAATTGAAGAAAGCCTCTGATTTGAATTGTGACTGTGCACCTTTGCCGACTTACGGTAAACTATCGCGTCGGAGACAGGTGTGGAAAGCGACACAATGAGCATTGTGAGTGTGGCGCGAATCCTGGACCATGATATGGCATTGCGTGCAATGCGCTTCGTTGGCGTTTCACTTATGTTTACAGGTGGCTCGTCGTGGATGTACTGCTGCGGCAGGTCCTGCAACCAGGATCGGATGCATATGAGCAGATTGAAGTACAGCCGTGAAGCGTCCTGGAATGGCAGGACAGCAGGCTTTGTTTTTCCACGTTACCGCAACACGAATAGCGCGCGCACAACTTTAGCGCGCTCGTCGTTGTATTCTGGCTCAGGTCGAGCCAAAAGAGCAGCGGAGGGATCGATATGACGCATCTCGACTTTGAAGTCGCCCCCGATCGGGACGAGCATCCGCTGGATGTCGTTGAACGTTATGCATCCATGAATGATTGGACGTTTGATCGTGTCGATGACAACGAAATGTCGGTCTCCATCACCAGTGGTTGGGCAGATTATCATATTGCCTTCACCTGGATTGAGGACATGGAGGCGTTACACCTCGCATGTGCGTTCGATTTAAAGGTGCAGGAACGTCAGCGCCCTGAAATGCTAAAGCTCATTTCAATGATCAATGAGCAGCTGTGGATTGGGCATTTCGATTTATGGACGCGCGAAAGCGTCGTGATGTTCCGCCATTCGTTATTGTTATCTGGCGGTGTGGAGCCATCCCGTACCCAATGTGAGGCCATGCTACAAGTCGCATCAGAAACTTGCGAGCGCTATTATCAGGCGTTCCAGTTTGTGCTCTGGGCTGGTAAAAATGCCCAAGAAGCACTTGAAAGCGTTCTGTTTGAGACAGAAGGCGAGGCCTGACACCAGGAGAAATAAAATGCCAATGGAAGCGCAGACCGTGCAACGGTTCTCTGATGTTCTGGAGAGCCCCCAGCCTAATCCCGCGCTTCCACACTCCCTTGTTCTGGTGGGGGCAGGCAAGATGGGGGTAGCTCTCCTTGAGGGGTGGCTAAAGTCAGGTCTTGATCCCGTTAATGTAGCGATCATTGATCCGCATCCATCAAGCGAGATTAAGCAACTGGCAGCAGAGCTTGGCATGGCGCTTAACCCTGCTGCCGGGGATATTCGTACGCCTGAAGTGTTGGTGCTGGCGATAAAACCGCAGTTCCTCGATGAAGCCGCACCTCAACTGGCGGCGCTCACTTCTCCCTCTACGCTTGTGATTTCAATCCTGGCAGGAAAAACGCTGGCAAACTTGGCACAACGCTGGCCGCAAGTGAAAGCAATCATCCGGGCGATGCCCAATCTGCCGGCCTCTATAGGCCGTGGCATTACAGGTGTTGTAGCCTCTTCTGCTACAAGCGAAGCGCAGCGTGCTACAGCAACAGCGCTAATTGCAAGCTCAGGCGCTGTAGAATGGTTGGATGATGAGCATCTGATTGATGCATT
Source organism: Pseudochelatococcus sp. G4_1912 (assembly GCF_047501465.1). Taxonomy (NCBI): domain Bacteria; kingdom Pseudomonadati; phylum Pseudomonadota; class Alphaproteobacteria; order Hyphomicrobiales; family Chelatococcaceae; genus Pseudochelatococcus; species Pseudochelatococcus sp. G4_1912. The sequence continues at coordinate 617,590 of NZ_JAZDRL010000001.1, forward strand.
AACAGGCGTTTCGGGATCTGGCCCGGCTTATGTATTCTATCTGGTTGAAGCCCTCACTGAAGCAGGCGTTGCAGCAGGATTACCGATGGATGTCGCCCAGCGACTGGCACGCGCAACAGTGACCGGCGCCAGTGCGCTCCTTGATGAATCCCCTTTATCCGCAAGCGCTCTGCGTGAAGCTGTCACCTCAAAAGGCGGAACGACAGCCGCCGCGCTGGACGTACTACAAGGTGAAAACGGCATAGCTCCTATAATCACCCGTGCTGTAGCAGCCGCTCAAAAGCGCGCGGCAGAGCTTTCCGGCTGATAAATGCCAAAGAATGCTTGATAGCCGAAGCGGGATATATTGGGGGCCGCATAAAGCGTAGCCTCCCCTTAGACGGGCAAGCGAATTGTCGCCCGTAACCCTCCCAGGGGACTGTTGGAGAGCGAAACATCACCGCCATGAGAGCGAGCAATATCACGCGCGATAGCTAGCCCCAATCCTGTGCCACCATCATCGACATTACGTGCAATATCAAGACGAACAAACGCCTTGAAAGCCTCTTCGCGCTGATCGGCAGAAATACCAGGACCATCATCATCTACAGATATTGTCAACCAGCGTGGCATCCGGGTGGCAGCCACACTGACATGTGTGCCATATCGTACTGCATTGGCCACAAGATTACCAAGTAGACGCTGGAAAGCAAAAGGCCGCACAGTTACCAGCATATCCCCAGGCGCACTAATCTCAATCTCACGGCCTTGTCGGGCATAATCCGTACGTAGCGTTTCCATGATTATACGAATATCAGTTGGCTCAGCCTGCTCACCCGCATCCCCCCGAGCGAACGCAAGATATGCCTCAAGCATTCGCTCCATTTCCTCAACATCACTGCGAAGATCCTCAATCTCCGGATCATCGTGCATCAACGCCAGAGAGAGCTTGAAACGGGTCAGAATGGTACGCAGATCATGACTTACACCATTGAGCATGGTTGTGCGTTGTTCCATGGCGCGTTCAATACGGCGCTTCATTTCCACAAAGGCACGGCCAGCACGGCGAACCTCTCGGGCACCGCGTGGCCTGAAATCGATCTCTCGTCCTTTACCAAAATCCTCAGCCGCATCAGCTAAACGTAAGATCGGGCGGATTTGATTGAGCTGGAATAATATTGCAATTGTCACCAAGACCAGCGAAGTCCCTAACATCCAGATCAGGAAGATATGAGAGTTCGAGGCATAGGCAAGACTTCGCCTTGCAAAAACACGCATGATCGTGTCGTTAAGCTTGATACGGATCTCAATGACATTAGAGCGCCCAACCGTGTCAATCCAAAAGGGCCGCCCAACCTGCTTGCGAATTTCGTCAGTCAGTACCTCATCCAATATGGAGAAAAACGGCTTTGGCCCCTGCTGGGGTAGCTCTGTCCCGGGCAGGAAATCGATATCCAGCCCCAAACGCTCAAGTGCAATCCGGGCCAATTCCGGAGCTCCTTGAGGTTGCGGATAAAGTTGGTAAATATCGATCAATGCAGCAATATCAGCGCTGACTGCGGATGATAATCGACGTGTAACAAGCTGCCAGTGGCGCTCCATAAACACATACGCCACGACGGATTGTAAAATTACAATCGGGGCGATGATGATGATTAATGAGCGAACGAAGAGGCCCTTGGGCATTATCTCGCCTACACGACGTATGAGACGTCGCGGCGCTGTAAGGAAAGCCTTGGCTGCACGATAAACGGCGCTCACCGCTCGCACTGCCCCTCCGCCAGCCATGTTCTCGGAAGCGCTCATTCCCTCACCCGTCAATCAGCAGGCGATAGCCCACACCGCGCACTGTCTGCAAAAATACGGGATTAGCGGGATCGCGTTCAATTTTACGACGCAGGCGGTTGATCTGCACATCCACATTGCGCTCGCCTGCAAACGGACTCACGCCCTCATTAGAGGGAACAGGATTGTTGCCAGCAAGGTCCTCGCGCGCAACCTGCCCCCCTGCAGCCTCACCTAGAATAGTCAGTATTTCGCGCTCACGCTCCGTAATACGGACAACATCATCTCCTTGACGTAGTTCACCACGATCAAACCGAAAAATGAAATTACCGAAACGAATTGCCTCAGGTGTCACGCGCGCTGAAACCGCAGCCTCTCCTGTAGCATTGCGTTTGATAATATTGCCAAGCCGCAGCAACAATTCACGTGGTTCAAAGGGCTTCCCAAGATAATCATCCGCGCCAATTTCAAGGCCGGTTACACGATCAACACCCTCGGTACGCGCGGTCAACATCAAGATAGGTACAGCTGAATGCTTGCGCCATCTTTTAGCAAAATCAAAACCATTCTCACCCGGCATCATGACATCGAGCACTAATGCATCAAATATCAAATGCCCAAGCGTTGTTTCTGCCTCTGTCACATTCGATGCAGTTGTCACACGATAACCGTTATCGATCAAAAAACGCGATAACAACGCCCGCAATCGGCGATCATCATCAACGACAAGCACATGGAGAGCATCATCCGGCAACGAGCTTGTAACCACGCGCGCAGCCTCGGTTTTATCAGAGCTTGCAGCTTCAGCGCCCATTTTTCCTCTCATTCTCTCCCTGAGCCTCTGCTGCTGTCTTTCCAACAAGTCGAGCAACATTACTGCGGTCATCCGGGTTAATCATGGCAAATAGAAACGCCGTGACCTTATCCTTCACATCCGGAGCAGCGCCTTCGAGTGCACGCGCGATACGATCGAGCTGTGGCGAGATTAAATCCAACGACAACGCCCTACCCTTATCAGTTGGAAACAACAGCCGCTGACGTCTGTCTACCGTGCCGGTACGTTGCACGATATAACCCTTCTCAACAAGATCCTTCAAAATCGGATTGAGGCTTTGTTTGGTGATGCTCAGAATATCAAGAATCTCAGCAATGGTAAGCCCTGGATGCCGCTCGACAAAATGCAACACGCGATGGTGTGCCCTGCCGAAACCATACTCAGCCAATAACCGATCCGGGTCACTGACAAAATCACGGTAGGCAAAAAACAGCAGCTCAATAATATCACTGCCCAGCCCGCCAAATGGTTTGCTCTTGATCGTCTCTGAGGCAACATCACTGGTGTGTTGCGGCGCGATGAAGGTGCTCACAAGTCGCTCCCCGGATTGCGTCTGATCATAATTTATGCAGTCATAGTGCCGCCAGAGGGTATATAAAACACGAACGGCTATTTATGTCAGTCTTATTGACATATTTCAGGAAGATTGTTACTCGTCAAGCGGGTTTCGTGAAAGGAAATAACACGAAGCGACCCTCGCGCGGTGCGAATGCCACTGTTGCCGACCGTCGCGGTCATCATCCTGATTCCCGAACCGTTCGCACGAGGATTTCGGAGTAGTTCTATGTCGGTTACACAGCAGGATAAAAAAGAAGATGTTGTCTGGTTTGATGGTACTTTAATACCATTAAGTGAGGCAAATATTCCCGTTCTTACGCATGGTTTGCACTATGCATCGGCTGTTTTTGAAGGCGAACGGGCTTATGGTGGCGTCATTTTCAAATCGCGCGAGCATAGTGAGCGGCTGAAGAAGTCTGCGCAACAGCTTGATTTTGAAATCCCTTATACTGTTGATGAAATCAACGCCGCTAAGGAATTGGTGCTGAAGGAAAACGGTCTGGTTGATGCCTACCTCCGTCCAATTGCATGGCGCGGCTCTGAGGCATTAGGCGTTTCAGCGCAAAAGAACAAGATCCACCTCGCAATCGCTGCGTGGGTATGGCCAAGCTACTTCACCCATGAAGAACGCCTGAAGGGCATCCGCCTCGATATGGCCCGCTATCGTCGCCCTGATCCGCAGACGGCCCCTTCTACAGCCAAAGCCGCGGGCCTCTACATGATTTGCACGATCTCCAAGCATGAGGCTGAGCGTAAGGGCTATTCAGATGCGCTGATGCTCGACTGGCGTGGACGCGTTGTGGAATGCACCGGGGCGAACATCTTCTTTGTAAAGGACGGTGAGTTGCACACGCCGGAGCCCGAAGGCTTCCTCAATGGCATCACCCGTCAGACGGTGATCGAGTTGGCGAAGAAGCGTGGCATCAAGGTTGTAGAGCGGCCAATCATGCCTGAAGATCTGTCGAGCTTCTCTGAGAGCTTCGTGACTGGGACGGCGGCAGAAGTCACACCAGTATCCGAAATTGGCCAGCATCGCTACACGCCCGGCGAAATCACAAAGACATTGCTGACCGATTACGAAGCAGCCGTGCAGCCTGCGTAAGTGGTTGTTGTCGCTATAGATCTAGAGCAGCTTGCCTTCGAGTTAATCATCGACTTGAAGGCAAGTTGCAGTAAAATATAAAGGTTAGAGCGCAGTTCTGATCTTTTTAAGCTAAAGCACCATTTCAGGCGACTTGGGAAAAGCGCTCCGTAGCGAAGCTCATTTGAACCCGGATAGTGACTGCACCATCTTGCCCAGCCTTTCGCAAGCGGCCTGCAATTCCGCATCGGATGCAGCAATTGAAAGCCGGATGAATGATGGCGCTCCAAAGGCGATACCTGGAACGCTGGAGAGACCAAACTCGTTCAAAAGATACGCTGCCACAGCAGTGTCATCCGAGAGAACTGCGCCAGAGGCGGTATGGCAACCGATTAAGCGGCTCACACCAATGAATGCATAAAAAGCACCATCGGGTGGTGTGAAGTCTATATGAGGAATTTGCGCCAGCCCCTCCGCAATGAGCTTTGCACGGTGGCTGAATATCCGCGCCCCTTCTGCCACGAAAGCCTGATCACCTGTGAGAGCGGCAGTAGCGGCTGCCTGGGCTACGCCACATACGGATGTCACGCTTTGCGATTGCATCTTGCTAAGGCTGGTAATCAAGGCCTTCGGCCCAGCAGCATAACCCACGCGCCAACCGGTCATCGCATAGGCTTTTGAAACGCCGTTGACGATCAGCGTGCGCTCTCTCAATTCTGGACATACCGAACCGAAGGAAACAAAAGGCACATCTCGCAAAAGGACGTGCTCATAGATTTCGTCAGATAGTACCAGAATGCGTGGATGACGCGCGAGCACCTCCGCGAGGGCCTTGTATTCAGCGGCAGTGTAAATTGCACCTGTAGGGTTCGATGGCGAGTTTAGCAAAAGCCAACGGGTCTTTGGGGTAATGGATTTTTCCAGCTGTTCGGCAGACAGCTTGAATCCGACCTCAGGGCCACAAGAAACATAAACCGGCTTACCACCATGCAGCGAGACAATATCGCCATATGACACCCAACAAGGCGCCGGGATAACAACCTCATCGCCCTCCTCTAGCGTTGCCAGGAAGGCATCGAAGAGAATTTGTTTGGCCCCATTCGCAACAATAATTTCATGAAGCGCGAATGACAGGCCATTATCGCGGTGAAACTTGTCAACGATAGCCGCTCGAAGTGCCTCGTTTCCGGCGGATGCACCATAGCGAATGCCACCAGCGCGGATCGCCGCGCAAGCAGCCTCCGCGACGTGTGCTGGCGGTTCAAAATCAGGCTCTCCGAGCGAGAGATCAACAATGTCCCGCCCTTCTGCGCGTAATTTCTTCGCAGCCATCGCAATCGCCATGCTTGGCGATGACTGAATGGCGCGTGACCTTGCATTCTCATATGTCATCGGATTATCCCTGCCGAGTTCTTATCTAAGGTCAATCAACGAAGATCTGCCTGCAACAACGCATCTGGAATATTCTGGTAGCTGACAGGCCGCAAAAAGCGACGGATTGAGAGCGTTCCCACCGAGGTAGCACCGAAATTCGTTGATGCCGGATACGGCCCTCCATGGACCATCGCATCGACCACCTCAACACCGGTGGGAAAGCCATTCGCCAATACCCGCCCAGCCTTACGTTCAAGAATTGGCATGAATTGGCAACCAAGATCAGCATCCCCATCATCGAGATGCAATGTCACCGTCAACTGCCCTTTTAAATGCCGCGCAACTGCCAGGGCTTGGTCAGCGTTACGCGCCTTGACGATCAACCCAAGTGGGCCAAAAACCTCTTCACCCAATGCGTGGTTGGCCATCCATACATCCGCTGTCGTCTCAAATAGCAGCGGCGAAGCGGTGCGTTTTTCATCTGTATTATCAATCAGATGCTTAACACCTGGCACTGAAGCAATACGATCTCTGCCATCGCGATAAGCCTTGGCAATGCCGTCTGTCAGCATGACCTGCGGACCGGTTGCGGCCAGTCTATCACGTGCGGCAGATGTGAATGCCTCAGCGCCCGACCCATCGATCACAACTGCGATACCCGGATTAGTACAGAATTGCCCAGCACCAAGCACAAGTGATTCCGCCCAGCCAGTCCCGATCTCACTACCGCGCGCTTTTAGGGCTTCAGGCAAAATAAACATCGGATTGACTGAGCCGAGCTCACCGAAAAACGGAATAGGCTCCGACCTTGCTGCACAAAGATCGAATAATGCCCGCCCGCCTGCAAGTGAGCCAGTGAAACCAACTGCCTTAATATTAGGATTTTGCACCAATGACGTACCAACTTCACGCGTGCCGCCCTGAATTAAAGAGAATACGCCCGGATGCAGACCAAGTTTGCGGCGCGCAGCATCAATCGCTTCCGCAATGATTTCACCCGTGCCTGGATGGGCAGAATGACCCTTGACGACAACAGGACATCCAGCAGCCAAAGCCGCTGCAGTATCACCACCAGCGGTCGAAAAGGCGAGCGGGAAATTAGATGCGCCGAACACAGCAACGGGCCCAATCGGGCGCTGGATTAGCTTTATGTCTGGCCGAGGCTGCGGTGCGCGATCTGGTTGCGCCTTATCATGCCGACGGTCAAGATAAGCACCCGCAAGGATGTGCTGGGCAAAAAGCCGCAATTGACCACATGTGCGACCGCGCTCACCAACAAGACGGCCAGTCGGCAAGCCGGTTTCTTCTGATCCAATTGCGGTGATTGCATCGCCACGCGCATCAATCTCATCGGCGATGGCATTCAGAAACGCAGCACGTTCTTCCCGGCTCGAATAACCATAGGACCAAAAGGCCTCCTCCGCAGCATCACAGGCCGCTTTCACATGTGCAGGCGTTCCGACCGAGAAGCGATGTGCAGCGCCACTTGCTGGTTCGGATTGGAAAGTGGCATCTCCCGCCACCCATTCGCCAGCAATCAGATGTTTCCCATGGGGCACAAAACTCATGTCGAACAATCCTTCTCTGAAATTATAAAAGCCCGTGGCTGTCAATCCGGAATGACCAACAGCACAAGAGCATTGATAGGGCTGGCAATCAACACCCGCCCCACCTGCATTACTTCCTGGCAACGTAATCGTAATCCTGATCACGCTTGATGGCTTCTGGAGACCGCTTTTCAACCGGTCCATACCCGCCACCGCCGGGCAGCTGAAGGATCAATCTGCGACCCGCCGGCACATGTTGACGGCCTTTGGCAGCCAGGACGGTGCCATCATCGAGCAGAACTGCACCCGGTGCACCATTTTCACCGCCTTCACGCCCGCGAGGCGGATGCAAGACTCGATCAAACATGGCGTTGAAGTAGATCTCATGCCCTTCAGTAGGGGAAATCTCAAGCACCTGCCCCAGACCGCCACGGAACTGCCCCGCCCCGCCCGATCCGTCGCGCAATTCCTTGCGCCAGAAGATAACCGGACCAACATGTTCTGTCGCTTCAATCGACATGGAATGAACACCGCTCGGGAAAGCTGTGGCATTAAGACCATCGAGCGTCGGACGCGCACCTGTGCCGCCGCTGTTGAACAGCAGAACTTCAGCACGATGCCCACCATCAGCCGGCGCCTGATCGCCCGTTAGCGGACGCGCGCTGACATGCAGATTCCATAGGTTGCCTGAACCCTCAGCAGGAATTTTGCCTGGCAGCATTTTGTGCACGGCACCTAAAACCGCATCTGGGACAAGATGACCAAGAACGTGGCGCACGGATACTGGTGCGGGATGCTGCGCATTAAGAATGCAGTTCTTTGGCGCAACAACCTTGAATGGCAATAACGATGCGTGGTTGTTTGGAATTTCCGGCGCAAGAGAGCATTTCAGGCCATAGCAGGCATAAGCAGCCGAATAGATGATCGGGCAGTTGATGCCCTTCGGGCTTGGTGGCGAAGTGCCTTCAAAATCAGCAAGAATATGATCTGCTGCCACATCAATCCGCACTGCGATATCGATAGGCGATCCATACCCGTCAACACGCATGACGTTCGAGTAGCTGCCATGGGGCAATGCGGCCAGTCGCTCCAGCGTAGCATCATAACTACGCTTGAAGATGAATTCAGCAAGTCCCTCAAGATCATCGAGACGGAACTCATCCATCATATCCATCAAGCGGCGATGACCGATTTCGTTACACGCAGCGAGCGAGTACACGTCACCCACCACCTGATGGCTCTCGCGGACGTTGTTGTGCAGAATGTTGACGAGATCCTTATTAACGACACCTCGTTCCGCAAACTTCATGATCGGAACAAAGATACCCTCTTCATAGACCTCGTTGGCATCTGGGCCGAAACCGCGACCACCGACATCAACGACGTGGGCGGTGCAGGCGAAGAAGCCGATCAGACCGCCATCGCGGAATGTGGGCGAGACGACCGTAAAGTCGTGCAAATGCCCCGTGCCCTTCCACGGATCGTTGGTGATGTAAACGTCACCCTCAAAGATATTCTCACGGCCAATGTCATTGATGAAATGGCCGACGGCTTCAGCCATCGCATTGACGTGACCTGGCGTACCTGTGACAGCCTGAGCAATCATCTGCCCGGCGCGGTTGAATACACCGGCAGAAAGGTCACCGGATTCACGAACACTGGTGCTGAAGGCAGTACGGATCAGCGTGACTGCCTGCTCCTCGACAACAGAGATCAGGCGGTTCCACATGATCTGCATGTGAACATCGGAAAGTGGTTTATTGCTGGCCATGTTGGCTCTCTCCTTCAAGCCTGTTGCCTGGTGCGAATGAGCAGACAGCCATCCGCCTGCATGATCGCCTCGCGGCTTGCGGTCACGATTGTCGAGGTTTCACGCTCAGTAATAACGGCGGGTCCGGCAACCCAGTCACCGGCCTTCATATGGAGGCGATCAACAACCGAAGCAGTTTGGAAAACCCCTTCCTGCGCATCGAATATTTGCCGTTCGCCAGCGGTTGGTGCGGTTTTGCCCTTTTCAGTCTTGCTGAGAGCGGCGGGCGGCAATATCTTGGAAGTTGCACGCAGCGACCAGCTGACGATCTCAACATCAAGACCATCAATGATACGACCAAAGAAGCGCTCGTAACGCTCGTCAAAAAGCTTGCGATAAAGCTCGCCATCAGCATCGACATAATCACGCACTTCAATCGTGACAGGCACTTCCCAGCCTTGGCCAACATAACGCATATAGGCTGTGCACTCCACGTCGAGCTCAGCGTCCGGAGAGCCCAGACGAACGAAGGACGTTGCTTCCTTCACAAGATCGCTGATAACACCGTTAATGGCGGAAGCATTGAATTTGCTGAGGCGGCTGTATGCACTGCGCACACTCTCAAACCCGAATGGAGCGCGCAGAAAGCCAATCGCCGAACCAACACCAGCACCGGGCGGAATGATAAGTTCATCGATACCAAGCTTTTCGCAGAGCCTCGCAGCATGGATGGGAGCAGCCCCACCGAAAGCAATCATCGTGAAATCAGACAGCTCTTTACCGTTTTCCACGGCATGCATGCGCGCGGCATTGCTCATGTTCTCATCAACCATTTCGCTGATGCCATAAGCAGCAGTCGAGATGTCGATTTTAAGCTTCGAAGCCAGATCGTGTTCCATCGCAGATTCAGAAGCCGCACGGGATAGCTTCATAGCGCCGCCGGCAAATGCATCCGGGTCGAGCCTGCCGAGTAGAAGATCGGCATCGGTTACTGTCGGATTTTCACCTCCGCGATCATAACAAGCAGGGCCTGGTTCCGAACCTGCGCTATGGGGACCGACGCGGATCTGGCGCATGGAGTCAACGGTTGCGATAGAACCGCCACCTGCTCCAATTTCAACCATCTCGATAACCGGGATAGAGATGGGCATGCCGCTGCCCTTCTTGAAACGGTATGTGCGAGCAACCTCAAAACTCTTGGAGGTCTTTGGCACCTGGCCTTCGATAAGGCAAATCTTTGCCGTTGTGCCGCCCATGTCGTAAGAAACGACCTGATCCAAACCATAGCTGGTTGCAACATGTGCTGCGAAGATCGCGCCACCCGCTGGGCCAGACTCAAGTAGGCGTACCGGAAATTCGATAGCACTTTCGATGCTGATGATACCGCCACCGGAATGGATCATGAAAACTGGACAGCGCGTGCCTGCATCAGACAACCGGCCAACAAGGCGATTGAGGTAGGACGCCATCAGCGGCTTAACGAAAGCGTTCGCGCAAACCGTATTGAAGCGCTGGAACTCGCGCATTTGCGGCGAGACTTCAGCCGAAATCGATACCGAAAGGTTCGGGCTCTTCGCCAGCAACCGATCGCGCACGATCTTCTCATGGCTGGCGTTCAGGTAGGAATGAATAAGCCCCACCGCCACGCTTTCATAGCCCTCAGCGATAATGTGGTCGCAAAGAGCATCAAGTTCGGCAAGGTCGAGAGCCTTTAGAACTGAACCATCTGCACCGATACGCTCGTCGAGGACAAAGCGTTCATCACGGCCAACGAGGGGCGCTGGCAACACGATATCAAGGTCGTATTGCTCAAAACGGCTTTCGGTACGCATTTCGATAACGTCACGAAACCCCTTCGTCGTAATGAAGGCAGTTTTCGCACCACGGCGTTCGATCAGCGCATTGGTAGCTAATGTCGTTCCGTGAATGATCGTATCAATCTGCGAAAGCTCTACGCCTGCCAGTTCAGCAACCTGCCGGACGCCAGCAACAATCGCGTTTTCCGGAAAGGAATAATCGGTCAGAACCTTGATCGAATGCAGCGTAGGGTCTACCTCCATCGCTACATCAGTGAATGTCCCGCCGATGTCGACACCCACCCGTACTTGCTTGCCATCTTTAGTCATTTTAGTGCCATGCTCCCAAATATACGCTGTGGTGCCGTATGTTTGTCCTGCCGACAGACGCATGGTCCGGGCAAGCGTCTCCTGCCCCCACCCACGCAAAACGGGTGGGAGAATTCATTAGCTTTTCAAGACTTGGTTTATGTGCCTTCGCGCAAAAGAATGCCTGCACGAAGGCCTGAGTAGGTTACTGCTTACCGGTGAAGTCCACACCAGTCATGGTTGTTGGCAGCTTTGCACGCTCACTGCCGATCCACTTCTTGTAAAGCGCATCGAGAGAACCATCAGCCGTGTGGCGTGTGACGAAATCATTGAGGAAGTCGAGCATTTCCTGGTCGCCCTTACGAACAGCCATAGCTTGGATATTGTCCGCAACCTTGTACTTGCGCTCAAATTCAGCTGTCTTACCGGTCTTCTCGATCACGAGGCCATAGGTCACACTGCCAAGGATGGCATCGACCTGCCCTGACAGAAGCGCCTGCACAGTCGTTGCATCATCGTCAAAACGCTTGATCTGCGTATTGGGCGGTGCATGCTTCACAAGAACTGGCTCGAACGCACTGCCACGGTTTACGCCAATCACATACTTTCCAAGATCCTGGTCGCCAGCGATCTGTGCGCCTTTTTTACCCCAAACCGTAATGTCGTTGGAGGAATAAGGAAGGACATACTGGATAACCTTGGCGCGTTCTTCAGTGACAGTCATAGAAGGAACAAGAAAGTCCACCATGCCGCCGACCAACAATGGGATGCGGTTCTGGCCGGTAATGCGCTCGAACTTCGCCTCAACTCCGAGTTCCTCGGCAATCATCTTGGCGACTTCGATATCGAAGCCTTCATTCTTGCCGCTTTCATTGATGTAGCCCCAAGGCACCTGGTCCATCTGCACGCCGATGACAGCCGTGCCTTTGGCCTTGATCTCAGCTGGAGAGGCAGCCTGCCCTACGCTGGCAAAACACGTTGCCGCCATCAAGGTTAGAGTCAGACCGGAGATGATTTTCGAACGGGCGCTTTTGAATGCTGAATCGAACATTTCAATACCTCTGGTTCTCATGCGATTTTTGCTTAGCGATTAGCGTTAAGACGCTTCTCGATCCGTGCACTGAAGTAGGTCAGGGGAAGGCAGATCATGAAGTATACGAGCCCGACCGCCCCGTAGACTTGCATTGGTTGAAAGGTAATGTTTGCCATCAATTGTCCTGAGCGCGTCAACTCAGTCAGCCCCAGAAGTGCAGCAAGCGCAGTGCCCTTGATCAGATTGACGAGGAAGCTGATCGTTGCAGGAAGAGCGATCCTGAATGCCTGCGGCAGCACAACATCTTTCATGCGTGAGATGTAACCAATGCCTAATGCACGCGCCGCTTCACTCTGGCCAAGCGGCACCGCCTCGATACAACCGCGCCAGATCTCACCGAGAAACGCGCTGGCATGGAGCGAAAGACCAATCGTTAGGGCAATCCAGACATCCACTCTGAAACCAAGAAGTGGCAAGCCGAAGTAGACAAAGAACAGCTGTATCAGCAGCGGCGTTCCCTGAAAAATCTGGATATAGGTCATCATCAACCAGCGCAGCGGGGCGATATTGCTTGTTCGCCCAAGCGCCACAGCCAAACCGCCCGCACCACCACAAACGAAGGCAAGAACCGAAAGAACGATCGTCCACCTTGCACCTTCGAGGATGAACAGAAACTCTGCGAAACCAAAATCACGGATCATCGCATCGCCTCACTTTGTCGGGTATGAGAAGTATGTTCTGCCAATACCCCGCAGAACAATTGAAAAGAACTGAGATAGAGCAAGATAGATTGCCCCAATAACAAAGTAGACTTCGAAGCTTCGGAAAGTCTGGGTATCAATCATCTGACCAACATAGGTCAGCTCTTCCGCGGATACAGAGGCAACAAGGCTGGAATTCAGCATCATAAGAATGAACTGGCTGCACAACGCCGGATAAACCGCACGAATGGCCGGCCGAAATACAATGAAGCGATAAACATCAGCCGTATGCAGCCCCAATGCGCGCCCTGCCTCAATCTGCCCAGGGCGGATCGACTCCACACCACCGCGTACAATCTCTGCCGCATAAGCCGCACAGTTCATCGTCATGGCGAGGATTGCCGCTTCCTCAGCTGTTAAGCGAATACCAATTGATGGCATGCCGAAGTAAATGAAGAAAACCTGAACGAGAAACGGTGTGTTGCGGATCAGCTCAATGTAACCAATAGCAAAAGCACGTATTGGCTTGGTTGTGCTTGTGCGCATCAACATAATCACGACACCCAAGCTCAGTCCAAGCACCATTGAGATGGACGAGATCTTGAGCGTTTGGATCGCTCCTTCCAGCAAAAGTGGCCAGGCCGCAAGAACCGGACCAAAGTCGAATGTATAATTCATGAGCGATCTCCCAGCGTTTTCCTGAAGCTCCCCTCTTTTGTTCAGTGATTTAGAATCTGGCCAAGGAAGGCTCTGGTTCGCTCATGGGTAGGGTTATGAAAAAACTCTGCTGGCGGCCCGCTTTCTATAATCTCGCCACGGTCCATAAAAATAACCCTGTGCGCCACCGCACGGGCAAAGCCCATTTCATGCGTCACGCAGATCATCGTGATACCGTCGTCCGCGAGAGAGATCATGGTATCAAGCACTTCCTTGACCATCTCGGGATCGAGCGCAGAAGTAGGCTCATCAAACAACATGATCTTGGGCCCCATACACAACGCGCGCGCAATCGCCACACGCTGCTGCTGACCACCAGAAAGTTGAGCCGGATATTTCAGTGCCTGCTCTGCTATATGCACGCGCTCAAGATAGCGCATCGCATTATCTCTGGCTTCAGCCACACTGAGCTTACGCACTCTACGTGGGGCCAACATACAGTTTTCCAGAACCGTCAGATGCGGAAACAGATTAAACTGCTGGAAAACCATGCCGACATCTCGACGGATATGATCGACATTACCGCCTTTATGACCAAGCCGGGTGCCGTTTACCTCGATTGTACCATCCTGGATTTCCTCCAGGTAATTTATACAGCGGATTAAAGTAGACTTACCCGAGCCGGATGGGCCGCAAAGCACGATATGTTCGCCGCGGTCAACACTCAGATCAATACCCTTCAGGACGTGAAGGTGACCGTACCATTTGTTGACTGTGTTCATTACAATGGCTTTGTCAGGCATCTTTGTCTCGCTCTCGAGTAATCGATACATTTCTGCTAGCCGGCCCGCAGGCCCTGCTTCAGGATTCAATTTCAAAGATTGCATCAACCTCAACAGCGAAACCGCGAGGCAGAGACCCCGCCCCTAGCGCTGTCCGGGCATGGCGCCCCTTGTCTCCGAAGACCTGGACGATAAGATCAGATGCACCATCGATAACAGCTGGATGATCCATGAAGGTTGGAGCGGCATTGACGAAACCACGCACCTGCAAGCAGGCTGCAACACGATCCAGGTCTCCATCAAGTGCAGCATGAACACGTGCGATAATGTTGAGCGCACAAACACGAGCAGCCTGGTAAGCCTCTTCAAGCTGCATTGTTTGCCCAACAACACCAATAAACTTATCCACGCCATCAACGCGTGGCACTTGCCCTGAAATATAAAGGGTGCTTCCTGCTCTGCGAAACGGAACATAGTTTCCGCCAGGCATTGTCAACCTCGGCACAACCAGGCCCAAATCAACCAATCGCGATGCGACATTCGCCATAGTTGGCCACTTCCCTTGATTTGAAGCATGCGATGAAGAGCATGCAATTTCCTCAGGCAGTTGTACGAGGAAACGATAACGGCATAGGCCGGTCAGTTATGGTGATAAGTTTGATAAAATATTACCACATGTCAAGCGCCATCTAGGTGATATTATCATATTTTTAATCAGAGAATCATATTTTATAAATTATCATTTGTTATCATATATTTACATGATAATATCATTTAAATTTATAGATATTTTTACGCCTAGCACCTCGGTAAAAATATCACGTGAGAATTTAGCTATTAATTGCAATTCCTTAGGATAGTCTAGGAAATTGCTCAAATTTGCATCATCATAAAATCATAGTCCAGAGCAAGAATATCTCATGTCATAATATCACTTTATCACGTGATATTATCTTGTAATAACACTCATGAAGCCGTATGAATGTTTCAAAAGGTTTCTTTGATTATCGGTTTTTGATGGGTGCACCTTGAAAACATTGACATCCCAAACCATTGATACGCTGAAGATGCGCATAAACCAGGGAAACCTGAAAACAGGCGACAAACTCCCTGCGCTGAATGAGCTTGCCGCTGAACTTGGCGTAAGTCGAACGGTGGTGCGCGAGGCAGTAGCAGCGCTCAGGTCTGACGGTCTGCTTGAAGCCCGCCATGGCGTGGGGGTTTTCGTCAGTGAACCCAAGGAATTAACGACAACGGACGGGTCAGATTCCCTATTGGAACCGTTAGCAAAGCTGACAACATCCTTCATGGATCTTCTCGAACTGCGCATGGCCTTTGAAGTTCATGCAGCAGGTCTGGCCGCCACGCGCCGCTCCTGGTCTCAGGAAGCCAAGATATGGGATGCCCTGAAGCAGTTTGAACTGTCATTAGATAACGAAGAGCTTCTCGATCAGCTGGATTTTGTATTCCATCGCTCTATCGCCGAAGCTACTAATAATGCTGCATTTATTGAATTTTTCAGCGTAATGAGCTTAAAGATTCTGCCGCAGCCTGCATTCTCCAGCGAATTGAACCCCGCATTAATCACCAGTGAGTACATACAAAACACGGTTATTGAGCATCGCGCAATCTGCGAAGCCATCAGTGCTGGCGATGCAGACCAGGCACGGGAAGCAATGAGAGCTCATCTTGCACGCAGCCATCGCCGATACCGCGGTTTCAGTGGCAACTTCGCTTCGCCATTGAGCAACATTTCCCCTGATGCACCTTAAAGCACTGCGCCAGATGTAAACCGACGCAGTGCAGAGATGAACGAAACGACCTTAGCGTTTGTAAGGCGCGATTAGCGCAGCCATCATCTCCACCTCTTCAACCGACAGATCGGTCAACGGCGGACGAACGGGACCAGCATTAAACCCTTGCAGCCGTACACCAGCTTTAACCGCTGATACAGCATAGCCCTTGGAGCGATTGCGGATAGCCATGAAGGGATAGAAGAAATCCAGCAGGATCTTCTCACATTTTCCACGTTCGCCAGCCCGCAGAGCGTTGTAGAACTCGATTGCAAGCCCTGGCACAAAGTTGAAGACGGCCGATGAATAGGTGGTAAAGCCAGCCCCCAAATATGCCTCTGCGAATAGCTCCGCCGTTGGCATACCGCCAAGATAAGTCAGGCGATCGCCCATTTTTGCAGTGATCTGACGAACCAGCCCGATATCACCCGTACCATCTTTAAAACCCACAAGATTAGGGCACTCGTCACACAGTCTCGCAAGCGTATCCGCCTGCAGAACGGAGTTGTCACGATTATAAACCATCACACCCAGCCCAGTTGCCTGGCATATGGCCTTGATATGGCGATACAACCCCTCTTGTGGCGCATCAATCAGGTAATGGGGCAGAAGCAACAATCCATCAGCGCCAACTTTTTCGGCTGCCTTTGCGATGGAGATCGCAATTTCTGTGCCATAACCACAACCGGCAACGATAGGCGTGTCACCCGCTGAAGCCTTAGCGACCCTAACGATCTCCGGGATCTCATCTGGAGTAAGTGAGAACAACTCACCAGTACCGCCTGCTGCGAACAATGTCGCAGCTCCAAAACCCGAGAGCCAGGCGACGTGATCTCCATAGCTGTCCGCATTAAACTTCCCCTCCCCATCGAAGTGGGTCACAGGGAAAGAAAGGAGACCTGCCCCTAGGGCATGCTTGAGGTTTTCAGGATTCATTGAGACACAACCTTTGCTCGTGCGAGTTGATGCAGCAAGTTATGCCATTATAAAATAATATGTCAATCAACTTATTATAATAAGAATCCGGAATCGTTACTCAAATAAGCCCTGTACCTCTTCTGGCTCCCCGCCAGATGTGCGCGCATAGCTTCCCTGGCAGCAATTTGATCTCGATTGGATATGGCATTGACGATAAGTCCATGCTCCTCCTGCAGCCGCTCGAAGGTGGCCGGTGGGGTGGTCTGCTCGCTGTCCAGAGCTGCCCGGGGTATCATCTGCCCCCCTAAAAGCTTAAGAATATCAACAAACTGCCGATTATTGCTAGCCTCTGCAATCGCCAAATGGAGAGCTAGATCTGCCTCTACCGTTGAGCGCCCTGCCCGCATACAGGCAGCAACCTCATGATAGCGACGTATGATTTCCTCTTCCTGCAAAGGCGAGCAGCGAGCTGCCGCAAGGTATGCAGCCTCAACTTCAATTGCTGTGCGCAATTCCAGGCCTTCGACCACAGATGAAATGCGTTTAGGATCTATTCCACGTAATGCATGCCCGGTGGCCCCTGAAGGGTCCAGCACAAATACACCAGCACCTTGCCGCGGCTCAACCAGCCCCTCCTCGCGCAGCTTGGAGAGCGCTTCACGAATAACGGTCCTGCTGACATTAAAGGTGCTAATCAGTTGCGCCTCGCTTGGCAGCTTTTGGCCAGGCGGATTTTTCCCCGCCAGAATTCCTTCTCTGAGAGAATCCGCCACTTGTCGTGTCAATGTTCCATCGCGATGACGAGAGATGGCACCGTTAGAGCCTTTTTCCATACTGAAAAACCATTTTATATGTACAAATGAGCACCAACGAAACGCATTCCAAAGTCACTAGAAGCACCGTTAGCTGGAAAGATAACACAACATATCATGATATGAATCAAAATGAGAATAATAAGATGAATAAACCAACAACTATTGAAACACTCACTTTGATGAGGAATGCATAAAATTAGAATGCCGCGATATTCACACTATGTCGCAATCTCACAGACGTATCCGCAAAAGAGATCAACCTGCAAAGCAATTTATGCTGCTTGCAGTATTTTTAAAGCCTCGGCGCCATTCATATGCTGCTCGCGGGGGATCCCCCACCACTCCGCCTGCAATGTAATAGCCTTATTTAAAAGCTGCATGTAATTGCGACGTGCTATCTCTATCGCACCGAAGCGGGCGAGGTGTGGCGTAACAAATTGGGTATCAAGCAAGTTAAACTTGCCCATTCGTAGCCGCGACACCAAATGCACCAAAGCAACTTTAGAGGCATCCCTCTCACGATGAAACATGCTTTCGCCGAAGAACGCACTGCCTAATTCAAGCCCATAAAGCCCACCAACGAGGACACCCTCTCGCCACGCCTCTATAGTATGGCACACTCCCTGCTCAAACAGCTCGCCATAAAGTGCGCGGATACGCTGATTGATCCACGTTTCTTCCCGGCCCCTATTTGGCGCAGCACAACCATCGATGACAGCCTCAAAATCAGTATCGACACGGATTTCAAAGTGATCTGCAGCCACAGTACGCGCCAAACGGGATGACACATGAAAAGTATCAAGAGGGATAATCCCCCGCTCACGCGGCTCGATCCAAAATAAACCGGGATCGTCAGCGCTCTCCGCCATGGGAAATAACCCAGCCGCGTAGGCACGGAGAAGAATGTCTGTGGTAATGAGCGTATCTGGCACCGGAATCATGCTCTTGAAGTATTTTCGCACCGCATTACAATTCGGGACGAAAAGCACATAAAAACAATGGCATATACAGGAATGTAAATGTAACATCTACATTCCTGTATAATGAAAAAGCATTGTTATTGCTTGCGCACAAGCACTCAACTAATTTTTTCTAACACAATGAGTTTCGTAGCACCAAACTACCGCAAACCGCGCCAATCATACAGGCACATTAAGCAGCGCGTGGTGGTGTCGATTTAACTGACACTGTTGCCACTTGTGGCTGTAAAGCATCCACCGGTACATGCGCCATTGTAACATCGGCAACAGCGGGATGAGGCAGAGCAGCATCTGTTTGTGCACGACGGCGGTTAATGCCTTCAGCACGCTCCCGCCAGACGACAAACACACCAGCACCAATCACCACAGCAGCTCCGGCAAACACAGCTGGCAGAGGCCAATCGCCAAAAATGAACCAGCCGAGCATGCATGCCCACAGCATCGTGGTATAATCGAATGGTGCAAGCAGCGAAGCATCACCATATCTAAAACTCATCGTCATCAGGATCTGCCCAATACCACCGACGATGCCGATCATCACCAACACAATGGCTTCTTCAATGGTAGGCACAACCCAGCCGAACGCAATGGTCAACAATCCCAAAGCAGATGTCATGACTGCCAGATAGAATATGATTGCGCCCGTGGTTTCAGTGCTTACCAGACGACGAACCTGCACGAGAGCGCCTGCCGTCAGGAATGCACCGGAGAGAGCGATCATCACACCGATTGATGCCGCCCCTCCGGCAAGCATTTCGCTAACAGACAGATGAGGCGCAAGCATAATCAGTACACCGGAAAAACCGATAGCCGTACCAATCCAACGGTATGACTGCACCCTCTCCTTAAGCAAAATAGCAGCCAGCACAACGAGAATGAGTGGTGCTGTATAGCCCAATGCGACAGCGTCCGTCAGCGGCAGATAGGCAAGCGCCAGAAAATTCAGAAACATACTGCAGCTGGACATCACGCCACGCCGGAAATGGCCAATGACATTGCGCGTACGGATCATCGCCATCATATCTCCCTGCCAGGCCAGCCAGATAATCAGCGGCAGGAGCATGAAGAATGAGCGGAAGAACACGATCTCTCCGACCGGCACACGATCGCTGACATATTTGATGCCAGCACTCATGATGGTGAACATGAGTGCGGATAAGATCTTGAGGACAATGGCAAGTGGGGGATTCACAGCGAAACACCGAAGAGCAACCGCAACAGGACGAATTCCTGTCATCAATGCATGCTAACTTTATATGCTGCTTAGTCCTTTTTTTGAACGGACATTCCTACATTGCAGTCATGCGTTTGCGGCGAAGCTAGCGACATGATCGAGCAATTGGCACTGCGAAAATACCATGAATTCTTATCGAAATGGCAGCGATAAAATGGCACTGAAATAAATATTTATCATGTATATACAATAGCTTATTACCAAAAAACTGAAATGATCGCATCATATCAACCTATCACTATGGCCACTTACCAAGCGCTAATTAGCCCTCAATCAAGCAACATTTGATTAAGGATGATGACAATAGATTCCAAACGAATAAAATTCCCACATCATAACATTTAAATATCGTTCAAAAAATTTATGCTCACCGAAAATTGATGCAATTGAAAGAATTTACTCCTTATCCGCAGCCTAAAAACAACTCGTCATCAAACTGTAATAGGAATAAGGTTCCGATAGATCAACAGAATGACTAGCTATAGGCAGATCAGGTGTTGAAAGAACCAACAGCGACACATGTCAGAACATTGTTCTTATCTGATGTCCATCTGGGCACGAAGGGCTGTCAGGCGGATTTGTTAATTAGTTTTCTGCGTCATTATGATGCCGATACAATCTATCTGGTTGGCGACATCGTAGATGGTTGGCGGCTTAAGGTTGGCTGGTATTGGCCGCAAAGTCATAATGATGTGGTGCAGAAACTACTTCGCAAGGCCCGTAAAGGCGCTAAAATTATTTATGTTCCCGGTAATCATGATGAATTCCTGCGGGATTACGTAGGCAGCAATTTCGGCGGTATAGAGGTTGTTGAACACGCTATTCATATGGGCGCTGATGGTAATCGTTACCTCGTCATCCACGGTGACCAGTTTGACATGGTTGTACGACACGCACGATGGATCGCATTTCTCGGTGATTGGGCTTACGGCACCGCTCTTGCCATCAATACACACGTAAATTTCATTCGCAGACGGCTGGGGCTAACCTATTGGTCGCTCTCTGCATGGGCAAAGCTCAAGGTAAAAAACGCAGTGAACTTTATCGGACGCTTTGAAGAGATGCTTTCTTCGGAATCTCAACGATATGACGTTCAAGGTGTCATCTGCGGTCACATCCACCACGCGGCAATGCATGATAAATTTGGTGTTCGCTACATCAATACGGGTGATTGGGTTGAATCATGCTCGGCAGTAGCAGAGCACTTCGATGGCACCTTTGAGATTCTACGCTGGACAGATCAGCACATTGCAACTCACGACATCAAGGAGGATTCTTCTTCGCCATTAACCACATCAAATGCTCATACTCCGCCTGCTGAAACAGCATCGCTGGACACTTCCCTGGATCCACTGGCAGGCGAACATTTCGCTAATACGCTTGCCATCGCATTGGGCGCGTCACCTTCCTTATCTGATGATACAGACAATCGCCCAGCGCCTGATGGCTCAAATGCGAAACGAGCAGCTTGATGCGAATATTGATAGCAACGGATGCGTGGCACCCTCAGGTCAACGGTGTTGTACGCTCGCTGGAGCATCTCGCACAGGAGGCACCCAAGCTTGGGGCATCCATTGATTTCATTACCCCTGATGCTTTCCGCACAATCGCCATGCCCACCTATCAAGAAATTCGGCTGGCACTTGCGATGCCGTGGACAGTAAGGCGAATGATCGATCGTATGAAGCCAGACTTCATCCACATTGCAACTGAAGGCCCAATCGGACTTTCAACCCGCCATATCTGCCTGGCAGATGGGCACTCATTCACAACGAGTTATCATACCCGCTTCCCTGAATATATTGCGGCACGCACACTTATTCCGGAGCGGTGGTCTTATGCTGCTATCCGGCGATTTCATAATGCCGGTGCGGCCACAATGGTCAGCTCACCAACCCTGGAACAAGACCTGGCTGAGCGTGGCTTTCGTAATCTCGTACGCTGGTCACGGGGGGTGGATGCTGAGCTTTTCCGGCCTCGTATGCGGCGTCTTCACGCATTCCCGGGCCCTGTTTTTCTATACGTTGGAAGAGTGTCCATTGAAAAAAATATCGAGGCATTTCTGAGCCTCGATCTGCCCGGCACAAAAGTGGTTGTTGGTGACGGTCCGGCACGGACGGCGCTTGGCGCGCAATATCCTGACGTGCATTTCCTTGGCGTGAAAACGGGTGAAGATCTGGCTGCCATTTATGCTTCAGCAGATGTTTTTGTCTTTCCCAGTCTGACTGATACCTTCGGCATCGTGCTTCTTGAGGCTCTTGCCAGCGGTCTGCCGATCGCAGCATTTCCTGTCATGGGCCCTATTGATGTCGTCGGTCATAGTGGCACCGGCGCGCTCAATGCCGATTTACGTCAAGCCGCCCTTGCCGCACTTTCGATCTCTAAAGATGCTTGCCGAGCGCACGCCCTCACCTTCAGTTGGCACGCAAGCGCAAGCCAGTTCATCGAGAATATTAATCGTGTGCAGATGTCTTCTGATACAACGCGCCCCCTCGTTATTCGACCCAATTGATGCTACCTACCAGAACATCCCCTGCAAAGAAGCGTTGAAGTGCCGTCAAGCTCTCGACAACGCAAGGCATTGCTTGCTATTCAAGGGGAAACAGCGTCCTTGAACATTCGAGTTCCAGCGCTCCCTCTTTTTGCAATCAGCGTGACGGTTTGAAGAACGCCTCATGACAACGGACCCGAACGTTGCGATCCCGCAAGTTGCGCTTGAGGAAGCGGATAGCGGTACCGTCGCCATTATCACTGGTGATTGGGTTGCAGCACAAGCAGACATCGTTGAACAGCAAGCCGCCATGCTTGAAAAAGCCTTGAGTAAGGCTGCAGGCGCCAAACAGGTCCATTCTATTGATATTGGACAAATCGGGCGCCTCGACACAGTCGGCGCATGGGTGCTCGATCGCGCGCGCCTTGATGTCAGCGATGAAGCGGCAGAAGTGCCATTCGTCAATGCGCGTCCTGAACATCAATTGTTGCTGGAAAAGGTTTCGTATCACAACCTTGATGTGCCACCAGCTCCCCATACGTCACAGGTGGTTGATTTACTCGCGAACATTGGCGAAAGCGTTGTTGATTTTGGCAAGGAGATGGTGCGCGGGATCAGCTTTTTCGGCGAAATCGTTGCTGGCCTTGCCCGTCTAATCATCCATCCAAGGCGATTTCGCTTTCCTGCCTTTGTCAATCAGATGGAGCAAACGGGACTGCGCAGCGTACCGATTATCACGCTGATATCATTTCTGGTCGGCTGTATCGTGGCACAGCAAGGCATCTTCCAGATGCAGCGCTTTGGGGCTGCCATATTTGTTGTCGACCTTACCGGCATTCTGGTGCTGCGAGAACTGGGTGTTCTGCTCACTTCGATCATGATTGCTGGCCGTTCAGGCAGCGCATTCACGGCCGAACTTGGCTCCATGAAAATGCGTGAAGAAATCGATGCTGTACGCGTCATGGGACTGGACCCCGTTGAAGTGCTCATCGTACCGCGTATTTTAGCCCTGCTTGTGGCCCTGCCAATGTTGAGCTTCCTCGCATCGATGGCAGCAATTTTCGGCGGCGGCCTCGTAGCGTGGATTTACGGTGACATCACGCCGGATATCTTCATGGCGCGTCTGAAAGCGGCGATTACGATTTCCACCTTCATGGTAGGCCTTATCAAAGCACCTTTCATGGCCTTGGTGATTGGCGTAATCGCTTCAGGAGAAGGCATGGCGGTGGGCGGATCAGCCGAATCGCTGGGTAAGCAGGTCACTTCATCGGTAGTGAAGTCGATCTTTATGGTTATTGTCATGGATGGAATGTTCGCAGTGTTCTTCGCAGCGATCAATTTCTGAGGCGGATATGCAACAGCCGGTCGAAAACGAGCGTTCATCCCCACCTCAAAAACCACGTGAGGTGATCATCAGCGTGCGGGGTCTTGAGGTCGGTTTTGGCCCCAAGACCATCATGAAGGGCCTCAACCTTGATATCTACAAGGGTGAAATCCTTGGCTTCGTTGGTGGCTCGGGCACGGGTAAATCTGTGCTCACGCGCACTATCCTGGGGCTGATCAAAAAACGGGCTGGCACCATCGAGGTGTTCGGGCGTGATCTCGATAAAATATCGGAGACCGAACATCGGCTGCTTGAGCGACGCTGGGGTGTTCTTTTTCAACACGGTGCTCTGTTTTCTGCACTGACAGTCAAGCAGAATGTGCAAATGCCCATGCGGGAGTATCTGCACATGTCAGACCGCTTGCTTGATGAAATCGCTATGATGAAGATCGAGATGGCGGGCCTTAACCCTGATGCGGCGGATAAATATCCCTCTGACTTATCGGGGGGCATGATCAAGCGTGCCGCACTCGCGCGGGCATTGGCTCTTGATCCGGAAATTGTGTTCCTCGATGAACCAACTTCGGGTCTTGATCCTATCGGTGCTGCTGAATTCGATGACCTGATAGCCACCTTGCAGAAGACTTTGGGCCTGACGGTTTTCATGGTAACGCATGATATGGACAGTCTTTATTCAGTCTGCGATCGCATCGCGGCCTTGGGAGAAGGCAAAATTCTTGCTGAAGGCCCTATTGGTACGATGCTGGCGTCAGATCACCCCTGGATCAAGGCCTATTTCCACGGTAAACGCGCACGGGCGGCAAGCGGCGAAGCAGTGCGTGCAGGTGAGAGCGAATGAGCATACAGCGAGAAAAGGTTGGCAGGTAGACGACGATGGAAACACGCGCCAATTATGCCTTGATCGGTCTATTTACGCTCGCCGTCATATTTGCCGGTTTTGTGTTTGTATACTGGTTCTCGGGCGCAAACACTGCCAATACACGTGAGTCATACCGCATTGTTTTTTCTGGGTCGGTAGCAGGGCTTTCGCGTGGGTCTCTGGTGACATTCAACGGCTTGCGTGTAGGTGAGATCACAAACGTTGAACTGCTACCTGACGATCCCCGTTATGTCGTTGCCATTGCCTCGATTGACCGCTCAACGCCGATCAAGAAGGACACGCGCGCCCAGCTTGAATTCCAGGTCGTCACCGGCATCGCTTCGGTTCAGCTCTCTGGCGGCGCACCGGATGCCCCCCAGCTCGAAGCAGCGCCGGGGCAGCCCCTGCCTACACTTTATGGTGAGCGCTCTGATTTTCAGGATCTGTTAGACACCATCCAGACACTCGCGAGCCGCGCGACAAAGATGATTGATCAAATACAACAGGTCGTTGAAAAATCGCAGGAGCCGATTACCAACACGGTGCGCAATATCGAGCTGTTCTCTAAAGCGCTTGGTGATAATGCTGATAAAGTGGGTTCAGTATTGGCCAATTCCGGGGAGCTTGCATCAAAGCTGAGCGTACTCGCAACCAATCTTGACTCGCTCGTAACGGCAGTTGAGCCTCAGCGCGTGGATAAAATCGTCGGCAATATCGAGCGCTTCAGTACCGCCATGGGCGATTCAAGCAATGATATTGAAGTAACCATTGCGAATGCTGCTGATATCTCAAAGAAGCTAAATGCCGCCGCCGACAACATTACCGGCGTATTGAAGGGGGCTGAGAACTTCCTGTCATCGACAGACGGGAATAGCGCCTTCGAACAAGTTGCAGAGGCCGCACGCTCAATCCGCACGCTCGCTGACAATCTGGATAAGCGCACGGCGCAAATCACAGCCGGCATTAACAGCTTCGCTGGCCCCGGTCTGCGTGAATATCAGGCACTGGCTGTGCAGGGCCAGCAGGCTTTAGCGCAACTTACACGCCTCATTCAGGATATTCAGCGCAATCCGCAGCAATTCCTGTTCGGCAATCGGCCTCCATTGCCGCAATACCAAGGGCAGCGCTGATATGCTTCACTCATTGTTCGCCACAATAATGCCCAACAAGACACTTGTATTGACCGGAGAAACCTCTTTGCAAAACGGGCGTGCCACACAAGCGACGACGTCACAGTGGATAGGTGGAGCGAATTTCGCAGCGCTTACGCTTGCACTCAGCTTGATTGCTGGCTGCACCTCCGCACCTGTGACGACGTTCGATCTTGCTTCAACCTCAATGAGCGCCCCTCGCATGGAGCGTAACGGCGAAGCGCTTACGGTGTTTGAACCGGGTGCTCTTCAGACATTTGATGGCAATACAATTGTCGTACGAGGCCGCGCCGGTGAACTCACCATGCTGACCGATGCGCAATGGGGAGATCGCCTGCCCCGCCTCGTTCAAACGCAAATCATACGCGCATTTGAGGATGCTGGCCGACTGGGACGGGTTGGGCGTCCCAATGACGGGCTTATCACATCGCGCCAACTTTATACCGAATTGCGCCAGTTCAATATCGACAGCACGACAGGCGAAGCCGTAGTGGAAATATCGGCGCGCGTTGTCGAAACCTTGTCCGGTAAGGTTGTTCGCGCTCGTATATTCACAGGGCGGGTGCCAGTGCCTACCGCATTGTCAGGCCCAACGGCTGCCATTGCTCTTGATGCAGCGCTGGCACAAGTGCTCGTTGAAATCGTAGAGTGGGCTTAACCTCGCCATTTATCTCCCTATATGAATAAGATCGTAAAGAGCGGTTTGCCTCGTGCAATCGTTGGGGCGAACCTGGGTTATTTGCGCGGAGGTTACGATGTCGCAGTCACTTCAGGGCTTTTGTGGTGTTCTATCGCCTGAGCAATACGCCATTCTGCGCGAGCATGGCACCGAACGGCCCTATACAAGCCCATTGAATGATGAAAAGCGGACTGGCACTTTTGCCTGCGCAGATTGCGGGCAAGTGCTGTTTGAATCAAACGCGAAATACGAAAGCGGGTCCGGCTGGCCAAGTTTCTGGCAGCCAGTACCGGGCGCGGTCGCTATAACGGAAGATCTGTCTCATGGCATGGTGCGGACGGAAGTCCATTGTAGTAACTGCAACGGCCATCTGGGGCACGTATTTCCCGATGGGCCCAAGCCCACAGGCTTACGCTATTGCATCAATGGACTGGCGCTTACTTTCACACCAGAAATTGGCTAATCGCTAATTGATGCCCCCGCACACAAACCGTCACGCGGGCATTTTAGGTGGTATAAGCCAAACAATAACTGCAAGCGTTGCTGCTGTCAGGCCAGCTTTCAACATACTTCCTGTCAGGAAGGGCAATACACCAACCAGCAATGCTTTCTCAAAACCAATTAAGGTTGAGAGCCATAGCGCACCAATTGTAAGGCAAACGACTTCTGCAATCATTGCAGCGGCAAAGGCAAGCCATGGGTGTTGGCCATTCCATCCACGCTCTGCAAGATAGCCCATTAACGCAGCAGCAACAGGAAATGCCAATAGATAGCCACCTGTAGGCCCCGCTATATATGCCAATCCGAATGCGCCATTGGCAAACACAGGCAGCCCGATTGCGCCCAGAAGCAGCCACACCACAATTGTCGAAGCACCAAGACGCCAACCATAAAGCGCACTGATAAGCGTGATGGCAAAGGTCTGCATGGTTACAGGCACAGGAAATGTTGGCACTACAATATATGAAGAGACCGCCAAAAGCGCAGAACCAAAGACAACCGCAGCAATTCTAAATACAAGGCTACGCTCGTGCAGGCGCAAAGGGCTGAATGAGGCAGCACCAGCGCGCAATGAAACAGCTTCAGACATAGAACATCCCATCATCTAACGAAACACAATGTGAGATGATTTTCACATAACATTTGTTCCGTTGGAAGTGTAATACTTCCATTGGGCGTCTTATAGCAGATTTTCACAGCAAGACCAGCATTATTACTGGCGGTCACTATCTTTATAAATATAAGAAAATTTCACCCTGATGTGCCAAATAGATCAATATACATACAAAGCTGTATTATTAAATAATATTCTGGATAATTATTTTACTGAGATACCCGCTACGACCTCTGACGGATTTTAAGCTTAAGGCCTGGTTGCAGTATAATGGAAATCGTAAGAACAAAACAGAGGATAATTCCGCTTACGTGGGCTTTCACGATGGATAGAACAATATTACTCCATTTAACAAAACGGCACCGGTATATAACCGGTGCCGTAAAGAGTAATAATTCGTGGGAGACATCCACTATTTATTAAACGCCCGCTCTATCCTTACTGGGAGACATGAGGCTTTGATCCTGGAGCTTGATTTCAGGATTTTCATTTGTAGCCGCAGTATCCAATATATACTTCCCGGTAAATTTAAAAGTTGATGTGATATCATTGATATCAGAATTTCTTAGAAAACTCGCAGCCATAGCATTATAGTTAATAGCTTTACCTTTAATATCGGTAACTTTCAGCGCTTCCTTAGGTAGGCTATTTACAATGTCTTGCTTTGTAATACTCTGTCTCTTAACTGGGGTTCCTGGGGGCAGACCTTGTTTAGCATTAACGGAAGAAGCTGCGCCATGAATAGCAGTCGTAAAATACGAGCGCACTTTTTCAGCGACTGTTGTTTGAGGCGCTACTGGCTGTACCTCAACCTGTTCAGCTAGCGGATCATTACCGTTCGGTTCAATTGAAGATACGCTTGACTGATCAGAGGCCCCGTCGACATTTTGACTGTCAATATCGATATCATCTTCATCAAAATCAGGTTGCCCAAATTGGTGGCTCCCTACCATGCCCGCTAATGCATTCATGAAACCTACGACACCGTCTTCAAATAATTTATTATCTAGACCATACCGCAACAATTCTTCCGCAGCATTAGAATTAGCTACCTTTAAAACATCATCTTCTGTTATATCGCTTATTAAGATATTCTGCTCTTCAGAAAGCTCTAATCTTGCTCTTACTTGAGAAGCTAATAATGTAAGAGCGCGACCTTCAAAATTACCCCAAGTGTCATTTACATTATAACGAGGAGTTAAAAGAATTGGTGGTGACTGGAGAAGTTCTTTATTATTTTTTTTCTTCTTAGGAGTCAAGAAACCATTGCTATCGCCATCCCCTGCACTGTCTAAAGTATCTGACTTGTGAGATGGCAGCTGCGCAGAGCTAAATTGGATAGAGTCTTTCTGCGTTGTTGAAAGCTGCGGCGTTGCATAACGAACAGCGCCTTGGACAGGCTTTAATACAAAACCCTCTTCGTTGGAATCGCTATTCAAATTAGCCTCTGAATCCGAAGGCTGGACCAAATTTTCTACTTGGACCTGAGGCTGATCCGAGCTAACCTCTGGAGCCTGAAGCTGGCCCGCAGCCTCTGATACACCATTCACTATCTGGTGTACAGTGCGCAGGTCGAGAGCGCCACGCGAAGTGGGGTTTACAAGCTGCTTAAGGCTTTCCCTTACAGCATTGTACTTCTCATCATCTGTGAGCTTGGCTTCTACATACTTGATAAACTCAGCCTTGATGAGTTTATTCGAAGCACCATCCTTGATCCAGGATACGAGCCTGCTGAAGAACAAAGTTACGCTGTTCCAGCTTGACTTAATGCCAAGATCTAAACTCTTCGCGCTTTCTAAAGCGGCATCCGCGCCATCTTCACTCTGCTCACCTTCTGGACCAGCATTCACATCCGCATTTTTCTGGGCAGCATTAAGAATTACCAGGGCGAAACGATTGCTCTCATATTTGCCAGCCAACGTCTCAAAAATGTTGATGTCAGGTGTATCAGAATTGGATGAAGTATTAGTTGAATAATTTGGTGCAGTATTTTGAATTGATGAATAATCCATACCAGGAAGCGACATTATCTTATCTCCAAAGATGTCAAAACCTCTTCCAAGCCTCAGCCTGAAAGAGAATAAAATTGTTTAGCGCATAAGACATTGTAATTTTGGCAATTCAACACTCACAATATTTCAGCGAGCAATGGATGATATAATTTTATATCTTCCGTTGTACACAAAGCACCAAAATCACAGTTCTCAAAAAAGGATCGCTTAACCACAAAACTTAAAAAGCAACTACCTTGCGAGTCGCTCTCGTTTTTGGTGACATCGATTCTCCACAGATTTACTCCGCATATATCCATATGCTCTCTTTTGCAACATTATTATAACCTAAACCATAAGCCTCCAACTCATTGGTTAACGTCCTCCGTGGATTTTATTGACGATGTCTGATAACTCATACTCATATGGCATTATAAAATTGTTTGAAAGAAAGCTATCTCGCTAAACACCTTTAGGCAGTATTTGCCTCTCAATTACACTTAACAGTGGAATATTATGTTCAAAACCGCTCTGATTTATCCCGCCGCTGCCCTTGCAGAAATTGCTGGTTGTTTCTCGTTCTGGGCATGGCTGCGACTGGGCAAATCAATTTGGTGGCTACTGCCCGGTGTGTTTGCGCTGGTTATTTTTGCATGGCTTCTAGCGCTTACCGATAGTGAAGCAGCAGGGCGTGCTTATGCAGCCTATGGCGGCATTTATATTGCTGCTTCTCTTGGCTGGTTGTGGGCTGCAGAAGGCATGCGCCCAGACCGATGGGATATTACTGGCGCAATCGTGTGCATTACAGGCGCAGTCATTATCCTTGTGGGGCCACGATAATATGCATTTCTGATAATGGCGCCATTCACTGCATTCAAGCTCAATATGAAAGCTCAGCAATCAGACGACGCAAAAGCCCCTCTCCGCCAGCCAGTTCATCCAGTGATATATATTCATCCGCCTTATGCGCGCGATCGATAGAACCCGGACCGCACACAACCGTGGGAATACCAGCATTATGGAAATGCCCAGCCTCTGTGCCATATGGCACCGTGATTGTCTGATTGCGCCCGGCAAGCTTAAGTGCCAACGTTTGGGCGAAGGCCCCCACTGAAGGCGCAAGCGCCGGCACTAGCCCGTCCATTTCAGTATCGACACGATAGCCCGGAAATGTTTGCTGGAAGCGCGGTAAAATGGTCGTATCAATGAACTGAGCAAGGCGTGCCGGGACCTCGTTAATATCCAGATCCGGCAAGGCGCGCACCTCCCATTGCAGCAATGCATCACTGGCCAGGATATTGCGCGCAGTGCCGCCGCTCATCTGCCCAATATGAATTGTGCTGCATGGGGGATCAAAGCGCCCGGATGAATCGCCGCGCGATGCATATTCTAATGATAATCGATCAAGTTCCGCGCCGATAAGCATAGCCCCATGCACGGCGCTGGCACCAAGATCCGGCTTTGAAGAATGCGCCTGCGCACCAGTAATCCGGGTTGTAAACATGGCGATA
This sequence comes from Pseudochelatococcus sp. G4_1912, assembly GCF_047501465.1. NCBI lineage: Bacteria > Pseudomonadati > Pseudomonadota > Alphaproteobacteria > Hyphomicrobiales > Chelatococcaceae > Pseudochelatococcus > Pseudochelatococcus sp. G4_1912. The sequence goes on from NZ_JAZDRL010000001.1 coordinate 648,658, forward strand.
CTTTTATGCGCATCAGCCACTTCGAGATCAGTCGGCTCTCCAACAATCACCGCAATTGGCTGCGGCAGATCGCGCCCAAATCTCGCAATTCCATCCACCACACCAAGGCAAGTAACCTCCTCATCATATGAGAGGAAAATATGAACAGGAGTAGCCAGCCGAGCTGCGAGAAAATCTGGTACAAGTGCGAGCACAAGCGCGCAAAACCCTTTCATATCAACGGCACCACGCCCATAAGCACGGTCATTCTCAACATGAAGGGAAAATGGATCGCTCGCCCAGATTTGCCCGTCAACGGGCACAACATCTGTGTGGCCAGACAGCACAACCCCACCGCGATCCTGCGGCCCGATGGTCGCAAACAGCGCAGCCTTGTCCCCTGCAGCGTTTGGAATACGCTGCGACACAACTCCCCATCCCTGCAGATATGCCTCAACAAAACTGATAAGCTCAAGATTTGAGCAAGAACTAATTGTGTTGAAAGCGACAAGCCGGGCCAGCATCTCAAGTGGGGTCAGGCGTTGGCCAGTCATGGGTGCTCCCGTAAATGAAGTTCTGCAGCATATTTAGGGCGACCAGCATACTGCTTGATCCAGAGATCGCCAAAAAGTCTGTGTTTGTTCTTAAAGCATTTTAGCGATTAGAGTTTGATTTTCCCGCTTCATGCAGCAAGAGCTGCTTAAAATGCAAATGTATCCCCCAATACTCCCTCTTCATACGCTCGCCCCACTTTCATAAAAGCGCACGACATGATAGGGCGCAGGGAGAGTAGAATCTACCAGCTGAAACGATTAGTCACTCTTTCAAGTGAGAATGGGGAAGAGAGTAGCAATGTGCAAATGGACTATGTGAAAATGAGTGCAATTTAAGCCCCACGCATTTGTCCATGACACATGCCGCAACACTTCCCAGAGCAACACGCCATCACAATTGATAATTGGCGACACCTATTGAGGCATCCATGAGCGCCATTCTCCCCGGTATCCAGTCTGCTGAAGCGATTAACGCATTGGCGGCAACAGGCGTTATCAGTAGCAGCACCCCGTTTGTTGACGGCCAGGTACAGCCCGCCAGCCTTGATTTGCGCCTGGGACGGCGCGCATGGCGCGTAAGAGCAAGCTTCCTGCCCGGACAGGAAAGCGTGGTTGCTGATCGTTTAAGTGCTCTTGCCCTGCATGAGATTGACCTTACACGCGGAGCCGTACTCGAAACAGGTTGCGTCTACATCGCCGAGATACTCGAGAGCGTCACATTACCGGATGAGCTTTCAGCTTCCGCCAACCCTAAAAGCTCCACTGGCCGTCTGGACGTTTTCACCCGGGTGATCACGGATCATGCGCGCGAGTTCGATGCCATCGAGGCAGGTTATGCAGGCGCGCTTTACGCTGAAATTTCACCACGCACTTTCCCGGTTCTGGTTCGGACAGGATCGCGCCTTTCACAGATCCGCTTCCGCGCAGGCCCTAGCCGCTTGACGGATACAGAACTTGTAGCCCTGCAGCAAAGTGAAAACATTGTCGCGAGCGACGGCGTTTCAATCCAGGGCGGCGTCGCAGTAAGCGTTGATCTGGCCGGCTTTGCAGCTTCCAACGGGCAGAAGCTGCTCGGCTATCGGGCCAAACGCCATACGGGCCTGGTTGATGTTGATCGCGTCAATGCATATGCCGTGCGGGATTTCTGGGAGCCGTTGTTTGCTGACGGCCATGGCCAACTTATCCTTGATCCCGGCCAGTTCTATATCCTCGCCTCTAAAGAGGCAGTGCATGTTCCCCCTGATTACGCAGCGGAGATGGTACCGTTTGATCCATTGGTTGGGGAGTTTCGTGTGCACTATGCAGGCTTCTTTGACCCCGGCTTTGGACATGCAGGCGCTGGCGGTGCCGGTGCAAGGGCTGTTCTTGAAGTGCGCTCTCGTGATGTTCCATTCCTTATTGAAGACGGGCAGATCGTTGGTAGGCTTGTTTATGAACGCATGGCGCAGCGTCCCACTACTCTTTACGGTGCGGGTGCAGGCTCCAATTATCAAGCGCAAGGGCTTAAACTATCCAAACACTTCCAGTCGCCAGGGTGAGGATATATATTCACGTTTATTTTCGTATAATTAAATAATTACGCGAAATTTTATGATAATTATTGACCTTTCCGATAAAATGTCGTGAATTGTGGTATCTGCTATGCCGCAACGGCTGTTATCGGAAAGGGTAAACGCATGAAATGGTTTGGAGGGTTGACCATCGCAGCTCTTGTGGCGCTATCAGGCCCCGCGCTGGCACAAGATGCAAAGCCCATAGAAAACAAGCCGCCGGTAGAATTGCTCAATGCGTCTTATGATATTGCGCGTGAGCTTTTTGCTGCGATTAATCCGGTTTTCATTCAGGAATGGAAAGCCAAGACTGGGCAGGATGTCACCATAAAGCAATCCCATGCAGGATCATCAGCGCAAGCGCGTGCTATTCTGGAGGGTCTGCAGGCTGATGTTGTAACTTTCAATCAGGTCACGGACGTACAAATTCTGCATGACCGCGGCGATCTTGTTGCTGCTGACTGGCAACAGCGCTTACCTAACAACGCTTCCCCATTTTATTCTTTCCCTGCATTTCTGGTACGCACTGGCAACCCGAAAGGTATAAAGGACTGGTCTGATCTTGCGCGTGAGGGCGTACAGCCGATTTTCCCAAACCCTAAAACATCGGGCAATGCGCGCTATACATATCTTGCTGCCTACGCCGCGTTGTTAGAAAAACACAATGGGGATGTCGAGAAAGTGAATGCAGACGTCAAGCGTATATTTGCAAACGTCCCTGTCTTCGACACAGGCGGACGCGGCGCAACCACTACTTTTGTGGAACGCGGACTTGGCGATGTGCTGATCACGTTTGAATCGGAAGTGAATGGTGTGCGTCGTGAATATGGCGACAAAGGCTTTGAAGTTGTGGTCCCTCCAGTAAGCATTCTGGCTGAGTTTCCGGTTAGCGTTGTCGATAAAGTTGCAACAGCAAAGGGCACAACTGATACAGCGACGGGATATCTTGAGTTCCTGTATAGTGAAAAAGGGCAAGATATTCTGGCTGATTTTTTCTACCGTGTGCACAATCCGACAGTAGTTGAGCACCACAAGGATCAATTTCCGGATGTGCGCTTGCTAAAAGTTGAGGATGTCTTTGGCAGTTGGAAGAAGGTTTCGGAAGAACACTTTGCAAGCGGCAAGATCCTCGACACGCTATTTGCACGAAACTAACCCTACTCATCACCTGAAATTCAGATGCATCAAGGCCGCCATTATCAAATGTGCGGCCTTTTTTCTGTAATTATAATTAAATCAAAACATTAGATAATAACTATAACTATTTATAAAATATGCAATTTTAAATTCTATGCATAAATCACGACAACTTCCGTAACATGTGAAGCCATCAGACGCTTGATTTTTGGAACAAATCTAATCTATAATGATTTTAATGAATGAGGACAGGATGGTCTTTCATTCCCATTTAATTCTGCAAGGGCAGCACCCTTAATTTTAAGGAGATTTGTTATGAACACGACATCTTGCACCGATTGCGTATTTTTTGACAACAGCACCATGTCACACGCAGTCAAGGCTGACGCAGGTCTTTGCCGCTTCAACCCACCAGCTCCGAAGACAACCGACGAAAGCCAGTCGATGTGGCCAATGGTAACGTCTGAAGATTGGTGCGGCCACTACACGGCTCAGCGTACAAGCGTTCGCGCGGCAGAGTAATTTTTGAAAAGGCGATCATGCTATAACAGGCGTGAGTAATAAAAAAGCGCGAGATAGCAGATGCTGTCTCGCGCTTTTCTTTTATGATTTCACTTGAGGAACCTGCGAAGGTAAAACCTTAAAGGCAACTCCAATTCGCTGGATAGTGCTGCGTCATTAATTATTACTGCTGCAGAACATCATCCATCACGCCCCTAATTTTAGAGAAAAACGCTCTCAAGCTGAATTAGCATTTTTCTCTATCTATTTGTTTTGTCTTAAATATTAAGCTCAGAATCTCATAATGAGGTTTGCATTGACACCATTTTGCGTGACGCCAGAGCCAAACTGGCCTTGATAGGACACACCAAGCGTGGTGTCTTTGCTAAGTTGGAAATCAAGCCCTGTTTCAACCAACGCCATGTCTTTGCCGATGGACGTGCCTGCAACTGTAAACGGCCCAGAGCCAGCAGCGAAACTCGCTGTCGCCAGAGGAATGCTATCCCCAAAGGCATGACGCCAGGCAAGATCGGCACGCGCAGTCGTTACAATGCCGCCAAAATCGAAATTCGTAGAGGCGCGAATACCAAGTGCCGATAAGGTGGTGTTCATCGTATCAGAATGGATATTGAGCGCCGCTCCGTTCAGGCCATTTTCCCTAAAGCCATCGGTTCTTAGATGAACATACGCCAGATTGGCATAGGGTTCGATGCTTGAGCGTTCATTGACGTCGAGCCTGTAACCGAACTCGCCAAAAATCTGGAACGTGCCAGCATTATAGTCAGCCGAAAGGCTATCGTTAAAACCTGGGAAGGCAACATTGCGGCTCATATCCAGATCATGCCATGTAAATGCAAGACCTGAACGAAATGCGATAGCCCCTTCCGGAACCGCCCATTCATTCCCTGTATATCCGCCTAAGGTATAATTATCGCTTCTTCCAGAAGAAGAACGACCGTCAACCTTAAAAGTAGAATGGCTGTAACCCGCAAGTATGCCTAGACGCCAGGTATCATAAACCAATGCATCTATACCCGACATGAAACCGCCAATAGTCGATTTGGCACTTGCAGCATTGCCATCTCCAGACTGCCTGGTCCACCCACCGAAGGCATTGCCCCATGCAGCATAGCTTTGCACATTATAGAATGAAACATCAACGGATGCAGGCTTAACTATGTCACTGGCATTTGCAGGCCTGCTTTTTGCATTCTCAGCCTGACCATAGGCCATCACCGCAATCGGTGAAGATGGTGTGCCGCCATAGGCCTGCACCAGGCGGTTATAGACCGCAGAGCGAGAGTAGCTGCTGCTATTGGAAAGCGCCCCCTTTACTGAAGCATAGGCTTCGCCGGAAAGCTGATGAAGCGCTGCGTTAATTGTGCTTCCATCTGATGCAGAAAAATCAAGAGAACTGATAAGAGAATGTAGCCCTGCCCCTGCACTTCCCGCCATCCGGTCAAATACCATCCCTACTCGAAGACTGTTTTTATCAGAGCTATAACGAGAATAAGCATCGGCTGCACGTGAGAAGGTTACTGTATAAGTGTTATTACCATCTGCTCTCGCTGCAGCTTGAAGAGTTGGAGAATCAAGAACAGTCTTCATATCTGCAAATGAACCGGTAATACTATCAGCAGCCAACCATCGATCAGAAGTTACGCTGAAGCCATTCCCATACCAACCACGCTGAGGCGCAAAAGCGATCGTGCCATCAAGTGCCGCATGACCGTTTATTATAAGATTGCTGATTGACCCAGTATTATTGAGAGCAAGCAGCAAGCGGCCAGTAGAGGTCTGTACATAGTCTCCGTTGATATTAATGCTGCCACCAACAGGCAATGGCGCCACCGTACCACTATTGATGAAATAACCCTCATTATTGACAAGATAGCTTCCTTGGCCAATGAGTGTTGCGCCTTCGGCAATATTTACATGGTATACTTCGTGATTGCCGGTAAACGCCGATGTACCACCTGCAAAGTTCAACAGCAGATTGTTAAACCCGATAATATTGTCATTATATTGTATGGAAAAGCTCGCGTCAGGCTGCCCTGTTGAACGACCTTCGGCATCAGCAGTCGTTCCAAAAGTAATATTTGTTAGACGCGGGTCGCCATTTTCATCCTTTTCCGCGTAAAATGATCGTATATCACCCGAGATCTGCGCACCATTCATCACGTTAATTTGGCCAACATACGCATTATCGGAAATATAGATGGATGCATAACTACCAGCCAAACGACCAGTCAGATCGAATGTGCTGACAAGGGGACCGTTAAGCTCATTATATATCGCCTCATAATATTCCTGAGAGCGATATGATGGCCCAAACACAAAATATGACCCCCGGGATTCATTATCATCACCTAGTATATTGTGGCCAAAGTCAAAACTTGCCGCAATGCCATTCTCGCCGAGAGCTTGAACATCACCGCGCTGTGTGAAGGTATGGTTTGTTCCATAAGCAAACATGACGCCGCGTGCATAAGGTCCATCCGCATAGACACGGGTTCCAGGTAGAATTGTGATCGCATTATCGCCACCATCCACACGGATACCGCCACCGCCATCCCCAGCTGAAAGCAAATCAGCACGCTGGAATATCGTATTATTGCTGCCATAGACATGTAATCCGAGACCAAGCGTCGCGGTATTATAGGTGTTAGGCAAATAATCCGTCCCCTCTGCATTGCGAGAGAAGAAAGGATTATCGTTTATCAGTGTTTGATTATTGCCGTAAATCGAATAGCCAAAAAAGTTCCGACGATCTATATCATACCCAAGATCTTGTAATATCGCGATTTCTGCTTCCATAAATGTGGTGTAGTTGCGATAATGCTGATGGCTCATCAAACTATTTTTGAGCTCTAGATGAGCAAGGAAGGGCGCATCAGGAATACCGCCAGGAGAAGTTAGACTGAGTGGAACACCGGGCATGGCGCCAGCAAGTACTTCACTTACATGCTCTCCCCCAAAATATCCTTGATTTTTGCGAAGATCAAAAATTTCATCATCGCTTATCGGCTCACCATCATCATTTTCTGAGATATTATTACAGAATGAACAGTAGACAATTTGATCGGGACGAACATTGTTCCTGTTATCGTCAAAAAGATGGGTTGTCCATGCATTTGGCGATTCTGGTATATATATCAAGAAAGTACCATCTTCATATTCAAGATATTTGATATTACTGATAATCCCTAATGCATGTCCTAGCTCATGAACCATGACAGTTGTAATCTGAGGATTTGCAACGGTTTGAATCTGAGACGGAACATAAGGCTCTGATGCAAAATCGAGCGTACCGATGTCAATAATGCCATGCGCTCCATTAAAGAGCTCTCCTGCATCTTGCCCATTTAATGCAGCCTGTACTTTAGTCGGCGCTCCCATCTCATCACTTGCTGCGGGGCTAAAAGCTCTTGCGCCTGGGTCATCATAGGTTCCAATGTTAATGACAGCCGGCGAATTTCCAGGTATTACTTTGATAATCTCGGCCCAATGCTTGATTGCAAGCAATAATTTATCTTTCTCAACTTGAGATAAATTCCATGTCGATACGCTTTCCGGACTATATGGCCCATCGTCTGTATTGAATATACGTGCACTTATGAACGGTACATCCCTTGTGTCATTAACATCATATGTCTCTATTGCCCATGAGACCGGCGCCACTAAAAATGTACTAGCTGCGAGAGCAAGAATTTTTGCACTATTGATTTTCATTTTGTCTCCAGGCAATCTGATATGCATAGTCCGTAGCGGATAAGCAGCGGTAAGCAATATGCTACCTGCAAAGGGCAACTGTTTATCGCACCTAGCACAGAGCTGACAATAGCCGCAACAGCTTCTCGTCACCAGCAATCCACGGTAGGTGAAAATGAGCTTTTCCACCTCTAGAATCTCATTTTACAGCATTCGCCCAAGCTGAATAATTTTCTTAAGCTACCGACGCCAGCCTAAAAATACTAACAATTTAAAGAAATATGCGGCCTAATACCTATATGGTACAATAAAAATGACTTTTGAACACAGCGTACGTATAGGAAACATAATGGAGCCTCCTTAAATTAAGCCAGCCCGTCCATCAGCACCGCCACAAAGGCAGATAAACGGGCTGCTGCTTTTTCAATATGCGTTATGCCGACCCCATGCCTTCGGCTGGTTTTGCTGCCTGCCCAGTATGCACTTTCTCCTCAATACGGCGGCCTACATCAGCGTCGATGCTCTTCCAATAATCAAAAGCACGGCTCAACTGGACTTGCCCCGATAAAGTGGAGAGGTATTGCCTCAGCATGACGCCCGCTTTTCGAATTGGGCCGGGCTGAGGAAGTCGAGTGCCGAATGTCGGCGGATTGGATTGTAGAAGCCGTCGATATAACGGGCAATGGCATTTTCGGCCTGGGCGCGCGTATGGAAAACGGTTCGCCAGACCAACTCGGATTTCAACGTCTTGAAGAATGTTTCCACCATGGCATTGTCGTAGCAATTGCCCTTTCCGGACATCGAGATGAGGATGCCGTGCCGCCGCAGTTCGGCCTGGTAGTCGACCGAGCAATATTGGCTGCCGCGGTCGGAATGATGGATCAGGCCCTCTGAAGGAAGCCGCATCATCAGGGCCTTGCGCAGAGCGGTCAGGGCAAGTTTGCGATGAAGGCGATCCCCGATAGCCCAGCCGACGACACGGCGGGCGTAAAGGTCGATGACGACGGCCAGATACAGCCAGCCCTCGCGCGTCCAAATGTATGAGATATCCGCGCCCCATTTCTCGTCAGGCTTCGATGCAGTGAAGTCCTGATCGATGATATTGGGCGCGATCGGCCAAGCATGGTGGCTGTCCGTCGTCCGTTTGAACCGACGCTTTTGCCGGGCGTACAGACCATTCTGGCGCATCAGCCGCGCGGTTCGACGCCGACCGACCGCAAAGCCATCGTCCTGCAATTCCCGTGTCATGCGCGGGCTGCCATAGGTTCCATTCGATAGCGAGAAGGCAGAACGGACATGCGCCAAAAGAACCATGTCATCGCGCTGCCTGCGACTGGCGGGACGATCTTTCCAGGCAAAGTAGCCGCTCTGACTGACATCGAGAACCTTGCACAGCCGATGCACGGGGAACTCCTTCTTCGCCTGATCGATGAGACGGAACCTCATCGACTTCCCTCCTTGGCGAAAAAAGTTGCAGCCCGTTTCAGAATTTCACGTTCCTGCCGCAGGATCTCGTTTTCGCGCCGCAGCCGCTTCAGTTCGGCTGCCACATCCTCCGAACAAGCGGGGGCCGGCCCATCGATCAAACGGTCCCGGCTTCGGCTGATCCAGCGCACCAGCGTTGAAAGCCCGATCCCAAGATCGTCGGCCACTTCGCGCTGCGTGCGGCCGCTCGTTTGCACCAGACGAACAGCCTCGGTTTCAAATTCTTGCGTAAATCGTCTCTTTTGCATTGGTGAGTTCCTCATCGTTCATTAGGAACTCTCCACTTCTTCGAAGCAAGTCCATTAAGCTTATAAAACCCATAATACTTTGAATACGGAAAGCCATTCAGCACAGATGCATTAAGCTTCCCCAGCTCAGTAGGCGAAAGACTATTCAGCAGAGGTATATCAAGATGAGAAAGTGCAACAGGTGAGAGACCATTCAACACATCTGCTTTAAGCTCCACCAATTCAGTGGGCGAAAGATGAGTCAGCACAGACGCATCAAGATAATAAAGCGCTATCTTCGAGAGGTTCTCAAGTACGTGTGCATTAAGCCTTCCCTTCTCACGGAGCGAGAGGTTATTCAGCACGCGCGCATCCAGCCCCCATATCACAAAGGGTGGAAGGCTATTCAGTACAGATGCATTAAGCTTCCCTAGCTCTGTAACCGAAAGACCATTCAGCACAGATGCATTAAGTTCCCCAAGCGCCTGGTCAGACAGCCAATTAATCGTAGACGCCCGCAACCAGGATAGCTCAACTTTATCAAGCCCATTCAGCTCTGACGCAGTAACCAGCCCCAAAAACGACCTTGCGCTCCGCAACAAGGAATCCCACAGCTGCTTAAGGACGATAGCTACATCCGCAATCCAGCTTACCTTTGGCGGCGAGCCAGGAACAGAATTTGCCGCGTCTACAATCGACGTTCCCGCTGCAGAAATGCAAACCGAATTGCTCCCCCATTAGGTTGATGGGAAGGCCAAACGATCCACGGAGAAGAGGTAGCGGTCGGGAAAGACGATGAAACGATTGCCACTATCTGGCGCCTTTAAAATAATTATGAAAACAAACAAGCCATTAAGTTTACCTAAGTGTAAAAAACTGTCAATGTACCTGAACTGTGATAGCAACCTGGTTAAATCAGCTTATAAAGATGCGGACATTACGAGCAAATACAAAACCCAATCAAAATCTGATTAGGGGTAATATCAATCATTATCCTTTCAGAATAGATCCAGAGCTTATTGTACTTTTTCTCAAGCTACATCTAACCTGCACGGGATGCAATAAAGACTGAAGCTCCAGGACATACTGCTTCAAGATCCTCAAGGAACTTCATTGGATCATTGCGACTGCCAACAACAACCATAAGTATTTGATCAATTACCAATTGGACCTCACCATCATTTTCTCTTTCCAGAAGACGGCGAAAGAGATGTATCGCTCCATCATTTGAAAGCACCCCTGCTATATCCTCACCATACTTTCTAAAGTCTTCCAGCGGGAGATTACTCACTATATAATCCAAGAAGTATGACTGCGTCATGAGTGCGTCAAATCCAAAAAATACTTATCATTACGGCAAACAATTTAATATAAGTCAGTATCATTTATTTAAAAATACGTTTCTCTTCTAAAAATCTGCCGTTAACGGGTCGGGACCAATGCGCCCTGATACACTATCCAATTTGGCAATGGTTTCCATATCCTCTGCGTCAAGTGTGAAATCGAATACTGAAAAGTTTTCTTCAATTCGACTGGAAGTGATGGATTTTGGTATTGCAATAAGGCCGCTATCAAGATGCCAGCGGATTATCACCTGCGCTGGAGTGCGCCCGTGTTTTCGTGCAATCCCCCCTATCACAGGGTCAGCGAGCGAGGTTCCTTGCCCTAACGGACTCCACGATTGCGTTGCAATACCATGCTTGGCATGGAAAGCGCGTAATGCCGTTTGCTGAAAACGTGGATGCAGCTCAATCTGATTCAGGACCGGTTTGACGCCCGTTTCTCCAATAATGCGAACAAGATGCTCTGAATTGAAGTTCGAAACTCCTATTGAGCGCACCCGACCATCATTTTTCAAAGCAATTAATGCTTTCCACGTATCGACGTACATCCCACGATTGGGTGTGGGCCAATGGATGAGGTAGAGATCAACATACTCAACCCCCAGCCGTTCAAGACTCTCTTCAAAAGCTATTAAAGTGCTGTCATAGCCTTGGGCGTCATTCCAGAGTTTGGTTGTAAGAAAAATATCACTGCGCATCACATCTGCAGACCACAGCCCTTCCCCAACTCCTTCTTCATTCTGATAAATTGCGGCAGTATCAATATGGCGATAGCCTACCTCTAAAGCCTTACGCACGGCCAATGTCGCTTCAGTTGGCTCAGCGCGCCAAACACCAAGGCCAAGTTGCGGAATTTTATGACCATCATTTAACTGAACAAAGGATTGATTAGTCATAGACAACATCCTTTTATTACAGATAGCAAAGCTCTCCGGTATCATGAAGATGAGTGATCATGTCATAAAATATCGCAACATCCCAGTGTGCATCAACACAATGCCGCCTGCTGCAGCTGATTTAGAGATCACTCTGTAATCTCAACCACAGCTGAGCCGATCCCCTCGAATGTCACTTCAACATGCGTGCGAGGAGCAACAAAGGTAAGGCCAGTCCACGAACCAGTGGTGACATAAGTCCCTTCTTTCAATCCTCCAAGGCTTGCTGCACCACCGTTTGCCAGCCAGGTCAGCATACGAATTGACGGCCCCGCTGCATTCCCACCCCGCTGCTCGATAAAGGTCTCACCGTTAATGACGACCCGCACTGGCTGATTAAATGCGTCAACCAATGCGCCCCCCTCGCGCCCGGAACCTATTATCAAATGCGCGTGATTAAACTGATCAGCAATCTGGCTGAGATGACTTGCCCCCTTCCAGATAGCAAAATGCGTGTCCACCAACTCAATCGCAGCGTGAATAGAGCCGATTGCCTCCAGCACTTCTTCATCGCGATAAGGTTTATCACGTGGTGGCAAGGCTTTGTCGAAACGATAGACTGTCTCTGCTTCTATACCGAAAACATTATGCCCTGCATGTGCGACACTGGCAGGTGACAGTGATACGGTCTGCCCGGTTAATGCAGATCGGAAAGGTTCTGCTGCGGCATCGGCTGCCCCCACCTTCCAGCCAACCACTGGGCCCAATCGTTCAATCAGTGCATCTTGAATAGCATATGCAGCATCCCAACTTGTCGGGCGCATTGAAACGGGTAAATCAATGAGTCGGGGGGCGCCATTTCGAACAGCCAACAATCGTTCGGCTGCGGCTTCGATCATATCTGGGGAAAGATGGTTAATCATGAAAACACGCTCCGTCAGGCGATTACAGCATCAACATGAAAACACGGATTTTCATAATATGATGCACGGATAAAAATGAGAGCCACCAAGGCTTCAGGCAACTCAAAGAAGCGTTTACAGTGCCAATCATTCAAGCTGGAAACCAGCGATAGCTGTCATTGGAGAAGACGAGAATGCGGCCCTGCCAAATCGGCAATTGTACGATTGATTGTCCAGGAATACCGGCTATCAGCGCTAGCATCACGCGCGCAATACCGCCATGCGCCACAATCACGCTATCACGTTCAATCGTGTCGAGAAACGCGCCCACCCGCGTACATGCACCGGCGTAGCTTTCACCATCAGGAGGAATATAATTCCAGCGGTCAGCATCGCGCGCACGGGCGCGAACACTATCTGTGGCGCGGATTTCTCGCCATGTCTTGCCTTCCCATTCGCCAAAAGCCAGTTCACGCAACCGTTCATCAAAGCGCGCACCTTCAACCGGCAGATCAAGGTCTGCGCGCAACAATGTCATGGTCTCGCGTGTCCGCATCAACGGGCTAGACACATAGTCTAATGTATCGAAATCTGGACGCAGTCGGCGGATCAGATCAGCTGCCCGACCCGCCTGCCTACGTCCAGTTGCGTTGAGTGGTATGTCCTGCTCTCCCTGGAGACGCGCCTGCACGTTCCAATCTGTCTCGCCATGGCGGACAAAATAGAGAACAGGACGGCTCACCCCTTATTCCTTGGAGAGTACGATATCGGGTGCATCCGGATTTTTCATACCAACCACATGATATCCGGCATCTACATGGTGAACCTCACCTGTCACACCACGCGAGAGGTCAGAAAGGAAGTAAACACCTGAATCGCCAACATCTTCTGGCGTCACAGTACGGCGCAGCGGTGAGTTATGCTCATTCCAGCGCAAGATATAGCGGAGATCGCCGATGCCCGATGCTGCCAACGTCTTGATGGGACCAGCGGAAATTGCATTTACGCGAATGTTCTGCGGGCCAAGATCAGCAGCCAAATACCGTACACTTGCTTCAAGGGCGGCTTTGGCAACACCCATGACATTATAATGAGGCATCCATTTCTCCGCACCATAGTAAGTCATGGTGAGGATGGAACCGCCATTGTACATCAACTTTTCAGCGCGCTGAGCAACAGCCGTTAGTGAATAGCACGAGATCAGCAGGGACTTGCTGAAGTTCTCTTCAGAAGTGTCAATGTACCGACCGGTAAGTTCATCCTTGTCGGAAAAGGCGACTGCGTGGACCACAAAATCCAGGCTTCCCCAAAGCTTTTCGATTTCAGCGAAAACCGCATCGATACTTGCTGGATCTGTTACATCGCAATGGCCGACAACATGCCCACCGATTTCAGCTGCCAGCGGTTCGACGCGCTTTTTGAGAGCCTCTCCCTGATAGGTAAAAGCAACTTCAGCGCCATGCGCGCGCGCTGCCCGAGCGATGCCCCATGCGATGGAGCGATTATTCGCAAGCCCAAGAATGAGACCGCGCTTGCCTGCCATGAGGGGTGCGGGCGTTACGAGTATGTCTGCCATGACGTCGGTTTTCTCTTTTCGGAATTTAGGACTCTTCTGTCCGTGAAAGCCACTTATTACCTGAGCACGTCGCCGGGAGCAACGGGCGAAAAGGATCCTGAGACAAGTGGCAGGTGCAATGCATATGTGAAGAAATTTAGACCATAATCAGGCACCCGCTGCATCACGTCGCTTGCGCATCAATGTCTCAAGTTCAACATCAGGCGCTTTTGGCAACTGGACATCCAGTGTCACAATCAAATCGCCATTACCATCTTTGCTAGGCAAACCTTTGCCACGTAAGCGAAAATTCTTCCCGGTACTTGAATAGGGCGGGATATTCATAGACACAGTCCCCGACAAAGTGGGCACATGCACACTGGCACCTAGAACCGCGTCTTCCAAAGATATGGGCAGCCGCGAACGCAAAGTTTGGCCATCAACTGTAAAGTCACGATGCGGCGCAAAATGCACTGTCAACAGCGCATCACCCGATTCGCCGCCGAATGGACTGGGATCACCAAGGCCGCGCAAGCGAATCGTTTGCCCATCTTTTACGCCTGTTGGCAGCGTAACCTCGACTTCCCGCCCAGTAGGAAGCTCAACACGGCACTTACCACCACTAACGATCTGCTCTAGTGTGACGCGAATTTCCGCTTCAACATCCTGCCCCCGAGGCCGTTCTCGCGTGGTGCGTTGACTGCGCGCCTGAGGTCCAGCGCCAGCACCGGACGAACCACGGCGCATTGCATCACCAAAAAGGTCAGAGAAAATATCGCCAGGGTCAAAACCACTTGAGCGCCCCCCTCCTCCAAACGGGCCACCGCCGGTGTAACGAAAACCATCAAAGCCACCGCCACCTGCACGCCCACCAAAGCCAGAGGCGCGAGGCTTGCCGTCAGCATCGATCTCACCCCGATCAAACTGGCCGCGCTTATCTTTATCACCGAGGATTTCATAGGCCGTATTGAGCTCGGCGAACCTGTCCTTGGCCTTTGGATCATCCTTATTGCGATCAGGATGCCATGTCTTGGCCAAGCGACGAAACGCCTTTTTAACTTCGGCTTCATCCGCAGTTTTCGAAACGCCCAAAATCTCATAAGGGTTGCGCATCAATCCACTCCAACCGCGATCCCGGACGCCTGTAAGGCTCTTGCCTCAACAAGAACGCACCGAATAATCACACCGTCAACAACCTCAGCACTCAACGGGGATACCGCTTCGATGACTCTTCCGACGATTATCTGGCCCATATGATAGCAATGTTGCAAAATAGCAACATGGATAAAACTGAAATCATCATCATGTTTTAGCGTGATTGCGCGCATCTAAAGCAATTCAAGCATAAATAATGCGGCATATCAAAGTGTTAGATGCTATATGCGCAGCTTGGAACAGGCACTTGGCGCAGCAATATGCCTGTGGAATATCAGTTAAGGTTTCCAATCCCATTGATCAGATAGGTGATGCATCCAGCGCAGTCCACTGCCCATCGGCTAACCGGCAAGCGGAACCCGTGAGCTTATCAGATTGCCCTTGATAATTTAGCGTAGCATTGAACTTACGGCAAACGAGATCATTCTTCAGAAAAGGTTTTCCCAAGGCTACAAAATCTCCACGAATGCCAGTCCGTGGATTTGCCCACGGCGCGGTTTCGCCAGAGCCTAGTGGATCAAGCGCGGTACCTAGCGCCATACTTGCGAAACTCCAATCATCGGGCGTCAATTCTGATGAAAGCTTTTGCCCCTCATCATCAGCCACTGACTGGGTAACGAGTTTATCGTTGCCGCTAAACATGTCTCCAACAGGCATAGCAATACTGCAACCAGCAACGGCGATACTGCACAGCACAGTTATGACGAACCGAGTGGTTCGTTCGGATGCTTGCGCCAGCCGAATGGAAGATGAGCGCGACAAAGCGCGCAATTCGCGTTGCACGATAACTCTGTGCATAATCGATGACAGCTTCATCATGCCCCTATCTGTGATACGCAAAAAATAACGCGATAAAACGAATATGAACGGGAGTATTAAAACCTTGCAGACCTTAACGAGCAGTAACTTTTCTGAAAATAACGACCCTTTTGGGCTTTTTTCAGACTGGTTGGCGGATGCAGAAGCCGCGGAAATTAATGACCCAAATGGCATGGCGCTCGCAACTGTCGATGCTGATGGCCTGCCTGACGTGCGTATGGTTCTTCTAAAATCTTATGATCCGCAAGGCTTTGTGTTCTTTACTAACGAAGAAAGCGCAAAAGGTCGCCAATTGGCAGAGGTAGCCAAAGCAGGATTATTGTTCCACTGGAAGAGCCTTCGCCGCCAGGTACGTATACGAGGTCTCGTGGAGTGGGTTAGCGAGGAGGAATCTGATGCTTATTATGCATCACGCCCTCGCGGAAGCCGAATCGGTGCATGGGCTTCACAACAATCTCGTCCTTTGGAAAGTCGCTTTGCACTGGAAAAAGCTGTTGCCGGTTATACTGCCAAATATAGCGTAGGCTACATACCTCGTCCGCCTTATTGGCATGGCTACCGCGTTCTTCCGCTCTCCATAGAATTTTGGCATGACCGACCTTTCCGCTTGCACGAGCGCATAAAATTCACGCGAAACACAGTGGATGCAAAGAACTCAGCGTGGGAGAAGACACGACTGTATCCCTAAAGTCCGGTAATGCTTTTAAGCTGGCACTCTGATGCTTTCAGCCATAAAATGCGCACCGAATCGATAAAAATCGCGGCAATTTCGGTCAGGGAGATTGCCGTTTGTCGCGATTCGTCATATATGCAGCGCTGTAAAGCCACTTGGCGGGTCGGGTCCGGGGGCTGATCATACGAAATCGTCAGCTGCTTGCGATGACATCATCTTGTCATGATGCAATGCCAATTGGCCTTATCACATTCAGTTCAACCGCGCGCGACCAGCGCGGTCAGGGAAACCCATGAAGCTGCGCAACATCGCGATTATCGCCCACGTCGACCACGGCAAGACCACGCTCGTGGACAAACTCCTCCAGCAATCGGGCGCGTTCCGAGACAACCAGCGCGTTGCCGAACGCGTTATGGACTCGGGCGACATCGAAAAAGAGCGTGGTATTACCATTCTGGCCAAGGCGACGTCTGTTATGTGGGGTGATACCCGCATCAATATCGTCGACACTCCCGGCCACGCCGATTTTGGTGGTGAGGTTGAGCGCATCCTGAGCATGGTCGATGGCGCAATCGTGCTTGTCGACGCTGCTGAAGGCCCAATGCCGCAGACAAAATTCGTTGTCTCGAAGGCACTCAAGATCGGTCTGCGTCCAATTGTTGCGGTCAACAAGGTTGATCGTTCAGATGCTCGCGTGCAAGAAGTGGTCAACGAAGTATTTGATCTTTTCGCAGCACTTGATGCAACTGATGAACAGCTCGACTTCCCTATTCTGTACGGCTCAGGTCGTGACGGTTGGATGTCATTGAATCAGGATGGCCCGAAGGAAGAAGGCCTTGCACCTCTTTTTGATCTCGTTCTGAAGCATGTTCCGCCGGCAAAGGTTGAAGAAGGCGGTTTCCGTATGCTCGGAACTCTGCTTGAGGCAAACCCGTTCTTGGGCCGCATCATCACCGGTCGTATTTCGTCCGGCTCGGTAAAGCCAAACCAGACAATCAAGGTGCTGGATCGCGACGGTAACGTTGTTGATCAGGGCCGCGTCTCCAAGATTCTTGCTTTCCGCGGCATTGAGCGTCAACCAATTGAGGTGGGTGAAGCGGGCGATATCGTTTCGATCGCTGGCTTGACCAAGGGCAGTGTTGCCGACACCTTCTGCGCTCTTGAAGTTGAAGAGCCTATCCTGGCACAGCCTATTGATCCACCAACTGTTACGATGTCGTTCCTTGTAAACGACTCGCCGCTTGCTGGTACTGAAGGCGACAAGGTCACGAGCCGCATGATCCGCGACCGCCTGTTCCGCGAAGCAGAGGGCAACGTCACGCTTAAGATCGAAGAATCCGGTGATAAGGACTCGTTCTTTGTGTCCGGTCGTGGTGAGTTGCAGCTCGCTATTCTGATCGAGACCATGCGTCGCGAAGGCTTTGAGCTTGCTGTGTCACGTCCGCGCGTTGTGTTCAGCCGCGACGAGGCTGGCAACCTGATGGAGCCGATTGAAGAAGTCGTCATCGACGTTGATGAAGAGTATTCCGGCGCTGTTGTGCAGAAGATGTCAGAGCGTCGCGCTGACATGATTGAGATGCGCCCATCCGGTGGTAATCGCCAACGTCTGCTGTTCCATGCGCCCACGCGTGGTCTGATTGGCTATCAGTCAGAACTGCTCACGGACACGCGCGGCACGGCGATCATGAACCGTCTGTTCCACGAGTACGCACCTTACAAGGGCGAGATTGCTGGCCGTCGTAACGGCGTGATGATCTCGAACGACCAGGGTGAAGCTGTGGCTTATGCGCTGTGGAACCTTGAAGATCGCGGCCCGATGATGATCGAGCCCGGCTGGAAGGTTTACACTGGCATGATCATCGGCGAGCATAATCGCGAGAACGATCTTGAAGTAAACGTTCTTAAGGGCAAGAAGCTCACCAACATCCGCACCACGTCAAAGGATGAGGCTGTGCGTCTGACGCCGCCAATCCGCATGACGCTAGAGCGCTCGCTGGCCTGGATTCAGGACGACGAGCTTGTGGAAGTGACGCCAAAGTCCATCCGTATCCGCAAGACGCACCTCGATCCGAACGAGCGTAAGCGCGCTGAGCGTTCGAAGGAATCCGCAGCCTGATCATTCAGGTTGTGTGCTGAATAAGAAAAACGCGGGAGGCATATGCTTCCCGCGTTTTTTTATGTCTCTACTAAAAATGATTATTAGCCAAAGGCACCTAGTTTAAATTTCCTGGAGCAATGTTCCAATCAATGCTGATTGAAAATTGCTCCAGACATAAACGTTACAGCCCCTCGAACAACGCCGTCGATAGATAGCGCTCAGCAAATGATGGGATGATGATGACAATGTTTTTGCCCGCATACTCCGGCCGCGCACCGATCTCTAGTGCGGCCGCAATGGCTGCCCCGGATGATATGCCAACAGGTACACCTTCTGTGCGCGCAAGCAGCCGGGCGTTGTCAAACGCTGTCTGATTACCCACGGTCACCACTTCATCGATCACTGAACGATCAAGGATTGGCGGCACGAAGCCAGGGCCAATGCCTTGGATTTTGTGTGGGCCAGGTGCCCCGCCTGATAGAACAGGTGAATCTTCGGGCTCCACCGCAACGATGCGTACAGAAGGATTGCGTTCTTTCAGCACACGCCCGACACCCGTTATTGTGCCGCCAGTGCCAACGCCCGATATCAGTACATCAACATGGCCATCGGTATCGTTCCAAATCTCCTCCGCAGTTGTGCGGCGGTGGATATCTGGATTAGCCGGGTTGGCAAACTGCTGCGGAATGACAGAATCTGGAATAGCCGCCTGCAATTCTTCAGCGCGCGCAATCGCACCTTTCATACCAGCCGCGCCGGGAGTGAGCTCAAGCTCTGCGCCCAGCAATGCCAACATTTTACGCCGCTCGATCGACATGGTCTCTGGCATTACAATAATAAGGCGATAGCCACGTGCCGCAGCGACGAACGCCAACGCAATACCTGTATTACCAGAGGTTGGCTCGATCAGCGTGCCGCCTGGCTTCAGCACTCCTTGTGCTTCAAGCGCATCCACCATCGCCACGCCAATACGATCCTTGACGCTCGAAATGGGATTGAAGAACTCAAGCTTGGCAAGCAAGTTGGCCTTAACGCCCTTTTCAGCCGCCAGCCGATTGAGCTGCACGAGGGGCGTATCGCCAATGGTCTCGGTAATAGAACCGTAAACCCGCCCCCTGCCTGGCTTCTTTGCGCTTTGTGCTTTATCTGCTGCAGCCATTTGTCTATCTCCTGTTACGGTTCATAGGGCAGTCTGCATTCCGATTTCAAAGCGGAATCAGGTGCCTAGATAGTGAAATCTCCGGCCAGGGTCGGCGCATTAACGTTCGCCGTCTTTTCCGCATTGCGACAGAGATCCTCGACGCTCACTTGATCAAGCCTGCTGAGAAAAGCTTCTGATGCCTCCCTCACGACGGGGCCAATCACCTGCTCTACCAAAATTGAATCGGGCGCGGGAGGTAAGCTATCATCCGTCGAGGCTACCATTGCAGCACGCACGATATCACCCGCGCTGATACGCCTGCGTTCACGCGCTAGCTCATATCCACCACGCGGACCGCGCACACCTTTCAAAATGCCCGAGCGCACAAGCTGCTGCAATACAGTTTCAAGATGACGAGGTGGGAGATGATGGCGTGCTGCGAGAAATTTTGCCGCAACAGGAGTCGGGCGCGCATGTATAGCGACATCGACCACAGCTGCAATGGCAAGCAGGCTTCGCCGGGATAACAGATACATCGACTATCCTTGCTTATTGGCTCATTAAATTACAGCGCCGAGGCTACGGCTAACGGCCTCTACCTTACAAGAAAGAGACCCATCCAACTTACGTGTCAATTTACCGTATAAATTGGGAAATAAAAGCCTTTTCCGTAATTTTTCTGTGCGAATACAGCAGCGATGTATCGCCAAAGTAAATTTTAAATCAAATGAGCCCTTTGAACAGCGAGGAATGTTAGCGTTCCACGCAAATCCATTCCAAGCGCTACGCGAAGGGCCAAATAGCTACAAAGTTAAAGCTCACACTCCGGTTGAGCCAAATCCGCCCGCCCCGCGCGCGGTATCATCAAGACTTGCAACGCTCTCAATTCGCACGCGGAGCACAGGGGCAACAATCAGCTGCGCAATACGCAAACCGCGCGTTACAGTGAAAGGCTCATCGCTTGTGTTATAAAGAATAATACCAACTTCCCCGCGATAGTCAGAATCTACTGTACCGGGAGTATTGAGCACGGTGATGCCGTTTTTCAATGCAAGCCCGGAGCGCGGGCGCACTTGCCCTTCTGTGCCATCCGGCAATGCGATGATCAGCCCCGTCGGCACCATGGCACGCTGGCGCGGTGCGATGACAATCGGCGCATTATCGGGCACTGCCGCCGCGAGATCGAGCCCGGCAGCCGCATCACTGGCATAAGCCGGTACAGGAAGTCCTTCAGCGTGCGGCAATTGCACGATACGCAGGGTTTGGGTCATCAAACATCACCTTTCAGAAATTCGCCTATGCACATAATTAATCGCCGCGCGACTTGTGTTTTATCCATGGTTGGCCAGCTTTCCATGCCATCCGCTTTCAGCAGATGCACTGTATTACGCTCACCCCCCATCACGTTCATTCCCTTGCCGACATCATTAGCAACGATCCAGTCACAGCCCTTACGAGCAAGCTTTGTCTTGGCGTTATCAAGCACGGCATTTGTTTCTGCCGCAAACCCTACGACAAGCCTTGGACGCGGCGAGCCTTTGGCAACGGTCGCCAGAATGTCGGGATTTTCGATAAGCGACAACTGCGGCACTGGTCCTGCGCCCTTCTTGATTTTAGCGTCAGCCTCATCAGCAGCCCGCCAATCAGCGACAGCGGCAGCGAAAATAGCTGCATCAACAGGCAGATTTTCCAGCACCACCGCCAACATCTCACGCGCTGTCGTCACGTGCCGCACAGTCACCCCTTCAGGATCGGGCAAATCAACAGGTCCGGAGACGAGGATCACTTCAGCCCCCGCCTGTGCCGCAGCCCGCGCAATGGCATGTCCCTGCTTCCCTGATGAGCGATTTGCGATATAGCGCACCGGATCAATCGGCTCATGAGTGGGCCCAGATGTCACCAGAACGCGCTTGCCAGCAAGCGGTAGCAACGTGATCTGCTTCTCTTCCTGCTCAAGATCGCGAGAGAGCAACAATGGCGAGGGAGTGAGCAGAGCCTCAATCGCTGCAAGGATTTCATGTGGTTCCGACATGCGCCCAAGGCCGGCTTCGCCCCGCTCTGCCATCGCACCAATATTGGGGCCAACGAAATGGATGCCGTCCCCCTGCAGTGTTTCGACATTGCGCTGTGTAGCGACATGCGACCACATGCGTGGGTTCATCGCCGGGGCAACCAGCACGGGTTTGTCGGTGGCCAACAACGCTGTTGAAGCGAGATCATCCGCCTGCCCTGTCGCCATCTTGGCAAGCAGATCGGCAGTCGCAGGTGCGACCACAAGCAAATCAGCCGAACGTGAGAGCGCGATATGGCCAATATCTGCCTCATCCGTTAGCGAGAACAGATCGTTAAACGCCCGCTCACCCGATAAGCTCGACACAGCCAAAGGCGTCACAAACTCACCGGCCGCCTTCGTCATGATGGCGCGTACAGCAAAGCCGCGATCCTTCGCGCGGCGGATCAGCTCAAGCACCTTATATGCCGCAATCCCACCGCCGATGATGATCAACAAGCTCTTGCCAGCAAATGGACGGCTGCCATCAGGCGTGCTGTCATTAGGCGGGTTGAGGTTCATGTTGCGCTCCCCATTCATTTTTATTTTAGGCGCTGACAGAAAGGCTTAAAACAACCCGATAAGCAGCAACGATGCAATCACCCACAAGGCAATTGTTGCACCACGGTTGCCACGCGCTTCCGCCCGGCCGATTGATTCCGTACTTGCCGGCGACAAAGTAACGCCGTTTATAGTCATATCCTCAAGCTGCGCGAACATACGTTCCCCGCGCGAGAGCAGCCCCGGCAATCGGCATAGCAATCCCCCGATATCCTTTGTGCTGCGTCCAGCATCAGCAAGAATACCCAACGGGCCAAGATTCTGCTCAATCCACTCACGCACCACAGGTTCTGCAGTGCCCCACATATCGAGATGCGGATCAAGCTTGCGCGCAACGCCCTCAACGACAACCATCGTCTTTTGCAACATCACGAGCTCGGTGCGCGTTTCCATATCAAACAATGCTGTCACTTCAAACAATAACGTGAGCAGCTTCGCCATTGAGATTTGATCGGCCCGCCGATTATGGATCGGTTCGCCTATCGCACGAATGGCCTGGGCAAAATCCGCCACGGAATGGTACGCGGGCACGTAGCCTGCGTCGAAATGCACCTGTGCTGTGCGGGTATAATCACGGGTGATAAAACCAAGCAGAATTTCCGCCAGGAAACGACGTTCGGGACGTCCCAATCGGCCCATGATGCCGCAATCAACCGCAACAAGACGGCCCTGTTGATCGACGAACAGGTTACCCGGATGCATATCCGCATGGAAAAAACCATCACGCAGCGCATGCCGCAGGAAGGACTGGATCACCGTGCGTCCCAACGCCACACGGTCGTGACCAGCGGCCTCAATAGCTGGAATATCCGACAGCGGAATGCCATGCACCCACTCGCTGGTCATGACATCACGACCGGTCGTATCCCAATCAACACGTGGCACACGGAATTCAGCATCGTCACGGGTATTCTCGCCCATTTCCGAGAGTGCTGCCGCTTCCAGCCGAAGATCCATCTCCATGGTGACGGAACGCGCCAGGGTTTCAACCACCTCGATTGGGCGTAGACGGCGTGTATCAGGAAGCAGACGATGCACAACACCCGCTGCAAAACGCATAGAGCTGAGATCGCGCGCAAACCGCTCACGCACACCTGGGCGCAGAACCTTCACGGCAACGGTTTCTCCGCCATCGGGCAGGCGCGCCTTGTGTACCTGTGCAATGGATGCAGCTGCTATTGGTGGGCCAAAGTCGGCGAATAGAACGTCAATCCTGGCATCAAACGAAGCTTCGATAATCTGCACCGCTTTCGCCTGTGCGAAAGGTGGCATTTTATCCTGTAGCGCTTCAAGATCACGTGCTGCACGGGCACCGACGACATCGGGACGCGTAGCCAGGAACTGCCCAAGCTTCACATAAGAAGGACCAAGACGCACAAACGCCGCAGCGAGACGCTCTGCCCCAGCGCCCGCCTTGCGACGTTCAATCAATCGTCCCAATCGAATAACGAAGCGCGCCATTGGCGGCAGTTGCGAAGTATCAACAAGGCTTAATGCCCCTTCGCGCGCCAATACAAAACCTACGCGCGTAAGGCGCGCTACATGGAACAGACCGCTGATCATGCCGCGCTCACAATTTCCAGCCAGAGTGGATGGCAACGATGCCACCACTAAGCGGGCGATATGTAGCGCGCGCAAAGCCTGCCTGCGTTATCATGTCGGCAAAGGCATCAGGAGGCGGGAATTTGCGGATGGATTCCACCAGATAGCGATAAGGCTCGCCGTCGCCCGTCACCAACTTGCCAAGCCCCGGAATGGCTTTGAATGAGTAGGTTTCATAAAGCGTATCGAGCAAAGGCACATCAACCTTGCTGAATTCCAGGCACAGAAAACGCCCGCCCCGCTTCAATACCCTGTAAGCCTCCCGTAATGCAGCCGGAATATCCGGTACATTACGGATACCGAAGGCGATTGTGTAAGCATCATATGTTTTGTCAGGCAGCGGTAGCTTTTCCGCATTGCCTTGTACGAAACGAAGCTGGCTCTGGTACTTTTCCTTCGCCCGCCCACGACCGACACGCAGCATTTCGCCATTGATATCGAGAATGGTCACCTGCGTCTTGGCACCACCGGCATCAAGAACCCTAAAGCCTATATCGCCCGTACCTCCGGCCACATCGAGATGGTTGAACGGATGCTCATGCGGTGGGCGCAGCATGGAGATCAGCGCATCTTTCCACAAGCGGTGCATGCCAGCAGACATAACGTCGTTCATCACGTCATAGCGATCGGCGACCTTGTGAAACACATCATCCACAAGCCCCTGCTTTTCAGCCAGCGGCACATCGGTGAAACCGAAATGAGTT
The DNA here is from genome assembly GCF_047501465.1 of Pseudochelatococcus sp. G4_1912. Classification (NCBI taxonomy): domain Bacteria; kingdom Pseudomonadati; phylum Pseudomonadota; class Alphaproteobacteria; order Hyphomicrobiales; family Chelatococcaceae; genus Pseudochelatococcus; species Pseudochelatococcus sp. G4_1912. The sequence continues at coordinate 673,280 of NZ_JAZDRL010000001.1, forward strand.
GTCGTGTCGCTTGTCATCGTATCATCCTGCCAGCCATTCCAACGCTTACGGTGATAAACCGGTTGCGCTTGGGATCCCCTATCATCCGCAATGTGAGATCAGAGATTCTCGCCCATTTTTGCGGACCATAGCGAATGCAGCGCCGCTTCGCTATCTTCAAGTAGGTATCTTCGGGTATCTTATGCTGCAAAGAACATCATTTTGAGAAAGCTTACCCTGCACCATGCCTGAGCTACCCGAAGTTGAAACCGTGCGTCGTGGCCTTGAACCTGTGATGACAGGCGCGCGCTTTGTGCGTGTCGAGCAGCGGCGCGCCAATCTGCGCTTCCCATTTCCTGATAATTTTTCACAACGCCTTGAAGGGCGCGCCATTAACGCGCTGTCTCGGCGGGCAAAATATCTTATTGCAGAAATCAACGGTGAAGACCTGCTTGTGATGCATCTGGGCATGAGCGGCAGGTTTCTCATTGAAACAAACACGAATGCCACAAGCCCCGGCCAGTTCCATGCTTCCATAGGGAATAATGCAACCCATGACCATGTGGTGTTTCACCTCTCCAATGACGTCCGCATCACATATAATGATACGCGTCGTTTTGGCTTTATGGCGCTGGTGCCAGCCAATGAACGTGAGACGCATCCTATTTTGCGCAACATCGGCATAGAACCGCTGGGTAACGCGCTGGATGCTGAGGTGCTCGCACGCCTTTTCAAAGATAAGCGCGCGCCGCTGAAGGCCGCTTTACTGGATCAGCGTCTTATTGCAGGGCTTGGTAATATTTATGTCTGTGAAGCCCTGCATCGCTCAGGCCTATCGCCAAAGCGGGCAGCTGGCAGCATTGTTACCGGAGCAGGAAAGGCAAGCGAAGAGGCACATAAGCTCACACGAGCTATTCGTGATGTCTTGCAGGAAGCAATTGCTGCTGGCGGTTCAACATTACGTGATTACGCACAAACAGATGGTTCATTGGGTTACTTTCAGCATACATTTCGCGTTTACGACCGCGAAAACGCTCCTTGCCCGTCTCCCGGATGCACAGGACTTGTTACCCGCATTATTCAATCAGGACGTTCGACCTTCTTTTGCTCATCTTGCCAGCATTAAAGGAACCGATTAGCTGATGAAGACAGGTGACATCTCAAGAAGTGTATCGGAATTAATATTCCTCTAGGGAACTCCCATACTGCCTGCGCGTTCCCCAATTGAGTGCGTAATGCATGAAAAGTTATGCGAGGGTCCTATGGCTAATATGAATGACACCACAGGCAAAATGCCATCAAACAAGTCCAGCGCCAGCAAAGCGATTGCCGCCAAATCGACATCTACACGTGGTTTTGCGTCAATGGATAGAGAAAAACAACGTGCCATTGCTTCCAAAGGGGGGCAGAGCGTTCCGGATGAAAAACGAAGCTTTTCTCAAAACCGGGAGTTGGCTGCAGAGGCTGGGCGAAAAGGCGGACGCAGTGTACCTGATGAGAAACGCAGTTTTTCGCAAAACCCAGCTCTTGCAGCTGAAGCAGGCAGAAAAGGCGGACAAACACCTCACGGAGGACGGGAAAAGTAATGATGTGTCTAAAATTGATAACTTAGCGAGCTAACGCCTTACGCGAAATGCGTATGGTTGTGCAAAGTCCCTCTGAAAGCCATTCGAAACTAACATTACCGCCAAGCTGGCCAGCTACGGTACGTCTTATAAGGTTTGAACCAAAGCCAAGTGTGAGAGGTGGCGCTTCAATGGGAGGGCCTTCATGCTCCTGCCAGACAAGGATGCATGTATCTCCTTCTATATGCCAATTAATGTTTACATGCCCCACCGCTGAAGACAAAGCTCCGTACTTTGCAGCATTTGTTGCTAATTCATGCAGTATCAATCCTAGGGCTGTTAGCCCACCTTGTCCGATGGGGATTTCCGCCGCCTCCAAATCTGCAGGCTCTTGAAGGATAAGCCGGCCTTCATCTTCGCCGTAAGGGGCGGCAATGACATTCACTAAAGCACGCAACTGACAAGCAAAAGCGGCAGCGGCAGGCGAATCCGCCTTTATTTCTCCACCATGCGCCTTATGTATTATCGACTGCGCTCTCCCAAGGGCCTCAAGGCGACCACGCACACTTACGGCTAACTCTTCAGGTGTTTTCGCTGTGCGCGCTGAAGCTGTAACCAATCCGCCTGCAACCGTCAAAATATTACTTATGCGATGTCGCATTTCGCGTGTCAGTGTCTCCTGCACGACTAAAGCCTGTTTTAGCGCGCGTGTGTCACGGATCATTTTCAGCGCAATACCGGCAAAACTTGCCAGCTCGGTCAAGATGCTTGCATCCCCCTTGTCGAAACGCCGATCCTTATCATGAGATATAACCCAAAGCGCCCCAAGTGGCTCATTGCCACCAATAAAAATAGGCACCAGTAATGCTTCATAGCTGATAATGTCAGGCATCGCGTAGGATGAGAAAAACTGCTCGGGATATGCAATCAATACAGGACCACCCTCATCAATGCATACGCCGCATGGGCTTGCATGACGCGGAGTGGTGCGCCCGATAAAGGGAGAACAGGCACCTGTCAGGTAATGCCAGCGAAAAACATCACCTTCAGCCGCATCGGGCTCATGCAAACTGATACCAGCAGAGCATGCATTGCTGACCCGCATGGCAACCTGCACCAGGTAAGGCAAAAAAGAATCTGGCCGTTCCAGCATCTGCCTTGCCAAATCTTGCAGCGCATGCGTCTCTTCTTGCGGGTCGAGCCGCCGTGGCTGCCGCACCGCAAGTTCATTCGTGATGATTGCACCAATGCGGGGAGTATCACCGGGATGAGAAGATGACGCATCGTTATCTGTATGCACCGAAACTCCTTTCCATCTAATGGCTTACAGAGAATGTAAACCGCAGATGATCCTACTATATCTGCAAATGACATTATGAGTGATATAAGGAGCAAACTTATTATAACGTTTAAGTTGTGCCTGGTTATTCCAACTCTATGTTACGACGAAGTCAAGTGCTGTTATATCGACCTTAAGATATGAAGTATTGCTTAGCCATTCAGCAAAATCAATAACATATTGATTTATAAGTCATTTTGAATAAACATTAAAATCAATTTTAGGTTAAAGCCCAAACTCGATAATAAAAAAAACGCCCATGAGTTACCTATCGGATTATTATATTTTGGGTGAAAGCAAAAAATGCAACCATTGATTGTATGGCGATGTCCTGGTTCTAACCTGAATTGGGCATGAGAGTGCCAAATTATAGCAACTCCTTGATCCTTAAGCTTCAAGACGTGCGGGTTCGGCATGCCCAACCACCCGAGCGATATGAGGGATTTCCTGGCGCAAGAGACGCTCCAACGCATCAACCTCTGCGTGAACATGCGCAATATCCAATAATGGATCAGCGCGGCAATGATAGTTCACAACGTAGCCGCATGAGGTTTCTCGTACGCGCACCTGATGAATGTCGTGGATATCGTGCGTATCCGCAGCCCAGACACTCAATGCTGCTTTTACCAACGACAAGATATCATCAGATGCATCCTGCCCAACCAGCGGGTCAATCTCTAAAGGCTCGATATGGGTTTCCACTTCTGTGTCAGAACCAAATTCTTCCCGCAATGCATCCTCAAGACGCGTAGCTGCTATATGGGCATGCCCCAATTTTGTACGGCCATCAATTTCAAGATCAAGACTAATAGACAGACGCCCATTCACGTTCTGCACCGTCACATGATGTACTGGCAGATGATTTTTATGGGCAATAAGATTAATGCGCTCCTGTATCGTCTCGGAGTCGAGCTGCACTGGACTTGCTGTAACGGTAAACTCCGAACGCGGGAGATCCAACGCTATAGCCTGCGCCACACGATCACGGATTGCCGATACCCGTTCCAGTGGCAAGGTCCGCGAGACATCAACCTCCACCTCCCCCATGACGATCGAGCCAGCAGGGCGCACGCGCACTCGGCCAACACTTGCCACACCTGGCACACTGTCTGCCACCGCTTGTACACGCTCGGCCAGCCCTTTTGGCGCTGTATCGAGCAGATTTGCAATGGTGCGTCGTGCTAAACCAAAGCCCGCAAATGCAATATAAACAGAGACGCCAATCGCGATGAGTGCATCCGCAGCTTGATAACCAAGTGCTGCAAGCCCAAGCGCGATCAGCACGAAGATCGAATTTATAAGATCGGTCGAGAAATGAAGCGCATCTGCCTCAAGTGCTTCACTGTTAGTTTCGCGAGCAACTTTTTTCAACGTCCACCACCGCCAGGCATCGACCGCAATGGCAACGGCAAGTATGCCGCCAGCCGTCCAGCTAGGCTCCACATAATGCGCACCACTGGACAAACGACGAATACCCTCAAATGCAACAACGCCCGAGAGCAAAAACAAAAACGCCGTCTCGGCTAAAGCTGACATCGACTCAAATTTGCCATGTCCATAATGATGTTGATCGTCAGCAGGCTTATGCGCCTCCCGCACCGCAAGCCACGTTAGCGTGGTTGCTCCAACATCAAGCAAACTATTGGCGGCATCAGACAGCAGCGCCAGCGATCCAGTCGAAAATCCTGCGATAGCCTTGGCGATCGTCAACAGCGCACTGACAAGGATGGAAACCAGCGCCACCTTTTCCTTACGCCTGTTTGCCTCTGCATCATGACTATTATTCATAACTTGCACCATCAACTCCCGCTGGTGTTTAGCATAATGCACCGGACCCGATGGCCTATAGCGTATTCAGAAAAAACGGGCACCACTTTTTAGGTCGAAAACGCATCAACTTGATATGCCAGAGCATCTTGCGCGATTCAACGAATTGCGAAATGCTCCAGACAAACAGGGCATCGCAGCGCGAGAAGATCGCGGGATGCGCACCCATATATCAAGTGTTCAAATCCATTAATGAAGGAACAAGCGCATGCGCTACGTTCACACCATGGTCCGCGTACGCAATCTCGATGCTGCGCTGGATTTTTACGTCCACAAGCTCGGCCTTGTCGAAACCCGCCGCACCGAGAATGAGTTTGGCCGTTATACGCTTGTGTTCCTGGCCGCACCTGCGGATGTCGATTCCGTTCGCGAAAGACGCGCACCAGAACTCGAACTCACCTGGAACTGGGATGATGAAGCCTATACAGGTGGCCGAAACTTTGGCCATTTGGCTTATCGTGTAGAAAACATATACGCATTTTGCGAGCGATTGGCGAAGGCAGGCGTTACTATCAACCGCCCCCCACGTGATGGTCACATGGCCTTTATACGTTCACCAGACGGCATATCCATCGAAATCCTTCAGGAGGGCGAAGCCCTGCCTCCCCAGGAACCATGGAGCAGTCTGCCCAATATCGGCACCTGGTAATGAACGATAAGCGGCTTAGTGAGCGGCGAAAGGATCGCTTTCTGGCGTGATCAGAGGCGTGGTACGCGGCTGACGATAAACAATTGATGCCTGCTCTGGTGGTGGTTTACCGATGCCACGCTTACTGGTTTTCTGACGTGGTGATGCGCATCCCGCAACGGCCATCACCACCAATGCCACAATCAGAACCGGCAGACTGCGGCGCAAATGCTTTGGTTTCACTGCAAGCATGTTCAACCCATACCTCATCCAGAAGATTTCCAATCGGTGCAATAACGGCATCAATGGGAAATGCATCAACACGATACATAAGAGAGAGCTGCTATCCGCCAGCGTGACGGGAAATTAGAAGCTCAATCTCTCTCATGAACGACTCTTTATCTGAAAAGATGGTTAACTCTCTACTCCGACTAACAATGCCCTTCAAGCCCCCACGCCTGCCTGCACACAGATAGCCGACTAATAGGTTGCAGTGCATCGATATATCATCAGTTTATGAGATCACTAACAAAGTTTTCGGCCGCCAAGAGACGCGGATTTTGCAACCCCTTATTTAGGGGGTGAGTGATGATTCTTGTTTCCCTCCTTGGGGCCAATGTGCCTATAAGGAAAAAAGCCATCGCTTCAGCGAGGCGACATAATGATGATAGGGAGCCCAAATGAGTATCAGCCAGTTTGGCGAGATTGATGGTCAGCGCGTTGATGAAATTACTATTCGCGCCCCAGGTTCAGGGATCGAAGCGAGCGTCATCACTTGGGGTGCGGTCATTCGTGATTTGAAAGTGCTGATGCCTGATGGAAGCTACCAAAGGGTGGTGCTTGGTTTAAATAGCCTTTCCGACTATCGAGAGCATTCACCGCATATGGGCGCAATTGCAGGGCGCGTCGCTAATCGCATCGCTAATGGGCGTTTCTCTATCGATAAAAATACATACGAGCTCACACGTAATCAGGCCGATCGACACACGTTGCATGGCGGCAATGGTTTTGGCCGCAAACTATGGCAACTGGCGGCTTATGACTCCTCGAGCGTCACCCTCACCCTTACCTCACCACATGGCGACAATGGGTTTCCAGGTACTGTTCACGCCACCTGTATATATCGCCTGCTTGATCCCGGTGTGCTTCGCGTTGAACTAACGGCAAATAGCGACAAGCCCACCCCCATCAATCTTGCCCACCATTCCTATTTCAATCTCGATGGTGAAGCGACAATCTTTAGCCATCGTCTCAGTGTTGACGCTGATTTCTATACGCCAACAGATTCCGATCTTATTCCAACTGGCGAAATTCGATCGGTCTGCGGCACACCGAACGACTTCCGCGCGCATCGCACCATCCGCTTCCCCGATGCTCAAACGGGCGCGCCAGTGCATTATGATATCAACTTCGTGCTGCGGCGCGACAGGCTGGAATGCTCAGGCATTGAGGATTTACCGTTAGCTCATGCAGCGTCGTTTTCTTCGCACGTTAACAATCTGATGCTGGATGTCTGGACCACCGAGAATGGTTTACAGGTTTATGACGGTGGCAAGCTGAACGTACCAGTACCTGGCCTCGACGGGGTGCTTTATGGGGCTGGTGCTGGCCTTTGCCTTGAAGCGCAGAACTTCCCTGATGCAATCAACCGGCCACACTTTCCCAATTCCGTGGTGCGCCCGGGAGATGATTATGAGCAGGTGACCGAGTATCGTTTCACCAAGGCATAAGCACCTCAAAGCCACAATGGGGTTTTCGAGAACTGGCCATATCAGCTGATGATATCTGCAAGCCTGTCCACTTCATCTTCTGTGGTAGAGAAACTCGTGACGAAGCGGGCGAATACCTCGCCCTCTTCCACATAATCCATCTCTGAACGTGGCGGATTCCAGTCGTAGAAGATGACCCCTTTGTCCTGAAGGGCATCATAGACGGATTTTTGCATGATGCTAAAAACTTCATTGGTTTGGGGCTGCCACGCAAGTCGCATCTTTGTTGAACCTTGAATGCGCGCTGCCAAACGTTGCGCCATTGCGTTAGCGTGGGTTGCCAACTCAAGCCAGAGGTTGTTTTCAAGATAAGCATCAAACTGCGCTGCAATAAATCGCGTCTTGGAAAAAAGCTGCGCTGCCCGTTTGCGGATATAGGGAAGATCCTTTGCTTGTGTGGGGTCCATGAATACCAGCGCCTCTGCGCACCAGCATCCATTCTTCGTGCCACCGAACGAAACAATATCGACACCGCGACGCCACGTCATATCAGCTGGCGATATCCCTAACGACACCAACGCATTGGAAAACCGTGCCCCATCCATATGGAGCGGCAACCCGCGCGCGCGGCAAATAGCTGCGATTTCGTCGATATGCCCCGGTTCATAAACCGTCCCAACTTCAGTCGCCTGCGTAATGGTGACAGCCATAGGCTGCCCTGCGTGAATAAACGCTGGATGGAAACGATTGAGCTCACGCGTTAATTTATCTGGATCAATACGCCCAAGCTTGCCATCAACAGGATGCAAACGCGCGCCACCGGTAAAGTATTCCGGCGCCCCGCACTCATCCTCAATAACATGCGCCTCCCGGTGGCAAAGTGAAACACCACCGGGGCGGTTCACACTAGCTAGCGCCAATGAATTGGCTGCGGTACCGGTGCCCACAAAAAACACGGCAACCTCACGCTCAAATAATTCATTGAAACGTTGCTCAACTTTCTTATCAAGCGCGCTTGCCCCATAGGCTGCAGCAAAGCCAGCAGCATGTATTGTGAGACTCTCAGCAATTTTAGGATGGGCGCCAGCCCAATTATCGGATGCAAAAAACACTTCCGTATTCTCCTTCAAACTGCCCCATCACCATTTCCAGGGAATGAATTAATAATACTCGCATTTCATGCATCTTCTAAATAGTTTTCTTATTGTGCACATTAACTGTTTCATGCGGCACCAAGTGCAATTGCTTCTTTCTGTAAGACATGATCACATCTGCAGATAGATTCTTTCATATTCTGGTTAGACGCTGCTCAGTAATTTTCGAGGCGGAGCCAGTTGAACCTGCTGAGGAGAGCCAGCCATGTTCGGTTTTACAGCGCTTGAGCTGGCCCGCATGCAATTCGGATTTACCGTCTCTTTCCATATCATTTTCCCGGCCATCACCATCGGGCTGGCGAGCTATCTGGCCGTCATTGAAGGCCTGTGGCTTTGGAAGAAGGAAACCGTCTATCGCGACCTCTATCACTTCTGGTCCGCAATCTTTGCGGTCAATTTTGCCATGGGTGTCGTGTCCGGGCTGGTCATGGCCTATCAGTTCGGTACCAACTGGAGCTATTTTTCATCCTTTGCCGGTGGTGTCACCGGACCATTGTTAACATACGAAGTATTGACCGCATTCTTTCTTGAAGCGGGCTTTCTGGGGGTGATGCTGTTTGGTTGGAACAAGGTGGGGCCAGGGCTGCATTTCTATGCCACGATCATGGTGGCGCTTGGCACGCTGATTTCCGCAACATGGATTCTTGCTTCCAACAGCTGGATGCAAACACCGCAAGGATATGAAATCGTTAATGGTATCATCGTGCCGGTTGATTGGCTGGAGGTCATCTTCAACCCTTCATTCCCCTATCGCCTGGCGCATATGACGGTGGCAGCCTTCCTCTCCACGGCATTATTTGTTGGCGCTTCAGGTGCATGGCATTTGCTGAAGGGCCGCGACACACCAGCAATCCGCACGATGCTTTCCATGGCTTTCTGGATGGTGCTCTTTTCTGCTCCCATTCAGGTTGCAATTGGCGATCAGCATGGTCTGAACACATTGCAGCACCAACCTGCCAAGATTGCAGCCATGGAAGGACACTGGGAGAATGAACCCGGCCAAGGTATGCCGCTCATCCTTTTCGGTATCCCCGATATGGCGACAGAAACCACCAAATACCAAATCGCAGTGCCAAGGCTCGGCAGCCTTATTCTAACTCATAGTTGGGATGGCCAAATCCAGGGTTTGAAATCATTTCCGCCAGAAGACCGCCCGAACTCCACTGTGGTGTTCTGGAGCTTCCGCGTCATGGTTGGGCTTGGCCTGCTGATGTTGCTTCTAGGGGTATGGGGCGCCTGGGCGCGGTGGCGCGGCACGTTGTTTCAATCAAAGCCCCTATTGCGATTTGCCATATGGATGGGGCCTTCTGGCCTGATAGCTATTCTGGCAGGGTGGTTCACCACGGAGATCGGACGCCAACCGTGGGTGGTCTACGGAGTGATGCGCACGGCAGATGCTGTATCCGGCCACTCGGCCATGGCGCTCTCTATTACGCTGATTTTGTTCATTGTGATGTACTTCATCGTGTTTGGCATAGGCATCAGCTACATGCTCAAGCTCGTGGCACGTGGCCCCTCGATAAGTCACGATCCGGCAGAAGAAGGCCAGTCACAACGCCCCGCACGCCCTCTGTCAGCTGCGCCTGACAGCGTTGATCCAACGCCCAACATTTAGGAAGGATTGCAATCATGGGAATAGACCTTCCACTTATTTGGGCGGTAATCATCGCTTTTGGCCTCATGATGTATGTCATCATGGACGGCTTCGATCTCGGGATTGGGATCCTGTTTCCCTTTGTGCGGAACAGGGCTCACCGCGATACGATGGTCAACACGGTAGCGCCCGTATGGGATGGTAACGAGACTTGGCTGGTGCTTGGTGGCGCCGCTCTTTTTGCTGCGTTTCCAATGGCATATGCGATCATCTTAAGCGCACTTTATATCCCGCTTGTGCTAATGCTCGCTGGTTTGATCTGGCGGGGTGTGGCCTTCGAGTTTCGCTTCAAGGCAGATGAAACGCACAAGCCTTTCTGGGATATGGCCTTTGCGTGGGGCTCGTATATTGCCACTTTCTGCCAGGGAATGGCACTGGGGGCCTTCATCAATGGCTTCAATGTTGCCGATAATGCCTACGCCGGCGGCTTGCTGGACTGGTTGACACCTTTTAGTGTTTTCACAGGCTTCGGTCTTTTGGTTGCCTATGCTCTACTAGGTGCAACATGGTTGATCATGAAGACCGAAGGTGAGCTACAAGCGCGAATGATCAACCTGGCGAGACCCGCTACCTTTGTCCTGTTGGCCTTCATCGGCGCGGTTAGCGTGTGGACTCCATTGGCACATCCTGAAGTATACGCGCGTTGGTTTGCATTACCCAACTTCTTGTTCTTTGCACCAGTACCCGTGCTGGTTCTACTGGCTTCGGGACTGCTGCTGCGCATCTTGAATCGTAACAGCCAGGCAGGCCCATTCATGCTAACGCTGTTTCTGTTATTCCTGGGATATAGTGGCCTGGCCATTAGCTTGTGGCCAAATATCATCCCTACGACGATATCAATTTGGGATGCCGCCGCCCCGCCGCAATCGATGGGCTTCACACTGGTTGGTGCGCTCCTGATCCTCCCGTGCACCCTCGCCTACACTGCCTGGTCCTATTATGTTTTCCGCGGCAAAGTTAAGCCCGGTGAAGGATATCATTAATGCCAGAAGTAGGAGAGCCGCGCACCTCATTCCTGCGGCGGGTTGGATGGCTGGCTATCATCTGGTGTGCCAGCGTAGCTACGCTTGCTGTGGCGGCACTTGTATTTCGCGCGCTTATGAATGCTGCCGGCTTGACCTCCTGACAGAGTAGCATGCTCGTAAAGCCAATTGATCAGAAGCCCTCAGCGCATTTTCCACAAAGGTGCGTTTCCGCTAAATGATTGAAACTGGTTGCAGATAAGGAACTATTTGGCCACGAGATCGATTACTCAATCTAAACAGTGGAGGACACAATGCCAAATCATGCCGAAGATGAGGCAAAAGCTTGGGATCTGATGGAAAGCATCAGGATTTGCATGCTCACAACGCAAAAAGGCGATATGCTACGATCCAGACCAATGTTTGCGCATATCGATATAATCGCCAAGAAGCTCTATTTCCTGACTGACGTCACACATCACAAAGACGATGAGATAGAGCAAGCCCCAAGCGTATGCTTGGCATTTGCTGATACTGAAAACAGAAAATACGTTTCTGTATCAGGCTTTGCTTCGGTTTCAAACGATCGGCAAAAAATCAAATATCTCTGGTCATCATCAGCTGAGACATGGTGGGATAATGCAGATGATCCTTCCATACGTATATTAACAATTACGCCAACTGCAGCCGAATATTGGGATAGCCCAGGGGCAGTTGTCACTACAATAAAAATGCTTACAGCAACTATTACAGGCGAAAAGCCAGATATTGGTGATAATGCAAAGGTAGATCTTTAATACACACTACAATGTAAGCATAAATCCATCTGACTATTCCAGTCTACAAAAATAGCAAACACCTCTTGATTTAAGGAGAATTAGCATGGGTACAATCATACTGATTATACTACTTATCCTCATTCTTGGCGGCGGCGGCGGTTATTATGGATACAATCGTTATGGCGGACGCGGCCTTGGTGGTGTGCTGGGAACATTATTGATTATATTGCTAGTCTTGTATCTTCTCGGCATGCTCGGTGGCGGCGTAGGACGTATATAATATCAAACAGAATTAGGACAGGTTGCGCCATTCCTTATCCTTTAAGGACAGCGCAACCTACTCAAGTTTAATATTAAGTTTTTCGGGAAATCAGTAAAAGCATACTAAGACACGCCATCAACAATTTACTTATCTCCGCTCCCTTAATTGCTTTTGTATGTCATATTATATATTTCACCAAGGCTGTCTGATATCTTACTTATATCTTCATTATAAAGTAATTCTTGGATTACAGTTTCACTTTCAGCAACAACACTGCCACGCAAGGGCGTACCTGAATTTTTATTTATGGCCTTTTCAAGCCCTCTAAGGAAGTCTTCCCCTCCGGGAATATTTGATACACGTTCTTTTACATTAGCAAGATAAAGAGATTTAAGCTCCTTATTGGCGTGATTATGCCATATAAAGGAGAATACGCGCCCGAAAATAGCGGATAAGATAGTGCTATATTTCTTTACATCAACGGCTGCTACTTTACCATATGTCGATTTCGCCAACCTCAGATCAGTATTTTCAGTATTTGAAGAAACGCACGTTCTCGCTGCAACAGAAATATCCGACATGATACACCTATGAATTTATAATCTTAAATTATATAAGCGTTGGAATTCAACAAGTAACATATAGGGCGAAAAAGTGTCAAAGTCAAGCCTAAAATAAGCGATCCGGTTCTTTCTGATGATTTCACAAAAATGAACTGCTCTGGGTGAGCAGAAAGTCCAGCGCTCTTTAAGTTCATAGCTAGCTCTAAACTATCCGCTGCTTTGATACGCAGGTTTATTCAGAAGCTTGTGCTATAATTCAAAAACATACCCGCGGAACAATCTGAAGAATTCAAGACTTGAAATTGCTGGCATACATTCAAACCTAAATGCGGTTGAGAAAAAGCGTATGAAGCGAAAGGAATACGCCATGGTAAAGAATACGATTTGCCTCTGGTACGACAAAGAGGCTGAGGCAGCAGCTCGCTTTTATTCCGAAACCTTTCCCGACAGCATGGTGAGTGCCATTAACCGCGCACCAAGTGACTATCCATCTGGCAAGGAAGGCGACGTGTTGACCGTCGAATTCACCGTTGCGGGCATTCCTTGTATCGGCCTTAATGGGGGCCCCGCATTCAAACATAACGAATCCTTCTCGTTCCAGATCGCCACTGACAATCAGGACGAAACCGACCGCTATTGGAATGCCATTGTCGGCAACGGCGGCCAGGAGAGTGAATGTGGCTGGTGCAAAGACAAGTGGGGGATTTCGTGGCAAATCACACCGCGCGTGCTGACTGACGCCATGGCAGCAGGTGGCAACGAAGCTAAGCGTGCATTTGAAGCCATGATGACCATGAAAAAAATTGATGTGGCTGCGATCGAAACAGCGCGACGTGGTTGAAACCATCGCAATTCTAAACTTGCAAGGTTTTTACGCCGGTCACGTACGAGTTTACAGCTCATCCCAGAATGACCAGCGAGATAATCAGGCATAGTTTAAGAGTTCAGGCATGAAGGGATGCGTATAGCAAATGCTCTGCTGCATCATGCGGGTCAGCGAGCACGTACCATTCCTGGCGATTGCATCCGGTCAGTCACTGAATCCGAACGGATATACAGGTACAGGCCCATCAATACAGCCTGATCCTTGGCAGTTACTGTCGCCCACATTTTTGTGTGGTTTGTCTGCGTTTTTTTCAGCTTGCGTTTATTTGATCATCACATTGCACGCAAGCTGCTCCATAAACCGGACCGCCCTAGAAGTTGACGGTCATATATCCCTTGACGCCGTGGTCCTGGGCGTTTTTGGCTATTTGCCCGCTGTAGGCAACCCCAAGGCGCGTTGTCGTGCCGATCCCGATGTCGCCACCCAACCCAAGAACCAGCGCATTCTGCGCTAGCGGCGTTCCGATAATCGAGAAAGCACCCGTCTGCGCCGACACGACGCAGCACGCGGCCTGATGTCTCCAAAGGCATAGCGCCAGCCAATCATGCCGTGCACCCGGCCTTCCACGCTACCAACTTCAACCGTATGCGATAAACGCACACCAGCCGTCGAAAAACCTGTATTCGCATCCGACGTATGCCCATAAAGCCCTGTGCCTAAACCAAGGTCACGCTCTTCAATCCCATCCACTCGATGCGCAACATACGCAAGGTTGACAAACGGCTCAGCCGTGATGGACTGCACACCAAACGTGTAGCTCGCCTCCCCATAAACCTGCAATGTCCGCGCGTCATATTGAAGCGCGGCTTGCTGATACCCCGGAGACAGCGGAAGCCATAGCGCAGTCTGAAAGCCACCTGTATCACAACCTTGGCGACGAAGCTTCATGGATGCGTTAAGGCAGCTCCAGAGCACTATGATGCTCTCAGGTACATTAAGAACGCTGAAGGTCTTGCATCTGCAATGCTAACTTTTATATGCCCTGAGGTGATGAGGACATTAAAGCGAGATTGCGTAGACAAGCAACACAACAGCGGTTGTTAATATCGAAAAGGAACAGGAGAGCTAATTCACTTGCTGCTTTTAACATCGTATCATTTTTTGGGAAAATCTCTGCTTATCAATGCATTAGCACCAAGCAAAAAATGATGGTGCGCCCAAGGGGAATCGAACCCCTGTTTTCGCCGTGAAAGGGCGACGTCCTGACCGCTAGACGATGGGCGCCTCAACCGGTTCCGGTTAAGTGATGAGAGCTATAGAATGGTTATTCGGATCCCGCAAGGCTTGTTTTTAAACTTTAAAAGTTTTCCACATCCTTGTACTTATTTTTCTACAACATGCGCAAACTTAAGCGTTTCAGCTCACTGGGAAAGGATGAAATTCCCTCTAGCGCATGGTCTGACGCATGGGGTCAGCTCTGCAGACATCGAGTAGCCGCAAACTTACCTGCGTACGTCCGCCCCAAGTATCGAGCGTCAACGTACCAGCTGCATGAACCGCCTGCCCTTTCATGCCAAGCAATGCCTGCCCAAGCGGCTGATCTGCGGCGCGAAACACCATGCCGCCAACCGAAGTGCCATCTCCTGCGCGCAGCCGGATGCGAACATGGTTTGCACCAACGATAGTGGCATCCGTTAGAAGGTGATTGCCAAATGCAAACACTGGCTCCGGATTTCCAGAGCCATATGGACCCGCACGCGTAATGCTCGTGACAAGCTCTGGCGTTGCACCACCTGCAGTCAGCGCAGCATCCACGCCAAGGGCTTCACCAATGCTGGAACGATCAACATCCTCAGCCAAAAGGGTCGACAGGCGCTCCCTAAATGCCGCAATGCCATTGGGACCAAGCGTCACGCCTGCTGCCATGGCATGTCCGCCACCCTTAACCGCAATGCCCTCTTCAACGGCGCGACGCACAGCACGCCCCACATCCACGCCGGGGATTGAGCGGCCAGAGCCAGTGCCGCCTCCTGCTTCATCAAGCGCAAATGCAAATGCCGGGCGGTTAAAGCGCTCTTTAAGTCGCGCTGCCACTAACCCAACCACGCCCGGATGCCAATCCGGAGACGCAACCACGAATACCGCCGGTTCGCTCTCTAGCAGCGCCAGTTCAGCCATCGCTGTTGCTTCTTCAACCGCAAGTCGTTCAACGGCTTGCCGCTCAGCGTTCAGGGAATTGAGCTCGGAGGCAATGCGTGCGGCATTCACCGGATCATTTGTCATCAATAACGTTGCGCCCAAAGCCGAATCGCCGATACGACCACCCGCATTGATTCGTGGGCCGAGCAAAAATCCGAGATGCCACGCCTCTGGCGGCCCTGACAGGCCCGATACATCAATCAGCGCAGTTAAACCAGGACGTCGACGTTGACGCATGATGGAAAGGCCCTGCTGCACGAATGCCCGGTTAAGGCCTTGTAGAGGAACAACATCCGCAACCGTTGCGAGGCCGACCAAATCAAGGTCGGAGAGAAGGTCAGGCTCTTTCTGTGTGCTTTTTCCCGCACCGTGCCAGAAACCACACTTCCGCAATTCACGCTGAACGGCGACCAGTGTCATGAACACGACGCCCGCTGCACAAAGATGTCCTAATCCTGAAAGATCATCCTGACGGTTCGGGTTAACAATTGCGATTGCTTCCGGCAACTCAGCGGCTGCTTGATGGTGGTCCAACACCACAGCATCCATTCCTAGTTTCCGCGCCTCCGCAAGTGGCTCGTAGCTGGCTACCCCGCAATCAACGGTCACAAGAAGCTTGCAACCTGCTGCATGCAGCTCTCTGATTGCTGAAACATTCGGGCCATAACCGTCCACGATACGGTCTGGAATACGCACGATAAAAGGAGTGTCAGTGCGCGCTAGATAGCTGCCAAGAAGCGCTGCAGAGCATGCACCGTCAACATCATAATCACCAAAAACCGCGACCTTTTCGCCCCGCATGACTGCCTCGGCGATGCGGGCCGCTGCACGGTCCATGTCAGCAAGAACGGATGGATCCGGCATGAGATCCCGCAGGCGCGGCGTCAGATAAGCTTGTGCATTGTCGACAGTAACTCCCCTGGCCGCGAGCACTCTAGCCACAATATCAGGCAAGCCATGCAGTTGCACCATAGCAAGCGCTGAAGCTCGCTCCAGGTCGGAACAACGATCCCGCCATGCGCGCCCAAGAATGGATTGAGTGACGCCCAGAAAAGGACGCTGTTCGGCAGATTCTGACTGATGCACTGGTCCGGCACATATCGTTATGGCAGACCGGCATCATTTATGAACAACGCCGGCGCCTGAAAATTAATCGAGGTGAGTATCAATCGAGATGAAATTTACTCAGATCACGGTGCTCGCCGCGAATACGGCGCACAGTGCCGGTTGCAGAGCGATAGACAATTGTTTCGGTTTCAACCACATCCTTACCAAATCGCACGCCAGACAGCAGGGCCCCGTCGGTCACGCCAGTTGCAGATACAACCACGTCACCCGCAGCAAGTTCTTCAATCGAGTATTTGCGGCTTGGATCAGTAACACCCATTGTCTTCGCGCGTTCGCGCTTTTCGGGCGTATCAAGGATGAGACGGGTTTGCATCTGCCCGCCTACGCAGCGCAGTGCAGCAGCAGCAAGCACACCCTCAGGCGCACCACCTGTGCCCATGTAAATATCAACGCCGGTTTCACCCGCCATGGCAGTGAAAATAACGCCAGCAACATCGCCATCCGTTATAAGGCGTACAGATGCACCTGTGCGGCGAATAGCAGCAATGGTTTCAGCATGGCGCGGACGGTCAAGCACAAGGGCCGTAATTTCAGATGGCTTCACGCCCTTTGCCTTGGCCAACGCTTCAATATTCTGCTCTGGCGTGGCATCAAGATCGATGAGGCCTGAAGGATATCCTGGGCCAATGGCAATCTTTTCCATGTAAACGTCAGGGGCATTCAGAAGAGAACCGCCCTCCGCCATAGCCATAACGGCGATAGAACCTGGCATATCCTTAGCGCATAGCGTCGTGCCTTCCAGCGGATCAACGGCGATATCAACTTTAGGGCCCGTTTTATTGCCGACCTTCTCACCAATGAACAGCATCGGCGCTTCATCACGCTCGCCTTCGCCGATGACAACCGTGCCATCGATTGAGAGACGGTTCAATTCGCGGCGCATAGCATCAACCGCTGCCTGATCTGCACCTTTTTCATCACCCCTGCCCCGCAAGCGTGCGGCCGCAACTGCAGCGCGCTCGGTAACGCGAACGAGTTCCAGCGTAAGAATGCGGTCGATGTAATGGCTGGCCTTCAATTCGGTTTCATTGGACATGGAAATCAGACTCCTGAGGGATGCGATCGCGTCAATGCAGCTTGAGTGAAAGACTCAGGCGGCACTATTCACGCTCAATACGGATAACCTGTGGCTTTTCGACGACATACCCCTCGGCGATCACCTTATCAACCGCCGTTCGTATGGCTTGTTCTGTCGTTGCATAGGTTATAACCACCACTGGCACCGGTGCACCAGACCGTCCCGTAGGATCAAGCAAGGCCGCATCCTCGGACCGGTTCTGGATGATACTCTCAAGCGAGATGCCGGCGTTGGCAAAACTTGTAACGATGGATGCCGCAGCACCTGGCGTGTCAGCCACCGTAAGGCGGACATAATAACCACCTTCATGGCGTTGCATTGGCTCCTGCATTGCACGCCCCAGCGTTGCGACCGGACTGCCAAACGGCGGGCTCATGAGACCACGTGCAACATCGGCAATATCTGCAATAACCGATGAGGCAGTCGCATCCCCCCCCGCCCCGGGGCCGACAAGCGTAAGCTCGCCCACAGCATCCGCATGAATGCTGACGGCGTTAGTGACACCCATCACACGCGCAATTGGAGAATCAGCCGGAACCATCGTTGGATGAACACGCTGTTCAATGCCTGACTCTGACCGTTCCGCCACACCCAAAAGCTTGATGCGATAACCAAGTTTCTTGGCCATGCGGATATCAAAGGAATCAATCGTTGAGATCCCTTCAACATAAACAGCATCGATATTAACATCCACGCCGAAGGCCAATGCTGCAAGAATGGTCAGCTTATGTGCCGTATCATTGCCACCGATATCAAATGTCGGATCAGCCTCGGCATACCCTAGTGTTTGCGCCTGCTTCAGGCACTTGGCAAACGACAGGCCTTCCTTCTCCATCCGCGTGAGGATGTAGTTGCATGTACCGTTAAGTATCCCCGAAATGCGCGAAATACGGTTACCGGCAAGCCCTTCCCGCACCGTCTTGATGACAGGAATCCCGCCCGCCACTGACGCTTCAAAAAGCAGCGGAACCTTCATTTCTTCCGCGAGCACCGCCAATGCACGTCCGTGATGGGCGATGAGCGCCTTGTTAGCCGTTACGACCGACTTGCCAGCGCGCAACGCCGCTTCAACAGCTTCTTTTGCCGGGCCATTATCACCACCGATCAGTTCGACAAAAATGTCGATATCAGGTGATTGTGCAAGCGTTACAGGATCTTCAAACCACTCCACTTCGGAAAGGTCAATCCCACGATCACGCGTTCGGTCGCGCGCTGAAACAGCAGTGACCACAATCGAACGACCGCATCGCGCTGTAAGCACGTTCCGTTGCAGATCGAGAAGACGAGCGACAGATAAGCCGACCGTACCGAGGCCGGCGATACCGACCCGTAAAACATGCGCCATATCAGTACCGGATGCGAGTGATGCGCACTTTAGCGGTGCGCTGCCAATGGGACAACGTTGTGCAACGTTTTGTCAGCTGTTTCAAGGAAACGCCGTAAATTACGGGCGGCCTGCCGAATGCGCTGTTCGTTTTCAACCATGGCAATACGAACATATTCATCGCCATGCTCACCAAACCCGATACCCGGAGCGACGGCAAGTTCAGCCTTTTCCACCAATAGTTTGGAGAACTCCAGACTGCCCAGCTCACGGAACGGCTCAGGAATTTTCACCCATGCAAACATCGACGCGCTTGGAACCGGAATATCCCAGCCTGCGCGGCTGAACGAATCGATCAGCACATCGCGGCGCTGTTTGTAGACGGCGCGCATCTCATGGATGCAATCATCAGGCCCATTAAGAGCAGCCGTTGCTGCAACCTGAATAGGCGTGAATGCACCATAGTCGAGATAGGACTTCACCCGGCCTAGCGCTGCAAGTAACCGTTCGTTACCCACCGCAAAGCCCATACGCCATCCAGCCATCGAATAGGTCTTCGACATCGAGGTGAACTCGACTGTCACATCGATAGCGCCCGGCACCTGCAGCACTGATGGTGGCGGTTCACCATCAAAAAACACTTCCGCATAGGCCAGATCCGATAACAGGATAAGCTCATGCTTTTTCGCGAATGCCACCAGATCGCGATAGAAATCAAGCGAAGCAACATAGGCTGTAGGATTTGACGGATAGCAAACAACGAGCGCAATCGGCTTCGGGATAGAGTGAACGACGGCTTTTTCAAGCGCCGGGAAGAAAGCGGGCGTCGGCTCGGCCGGTACAGAACGGATCACACCGCCTGCCATCAAAAAGCCGAATGCATGGATTGGATAGCTGGGGTTCGGCACCAATACCACATCACCAGGTGCTGTGATGGCTTGCGCCATGTTAGCGAAGCCTTCCTTCGAGCCAAGCGTTGCAATCACTTGTGTATCGGGATTCAGCTTCACGCCGAAGCGCCGATCGTAATAGGCAGCCTGAGCACGCCGTAAACCTGCAATCCCGCGTGAAGCGGAATAGCGATCGGTGCGCGGCTTGCCAACCGTATCGACAAGTTTCTCGATCACGTGTGGCGGAGCAGGCAGATCGGGATTTCCCATGCCCAGATCAACAATATCGGCACCCGCCGCACGAGCCGCCGCCTTGGCGCGATTAACTTGCTCGAACACATAAGGAGGAAGGCGCTTGATACGATGAAATTCGGTCATGAGTACAGATCCGGGGTTAAGTGCGTTGCCGACCCGCCTGGTTGCGAGCCCTCACCTTGTAAGCCGTGCGCTATAAAAGCATACGCAAGCAGCTCCAGAGAGATTGTTTATCACTGACACGCAATGCGAGGAAATGTTTTCTTGCACAAACCTGTCTCTCCCGGAATGGCTATTGCGGCACAGTGCCGTTGAAGGCTATTCCAGCGGTGGGATGACAGGTGGTTGGGCCATTGGCGTATTGCCAAGAGCACGCGCTGTCGCGGCTTCTGCTTCGTTGCTTGTGCGGCGTTTGTCCAGATTACCCTTGAGCTTTTCAAGCTCGTCTTTGCTTAGAGGTGCATGACCACGATCAGGCGGCTTTACGCCAACGGGTTTATAATCAAGCACCTCTGCCCGCGATTGCGAGACAAAATCGGCGGATGGGTTTTCTTTTGCGGCAAATCCCGTTGCAACGGCAATACCACGAACAGGACTATTGCCTGCACATCCCGCACAGGTTAACAAAATAAACAAAAAAGTCGGTACTGACGTTGATTTGCGTAGGATACCCAACATGGATGATGACTTTCATGGCAAAAGCGGCAACTTTGATTGTCAGCGTTGCATGAGTGTCACCGCAACGGACGGCAATTAAGCTTAGTCCTTTAAATCCTGATTGGAGAAGGCTGGCAAGATGCCTTGCTTCCTGTTCAATAACGCGCAGACCCGGTCTCCACGAGGAAACGAAGAGTATGTCGAAGAACGACGCCAAATCAGAGCCAGATTTTCCCCTTCCGGATTTTGAAGCTTTATCGCACAACATGGCCAAGCTCGTCGAGGAGACCGGGAAGGCAACTGCCGCTTTTCTGGCGCCGATAGAAAGCGGACGTACGCCGCCAAAGGGGCCAGGGGATGTCTCCGATATGGTCAAGACGCTTGGACAGCTGGCCGAGCACTGGATCTCCAACCCGCAAAAAGCTGTTGAAGCGCAGATGAACCTTGCTACTGGTTTCATCGATTTGTGGACCAGCACATTCAAACGTCTGAACGGCGAAGAAGTTGCGCCTGTTGCCCAGCCACTGCCTGGTGACAAACGCTTCCGTGGGGATGACTGGCAGGATCATCCGGTCTACGATTTTCTTAAGCAGGTCTATCTGATCACAAGCCACTGGGCTGACCACCTGGTTGATGGCGCAGATCTAGATGATGCCACACGGCAAAAAGCTCGCTTTTATGTGAAGCAAATTTCAAGCGCGCTCTCACCTACCAATTTTCTGGCCACCAATCCTGAAGTGCTTCGTGAAACGATCAATGAGAATGGCGCTAATCTTGTGCGCGGCATGCAAATGCTGGCAGAAGATATCGCAGCAGGAAATGGCGAGCTGAAAATCCGCCAAACACCTCCAGATAGCTACGAAATCGGGGTGCATCTTGCCACAACACCTGGCAAGGTTGTTTTCCGTAACGAGCTTTTTGAGCTCATACAATACTCACCAACCACCAAAGACGTTTTGAAACGCCCCCTTCTGATAGTGCCACCGTGGATCAATAAGTATTACATTCTTGATCTCACTTCGGATAAATCCTTCATCAAGTGGGTTGTGGATCAGGGCACCACACTTTTCTGCATCTCGTGGGTAAACCCCGACGCTTCACTCGCCGAGAAAGATTTTGACGCTTACATGCGGGAAGGCGTTCTGACGGCGATTGATGTAGCGTTAAAAGCCACGGGAGAGAAAACGCTCGCGGCTGCTGGCTATTGCGTTGGCGGCACCCTATTGGCAATGACGCAAGCCTATCTCTCGGCAAATGGCGACAAGCGCATCGACAGCATAACGATGCTTACAGCGCAGGTCGATTTCTCGCGGGCGGGAGACCTCAAGGTATTCATCGATGATGAACAGATCAGCCAGATCGAAAATCGCATGGCCACAAATGGTTATCTCGATGGGATCGTTATGGCCAGTGCCTTTAATGCGCTTCGGCCGAATGATCTGATCTGGCCATATATGATCAATGTTTATCTCAAGGGCCAATCACCCTTTCCATTTGATCTTTTGCACTGGAATTCCGATTCCACGCGCATGACCCAGGCTAATCACTCTTACTACCTGCGGAAGTTCTATCTGGAAAATACGTTCGCGCGCGGCGAGATGGCAATCGGCGGTGTCAAGCTGCACCCCAAGAATATAACAGTTCCTGTCTATGAACTTGCAACGCGAGAAGATCACATTGCACCGGCAGAATCTGTATTTCTTGGCGCGCAGCTACTGGGAGGGCCGGTACGTTTTGTCCTCTCCGGATCAGGACATATTGCTGGCGTGATAAACCCGCCTGCCCGCGGAAAATACCAGTACTGGACATCGCAAGCGCCACTTTATGGCGACATAACCGGCTGGATGGCTGAAGCAGTTGAGCATCCCGGTTCCTGGTGGCCGGATTGGTATAACTGGCTAGAACAGCAAGCCCCTGAACGTGTACCCGCGCGTGATCCAAGCAAAGGGCCACTCAAACCAGTAGCGGATGCACCAGGAGAGTATGTAAGGGTAAAATCATAGAAAAACAATCAAGAAATCTTCTCAATTGCACTGTCTTATCTGACAATAAAAACCGAAACGAAGCAAATGCGGTAACATTTGCTTCGTTTATATGCTTACATACTATTATTTGATGCAATCATGATTTTAAAATATCCCTTACGCCTTTCCAATAATAATTAATAGCCGTCTCTGGCTTTTTCTTACTTGGAGATGCTGACGGATTGGGGTCTTTTTTTATCTTCTGATCAACAAATTCTTCCAATTTTTTTCTGTCTTCAGGGGTCAATATAGGCAACTTAGATTTAATGCTATTTTTCCATTCATCATCTTGCTTAGTAATGGCTGACATTAGATTAGTGCCTGTCAATCCCTGAGAGCCAGCGTTCAGGTCTTTCTCAATCTCGTTAAGCGCCTTTTGAGAGACCTTAAGTGCCTCTTGAAAGGCCTTAGTTTTATCTTTAATTCCCTGAACACAAGAAGCCTTGTTTTGAGCTGAAACTAAAGCCTCACCCAACTCTTTTTCAACCTTTTTAACAACATACGCGCTTAATGGTTTACGGCTGCCTGCATCAACAAGACTCGATAAAGAATTAAACAACGAAAAATCTGGATTATACTTAATACCAGCAGCTTCAGCTCGATTTTTTATATCTGTAAAATAATTCTCTTTTAGTGCTTTATTTTGACCGCCATCAAGAATCCAGGAAACAGCACGACCAAAGAATGCAGTGAAGGCATTCCGATAAGTTACGGTGATAACAGCTGAATCTGCGCCAGCCCATTTAACGTCTGCAAGCTTATCGTTAGAGACAAGAGATGAGGCAGCATGCACTTGAGATGAAAAACTTACATTGCTCATAGCAATTCCTATCTAAAATTATAAACAAAATGGGCAAAAAATTATCATCAACAAGAGCGTTGAAAATAACGCCACCTGATCGATAATTTTATTATGCGAGAATTTATGTCAAAAACAAGCCGCTCCCGGGTCTAAGTTTAGGCAGGTATTCTTTTTGATACACACACGCTTTATGCTTCACGATATATTTAAAATACCAATATAACTTACAATTACACTTTCAGCATCAAACGTAAATTTTGCACCGCGGCTCCATCCAAGCTTAAAGGCCACTCAAACCAATAACGGATGCACCGGGGAGTATGTAAGGGTAAAATCATAGAAAAACAATCAAGAAACCTTCTCAATTGCACTGTCTTATCTGACAATAAAAAACAGAACCTAAGCAAATGCCATCGCATTTGCTTAGGTTATACGCTTACACACTATTATTTAAAATTGTTACTTCACTCCAATAAAATGGAGCGGTCTCTTGTGTTTTTTTAATTGGAGATGCTGGCGACTTGGGAGGAGGAGCTAGCTTCCCCACCAATTCTTCCAATGTTTCTTTATCGTCAAGGCTCAAGATAGATATATGAGAGTTAGCGCTATCTTGACATATAGAGTTTTGAATATTGATGACTGGCCCATTACAAACATCGTTCAGAGTTTCCATCACCTTAAGCGTATCTTGAGAGACCTTAGATTTAGATTTATCTTTAATTTCCTGAACATACGGGTCCATGCTCAAGCTACCAGGAGCTTTAAATTTCAAGCCAGCATACCCTACAAGAGCTTTAACGTTTCCTACAGGCTCTTTAAGCTGAGTACAAGAACGCTCCAATTTCTCTTCAGCCATTTTAACAACATACGCGCTCAAAGGCTTACGTGAGTTCACATCAACAAGACCGGAAAGAGTTTTTAGAAATTCATCCCTTGCAGCACCAGTTACACTTGTGCGCGCCATCATATCGGCTACATATCGGTCTTTGAGAGACTTATTAGCACCGCCATCAAAAACCCAGGAAACAGCGCGACCAAAGAATGCAGTGAAAGCATTCCGATAAGTTACGGTGGTAGCAGCTGAATCTGCGCTAGCCCATTTAACGTCTGCAAGCTTATCGTTAGAGACAGAAGATGAAACAGCATACACCTGAGATGAAAAACTTACATTGCTCATAGCAATTCCTATCTAAAATTATAAACAAAATCAGCAGAAAATTATTATCAACAAGAGTGACAAAAATAATGCCACCTGATTGATAATTTCATTATGCGGAAATTTATGTCAAAAATAAGGCGGACTTGGGTTAAAATTAGGCAGGCGCGTTTTTTTGATACGCATACGCGCTTTATGCTTCATGATATATTTGAAATACCAAGATAATTTATAATTATACTTTCAGCATCAAACGTAAATTTTGCACCGCGGCTCCAGACGCTCCCTTACCGAGATTGTCGAGGCGCGCCACAAGAACAGCCTGATCTTGTTCCACATTACTAAAAACATGTATGTCGAGCGCATTGGTATTATTCAATGCCAAAGCCTCAATCCTACCCGGGGTTTGCGGATCGTCTAGCGGCGCGACCGATACATATCCGCCCTCGCCATAATGATTAGCCAAAGCAGCATGCAGATCCTTGGCCTTAGGCGCTCCAGGCAAATCCTGTAAAAACAGCGGAATACTGACCAACATGCCCTGTCTGAAATTACCGACAGATGGCACAAAGATGGGCTGCCGATTAATCAACCCGTATGCCTTGATTTCGGGTAAATGTTTATGTGTAAGGCCAAGTCCATAGAGCTCGAACGCTGGCGCATTGCCCGCTTCGTAATCCTCAATCATGGTGCGGCCACCGCCTGAATAACCGCTAACTGCATTGATTGCGATCGGATAATCCTGCGGAAGCAGGCCTGCAGTTACCAGCGGCCTCAATAGTGCAATAGCACCTGTGGCGTAACATCCCGGATTAGCAACATGCGACGCTCCGGCAATAAGCTCAGCTTGCGCGCTATCTAATTCTGGAAAGCCGTAGGCCCAACCATCACTCACACGATGCGCGGTACTGGCATCCAGCACACGGGGAGCGTCTTTACCCAGCGATGCCGCAAGGCGAACGGAATCCCGGGCGGCATCATCTGGCAAGCAGAGTATAATCAGATCTGCTTGCGCCATAAGTTCGCGCCGGGCATCAGCATCCTTCCGCTTTTCAGGCGCGATGCTGAGAACTTCCACAAGGCCAAGCTCATCCAAACGCGTGCGAATGCCAAGACCGGTTGTGCCTGCTTCACCATCGATGAAGACGCGAGGCTTTACCTTGGTCTGATTAGCATTGCGCTCCTGCATGGATGGACCGGACATCGTTATACCCCATTAGAGAAAAATGCGGCTTTTCATAATAGCCGTTCATTTTCAATGCTTATATGACATCATATAGGATCGAAAAACGAAATCGTTTTCCAGCTTGATGCCATAAAGGGCACAGGGATGAGCCTGCAAGCCTCACTTGTCAAGAGCTGCCTTTTCAGCGCGCCTTTTCGGCAAGCACCTGTAGATAATGCTGAACGACAGTTGCACCCGCAATCGCGGTAATATCAGCGTGATCATAAGGTGGAGACACCTCAACGATATCCATCCCCCGCCAATCGAGATCACGTAGTTCCCACAACAGCATAAGGATATCAATACTCGCAAGCCCACCCGCAACTGGTGTACCTGTACCTGGAGCAAAAGCGGGATCGAGTACATCGATATCGAACGAGAGGTAAGCAGGGGCACTCCCCACCCTTTCCCGTACACGCTCCGCAAGGGCGGTTATGCCGAGCAATCGCGCTTCATATGCATCAATGATCTCGATGCCAAAATCATCCGGCGCTATACTGCGAATACCAATCTGGATCGAGCGCCCAGTATCGATCAGCCCTTCAGATTCTGCTTGTGTCACAAAAGTTCCATGCGATAGACCGCCGTCCGATTCCCAGGTGTCCTGATGCGCATCGAACTGCACCAATGCCAGCGGACCATGGATTGCCACGTGGGCCCGCAACAATGGCAATGTAATGGAATGATCGCCACCCAATGTAATAAGCTGGCATCCTGAAGTCAGGATATCCCCCGCTTGCGCTTCAATCAGTCCTGCCACCTGATCGAGGTGGCGATAGTCAAATGAGCAATCCCCCCAATCGACCACAGTGAGCGCATCAAAAGGATCAAGGCCAGAGGGAAACTGCGGATCACCATCGAAAATTGCAGAAGCACGCCGCAATGCCTGGGGGCCAAAACGCGTACCAGGGCGATTAGAGGTCGCACAATCAAAAGGCACGCCCCAAATAGTTGCGTCAACACCCTCAATATCACGGCTGAATCGTCGACGCATGAAAGATAAGGCGCCCGAATAGGTTGGCTCAGATGACCCGCCCCGTAAATCGCCAAGAAATGCATTATCGGTAGGACGCGGGCGGATAGGATCATCAATCACAGCAGCCTCCAGGTTTCTGGTTGTCTGGATCAATGATTTCACAAAAAAGGAAATTTGAAAGTGCAATCCATAGCAATGGCTCAACAAACAAGAAGTTCGGTCTCATAAAACAAATCTTCTTTTTTGCAAAAAAATCATAATTTCTATTTATTACATATAAATAAATCTCAATAAATCCGTATACGCCAATTTATTACATATAAAAAATTATAAATCACAAAATTATTTCACCATAAAAAATATCCTTTTTTGACGCAAAAACGCCCTTTTCTGTTTTGTTATTATGCGCTATTATGAACATGTTACTTTGATTGAACCTTTTAATTTTAAAGATTAACTTTTTTGCAGCAGGTGACATGATGAGTGAATTAGTTATACGTCATGAAAATGCCTTATTTTATTTCTGCCATTTTCCATATCAAATACTTAAAAAATTGGATTGCAAACAAGCTTTGCGGTTTTTCAAGCTAAGTGTGAGCTTGTTATTTTCTCCTCCGGGTTTCCGCATCCAACCGGCTATTCGCATAACGCATCCCAACAACATGCCAGCAACGGTTATCTTGAACGGAGGACAAAAGTAATGACCTTCCCCCCTTCACCAGCGAATTCCACCAGATCAACCAGTCACGGAGTAGAGCTCCAACCCCTGTCGCCACTAGCGTGCAATGACTTTAAAGGAATGAACACGCACGGCAGAGTTGTGCGGGACCTGACGCCAAACCTTCCTCTTGGCAATAGCACCTTAACTGCCTCTGAAGAGACCGAACTGGCTCGGCGCGTTGCCAGGTGGAAGGATTACGGGGCAGTTATCGGCGCAATCGTCGGCGTGACTACCTGCGTCGTTCTAGCGGCCGTTTCCTTTGGTGCGGCACTCTTTGGCACCCCTCTTGGCTTTGCCCTGGGCAAGGAATTAGGCGAAAGAATTGCTGGGCGCTGGGCCATTAGTCACCATACGCGCAATATCCTGGAAGAGCGCGCTATCCAAGAATACGGCACGCAAGGAAACGCGTTGGTTAATCAACAAAAAGACTTCGGTGTGGAGAATGCAAGGGGCACACATCTAGTTGGCAATGGACGTACAGCATCCATTGTTCCCGATTGGTATCAGTATGGCGGTCCAATTACTGTTCGCTCATTGGGCAATTACGGCTTACAGCTCCAGACTGGATGGAACACTTGGGAAGATGTAGAATTAGAAGGTCGCAAGGAAAACTCAAAAATAATCCTAACAGACTCAATGACATTCTCAAGAATTGAATTTCTGGGAAATGAAGCAAAGGTTAAAAATCATGAGGGCGACTGGGTTCTTCTGAAGAGAAAAATGCCAGAGATAAACACGGTCACACCATATTATGCTATGAATGCTGCTACACAATCATCTATGCTAGAACAAGATTCAAATTTTCAAACACTATTCATGGATCAACCAACACGATAACTCATTCCATAATAATAAATCAGGCAGGATAATGATGACCATTTTGGCGAACCACAATGATATGCTGAGGCAGTATGGTCTGGAAATTGGCCTCGAAAATCTGAGCTTTAACAACGATGGTGAAGCTGTTCTTGTATTCGATGATATTTTTGTTCGATTTATGTATGATGAACCCAAACAAATGATACTGCTGACTTCACCGGTTGTGTATGAAGCAATCACGCATGATGCGGATGTGTATGCCAGCCTTTTGGAGCTTAATCTCGTAGGCATTCTCAATGGGGCAGGATCAGTCGGGCTTGACCGTGAGATGAATGTACTCACTTTTGCGCATAACATCTCATTGATTGGCTTGGATCAAAATCGATTTAATCAGTTCGTCGACTCCTGCGTGGATCTAATCGATAGTTGGCGCAAGCTTATCAGCTCCGAGAGTTTTCCAAAAACAACTCAAGAGGCGCCCTCCCTTACCCAAACCCATGATACAGACAACATCGTTACAACACGCGTATAAGCGATCAGCTTTATCGTTGAAGAGAAGGGCATATTACCTCAGGCACCTTGGAATTTACCCCAAACATAATTATCTATCGAAAACGTGAGACGATGATGTCCTGTCCAGACGTGACTGGCACATAGGTTCACGGTATTGTCCGATTGGCGTTTTCCGATTAGCGCCTTATGTTTAGGCATAGCCTTAATGCCAATTCCTGAAGGTGGGCGTGTATGACGCAGGATCCTTTTCGTCGAGATCCATATGGTTTCGCGCGTACGCGCGTGATGCGACTGAACAAATGGCAGCTGGTATTAATATCAGCCCTGGCCTTGGCTGCTGTTCTTACCCTTGTGGTTGTAGCAGCGGGCGCTTTCTTAGTGCTGTTTCCCATTGTTCTTTTTGTAGGCTTGATTGCAGGCATGTTGTCACGTTGGCGCGGCTCCAAACCTGCGCGCGCGCCTCAGAACAGTGGAGCACGCGCTAACTGGCCACCTGAACAAATCATTGATGCTGAATACGTGATCCTCTCCGACAAAAGCCGCGATGAGAAACCATGATCCCTTGGATAAAAAGCGGATCACTTTCCTCCCTTGCGATAGATCAATAAGGACGGAATAAACTATCCGTCCCAATCGCGATTTTATGACCGGCAATGATTGCAAAAACCCTTCTTATCCATAGCAGGCAACAATGCGCCTGACGCATCATGGATTGTCATGTCAGCGCCCTCAACGTACAGTCGCGAAATGACAAAAAGTCCCTCAACGGTTGCATTCGTCGCTAGCGATACACCTGAAGCGCAAGCCGCCAAAGCGCGCCTTGAGACGATCTATGGTGCGCATGATCCTGATCATGCTGCTCTCGTTGTGGCACTGGGCGGTGATGGCCTGATGCTGCAGACGTTACATCGGTTCATGGGCACCGGCATCCCCATTTATGGAATGAACCGGGGCTCTGTCGGCTTCCTGATGAATGAATTTCGCGAAGACGCTCTTCTGGAACGTCTGACCAGCGCGGAACGTAGCGTCGTGCACCCCTTGCTTATGCATGCGCATGACATCCATGGCCGGAAATTCAGCGCTCACGGCATTAACGAGGTGTTCTTGTCGCGCCAAACATATCAAGCCGCGAAGATCAGGGTTTATGTTGATGAGAAAATCAGGCTCGACGAACTGATAGCTGATGGCATCATGGTGGCAACGCCTGCAGGCTCCACGGCTTATAATCTTTCGGCTAATGGTCCAATTCTACCTTTGAATGCTCCTTTGCTGGCTTTAACACCAATTTCAGCCTTTAGGCCTCGACATTGGCGCGGTGCACTATTGCCAGATCATGCGCGATTGCGGTTTGATGTGCTGGAAGCAGAAAAGCGGCCGGTAAACGCCGTAGCCGACCATACGGAAATTCAGTCTGTCGCCTATGTTGATATCGCTCTTGATCCTAATGTGGAGCTGGTAATGCTGCACGATCCGGGGCATAGCCTTGATGAGCGTATTTTGCGTGCGCAGTTCGGGTATTGAGTGATGATAAGAATCCGATTTTATCCAAGGCAGCCTTTGCAGCATATGGTTACAATTCAGCCTTTCAGGCCCATATTTGTACACCCCTTCGCGCATATATTGGCGATATTATTGGCGATATCCTCGCCGATGAAAGCGCATGCTCAAGAGCGTTATGAGGCACCAAAGGCTATTCCTATTACACCTATCCTGCCCATGGAAAGCACAGTTGGCGACTCGCCCCGCACCTTGCCTCAATCAATTCAGCAAGACTCGCGCGCGGTCTTTACTTTGTCACTGACTGCAACGCTGGCAGGCAGCCGCATTCCAATCCAATCCGGCCTGGTGTGGCGTATTTATGCTGCCGTTCCCGGGGCTGAGCCTGCACTGGTTTCAGAACTTATTGATGCAACGCCACGTCAGATCTTGCCGCAGGGCAACTATATCGTTCATGTTTCTTATGGCTTCGCGAGCGCCATGCAGCGATTTGCGCTTAATGCTGATACGGCATCGCAACTAGCAATCAGTGCGGGCGGCCTAAGGGTAACAGGCGTTGTTGGCCAGGATCCGATTGAGCCACAAGATCTGACCTATGCGGTTTACCTGCCTGAGCAAAACAACCCTGAAGGACGCCTTGTGGCTAATAACATCGCGTCTGGCGATACACTGCGCTTGCCAGAGGGAGATTATCATGTGGTATCGAATTACGGTACATCCAACGCGATTTCCCGGACAGATCTATCAGTGGAGGCAGGTAAGGTAACTGATGCAACAATCAATCACCGTGGCGCAAAGGTCACCTTGAAGCTTGTTGCGAATGAGGGTGCGGAGGCTTTTGCCGGTACGGCATTCAGCATACTCACACCAGGTGGCGACACTATTTACGAAGAAGTCGGCGCCTTTCCTTCCCTGATCCTGGCTGAAGGTGATTATGTTGTTGTTGCGCGCCATGAAGGGCAAGTTTATTCGCGTGAATTTACGGTTGAGAGTGGCGCAGATAGTGATATCGAAATTGTTGGACAGCAATAAAACGCAAAGAAGACGCTCTGCAATGCACCTTACAGCTACCCACGAAATGCAACAATTAAAATATCGTAAACAACAAATGCGTGATGCAGACTTTGTGATTATTATTTGAATATAACCCACTGCAATATTTTTATTAAATATGCACTACATGGGCTTGGCAGATCAGCTTAAAACAGTCACGATTCAGGGATGATAAATCCAGTAAGTCCCTTATCCATTGCGGTAGCGCAGAGCCATGTTTTTGCTGACGTTCATGCCAATGGCCGTCATGTGCGTGCCTTAATGCAGCGTGCGCATAATAAGGGCGCTCGTCTTATTCATTTTACTGAAGGCGCTCTGTCGGGGCGGGCGCGCAATCAAATCAACAATTGGCAAAGGGTTGATTGGGCTGCCCTTGATGCTGAGCTCGCGGAGACTGCCAGTTTTGCCCGCAAGCTGAAGCTGTGGACTGTAATTGGCTGTAATCATCGCTTACCCGCACCGCAAGAGCCTCATAACAGTCTCTACGTTATTTCAGATCATGGCGTAATCGTTACGCGCTACGACAAGCGCCTGTGCTCCAATGATGGCACCAGCCTTTGGTACACACCCGGATGGGCCTCCACGACCTTTATCGTTGATGGCTATCGTTTCGGGTGCGCGCTATCGACAGAGGTGCACTATCCGGAATTGTTTGCAGCTTATGAACGGCTTTCAACCGATGTTGTTTTGTTGTCGGCTTACCACGATGAGGCGATTTTCGCGATTGAATCGCAAGCTCACGCCGCCATCAATGCCCTATGGATTGGTATGTCGACGCCAGTCGAAACCAGTAAGGGACTGCCAGGGGGTATTATAGGCCCGGATGGTAATTTTCTCGCGCGAGCACGGCGAGGGCAAGCATCTGTAGTGATTGCCACCATCGATCATACGCGCCCTGAATACACCAAGGTGCGCAATCACCCGCGCTTCAAGCGCGCGCCTGAAAAGTTCAACCGGGATCGCATAGAGGCATAAGCGATCAGGCAATCGAGGCGCAGCAAAGGATGCCGCGCCTCGATTATTGATCAAGCTTACTCGGCAGCACTTTTTGCATGCTCAGCACGGCGCGCATCTGGCGTCATGCTCTCGCTCACCAGCATATTCAGCGCCTCTTCCAGCGTTAGCTGCTGTTGAGCCTGCGATCCCAACCTCCGGATTGAAACAGAGCGATTTTCGCCCTCCTTCTTTCCAACAACGATCAGCACCGGCACCTTTGCAAGCGAGTGCTCGCGCACCTTGTAGGTGATCTTTTCGTTGCGCAGATCCATTTCGACACGCAGCCCCAGCTTCTCGGCTTCCGCAGCAACTTCGCGTGCGTAGTCATCCGCATCCGAAGTGATGGTGGCCACCACGGCCTGAAGCGGCGAGAACCAAAGCGGGAAGTGCCCTGCAAAGTGCTCGATCAGAATGCCAAGGAAGCGCTCCATTGATCCACAGATCGCGCGGTGCACCATAACCGGCGTTTTCTTCTGCCCGTCCTGATCCACGAAAAAGGCACCGAAACGCTCAGGCAAGTTAAAGTCGACCTGCGTCGTGCCACACTGCCAGTCCCGGCCAATAGCATCACGCAGCACGTACTCGAACTTCGGCCCGTAGAAAGCCCCCTCGCCTGGGAAAATCTCGGTCTTGATGCGGTTGCCAGAGCGTGCGCGGATCATTTCCAGCACATTGCCCATAACCTCTTCCGCGTGATCCCACATCTCATCGGTTCCGACGCGCTTTTCCGGCCGCGTTGAGAGCTTCACAACGATGTTGTTCAGATCAAAGCCAAAATCAGCATAGGTCGTGAGGATGAGATCATTGATCTTCAGGCATTCGTCTGCAAGCTGATCCTCGGTGCAGAATACGTGCGCATCATCTTGCGTAAAGGCACGCACACGCATAAGACCATGCAGCGCACCTGATGGCTCGTAACGCGACACTGCACCAAATTCTGCAAGCCTTAGAGGTAGATCGCGGTAAGACTTAAGACCATGCTTGAATACCTGCACATGACCAGGGCAGTTCATGGGCTTGATGGCAAATACGCGATCATCTTCCGTTTGGGTGACGAACATGTTCTCGCGATACCAGGCCCAGTGACCTGAGGTCTCCCACATTGCCTTATCGAGAATCTGCGGCGTGTTAATCTCGCGATAATCGCCATGCAACCTGCGGCGCATATAGTGGAGCAGCTGCTGGAACATGGTCCAGCCCTTGTCGTGCCAGAATACAACGCCCGGCCCCTCTTCCTGGAAGTGGAACAGGTCCATCTCTCGGCCAAGCCTGCGATGATCGCGCTTTTCTGCCTCTTCCAGCTGGTGCAGGTAGTTATCGAGATCGGCCTGCGTCGCCCATGCGGTGGCATAGATGCGGGTCAGCATAGGATTATTGGAATCACCACGCCAATAAGCACCTGCAACCTTCATCAACTTGAAAGCAGTACCAATCTTGCCAACACTTGTCATATGCGGGCCACGGCAAAGATCGAGCCAATCGCCCTGACGGTAGATTTTCAGATCGTCACCAGCTGGAATGGCATCAACGAGCTCAACCTTGAACAGCTCCCCTTTATCGCGGAAGTAGGTCTTGGCTTGCTCGCGCGTCCATAATTCCTTGGTGAAAGGCGCATCACGGGCGATGATTTTTTTCATTTCCGCTTCGATGGCTTCAAAGTCATCGGGCGTGAATGGCTCGTTGCGTGCGAAATCGTAGTAGAAGCCGTTCTCGATAACGGGACCGATCGTCACCTGCGTGCCGGGCCACAGCGTTTGTACAGCTTCTGCGAGCACGTGGGCGCAATCGTGGCGGATCAGCTCAAGCGCGCGTGGGTCTTCACGTGTAAGGAACTCAATCCGTGCATCAGCATTGATTGCATCCGACAGATCACGCACTTCGCCATCGATCGCCATGGCAACTGTGCGCTTGGCGAGTGACTTGGCAATGCCTTCAGCAATTTCACGTCCACTGATGCCAGCTGCATATTCACGCGCTGCGCCATCGGGAAAAGTCAAAGTAATCATCAACAATCTCCAGCTCACTCCTGCGCACAAAGCAGGTAAGCGTTCACACGGTCATGGGATGGGTTTAGAACCAGATACCGAGGCATCGTCGCCATCCGTTCCGACGGCCTCGCAAATCATGGGCGTATCGTCCAGCGGTGGAGCATTCGTACCCCGCCAGCGCCCATAATTCCACGGCTTATACCATCGGTGTCCTTCCGGCAATGTATCAGGCACAAGATCAAGCCCCTGCGTCCCCAGCGGATGACAGCGACAGATACGTGCAAAGCCCATCCAGCCCCCTGGCCAGAAGCCATAACGCTCGATGGCTTCATCTGTATAGTAAGAGCAGCTTGGTAGATGTCTGCAGTGGCGTCCTAGTATGGAGGATAGGGTAAGCTGATAAGCGCGAATAAAAACATGCGCGACAGCAACGCCCGGGCGCCTGATAAGCTTGGAAAATAGTGATTTTTTATCGATGTACCGTTCGATCATAGTATGTATGGCTATCGTTTAATGCACATAAGATCGCGGATTTCTGCCACTTGCCGAAACATCTGAATTGCTAACCAATTGGTGAGCTTTATGCAACATAATCGCGTAAGTGAAACTTGGAGGAATGCCGTGTTGCGTTTTGCTTCCCCCGTTGCAAAGAGACTTGCCCTGACAATTGGCGCGCTAGGATTCAGCGCTATTGGTACGGCAGCTATTGCACAGGATTATGGTTACGATCAATATTCCGCAGATTACCAAACCGGCGAGCAAAGCGCCGGCTCGTTAGCGCCTTTCTTTTCACCGACCCCGGTGAAATCGGCTAAATGGATTGCGATCCTCAGTGCCAACGTCAATTATGGCCCCTCGTTCCGGGGCTCAGACAAATATGTCTATATCCCCTATCCAATGGTTAGTATCCGCCGGGGTGGAGAAGCGCGCCGTCCTGATATTCCAGGCGATGGGTTTGATATCGACCTGCTGAACAATGATTACGTCAGCTTTGGTCCTGTTGGCCGCTATCAGCCTGGGCGCTACTATTCGGACGATCGCAAGCTGTTTGGCCTGCGCAAGCTGCCATGGACGATCGAAGGTGGTGCATTCGCTGAAGTCTGGCCCACGTATAACCTGCGTGGACGTGTTGAATTCCGCCATGGCTTCCGCGATGAAGATGGCTGGGTAGCAGATCTGGCGGCGGACTTCGTGCAGCCTTTCGGTCAATTCCTATTCACCATTGGACCGCGCGCCACGTGGGGAAGCGATAAAACCGCGCGCAACACCTTTGGTATCACCCCAGGCGAAGCAGCGCTTAACAACATGGTCTTCCCGCAGCATGGGCTTTACACTTACAAGCCCCAGGGTGGATTCCAGAGTGCAGGCGCTGCTGCTTCATTAGGCTATCAAATCACCGACGAGTGGAGCACCACGGCTACCGCCTCCTACAGCCGGTTGATCGGCGATGCCGGCAAAAGCCCGATTGTCAGAAGGCTGGGAGACCGCAACCAGTTTAACATCAGCCTAAAAGCGGCCTACGCATTCGGCGTTTACTGATCAATAGAGACACTTACACCGGCGGGGAGCGCCCCCGCCTGTGTAAGCGCATCGGCAACAGCGTCGAAAGCGAGCATTGTTGATGCATGCCTTGCAGGATAATCACGCACCGGCGCAAGTGCTGCGAGTGGCGCCCAGCGCCCATCTGGTGGTGCACCGTTCTCTTTTAGCATGCGTCGCATTATTTCGCGCACCGCATGAATCTCCTCAGCCGTTGATCCGACCACAAGCTGCCCCATGATGGCTGCAGAAGCTTGCCCTAAAGCACAGGCACGCACCTCATGCGCAAAATCGCTTACCTTGCCATCCACCAACGCCAGATCGACCGTGATGACTGATCCGCACAACTTTGAGTGCGCCGTCGCAGTTGCATCGGGGTGATCAAGACGACCAAGATGCGGGATATTCGCAGCGAGGGCGAGTATCTGACGGGTGTAGATGTCATTTAACATGCGTCTGCTTTTTTCACGTCGAAGGCCACTTCAGCCTATGATACCATTTAGCTCTTGCATATGATGCGCGATAGGCGGTTTACTTGGCGTGCAGCCTCGCACATATACCGATAATCCAAGTCGATATGATATGGCATCATACCTACTTGTCTTAACCGTTATTGCGGCTGACACCTATATGCATATATATGAGTTTCTTTTGCAGGGTAAATCCTGTTTACGTAGGTTTAGAAATGGTCCGACCATCCGGGCCGGACAATTGCGGGAGGCACCACATGGATGCCGTGGTTAAGTCCTTGTCCGCGCGTCAGGCAAATATTGTCGACGCTGACAAGTCAGGTTCGGAAAAACCAACACGCGCTGAAGCGGAAGCAGCCGTGAGAACATTGCTACGCTGGGCTGGTGAGGACATCACCCGGGAAGGCCTCATCGACACACCCAAGCGGGTAGTGAAAGCCTATGAAGAGTTGTTTTCAGGCTATTCCCACAATCCAATTGAAGTTCTTGATCGTGTCTTCGAGGAAGTCGAGGGATACACCGACATCGTTTTAGTACGGGATATTCCGTTCTTTTCCCACTGCGAGCACCATATGGTGCCAATTATCGGCAAGGCTCATATTGGCTACTACCCGGCGCGGGGCGTTGTCGGGTTGTCAAAACTTGCGCGCGTGGTCGATGTATTCGCCCGTCGCCTTCAGACCCAGGAAGCACTAACCGCGCAGATTGCGGATGCAATCAATGAGGCGCTACATCCGCGTGGTCTTGCTGTGATGATTGAAGCTGAGCATATGTGCATGTCCATGCGCGGCATTCAAAAACAGGGAGCAACGACCATCACCACCCGCTTCAACGGAGCATTTGAAAATGATGCCGCTGAACAAGCCCGATTCCTCATGCTTGTGCGCGGCTAAAGCATCATAAATCCGCGTTAACTTACTGAAGCATATTAATAATGTGAGTTATCACTTTCCCCTTCAATACGGGATCACAGCTGTGAGCGAATTGCCCTTTCCATCTCCCGCTTCCGTCGACAAAAAAGCGATTGAGGAGAGTTTGCAGCTTATCCCGGCTTTCGATGCCAACGGACTTATCACCTGCGTCACCACCGATGCCGATAATGGCGACGTGCTGATGGTAGCGCACATGAACGCTGAGGCATTGCGTCGGACAATTGAGACGGGTGAAGCATGGTACTGGTCGCGCTCACGCCAGAAGCTTTGGCATAAGGGCGATACATCTGGCCAGATTCAGACTGTCGTTGAAATGCGCGTGGATTGCGATCAGGACGCAATCTGGATCAAGGTGCGCGTCGCAGGTGATGGTGGCTGTTGCCATACAGGAAGACGCTCATGTTTTTATCGTCAGGTGCCAATAACTCCGGGCACCCGAAACGATAAAATAATATTAAAAAGCAATACATAACAATATCATACAGCTAATCATTCATGCTATTTATGAATGTTTTATAAACTGCATTTAAGCTGCGCTTCCTCAGCTTTAGGCCTTGCGCTGGCATTATAAACGCCACTTTGGCGAAATGCATCCAGCTCCTCACCGGTCATATCAGCTGTTATACGACGGGCATAACAACTGCAACGCTCGGAATATGATGATTTCGTTTCTGTAGCACGGCCCCACTCGCGCAATACGCAACTATCAAGAATGTGCGTGCGGATTTGATCAGCGCTTGCATATGTCAGACCGATATCTGACTGAGGCTGCTGCGGCGCTGTTGCACCTGCATATACAGCCTGCGTGCCAGGAACCATCGATAAAAAAACAAGCCCCGCCAGCATTTTCCGTGTGGGGTCAGTAAGAGAGAATCCCATCGTCATGCCTTTTTCTATTATTTCTCGCTTTAAGCTGGCATCGCGATGAACATTTGGAAATCTCAAAACCTGCAAGAAAGACCGAAATGCAGAAATTGCTAACAAAATAAAAAGCGTGGCCCTTTATCAAGAGCCACGCTTTTTAGAATTTTCATGCAGACTATACAATCAGGTATTAGCCAACGATCTCGTTGCCAGCGAAGAACTGTGCGATTTCAACCTGCGCAGCCTCTGGCGAATCTGAACCGTGCACCGAGTTCTCGCCAACCGATACTGCAAACAGCTTGCGGATCGTGCCTTCAGCAGCGTTTTCAGGGTTCGTTGCACCCATGACTTCACGATACTTCGCGATTGCATCTTCACCTTCGAGAACCTGCACAACAACTGGAGCAGAGATCATGAAGTCAACGAGTTCTCCAAAGAAAGGACGAGCGCTGTGAACAGCATAGAACGTCTCAGCCTGCTGACGGGTAAGCTGAATACGCTTCTGTGCGACGATGCGCAGACCAGCCTTTTCGATCACAGCGTTAACTGAACCGGTGAGGTTACGTTCGGTTGCGTCGGGCTTGATAATGGAGAAAGTGCGCTCAAGAGCCATGATAATACCGTTAAAACCTTATGTTATCGATAGGTAAACGGCTTATAGCGGTATGATACGTCGCCCACAAGACAACTGATGTCATTGTTGCTACGAAATTCAGGCTACATGAGCACTTTTCTACGATTTTAGAGGTTCTGCACTTAATGCAAGCCCCTTTTGGACAGCAGGTCGCGCCAGAACAGCCTCAAGCCAACGCTTCATATGCGGGAAAGCTGCAATATTCTGCCCCTGCCGTTCCCACATCTTGCTCCATCCTATGCATGCAATGTCCGCGATTGAATATTCTCCCGCAAGATATTCGTGCTCTGCCAGGCGCCGATCAAGCACACCATAAAGGCGTGTGACTTCTTTTGTATATCTTTCAATACCATAAGAAATTTTTTCAGGAGCAAAAATGCGAAAATGATGCGCCTGCCCTGCCATTGGCCCAAGCCCACCAACCTGCCAGAACAGCCACTCCTCAACGGCCACCCGCGCCCGCTCCTCTGTTGGATAGAGCTTGCCGGTCTTGCGACCAAAATATTGCAAAATCGCTCCCGATTCGAAAACCGAGATTGGTTTGCCACCCGGTCCATCGTGATCAACAATTGCAGGAATGCGATTGTTCGGTGAGATGGCTAAAAACTCTGGCTGGAACTGCTCATTCTTGCCAATATTGACAGGATTTACCCGGTACGGCAGTCCGATCTCCTCCAGCATAATGGAGATTTTCCACCCATTGGGAGTTGGCCAGTAATAAAGATCAATTGGCTGTTTTGCGCTCTCGCCCATGACGTGCCCTCCTATTTCTCGGCATCTTGGCTATTATGCTAGCATGATGCCGATCAGGTGGACTTGCGCAATGGCACATCACAGCCAATCATTACAACGGTCTTTTTATCCAACGCGATAGCACGCCTATGATGCCTTCGCGAAACAGCATCACGCAGATCACGAATACAATACCTTGTACAATAGGAACCCACGCGCCAAGTGTTGCGAGATAGTTCTGCATCGACACAACAACAATAGCGCCGATAGCAGGCCCAAAAATCGTACCGAGCCCGCCAACAAGTGTCATCAGCACCACTTCACCTGACATCGTCCAATGCACGTCGGTGAGGGATGCCAGCTGGAAGACAATCGCTTTAGTGCCACCTGCCAGGCCAGCTATTCCCGCTGACAAAATGAACACGGCCAGTTTGTAACGCGCCGTGCGATAACCCAGCGAAATTGCGCGCGGCTCATTGTCTCTGATAGCGCGCAAAACCTGCCCGAATGGCGAATGAATGATGCGGAAAATCAGTAAAAACCCGATAAGAAAGATGGTCGCTACAACGTAATACAACGTCATATCATCCCCGAGGGGTAGCACACCAAATAGCGAGCCCCGAGGCACGGATTGAATGCCGTCCTCTCCGCCTGTGAACCTGGCTTGCAAGCATATGAAGAAAACAAGCTGTGCCAGCGCGAGGGTAATCATTGTGAAGTAGATGCCTTGCCGGCGAATGGCGAGACCGCCAAATATCGCGCCAAGAACCACCGCTGATGCTGTGCCGAGTAATATGGAAACTTCTGGCGTCAGCCCCCACACTTTGGCTGCATGCGCGCTAACATAGCTGGCAAAACCAAAGAATGCCGCATGTCCAAACGATAACAGCCCGCCAAACCCCAGCAAAAGATTCAGTGCCGATGCAAACAATGCAAAGCACAACACTTTCATCAGGAAGACAGGATAAAAGATATAAGGTGCAGCAAGCAGGACAACAACAAGCGCAACGAACAGAATACCGAAAAACACCGCTGAGCTTTTCATCTGATCAACAGGTGGAGATGCCGTGCCAGCAACGTCATGAGTGGTGGTCATCAGGCAGCCCTCCCGAACAGTCCAGCAGGCTTCACCAGAAGCACCAAAATCATAATGATAAAGATAACGGTTGAGGAAGCCTCAGGATAGAACACCTTTGTCAGCCCCTCAATAATACCAAGGCTGAAACCGGTGACGATTGATCCCATAATCGATCCCATACCCCCGATAACAACCACAGCAAACACGACAATAATCAAATCAGCGCCCATGTTTGGGTTCACGGAATAGATTGGCGCAGCCAAAACGCCAGCGAAGGCAGCAAGCCCCACACCCACACCATAAGTCAATGTGACCAACAGTGGCACGTTAATG
Source organism: Pseudochelatococcus sp. G4_1912 (assembly GCF_047501465.1). Lineage (NCBI taxonomy): Bacteria > Pseudomonadati > Pseudomonadota > Alphaproteobacteria > Hyphomicrobiales > Chelatococcaceae > Pseudochelatococcus > Pseudochelatococcus sp. G4_1912. The sequence continues at coordinate 714,410 of NZ_JAZDRL010000001.1, forward strand.
CCGAACGCCTGCACCAGAGTAGCATTTTCGGTTGCCGCCCGCAGATAAGCGCCAAGTCGTGTCCGCTCAATAACAAACCACGTCACCAGACATACAGCGAGCGACGCCAGCACCACCCACGCCCGATAATTGGGCAGGAACATGAATCCAAGGTTCCGTCCCCCTCCCAGCTCCGCCGGAATGCCATAGGGAAGCCCCGAAACCCCATATTGATTGCGAAACACCCCCTGTATGATCAGCGCTAAACCGAAAGTCAGCAGCAGACCGTATAGATGATCGATATTCTGCAACCGCGATAGAAATAGTCGCTCTATGAGAACGCCCGTTGCGCCGACCACAATCGGGGCAATCAGCAGCGCCCACCAATAACCGATACCTGCATATTGCAAGAGCATCCATGCCACGAAAGCGCCCATCATATATTGGGCCCCATGGGCGAAATTGATGATGTTGAGCAGACCAAAGATAACTGCCAGCCCAAGGCTCAGCACCGCATAAAACGATCCATTGATCAGCCCCAACAAGAGCTGTCCAAATAGCACCTGAGGTGAAATGCCAAGAAGTTCGAACATCGATACGCCTTTCAGCGATAGACGCTGCTTGATAAATACGGGCGCTCAATTACACCCGAAGTTCAGACGTGCAGAGAAAAATTACATGCAATGAAAACGACTTGACGCGGTTTAAGGATTTTTGTTCGTTTTAAACCGCGCCCCTCTTCCGGCAGCATCAAGAGCTACCGGAAGAGGATTTCGGCGTTATTTCTTGGCAAGCTCACAGCCGCCAGCTTCCAGCGAACGGAAGGCTTCCGCGCCCGGAATGACTGCAAGCTGATTGTAATAATCCCAAGGACCTTTCGAGTCGGCAGGCTTTTTGACCTCGAACAAGTACATGTCGTGGACATGACGGCCATCGATCCGTACCTCACCCTTGCCGAGCAGCGGATCTTCGGTGGGATTTTCACGCATCCACTTCATTACCTCAGCGGTGTCTTTGCTCTTCAATGCTTCCACCGCCTTCAGATAATGCAACGTACCGGAATAAACACCTGCATGCACCATGGTTGGTTTCTTACCACCGTGACGTGCTGCAAATCGCTCGGACCAGGCGCGCGTATCATCGTTCTGATCCCAATAGAACGCTTCTGTCAGCACCAATCCCTGTGCTGTCTCAAGACCAAGCGCATGCACATCGGAAAGGAACACGAGCAAGCCGGCAAGCGTCTGGCCGCCAGAAACAATACCAAATTCAGATGCCTGTTTGATTGTATTGATCGTATCGCCACCCGCATTCGCAAGGCCGATTACCTTGGCGTTTGAAGCTTGCGCCTGTAGCAGGAAGGATGAAAAATCCCCGCCTGGGAAGGGATGCTTCACAGAACCCAGCACCGTACCACCTGCCCGCTTTACAACCTCAGCCGTATCGCGTTCAAGCGCATGGCCAAAAGCGTAATCTGCGGTAATGAAGAACCACGTATCACCACCCCGCTTCACCATCGCAGTGCCCGTACCGTTACCCAGGGCATATGTGTCGTATGTCCAGTGAATGGTATTAGGAGAACATTGTTTGCCAGTCAGATCCGTAGAACCGGCACCAGAATTGATAAGAATCTTGTTCTTCTCACGCGTAATCTGCGACACGGCGAGCGCAACCGATGATGTCGGCACATCGAGAATGACATCAACGCCATCCTGATCGTACCACTGGCGAGCAATGTTGGATCCTACATCTGGCTTGTTTTGATGATCGGCGGAGATGATATCGACTTTGATACCCTTTTCGGCGGCTTTAAAATCCTCCACCGCCATCTGTGCAGCAATGACAGAGCCTTCACCTGAAAGGTCTGCATAAACACCTGAGCGATCATTCAAAACACCAAGCTTTACCGCAGTCTGCGCTTCAGCCACCCCCATGACGCCAATAGCAAAAGTGGTGGCTAGCAACCATGTTTTAATGCCCATCGTTTCCCCCTTAGAGAGCGCCTAGCTAGGCTTTATAGTAAGCAATTCCAAATTATTGTTATTGTTCCAGTCTTTATTCATGAAAGACAAGAAAGGGTTGATTGCAATGTCGCTCAAATGCTGACTGGTCAAACGCCAAGATAGGCGTGCAACTTATCCATGTTAGCGTCGAGTTCATCATTGTGGATCATATCGATCACGCGGCCCTGATCAACCACGTAATGCCGATCAGCAACTGTTGCAGCAAAGCGGAAATTCTGCTCCACAAGTACAATCGTAAAGCCTTCTTGTTTAAGCCGCGCAATAGTGCGCCCAATCTGCTCCACGATGACGGGCGCCAGCCCTTCTGTCGGCTCATCAAGCAGAAGCAGATTGGCCCCGGTGCGGAGAATGCGCCCAATTGCAAGCATCTGCTGCTCGCCACCTGATAGCTTGGTACCCTGGCTCGACAGGCGCTCCTTAAGGTTCGGAAAAAGCGTGAAAATCTGCTCATTGGTCATGCCGCCTTTTTTAATTTGTGGCGGCAGAACGAGATTTTCCGCGACAGAAAGGCTGGAGAAGATACCCCGTTCCTCTGGTACATAACCAATGCCTAGTCTCGCGATATGGCGCGATGGCATACGGATGGTTTCTTGTCCTTCAAACGTGATTGATCCAGTACGCTTGCGCAGAATACCGATAATGGAGCGTAAAGTTGTGGTTTTTCCCGCACCATTACGTCCCAGCAAAGTTACCACCTCGCCCGGCGCAACATCGAAATCGATACCATGGAGAACATGGGATTCACCGTACCACGCTTGCAAATTCCGAACGGCCAGAAGCGGTGCTGTCGCGGGCTTTTCGACAATGCGTAAAGCTGCCTCAGGCATGCATCCCTCCCATATAGGCTTCGATTACCCGCTCGTCCTTCGAAACGGTGGCGTAGTTGCCCTCGGCCAATACCTTGCCGCGTGCTAATACGGTGATCCGATCTGACAGGGACGACACTACGGAGAGATTGTGCTCCACCATTAAAATGGTTCGATTTGCCGAGACCTGCCGAATGAGTTCGGCCATTCGGTCCACGTCCTCATGCCCCATGCCAGCAAGCGGTTCGTCAAGCAGCAGCATCGCTGGATCAAGAGCAAGCGTCGTCGCAATCTCCAGTGCGCGTTTACGCCCGTATGGTAACTCACCTGCGCGTGTCGCAGCGTAATCGGATATGCCGACAGCTTCCAGCAGCTCATGTGCTTCACGATTATAAGCGCTCAGCAAACGCTCTGATCGCCAGAAATCAAACGAGTCGCCACGACGACGTTGCAACGCAATGCGCACATTCTCAAGAGCCGTGAACTGGGCAAAAACCGCTGATATCTGAAACGACCGCACCATGCCCAATCGTGCAATATCCGCTGGCTTTAATGCCGTGATATCGCGCCCTTTATAGGTGATTGTGCCTTTGCTGGGTGTGAGAAACTTTGTCAGCAGATTGAAGCAAGTTGTCTTACCTGCCCCATTTGGGCCGATCAGGGCGTGGATTGTGCCCTGTTCGATATTCAAATCAACACCATCAACGGCCTTAAAACCCTTGAATTCGATCGTCAGATCGCGTGTTGCGAGAATGGCCTCAGCGCGCATCTGGCGTTCTCCCTAAGCGTTGTGAAAAAACGGTTAGTAAGCCAACACTTAACTATCTCATATTTCACTTGTCCATGCCAGTTATTAAAAACGGCATGCGCGCAGACCATCACTTTGTACGCCAAAAGTGTCAATCAGACTATGTGCAGGGTAGACAGATATACGTAGCCCTTCGCATTGATTCGTCGCAAGACTGCGGCCTATCGCCGGGTTTGACGAAGAACAACTGCGGCCCCTCTGCTACTTGGCGTTTCATCACCAATTGCCATCACCTTATCAAGCCTTTTAAAGGCCTCAATCTGGCGTTCCCGCTCTGGTGTATTGCTGAGCAAGGGCAAGAGAGCATCTGTCAATTTATCGGGCGTGCAATCCCATTGCAGGCGCTCGGGAATGGGATGCTCTCCAAGAATTAGATTAGCGTAAGTTACTGTCGTGATTGTCAAAAAATGCCGTACCTGTGACTCAAGCCAAGATACCTTATAAGCCACCACCATGGGGACGCCTGCTAGTGCCAGCTCCAACGTGGCTGTGCCAGAGGCAACAAGCGCCACATGCGCCTGGCGGAATGCCGCGTATTTTGCAGCCTCCCCCTCGACAATCTCCGGCTTAACTGGCCAATGCGCAACAGCTTCGCGGATCAGCGGAGCAACATGGTTTACAGCCGGCAATACCAACCGGAAAGGCCGATCCAACTTTGCTGCCAACTGCGCTAATGTTTCGCCATACACAGGTAACAAACGTGTTACCTCAGAGCGACGGCTGCCTGGAAGCACCAGCACCGTTAATGGGTCAGCATCTTCCAAAAGGGCACGCTCGCCCACCGCAGGACGTAAAACATCAAATTTTTCTATGAGAGGATGGCCGACATAAGTGCATGGCGGCCCACCCAACCGTTGGTGCGCCGCAGGCTCAAAAGGTAGTAAAGCCAGAAGATGGTCGATATAAGCGCGCATTTTCCGCGCCCGACCTGGTCGCCAAGCCCACACACTTGGGCTGACGTAATTCACGATTGGCAAATCTGGCAAGCGTTTGCGAACGCGTTTTGCCACAGCATGCGTGAAATCCGGGCTATCGATCACCACGAGTACATCAGGCTTGGTTGCAACCACATCATCAACCGTAGCGTGGCCTCTTTTTACAATGGTACGCAAGCGCGCCATCACCGCAACAAGACCCATCACTGCAATATCGCTTAGCGGAAATAAGCTAGACAGCCCTTCCCGCTCCATTGCATGACCACCAACCCCCGAAAAGCTCACGTTGCCTGCCTGCGCCCGCAGCGCACGCATAAGCCCTGCCCCAAGCTGATCACCAGATTCCTCGCCTGCAACCAGATACACCTGCAACGGCTTTGCCGACTTCTGTTCAACGTCCGCTGTCACGCGTATCCACCTCATTGGCGCTTAAGCCGATTACAAACAGCCCACGGCGATTGGCTTCTTTCAGCATATCCGCTTCATTGATTACAAGCGTGCGCCCGGCTCCATAGGCTACCCCATCAAGGCCAGCCCTGGCGGCATTAACCACCGTACCCGGGCCAATTGCCGGAAGATCAACACGGAAGTCCTGCCCTTCCTTGGTTGTCTTCACAACGACGCCGCGATTTTCCTTCTTCCAACGCCGTGTAAAACGCATAAAACGTACGCGCTTGAGCATCGCATCAGTGCCTTCAGGCCCTTCGAGTGCAATCACGCGCTGACCGCCGATCACAACTGCCTGGCCAGCATCAAAACGCGAAACGGTACGCAGCAAGTCCATTCCGATTGCGATGGAGCGCAAGCTGTGCTCGTCGGGCGAGCAATTTGTTTGCACGCCTTCTCTGCCTAAAAGCTCCGGCGCAAGCGCATCAACACCGCAGACCTGATGCCCGTTTTCCTCCAGCAGGCGCACAACGCCGCCAAGCAAGCCATCATCCCCCGATGCCATTAACGCTGCTAATTCGCGCCGATTGCGATATGCAGCAAGCGCACTCAAAACCGCAGATGGCTGAGGGCGGTTTACAGGCCCGGCCATGACAACACGCTCAGGCTGCCAACTGGCAAGGTGCGCAAGCGTGCGTTTCACATCAAGCAGATCAACACTTGCATCAGCGCGACGGCGCAAGGCACCATCAGCAAAACCGCGAAATGCCAATACACGTAAGGCAACATTGCGTCGCGTAAGAGCGTCGATTAACGCGCCGGGCAATGCTCCCCCGCCCGCCAGAATCGCGATAGGCCGTTGTGCATCTGCCACGATCAGGTCTCGCGTCCATCCCTCGGCACACAGATTGACCGCTTGCCGGCTTCACGAATGAAGGTCAGCACTTCCGTAACCAAACGCGCCTCAGGAAATGCAGCCGCCACGTCCTCCACGCGTTCAAGTAGCGTGCCTTCATTGGCAAATAGCATGCGATAAGCACGCCGCAACTCATGGATTTCTTCCCGCCTGAAACCACGCCGCTGCAAACCAACAATATTCAGGCCGCCCAGATATGCACGATTGCCAAGCGCCGTGCCATAAGGAATGAGGTCGCTTTCAAGCCCGGAAAGGCCGCCTACAAATGCATGCGATCCGACCCGCGAGAACTGGATAACCGCTGCGCCACCACCGATAATCACATGATCCCCCACAGTCACATGTCCTGCAAGCATCACATTGTTCGACAGAATAACATGGCTACCGACATGACAATCATGACCGACATGAGAGTTGGCAAGAAAGGCGCAGTGATCCCCGATCACCGTTTTCATGCCGCCACCTTCGGTGCCCGGGTTAATGGTTACTCCCTCGCGGATGAGACAATCAGTGCCGATTACCAGTGTTGATCGCTCACCGTGATATTTCAGATCCTGCGGTTGATGGCCAACAGAGGCAAACGGAAACAGACGTGTACGCGCACCTATCTGTGTACGACCAGCAACCACGACATGGCTGACAAGCTCGCAGTCATCGCCAATATCGACATCAGCACCGATAATGCAATAGGGGCCGATGCGCACGTTGTTGCCGATCCGTGCGCCGCTGTCCACCACCGCGCTTGGATGGATGTTAGCCATTTCCGCCTTGGTCATTTTGGTTATCCCGTTCACTCGACCACGAGCATGGCGGAAAGTTCCGCTTCGCACACCAGAGCGCCATTCACTCTAGCCTCACCACGATACCACCACATATTACGGCGGTTCGCGAGCTTCTTCATGTGATAATGAATCACATCACCAGGTTCGACAGGCTTGCGAAACTTCACCTTATCGATGGTCATAAAATAAACTTCCTTTGGCCGCGCCTTTTCAGACAGCTTGGAAGCCACACATAGCGCACCCGCAGTTTGCGCCATACCTTCGATCATGTAAACGCCAGGAAACAGCGGGCGCGTCGGAAAGTGCCCCTGAAACTGCGGCTCGTTATAAGTAACGTTTTTGACGCCGATGCAGCTCTCATCGCCATTCATCTCAATGATCCGATCGATCAGGAGAAAGGGATAGCGGTGCGGCAAATAGCTCAGAATCTGCAAAATATCAGCCGTGTTCAGGTTCGACGTCTCTTCCGTCATGTAAAATATGCTCCCTTGATCCGCCCCCTCAGGTGCAGGCGGATAGCCATTTAATCAAAAGCGAAACCAACCAATTATGGCTGTTTTATCTCTATATTATCTGCATCTTGCCGATCAGCATGGCGGTTAGCCACCATACGTTTAAGCCAGGCGATTTCACGCATCCAGGCTTTAAGCGGTTTTGCAGGCGCGCCGCCCCATTTTGTGCCCGGCGGCAGATCCATCGTGACACCGCTGCCGGCCGCAACCTGAACGCCACTGCCAATCGTGACATGACCAACTACGCCAGCTTGCCCGCCTAACACAACGAAATCACCCAGCGTTGTGCTGCCAGAAATGCCGACATGAGAGACGATCACGCAATGACGGCCGATCATCACGTTATGACCAATCTGCACCAGATTATCGATTTTAGTACCTTCACCCACGATGGTGTCACGGCTAGCCCCGCGATCAATCGTGGTATTGGCGCCCACCTCGACATCATCCTGTATTATCACGCGACCGATCTGCGGCACCTTTAAGTGCCCTGCACCACTCATCGCAAAGCCAAACCCATCCTGACCAATACTTGCGCCAGGATGAATAATTACCCGGTTGCCCAGCAGAGAATGAGATAAGGAAACGCCCGCACCAATGCGACAGTCCCGTCCGATGCGAACGCCTGTGCCAATCACCGCATTTGCACCAATCAACGTACCACTTCCAATCTCGACGCCAGGACCAATGACGGCACCTGGATCAACCGCGACACCACTCTCCAGTCGTGCATCAGGATGCACAACTGCACCAGGAGATACCCCTGAAGCAGAGAATAATGGCTGCGGCCGCATCGCTGTTGGATAAAGTCGCGATAAAATCTGCGCAAATACGCGGTAAGGTTGCGCGGTCACAAGCGCTATCGTGCCTTCACTCACCTTCGCTGCGAAGCGAGGGGAAACAAGACAGGCCCCCGCCTTTGTGACTGCCAGCGCTTCGCTGTAACGGGGGTTGTCCATATAAGCAAGGTCACCTGGACCAGCACTTTCCAAAGTTGCAACAGATGCAAACATACGTGCACCATCAACACCTGCTGGTAAAGCGATACCTGCAAGCGCTGCTATTTCGTCAAGCGTGACCGGACCACCGCCGGGAAAAAAGACTGGATCACTCATGATTGCCCATGTCGCAAAAAAACAGGGACGGCGCAAGGCCGCCCCCGTTAGAGCTCTGTAAAATGAAACAACATCAACTTCATAGAAATAGATGTTTCATTTCAGTTTGTTAGAGCGAAGATTCAACCAATCTGATTAAAATTCCACTCTAGATTACACAATCTTTTCGCTGTGAACGAATGCCTTAGAAGCTGGTTCCGCCAGAGAAACGGAAGGCTTGCGTCTGATCTCCATGAACCTTCGAGAGAACGAAGGCATAGTCGAACCGCAGCGGGCCAAGCGGTGAAGCCCATAACAGACTCACACCAACTGACGAACGGATCTTCTTATCATCGCGCACATTAACACAGGTCGGCTGACGATTTGGCGCATAGTTTGCAAAGCCAGGGCAGTTGGTGGGCACGCCGAGGCTGGTAGCAAAGTCTCTCTGGCCTTCATAACCAAACAGCGTACCGGCATCAGCAAACACTGCACCCTTCAGACCAATTTCACGCGGCAAGCCAAAGATCGGGAACTGAACTTCAAGCGTACCGCCGAAATAGGTGGTGCCACCCAATGCGTTGTTCTGATAATCGCCAGACATATCGCGCGGACCGAGACCTGATGGTGCAAAACCACGCACCAGTGATGGCCCAAGGAAGTAGTTATCTACGATACGTAGATCCTTATTACCCATAGAACGGATATGACCACCCTGAAGGCGCGCGAAGCCAACAACTTCGTCAAACAGCTCGTAGTAGTACCGCGCATCAGCCGACGCACGGATAAAGCGTGAGTCACCACCAAGGCCTGCAACATCAGGCTTCACTTCTGCATAAAGACCAGAAGTCGGGTTACGGGTATTGTCGAGCGTATTATACGTCAACGTCGCGCCAACCAGCGAGGTAACAGTGGTACCAGCTGCTTCCTTGATAGCGAGTGAAGCCTCACCATCCCAGGTGCAGTTTGGATAAAGCGCACTACCATCAGGATTCAGCGCTGTATATCCCGGAATCGGGAAAGAGCAATCGCTGTATGGATTACGCCAGTCGTTCGGTACCTTGATGCGGGACTGGTAAAGCGAATAACGCAGTGTCAGAGTCGTCGCTTCGTCGATGGGCAAGCCAAGACGTAGCTGACCACCCGTCACGCGATCTTCATAACGTGAATAACGGCTATTATCGGTATATTTCGAGAACAAGTCGAAGCCGAAAGCCATCCGTTGACCGAGGAAGTATGGCTCCGTGAATGAGAAATCCACACCTTGCGAATACTGCCCCCAGGAGCCGGCCAGGCGCACGAACTGTCCGCGACCAAGGAAGTTCGACTCCGAAACAGCGACCTCACCGATAAAGCCATCCGATGTGGAATAACCACCCGATACGGAGAATTGACCCGTGGACTGATCTTCAACATCCACGTTGACCACAACGCGGTCAGGCGTTGAGCCTGGCTCGCTAGTGATACGAACGGTCTTGAAGTAGCCAAGGTTATTCAGGCGGCGCTCAGCGCGATCCATCAGTACCTTGTTGTAGGCATCGCCTTCACCGATATCGAACTCACGACGAACGACATAATCGCGCGTACGGCTATTGCCGCGCACATTGATGCGCTCGATATAAACATGCGGACCTTCATCGACGACATATTGCAGCGAGACTGTGCCGGCTTCCGCATTACGGATCCCCGTAGGGCGCACTTGCACGAAAGGATTACCTTCGCTGCTGATTTCCGTGGTGATGCGTTCCAGCGACTTCTCAACTGCTTCAACGTCATAAACATCACCGGCGCGCGTGCGCACCAATGGCTCCAGCTGCGCAGCAGGAGCATTGGGAAGGCGCGAATCAACATTCACATCACTGATGCGATACCGTTGCCCCTCCGAGATAGTAATAGTGACGATATAACCGCCGCGTTGCTCATCAAACACAACATCAGTCGATACCAGCTGGAAATCAGCATAACCATTGCGCAAGTAATAACGGCGAATCGTATCCTCATCCGCCGCGATGCGTGTCGGATCATATACGTCTGACGACTTCAGCCACGATAGAAGATTCGCTTCCGTCGTCGACATGAGGTTACGCAGCTTATAGGACGAATAAACGTTATTGCCGACGAAATTGATTTCCTTGACGGGGGTCTTGTCACCTTCGTTGATGGTGAACACTACGTCAACGGTTCCGTTAGGCAGGGGTACAGTACGCGGCGTAACCGAAGCCAAAGAACGACCGGAACGCTGATAAGCATCACGAATGCGCTCTACGTCCGCGTTAATCGTTGCCTGATTGTAGGTATTGTTGGCCCGCGTAGCAACAATCCCGCCAAGGGCATCTTTGTTGATCTTTTTATTGCCTTCAAACGCTACGCGGTTGATCCGTTCGCCTTGCGCAGCACGAGACTGGCCCGGCGTGGCGCCAGCCTGCGCAAGCGCCTGGCTAGCTGGCCCGACGGTCATCATCAGCACCAGCAGGCAGGTCGAGACCCCCGTTAGCGCTGCGTACCGGCTATTGGTCATTTTCCGCGTCATCAGATGCCGCCCTTCACTTAACTTTTTCAAGCTGGCTAACGACCAGCGTGGAAGTCCTACGACTACATGCTTCTACAGATATTGCCCGCTCATGCAAACGCCGGTTGCCCCCGGCATGTCATTTCTCGGTCAGCCGTTGCCTTCCGGTCACTCTTTTTGCGCCAACGGCACCTCAAGAGAACCCAAGAAGCGCGAGATAAATCAGTCACCGCTCCCCAGCATGCCTCCAAAATATGACAAATCATTCCATGTCACGAACAGCATCAATATTGCTACGAATGCTAAACCGATGCGAAAAGCGAACTCCTGAGCTCCTTCGCTAAGCGGTTTACCACGCACTGCTTCGATAGCATAGAACAACAAATGGCCACCATCTAGCATCGGAATGGGAACGAGGTTAATCAATCCGATAGATACTGAAAGCAGTGCGGCCAAACTCAATAATCCGCCAAGCCCGCCCATGCGTGCAACCTTGCCCGAAACTTCAGCGATTCGTATGGGGCCCGACAGCTGCTCTGCAGATTCTTTCCCCGTAATAACGCGGCCGAGATAATGGTAAGTCTGCGTCACGACCTGCCATGTTTCACCAACGCCAGCCCTTAACGCTCCCGGTAAGGTGTAATGCTCGGTGCGCCACGCTGAGGGATCATTCGCAGCCTGTATACCGAGAACGCCGATACGCTGTGTACCCAGGGGTGAGGTTACAACACGCTGATCAGGAATCGCTGTCAGTGTTATTTTGCTGCCCCCCCGATCAACCACAACCATGAGGTTTTCGCCTGCATTCATGCTGACGATACGCTGCATGTCCGTGAAGCTGTCGATAGAAGTGCCATCAATTGACAACACTAAATCGCCCGCCTTAAGGCCCGCGCGTTCTGCTGCACTCTGCGTTTGCACCACTTCAATACGTGGCAGGAGAATTTGCCTGCCATTAAAATAAGCCATCGCGGCAAATACAATGATTGCCATCAGGAAATTGGCAAAAGGCCCAGCCGCAACAATCGCCGCTCGCTGCCCTACGGTTTTATGGAAAATGCTGCCCTCGCGCTCCTCAGCCGTCATCATTTTGACAGCCTGATAATCAGGAACACTGGCAGCATTGGCATCGCCTTCAAACTTGACATATCCGCCTAGCGGAATCGCAGAAACCCGCCAACGCGTACCCTTCCGGTCAAACCAGCCAAACAGCTCTTGACCAAAGCCGACAGAGAATATGCGGACTTTTACCCCGCACCAGCGCGCGACGATAAAATGGCCATACTCATGCACAAACACGACAAGCGTCAGAACAAATAAAAACGCCAGCATCGTCCCTGCAAGAGATGTCACCGCGCTGCCTAAATTTCCGACCATTCCCGCAAGCGAATCCATTACGCCTCTTTCCATCATCCGTCAGCGCATGACCAATGCCATAATCGCCTGACTTCTTTCATGATTAAGCAGCAGCAAAACGATGCGTCAGCTGGTTACTTGCCCACTGGCGCGCTAACATATCAATTTCAAGTGCTGTATCAATGCTTTCAGGTGATCTATTCACCTTTCCTGCAAAGGCGCTGCACGTTTCTTCAACAACCATGGCTATCTGACCAAAGCCAATCCGTCGGGCCAGAAAAGCCTCTACTGCAACTTCGTTAGCCGCATTAAGCACCGTCGGTAATCCGCCGCCTGCTGACAGCGCTCCAAACGCAAGCGCAAGGGCTGGGAAGCGCTCCATATCGGGCTTAAAAAATTCCATCCTTCCGACCGCAGCGAGATCAAGGCGTGGCAGCGTTGTTTTTAGCCGCTCTCCCGATCCAGAATCGAGGCTATCGCCAAGACCAAGGCTAAGACAATGAGCAACCGGAATTCGCATATCGGGCGCTGCCATGCCCGCAGTCACCGATCCATCGCGAAAGCTTACCAGACCGTGCACCAATTGCTGCGGATGCACCAGCACCTGCAAACGCGTGTGCTCTATGCCGAAAAGATAATGCGCTTCAATAATCTCAAGGCCCTTATTCATCATCGAAGCTGAATCGATGCTGATTTTTGCGCCCATCGCATAGTTGGGATGTTTGAGTGCTTGCTCAGGAGTTGCTGCCGCAATAGCATCCTTTGTCCAATTCAAAAATGGACCGCCAGACGCCGTCAGTGTCATTTCCTCAACATCATCCGCATGCGCTCCGCCCATTGCTTGCAGCAACGCATTATGTTCGGAATCAAGAGGCAGTATTTCAACACCTGCTGCATGTGCATCCCGCATAAATGCAGCGCCTGCGCACACTAATGTTTCCTTGTTTGCAAGCGCTATGCGCCGACCAGGACGAATTGCACGGTAAGTGGGGCGCAGACCGGCTGTACCTGCAATGGCTGCTACAACAAGATCGCAATCAACATCGACAGCTGCATTCACGGCAGCATCACCCGCGCCACTCTCGATAGTAAGGCCAGCATCCGCCAAGGCGGTTTTTAACGCATCACCCTTGTTAGAATCCGCTACTGCGGCAAAGCGCGCACCAACCTGCTGTGCAACCGCTGCAAGCTGCCTGACATTAGATCCACCAACGACCGCCTCAACCTGAAAACGCTCTGGATGGCGCATAATGACGTCAACAGCAGAGCTGCCAACTGATCCCGTTGCGCCCAGCAAAACGATGCGTGTCTTCATCACTAACCCTCAGCCGGCCGCTACGCTATACACAAACGGGCTTGGCACCTCTTGATGGTGTTTCACCTAGCATAGAACTTAAAACAAGTCCCATTCATAAGACAATCGAACGACTCTCGATAGAGAGGTAGTCAAAATGCTCATCTTTTTATTTGTTTATCAAAGCTTTCGAAAGGCGGTGTCAGTTTTTAGTTTGATGCTATAGCGCTCTTAATCTCTACTCAGAGCCCGTTAGACACCTAAGGCAAAACCTATACCAACCAGCAGACTAACAATCACAAAACCATCAAGCCGATCCATAACCCCGCCATGACCAGGAATAAGGCTACCAGAATCCTTCACCCCGGCGCGACGTTTTAAAGCCGATTCCGCCAAATCGCCTGCCTGTCCGGCAATCGAGGCCAACAGCGATGCCATAAGTACAATAACCACGCTCCACGGAATAATAAGACCGGCACCAGCGGCGAGCATGGCGACAAGCCCCCCCATCAGCGTGCCCGCTAAAGTGCCACCAATGGCCCCAGACCATGTCTTATTCGGGCTCACCTGCGGCCATAATTTTGGCCCACCAATTGCGCGCCCGGAAAAATAGGCTGCGATATCAGTTGTCCATACTACAGCAAACATCCACGCGATAAGCACCGCGCCAATCTCGGGCATGGCCCGCGCATATACAGGCACAACTCCAACAGTGCCACTCAACACTAAACCGGCCAAGATCCACGCAATGATCAACTTGCCAAAGGTTTTCTGCCATTGATTATCGTTTATATTGGACGAATGCTTGCGGACAATAAAAGCCCACACAGCACATACGACCAAAGTTGCGATCGCTGTTCCAAATATAGCAAGCGAGGAGACTTCCAGTTCAATAAGAACCGACAGCGCGCCAATGCCCACTGCAATCATCAGGCGCAAAACACCAAGCGCTGCAGGCTGTTTTTCTGTAGCGTTTATGTCGTCAGATAGCTTACCAAATGCATTCCGAGGAGCAATCAAGCCAAACCACTCAAATGCAAATCCCGCTCCCGCCAAGGCCCACAGCAGTGCAAACGATAAACCGCCGCACCACGTTACAAGGATAGCCAAGGCCCCCAAAACAAGAGCTGACATTAGCCGTTTTGGTAAATCAGAAACCTTTTTACTGGCATCAGGGCGACCTGCGGGATCGCGCGGCCCAGACGTCTCTGCGCCTGACATACGAGTACCCGTCATTTACCACCCATTACGCACAGCTTATGTTGCAACATTTGCGCCGCCTGATTCAAGGCTGCCAAAACGGCGTTCACGTAGATGAAATGCATTAATCGCCGCCTCAAGCGCGCTTCGATCAAAGTCCGGCCAGAAAATCGGCAGAAAAACGAGTTCCGCGTAGGCTGACTGCCATAAGAGAAAATTCGATAAACGCTGCTCGCCAGACGTGCGTATCAACAAATCGGGATCAGGGATATCAACAGTATCAAGGTGGGCATCAATCAGGTCTTCAGTAATATCGTCGGGAGCAATTTCTCCTGACGCAACCTTCCGCGCCAATGCCTGCGCCGCACGCACCATTTCCTGCCGGCCACCATAGTTAAATGCAACCGTCAAAGTCAGCCCGCTATTACCGGCTGACTTTGTCTGCGCTTCGTCAAGTAAATTGCAAATATCAGCTGAAAGCCCTACCCGGTCGCCAATAATACGAACCCGTACGTTATTACGGATCAGGTCCGCGAGGTCGCGGCGAATAAACAGCTTGAGCAGGCCCATCAACTCAGCAACTTCGGCAGCTGGCCTGCGCCAGTTTTCAGACGAAAAGCTGTAGATCGTCAGATAGCCGATGCCAAGTTCGATAGAGGCTTTGACCGTGCGGCGCACGGCCTCAACACCACTATGATGCCCCTTGATGCGAGGAAGTCCGCGCGCCCGTGCCCAGCGGCCATTGCCATCCATTATGATGGCAACATGCCGTGGCGGCGCAATAACCAGAGGAGTAGCAATCTCAGCCTTGCTGCCCGCACAATCAGTAGGCAACATATTGCCCGCCGATGCCAGGCCCATTGCATTTCCAGCTGTCCCCATACGGGGTATTGTAGTCACTCGATCACTCTCCGTTTGCGCCCTGGTCTGAGCTGTTTGCATTCAATTATACGTGCAAAATCTCTTTTTCTTTTGTTGCTACGGTTTGATCGATCTCTGCGATTGTCTGATCGGTTACCTTCTGCACCTGATCGGCGTGACGTGCGGACTCATCTTCGCTCATCCCATCCTTCTCAAGCTTCTTAAGCGTATCAAGGCCATCCCGGCGCACATGGCGAGCGGCAATGCGTGCCTCTTCAGCATATTTATTGGCCACCTTGACCATTTCCTTACGGCGCTGCTCATTCATTTCAGGAATACGCAAGCGGATCACCTGCCCTTCGGTCTGCGGATTCAGACCAAGATCAGATTCACGGATAGCCTTCTCAACAGCTGCCGCAACACCGCGATCCCAAACCTGAACGCTCAGCAACCGTGGCTCAGGCACGCTAACCGTCGCAAGCTGGCTGATAGGCGTCATTGTACCGTAAGCATCTACCTGAATGGGATCAAGAATGCTTGGCGAAGCACGCCCCGTGCGAAGGCTCGAGAGATCGTTCCGCAGAGCCTGCACAGCTCCCTGCATACGCCGCTTGATATCGTCGAGATCAAAGCTTCCAGCCATTATCAATGCCCTTTTCTTGTCATTGTCATATCGGCGATCGCAACTAGACCATGGCAGCATTGACCTGCCATATTCCAGCTCGCCAAAGCATTTCCGATGCATCGCCATACTGCGACACGTAAGAAGAATGCTTTAAATCAAAATGTCTGACTCACCAGATCGCATAAAGCCGGCTAGTCTGAACAAAGATGTGCCACTAAGAGCGTTAGCAAATTCTAATTAAAGTGCGCTTTAAGGCGTTACAAGCGTTGAACGCCCCCTGCCCGAAAGCACAGCACCAATAGCGCCAACATCCAAAACGGAAAACACAACTACCGTCAATCCTGCCTCGCGCGCAAGTGCAAACGCTGTGGTATCCATCACCTTTAAATTGCGGCCAATGGCTTCATCGTGGGTTAGACGTTCATAACGAGCCGCATCGGGATTTGTTTTGGGATCAGCTGTATACACACCATCCACGTTTGTGCCTTTGAGCAACGCATGGCAACCAAGCTCTGCAGCGCGCAGCGCAGCACCGGTATCAGTAGTGAAATACGGGTTGCTCGTACCACCACCTATAACCACAACCTTACCGTGGGCCATATGATCAAGCGCGCGCTTGCGCGCATAGCTCTCACATAATGATGGCATTGGTACAGCTGACATAGCTCGTGCAGTAACGCCTGCCGTTTCAATTGCATGCTCCAGCGCCAGCGCATTCATGACCGTACCAAGCATGCCAATTGAATCGGCAGTAGGACGATCAAGCCCTTTGTTGAGCCCCTGTACACCGCGAAAAAAGTTGCCGCCCCCAACAACAACCGCAATCTCATGGCCCGCATTCGCAGCGGCTGCAATATCGGATGCAATGGCTGTCAGTGTCTCACCGTGCAGCCCAGAGCCGCCGGGGCCCGCAAGAGCCTCACCTGACAATTTAACCAGCACCCGTTTAAATCGCATCCCGCTTCTCCTTTTATGTAAAGGTCATTAGACCTGCTGCATTATCATTCGCCGAGATCTTGAAAATCTGATGTGTCAATCAGGAATCGGAAAACGAATTAAGCAGGCCTCAAAAAAAAGGCGGCGCTTAGCGCCGCCTTTTGGAACAATCAGGCCGCACCAGCTGCGGCCGCTACTTCACTAGCGAAGTCGGTCTCTTCCTTTTCGATACCGTCACCGAGGCCATAACGGATAAAGCCAACAAGCTTAATGGGCGCTCCCACCTTGCCCTCAGCTTCCTTAACCGCCTGCGCTACAGACTTGGACGAATCGTGAATGAAAAGCTGATCAACCAGCGTTACTTCCTTGAGGTAGCTCTTGAGACCGTTCTCTGCGATCTTCTCAAGTACGTGCTCTGGCTTTCCAGCATTCTTCTCCAGCAGGATAGCCTTTTCACGTGCAATCGTCTCAGCAGGAACACCAGCTGCATCAAGCGCAATAGGGTTGGCCGCAGCAACGTGCATAGCAATCTGACGTGCAAGAGCAGTAAGCTCATCCTTGTTGCCGGTTGACTCAAGAGCAACCAGCACACCGATACGGCCAAGGCCATCGGCAGTAGCGTTGTGCACGTACGATGCAACAACGCCATCATTAACAGAGAGAAGCTCTGCACGACGCAGCGTCATGTTCTCGCCAATCGTTGCAATCGCGCTGGCGATAGCATCAGCAACCGTACCACCCTGCGGATAAGCAGCAGCCTTGATCGCTTCCACATCACTGCCTGCGCCAAGAGCGACCTGAGCAATAGTGCGTGCCAGAGCCTGGAACTGGTCATTACGGGCAACGAAGTCGGTCTCAGCATTGACTTCGACTGCAACACCTTTATTGCCAGCGAGCGCGAGAGCAACAAGGCCCTCAGCTGCAACACGGCCCGACTTCTTTGCAGCGCGGGCAAGGCCCTTCATACGCAGCCAGTCGATCGCAGCTTCAACGTCGCCACCTGTCTCAGTCAGCGCGTTCTTGCAGTCCAGCATGCCGGCGCCGGATTTTTCACGGAGCTCTTTCACGAGAGCAGCGGTGATGTTCGCCATGATTATCCTCATATCACGTATATAGCCGGCCCGGCACCTCTAAGAAGCACCGGGCCAACCAATCAACGTTTTTGTTAGCCGATTCCTATTGGGAACCGGAACGGTTGCTCAGGTCTGCTCAAATCAGAGGCGCGCGCGCGCCTGATCGATCCAGCCATCACGCTCAATACGACCGCTGAGCTTGAGCTCGCCATCAAGCTTTGCAACATCGGTGTTCGTCAAAGCAGCAAGCTGCCAGAAGTGGAACACGCCAGCATCGTTAAGCTTCTTCTCAAGCTCTGGACCAACACCTGTCAACGCCGACAGCTCATCTGGCGCACCACGTGGTGCAACAAGACGCTCGAAAGCACCTTCAGAAGCGCCAACATTGGACAGATCTTCAGCGAAAGGCTCGTCAGATGCACCAACATCAACGCCCAGTTCGCCATGGCCACGCGAAATACCGTCAATAGCAGCACGCGCGATCAGATCGCAGTACAGCTTGATTGCGCGGCCAGCATCGTCGTTTGCTGGAATCGGGAACGTGATACCATCTGGATCGCTGTTGGTATCGACAATTGCCGCAACAGGAATACCAAGACGCTGAGCTTCCTTGATAGCAAGCTGCTCTTTGTTGGTGTCGATCACGAACAGCAGGTCAGGCGTGCTGCCCATGTCCTTAATACCACCAAGTGCGCGTTCAAGCTTCTCGCGCTCACGTGCGAGCATCAGACGCTCTTTCTTGGTCAGACCAACAGCGCCGCCAGCGATGATTTCGTCAACCTTACGCAAACGCTGGATCGAACCGGAAATCGTCTTCCAGTTCGTCAGCATGCCACCGAGCCAACGTGAGTTCACGAAGTACTGTGCTGAACGACGTGCTGCATCAGCAACCGAATCAGCAGCCTGACGCTTCGTGCCAACGAAGAGCACGCGACCACCAGCAGCAACCGTATCGGAAACTGCCTGCAGCGCGCGGTGCAGAGCAGGAACGGTCTGAGCGAGATCGATGATGTGGATGTTGCTGCGCGTACCGAAAATGTAGGGCTCCATCTTTGGGTTCCAGCGGTGTGACTGGTGACCAAAGTGTGCACCTGCTTCGAGGAGCTCGCGCATAGAAAATTCAGGAAGTGCCATTTTAAAACCTATCTCCGGTTAAAGCCTCCGCGGGACTCTGGCCGAACGACTCGGCCACCGGAAGCTATACAGCCCGTCCCGCGTGTGGAATGGCGCGCGTTATATTATCGATATTGCAAAATGGCAAGTCAGAAACCGCAATTTTCCAGCATTTAAGGCAATCCGCCCTAACGCAACTCTACTTCGACAACTCCCGGCAGGTTGCGCAAAGCGCCAGCGATTTGTGGGCTTGTCGAATAGCGCCCTGGCAACTCAAGCTCAACCTCTTGCCGCCCCTCGATATCCACAACCATTGAGACCGTGCCTTCACCATGTAAACTCAGTTGGCGGGCGATCATATCAATTGAACGCGTGTCGTTCAAAACAATGCGCATGCCCTTCTGATGGCGCGCAACAGCCTGGTCAAGCGGCTCCACGCGCTGAATGCGGGCACGCACCTCATCACCATCGCTTGATGCCTGCACCACCAGCATCACCGCCTGCCCAGGCTCCAGCAACTCGCGGTACTGCATAAGCCCTTCAGAAAACAGAATAGCCTCGAAGTGGCCGCTCTGATCGGAAAAGTTGATGATGCCCATCTTGGTGCCATTGCGTGTGCGCCGCTCTGTACGGTCAAGCACGGTTGCAGCAAGCTGCCCCATGCTCTCCCCCCGTTTCACACCACGCGCAAAATCTGCCCACCTCTGCACCCGCAACTTATCGAGCAATGGCCCATATTCATCAAGCGGATGCCCAGACAGGAAGAAGCCAACAGCATCATACTCACGCTGCAAGCGTTCTGAGGACAACCAAGGTTCATATTCCGGCGCGCGCAACGGTTCAGGGGCCATGGACATGCCAAAGATATCTGTCTGGCCATTTGCTGCTGACTGAGCTGTTTGATTAGCCAACGCCATGATGGCATCGATGGCCGCAAAAGCTTTGGCGCGATCAGCTTCAATCTCATCGAGAGCACCCGATGCAATAAGCGCTTCAAGTGTTCGTCTATTCACAAGACGCGGATTGATGCGCCGTGCAAAATCGCCCAGATCCTTAAACGGCCCATTTGCCTGCGCCTCAACGATGGACGCTACCGCGTGCTCGCCTACACCTTTGATTGCAGCCAGTGCGTAGCGAATAATTCCAGTACCATCGGCGTCATAAACCACGTCAAAGCGCACACCGGAACGCTGCACCGAAGGCGGTTCTACCTTGATACCAAGCCTTTGTGCTTCACGTCTAAATTCAGCCAGCTTGTCGGTATTGTCCATATCAAGCGTCATTGACGCCGCCATGAACTCAACCGGGAAGTTTGCCTTCAGATACCCCGTTTGATAAGCAATCAAAGCATAGGCGGCAGCGTGGCTCTTGTTAAAACCGTAGTCGGCAAACTTGGCTAGAAGATCAAAAATATCATCTGCAAGCTGCTGTGTAAGGCCGTTTTTGGTCGCGCCATCCACGAAGCGTGCGCGCTGCGCATCCATCTCCGCTTTGATTTTCTTACCCATAGCGCGGCGCAAGAGATCTGCTTCACCCAGCGAATAGCCGGACAAAGTTTGCGCCACCTGCATCACCTGTTCCTGATAGATGATGATGCCGAAAGTCTCACGCAGGATCGGGGCGAGAGCCTCATGCAGATACCAGGTATTCTCCGGCTCACCTCGACCGTTTTTGCGATCGCAATAAACTGGAATATTCGCCATTGGACCAGGGCGATAGAGTGCGACGAGCGCAATCAGATCCTCCAGACGGTCAGGGTGCATGTCAACAAGCGCTTTGCGCATGCCCGCACTTTCAACCTGGAACACGCCAACAGTCTCACCTCGCCCCATCTGCGCAAACGATTGCGCATCATCAAGCGGAATGCGATCCAGCACGAAATCCGGCTGGCGCTTATGGATGTGATCGACAGCCGTCTTGAGAACGGTAAGCGTTTTCAAGCCAAGAAAGTCGAACTTGACGAGCCCCGCCTGTTCCACCCACTTCATGTTGAATTGGGTAACCCGCATGTTTGAGCGCGGATCGCGATACAACGGCACCAGTTGCTCAAGCGGCCGATCACCAATTACCACACCTGCCGCGTGGGTTGACGCATGGCGATGCAGTCCTTCAAGCTTTTTCGCAATCGCCAACATGCGCCCGACAACCGGCTCTTCTTCGCCAGCGGCCTTCAGCTTGGGCTCATCCTCGATTGCGCGAGCGAGTGTGACAGGATTAGCCGGATTTTGCGGGACAAGCTTCGTCAGCTTGTCAACCTGCCCGTAGGGCATCTCCAGCACACGCCCCACATCTCGCATAACACCACGCGCCTGCAAGGTTCCGAAGGTGATGATCTGCGCGACCCTCTCCTCACCATAGCGCTGCTGGACGTAGCCAATAACCTCTTCTCGCCGATCCTGACAGAAATCGATATCAAAGTCGGGCATCGACACGCGGTCAGGATTTAGAAAACGCTCAAAAAGCAACCCGAAGCGCAGCGGATCAAGGTCGGTAATCGTGAGCGAATACGCAACGAGCGATCCCGCACCCGAGCCTCGGCCTGGCCCGACAGGAATTTGATGTTGCTTGGCCCATTTGATAAAGTCGGCAACGATCAGAAAGTAGCCAGGAAACTTCATGCGCTCGATCACAGAAAGCTCGAAGTCGAGTCTCTTTCGATAATCCTCAACACTCAAACCCGGCGCAGGACCATGGGCTGCAAGGCGTTGCTCAAGCCCCTCTATCGACTGCGCACGCAACTCTTCTGCTTCGTAATCCCGTTCTGTCTCTCCCTCAACAATTGCAGGTGATGAGGTCAGCCCGCCATCTGCCTTGGTAAAGCGCGGCAGAATAGGTTTACGTGTCTTCACGCGGAAAGAACACCGTAATGCAATCTCTACCGTGGAATGCACCGCCTCAGGCACGTCGGCAAACAGCTTAACCATTTCCGCGCGCGTTTTAAATGTGCGCGTGGATGTCATACGGCGGCGCTGATCGTCTGATACAAGCCGTCCATCCGCAATGGCTAGCAGTGCATCATGGGCTTCGTAATCATCTTCTTTGGCGAAGTATGGTTCGTTCGTTGCAACAAGCGGCACGCTGTGTTCATACGCAAGGCGCAGCAGCTCAGGCTCGGTCAAAGCCTCTTCAGGTGTATCGTGCCGTTGAAGCTCAACATAAAGACGATCACCAAACAGCTCTCGTAGCTGTGAAAAACGCGATGTCGCAAGCTCAGGACGACCAACGACAATCGCGCTATTGAGTGCCCCTCCCGGACCGCCCGTCAAGGCGATGATGCCACTTGCATGTGCAGCGAGGGTTTCAATGGTGACATGCGCCCCATGAGCGCCCTGCCCCGGTTCGTTGCCAAGAAATGCGGCGCTGGTTAGCGCCATCAGGTTGGAATACCCTTCCTCACTTGCCGCCAGAAGCACCAGATGCGGGAACAAACGCTGCACCGCACGTGCATTTGGCTCAGGCGCCTCGAACGCCACTGATAATTGCAAACCGGTGATAGGCTGGATACCGGCTTGCGATAGCTTTTCTGAAAATTCAAGGCCGCCAAAAAGATTGTTGGTATCGGTCAGCGCCAGGGCTGGCATTTTGTCTGCCAGCGCGAGCTTGGCTAACGTGCTGATCGTAAGCGCGCCCTCAAGCAGTGAGTATGAAGAGTGAACGTGAAGGTGAACAAAGCCGACCTCTTCAATCAGACTGGTCATCTTATCCCTCACTCGAATCAATCATGCCTGCTCAGGAGAAGGCATTATCACGGACGGCACCTGTTTTGACACCGTCCTAAAGAATTTGCAGCGACTCACACTGAACCACCAGCGAGCGCGATTACTCCTACCAGAGCAATGAAGAGCGTCAGTGATGCAAGTTCGACGACATCCGTAACAACTGCCTTGTACATCTTTCGATCTCCTTTTTGTTCCATGAAGATCAGTATATGTTCTTTCTGCGTTCGCTGTCCAGTAGGAACGTAGCATTTTGCTTAACAATTTATCCTGGCTATGAGACACTTTATTTGTGCGCAGAGAAATATGCATAGGAGGCTTGAGTCATGAGACACTTCCCCGAAACGAAACGTCTGCGCGGCGCCCCCTTGACAGCAATGCACCATGACGCTTTAGGTCATGACATGGATAAATTGCCTCTCTCGACTGCCCGGAGTGCAAAGTTCTCTCTCGGCCAGGTTGTCAAGCATCGCATCTACCCATTCCGTGGCGTGGTTTTTGATGTTGATCCCGTCTTCAATAACACTGAGGAATGGTATCTCTCGATTCCTGAAGACAAGCGCCCTGATAGGAACCAGCCTTTCTATCATCTGTTCGCTGAAAATACGGATTCCGAATATATCGCCTATGTTTCCGAACAGAACCTCGTAGCCGATACATCCGGAGAGCCGATCAGGCACTCTCAGGTTCTTCAGGCGTTCGAACAAGGGGAAAATGGCGAATTGCTGGTCCCCGTCCGCATGACCAATTAAAGCAGAACGCCCAGCGCTCTAGACAGAGCAGAAAACAACTCAGAAGGACGTTCACGCGCGGGCCTTCAAAGGTTTAATCACCCCAAAACCAGCCAACATAAAGCGCCGCTTGCCTCATTAAGAGCAGCGGCGCTTCTAATTTGCAGGCCTGATTTTCTCAACAGGCCGCGGCTTTAGCCTTTATATCCACCGGGGAACACATCCAGCTTGTTCTTTTGCTGCAGAGCAGTTTCGAGTTCGGCAGCAGGCACCTCTATAACCGTCGGGCCAACTGTATAGATCAGGAACGTGCGTATGCGCTTCTCAGGCATGATCTGGCGCAACAAAGCATAATAGAGCGCGAGCTGTGCGACATGCGCCTGCTGTACTGTACCCGTGAGCTGTTGAGCATTACTCGGCGTGCCGCTTTTGAAATCCGCAATGTGGACTTCATCACCAGCAATGGCCAATCTGTCGATGCGGCCAGATATTGGCAGCGTAGTGCCATCACCCAGGATGACATTGCCTGCGACTGCCACCTCTGCCTGACTTTGAGGGCCAAACAAGTCCTGCAAAGCGGGCGCGGATAGTACGCCGATTGCTGCTTCGATGATCTGCCGCTGATCCTGCACCGGCAAACGCCCCGCACGTGCTGCAACGAAACCGTTGGCAGCCAGCACGCGCGCTTCTGGCGCAAATGCGGGCAATCGTTCTATCAGTGCGTGAACAAGCTGACCGCGTAAACGCGCGCTTGCAATGATTGGCGCATCCGCCGGGCGATGCGGCTGATCGGCTGCTGAAAGCGCACTCGATGGCCTCAGAGGCGGTGCACTTTCAGCCTCTGTTCGCGCAGGCTGCATCAGCCATACCGGGGCCTCGAAAACAGGCGCGATAGAGGATGATGGCACGGCAGGCATTGCGGGGGATTTCTCTGGCGTGAACCAGCGCAGAACCTCACGACCGTCTCCATCATCAACGCAAACCAGGCGGCCCTTTGTGCCGGTTGGCTCCGATACCGCCTGCTCAAGACCGTTGATGACCATACCGCTCCAACAATCGTCAGAAGGGCGCGCATTTGCAATCGAGTCATCGGCTCCAGGAGGCTCTTTATTGATACCAGATGCAACAATCAGCCTGTTTTTGGCACGCGTCAGCGCAACATACAGCAGCCGGTTATTTTCTTCCGCCGCTTTTTCACGTAAAAGCGCCCGCGCTTCCGCAACCGGCGTCGGATCAGCCTTTGAACTCGGCGACCAGACAGGAATCTTGATCGTCTCTCCTTCAACCTCTACCGCAACTTCGATGAGCAAGGGATCATGGCTACCGTCCGGCTTTTCGCCGCCGTCTGCAAGGATAACGACTGGTGCTTCAAGCCCCTTCGCGCCATGGACAGTCATCACACGCACTTCATTGCGGGCATCGTCCATATCGCGCTTTATGTCGCGCGTTGCCCCCTCAAATGCGTTCAGAAACCCCGTCAGAGATGGTGCCAGACGGCGCTCATAGTCCAGCGCGAGAGCAAGGAATGAATCAATAGCATCGCCCGCTTCCGCCCCCAGTCGCGCAACCAGCGCCCGCCTGCCACCAAGCGGCCCAAGCAGCGTCGCGTAGAAGCCGAACGGACCGCGCAGAGCAGCCAGTTCACGCCATTCTGCCTGTTTTGATCTTGCTGTTACTGCAGCAGCATCTGCGGCCTCGGCTGCCTGGTGGATCGCCTCAATAAGCGATACGCCCTCAGCACGCGGCGCGGCAATGCGCATGAGATCATCATCGCTCCACCCCACAAGCGGGGATTTTAGCGCGGCTGCGAGCGTCAGATCGTCATATGGTTGCAGCGCTGCACGACCGGCAGCAACAAGATCGCGCACGCCGATATGCTGTGCGACAGTCAAGCGATCAGCGCCTGCAACAGGTACGTGCTCATCCTTGAGTGCGCGAATAACTGCCTCGAAGAAAACACTCCGCTTGCGCACCAGAATGAGCACTTCACCCGGCTGAATAAGCTGGCCATTTTCATCGCCCATATTCATCCAACGGCGAATGGTCCGGGCGACCTTGCGGGCAAGGCGCACAGCTGGCGCCGATGCCTCCGGCTCGTCTACAGGAAGGCTCCACGCGTCAGTATCGACGGCTTTTACTTTCCATTCTGTTGGCCAAACCTCAACCACACCGGGCGATGAAGGACGCGCGCTTTCATGGACTGGTCCGCTCGCGCCATCATCGAACGAGAGGCCTTTACGATGAGCAGGCAAAGCGAAAACGGCATCAACAGCGGAAAGAATTTCCGGCGCAGAACGGAAGGATACCGTTAGCTGCACATCCTCAAAGCGCATGTCGGCAGCGACAGTTCTATTGCGGAAGTGGCGCCCGCTTGCTTCAAATTCATAAGGAGCAGCGCCCTGAAAACCGTAAATAGATTGCTTGGGATCCCCCACCGCGAACAACGTGCGCCGACGCGGAAAAGCGCCCTCTCCAGCGGCAAACTCCTCAACCAGCGTTTTAAGAATAATCCATTGATCGGGCGATGTATCCTGCGCCTCATCCACCAGCACGTGGTCAATACCCGCATCCAGCTTGTAGAGAATCCAGGCTGCATCAGCCCGCTGCAGGAGAGAGACGGTGCGAGCGATCAGATCATCAAAATCAAGCGCACCTCGGGCATTCTTCAAGGCTTCCAGGCGGCCAAAAACGGCATCTGCGAGCGTAAACAAAGCCTTTGTGCGCGCAATTGCTTCAGCAACCTTTAGGCGCTCAAGCACGGACACCACGCGGTCCTGCTCTTCAAGAAGACGCTCCGCGAGTGAAACATCGATGGCTTTAGTCGCCATACTTTTGAGCGGCGATCCCGTCTGCGTGAAAAAGATATCGCGATATAAAATGAAACGCTCTTCCTCACGGGTGGCTGCGTATGCTGCCCGTAGCGCTTCTGCTTTCGCCTTGTCTGTTTTGCTGCCGTTATCAAGCTCAGTTGCGATGCCAGGCCATTCCTGCGCTTGAATGCCCCCCTCAACCACAATACGGCGCAGATAGGCTGGGGTTTCAGCAACACCTAGCCCGCATGAAGCGCCAAATGCATCAAGGACACGCGTCAGCCCCTCCGCCCCACGCGCGTAATCGCGCAGAAATGGCTTATGTCGCAATGCCGCCCGCAACACCTTGTTGACTGTATCATCACCAGCCTCATGAGCGAGATAGGTCAGGCATTGCGCAACAAGTGGATCACGCCCAAGGGACGCACCGATCAATACCTCACGGGTGGCCTGCTCCAGCAATTCCTGCGATTGAGCCTCATCCAGCACCTCAAAACGTGCGGGTACGTTGGCCTCGAATGGGAAAAGATGCAGCAGCCGTTCGCAGAATGCGTGGATCGTCTCAATTTTCAAACCGCCCGGCGTTTCAACCGCACGCGCAAACAACCGACGCGCAATGGCAATTCGTTTTGGAGAGGAAGACGCACCATCCAGTGCTTCAAGCTTGCGAGCAAGGGTTGCATCATCAAGCGCGACCCATGCGCCCAATTCGTCAAACACGCGGTTCGACATGTTTGCTGCAGCAGCTTTGGTAAAGGTGAGGCAAAGTATCCGCGCTGGATCAACACCATCCAGGAGCAGCCGCAACACCCTATCCGCCAGCACCTTGGTTTTGCCAGAGCCGGCATTGGCCGATACCCATGCCGAAGCAGAAGGATCAGCAGCACGACGTTGATCATGACCGGTTTTGGCGGGAACGACGATACCGCTCATGTCTCATCCCCTTCACCGGCAGTAACAGACCATTCGCGCACACGGGCCAGATGATCATAAGGCCCCTCACGCTTGGCGAACTGAGCGAACGGACGCGAAGAAAAGCCTGTCTTGCCCGTGTAATAACGGGCGAGCAACGCTTGAAGGCCGCTGAAATGCTCCTCCACAATCTGCTCAACCGTACGTGCTTCACCACGAGGCGATGTGACGGGCTTTTCAGTCAGCGGATCGCGGCCGCCGGTGGCATGTATATAAAGCAACCGAGGCGCAGGAGCCGCTGCAATTTCGCGAAATGCGCCACGTTTCAGCATGGCCGCTTCAAGCGTCATTTGCGGGGCAAAGCCTGCAAAAATCTGCTTCGGCGATGGTGGTAGCCCTGTTTTAAAATCGACGATAACGGTATCTTTATCACCTTCTTCAATGCGATCTGCACGCGCTGAAAGGGCAAAGCTTGTGCCATCCGGCAGTGGGATCTCTATCCGCCCAGAGACTTCCGCATGCACCCGGCGGATATCGCCGCGTCGCAGTATTTCCCAATCGACAAAAGCACGGGCAAGTTGCTCAAAGCGGGGCCACCACAGCACGGCAATATCCGGATAGACCGCCAAGGGTGCAAAAGCCTCTCGCCCAAAACGCATCACCTCTTCCAGCGCATTTTCAGGCAGAAGTGTTGGCCATGCAGCACTGAAATTTCCCAATGCTGCATGCACCAACGTGCCCCTGTCAGCTGCACCAGGAGGCACCGCAATACCCTCTAATGGATCGAGCTTCAGAACATGACGCGCATAAACCGCATAAGGATCACGCACCAAAGTCTCGATTGCCGTAACGCTTAGCCCCTTAGGCAATAATGCTCTTGGCGGCTTGGGTTTGGGGCGGCTGATCGGAGCCGATGGCTGCGGTCTATCAACTGCATGCGCCAGCGCAATAAACCGCGCTCCAGCATCTGCAACCTTTCCCCACATGTCTTCGCCTGCAAGCGCTTTCATGCGTTGCAGAAACCGCGAAGGCACGGTCGGCGCACCATCCCGCTTGAGTGCGCGCGTGATGATAACTTCAGGCGCGCCCATCGCTTCAGCAAAATCATGTGCTGTCTGGCCAATGCGCCGTTCGGGGGCAGAAAGCCCCAGTGCCGTCCGCATGGGACGATTGAGGAAAGCATCCGTACGCGCACGTGGCGGCCATACACCCTCATCGAAACCGCCCAGTACGACGCGGTCAACCTGCAGAAGACGCGCTTCCAGCAAACCCCAGATCTTAATTCGTGGGTGGACCGGCGCGCCCGTATCCCGTCGTACAACGCGCTCATCTGCCAAGCCCTGGAAAAGCGCCGGATAATCCGCAAACCGTCCATAAATTCCGGCAGCATCAGCGAATGCAAGATCATCGAACAAGCCGGCAAGTTCCTCGCCACCTTCGCCGACAGGCAACGTCTCCCCCGCCTCGGTTGCAGCAATACGCGCCATCGTCACCGCATGGCGCGGTGCAAGCGCAACGAGATCAATCTCAGCCGGATTTTCACCTTCCTGCGGCATGAATGCAGCAAAGGTTTCCTGCAATTGATGCAGGAATTCTTCCGCTAACGTCCAATCATTATCCGTGAAGGCAGCCAAAGGACGGGCAGCATGGCGTTGGCCGGCCTGCTCGCGGCGTACCGGTAAAATCGCCAACAGCCCCTGCAGCCCCTTCGGCGGTGCGGGGCCGCGTAACAGACCGATCTCGATAACTGCAGCACAGCGCTCAACCTCGGCACGCGGGCGGCCAAACGTCGCCATCGGATGCGCGAGAAGCGCCAGTAGTGGCTCAGGTGCAAAGTTTGTTACAGCTGCCTGTGCAGCCAAGCGCGCTAAAGTACCAGCACGACTACGCGACAACGATAGCCCAGCAGAATCCTCAGCAGCGATGCCCCAGCGCGCCAATTCGGTGCTGACACGTTCTGCCAGTGCCCTGTCTGGCGTTATGAGCGCTGCCGTTTTACCTTCGCTTTCAAGCGCCTCACGTAATGTGATTGCAACCGCCAGCGCTTCCATGCGCTCGTCTGGCGCCTCGATCAAAGCGATGTTATCGAGCGGCTCCTGCGTCGTAATTTGCGCG
This sequence comes from Pseudochelatococcus sp. G4_1912, assembly GCF_047501465.1. Lineage (NCBI taxonomy): Bacteria > Pseudomonadati > Pseudomonadota > Alphaproteobacteria > Hyphomicrobiales > Chelatococcaceae > Pseudochelatococcus > Pseudochelatococcus sp. G4_1912. The sequence continues at coordinate 743,904 of NZ_JAZDRL010000001.1, forward strand.
CGTTCAATATGCCAGTGATCTGTGGTTTCAGCTGGCCGCATCGATGCGCTGATAAATTGCCGCCGCGCATCAAGACCCTCTGACGCACGCCCCAATGGCATCACCTCTCGGCGCTCAATGCCGATCGTCGCCAATAATTGATACAGCACAGCCTGCGGGTGCGTTGAAACAGGGCCGCCATCTTTTCCACCAATGACAGCCCACGTCTCATCGTCCAACCGCTGATCAAGCCCCGGCAGCACAACCGCCCCTTCGTGCAGATGCGCTATGGCAGCAATCAGCTTGGCAGTTGCCGGAATCGAGCCTGTGGACCCCGCAACAATCATCGGGCCGCTTGGTGGCCGCTGCGCAAGCTGCTCAGCTTGCGCTAACGTCAGCCGATGGTGCCGGGCAACCGGATCGCTTGCATTGCGGTCAGCAAGAATACGCGGCCATTGCTCAGCAGCAATTTGCAGAAACTCAAGAGTAATCGCGAAGTAACGTGAGTGCCGCTCTTCAACCAAGGCAGCCAGGGCGCTCCACGGCACATTCTCAGTGGTGAGGGCATCCATCAGGCGGGCAAGATCGCCTGCTAGCGCCAGCGCATCCGCCGGGGATGCCGGCACCAGCAACGGCTCACGATCATCAAGACGCAACAAGGCCCGGTCCACCGCCCGTGCCCATGATAGCACCAACCGTGTCAGGATCAGGCGCCGTTCGGTATCGCCCAATGACGGCGCAAGTGTTGCCGCCAACGCTGTGTCAGCAAATGCCTCGCCTTCTGCCGCAAGAGAAAGCTCTGCATCATCAACATCGCCCAACGGCACGAGGCGCGGCAGCAATACTGGTGATGGCGCAAACCGTTCAGCAAGCAAGGTCGCAAAAGCGCGCGCTGCACGACGCGTCGGCAGAAAAATTGTCGCCCGTGATAATGACAACGGATCAGCCGCATTCGGAAAGCCCGGCACGATCCGCCCGTCGAGCAGCGCATCAGCAAGCGTTTCCAGAAACGGCGCGCCGGCCGCAATCGTATAGACCCGGGCCTGCTTTCTGGCGAGTAGGTCCATTTGCCTGCCGGCCTCAGTCATGTGGCCACACGGTCACTTGGCACTCGCTGCGACAAACTCTTCCGCTTCAAGAATAGCTTCAGGCGTTCCCACATGCAGCCACTCTCCATCGAGCCGCAGGCCATACAGGCGCCCGGCTTCAATTGCCCGATCGAACAGCAGGTTGAGCGAGAATGGCCCCTCCGGCGTATCCTTGAACAGTTCAGGTTTGATGAGCCCCACGCCCGCATAAATGAAGGGCGCGACATGGCGCTCGCTGCGGCGTATCAGGCGCCCCTCTGACGTCATGGTGAAATCGCCCTCACCTTCATGGCCTATGCTATTAGCGCTGTTGGCTAGCAGCAGCAGCATGTCCATATCGTCCGGATTCCAGCGCGCCATCAGTTGCTTGATATTGGAGGTAGGCCCCTCCAACCACATGGCATCCGTATTGACGACAAAAAACGGATCAGGCCCCAATTTCTTGAGCGCTTTTTTTGTGCCTCCACCGGTCTCAAGCAGCTGCGCGCGCTCGTCCGAGATGATGATCTCTATGCCTTCAACATGCTGAAGATGCTGCTCCACCAGCTCTGGCAGGTAATGCACATTGACCACGGCCCGCTTGACGCCTGCCTGTGCCAACCGGTCGAGCGCGCGGTCGAGAAGTGAACGACCGGCAATACGCACGAGTGGTTTCGGCAATGTTGCCGTTACAGGACGCATGCGGCTGCCAATCCCGGCGGCAAGCACCATGGCGGAAGTAGGTGTAGGCACGGAGTGCTTGGACATTATCAACACTGCTGATCTGGCTCTCACAGATGGTCCGCATCATGAGAGGTTATGGCAGGAAGGGAACAACGCAACCGCCATTCCCACGACTAAACGTTCTATAACGGCTTGCCTTCATTTTTTATGAAAGCCGAACACACGTTACTGCATACTAAAAATGACGCTCGACCTCAGCCATTGCCAGCTGCGGCAAGTGTACCTCGAACCAACCACGTAATTCGGACAAATCCGGATGCGCGAGATTGCGACGCAGATACTCACCAATGCGCGGCAGATGAGCAAGATAAGCCGGCTTTCCGTCCCGCTTGTCCAGACGCACAAACAACCCAAGCAACTTTGTGGCGCGCTGTGCACCCATGATTGCATAGGCGCGTGTCAGCTCTTTCACATCGAAAGCGGGATCGCGCGCATGCCTTTCCTGAGCGTAAAGCGCAAGCAGCTTTAGCTCAAGCTCTGGGGAGACCGTCACGCGCGCATCCTGCAACAGAGATGCAAGATCGTAAGCAGGATGGCTCATAACCGCATCCTGAAAATCAATTAGCCCAACGCGTGCCAGTCCATTGCGATCCTTCAACCAGATCAGATTGGGCGAATGAAAATCACGCAAAGCCCATGTTGGCTGTGGAGAGGCATGCTGGGATGATGTCAGTTGGGGAAAGGTTACATGGTTAAGCAACCCCGTCCAGATCTGACTAAATGCATCACGCCCTGCATTGGGCACGAACCGGCCAGCACGATGAGGCAAATACCATTCGAGCAAAAGCCCGACCTCAACCATCAGCGCTTCAGCATCATAAGGCGGGATTTCGTGCTCTATGCCCTCGGCAACCGGAAGCACATCCGGCACGTTGGAAGCATGCAGCTTCGCCAAAACACGCACCGCTTCAGCGTATCGCTCAGGGATGGGCCCCGATGCATCCACAAACCCGTCAGTGCCAAGATCTTCCACCAGCAGCAAGCCCGCTTCCAGATCGTGACCATAGATGACCGGCGCACTAAACCCAAGCGCCCTCAAGCCTCGATCAACCGCAACAAAGGCGTTAACGGAATCCGATAACCGGGCAACAACGTGATAGGGTTTCTCAGAGCGATATGTTGCCACTTTCGGACGTGGCGGCGAGAACATCAGGATGGCAGTTTCACCATCAGGACGTGTCAGGCGCTCATACAGTCGGCTCGAGGCATCGCCATAAATCGGCTTGCGCTGCGCATTGCCCCATCCGGCCCTATCCAGAACTGTGCGCACAGTCTTTAGCTCAGTCAAACGCGCTGCCCGCGTACCCGAGCCTGTTAGCACGGCAACACGCTCGCCATCGAACCCCGGCACAAGCCGCAAATGAATATCAAGCCGGTTCTCGCTGAGATAGTCGCCCGCTTTATCAGGCCACTCGACCAGCACCGCCGCGTTATCAATCGCCTCATCCCACCCCATATAGTCGAGTTCTTCAGGGTCAGAGATGCGGTATAAGTCAGCATGCACCACGGTGCCACGCTCAGCCTCATAGGTCTGCATAAGCGTGAATGTAGGGCTTGGGACTTCAAGCTCAGGATCTTGCGCAAACGCCCGCACAAAGGCGCGAGCAAAGGTGGTCTTACCTGCCCCGAGATCCCCTGAAAGAGTTATCAGATCACCCGCACGCGTCTCACCGGCAATAAGTTGCGCCAGATGCTCAGTCGCGGCCTGATCCGAGAGCCTCACAGCCCAACTGACAGATGCTGAATTTGCGCTCACGCGGCGACCTCCTTGCCGCTTTTATCTTTAATCTCATCAAGCACATGCATGATCGGGAATGCACAAACAATCCGCGTACCATTCCCCGGTGCAGACGTCACCTCAATCCGCCCTCCGTGTAGTTCCACGAAGGAGCTTGCCAGCGACAGACCTACATCAACCGATAGCCCGACATTCGTTGTCGCTTTTGCACGTGAGACGAGGCGCTCCAGCTGTTCTGGCGTGAGCCCGGAACCATCATCCATCACGGCAATGCGGATTTCCGCCGTATCACGTTCGGCGCTCACAATAATCGCGCCCCCTTCATGTGAGGTGCTGACTGCATTCGAGAGCAGGTTATAGAGCACCTGCCGCACCCGTTTTGCATCGCCCTGGAAGGTGCCGATATCCACTGGCACGTCAACCCTCAGCTTCACCGCTTTTTCGGCCAGTCTGACTTCGATCCCGCGGATCGCACCGGCAACAGCCTCTGCCACATCCACATCACCCATCACCATTTCGACGCCACCGTTATCGATGGTCGCAAGATCAAGGATATCGTTGATCAGCGCCAGCAAGCTTTCGGACGAGCGGGTAATGTGATCAGCATACTCGCGCTGCTTGGCGTTAAGCGGCCCAACCGTTTCCTCGGCCAGCAATTGCGCAAAACCAATGGCGCTGGTGAGCGGCGAGCGCAGTTCGTACGACACGTGATGCACGAAATCGTCACGGATACGCGAGGCTTTTTCAAGCGCATCATTGCGCTCTGTCAGCGCGCGTTCAACGCTGACGCTAGCGGTCATATCTGTACAGGTAAGCAGCGTTGAACCATCCGGCAGAGGCGCAGCAGAGCAATCAAGTGCCGCCCCATCAAGCCGCACCACTCGGAACGTGTGACGGGTGCGTGTATCATGCAGGCCAGCGACAGCGAGGCGAATATCGCTCCAGATGGAGGAATCTGCCGACAATGCGGCACAGTGTCTGGCCACCACATCGACGTGCGGACGAGAGGTAATGAGTTCATCATCCAGCTGCCACAGATCTGAAAACGCGGGATTGGACAGTTTCAGCCCGCCATCAGACCCAAACACCGCAACGCCTTCACGCAATGAATCAAGCGTCTCACCCTGCATGCGCATGAGTGCGTTGTAACGTGATTCAAGCCTGAATCGTTCAGTCACGTCATCAAACACATAGGTGACGCCGCCAGCGCCATTGCCATGAACATTAGGAGTTACAACAACATGCAATGTGCGCCCGTCAGGCAAATACCACCAGTGATCCTGCGGAGCAGTCGCACGATATGATGATAGCAGCTCGCCCTTCCACTTGCGGAAATCAGCCTGCTCCGGCAACTTTCGCTCACTGCGCAAGCGATCCAGCAATTCGCTATCACCCGGCGCGCTTGCCAGGAATGCGTCATCAATAGCCCAAAGCTTGCGATAGGCAGCATTATGGAACACAAGACGTTTATCAGCATCGAAAATCGCAACCGCAGTCGGCAGCCGATCGAGCGTACGCGCATGCGCATCCTTTAGGCGATCCAGATCGACCCGCGCCGTTTCCAGCGCGCTTACATCGCTCGCCATCCCCGCAGTGCCATTACCGCCAGGGCTTTCCACCACTTCAAATGATAATTTTGTTGCTGCAATCGTTACCGTTACGCGGCCCGTAAACATGCTACCATTGCTGATCGCAGCCCGAACAGCTTCGCGCGATTTTGTATCGAGAATTTCAATCTGACGGGCGATAACCTCTGCACCATCCATAGCGCCCACGGCCATAGCATACGCATGATTGACCCAAATGAGTGCACCATCATGATCACGCAGCCAGATCGGCTGAGCCATGGCATCAAGCATCGTGCGCAACGCAGACAGATCACCACGCGCACCAGCAAGTGCATCCCGCGTGCGTGAGAGTTCTTGGCGATCCACAGTCGTCTCTCGTAGACGAAACACCGCCTGCCCGCTAATTGCCCGTCCATCAGCTTCAAAATAGCGTCCATCAAGGCCGCGCAAACCAAGGCGGAAACGTTCACCACCATTTTTCAGGGCATTCAAGGCATGTTCAAGCGCCTGTGCATGCGAAGGCACCAGCCATGAACCAAACGCCAGTACGCGTCGGGCCTGCTGGCCGGGCACCACTATAGCGGCATCGCCTTCGATAATGGGTTCAGCATCACGGCTTGGCCAACTGACGATCACCTGCGGTTCACTGGCTATAAGTGTGGCGTATCGGTCATGACGCGCACGCAGCTCGCTCACTTCGCGCACTAACAACTTGGAATTCTGACGAGACCGCGATCGTTCACGCACAAGCGTTGTCGCTGCCATGGCAAAGGCCACAGCGATACCGGCAAAGCCTGCCAGCAAAATAACTGAATGTGCGCTTGAATAATCCCTGACATCATCAACCAAGGGGGCTATGGCCAGCGCATCAGCGCTGCCAGCGAGATGCTGCCCCAATGCCGTTGAAATGCCGCCTGCAGCGACAAGCGCACTGGCGCCAAGCATTGAAAGCGACAGGGCGCGCGTCGACGACATAGTCCCGCCTCGACGCTTAAATATGCGCGCCCTTACCCTCATGAAACCCCGCCCGAAAAAGTCCAAACTGATAATACCTAAGCCCGGCACAAACCGAACCTCGAATCATCAACACTTTAACGCGCAAGAGACATTATCAGAAAGTGGTTAACGCAAAGGAAACGGTCGATTCCCCCAGCCATTTGAGCGCGATAGCCACTTAACATCACCTGCTGATTCATTAAGTCGCAGCCGAGAGGCACTAAACCTCCCGACTGCGACTTAAATACAGCAGAAATTTTCGCTGATCTTAGTAGCGGTAATGGTCTGCCTTGAATGGCCCATCGGCAGAAACGCCAATATAAGCTGCCTGTTCACTCGAAAGTTTCGTCAGCGTCACGCCGATTTTAGCCAGGTGCAGCGCTGCAACCTTCTCATCGAGATGCTTAGGCAGCGTATAGACCTTCTTGTCATAATCCTGCTGCCTGGTGTGCAGTTCGATCTGCGCCAACGTCTGGTTTGTGAACGAAGCCGACATCACGAAGGATGGATGGCCGGTTGCATTGCCGAGATTTACCAGGCGACCTTCTGACAGCATGATGATGCGCTTGCCATCGGAGAACGTGATCTCGTCAACCTGCGGCTTGATATTGGTCCATTTGAAATTGCGCAGGCCTGCTATCTGGATTTCATTATCGAAATGCCCAATGTTGCAGACAATTGCACGATCCTTCATCGCACGCATGTGCTCAACTGTGATGATGTCCTTGTTGCCGGTTGCGGTAACGAAGATATCAGCGCGTGGCGCAGCCTGCTCCATGGTTACGACTTCATAGCCTTCCATCGCTGCTTGCAGCGCGCAGATCGGGTCGATTTCCGAGACCATCACCCGGCAGCCTGCGTTACGGAGCGAAGCAGCAGACCCCTTACCCACATCACCAAAGCCTGCAACCATGGCAACCTTACCGGCCATCATGACGTCAGTACCGCGACGAATGCCGTCAACCAGCGATTCACGGCAACCATAAAGGTTGTCGAACTTCGACTTGGTCACGGAGTCATTGACGTTAATGGCCGGGAAGAGCAGCTTGCCTTCCTTCTCCATGATGTAGAGACGATGTACGCCCGTGGTTGTCTCTTCTGAAACACCACGAATGTTGGCTGCAAGCTGAGCAAACCAGCCAGGCTTTTCAGTAAGCGTGCGCTTGATGAGCGCAAACAAAATCTGCTCTTCTTCAGATGAAGCTTCGTTCAGGAATGCCGTATCCCCCTGCTCTGCACGCAGGCCGAGGTGCACAAGCATTGTTGCGTCGCCGCCATCATCAAGAATGAGGTTTGGCGTACCTCCATCTGACCACTCAAGAATCTTACGCGTATATTCCCAATATTCCTCAAGGCTTTCACCCTTCACAGCAAAGACCGGCACGCCACTTGCTGCAATGGCAGCAGCCGCGTGATCCTGCGTGGAGTAAATGTTGCACGAAGCCCAGCGCACGTCAGCGCCAAGTGCCGTTAACGTCTCGATAAGCACTGCCGTCTGAATGGTCATGTGCAAAGAGCCAGCGATACGCGCACCCTTCAGTGGCTGGGAGGAGCCATACTCTTCACGTACCGCCATGAGACCTGGCATTTCGGTTTCAGCGATGGAGATTTCCTTGCGGCCCCAATCAGCCAGCGACATATCCTTGACGATAAAATCCTGCGACATGAACAGATTCCTATTTTTGAACTTTGCTTCGCGTGCCAGCACATGAAGCCTCTGAGCTTGCAGCTCTATAACAGCCTCATCGCCAATCGGCAACCGCGATATAAAGAAATCTTTATATAGAAATATTCAGCAACACGACATATTGTCTGTCAGGAGCTGGCTACTTTAGATCCAGCTTTTCTGCTGAAAAAATACGCCGCTATGAAGCGGCGCAAAAACAATATGAGCGTCAGCGATTTATTAAGCTGATGCTTACTCTTCTTCCCCAAAACGATCAGCAAGCAAAGCTTCAAGCGCTGCCAACACTTCCTCTGCCTGGGGGCCTGTGGCGGAAACAGAAATTGTCGTTCCCTTAGCGGCAGCCAACGTCAAAAGCCCCATAATTGAACGGCCACCAACGGTCTCACCGCTTCGGGTAACCGTTACCTCGGCCTCGAAACGATCAACAGTTTGAACGAACTTGGCAGAAGCACGAGCATGCAGGCCCTTACGGTTGATGATGGGCAGCTCACGCATTTGTGCATCTACATCCTGAGCAAGAGCATTTTCAATGGAATCAACCAAATTCAAGCACCTAAAACATTACGCTTAAAGCCATAGGTGCTTAAGCGTTACCGCGCATGCCCCCCGCTTACTGCAGATGATCAATCGAACTCTGAGGTTCCGCCAGGGTAGTTAAATTTGCCGATAGCTTAAAACAATCTCCCGACGAAAGAAATTGCATTCTCCGCCAGCCAGCTAATTTTCACTGAAACATGCTGCCATACGCCGGGCATTTAATATGAGCATTAACGCCCGGTGAGTACGTGGCTTGCAACGTTGATATATTTACGTCCCGCTTCCTGCGCTTCGAGCACAGCTTCATCCAGCGAATGGTCCTCCCGCACAGACGCAAGCTTGATCAGCAGTGGCAAATTGATGCCAGCTATCACTTCAACCTTGCTACCGTTCATACAGGAGATGGCGAGATTCGACGGCGTGCCACCAAACATGTCGGTTAGCACCACAACACCATTACCGGAATCCGCCCTACACACAGCCGCCAGGATATCCTGACGACAGCCGTCCATATCATCTTCGGGACCGATGGTTACGGTCTCAAGCTGTTTTTGCGGGCCTACGACGTGTTCCAACGCTGCTCTAAATTCAGTCGCCAGACACCCGTGCGTCACCAATACGAGACCGATCATGCAGAACCCTGTGTCACCGTCATAATCATGACAGGAGCATTCATTTTGTGCATTGCAGAGAAAAGTGCAAGGGTTCTAAGTTCATTTTGTCACCATTCAGCCATAAATATCACACTTCGGGGTTTTCCCGTTGAGCCATAAACCAAATTACGCGCTCCGCCGCATCTATAAATCCGTTAATAGCGATACGTTGCAGTGGAATATCTAGCAAAGTGGTCATTATGTCGCAGCTGCAAGGCAAACGCTCAGGCTTTTCACCACAATCCACGACCAATCCGACAACGGCAGCCTCAATTGAAAGAACGGACATGATTCCCATGCCACGAATTTCGAGCATGCCTTCAATTGCGGAAATGCGACTTGCCACTAAACGACCATTCACCCGTGTAAGACACACGCGGTCATCTGATATAAGGCGTGCAAAGCGCCCTTCTTTTTGGATGTTTTGCACTATCTGTCGAGCAAGCGTGGACTTTCCCGATCCCGACCGCCCCCGGATTAGCACTCCCATCTCACCAACAACGATGGCGGTTGCGTGGATTGTTTCTTGGACAACGGCCTGCGTCAAAGCTCAGCCCCATTTTAAACACCCCCAACGAAGCCGCCCTCATAAACCGGGCTGTGGGGTAAGTTGGATGCCAGATAGTACCTGGCAGTCCAGAGATTAATAAACAGAGTTCTTTTGAACCGCCGTATGCACAATTGCGGGCAAACGAACAACGAACCTTGCACCGGTTTTCATCTCTGCACTATCGTGCGACGACTGACGATTTCCAGCTTCAATCCGGCCTCTGTGTGCTTCTACAATCTGGCGGGAAATAGAAAGGCCAAGCCCAGAATTCTGACCGAACTTCTGCTCGGGACGATCCGTATAAAACCGTTCGAACACACGCTCAAGCGCATGATCCGGGATACCGGGGCCTTCATCTTCAACCGCAACAAGAACTGTATTGCCCTTGCGTGAGACCTCAATTCGGACCTCACCACCTTCTTGCGAAAACGATAAGGCGTTATCGACCAGATTATTGAACACCTGTGCCAGTCGTCCATCATGTCCGAGTACAAGATAATCACCTTTACGGTCAGCCGTATCAGCGATATCAACGATAATCGGATTATCATGCACGCCTCGCGCCATGTCTGCAACCGCCTCCACAAGTTGCACCACGTCGATTGGCTCTGCCTCAATCCGTGCAAGCTCAGCATCAAGACGCGAAGCATCAGAGATATCACTGATCAATCGATCAAGACGCTTCACATCCTGCTGGATAACGGCCATCAACCGCTCACGCGCATCATCATTGCGCGCAAGAGGAAGTGTTTCAACGGCACTACGCATAGAAGTGAGGGGGTTCTTCAACTCGTGCGCAACATCTGCCGCAAAGCTTTCGATAGCATCAATACGACGATAAAGAGCCTGCGTCATATCACGTAAAGCACCGGACAAATGGCCAATCTCATCAGAACGATCCGTAAAATCCGGGATTTCCTGGCGGGATTTTATACCCCTTCGCACTTGCTCAGCAGCTTCAGCCAAACGACGCACAGGGCCGGCAATCGTGCCAGCCAGCAGCACGGAAAGCACAGTCATTACGGCAGCAGCCACTGCAAAAACACGAAGCAACGCCCATCTTTCGCCAGAAATAATGGCATCAATATCGCCGCCCTGCGTGGAAAGCAGCAGCGCGCCGCGCACAGTTCGCAAGCGCTGTATCGGTACTGATACATATACAATTGTCTGCCCATCGACATTCACACGCACCGCACTGGCAGCAGTGCCACCAAGCGCCTGTTTTATTTCTGCCAGGTTGCGACCGTTACTTGTGCTGATCTCTTCGGTAAAGGCGGAGCCATAACCACCAATAAGATGAGACAGCCAATCCACGGCACGATCAAAAGAGCGGGGTTGATGATTGATTGGTGGCAAATCGTACCGTAAAATATCCCCGCGTGAGTAGAAATGACGCGAGTCAAGCAACAGCATACCTTCACGGTCATAAATGCGTGCCCGTGTGCGCGTTGGGGTTACGAGGCGTCGCAGCACAGGCGCCACCTGCTCAGGGTTGATCGAAAAATCAAGGGGAGATGCCTCATCACCTATCCCCGTACTTTCCCCCGCTTGCATCTGCAGTAATTTATCTGGATCAAGGCTAATTGTATCTGTCGCAACAGTAGCTGAAGCAGCGATTGCACTGGCGATGATCTCTCCTTGCGTTAGCAGGCTTTGCGTGCGCGCTTCAATCAACCCTGCACGGAACTGATTCAGATAAAGAAAGCCCAAAAGTAAAGCAACAAGACCAACAAGATTAAGCACTACAATGCGGCGCGTCAGACTCGAAGAAAGGCGCGAGAGTATATAATGGAGCGCCCTGCCCATTCGCTTCAGCATATTCATAAGGACAGGGGCTTTACGCTTTTCCACATGTTCAGCCGCAGCAATAGAGCCGCTCTGAGAAACGTCAACTCCAACGCCATTTGGATACTCAATCGTCATCGCCCATCTACCATCATCAAAACCACATGCCTTGTTGCGCAAACCCGCTAAACGCAATGCCAACATCGTATGAGGAGGACTATAGCATTTCCAGCTGTAGTGGGCACAGTTCATATTATTATTCTATCACTAAGACGTCCCCTCAGTTATATCAAGTCACATCGCAAGTACGTTACCCAGGGCGCGACAAGAACTCAGACATTACACTGTCGAACACCATTAAATATATAGGTCAATAAAACTGCTTTAATACTACAAGGGCTTACTTCATTAAAAATGAGCACTGCCAGAAACTTTAAGAACTCCTACCATCAAAAATCAGCCCATTAATAAAAAAATCCGCCTAAACACTTAAGGTTTAGACGGATGCAGCTTTAATTTACCTTCACTCTCATCGTAAAGTAGAGAGGTGACGGAAAATCATGAAAGACTATGCACCATAATTTAAGTGCACCAGCTCTCACTCATTAAAATTAATCGCCGGAAGCAGCCGATTTACGACGAGCACGCTTTGCAGGTACTGAAGCCGCTGCAGTATCGCGCTTGCGCTGCTGCCCGAGACCCATTTCCTTAGCAAGCTGTGAGCGTGCCAAAGCATAGTTAGGCGCAACCATCGGATAGTCAGGCGCCAAGCCCCACTTTTCACGGTATTGCTCAGGCGTCATATCGTACTGCGTGCGCAGGTGACGCTTCAGCGACTTGAATTTCTTACCATCCTCCAAGCATACAATGTAATCAGGAGTGATGGACTTCTTTACGGCCACTGCGGGCTTAGGCGGTTCAACAGATGAATCGCTTGCGCCAACAGAAACGCGCCGCAGTGCAGTATGAACCTCATTGATAAGCGCTGGTAGTTCTGCAGCCGCAACAGCATTGTTTGCGACATATGCAGAAACAATGTCAGCCGCTAGCTCGACATAGTTCACCTTGTCTGCTTGTTGAGTGTCGTCAGTCACGTTAGAGCCTCAATATAAGAGAATAAATTACCTTGCTTCCAAGGTTTCTAGTGCAATTCCATTAGTCACGCAACATCAAAATATACTCATTTGCGGCAAACTCAAGGCGAGCACCAACATTTCCAGGGCGCGTCGAATTTCGTTCACGGCTTGATATCATAACACCGCTTCACTCGGAGGCGCTTTTACTTACAAACACGACAAAAATGTCATGAATAAAAAGGGATTCAAGCTGAGGTTGCGCTGTCACAAGAAGCGGGAATGATGACATTGCTTTGAAGAGCACGAATGATCAGATAGGCTATTATGATCGATAACGTACATTCAGCATTCGCACGAACACCTGATTGTGATATTATTGATTACAAAAGAATTGTCTTAAATTCTGCCTCTCTGGCACCATGCGACGATAGAGATATTCATCGTCGATTCTTGACGCAAGACTTATCCGATAATTTGGTTTAAAATTAAAAAGTATTTCGGCAAAGCTCAAAACCAAGTGTAGGCTCAGAGAAAGGTTTTTCTTATGATGGAAGCAGTTATCAACAACACTGAAAAACAGCGATTTGAAGTAACTATCGATGGCGCAACAGCACTTATCGATTACCATTTTGAATCACATCCGAATGACGAGCATAAAATTTATGTCTTCGTGCACACTGAAGTTCCTCCCGCACTTGGTGGCAAAGGCGTTGGGACACACCTGGCAACCGGAGCACTGGATATCGTTAGGGCAGAGGGTGCTAAAATACGATCAGAATGTTCATTTATCTCTGCGTATTTAGCCCGAAATCCACAATATAAAGATATTCAACTTAATTAAAAATCAAACACTCAACAAATCACTTGATGACACCTATAGCACCTACACACCTCTAAGATAGCATTCACGTTGACAGCCAAGAAGTTTACGTATAGGCAACAGCTGAATTTCCCAAAAAATTACTGAGAATTTAGATGACCCTTACACTGACCCCATTAGATAAAAAAACGACTATATTTGAACCTTCCCCAAATAATCCCATTGAAGAAATCGGTATTGATGGATTCAATTTCAAAGATAACAAGGGAGTCAAATTTTTATATTGCACCACTAAAGGACTTGATCAGCGGCAAGTTCAATACGTAGAAACGCGCACAGATTCTCTAGTCTCTTTTTTCAAAGAACTTGCGCTTCCTTTTATTTCACTGTTGAAGGAAAAGTTTAATTTACCCGGACTTCTTAATATAGAACTCACCTATGAGCAGGAAACTGAGGTTGAACTTGACGCCCTCGCCCCAGAAGTCAAAGAATGTCTCATACAATGCGGACAGTTCACTGAAAATGACCTTGGCAAAGGAATGGCGTATACAATAAAAACAAGATTGAATTTTGGCTGTGGGAGTGAAATCGGCCATTTTACGCGCATGACTAACAATAACCATGAAAGCCATCTGAGCCATAATACAGTAAAGGTCTCACAACAAAATGATTATGGCCAAATTTTAACTGGAACATTTTCCAAAACAAGTCATGGCACTGAATTATATAAAAAGAATGATATCAACCAAATAAGCTATAAATCATCCTCTGAGCTCCTGAAAATGGATAATGAGCAGCCTATCACTCTTTTGCTGCCGTTACAGATTAATGATCAGAATACTGATATAATTTCTGATTCACCCCACCTAGAAGAAGGGCCTGCATTACTGGAATACAAGCCGCTTGCCGACAAGGGGATTTGGGGGCGAATGGCAGAGAGACTCCAGAATGGAGCATCACTTTTATATCGCGCCGGCAGCCGAGTGGCAGAGGTGATAAAATCAACCGTAATGGTTACTGCTTCTCTGGCGGCATTAGCCATACTAGCTCTCACTGCCCTGGTAACAGCGGCTGTAGTGTTCATAGCCAAACAAATCTATGGCTTAATGTGTGATGTAAAGGAATGGGTATTCAGTTTATTCAGGCACGGATAAAGCCTTAATAAACTCACATACCCCCTCTGAAAGCCTTCTTTAGCTCCTCACAAAAAATGTGGGGGCTAAAAAGGTGTGATGTTTTTCATGATGCGCATCGCCTCAGATTTGAATCCTTTCGATCTACCTGTACAGGCGGGCATGAATTCGCTATGCATCGCTAATCGAATAGACAGGTGTTGGAGAACGGGAGTTAACCCATGACAAGCGGTGCGTTTTTGCCCTCGGCAAAGCTCGTGACGGTTTTTGGCGGATCGGGCTTTCTCGGGCGTCATGTCGTCCGGGCATTGGCACGGCGCGGGTATCGCATTCGGGTTGCTGTGCGTCGTCCTGATCTTGCTGGCCATCTCCAGCCTCTTGGTGCTGTGGGGCAGATTATGGCTGTTCAAGCCAACGTCCGCTACCGCCGTTCGGTCATGCGTGCTGCTGAGGGCAGCGATATCGTTATCAATCTTGTCGGCATTCTCCAGCAGGTTGGGCGCCAAAGCTTCGGTGCTGTTCAACAGAATGGTGCACGCCTTATCGCCGAAGCTGCGGCTGCAGTACATGCACGCCTCATTCATATATCTGCCATTGGTGCGGATAAAACTTCATCTTCAATTTATGCGCGCACCAAGGCACTAGGCGAAGAGGCAACACTGGCCGCCGTACCGGATGCGATTATTTTCCGTCCTTCGATTATGTTTGGACAGGAAGATGCCTTCTTCAATCGCTTTGCCGCATTAACGCGGAGCTTGCCGATTCTGCCACTCGTAGGTGGTAACACCAAGTTCCAGCCGGTTTTTGTCGGCGATGTTGCTGAAGCAATCGCGCGGGCGGTTGATGGTGAGCTCGCTGGAGGACGTGTTTATGAACTCGGCGGACCAGAGGTATGCACCTTGCGTTCACTTGTCGATTATGTGCAGACAATTACAGGGCATAAGCGGCCAGTTCTCTCATTACCATTTGGCGTTGCCCGGTTGCAGGCTGCTGTGATCGAGGTAGTAGACAAACTGACCTTCGGGCTGATGCCTGATGCGTTGGTTATCACGCGCGATCAGGTGAAACTGCTGGCAATCGATAACATTGTGTCAGAAAATGCGATATCCGAAGGGCGCACACTAGAGGGCATAGGCATTGCCCCCACGTCGCATCAGGCCGTTTTACCAGGCTACATGTGGCGTTTCCGCAAATCGGGCCAATTCAACGAAGCGCGGGTATAAGCACTGCGCGTCGATCATGTTGGTGTATCAAGCTCTTAAACATATGGTCTGGAGCTTGATACACGGATAAATATGAAATTTGGTTATGCTTTTATGGTCTCAATTAGAGATGCGTTGGTGCTGGTTCGTATTGCATTGTGTATGCGCACCATCATCGCAGCCCCAAACAATGGTGTGATCAGGTTCAGCAAGGGGATTGTCACTAGAAATGCTGTGACGAGCCCGCCCATCAATGCCGTTCCATTATGTGCAGCGCGCAACATGCGTGCATCCTCAATGGACTGATAGCGGCCAGCCGCCAGCTCAAAGTACTCACGACCAAAAAGATAAGCGTTCGCACCCAGGAACGCGATCAGGTTAACACCCGGCACGAGCAGCAATAGTAGTGCCACAAAGTTGACACCTAGAGACAGAGCGCCAAAGCGCAAACCTGATACTATCGCCTGCCCTGTCGGCAACGCTGTTCCGGGCTGGCCAGCAGGATCGCAACGCTTCTCAACGACCTCCGCAACATCGTCCAGATAGAAGCCAGCTACTACCGCCGAGATGGGCGGGATCAGGAATATCAGCCCGAGAAAGACACCAAGACTAGCCAGCACCACAGCAGCAGTACCAATGAACGGATAACTCCCAAGCCATGTGGATTGTTGGGAAAGCCACTCGATTAAAGCGGCCAGGCCTGTGCCTACTGCCACAAGTAGCAACAGCGTCAACCCAAGCGAACGCCACAACACTCGGCGCAGCGGTGGCGACAGCACATCACCAATAGCGCCCAGCGCTGCCCGCGTCACAATCGTAACAGGTGCTATGCCTGACATGCGTTGAGGAGCATTCACCATTATTAAGTCCCGTCAATGTTGGTTATACCATGCTCGGTAACACGCGGTTTGGGGCACGGTGACCGTCAAGGAATGCTCTGATATTCACAATCACTTTCTCGCCAGTCTCAGTGCGCGCTTCAAGTGTGGCTGATCCCATATGGGGCAGGAGCACAACTGAATTACGCCGCGCAAGCTTCAGCAGGCGCGGATTAACCGCTGGCTCTTCCTTGAAAACATCCAGCCCTGCCCCACCAAGCTCCCCCGCTTCCAGCATCTGGATAAGCGCAGTTTCATCGATGATATCACCACGTGCGGTATTAACCAGAATGGCATCGCGCTTGAGCAACCGGAGTCGACGCGCCGACAGCAGATGAAACGTGGCAGGCGTGTGAGGGCAGTTGATAGAAACAATGTCCATCCGTGCCAACATCTGGTCAAGCGAATCCCAATAGGTTGCCTCCAGTTCAGCCTCAATCTCCGGCGCGACATGGCGACGATTATGGTAATGAATGGATAAGCCAAATGCCTTTGCCCTACGCGCCAAGGCTTGCCCAATACGCCCCATACCCACGATTCCAAGGCGTTTTCCTGTAATACGACGCCCCAACATCCATGTAGGCGCCCATCCCGCCCACGGCTCCCCGCCAGGAAGAATCTGTGCGCCTTCCGGCAGCCGCCGCGCTACTGCCAGAATCAGCGCCATAGTCATATCAGCCGTGTCTTCTGTCAGCACGCCGGGCGTATTCGTCACCGTGATTCCGCGTGCAAGAGCCGCCCCGACATCAATATTATCGACCCCATTGCCAAAATTGGCTATCAGTCGCAATTGAGGGCCAGCATGGGCAAGGAGCTCCGCATCGATACGATCGGTAATGGTAGGAACGAGAACATCCGCTGTTTTGACAGCCTCCACCAGTTGTTCTCTCGTTAACGGCTTATCGTCGATATTGAGGCGGGCATCGAACAATTCGCGCATACGCGTCTCGACGCTTTCCGGCAAGGTGCGGGTTACAACGACAAGGGGCTTCTTCTTCATGGGCGAAACTTCCGATCCCGGCGCACGATTTCACCCCACGTTAAGAACCAGAGGGGCACAACTGCAACTGATATCATGTAAAAGGGGTATGATACCATCCCCGCCAATTCCGCAAGCCCATACGCAAATCTTGTTCTGTAAGTCTGCCTGGAAAGTTACCCATGTTCAAAGCTGCCGCCATCACTCGCACCCTTTCATTCGCCGCTCTCATTGTTTTAATGTCCGCGCCCTTGCATGCGCAGCAACAGTCTGGTGCCGGGCAAACGATTGGCTCTAATAGCAAATTGCCAGTTCCCCGTTATGTCAGCCTCAAGTCCGATCGGGTAAACTTGCGCGCTGGACCAGCGAAAGATCATCGCACGCTGTGGGTGTATCAACGTGCTGGATTGCCTGTTGAGATCACGGCCGAGTTTGCAACCTGGCGGCGTATTCGTGATTCGGAAGGCGCGGAAGGTTGGGTTCTGCACAGCCTGCTATCGGGACGCCGCACGGCTCTCGTAGCCCCATGGGATCGTGATAAGAATAAGGATCCCAATCCACTTTATGAGCGCGCGTCTGATAGCTCCAAAATACAGGCTCACTTACAGCCAGCTGTTATCGTTAGCATTGATACCTGTGATGGAACGTGGTGCAAGGTATCGGTGCGTAATATCAAGGGTTACATTCAGCAAAATCGCTTGTGGGGCGTTTATCCCAACGAAACAATCGAGTAATATAGCAAACTTGACAGAAAGCTCGCCAAGACTGAACAAGCGGGCTTTCACTAAAATTCATCCAGAGCGGATATTATTCTCTCTTGCATCAGCCCCAAAAGCGGATACCACCTTTTGGAAAAATCTGATGGATCAACAAACGATTAGAGCAAAATACCGACTTAACTTGAATGTATTTTGCTCTATACCCTGGCCTGGCTTTCAAGCATGAGGCCGGTTCTGCTTATCCCTCGGCGCGCTCATGTGCAGAGGTTGGCTAGCACTCTCGTCATTCGCCATCAGAATTGCGTCGGAATGGTTATGCCCACATAACACCGCAAGCTTGGCATTCAGCCCCTCAATCCCGGCCTCCATTTTGTGCAATCGCGCATCTGTGTTCTGCTGCAGCTGCAGTAATGTATTTTCCAGCGCATTAAGCCTGTCATCGATCGGCCGAAGGCGTCCCTCAACCCGCGCCCAGATGCGCCGCCATATGGGTCGCACAGTCCATGAAACGGATTGTAATATCCTTTTTCGCAGCCCGGTCTTTGAAGGCAGCCCCGTATCCTCTTCACCTCTGTAGACGTTTGCTACGTTTGCCGCTGCAATTGAGCTTGATTTTAATGGGCCGGTGTAAGCAATGCCCGCATTGTCACGCATGATCGTGCGAATAGAGGCAGGAATATTTATGCCGTGTTTCTCAACACCTTTGAGAAACTGGTCCCAGAAGTGTGCATTGTGCGCCCATTGCACCTCGCGCAGCATAAGATTTGCATAACGCTCCGGGTGCTTGTGCATCAAGAGGGCATCGTTCACAAAAAATTCTGACCGGGCCGCCAAGGATTCCCGCTCAATCTGACGCGAGTGCGGTGGATGATACACCCATGCCTCACGCGAGAATGGCACCTCTCCAACTGCCTGGATGCGCCAACCAAGATCGGTATCCTCACGGAAATGCGGATTCTCAAACGCGATATCAAAACCATTCAGCGCCTGAAAAACATCTGAACGCACAAACAAGTTGGCCGTCATGAAGCCTATACCTTCAAAGCCTTCATTTGTAACGGGCCGCCATGCCGGATCACCAACACGATCGGAGGTGATAAGTCCCTCAAGTCCCGCAATATCAGCCGCCATAAAAGCTTCATGCGCTGCTGCGAGCCAGCCTTCATGCGGCTCGCAATCATCATCGGTAAAGGCAATAACTCTACCACGCGCCAAGGCTGCACCAGTGTTACGGGCTGTTACAGCACCCTTTCTGTCTGTGTGGATATATTGCAGATCAAAACCGAAATCAGTTGTACGCTCCGGCCATGGCTCAACACTTTGATCAACAATGATGACTTCAAAATCGCGCCATGTCTGACGACTGAGAAAGCTTACCAGTGTCGATAACAAATACGGGCGCTCATACGTTGGCACGACAATCGAGAAAAATGGAGGCGTATCGTGTCTTGCCTTTAGCGCCGCCCAACGCTGCAACAGCATGCCGAGATTTTCCGAAATGCGCTCCCACGAATAGAAACGATCGGCCTGCGCACGCGCGCCTGCACCAAGCTGCTTGCGCTCTGTTTCATTAGCCAAAACGCTACGGATTGTTTGCGCAAAACTTTCGGCATGCGCGATGATAAAAGCCCTCTCAGATGTTTCAATGCCCCGCGCACCAATGGCGGTTGAAACGATCGGCAGCCCTGCAGCCATGAAGTCGAGCATCTTGATGTTCGTGCCAGAACCACCAAACATTGGGTTTATGGCAAGGTCTGCGGCTTGCAGCCACAATACCTTTTCCTCTTCTGATATCTGCCCGGTTACGCGCACATTTTCACGCAGTCTTACCCCTTCAAGGCCCCCACCAACACCGCCTGCTATCACGAGCAGAACATGTGGCAATGCAGGCGCAAGCGCTTCAGCAATGAAGCGTGCTGCAGCAACGTTCGGGCCATAATTACTGCCGAGAAAAAATGCCACTGGCCGCCCCTCAGCGCCAAGCTGCTGGCGTGCCCTATGTTTCTCATCGGTAGTGGATGGGGTGATCGAACGTGTAAACGTACCATTCGGCACCACACGAATACGCGCAGGCGGTATCCCATAAAGAGATGCAAAAGACTCCCTATCTTCATGTGAGCAAGCAAGAATGAGATCGGCAGCACGACATACCGCGCTTTCCACCTCAACCACGCCTTTTGCCACCTCCGAGCCCTCACCGCCATCATCGAGCAATTCAGTGCGCAACACGCCTTCTACATTATGTGCGTCATACACAATAAGCTGTTCCGGCCGCAGCACCTCGCGCACAAGTGGATAGATCCACGGATGCGAGAAAATCACGACATCTGCCTTACTGACAGCCTTGCGTGCGGCCTTGATATAGTCAGGCGACAGTTCAGCCATGGTATGAAACGCTGTGTCGATAACACCTCTTCCACCCAGATCGCACGCGCGCTGGTCGGCGGCTGCAAAGTGTGCTTCTGAAAGTGGAACCAACTCTTCAAGTAAAGTGGGCGTCAGCTGTTGCTTGCGCTCCCCCGGGCCACGCCAGTCATAAGTACCAACATAATGCGCCTGATGGCCCTGCCCCAACCCATGATAAAGCCCAAGAAGACGCAACCTCCCCCCGCCTACCGGAGGGTCGATAGGCTGCATATCCAGAATGATCGTATGCAACGTCATCGGCGTTGTTTCCTCACTTGCTGGTTTTTAAAGACAAGAGCATCACGCCACGAGCGAGAGTCGCCCTGTGGATAAAAATGATGCATAAACAAAAAGATAGAGCCAAAATCCTATCAAATGGAAATGCATCTGAAAGCTGAATGCTCGCGACGTTACACCACCCGACATTGCGCTTTTAGTGGTTCAATCATGACAAACCCACTTGCTTAGTGCCGGCTCAAGAGGCACAGCATGGCGGATGTCCGGCATTTCAAATGGCAGATCGAGGGCGCTTGCCAGCGTAATAGCCACCTTCTCCCAGGTGACTTGCTCAGCTGCATGAAGTCCCTTTTGTCCCATCGATGCGGCAAGTACTGGATCATGCGCCAGTTGCTCAATTCTGGCTGCAATTGCTTGCGGGGTTGGCGCACATACAAAACCCGTGCGGTCATTTTCAACAACGCGCGCTGGTTCGCCGCTATCACTACAAGTGATAACCGGTTTGCCGCTATGAAAAGCCTCATAGGTAATGAGACCCAGATCTTCATTTCGTGGCACGAACAGCGCTGCCAGCGCATTACTATAATAGTCGAGCAGCTCTGCATCACTGATCCAGCCAGTGAAACGAATGCGCGGATCACCTGCTGCTAGCGCTTTAAAGCGCCCGGCATCCTCCCCCGCGCCCGCAATCACAAGCTCCACGGGTGCTTTAACGTATTTCATGGCCTCGATAGCCAGATCTACGCGCTTCCAGCGATGCAAACGACCGGGCATAAAGACGTGTCTGAAAGCCCCCTGCCGTAAACCTGTCAGATTTGTTGGGTGGCGAATAACCTCTGCATTCAGGCCATTATAACGGCGTAATCGCGCCGCAACTTCCTCGCCAATAGCAAACACCTTGCGGGCACGCGGCGCACTCAAAGCAGCCGTATCGAGCGCATGAATAAGCACCCGCTGCTCTGAAAGCTGTGCGGAGCCTGCGCCAAACTCAACCTCAAACATGTCATAAAACACCCGCATAGTGTGCTGCAAATAGCAGACATGATTGGGATGACGCACAAGATAGGACGGCGCTTTGGACGTGATCACGCCATCATATGCACTGACATCCAGATCATAGAATCGCAGATAGGATTCCTTGATCGTATCAAAATTTGCTTCATTGGATGGGATCTGAAGCAGCGTGACATCAAGCCCAATTGCCAGCAGCGCATCGCGCAAACCAGCGAAAAAGCGCTCTGCTCCCCCAGTTTCGCCTGATCCCGATCCCGCCGCGACAATTGCCACTTTGGGTTTCACAAGTCTTCCTGTTGAGATCGCAGCCTTACTTGCGCGCATTTGCAACGGCATCGACATTAAGCCGCTCCTGAAGTTCACTGATCTGCAAGGTCATTGCTTGAAGGTGTTGATTGATCAGCGCTTCACAGGTTTGGCGCTCAGCCTGCGCTTCAATCAGGTGGCGTTCCAGCTTTTGCAGCTTGCTCTCTGCAGTATCAACACGCGCGATGACCTGACGCATATAGCTGGCCAAGCGGGGAATATTACCGGCTATTCGCACAAGAACACCAAGCTTGCGCCCAAACACCGAACGACGCGCACGCTCGATAAAACGTTCTCGCCTCAAGCCTGAAACGCGCACACCACGCGCCCGCGCCTCATCTGTTGCCAGCAGGCAATCAAGCACGTCGATGCGGCTCAGCTGCCCAAGGCGCAAGTCTTGCAGATATTGCGCGGCATTATCGCCATCAGGTTCTTGCCCAAGAATAGCAAGATACGCTGAACGCAGAAAAACGACATCATAGTTTGCAAGCAATTCGGCTGCTGTATATCGCATCCGGTTGACATCAATCGGGGGTGGCAGCTCTTCCGCGTCGTTCAGCGCATAAGCCTCAGCATCCACCCGTGCTTTACGAGCCTCAACATCAGCCCGCACCTTTTGCATCAGGATATCAAGGTCGTTCAGCCGCACCATTTCACCCACGTCACCAAATCTCCAGAACAGTCACTGCACCAAAAACAGGTCGATATACAGATAATTAAAAATATAAATGAATAAAAACAATCACCTATAAACGACAAACATGCTTACATCGATTCTCATACTACAACAAAAACCATTAATTATTTAAATATGAAATACAATCAAATATAAATTGCAATTTGTGCTATGTATAATTGGATGCAACCGTGCATTATTTGCAACAGCAAATAACATCGTCTTGGATATCGTGTTTACCCACTTTAATTTGCAGGGAAGCCGCCAGACAGATTGAAGTATTTTTGATAAGCTAAACTTGAACAAATTGATGCCGACATACCATTCCCATTGCAATGCAAGATCAAAAGGATGGCGCGTAAAATCGGCTACCGACAAAGCATTACCTGCTTTGTTGCTGCACAGCAGACACTCAATGGATAGACAGGTCGCTTTCTACCTTTTCCAGGAAAGCTGCCAGTGCTGCAACTTGCTCTGGCTTAAACTGCAGACCCAGCTTGGACCGACGCCACAGAATATCCTCTGCAGTTACTGCCCACTCGGATTCTACCAGATGACGAACTTCATTTTCACCCAGATCAGCGCCGAAAATATTTCCAAGCGTGCCATCCGCAAGAATTGAAAGCGCAAGCGTGCCATAATTTCGCGCTAACCTTATAAGCGTGGCATCAGATACGCTCGGCGCACGCTTTTTCAACCTTGCAACAAGATCAGAAAAGCCATCCACCGGAAAATCACCACCTGGCAAACGACTATCGGCTGTCCAGGCAGGCGCGCGCAAGCCCAACACTTTCTCTACCTTGGCCATAACGGCCTCACTTAATTTGCGATAAGTTGTAAGCTTGCCTCCAAATACATGAATGGCCGTGCCCATCTCGGCGTTTCCTTCATGCGTGAGTACATAATCGCGCGTAGCTTCCTGCGCCAAAGAAGCGCCGTCATTGTAGAGCGGCCGCACGCCAGAATAAGCCCACACAACATCGCTTGATGTGATTTCCTTGCGGAAGTAGGCGCCTGCTGCATCGCAAAGATAAGCAACCTCCTCCGGCGTTATGCGCACCAATCCGGGATCACCCATGTAATCACGATCAGTGGTCCCTATCAGCGTGAAATCCTGCTCGTATGGGATCGCAAATACAACGCGGCCATCAGCATTTTGAAAAATGTAGCAGCGATCATGATCGAACAACTTCGGCACTACAATATGACTGCCTTGCACCAACCTCACACGTGGAGCAATGGCCTCACCATCGATCAGGTAACGTACTTCATCAACCCATGGGCCTGCTGCATTGACCACAAGACGCGCCGCCACATACGATACAATACCTGTACGTTCATCACGAAGCGCAACAAGAAACGCGCCCGCTTCACGCCGAACATCGATGACAGTGGTTCGCGTAAGAATGCGGGCACCGCGATTTTGTGCATCTCGCGCATTGAGAGCAACCAGGCGCGCATCCTGCACCCATGCATCTGAATATTCGAAAGCGCGTGTAAAACCAGGCTTCAAAGATCTGCCCGCGCTATCAGTGCGCAGATCAAACATGCGGGTTGCAGGTAGTAATTTACGCCCGCCAATATGATCATACAAAAAAAGCCCCAGCCGCAACATCCATGCTGGGCGAAGAGCTTTATGATAGGGCAGAATAAAACGCAGCGGCCAAATGATATGCGGCGCCATGCGCCATAATACTTCACGTTCCGCCAGCGCTTCACGCACAAGTCGGAATTCGTAATGCTCTAAATACCGTAAACCGCCATGAATGAGCTTGGTCGAAGCTGAGGATGCGCCACTTGCAAGGTCAGCTTTTTCAACAAGCATAACCTCAAAACCACGCCCCGCTGCATCACGTGCAATGCCACAACCATTGATACCGCCACCAATTACCAGAATGTCGCAATCCACACCCGACATCAACGTCCCATTCCCCCGACCGTTTGCGGCCAGATTATTCTTAATTTCAAGCTGCGGAATGCCGGACAGATATGACGACGACAAACTCGTCACTATATTTCAGGGAAAATACCATAGACGTCAATGCCCGCTGTATCTCTCACAAAAGCTATTGACGGGAGAATACTGGCAACCTGAAACACCAGACAGCTAACGCCATCCAGCATCACACAGAAAATGGATGCACGTTATTGCTGTCATCCATAGATAAAATGCAAAATCCCACCCTGTTTAAGCGCGTATTAAGCGTTGCACGCCATCTTTTTCTTCAATCCAATTTAACTCATCTCGATTAACCAAATAGTTTACATGCGCAAGCGCTTCACCAAAAGCCATTGCTATTTGATCGTGATCCAGAGGGCGCGTGAAGAGAATGGGCATCATATCTGCAACTGAATGCGGGTTTTGATCACACGCCCGCAGTATCAGCCCGCATCGGTCTTCATGATGCTGGATAAGTTGCTGCGCCCGCAAGGCAATGCCCTCGAAAGGCCGTTCATGCCCTGGCAAGATAAGGCTGGAATCTGGCACTTTGGTTACCAGCTCTTGAAGCGTGGTGATAAAGCCATCAAGTGCATTCTCATCTGGCTCAGAAGGTGACACACCAACATTCGGTGTAATGCGAGCCATAATTTGATCGGCAGCAAATAGTAGGCTGTCATCAGGCGCATGGAGCATCAGTTGGTTCTTGGCGTGGCCATTGCCGGATATCACAGCAAAATCACGCCCTCCAATCGACAGCCTGTCACCATCTTCAATACGCATATATTCAGTGGGAGGAGCATCTGAAACGATAGCAAAATACGCTTCAGGAGGCAGAATACTTTCGGCAAGATATGCTGGCAGACCATGGCTGAGATAATGCGCTATCTCGCTGGCAGTCGGAGTAGAGCGCAAGCTTCCAGGCGCTGTAAGGCCTGACGTAAGCGTGTAGCATGTTTCGTTTGTCAACAGCGGGGCATCAAAGGTGTGGCATAACCAGTGAGCAAGCCCGACATGATCAGGATGAAAATGACTGACAATAATGCGTGTCAGCCTCATTCCTTTTAAAGGACCGGCCTGCAGAGCCTGCCATATTTCACGCGTGATAGCATCGCTAATACCGGTGTCGAGCACAGCCCAACCACCCTGATCTTCGATCAGATAGATATTAATGTGATTAAGAGAAAAAGGCAGAGGCAGACGCGTCCAGAGCACACCGTCCGCCACGCTGATCACCTCGCCGGGCAAGGGGGGCGCGGGAAAGGGAAAGTGCAGGTCACCTCTATCCGTGGTCATCACATCGTCCCCTCCCGCACCTTAAGAGCAGCTCCATAAAGCACAACGCTATATCTTTTTATTCATGCATTAAACCCATTTAAAAATGGTACTCACTTGCTGATCAGATGCAGTAAAAAATGCATTATCGTATGGCGGTCCTTGTTAAAGAACCGCCATAACCTTCTGTTTCTCAGGCAACTTCGAACAGTCCAGCTGCACCCATACCGCCACCGACACACATTGTCACGACAACGTAACGTACACCTCGACGCTTGCCTTCGATCAACGCATGCCCAACGAGCCGCGCACCCGACATGCCATAAGGGTGGCCAATCGAAATCGCTCCGCCATTGACATTAAAACGTTCATTATCGATGCCCAGTCTTTCCCGACAATAAAGCGCCTGTACCGCAAAAGCTTCGTTAAGCTCCCATAGGCCAATGTCGTCTACTTTCAATCCGTGCTGAGCAAGCAATTTAGGAACAGCAAAGACAGGGCCGATGCCCATTTCATCGGGATCACAACCTGCGACAGCCATGCCGCGATAAATCCCCAACGGCTGCAATCCACGCCGCGCTGCCTCACCCGCTTCCATCAGAACACTGGCTGAGGCACCATCGGATAACTGGGATGCATTGCCCGCCGTAATGTAATGCCCGGCCTGTACCACCTGCCCACCAGTAAATACTGGCTTCAGACTCTGTAACCCTTCCAGAGTGGTATCGGCACGGTTACCTTCATCGCGCGGAGCAGTGATCTCGACATCACGCGTTTCGCCGGTCGCCTTGTCAAACACCTTCATTACGCTCGGCAGAGGAACAATTTCAGCATCGAAACGCCCCGCAGCTTGTGCGCTGGCCGTGCGCTGCTGGGATTGCAGAGCGTAGGCATCCTGCAAATCGCGTGGTATTTTATAACGATCAGACACGATCTCGGCTGTTTCAAGCATCGTCATATATAGATCAGGGCGATTAGCGACCAGCCATGGATCCTGAAAACGGTCCAGGTTCATTTTTGGTGTCTGCACGAGGGAGATGGATTCCAGCCCACCGCCAACAGTAACGGTCATGCCATCATGCACAATTTGCTTTGCCGCAGTGGCAATAGCCATCAGCCCGGAAGCACACTGGCGATCAATCGTCATACCAGCGACGCTTGTAGGAAGCCCAGCTCGCAAGGCTGATTGACGTGCGACATTCAGATAGGTTGAACCCTGCTGCATTGCCGCGCCAAGGATCACGTCATCAATTTCGGCCGGATCAACGCCAGCACGTGCGACTGCATGAGCAATGGCATGGCCGCCAAGCGTCTGCGCCTGTGTATCGTTGAATGCACCGCGATAAGCCTTGCCAATAGGCGTGCGCGCGGTGGAAACAATAACTGCCTCTCTCATAATCTCAGGCCTTTCCGGAGAGATCGATGTTCAGCGCATGTGCTGCGATCGACACAAATTTACTGGTTTGATCGAAAGCGCCATCCAGCGTTCGCGCTTTGGAGCGGCTGGCGATTTCATTGAAATGACGTGCAATGCCTTCAGGGGTTCGCTCAGATTCCGGCAGAAACACCCCTTCGGTTTCTTCAATGCGTGTCAGGGCATAAACACCAGCGCCCGCTCCCAGGATAACGCGCGAAGGCGCATTCTCACTCGCAAGATAAAGTACTGCTGGCGTTACGGTTTCTGGGGCAAGCAAAGCTGCCGCCTCCTCACTGATGAGCCCTGCCGTCATCTGGGTGGCAGCGGTTGGCGCGAGCGTATTGACATGGATGCCATATTTCTCGCCCTCGATATGAAGCACGTTCATAAGGCCGATCATCGCAGCTTTGGCAGCGCCATAATTCGCCTGTCCAAAATTGCCGTAGATGCCCGATGCTGATGACGTGAACACGATGCGCCCATAGCGAGCTTCGCGCATTCCCTCCCACACCGCCTTGGAGAAATTGAAAGAGCCAGTCACGTGAATTTTAAGAACAAGCTCAAACTCTTCCAGCGACATCTTGGCGAAGCTTCTATCACGCAAGATGCCCGCATTATTCACGAGGATGTCGACGCCACCGAAGATGGCCTGTGCGCGTGCCACGGCCTCCTGCACTTGTGTTGGGTTAGAGACGTCAGCGGCGGCGGCGATCGCTTTACCGCCCTCACGCTCAATCTCAACAGCCACAGCGCGTGCTGCTTCAGCATCAACGTCAGAAACGACGACGCGCGCACCTGCTCGTGCAAGCCCGAGTGCATGGCTTCGGCCTAGGCCTGCACCTGCACCCGTTACAATCGCCGTTCTATTGGCAAACCCGCTCATACTTCTTCTCCTGTCGCGGCAATCGTCAAGATCAGCCAATCAGCTGCCAGAGCCAGCCGCGATTCACCTTCAATTTCAACTTCAACCTTGTAGGAAAACAGAGCCTGACCGGGAGCACGCAAAGTGGAACTATTCAG
Organism: Pseudochelatococcus sp. G4_1912; assembly: GCF_047501465.1. Classification (NCBI taxonomy): domain Bacteria; kingdom Pseudomonadati; phylum Pseudomonadota; class Alphaproteobacteria; order Hyphomicrobiales; family Chelatococcaceae; genus Pseudochelatococcus; species Pseudochelatococcus sp. G4_1912. The sequence continues at coordinate 772,305 of NZ_JAZDRL010000001.1, forward strand.
CGAGAAGTGGCCACGTACACGTTTCCCCGCAGCCACAGGCGTTAAAAAACGCACCTTGTCGAAGCCATAATTCAGGTTGATCCCGGCCCCTTCCGGCAGTGTCAAAATACCTTCTGCCATACTACTCAGCAGCGAAAGCGATAGAAAACCGTGCGCAATGGTACCACCAAAGACCGATTCTGCCGCCGCTGCGGGATCGACATGAATGAACTGATGATCTTCCGTCACATCGGCAAAATCATCAATCCGCGCTTGGCTGATAACATACCAGCGCGATGTCTTGGCCCGAGGGCACATATCAGCCAATGCACTCATGCATCATCCCCTCTGAACATATGTTGACGTGTCTGCACTGTCATACCGCCATCAAGAGGCAGGACTGCACCTGTAACAAAGCTGCCAGCAGGGCTGCAGAGATAAAGAATTGTAGCGGCGATATCTTCTGGCTCGCCAATGCGACCAACCGGTACGCCAGCAGCGGCATGCCTGCGCGTTTCCTCATCAGCAAGCGCAAACGCTGTCATACGCGTATTGAAGGGACCGGGTGCGATGGCATTGATATTGACATTGCGCCCGGCAAACTCATTGGCCAGGATACGCGTCAGGTGATGAACGCCCGCTTTGGACGTGGCATAGGAATATGCATTGTCAGCAAGCGGCAACGTGCCCACCATTGATCCGATATTGATGACACGCGAGGGCGAGCGAGAAGAACCTGAAGCTAACAGAAGCGGCATCAACTCACGGGTCAACGCGAAAACACCAACCAGATTGACTGACAGCACCTTTTCCCATGCGGCCCAGGTAAACTCTTCAAACGGCGCACCCCAGGTTGCCCCAGCATTGTTGATGAGAATATCAAGCCGCTCAGTGCGTGCGCGAACCTCGTTAGCCAAAGCTGCGACACCTTCTTCGGTGCTCACATCCGCACCAAAGCCCTCGCATTCACCAACCTCGGCAATAGTATGCGCGACATCACGACAGGATTCAGCCTTGCGGGAGGCGATCAGCACACGTGCCCCCGCCTCAGCTAATGTTTGAGCACAGACACGACCAATACCAGTTGCCCCGCCTGTAACGAGGGCCGTTTTGCCTTTAACCGAAAACAACGTTTCTAGATTAACCATAACTAAAACCCTCTGTTATGAGTACATATTCTTCATTTAAATCAATTGAATAAAAATCACGGCAATAACTCCTTCAAAAAGCTCCCTATGCTAGTATCCCAGATGAGACGCCACGCGATCAGCATGGAACGTCACGTTGCCCAGTAACTCGGCATCTATCCGGCTTGCTTTGAGATAGAGGCCAATATCGAATTCATCTGTCATGCCGACACCGCCGTGCAGCTGCAGGCATTCCGCTGTTACGCGGCAAGCAACTTCACCGGCCTTTGCTTTGGCAACGGCCACAAGAAACGCTTTCTCAGGAAGCCCCTCATCGATTGCCCGCAAGGCTTTGAGGGAGGCAGACCATGCATCTTCAATCTCGCAATGCATAAGTGCGGCACGGTGCTGAAGAGCTTGAAATGAACCAATGTGCCGTCCAAACTGCACACGCTCTTTCAAGAACGCTACTGTGCGTGCAAATGCTTCTTCTGCCATTCCTGAAAGTCGCGCAGCCAGGTTTGCTCTTCCCGCATCCAGCACGCACTCAACATATGCGTCGATCGATAGAGACGTTGAAAGAAGCGCACCCTCGCCCACTCGCACTTTGTTGAATGTAAGGTCGCCCAGCCGTCGACCATCAACGAGAGGGCGCGGCGAAACTGCGAGGCCTTCAGCATCAGCATCGACAAGAAACACAAGGGTCTCCCCTTGCCCCAGAGCTGGCTCAGCCCGCACGATTAATGCATCAGCAACATGACCATCGATCACCGCCTTGTGCTGACCAGACAGCGTGTAGCCCTCTGAATCATGCTGATAGACAACCTGAGCTGTTGCGGCACCCAATGCTTCAATGGCAACCGCGACAAGAGTGCTACCTGCTGCGATTTGCTCCAACAGTTGATCTCGTGATGGCGTTTGTTCGCTCAGCAGCAAAGCTGTTGTGCCAAGAACAGCAGTAGAGAGAAACGGCGAGAGTGCAGCCTCACGGCCCAGTTCACGCGCTAAAATTCCCGCCCCAACATGTCCCAGGCCAACACCGCCGAGATCTTCAGGGATGATCACCCCACCCCATCCCAACTCCGTTGCCTTTTGCCAGAAATGGCTGTCAAACCCACGATCATTTCCAACATTCCGCAGCTCGCGCAGCGCTCCCACAGGAGACAACTCCTCGATAAGCGCTCTTGCGCTGCGCTGCATGATTTCCAATTCATCGGCAAACATAGCATTCACCTCATTGGACCGGCAGTTCGAGGATCGACCTTGAGATGATCTCAAGCATGATTTCCGACGTGCCGCCTTCAATCGAATTGCCGCGACTACGCAGCCAAAGCGTATGGGGGCTATCAGTTGTTTCTTCTTCACCCGTCACAGTCAGCGCATCGATGCCCCCAAGAGACATGACAAGCTCCAAACGCCGTTTGTTAAGTTCAGTGCCTTGTAATTTCAGCACGGCAGAACGCGGGCCAAGCTCGTTACCTGCTGCAGCATCTGCAACATAGCGCTCACGAGTTGCTTCAAATGCATGACTATCAATGGCGGCCTGGGCAATACGTGCGCGCAGCACGCTATCCTTCAGCGGCGCGCCACCTGCAACAGCGGCTGCCGTTCTGTCCAGAAAATCAACGTCAAAAAGATTGCTGCCACCGCCTGCAATCATCTCGCGCTCATGGGTCAGCAGATATTTGGCAACATCCCAGCCGCGATTACGTTCGCCAACAAGGTTGCTGACCGGCACGCGTACATTATCAAAAAACGTTTCGCAGAATGGCGACTTGCCCGATATCAACAGGATAGGCCGCGTCGAAACACCGGGCGTCGCCATATCAAAAAGCAGGAACGAAATGCCAGCTTGCTTCTTGACCGTTACATCCGTGCGCACAAGACAGAAAATCCAATCGGCCTTGTCTGCGTAAGAGGTCCAGATTTTCTGTCCATTGACGATGAAATGATCACCATCCTGGACCGCACGCGTGCGTAGCGCCGCAAGGTCTGATCCTGCATCGGGTTCGGAATAGCCCTGACACCAACGAATTTCACCACGTGCAATTTTCGGCAGATGTTCGCGTTTTTGCTCTTCATTGCCGAACTTGAGCAATGCTGGTCCAAGCATTGAAATACCAAAGCTCTCAAGCGGCGGACGCGCATTAATAGCATCCATCTCCTCTTGCAGGATCACCGCTTCATGAGGCGACAGACCGCCACCGCCATATTCTTTCGGCCATGCTGGCACCGTCCAGCCGCGCTCTACCATACGCTCAAACCAGATACGCTGTTCCTGCGAGGTAAAAACCCAGCCTCTTCCGCCCCAGCAAGTGTCGGCATCACCGCGTCTTGGTTGACGCATGGCGGGTGGGCAATTTTCCTCAAGCCAATCGCGGGTTTCTTTGCGAAACTTCTCCACGGCTCCCCCCTTATTCGTAACCCTTCACACCATCATGCAGTAGCAAGATCCAGCGCGCGTGCGCGCTCTCCTGGTTCAAAAATTTCCACCTGAATGCCAGCGAAAGACTTGGGATGAACGAAGTTTACCGCCCCAAAATCGCCAACAGTGTTTTCATCCATCAGCACGGTTGCGCCCAGATCGCGCACCCGCTGAACCTCGCCTGCAATGTCTTCGACCTCGACAGAAAGCAGAAAGAAGCCCTCACCACGCTTTTCGATGAACTTCGCAACTGATGTATCGTCAGTTAATGAGGCAATCAGATTGAGGTGAAATCCGTTGATGCTGATCTGCGAACCAATCAATCCGGGAAAAGCAAAAAAATCGCTCGAAAGCGGCTTTGCCTTGATGCCAAACAGTGCCTCATATTGGCGCGTAGCTGCATCGAGATCTTTCACTGCGACGTTGATACCGTAAACGCCTTTGATCATGAGGGTAGCCTCCTAACTAAACTACGACCTTATTGTCAGATTATTTTACTTGATTGTCAACTTTCAGGTAAGCTAAATCCTTCGCCCATAATTTGACAGGCGACAGCGAAGGATTGGTTAGAGAAACCAGCAGCAAAGCAAGCGCTAAGCCAAACTATCCATTTGATTTTTAGCGTTTTTTATAAACAGAATGCACGTTTCCTGTCCCATGCGCTCTATTCATTCTGGAGCTGTGCAATACTTTACGCATGCACTGAATGCGACGAATGAGCATGATCTGCCATACCCATTTTCTCTAGATAAGCCTGCTCAAGATTGGCTGCACCCTGCACTTCCGCCACCATTTGCCCTCGGATCATGACATATCCACGGTCGATTTGGTTACGGATTAGCCTGATCGAAGGCTCAGCAATCAACACGGCAACGCCATCGGCCGCAAGCTCGGTTACGGTCTTGATGATTTCAGCAACGATCACCGGCGCAAGGCCCAATGTAGGCTCATCGAGCAATAAAACTGAAGGATGCGACATCAACGCCCGGGCAAGCGCCAGCATCTGCTGCTCACCACCGCTCAAGCTGCCAGCTGGCACGTGCTGACGCTCCCTGAGAACGGGAAATCGTTGCATAGCCTCATCTATGCGTCCATGAGACAGCGAAAGCGCATCGGCCATCACCTGCAGATTTTCCAGCACAGTCAGCACCGGAAAAACCTGCCGGCCCTGCGGCACCAACACAAGCCCTGCCTTGGCGCGATCGGTAGGGCTTTGCCGGGTTATGGATTTGCCATTCAGCGTAATCTCCCCCTCAGCAATCCGTAATCCACCAACAAGCGCCTGCAGCAACGTGCTTTTTCCTGCTCCATTCGGACCAACAATCGCAGTCACACTACCCTTATCGACTGCAAGCCCGGCACGTGATACGGCCTCAGCATTACCATAACGGGCGACAATATTCTGCGCAGTCAAGACAGAGGTGCTGCTCATCATGCCACTCCTATGTATGTGCTGCGGAATACAGGACTGTGCAGGCATGTCTCGACACTGCCTTCGACCAGGATTTCGCCTTGCGCCAACAGCGCCATGCGATCAACCAACGGTGTAAGCAAATCGATGTTGTGATCCACCAGCAGCACAGCGCATCCGGCATCTCTCAGTGCGCGCAGCGCTTCGATAATGCCATTAATACCGGCATCTCCCACGCCTGAGAATGGCTCATCAAGCACGATCACTTTCGGTTTCAGCATGAGTGCTCGGGCAAACTCAAGCAACCGCAACTCGCCAAAGGTTACTTCCGCTGCCAACCTGTCCGGCTCACGCAGGGACAATTGTCGGCAAACATTTCTGATTTCCGCCTCGTCCTCCTCCCCGCCGCCGAAGAAGCCTTTTATAAATGCCGAAAGTATCTTGTTGTGCGATGAGAGGCCTGCAGCAGCGCGTGCCACACGGATGTTCTCCAGCAACGTCAGCTCCGCCGCCACTTGTGGGCGTTGAAAAGTCCGTGCAAGCCCCAGCTGCGCCCTAAGTGCTGCACCACCGCGTGAGACAGGGACATCTCCGATAAAAATCTCGCCAGAAGTATAAGCCGTTTGACCCGTAATAACATCGATAAGAGTAGATTTGCCCGCACCATTGGCCCCGGTCAGTCCAAAGATTTCCCCTCTATTTACGCCGAGCGTCACCCCCCGCAGCACTTTTACGCCACCGTAGGATTTATGAATATCGCGGCAAGAAAGAAGCTCCGTCATGGCGCACCTTCCTCTGAGTGAGCAGACCATCCCAGACGACGCTTGCTCCAGCTGACGAACTGAACGATCAAACCGATTATACCCGCCGGAGCAAGCAACAGCACGAGCAGAGCCAAAACGCCGAATGTCAATGCACCGGGGCCCTGGAAGAAATCAAACCCAAACGTAAATGCGACAACGAGCACCGCCCCCAGAACCGCGCCCCAAGGCGTGGACATGCCGCCAAGAATTGGCATGAAAAGCACCAGAAATACCACTTTCGCACCGAAGGATTCCGGCAGAACGAACTGGTTCATCAGTGCGAACAGAATACCGGAAAGGCTTGCGATAGCAGCACCCGCTATCAGCGCATACATCTTCAACGCCACCGCAGGCACACCACTCGTGGCTGCCGCTGCGGGTGCCTCACGCTGAACCCGGAGTGCAATACCAGCCAATGATACGCGAAACCGGGCGATCAGCGTGGCCACAATCCAAACCCCCACGATACCAATCGTGACAAGTTCTGTTCTACCAAGCTCCCAGCCAAAAATGTTCAGGCGCGGAATGCCCCCCAAGCCAGTCGGGCCACCCGTAATGCCATCACTATGGATCAGAAAAGTGTTTACAGCGATGCCAAACATCAACGTCGCAACGGCCAGATGAAACCCTGAAAGCCTGCGTGTAGCAAAGCCCAAAATGGCAGCCGTCACCATAGCTGTTGCAATACCTGCTGGTATCGACGCCCACAAGGCCAGTTGCTGCTCCACTCCCGGTGTTAATCCGCCTGTCAGCGCTACAGCATAGGCACCAATGGCAAAGTAAGCGTTATAAGCTAGCGAAAGCTGCCCGCCCAGCGCCAATGGCAGATACATCCCCATGGCGAGAAAAGCGTATGCAATGGCAAGAATAGCCAGATCCTGCAGATAGGCACGATCGCCGATGAGCAGAATGATGCCAACACCGATAACGGCAGTGACCAGCGCCTCTGTCCGCAGGTAGCGCCGACTGGCACTGCCGCTTTTGCGGGTATCGGCCTTCGCATGCACGAATGATGTCATGCCCGCACCTCAATATGGAAGAGCCCCTGTGGCCTCACCGTAAAGATGAGCAGAACGAGTGCTAGCAGCACGTAATCACGCGCTCCACCGCCCAACATATAGGCTGAAACCGATTCAATCACGCCCAGCAGCAATCCACCCACCAGCGGCGCCCATGCATTGCCAGTGCCACCAATGACGAAGGCGACAAACCCCAAAATGGCAAAGCCGATATTCGAGTGGAAGTTTACAGGCGTATAAGAGATCACCATAACCCCGGCGATCGCACAAACGATCCCCGTAACTGCCATCGCCACACCTTTAATGCGGCGTACAGGCAAGCCCAATATGCGTGCTGCGCTTTCATTATCACCAACCGCGCGCAGCATTCGCCCATAGCGCCCCTTCCGCAACCAGAGATCAACCGCGGCAAAGACAACAACAGCGACAAACAACATCAACAGGGTGTGGTATTCCACAAAGCTATCACCTACCACGATGATGCCATCCACGAATGGCTTGCTCACAATAGGCCGGCGCGTAAATAAAATGCCCGCCAGCTGCTCAATCACAAACATAAGCGCCACGATGGCCATCACCGCGCCGAACTCATCGGTGGCGCGCGCCATTATCGGACGCAACACCCCCGCCTCTGCCACCCAAACCAGCACAATGCCCGCAAGAACGGCAGCAAGCACCGCAATAGAAACCGGGATACCCTCAACCGTCACAAGATGTGCCGACAGCATGCCAGCGAACATAACAAACGCACCGATGGCAAAGTTAACCGCCGTGGTGGCACGCGTGAAAAGGAAGTAGGCCAGTGCTATCAAACCATAGAAAGCACCCGTACCTAGTCCCGAGATGATGATACCCGGATCCATTGCGTTGCCCTCGGCTTATGGCTGGTAGACATCCCAAACGCGTGATGGCGTGCCATCGGCAAACTGCACCACCACAAGGCCCTGCTTGCTCGCACCATTATGCTTGTCAGCACTAAAGTTCAGGGTAAAGCCCGGCTGACCAAATGATGAAGGAAACTTCTGCACTTTTGCAATTTCATCGCGCATTGCAGTGCCATCTGTCGAGCCTACAGTTTCAGCGGCTTTTTTCACGAGCGCCAGACCATCCCAAACCATCGGATGCAGCCAGACCATGGTGTTTGGTCCGTACTTTGCATCATAAGCAGCGCGAAGCGCATTGGTGTTGGGGTTTGTAGTGCCGATGGTGTCAACCACCAACGTACCATTCACCGCGTCCCCTGCCAGTTGCCAGATATGAGGCGTTGCTGTCAGCGTATTGCTGGCGAAGGTTGGCGTATCAAGCTTCAGGCGCTCCTTGCTGCGATACATGGCAGCCGATTCAGAAGCCGATGCAAAGAGATCCATAATCACATCAGGTTTGGCGTTGCGCACGCGCAGCATCTGCGCGTTGGCATCAGGCGCACCAATTTCAACTGTTTCATAGGCTACAGTCTCAAAGCCGGCTGCTTCCCAAGCCTTGACGTAGGAATCGCCCACGATTTTGGAAGTCGCGCTGCTATCACGCACGCCCGCAATGCGCTTATAGCCAAGCTTTTTCCAGGCCTCGATATACGCTTCAGCTGTCAATGCACTCTGAGGCGCGATGGTGAAGATGTATTCGTTATTGGGCGCTTCAACCAATTTGGCGCTAACGTTCGTCGGCGCAATACAAAGCACCTTCTGCTCGGTGCAAACGACGCGTCCTTGCGTTGTCGCGCCAGAACCGGAAAGGAAGAAGATTACCTCTGCCCCACGCTCAAGCAGGCGACGTGTCTTGATAACGGTATTGTTAGGATTGTTCTCATCATCCTCAAAGGCCAACTCAATGGGGCGGCCCAGAATACCTGGTTTGTCACCAAGAGTATCTTTTGCGAACAGAACATCGCCCTTGTTAAGCAGCTCCGAGAAAAGCTTGATCGCCTTGACAGATTCCTGCGAATAAAAAGTCGAACCACCCGACCGATCTTCAATAACGCCAATTACAAGAGGCTTTACCGCATCTTGCGCCAGCACGGATGACCCGCTGAGAAGCAATGCCCCAACAGCAAGAGCTGACATATACGAACGCTTAAAATCCACCATTTCTACTCCTCCCAGAGATATTTATAATTTGCTGAAGCAAATATTTTAGGTTCCTTTGCTTCAGCAACGGGTAGCACGAAGAATTATCGCTTTATTACCCGCCTAGAGCAAGGTTAGATCTCGCCGGATCAACGCTTGCTCCAGTTTTTTTATTGTTAGCTCAATCAGATAGCCGCAAACGCTTAGGATGCTAGAACCAGAATGGCGCCCAAAACCCTATTTTCGGCGTAAATCAAGCAATCGACGCGGCTTCTCACCTATACCGCACACCTCGGCAAGTTCGCCCGCTTCAACGATCTCAACATCAACGCGAGCACCCAGATCCATATAGAGTGCTTTGCGCAGATCTTGCGCTAATGCCTCTGCATCAATTTCAGGGGATTTCCGCTCTACTTTGACCGTCATTTCTTCCTGACGCGCCAGAGACTCACCAACATGGAATGCGACGCAGATATATTCACCAGTTGTGCGCGGGTCTTTCTTGACTGCACTCTGACAGCTTAAGGGATAAATGTTTGTGCCGCGCAGCTTAACCATCTCATCGGCTCGGCCCAACATCGCCGATAGCGTCCGGGTATTTAACCCGCAAGCGCAGCGATGGCGCGGGTTGATCGACATCCGATCACGCAAGTTATAACGGATAAACGGAGGAATGCTCCGATACAGGCTTGTCGCAACGACAATTCCAACTTCGCCATCGGGCAATACGTTGCCGTTAAACTCGTCACAGATTTCAAGGTAAACCGTATCTTCATTGATATGGCGCACCTTTTCCGAGCACTCGAAAGCAACGAGGCCAATTTCATGCGAGCCATAATTATCATAAACAGGGGCGTTCCACGCCTCTTCCATCGCCTTGCGCAATGCACCGTCGGCGTCGGGCCCCAGGAAGGAAAAGATGTACTTTGTCGGCAGCTGATGCAGATCGAAATTCATCTCTGCAGCGACTTGCGTAAGGCGGCCCAGATAGTCGCCCATAACATACCAGCCGTTGACATCCCACTCTTTGGCAAAAGCAAGTTGCTTTTCACTGGGCGTCACCTTGCCGGAACCCGTTGTAACGGGCACGCACCCCAACCAATTGAATGCAGCGTTATGCGCAGTCCAGCCAGCATTTGCCAATGAGGTGGTAAGGGGGATCTGGATCACATCGCCAGGCCTTGCACCCTGCGAATAAAAACCACGCGCCGTCTGAATGCCTTGAACTTCCCACGATAGCGGATCAAACAATGTCGCACGCGGCATGCCGGTTGTGCCGCCACTCGTCTGGATCTTGATGGGAATTCGTCCAAAATCCTTACGCCCTAAAGGATGGTGCGAACCAAAAGGGGGCGCTTCTTCGATGGCTTTCTTCAAATCATCGCTTGTAAAACTTGGTATGCGCTGGATATCAGCCAGACTGCGGATATCACCGGGCTCAAGCCCCGCGGCCCGCCAGCGTTGATTGTAGAAGGGTAATTGCCACGCCTCCCTCATTCGCTCCATAAAGCGATGATTTTGCAGTGCATTTACCTCTGCTTCAGACAACACACCTGTCATCTGATGAAAGTGGGGCGGCGGCGGATAGTCAGCGACCAGACGCTCCCAATCAATGGAACGGTGATAGTAGGGAATATCGCTCCCCATGGTGCTCCTCCTGACAACTCTTTGGTAAGTTGCTTAATTTTATTGCATCAGATTACTCTAACATTCGGAAAAAACGAACGATTAAGCTTATATTCTCAGCTGAATGTTGCCCCTGAAACAAACCATAAGCGAGAAACATTGGGATGAGTCAGCCCTGATTAGCCGCTAAATACATTAAATGAGCATGAGCACTGAAAATCAGAGGAACGCTTACACTCATTATCCGCCAAACTTCAGCCAGACAAAGAGGATCCAAACCTCGACCGTTCATGGCAGGTTATGAGAATGTTGACCTCCCATCCAATTGCGTATCATTCAAACGCGCACTGACATATGTGTAATTCAATTTTACCAATGTGTCAATATTGCTTTTGGATAGACTGAAGCTGAGATACAGAGCCTTCAAGTGCACTGATAATGTTTGTAATTTCGCTTTTTATAGCGACAGCGTGATCATGTTTCAGCACCGAGGAAAGCGCCATTTGGCTTAATTGCTCAGCCACATCATGTTCGGAAATGCGTCCATCCGATTTAAACCACCATGCGCACCAACTGCACATACCAATGATTCCCAGCGCCGCAACCGCAGAATCCCCCTGTCGAAAATGCCCGCTCGCCTGCCCGGCCTCGATCACTGACCGGAAGCTCTCAAAAACACTTTTTTTAGCTATGGTGTTTAGCTTCTTGGTCTCAGAAACTAGATCCTCTTCAGATTTTACCACGACCATATAAGACACCTTGTTCTGCATGACGAACAAAAGCTGCTTATAGGTAATATCATGAAGTTTGGTGACAGGATCAGTATCTTTGCTCATGATCTCGGAGATCATTTTTCGGCTATAAACACTCACGTGATCAACAAGCGAAGACAATATCTCTTCTTTAGAAGAGAAATAATAATACAATGCCGGCCTGCTGATATCCAACTCTTTAGCGATGTCGACAAGACTGGTACCGGAAAAACCGCGCTCGCTAAATAATTTAGCAGCAGCTTCGAGCACAGTTCTACGCTGTAGATCGCGTTTCTCGTTCGTCCTTGTGCGCACATGCATCTCCTGTATTACATATCAACATTTGGCATTAATGCTAAAAGAAAGAGACCTCATGGCATTAAGTTATTAATTTCATTGCACATGATGGCGCACTTTCGCGACATACTCAAGATGCACTGACATAAGCGTCAAATTATAAATAATAAAATAATGAAAAATGGCACCCCACGCGCACTCGCCCATAATCTCAATTATTCATCCAGCACCAGCCTGGACGCTAACGCCAGCTAAAGTATTAAAGACTAAAAGGCTGCTGAAGCACTCATGCCTCAGCAGCCTTCATTCCAAAATTAAAGATGATGCAGTTTGATCTCAACCGTGCAAGTGGTGGCTCTTGTTGATTGGATCACCTTATAATCGCATTAACAGAAACTGCACTGTTTGCCAGAACATAATTCAATGCAGCGCCAAGACCCATAGCAGCATCAGTTACCTGCCAAGTACCGGTCACAATAACATTGCCAGCATTGGGGCTGCTGTATTTACCATTTATCAGATTAAGCGTTAAATGCTCACCTCCAACGCCAGTAAAAATCTGCCGACTAGCTAAGGTAAACACGTCGCTACCATCATAAGCCTTATCAGCCTTGAATGTTTGCCTGGAAACATTAATAACAGCAGGTGTAATCGTAGCAGCGAGCGAAAATGTGGGAGACACAAGTTCGTAGTTATTGCTATTACGCCTCCCGCCAACAACCGATACAACCTTCCAAACGCCTGAGACAGAGGTCAAGCCCGCATTCGCATCTGCATAAAGACCATTCTGAAGGCGAATAGTCAGTGCTTCGCCATTAATGCCTGTATTGATACCTGTAACTGCTGCCGGTGAAAAAATATTCCGACCATCATAAACCTTATCGGCGCTTATAGAAGCGACCGCAGCATTGATTGTTGCAGCGTCGATTTTAGCCTTTGCTATCGTTACATTCTTCAAAGACAAGGATACATTGGCAAGCTGATAGTTTTTAGACATGCCACTGTCATCTGAAAGCACCCAGCGCCCCGTGACGTTTCTAAGGCCAGCATCGGCCGCGCTATAACGCCCTCCCGTAAGCGACAACGTTAAGGACTCGCTACCAACACCCGTCGCAATTGATTGATCCGCATAGGAAAATACCGTGCTGCCGTCATACGTTTTATCGGCATTTATAACCAGGCCCAGATCAGAGACATTAATCATGGCCTTCCTGATTGTGGCAGTGGCATTCTTGAATTCTGTTTGTGCCAACCTGTAATTACCAACATTGGAGTCTGCACTGACAATATTCCAGGTACCTGTAACACTGGTTCTGCCAGCGTTTGCATCGGCATAGGTAGCGCCAGCCAACGAGACAATAATATTCTCATTATTGACGCCTTTGACAGTCTGATCGGCCAATATGAAAATATTGCTTCCGTCATAAGTCTTATTCGGATCTATTTTTAAACCCGACAAACTAATGACAGCTTGCTTTATCTCTCCAGCTTGAATGTAATTAACATCATTAAATTTATAATTACTAATAAGTGCCTTATTGCCCGCTATACCGGTAATACTAGCGACACCGGTCACATCAATGCCTGAACCAGCATTAGCGTCAGCATATCGCAGATCATCCAGTGTTATCGTAAGCCGCTCATTCCCTGCACCAGAAATGGTCTGGAGGAAGGAGCCATCTTTGGTAACATTCGTTGTGCCATCATATGTCTTGACTAATTTATTGCCTAGATTAACAGCGCTTATGTCAATTGTCTTCTGCGTTATAGCTGCTGCAATAGAAAAGCTATTATCTGCCTTGCTGCTGGTATCAACGAGTATGTAGTTTGAAGCAAGGTTCTTATTGCCTTCAGCGCTAATTATCCGCCATTGACCAATAACTTGTGTGCCCGCAACATCAGCATCTTTTTCATTATAAGCAAGACCACCTAACGTAAGCTGAATGGTCTCATTCGTTACAGCATGGGTAAAATTATAAGCGGCAGAGTATTTATCGCCATAGGCGAATTTAGTTGTCGCATCATATTCCCGCGTAAGATCATCTAACGCGATTATGCCATCCGTATTAAATTTACTCGTCACATCTCCAACAAGAAGCTGCGCCTTATCTACCGTCAAGAGGCGGTTGGCATACGTGATGGCGTAATTATTCGCTGTTCCTGTGTTATCAAAGGCAGCATTTATTGTGTATTTACCTGCATTAACTGCGCCAACAGCATGACCGCTCAAAGACACGCCACCCAGGTCAGCGATGCTCTGACCGAAAGCAAGCGTACTACCATCGACAAGCGTTGGCGCGAGACTTGCTCCCGTCCACGCCTGACCATCGTAGGTTTTCTGGTCTGTAATATCGAGTGTTATCGCTTTTTTTGCTACAAGGATGCCGGTCGTATATACAATACGGAACCCTTGATCTGTAGCCACGCTGCCTGCGGCCCCTAGGGATATTGTTTGCTTACCTGCGTTTAATGGGCCGATATTGTAATCGGCTTGCGTGCCAAAGTTGAAAGCTGCCGCGGTTTTATCATATGCGGCATCATCTTTTGCGTAAGCGCCAGCACCATAGATTACGGTATTTTGCGATAATGCGGAATTATCGACGGATACAGTGCTATCACCATAAGTTATTCCGCCCAAGCCGACACTTGAATGCACACGAATTACTTTAGAAAGCGCATATAATTCTGGATTATAGCCCTCTCCGGGAGGCGCCCAGATGATACTAAAATTCCATCCGGTAGCCTTGCTCATGAAAATGGCTGTATCCTTAAACTCTGCTGCGCTCAAACCAATGATACCTGCCGTAGAAGATGCTCCCGCGCCAACAACTACACCTTGATTGTTGACATCAGTATTCCAGAAGCTCCCATTGATCGTGCCACCAGTAAAGAAGCCAACAAGCCCACCCACATTAACATTTGTTGATATAAGTTCTGCAGAACCAGTTGCATAAATGCGCGAGATCCGTCCACTTTCTGCCCAGCCAACCAAACCGCCCACATTATTTGCTGATCCAGGCGCGAGATCCTGAGCAGACACTTTGCCAGTTGCATAGGCGTCGTCTATGGTCCCTCTGTTTCTTCCAACCAGACCACCAACCTGATTAAGCCCTGCAATGGTTGCAGTTGCATAAGCAATAATAATGCTACCAGCATTATCACCAACAAGCCCACCAGCCTGCTTGCCAGTGCTCGTTACAGAAGAAGCCTTGCTTGTTATCTGATTGGTATCGACATAAGATTGCTTGATAATACCTTGATTGTACCCAACAAGCCCGCCAATTTGTGCATCACCTGTTACAGTGACACCCTCTGAAAATACAGCTTCGATCAGGCCACGGGATTGGTTGTTACCAACAAATCCTCCGCCTTCAATGACATTATCCGCTGCTTTGCCTACCACGACATCCTTAACAGCTGCATCTCGGATACGCGCATTGTTTACACCTGCAAAGCCACCGATTCCACTAGCTCCATAGACCGCACTTAAGCTAACCGCCGCCTTCTCTATAGAGCCCCCCAAATCATTCAGGCCAACAAGCCCACCTCCCTGCAACATATGCGCAGTAACGACCGCATTTGTTACAGTAGCGTTGCGCACAACGCCTTTATTAATGCCTACTAATCCGCCAACACTTTCTCTTGCATATATTGTTGCCGAACCATCAATGAAAACATTATCAAGCGTACCAGTATTCACCCCCACCAGACCGCCAACGGCAGTTCCTGATGCTTTCAGCATCATATGGATGTCGACGTTACTGATACTGGCATTTTTAACCGTGAAAGTATTAACTCCAATCAAACCGCCAATGTTCACTCCTGTTGGAACGCTATTGCCATAGTTGATGTGAACATTGGAGGCAGAAACATCAGTAATCTTGCCCGCGCCCACTGTCTGTCCTGCCAGCGCGCCAACCCAATTATTGCCTGTAACATAAGCATTATTCAGCGTCACATCATGAACGTGAGCGCCATACCCCAAAACTCCGAACAGGCCAGTATTATTATCAAATTTACGCGAGATAAAGAGGTTCTGGATTTTAAAACCATTACCATTAAATGTACCCGTGAAAGCATTATTGCTATTGCCGATTGGAGAAAACCCATAACGCTCAGCCGTATCGTCCTTGGTATTTACATTCCTCCAGTGGCCATTTCCATTTGCCAATGCCGCAGAGAGATCAAGATCATTGCCAAGGATGTAAGTTCTATTGCCAGTTAATCTATCTTGCGCGTGCGCGCTGATGAGTTGAAGCTGGTTCGCATTGCTAATATTATATGTATTGGCGATAGGCAGGCCATTATTACCGTATGCAACGCCTAGAACATCAAGCTCCATACGTAAGAATGGGCGCGTATCACCCTCAAGCATATACCAAGCGCCAGTTTTGCTAAAATCAAAGCCCTTGTAACTCAATTGCGAGAAGGCATTGATATTTGAAAGCGCAATTATGCCAGCAGTACTATGACCGTTTGTGTTTTTGCCAACACCCTGAGTGGCTTCGCCACCAGCAGACGAGTTCCAAAAACTATTGGTTACAATAGAGACCCCATCCCAGGTTCCGATTAAACCCCCTGGGGGATTTGCAGAATTAATAGTCGTAACACTTCCCGAAGCATAACTATAAGTAATTTTCCCTAGAATTGTAGTGCTCGTATTGGTTATAAATCCAACAAGACCACCGGCAGTTAATGCCTTAACACTTCCAGTTGCATATGAATTGTCAATTGAACCGTAGCTTGAACCAACGAGACCTCCCCCATTGAGTGCAGCATCGACATTTCCTGTAGCATATGCGCGGCTGATCGTGCCCTCATAGCCAAGCACCCCTACAAGACCGCCAACAACCTGCCCCGTAACAGGGATCTCTGCAAAAGAATTGGTAATCCCGCCTTTATTAGAACTTCCAACAAGCCCCCCGGCATATTTAAAATTAACATTTCCTCCAACTATCCCTGCCCCTTCCTGAACAGATGAAGCTGTAATATTACCTGCTGCATAACCAATAAGGCCACCCGTATAGAGATCGCCTACTATATTAACATTTCTAACATGCACATTCTCCACGAGAGAAGCGGCCGTGGTCTGTCCCGCTAATGCCCCCACAGAATTTGCTGCTGGGGCATTAATTGTGACATTTCTCAGATTAAGATTACGAACAATTCCTGTATCAATATTGCCAAACAGGCCCAGATAATTGCCGCTGGCACTAATAGAATAATTACTTATCTCATTGTTCAAGCCATTGAAGGTGCCTTTAAATCCGCCAATACCACCAACCGTGCCGATAGGAGTTAAAGCCGCCCCTCCAAAATCAATATTCTTGCCGAGCGCATAATACCCAGAAAGCGTGGCTGCACTGCTCCGAATAAACGAAAGATCAGCCGCATTATTGACCAGCTTGTACGATTCAATAATTGTACCGCCGATGTTATGATTTGAAAATGCGCGCGTAATTGCCCCATCGCTACCCACGACGTCATTTGCGCCATTGTGCAGAATGAGCGTTCCGCCGCGAACATTAAGTTGATTGTTTAATATTACTGTTCCTGTACCAATGCCCGTAGCGTCTGCACGCAGCACAAGCCCACCCAAGCCTGTGTTGCGCATGGTCTCATTAATAGTAATATTGCGATACGCCTCTAGTGTGAGTGTATTACTGCCACTCCATACGAAAGGAGAATTAGTGCCGTTTCCTACGGAAATATCACCGTCTCCAGCGCCAACAGAACCCGTTTTTACCTTAACATTACTTTTAGAGAGTGCTCTCTGCAGGGTTGCATAAGTAAGATAAGATGTTTCTCTATCAGCCGTGAACTCACCATCCTTGGCTACGAGATCGGTCACTGCGGTATCAATGATTTTAATATTATAGGGGTCAAGCAGCAATTCGCCCGCCCCCTCTGAACCAGAGAGATCGGCATCACCAGTATAGCTCAGAAGCACTTTACCAGAGATTTCCGCATCACCGCCCCGCCCTGCTGCGCTTCTGGCGCTCACTTCGCCGGCAAAGTCTGTCTCGATATCCGACCACAGAACAACTTTACCGCCGTCGCCCGCCGTGCCATCTGCAGCGATACGTGCGCCTTCTGCAACCTTCAGTGTTTTTGCAGTCTTAATCCGTTCAGCTGCATAGTTATTCGCAACCTCCACGCCGCCCTGATAATCACCGCCGACAAGCGCAACACCGCCAAGAGTGCCAGAAACATCGATTAAACTATACCGATCGAGCTCAATCTCCTGCCCCTCGACAAGCACTAATCCGCCAGCGCCACTCGGCTGCCCAACGGTACTTTCAATCCCTGCCGGCCCTACGGTCACGGCCCCCCGGCCACTGGCGTCCAACTGCGCATCAACCTTAACGGTTTTTGCCGAAACCCGAATTTCGCCACCGCGAGCTGCGCCAGCAGTCGCAGCAACCGCGCGACGTGCTTCAACACGCTGGGTAACTTCAACCGTACCACCACTACCGGCTGTCAGATAAACTCGCCCACCTCGCACCGATGTACCCGTGGCAGAAATAACGCCCTGCGTGTTGCCAGCAAGCGCATACACATTGCCGCCATTTGCCCGCAGCTCAACTTCCGCCGCCCTGATGGAGCCACTATTCTTAACGCGCGTATGAGCGCCCCCTGTTTTCACAACAAAGCGGCCGCCATCCTGCGCGCGGTCCTGCACCAATACTTCTGAGCCCGCGACAAGCGCTGCAGTGCCATTCCTTGCAGAAATTTCACCCGTATTTTCGACAACCTGGCCGATCAGCGCGACATCACCTCCCAATGCGCCAATACGACCGGCATTCACGACCGCAGCACCACTGGTACCCTTTAATGTATACGCTTCACCACGAGCAGCCTTGCTGAACTCCTCATTCGAGAGCTCGAGCGTCGATCCTACAAAAGAGCCACCTGTCTCCACGCGCCCTGTTGAGCCAACAGCCACACCCGCCGGATTGACGAGGTATACTGAACCTGTGGCTGTTAAGCTGCCATCGATCTGCGATGCGACATTGCCCCGAACCCGGTTTAAGGTTGCGCCTGCACCGTTATCAAAGTGCACGCTATTTGATTGACCAATCGAAAACTGATCCCAGGAGATAATGGCAGTCGGAGAATTTTGCTGAACTGAAAGATGGCTACCCGCCCCACCGATGGCGGCCTGCCCACCCGTAACAATGCCTCCCGTCGGCAAAGCCTGCGCCATTGCTAAACCCGGAGAAAGCGCTGCGGAGAAAGCAAGCCCGACACCCGCAACGCCATACCTTAGCTTGCGCAGCCGAGAAGTTAGCATATTTGATTGAACGAGCGAGGAAGTGATGCCTTCAGCGACAATGCCGACTATTGCCCCCTGAGAAACCAAGCGCTTGACAGAGGCCATGCAATCCAATCCCTTAAAAGTACGCTACATTAATTACGAAAACATATCATAAGAAAAAAGAAATATCATCAAGCCAACCCGCAGATGCAGCAATAATAAGACAGCTCCAGTTAGGCGTCGATTAAACAAGCAACTAACACTGCAGCATTAAGAATTATAAATAAAAAGAAGGCGCGAGCATTACGCTCGCGCCATTTAACGTATTAGATCACCAATGATATAATCATTACCAGAGAAAATTCAATAGCAGAGCACATTTTGCCTTATAACAAATCTAGAGTTAGATTTATTCAGTAGCAATTAATAGATTAGGTTAAGCCTTCAAATTAACGAATATTTATAAGTGTTTTGATTCACTCCCATCATCGCTTTAATTTTGAGGTTTCTGATGGGTGGATATCCTTTTTATATCAATGACATTGCCTGGTCCAAATTGCAGGATTTGTTGCCGAAGGTGAAGCGGGGACGGCGGCGTGTAAATGATCGGCGGGTCGTATCGGGGATTGTTTATGTTCTTCAGTCGGGTGTGATGTGGCGGCAGGCTCCGGCGATTTACGGACCACACAAAACACTTTACACGCGCTATCAACGCTGGAACGCTCAGGGCGTCTGGACGCGTATTTTTCAGGCTTTATCCGAAAAAGACGCGCAAGATGAGACACTTATGATAGATTCGACCACGATACGGGTACAGCGTTCGGCTCTTGGCGCCCAAAAAAAGGATGTCCTGCCACAGGTCGATCTTGCGGCGGTTGGACGAGTAAAATCCACCTGGCCTGTAACGGGCGCGGCAAACCCGTCGCATGGTTGATCACGGGTGGCAACATTCACGATGTTTGCCTCGCCCCGCTGCTGATCAACGCCTGCAATCATCCAAATTTACGCCAGATACTGGCGGATACAGGCTATGTTTCCAAAGACATCCGCGCCTGCGTTGAAGCCGCAAACATCACATATTGTGTGCCAGACCGAAAAAATGCAAAAGTCAAAAATACAATTGATACAGAGCTTTATAAAAAAAGATGGAGGGTGGAGGCATGCTTTGCCAAACTCAAAAACTGGCGCCGCATCGCTACACGATATGACAAATCAGCTCAATCGTTCCTCAACGCCGTAACAATCGCTATCTTATTCTCGTATTACTTAATTTGAATCCTCAGCCTAGAACTAGCCTGTACACATTGTAATAAACCCTGAAATTCCAGGATGAGCTTTCTCAGCATCAGCATAAAACCGACCTTGATCAATGCGGCTGCAACGAATACTCATCATCAGCTTCCCAATATCACTCTGGAATCCAACATTCTCATTAGAATCGCTGGCACTGGCATGCTCTAGCTTATGAATGATATATATTGCTGCCTCATCGGTAACATATCCCATTTCTTTGGTTGAAAGACCCAGGAATACAGAAAGATTAAGCAGTTGAAAGGCTCCCCCTGAAAGGCCGCTGACCACAGAAGCGCTAAGCTCTCCAAGAACTTTAACTGAAAGACCATTGAGCACAGAAGCATCAAGCCATTTAAGTGCTTCTTGCGAAAGACCATTGAGCACAGAAGCGTTAAGCTCTCCAAGAACTTCAACTGAAAGACTGTTGAGCACAGAAGCATCAAGCCATTTAAGTGCTTCTTGCGAAAGCTTGTTTAGATCAGAAGCATCAAGTTTTGTAAGGTCCTCAGCCGAAAGCGTGTTGAGACCAGTTCGAACCATAATCATCTCTCGAGCGTCATTCGAAAGTTTTTCGGACACAGAAGGATTAAGATTTTTAAGCGCGTCAACTGAAAGACAGCCGAGCACAGAAGCATCAAACGCTCCAATTGCATTATCAGAAAGACCATTGAGCACAGAAGCATTAAGCCCTTTAAGCGCATCATCCGAAAGGTCGTAAAACACAGAGACATCAAGCTCTTCCAATGCTTCCCTAGAGAGATAATTTATTATCCACGCGTTCAATACCTTAAGTGTCTCAGGCGAAAGATTATTCAACACTCGCGCTTGAAGACGCCCATATATGTACTCGCCATAGTCATCTCTACGGTTATCAGCACAATATAAAACATTCAGGTTGATTTTTCCAAGCGCCTCGATAGAAAGCTTATTCAGCAGTTCAACATCAAGCCGAGAATAAGGAATATCAGAAAAACAGTTTAAGAAATGTCCATCAAGCTTCTTAACCTCTGCATCTGGAAGATCCTTAAGCATTTGATTGCAATCCCAGACACTAATCGTCTTTCCATCATCAACACCCCGGCGTCCATAGCTAATATTATCCTTTAAGGTATCATGCGAAATATTATTTATAAAATGCGCCTTATTTATCAGCTTATCCCTAAAGCAAACTCCCAGCACCTGGGCATTAAGCTTAGAAATTTCTTCACCAGGAAGCATGTTCAGGACAAATGAATTCAATGACCGCAGCCGGTCTTCGCTAAAACTATTAAGCTCAGCCGCATCAACCAATGAGAAACATGATCTCACAGTGAGCTGCAAGGTATCCCACAATCGTTTCAGATGATGAAACGCATCAACAATCCAACACACTTTTTGCGGCACAGGCGGAGGTGGAGGCGCTACATGAACCAGGTTGCGTTGCAAGTGGAACGTCTGGGGCATTACCATAACACTAGCCATTATAAAAACTCCCAATAAAATGATAGGCTGAGGATTCAAATTAAGTAATACGAGAATAAGATAGCGATTGTTACGGCGTTGAGGAACGATTGAGCTGATTTGTCATATCGTGTAGCGATGCGGCGCCAGTTTTTGAGTTTGGCAAAGCATGCCTCCACCCTCCATCTTTTTTTATAAAGCTCTGTATCAATTGTATTTTTGACTTTTGCATTTTTTCGGTCTGGCACACAATATGTGATGTTTGCGGCTTCAACGCAGGCGCGGATGTCTTTGGAAACATAGCCTGTATCCGCCAGTATCTGGCGTAAATTTGGATGATTGCAGGCGTTGATCAGCAGCGGGGCGAGGCAAACATCGTGAATGTTGCCACCCGTGATCAACCATGCGACGGGTTTGCCGCGCCCGTTACAGGCCAGGTGGATTTTACTCGTCCAACCGCCGCAAGATCGACCTGTGGCAGGACATCCTTTTTTTGGGCGCCAAGAGCCGAACGCTGTACCCGTATCGTGGTCGAATCTATCATAAGTGTCTCATCTTGCGCGTCTTTTTCGGATAAAGCCTGAAAAATACGCGTCCAGACGCCCTGAGCGTTCCAGCGTTGATAGCGCGTGTAAAGTGTTTTGTGTGGTCCGTAAATCGCCGGAGCCTGCCGCCACATCACACCCGACTGAAGAACATAAACAATCCCCGATACGACCCGCCGATCATTTACACGCCGCCGTCCCCGCTTCACCTTCGGCAACAAATCCTGCAATTTGGACCAGGCAATGTCATTGATATAAAAAGGATATCCACCCATCAGAAACCTCAAAATTAAAGCGATGATGGGAGTGAATCAAAACACTTATAAATATTCGTTAATTTGAAGGCTTAACCTAATTCTAATCAATTAGTCTAGTAAAATTTATCTTGAGAAAATTGTCTTGAATGCTACGAAAACATAAAATCATTTACCCGTCAACAAGAAACCAGGATACGGCGCTCACCAGAAAGCACCGCGCCTGATAAATCAAGCATTCATGCCCCTCCTGGCGGCTGCACAAGAGCAAAT
Organism: Pseudochelatococcus sp. G4_1912; assembly: GCF_047501465.1. Classification (NCBI taxonomy): domain Bacteria; kingdom Pseudomonadati; phylum Pseudomonadota; class Alphaproteobacteria; order Hyphomicrobiales; family Chelatococcaceae; genus Pseudochelatococcus; species Pseudochelatococcus sp. G4_1912. Next base: position 794,870 of record NZ_JAZDRL010000001.1, read on the forward strand.
GATACACCTTGAGGGTCGTTAGCAATGACGATCCACGCACCACCAGGCACTTCATGCGGACCGTGCAATACTTTACCACCATTACTTGTAATACGCTCAATGGCGGCGTTTATATTGTCTACGTTGATATAAAATTGCCAATAGGCCAGCGGACAATCCTTCGTTCTTGTCATCATACCACCGACAGGGTCGTTCCCAGCTGTGAAAATTCGGTAGATGCCCATCTCGCCCATATCAAGATCTTCGCTCTTCGACCAACCAAACAAGCCGGAATAGAACGCAAAGGCAGACTCCATTGTATCGGCATTCAATTCTGACCATCCGAATGTTCCGGGCCGCATGTGTTCCCCAGTGCATTCCGGCTGATCTGTCAAAGCCTGATGGATCGCGAAGACTACCCCTTGTGGATCAGCAAGCACAGCATAGCGAACCATATCTGGCACGTCGTTCGGGCCGTAAATAAGCTTCGCGCCAGCATCGCGCGCACGCTTCAAGGTTGCATCAAGATTATCGACCAAAATGGAGCCGGTCCATGATGGCGGCGAACCATCCACCTCTGATACACCAGCCACAGGCGTATCACCTGCGCTCAGCCAGGTATAAGGCTTATCAGAGATTGTCGTCTGCTCTGCGGTCCAGCCAACGACTGCGCCATAAAACGCAACCGCTGCGTTAACGTCAGGCGTCGCTAGCTCGTACCAGGTGAAACATGGAAGTCGGGATGTCATCGTCTTCTCCAATTCTTCAGTGGGAGTGAAACGCGCTCACGCTTCTTTCATCCAGAATATCTCCCAGATGTGACCGTCGGGGTCGTTAAATGCACGACCATACATAAACCCAAGGTCCTCGGGTTCACGCACATCACTACCTCCCGCAGCAATGGCCTTATGAAAGAACTCATCAACCTCCTCCCTGCTATCGACAGAAATGGCGGTCAACACTTCAGTGGCCTTGGAAGCATCAACGATTGTTTTCGGGGTAAATTGCGCGAATTTCTGATGGGTCAGCAACATCACATAAATCGTATCGCTAATGACGATGCAGGCTGCCGTTTCATCGGAATATTCAGGATTGCGCTGAAACCCAAAGGCTTCATAAAACGCTGTCGACTTTGCCAGATCGCGCACCGGCAAGTTGATAAATACTTTCGTGGACATGCTACCTCCCGCATCGTTTCTGAGAACCAAATGCGTTGCGCTGACCATGAAAAGGATTTCAATGCGGCCCTTCTTCAATGGCCTTGCATTAATGGATTGATATCAACATAATCATTCAATGTCAAAACACGCTTCGTTGAACGCTTTACTCCAGACTGAAGACATCCCTTATGCTCTGCTTACCAGCTCACCGCTGGTTCGCGATACTTGCCTGTGCCTTTATGTGCAACGTGCAGCGCGGGCTTTAGCGCGTCGATTTGACGATGCCTTGCGATCCTTGGGGCTTACAAACGGGCAGTTTTCGCTATTGATGTCACTTAATCGGCCAGAACCACCCACGATGGGTGCTATGGCAGAGCTGCTTGCATTGGACCGGACAACCCTGACAGCGGCAATCAAACCGCTTGAACGGCGCGGTTTGATTACAGTATCAGTGGATGAGCGAGACCGCCGCAGTCGCAGGCTGTCTCTCACACCATCTGGCCACGCATTGCTTATTCAAGCTATACCGGTTTGGAGAGAGGCCCACGTGGAGGTGGAAGTCGCCCTGCCCGCTGCGACCAACCCTGATGATTTGCGCACCGCTCTTTTAGCATTAAGCGAGCCACAGCCTGGCAAAGTTGCTAATCGCCAGAATGAATTTGAAAGCAAGGAACGGAGTGCAGCCCTCTCCAACGTCGAGTAAAGTTGCATTCAACTCTATTGCTTATCATGATCGGCACAACGATGAACAACCAAGCCTCTATAAACCAACACCTCAACGATCCTCGTTGGCATGCCATCCAACAGCGTGATCAGACTGCAGATGGCCTTTTCTTTTATGCTGTTTCAACGACCGGCATTTACTGTCGCCCCTCCTGCCCGTCGAAAACGGCCAGACCAGAGCACATCCAATTTTTCGATAACTGTGCAGATGCTGAATCTGCGGGATTTCGCGCCTGCCAACGCTGCACGCCCAACGGCCCATCAATTGCTGAAAACATAGCTGCAAGTGTTGCAAAAGCCTGCCGGATCATTGAAGAGGCAGATACTTTGCCAAAGCTTGATGAATTGGCGGCATCGGTGGGCATGAGCGCATCTCATTTCCATCGTCAGTTTAAAGAAATCACTGGCCTCACGCCCAAGTCTTACGGCGCGGCTCATCAGGCAAAGAAGATACGGCAAGAATTATCTGCGCATGACAGCAGCGTCACCGATGCCATATTTGATGCAGGATTCAATGCAAGCAGTCGTTTTTATGCAAATTCCAATGCAATTCTCGGCATGACTCCCACAAGTTTTAAAGCCGGCGGCGAACACATTGTTATACGTTTCGCAATCGGTGCATGTACACTCGGGGCCATATTGGTTGCCTGCAGCGATAAAGGTGTGTGCGCCATATTGATTGGCGATGACCCTGAAGTGTTGGCGCATGATCTGCAAGATCGCTTCCCCAAAGCAGATCTGATCGGCGGCGATGCCGCTTTTGAAGACCTTGTGGCCAAAGTTGTAGGCTTTATCGAAGCGCCACAGCTCGGCCTCGACCTACCCCTTGATATCCGTGGTACAGCGTTTCAACAGCGTGTCTGGCAAGCCCTGCGCGCTATCCCTGTCGGCACAACGGTCTCTTATACAGAGCTGGCCCAAAAAATTGGGGAGCCAAAGGCCGTTCGGGCGGTGGCACAAGCATGCGGCGCAAACAAGCTTGCGGTCGCAATACCTTGCCATCGCGTTGTGCGCAATGATGGCGCACTGTCCGGCTATCGCTGGGGCGTAGAACGCAAGCGTATTCTGCTGGAAACCGAGGCCCAGGCAACGCATGGCGCGCAGAAATGATGACGCCTTTGTCACCTCTCCATATCAGGCTACCGTTTACGCCGCCAATGGCTTGGCCAGTTATGCTGGCCTTTTTCCGTCTACGCGCAATTGCAGGTATCGAAAAAATAGGTGAAACGACCTACACCCGTTCTATCAGGCTCGGCTCTACGCATGGCATGCTTGCCGTGCAGCACCTGGAAGGCACAGATGCGCTGGATGCCCGCATCCACATGGCTGATGAATTTAATTCGGATGAGATCAGTCTCACCGAAATCACCATGCGTTTACGCAGCATGTTTGACCTCGACGCTGATCTGACAGCCATAGCAGACCATTTAAAGCGCGATCCCTACCTTGCACCACTTGTCGCCAAACGTCCCGCAGTCCGCATCGCGGGCCATTGGGAGCCATTTGAGACCGCCATTCGTGCGGTTCTGGGCCAGCAGGTATCACTTGTGGCTGCGCGCCAGCTAACCGCCCGCCTGGTGGATCGGGCTGGCTCACTGATTGATGAGGCATCAACAGATGCTCCACACAGGCTGTTTCCGACACCTCAACAAGTGCTTGCGGCGGACCTTTCAAATATGGGCATGCCAGGAGCGCGCGTCCGTACAATGCAAGCGGTAGCTGAAGCCTTTATCGCCGATCCCTTGCTGTTTAAACGCGGAGAACAGATCGATAATACCGTGGCACGGCTTTCGGCAATTAAAGGCATCGGCCCATGGACGGCGCATTACATCGCTATCAGAGCCTGTCGCGAGCCAGATGGTTTTCCGGCCAGTGATGCGGGATTATTGCGCGGTATGGCAGATGAAGATGGCCAGCGCCCGACACCGCAAAATCTCAGTGCGCGCGCTGAAATCTGGCGTCCATATCGCGCTTATGCAGCTCATCATATTTGGGCGGAAGATGAGCAGAAACTGTCATCCAGAAATTGATAATCCTTGATGCAAATATTATCTAGAACTAACGAAAGTGAATTATCCATCTATCTAGACAAAGGACCTTCACCATGGCTTACATCGCTCTTGTCGGCGCCTCCGGTCAAGCTGGCTCCCGCATTCTGAAGGAATTGTCTGATCGCGGTCATAGCGTCACTGCTATTGCGCGTTCTCCTGAGAAAATTGCGGTACTTCCCAATGTTACGGCAAAGAAAGGCGATGTTTACGATGGGACAGCACTTGCCAACTTATTGAAGGGCCATGACGCCGTCATCAGCGCAGTGCATTTCACGGCCAGCGACCCCGCAACGCTCATTGAAGCCGTCCGCGCTTCAGGCGTGAAGCGCTATCTGGTCGTTGGTGGCGCTGGCAGCCTGCAGATTGAGACAGGTCAACGCCTCGTTGATCTTCCCGACTTCCCGGAAGCCTATAAGGCAGAGGCGACCAAAGGGGCTGAGTTTCTCGACCTGCTGCGGAAAGAAAAAGAGCTGGATTGGACCTTCCTGTCACCTTCAGCAGAATTTATCCCCGGCGAGCGCACGGGCAAGTTCCGTCTTGGGAAGGATACGCTACTTTCCAATGAGAACGGCAGCAAAATTTCTTTCGAGGATTATGCCATTGCCCTTGTCGATGAAATTGAAGACCATGCCTTCCCGTAGCCGCTTCACCGTGGGCTATTGACCCATAGTCATCAGCCCAACGGTCTACCGCCATCAACGGGAATGACCACACCAGTCATAAAGGTCAGCGCAACGGCGGATGCAATAACCGCCTGCGCAATCTCTTGCGGATCTGCCAACCTCTGCAAGGGGGTGCGACGCGCCTGATCATCACGCCAATCTTGATCAAGCGACTTGACGAAATCCGTATCGACAAGACCTGGCGCGATAGACACCACGCGTATCTTTGGTGCCAGCGCACGCCCCAATGATTTCGTCAGATTGTCCACTGCAGCCTTGGAGGCGCAATAGGCAATGTTACTGCCCATGGCCGTGGTGCCCGCAATTGAGGAGATATTCACGATCAATGAATCCGTGCCTTTGCGCAGCAACGGAACGAAAGCGCGCGTAGTGGCGATAACCCCTCTGACATTCACAGTCAGAATCTCGTCAATCAACGCATCATCCAATGCATCAAGATCATCATGCGGCACGAAACGGGTAATTCCGGCGCAGTTGACTAAAAGATCGAGGCCACCAAAGCTCTCGCGTACTTCCTCTGCCGCCTGATTGAGTGCTGACGTATCGTTCACAGGCGCATGGATAGCGCGATGTCCGCTGCCCGGTAATTGCGCAACAAATGCGTGTGCTTTGGGTGCGGTAACGTAGCCAACTCCAACCCTCGCGCCAGCTTGCGCAAGAGCGGCACAAATCGCAGCCCCCAGCCCGCCACTACCGCCTGTGACGAATGCCGTTCTGTTTGCAAGCACACCCATATCACCCCTCTTGCTTTTCGCGGAACGCAGCAAGGCGCATCAGATAGGCATCCCGCCATTCTCTGCGCGCAGCCAAATCACCTGCTGGCAGCGCAACCCGACGTTCAGCATCGGCAGCAGCGATTGCCTCCTGCGACCATGCCCGCGCCGTGGGGCGTGACTGTGCAATGCGATGATATAAAGGTGCGAGCCGCTCGGCATAATCCTTTAAGCCACCGGGAGCATTGAGATCGATTGTCTCGAACGGCCCCATAAACGACCACCGCAAGCCTAGCCCGTATGCAACTGTCTTATCGATATCGGCAGCGCTCGCGTATCCGTCTTCGAACAAGGCCCATGCCTCATTCAATAGCGCGCCTTGCAGACGGTTCAGGATAAAGCCCTCAATCTCACGCCGAACGAGCACCGGCACCTGCCCGACCAAGCTCATCAGATCATTAGCGATAGTGACGACATCAGTATCAGTCCAAGGCGCTGGCACAATCTCCACAACCGGCACGAGATGAGGCGGGTTTACAGGATGCACGACCAGAAACCGTGATCGATTGGTGCATTCCTCAGTAAAGGCAGAACCGGGAATGCCTGAGCTCGAACTGCCTACAACGGCCGCTGAATCCATCGCGGCATCAATGCGGAGCGATATCTGCTTCTTGATATCAACACGCTCGAATACTGACTCCTGAACATACTGCGCAGGCGTAACCGCCGCCTCCAACGTGTCCACCACCTCGATACGTGCAAGCACCTCATCAACCTTATCGACGAGGCCCGCCCCCTGCATATCCTCAAGTGCCCCCTTGAGAAACGCTGGCACGTGATTGCGAATGCCAGCATCGACATCATAGAGCTTCACCTCAAGCCCCGCACGGGCAAACACGATGGCCCAGCCTGATCCCACAAGCCCGGCTCCGACAATGGCAACTGTGCGAATGGCCTTGGTCACGGCATGATCTCCTGAAGCGTTTTGTTCAGTTTATTCAACGCAAGAAAACAGCGCTATTGTCTTAGGCAGCACCGGCCCCACCATAACGTCTCACGCGAATATTAGCCTGTTCTGCATGCCCCGCGAAGCCCTCCAGCAAGCAAAGGCGAGAACAATATTCACCAACGAGTGCACTGGCTTCATCTGTTTCTATACGTTGATACGTACACGTCTTGATAAACTTGCCAACCCACAATCCGCCCGTGTAGCGCGCCGCTTTCTTCGTGGGTAGTGTGTGGTTTGTGCCGATAACTTTATCGCCATAGGCCACGTTCGTACGCGCACCAAGGAACAAGGCACCGTAATTCTTCATGTTGTTCAGGAAATAATTGGGGTCACGCGTCATTACCTGCACATGCTCGGACGCGATATCATCGGCCACGCGCACAAGCTCTTCATCATCGTCACAGATAATCACCTGGCCATAATTATCCCACGCAATACGAGCGATATCCGCAGTTGGCAGAACCGCAAGCTGCCGTTCAATCTCCGCCAAAGTATCGCGCCCCAACTTTTCAGAAGTGGTCAGCAACACAGCAGGACTGGTAGGGCCATGCTCTGCCTGGCCCAGCAGATCGGTCGCGCAAATTTCACCGTCGACACTATCATCAGCAATCACCATCGTCTCCGTGGGGCCAGCAAAGAGATCAATGCCCACACGCCCATAAAGCTGGCGCTTTGCTTCGGCAACGAAGGCATTCCCCGGCCCCACAATCATATCAACCGGCAGTATGGACTGTGTGCCAAGTGCCATCGCACCAATAGCCTGCACACCGCCCAGCACGTAAATTTCATCGGCTCCCGCCAGATGCATGGCCGCAACGATTGCTGGATGTGGTTTGCCATTGAAAGGCGGCGCGCAGGCAATCACCCGCTTCACACCAGCGACCTTTGCCGTCAGCACGCTCATGTGCGCCGAAGCGACCATAGGATATTTACCACCCGGCACATAGCATCCTACTGCATTCACCGGGATGTTGCGATGACCGAGAAAAACACCCGGTAAGGTTTCAACTTCGAGATCAAGAATGCACTCCCGTTGCTTCTGGGCAAAGTTGCGCACCTGTGTCTGGGCAAAGCGGATATCCTCCAGATCGCGTGGATCAACCGCGGCAATGGCCTCCTGGATCTCGGCTTCTGAGAGTCTGAAATTTTCGGGTCGATAATTATCGAAACGTTCAGACAATTCCCGCACGGCAACATCGCCACGTGCCGTAATATCTGCCAGAATGCCTTCGACGGTGTTTTTTACGGTTGTGTCATTTGCAGCTATGGTGGCTGCGTCCTGCCCTGTCTTGAGATACTTCATGGCTTCATCACCTTCTGAAATCGAAATGACTGTCCTCAAGTGACATCAAGATGCGCAAATATCGCCCCTAATCATCGGAAAGCGCGACAGTTTACAGATATCAACGTGTCAAAAGCTTTTGGGGTTACATAAACTACATCGCCAGCCATCACATGGCTGATATTTACACCCCATCACCAGGCCGCTTGATAGATAGCGAGAGCGTCCTCCTCTCTCACCGCACGCGGATTATTCACGAGTAAGCGCGTTTGCTTGATTGCTGCCCGCGCCATCGGTGCGAGGGCTTCTTCGGTTATACCAACATCCCGCAGACGTATCGGCATGCCGAGCGCGCTCACCAATCCAGCCAAACGTTCGATAAATGCCGCACAGCGGGCCACAGGATCAGCAATTTCTGCCAGCGCCGGGAATGTATCTGCCGCTATTTCGGCATAGATATTTGCAGCAACAGGTGCGTTAAAGCGTAAAACATGCGGCAACACTAAAGCATTGGAGCGTCCATGCGAGACATGGAACATGCTGCCAATCGGATAAGCCAGCGCATGAACCGCCGCTACCGGCGCGTTGCCAAAGGCCATCCCCGCCAGCATCGAGCCATAGAGCATCGCACCACGCGCCTCAACATCAGATGGATGGCTTATAACCCGCGCGAGATTGGCGCCCAGCAAACGCAGTGCCTCACGCGCAAGAAGCCGGGTGAGCGGGTTGTTGTTGGCATTGGTTGAGGCGTAGGATTCAATGGCATGCACCATCGCATCCACCCCTGTTGCAGCAGTAATTTCTGCTGGCAATCCAAGCGTCAGCCTTGCATCGAGCACGGCAACGTCCGGCTGCAGCAAAGGCGATGATACGCCGCGCTTTTCATCCTCGGAAACAGTGATGATCGCAACCGGTGTCACTTCAGACCCCGTCCCCGCCGTGGTTGGCACCAACAGCAGCGGCAACCGCGGGCCGCGAGCATTGTTGACGCCCCATGCACCATCGAGCTCTTCACCAGAACCACAGATCAACGCAACAAGCTTCGCAATATCCAAAGAAGAGCCACCGCCAAAACCAACGACCGCCGAAATGCCGTTTGATGCCCCTGAAGCAACGGCCGCCATCAATGTTTTCAAAGATGGATCAGGCTCAACAGCATCAAAGACAATGACCTCCCAACCAGCTGCCTCAAGCGACGCAAGCGCAGGCGCGCAAAGTCCAAGGCGCACAATGCCTGCATCTGTCACGAACATGAGCTTGCCAGGCTTTGCAACAGGCATCAACTCTGCAAGACGGGCCGCAGCACCGGGCTCAATGACAATGCGCGCAGCTGTGTTGAAGATGAAGGGAGGCATGCTGATCACCTATAAGCTACAACAGTCTGCCGCTGCTCTCCCAAGCCCTTGATGCCCAGATGCATGGTTTGCCCCACATCCAGAAACACCGGCGGCTTGAAGCCGAGGCCAACGCCAGGCGGCGTGCCAGTAGCAATGATATCGCCAGGAAGCAGGGTCATGAATTCACTGATATAGGCCACGAGATAATGCGCGGCAAAGATCATTGTATTGGTATTGCCGGTCTGGCGGCGCACACCATCGACATCCAGAAACATATCCAGCGATTGCACATCAGCCACTTCATCGGCGGTCACCAACCATGGGCCGATTGGGCCAAAAGTGTCAGCGCTTTTGCCCTTGGTCCACTGTCCACCACGATCAGCCTGATAGGCACGTTCAGACACATCATTGACCACACAATAACCCGCAATATGCGCACCCGCCTCCGCTTCCGTGATATTGCTGGCGCGGGCACCGATGATGATACCAAGCTCGACTTCCCAATCCATCTTGGTGGCAGTCTTTGGCCTGATCACATCATCATAGGGGCCGCAGATCGCCGAGACAGCCTTCTGAAACAGAATGGGCTCCTGAGGGATCGGCAGATTGCTCTCCGCAGCATGATCAGCATAGTTCAAACCAACGCATATAAACTTGGATACATCCCCCACACACGGACCGATACGCACACCTGCATCCACCGGCTGCAAAGTCGCAGGATCAATAGCAGCAAGTCGCTTGAGCGTTGCGGCATCCACCGTCTTGCCATTGATGTCTGAAATAACGCCAGACAAATCCCGAATGGTGCCCGTGTCATCGAGCAAACCTGGACGTTCTGCGCCCATAGGGCCATAACGAAGCAATTTCATCTTGTTGTTCCTATTTTCAGAGGTCTTGATGCAGCCAGAGACCTAGTTGGCCTGCGACGTTGTATCCGACCAGAAAGCATAACGTTGTGCGATAAGGCGCAGGGCCATGCTCATGAGAATGCCCATCAAGGACAGATAGAACAGCACCGAGAACACACCCGTCACATCCACAAACGCCTGTCGTTGAATGATAATGCTACCAAGCCCTTGTGAGGCACCAATAAACTCACCCACCACAGCACCGATGACAGCGAAGATTACCCCAACCTCAAGCCCGGCGAAAAGATAAGGCAGCATGGCTGGAAGCCGCACTTTGAAATAGGTTTTGAATGGTCCGGCCCGGAGCGCCCGCATCAAGAGAATCCGGCGCGGATCACCCGTGCGCAAACCAGCGACAACGTTGACCAGGATGGGAAAGAACGCCAGCAAGGCCGCTGTCACGATCTTGGATTGAATGCCATAGCCGAACCAGATCAATAGCAACGGCGCTACTGCCACTTTGGGAATAGTCTGCAGTGCCAGCACAAACGGATAGACCGTTTTGTCCAGAAAGCGCACAAGCGCAATCCCGGTACCCAGAACAATGCCGAGCACTGCCGCAGCAATGAAGCCGATCAGCACCTCGACAAAGGTGATCCAGAGATGTGGCAGGATGAAGCCTGTCGCCATGTCCTGCCAGATGTAAACAGCTACAGCACTTGGTGGCGGCACAATGAAGACCGGCACCTGCATGAGGTACACAGCTGCCTCCCACATGATCAGCAGAACAGCTGTCGTCAGCGATACCGAAACCCACTGATGCATTTCGCCAGAAGGTACTTTTTGCGCAGCCGTAGCAGATGGCACAGATGGCATTGCCTGATCTGTCATGATGCATCTCCCCGCACTTCAAGCAGGTCGCGCAGATGCGCAACATATGTTCCAAACTTGTCAGAGGCCATTAAATCGATATCACGCGGCCGAGGAATATCGATAGGCACAATCTCCCGCACCGTTGATGGGCGCCCGCTCATGACGAAAACACGATCTGCCAGAAAAGCGGCCTCGGCAATCGAATGCGTAACGAACACAACGGTCGCGCCGGATTCAAGACTGATGCGTTGCAATTCGAGGTTCATTTGCTCGCGTGTCATCGCATCCAGGGCACCAAACGGCTCATCCATCAACAATAGTGAAGGATTGAGCGACAATGCACGGGCAATCGCAACACGCTGCTGCATGCCACCTGATAACTCGTTCGGAAATTTGTTCTCAAAGCCTGAGAGACCAACGAGATCGATCATTTTTTGCGCCCGAGTGCGCCGATCATTACGGCTAAGGCCTTCGACCTCTCCGGGCAGCTCCACATTTTCCCGCACATTCCGCCAGGGGAATAGAACTGCGTCCTGAAACACAATCCCGAAATCCTCCTGCGGCCCTGTAATGAGCTTGTCCTTGAACAGGATGCTACCTTCGCTTGGTCGCAGCAGACCTGCCAGCATCATCATTAACGTGCTTTTGCCGCACCCTGATGGGCCAAGAATAGCAATGAACTCACCACGATCAATTTCCGCTGTCACAGAATCCACGGCTCTGACAGCTTTTCCGTCAGCGGCATTGTAGACCTTGGCAACCCCGTTAAACTGGATGAGCCGTTCGCCGATAGAATGTGATGCCAGCATGGCTGCATTCCTTCTTACAATAGTAGTCTGCGCGGCAAGCTATCAGAAAACAGCGGGTTGCATGGCAGTCTGTATTCCAGCCCAAGTACAACCCGCTTAAAACCCGATGTTACTTGCCCCACTTATCCGCCATCTCACGAACTGGCGCAGGGTCGATGTCGTTAACAGCTTCGATGAGCGTATTCGTCACGAGATCAGACGGCGTCAGATCTGCCTTGTAGACGCCTTCCTTTTTAAGGACGTCCATATAAGAACCGACCTTTTCCAGATCGAATACACCGAAGTCCTTTACCGGATCGTCATTGAAGAAAGCAGATTTGAAGGTGATCTCCTGCATGCCTTTTTTAATCGCTTCCTCTTCCGGGCTCTGTGGCTTGGCAGCAGGGTTGGCAACCCAGTACATCTTAAGTGCTGCTTCAGGGTTTTCCTTGATGAAGACGCGTGCCTTTACCTGCGCCCGCAGGAAACCACGCAGCTGCGCATCCTTGTCTGCCAATGTCTTCTCGGAGACGAAGAAACCGCCGTTACCGACATTCCCGACGCGTGGATGATAGATGTAGCGGAACTTGTGACCGGCCCGTTCAAGGCTGCCATAGACAGCATCCCAAAGAGACAGCGCCTGCACCTGTCCGCTACGAAGCGCTGCAATCGCCTGATCGCCCGTGCCTACAGGCAGGAACGACTTGTCCGTTGGTTTGATACCAGCATCTCGCAGGATCGATCTTGCCACCGTCAATGATGACGAGGCCATGCTCGCGACGCCAATGGTTTTGCCAGCAAGATCTGCAGGCGTCTTGATCGGGCTATCGACAGGTACAGCGATCCAATAGATCAGCTCGTCATAGCGCGAGTAGATGAACTTGCCACGCAGGCCTTGCGAGTAGCCCAACAGATAAGGCTCGAACGTCACATCCGCGATATCGGCATTGTTGCTTGCAGCCAACTGAGTGGCAAGCGCAGCACCCTGCGTATAGCGCACTTCCACATCCAGACCTTCTTCAGCAAAGAAGCCAGCCTGCTGCGCAACATATGTATTCAGATAAGCGGGGTTGGGAACAGGCGATCCGCCTTGCACGATGAGGCGATTTTGCGCCCATGCAGACGATGGTGCGAAAGCGGCTGTTATCATCACGCCAGAAACAATTGGAACTAAAAGCGCCTTTATAAAACTTTTCATGAGAGTCCTCCCAGGACGCGTTATTTTCTGAGGGTATCTTACTCAAGGTAACTCAAAAAATCTTTCCGCATGAACATGATAGACCTGCCGTTTAGGGCGATCCCAGTCCTCTTTATGGACAAAGCGGGTGGAAGGCCGCCCCTTGACGCTGCGCGGCAGGATAAGACCACGCAGAAACGATGTCTCCTCATCTTTATGCATCTTTGCAGACACCGGCTCATCAATGCCATTTTCGAGAAAGCTATCCCCCGGCAAGTGCAGTTTAGCCACGCCACCGGGGCCGATGGCATCAATCTCACCCTTCACCACCCAACGCACGCCCGGCCCTTGGTGCATATGCACCGGCGCAACCGTACCCGGCGGGAATGTCACCTGATCGCAGCGCAAAAGCCAGCTGTTGGCAGGATCAAGATCAATCTCAAAGCTATTGAGCACCTTAGAGGCAGATTTCGGCGACGAGCGCAGACGTCCATCATGCGTTTCTGTCAGCGGCACGAGCTCCCAGCGCAGAATTTCTGCACCTTCCGGCCCCACAACGTAATTGACCTCATCCTGCCCCACCCACGCGGAACCCGCACTATGGAACTGGTTACTGGTTGCAGTCTCCAGAGTCAGACCACCGTTGCGGACATATACGGCACGCACAGCGCGTGGCAGGTACGAGATGTCGGCATTCACCGGCACAATATCTTCGAGAAGACGAAGGTGATAACGCATGCAATCCTCGTATCATAAAGCTGGAGCCGACTGATGCATTCTGAATCATTACCGTGAGAGCTAAAATGCACCTAAGATCAGCATGTTGAAAATGATAACAATCGTTATCGCTGTTAGTGCTTCAGATAGTGCTCGGCGACCTTGAACGGGATGACCTCGATCGTATCCCAGACCCCACCGACCATCCATGGATCGTTGTTAAGCCACTCCCAGAGCGCTTCCTCGCTCTCAAAATCGCAGATGCAGCCAGAACCAGCTGGATTACCCGCCTTATCCTGCACCATACCGCCGAGCAGCAAGTGTCCTTCTGCCTGCAATTTACTGGCACCAACGATGTGGGCGGGGCGGATTTCGAGACGCTTTTTCTGCAACTCAGGATCAAGCGGATCCTTCATTCGGCAGATCACCATGAATTGCGGCATGATCATCAATCTCCCACAAGGAAAGCGGCCTGGCCAAGCGCCTCAAAGCGTGCGCGGACAAAAGTTCCTGATTGCAAGGGCTTGGCAGCAGTAGCGCCGCCTGACAGCACGATATCGCCAGCGGCAAGACTTGCGCCACGTTCAGCCATCAACCGCGCAGCTGCAATCAGAGAGCGGATTGGATGGCCCATAATGGCAGCACTTGAACCGATCTCGACCGGATCCCCATCGACCTCAAGGCTGATGCCGAGATTACCGAAATCGACATTGGGGTTATGCCAGGTCCCGATTACCAATGCGGTTGAGGATGCATTATCAGCAACTGCATCAGAGAAGCGGAATTTGAAGTCCTTATAACGGCTATCAATAATTTCGATGGCTCCGGCCACGCTTTCAATGGCCGCATAGGCTTCCAGCGCAGTGACCTTGCCCTCAAGCGGGCGTTTCAGACGGAATGCGATTTCCGGTTCAGCCCGTGGGTGAATGTAACGGCTGCGCGATAATGTCGAGCCATCCTCGGTCAGCATGCCGTCCGTCAGCCGGCCCCAACTCATCTCATTGACACCAACCTGCGCCATCTTGGCCTTACTGGTCAGCCCCATCTTGATGCCGATGTGCCGCTCGCCTGCCGTAAGGCGCTGCTTGATTGACAAACGTTGCACTTCATATGCATCAGCGGTTGATAGCTCAGCCTCAAGCTGCGGCACGGCAGTTGCTGTCATGGCGGCTTCGTGGAGGCGCAAGGCAATTGCGTTGAGATCTGTCATATCAGTGTTTCCTCGCACCGAACTGCACCCCGACAGAACCAAGCCCGGAGATGCGTGCTTCGAGGTATTCGCCATCGAATGAGCGAACCATCGGCCCCAACGCGCCTGACATCACCACGTCACCGGCATGCAGCGGCCGTCCCAGCCGCACCATGGTACGTGCTAGCCAGCGCAGAGAATTAAGCGGATGCCCCAAGCAAGCGATGCCTGCGCCAAAGGAAACGGGATCACCATTTTTCTCGATCACCATGCCGCACATCTGAAGATCAAGCTGATCGATCTTACGCGGCGTTGCGCCCAGTACATAAAGACCAGATGACGCATTATCGGCAATCGTATCGACAATATCGAGATCCCAGTTGGCAATGCGGGTATCGATAATCTCAAGGGCTGGCAAAGCATAAGCTGTGGCGCGGACAACCTCAGCAAGCGATGGATTTTCCGTTGTCAGATCACGCTCAAGCACGAAGGCAATTTCACCCTCTGCCTTTGGTTGAAACAATGTGCCTTCAGGGATGGTATCGCCATCAGCGATTTCCATATCAGAGAAAAGCATGCCGTAATCTGGTTGATCAATACCTGCATTCTTCTGCACGATCTTGGCCGTAAGTCCGATCTTGCGACCGGTCAGCCGTCGCCCTTCCGAGAGCCAGCGCACAGTATTGGCCTCCTGCACGGCATAAGCGCCCGCAATGTCACGGGCAGCTAAATGGCGGCGGATCGGCTCACATGTCTCATGCTTGATGTAGGCATCGTAAATATCGCGCGCAGCCTGTTCAATAGAGAGCCTATCGCTGACGATATGATGTAAGTCCTGGTTCTTCATGCGCACCACCTGATGATCGGGGAAACAGCATTAGCAGCTTCCCGCATCATTTATTTCTTTATGAATGGGGTGTATTTCAGCGCAATATATGCCAAAAACGGGCAATATAACTGCTATTTACGCTCAAGCGCGACCGCTTTTCTCATGACGTTTCTCCTATAAAGCATATTTTTGTTCTTCTATTGTTATTAAGGTGGAGAAAAAATCAGATCATCGATAGGC
The DNA here is from genome assembly GCF_047501465.1 of Pseudochelatococcus sp. G4_1912. Classification (NCBI taxonomy): domain Bacteria; kingdom Pseudomonadati; phylum Pseudomonadota; class Alphaproteobacteria; order Hyphomicrobiales; family Chelatococcaceae; genus Pseudochelatococcus; species Pseudochelatococcus sp. G4_1912. The sequence continues at coordinate 810,468 of NZ_JAZDRL010000001.1, forward strand.
AATTCGCACACAATCGTCCATAATATGGACATGTCGATGGAGGTGAATATGCCAAACAAAGAGCCAGAGCAGGATGCCGGGCGCGGTAAAGACGGTACGCAAGCAATAACCCGCGCACTTGATATTCTCACGCTTCTGGCCATGGGGCACGCACCCAAATGGGGCCTGAAGATCAGTGAGATATCTACCTATCTTGGCATGTCACGCCCTACGGTGCATCGCATCCTCAACACACTCACCGAACGTGGCTTTGCGCAGAAAATAGAAAAATCCGGCCGCTACGTGATAGGCACGCAGGTGCCGCTGCTTGCTTTGGCGCGCGAACGCAAACTGCCCTTGCTGCAATTAGCCGAGCCATATCTTCAAGAAGTAAGCCGCATTGTCCATGACACCGTATTCTTCTCCATGCGCAGCGAACGGGACGTACTCACCATCGCCCGGGTGATGGGAGACTTCCCGATTCAAGTGCTTTCTATTGATGTGGGAGACCGCCGCCCGCTAGGTGCAATTACCTCTGGCGTTGCAATTCTCACGCAGTTTGACGATGCCCAATCAACACAAATGGTGGAGCAGGACGAGCTGCGCCTCGCAGCCTTCAACTATACCGTACCTGACGTTCTTGCATTCGTACGTGAAAGCCGGGAGCGCGGCTTTGCCTATCGCCAGAAGGGCCTCATCCCAGGCACGAAAGCCATTGCGATCCCGGTCGGCGGACCGAATGACCCTGTGATGGCGGCAGTAACCGTATCGGGAATGGCAAAGCGTATGACTGAGGCAAACGTCAAGGAAATCATCGACGATGTGCGTGCAGAATGTAATGCCTTGGCCTTGCGTCTACACCAGAAACTAGGCAGCAATATCAGCACTATATAGATACCCTCTCCCAAGACTTGCACGAATACCTTCACGCGCACCGTCCACCATGTGGACTTTATTTCCGGTTTCCTTTTGAGCATTCTGGCATGTTGCTGGATAAAATAGGGAAGTCGGCGTTAATAGCATTCCATCCGCAAGCAGGGCCGCTCGCACCAGAATATCCGGCCCCTTCCAAGCAAGCTTGAGCACCGTTTGCCCGCATGTTCAAACGCCCGGCCTAAAAGAACTTTTGGGAGGTTCAGGAATATGAATTCAATTGATCTGAACGGGCGTGTGGCAGTCGTAACTGGCGGCGCGAAGGGGCTGGGAGCGGCGATCGTTACGCGCCTGATCGCTAGCGGCGCAAAGGTTGCCATCTGGGACATCGACCCCGCATCGCTCGACGCTGCAGTCGCCCACCATGGCGATAGCTCAGCCGGATTCCGCGTCGATGTCGCTAACCTCGACTCCGTTAACAAGGCAACGGCTGATACCATTAGCCGCTTTGGGCAGATCGATATCCTCGTCAACAACGCCGGCATTTCAGGCCCTAACATTAATGGCTGGGAGTATCCAGTCGATGAATGGCGGCAGGTGGTCGAGATTGATCTTTTCGGCGTTTACTACTGCTGCCGCGCAGTTATTCCGCACATGATCAGCGGAGGGTATGGCCGTATCGTCAACATCGCCTCAATCTCGGGCAAGGAAGGCAACCCTACCGCCACGCCTTACGCCGCAGCAAAGGCTGGTGTGATGGCGATGACAAAATCATTCGGTAAGGAGCTGGTCAAAACAGGCGTGATCATCAATTCTGTTGCTCCCGCTGCATTTGAAACTGATATTTTCAAGCAAAACACGCCCGAGTTTATCGACTACATGCTGTCGAAAATTCCAATGGGCCGATTTGGTCGTCCGGAAGAGCTTGGTGCGTTGGTCGCGTGGCTTTCCAGCGAGGACTGCTCGTTCTCCACCGGTGCTGTTTACGACATCTCCGGCGGTCGCGCGACCTACTAACCAAGCCCAAGCCCTTATTAATGCGAATGCCCCCATTCTCACCAGGATGGGGGCATTCTGTTATTCCTTAGGTGGCCAAAGTAGCGGGCGCATCTCTCCGGCTCAAAGCCCGCGATCCAAGATATCCCGTGAGTAGCAGCAGCAGCAGCGAGACCGAAATCATCAGCACGGAAACGGCTGATATCGTCGGGTTGATCTCATTGATAAGACCATCCCACATCATTTCCGATCAAAGCATTAAGCCCAGCTCATTATTTAAAAACGCCAGAGACGCAGCATTCCTTGCACCACCGGACATGGGCGTGTTGCCATAGTTGTCATTAACCTTTAGCTGCGCGATAAGCCAGTCTTACCCAACACGTTATTCAAAAATGCCAGATTCGCATCATTACTTGCAGCAGCCTGCATGGGCGTTTTGCCACGGTTGTTCGGAACCTTTAGCAGCTCAATAAACTGGTCCCTATCCAGCGCGTCATTCAAAAGCAGCAGAGACACACCATTGCTTGCAGCAGCGTGCATGGGCGTGTTGCCATAGTTGTTCCGAACCTTTAGCAGCTCAATAAACTGGTCCCCACCCAGCGCGTTCTTCAAAAACGGCAGAGACAAAGAACTGCTTGCAGCAGCGTGCATGGGCGTGTTGCCATAGTTGTTCGGAACCTTGAGCAGCTCGATAAGCCAGTCTTTACTCAATGCGCCCTTCAAAAACAGCACAGTACGAGTATTATTTATAGCATAATGCATGAACGTGCTGCCACGGTCATCACAAACCACCGTCATCACCTGCTTTAACGATGCAGAATCAAGCTTAACCCCAGTCAGCTTTTTCACAAAATCTGCCCGATCATCGTATGATTTTAGCTGTGAGGCTTCTTCCTTCAGCTGGCTCACAACTGCTGTTTTATCAGCCTGCTCTATTTCTCGGTCCTCAAGTGTTTGTGAATCTTCTTTCTTCAGCTGGCTCACAACTGCTGTTTTATCAGCCTGCCCTATTTCTCGGTCCTCAAGTGTTTGTGAATCTTCTTCCTTCAGCTGGCTCACAACTGCTGTTTTATCAGCCTGCCCTATTTCTCGGTCCTTAAGTGTTTTTGTGCCGGTAAAATAGGATATCACCGACGTGATTTTGTCCCAGAGAGAAGAAATGAGATTGCAGAATGCTTCTCCAGCCCCTTTCAGGCAGCAAACGACTCGATTATCAAAAAAACCTGAACTTACCTGAGGCAGCGGAGTAACATTTTCTGTATTAGATGAATAAGATTGTAATGTAATACTCATAATTTGACCGCCATAAATCATATATTAAAATTTAATTTCTTCTTTATTAAAGCCTTAATGCAAATGTGACAAGCAAAAAATCGACTGCCGACCTATCTGTGAGTGGCCTCAGCGGGTCCCAGGCTCGAGCCCGAGTGCATCAACCGTCGACAAAGCGTCTGAAACCAAATGGCTGGTTCGTAGAATGCAGGCAAATTGGCGCTTCATTCCACCGCACGTCATCCGCAAAAAGGTTTTTGCCTTCGCGTGACCTACTAACCAAGCCCAAGCCCTTATTAATGCAAATGCCCCCATTCTCACCAGGATGGGGGCATTCTGTTATTTCTTAGGTGGCCAAAATAGCGGGCGCATCTCTCCGGCTCAAAGCCCGCGATCCAAGATATCCCGTGAATAGCAGCAGCAGCGAGACCGAAATCATCAGCACGGAAACGGCTGATATCGTCGGGTTGATCTCATTGATAAGACTATCCCATATCATTTTCGACAAGGCATAAGCCCATATCATTTTCGACAAGGCGTAAGCCCAGCTCATTATTTAAAAACGCCAGACTATCAGCATGCCTTGCAGCAACGTGCATGGGCGTTTCGCCATAGTTGTCCTTAACATTTAGCTGCTCGATAAACTGGTCTTCACCCAACACGTCCTTCAAAAGCGCCAGAGACGCAGCATTCCATGCAGCATTGTGCATGGGCGTGTTGCCATAGTTGTCCTTAACCTTTAGCTGCTCGATAAACTGGTCTTCACCCAACACGTCCTTCAAAAGCGCCAGAGACGCAGCATTCCATGCAGCATTGTGCATGGGCGTGTTGCCATAGTTGTCCTTAATCTTTAGCTGCTCGATAAGGCCGTCTTCACCCAACACGTCCTTCAAAAACGCCAGAGACAAAGCATTCCTTGCAGCATCGTGCACGGGCGTGGTGCCATCGTTGTTCTTAACCTTGAGCCACTCGATAAACTGGCCTTCACCCAGCGTGTTCTTCAAAAACACCAGAGCATCAACATTCCATGCAGCATTGTGGATGGGCGTGTTGCCACAGTAGCCCGGAACCTTGAGCAGCTCAATAAACTGGTCTTCACCCAACACGTCCTTCAAAAACGCCAGAGACTTAGCATTCCATGCAGCAGCCTGCATGGGCGTTTCGTCATGGTTGTCCGGAACCTTGAGCAGCTCAATAAACTGGTCTTCACCCAACACGTCATTCAAAAACACCAGACTATCAGCATTATTTATAGCATAATGCATGGGTGTGTTGCCATGGTCATCACAAACCACCGTCATCACCTGCTTTAATGATTCAGGATCAAGCTTAACCCCAGTCAGCTTTTTCACAAAATCTGCCATATCATTGTATGATGTTAGCTGTGAAGCTTCTTCCTTCAGCTGGCTCACAACTGCTGTTTTATCAGCCTGCCCTATTTCTCGGTCCTCAAGTGTTTTTGTGCCGGTAAAATAGGATATCACCGACGTGATTTTGTCCCAGAGAGAAGAAATGAGATTGCAGAATGCTTCTCCAGCCCCTTTCAGGCAGCAAACGACTCGATTATCAAAAAAACCTGAACTTACCTGAGGCAGCGGAGTAGCATTTTCTGTATTAGATGAATAAGATTGTAATGTAACACTCATAATTTGACCGCCATAAATCATATTTGAAAATTTAATTTCTTCTTTATTAAAAGCCTTAATGCAAAATGGCAAGCAAAAAATCGACTGTCGGCCTATCTGTGAGTGGCCTCAGCGGGTCCCAGGCTCGAGCCCGAGTGCATCAACCATCGACAAAGCGTCTGAAACCAAATGGCTGGTTCGTAGAATGCAGGCAAATTGGCGCTTCATTCCACCGCACGTCATTCGCAAAAAGGTTTTTGCCTTTAGCCCATGGCTCTACAGGCAACGCAACGCCGTCGAACGCTTCTTCAACCGCATCAAACAGATGCGCGGCCTCGCAACACGGTATAACCGGCTGCCCGAAAACTATCTGGCCGCATTCAAACTCGCCGCAGCCCGAATATGGATCAAAACGTTATAAGGCCGCTGCCTAGGGCGTTCAAACAAAGCATTGCTATTTGCAGGTCACCATGGCGCGAAGATCAGCACATCCTAGTGGCCAGGCGCCGGCTCGGCACTCGGCTCCACCTTTTTCATGATGGGCAAAACGAACAGTAGCAGCAAGAACAGGAAGGTCAGAGCATAGAATACGTCTGCGAACGACATCACTGTGGCTTGCTGGCGCACCAACCCTGCCAGTTTCTTGATGGCAGCAAGCTCCGCATCCGATCCCAGTGGCGCTAATCCTGCCGTGATTTTCGCCAAAGTTTCCTCGGCTGCCTCGTGCCCCCAACGCACCTGTTCGTGCAAGCGGGCAAGATGCAGATCAAGCCGCGAATTCAGCATCGTATTGATAACGGCAAGCCCAACAGCACCGCCGAGATTTCGCGTCAGATTAAACAGACCAGACGCATTTTTCACCATATCCTGGGGCAGAGTGCCGAGTGAAATATTGCTAATTGGCACCATGCAGATCATCAGCGATACACCCCGTAGTATCTGCGGCACGAATAGCTCCCAGAAGTCCCAATCCTTGGTCAGGCCCGTCACTTGCCAGGTGCCCAGCGCAAAACCGGCAAAGCCTATCCCCATCATGATGCGCGGATCGAGCTTGCGGGATAGTATTCCGGCAATCGGCGCCGTGAGAAACATTGCCACGCCGCTGACGAACATTGTCTCGCCAATCATCAACGCTGAATAGCCCCGCACCCGCGCGAGATATAGTGGATAGATATACGTCAATCCATAAAGGCCAATGCCCATGGCAAAGCTGAAAAGAGACCCCATCGCGAAGTTGCGGTTGGTAAATGCCCGGATGTCCACCACTGGCTCTCGCGCAGATAGCACGCGCAAGAAAAATCCAATGGCACCTACCACCATGACAATCGAGAAGATGACAATCAGATGATCATCAAACCAATCATTGAGGGGCCCTTCTTCAAGCACATACTCAAGACTACCCAAAAAGCCTGCCATGAAAAGCAGGCCCCACCAGTCAAAATGCTCAAGCAGCGACAGGTCCGGCTTGTCAAAATCAACGAGCGAGATCGTCATTATAGTCACTATCACGCCGGGCACGATGTTAATGAGAAACAGCCAATGCCATGAGAATATATCAGTCAGATACCCGCCAATAGTCGGCCCAATCGTTGGCGCGAGCGTTGCCACAAGGCCGATGATCGGCGATACGACAGATTGCTTATCCCGCGGGAAGGCACTGAAGGCCGTGGCAAACACGGTTGGGATCATGCCACCGCCGATAAACCCCTGCAATGCACGGTAGACGATCATCTGTTCGATTGAAGTGGCGGTGGCGCACATGAAGCTCATGAACGTAAAGCCCGCCGCAGATGCAGCAAACAACCAGCGTGTTGAAAATGCCCGCGATAAAAAACCTGATAGCGGTATCATGATCACTTCGGCGATCAGATAGCTCGTTTGCACCCACGAAATTTCATCTGCGCTCGCACCAAGCCCCGCTTGAATTTCGGTGAGAGAGGCCGAGACAATCTGGATATCCAGAATGGCCATGAACATGCCAAAAACCATGCAAACGAAAGCAATGAACTTTCGCGCAGGGATCCCCAGAATAAGACGACCGGGAGCCGGCATTTCAAGCGCGCTCATCATAACCGGACTTTCTGACTTTTCAGTCTCAGTTAGTATTCATTCGATGCTCATCAGCCGTACTTGTTCGTGGTGCATCTGGCCTATCTCTATGGGCCACGTTTTCATGCGCACGCGTATCGACCCTTGCTTCGACAGACATACCAGCCCGCAAAACATGAGCCCGTAAAGCATCTTCAGATAAAGCAATTCGCACCGGAATACGCTGCACTATCTTGGTAAAATTCCCCGTCGCATTTTCAGGCGGCAGAAGGCTGAAGAGCGCACCAGAAGCTGGCGCTATGCTTTCCACCGTGCCGGTAAATACCTTGCCAGAATAGGAATCTATTGTGATTGATACCGGCTGGCCGGGGCGCAGGCTATCGAGCTGCGTTTCCTTGAAGTTTGCCTCGACATAAACATCACTCAACGGCACGATCACTGCCAGACGCTGGCCAACAGATACCAACTTGCCAACCTCAAGCGCTTTGTTACCAACAACGCCGCTAATAGGCGCACGTATAATTGTGAAGTCCAGATCGCGCTGTGCCCGTTCAAGACTGGTTTTATACTCGGCCAGGTTTCGCTGTGCTTCGAGCTGCTGAGCATGCATCACGCCCAGATTGGCTTGCGCTGAAACAAGCGCTGCATTGGCACCCTGCACATTGGCTGCAGCGCGGTCCTTATCTGCGCGCGCATTATCAAGTGCGGCCTGGCTGGCATAATTGCTGCTGGCAAGCTTTGACTGCCGGTCAAATTCCTTGGCGCTACGCTCCGCATTGACATCTGCCAGCGTAATCTGGGATTGCGCCTGCGTTACCGCAGCCTCAGCCACCTTGATCTGCTCACCAATCCGGCTGATCGTTGCTTCCTGAGATGCAATTCTTCCCTGCGCGGCCTCTACCGCCAGCTTATAGTCACCATCATCGATACGCGCGATAACATCGCCTGTTTGAACAAACTGATTTTCCGTTATCGCGATGCTTGCAACATAACCGGAGACCTTCGCCGCAAGGGTTGTGATATCGGCCTGTACATATGCATCATCGGTGGAGATCTCGAAGCGACCAAACGTCCACCAATGATATCCCTCATAAACAGCAGCCACTAACAGCAGCACACCTGCTACCGTTAGTATCGCCTTCCGCCTTCCGCTCTTTTGGGAAGGCGGGATTTGGGTTTCTGGTGTTGTATTGTTAGCGACGTCATGCGCTGTCATCAATTCCGTCCAAAATAAACACGCTGTCATCGCAACGCGCGGTCTCATGTAAGCCCATATAATCACAGGTTCAATATGCTTATTGTGCGCCGGCACACGCACATGACTTACATGCGCCTGACGCAAGGCTAATGTATTTATCTTGGTTCAGAATACCGGGATTAAGCCCTTAAGCTTGCGGAGAATGAAAACTCACCAAACCTAGGCGTTCGCGCCGCATCCATCTTGCAAGCATCAAGATCGCTACAACGAAAAGCCCCACTGCCAGCCCCATCCAGATCCCATCCCCACCGAACCCCGCGCCAAAGCCCAAGTAAACACAAAGCGGCAAGCCAATGAACCAATAACCAATGACAGCATAGATCATAGGTACACGGGTGTCGTGCAGTCCCCTTAAAGCAGCAATGCCAAGCACCTGTCCGCCATCAGCCAGCTGGAATAAAGCCGCGAACGCAAGGAAGCTAACTGCGAACTCAACTGCCGTTGCATTTGCTGGATCATGAATATTGAGAAATGCGCTCACAAGCGTTACAGGCATCACCGTCATCAAAATGGCAGAGATTGTTACCGCCAGCATACCCAGGCCAATGCCGATCCATCCCGCACGCGTTACGCCATCCCGATCACCCGCGCCATAGGCACGCCCCACACGCACGGTAATTGCCTGCGATAGCCCAACTGCAACCATGAACGAAATGCCGGCAAGCTGAATGGCCACAGCATGCGCTGCAAGCGATGCCTCGCCGATCCAGCCCATCATGAAGGCTGCTGCATTGAACACGCTGATCTCAAACGTGGAAAGCGCAGCAATTGGCAATCCCAACGCCCAGAAAGCCCGGAAGCGAGGCCAATCTGCCTGCCAGAAATGACCAAACACATGATAACGACGAAACCGTCTGTCACGCAGCACAACAAACGCCAAAATCAGAAACAGACTCAAATTAGCACAGGTACTGGCAATGCCTGAGCCAACCAGCTCCAGGCGTGGAAAACCGAAGTTCCCAAACACAAGCAGCCAATTACCCAAGGCATTGAATACAATACCAAACATCGCCGCGAAAAGCGCCCATTGGGGACGCTCAAGCGCTGATACAAATGAGCGCAGCACCAGAAAGCCCAGAAACGGTAATAGCCCCCACAGAAACATGCGCAGATAACCGCCTGCCAATGCAGAAAGATCAGCAGGCTCGCCAATTGCAAGCAAGATGATCTCGCCATTCCACAACAGCAGCGCGCAAGGAATAAAAATAATAATCGCCGACCACAAACCTTGCCGTACTGTGCGCCGAACTTCGCGCACAGCAAAGCGATTTTGCCCCAGTGCGCGCGCAATCATGGGCGAAGCAGCCGTCAGCAACCCCAGCGCGAACAGCATCACCAGATGATACAGATTGGTCGCCAGCGTAGCCGCAGCCAATGCCTGTGATCCCAGCCTGCCAATGAAAATCACGTCAGTTGCCGTGATGGCCATCTGTGCGAGCGTGGTCAAAACCAGTGGCCAGCCGAGCGCAACAGTCGCCCGCAGCTCGGCCCGCCACGCAGCGTAATCTGGCTTGGAATGCGGCATTGTATCCGCCAAAGAAGAACTATGAACCATAATAGTGGTTATTTAGCTGAAAAAATAATCAGCCGCCATGATCCTTTACGAAGGCAAACGCTTTCCTGCCATGCAAATAACGCTGGTCCTTAAAAGCAATTCATATGGCGCAGCAGATAAAACAGCATTTACAAAGCGGACATTACTCTAGCTTTGCGACCGCTCATCCTGCGCCAGAATATGGCGAATGCCGTGATTGAGATAGTCCCAGCCTGTATAAAGCGTTAGTAGCGCAGCAACCCAGAGCAGGCCAATACCGATTTTCAAGGTGCCTGGCAAAACAACCTCTCCTGCCTGCCCCGCGATCAAAAAGCCAAGCGCCACTAGCTGCGCAGCTGTTTTCCATTTCGCAACCTTGGTCACAGGAACGCTGACACGCAGTTCGGCCAGAAACTCGCGAAGTCCTGACACCAGCATTTCCCGACACATAATGATAATCGCCGCCCACAGAGACCAGCTTCTGATTGTGCCATCCGCTACCAGCATCAGCAAGGAAGAGGCAACAAGCAGCTTATCGGCAATTGGATCAAGCATGCGCCCCAAAGCGGACTGCTGTGCCCATGCGCGTGCGAGATAACCGTCAAGATAATCTGTTGCAGCGGCCAGCGCGAAGATCGCCAATGCCGCCCAGCGCATTTCCCATTCATTAGGCCAGAACATGCAGATGACAAGCGCAGGTACAGCCAGAATGCGCCCGTAGGTCAGCATATTTGGCAGGCTTAGCGCCTTTGATGGCAGCTTGCCTGCACCCTTAGCGGGTGTATCGGTGGAAGCATCGAAGGGGGGCGTAGTCATACCTTATCCACCAGATATCCTGCATCATTTATCGGAAGAGACTCAGCCGTCCCGCTCATGAAAAAACTCATAGACCATTTTTGCGGTTGCTGCATTGATTCCAGGCACCCCGCATAAATCTTCCAAAGAAGCTTGCGACACCGCCTTGGCCGTACCAAAATGCAGCAGCAAAGCCCGCTTGCGTGCCGGCCCGATACCCGCAATCTCATCCAGAGGGCTTTTGGTAAACTCCCGCTTGCGTTTAGCGCGATGGGTGCCAATAGCAAACCTATGTGCTTCATCGCGCAATCGTTCGATATAGTAAAGCGTTGGATCGCGCGGCGGCAACCGGAACGGTGGGCGTCCTTCCACAAAGAAAGTCTCGCGTCCTGCGTCACGATCCACACCCTTGGCAACTCCTACCACCGGCACATCGTTCACACCAATTGCAGCTAATGCCCGACGCACAGCAGCAACCTGCCCTTGCCCGCCATCGATCAAAAGCAAATCCGGCCATGCAGGAAAGGCGCGCTCAACCTCCTCGCCTGGCTCATTATCCCCTTGCTCCTCATCGTATGAAGGGCGCCCCCCCTCCTTAACAAGACGTGCAAAACGGCGATGCAAAACCTCCTGCATCATGCCGAAGTCATCACCAGGGGTTATTTCTTCAGAGCGGATATTGAAGGTACGGTAATGGGTTTTCATGAACCCCTCACGACCAGCAACAATCATCCCCCCAACGGCATTGGTGCCCATGATGTGCGAGTTATCGTATACTTCGATGCGGCGCGGCACACGCGCCAACCCGAACGCTTGCGCAACAGCGCCCAGTAGCTTGTCCTGTGATGCCGTGTCTGCCAATTTTCGTGCAAGGGCTTCCTGCGCATTCCGGGCGACATGCGCCACGAGCGTGTACTTTTCTCCTCGTTGCGGCACCGCAAGCTCAACCTTATGGCCTGCATTCGTGGAGAGCGCCTCTTCCAGCAACGCATTTTCTGTCGGCATATGAGACAGCAAGACCAGCCGCGGGGAAGGTTTGTCTTCATAAAACTGCGCAAGGAAGGCGGATAGCACCTCTTCCAATGGCATGTTTCTATCTGCGCGAGGGAAGTAAGAGCGGTTTCCCCAGTTCTGACCATTGCGGAAGAAAAACACCTGAACGCAGAACATTCCTGCCTCAGTTGCGATGGCAAATACATCTGCCTCATCAACCGTTTGTGGATTGATGCTCTGTGTACCCTGCACGGTTGAAAGCGCAGCCAGCCGATCGCGATACCGTGCAGCGCGCTCATACTCAAGGCTTTCGGATGCAGCTTGCATGTCCTCAGCAAGTCTGCGTTTTACCGCTGTTGATTTACCAGAAAGAAAGTCACCCGCTTCATCAACTAATCTGGCGTAATCCTCCTGCGAAATCTCACCTGTGCAAGGCCCTGCGCAACGCTTGATTTGGAACAGAAGACACGGCCTTGTGCGGTTTTCATAATAACTATCAGTGCATGTACGTAGCAAAAACGCGCGTTGCAGGGCATTCACTGTGCGATTAACGGCCCCACCATCGGCAAACGGGCCATAGTAACGCCCTTTACGGGTGCGCGCACCACGGTGCTTCACCAGCTGCGGCGCCGGATGATCGCCTGTAATCAAGATATATGGAAACGACTTATCGTCGCGCATCAGCACATTGTAACGTGGACGCAACTGCTTAATCAGATTGGCTTCAAGCAACAGCGCGGCCGTTTCGGTATCAGTGGTGATGAACTCCATCGCCACTGTTTCCGCAATCATGCGCATCGTGCGATGCCCGCCATGGCCAATGCCACGCACGTAGGAAGCCACACGCTTCTTCAGATTCAGCGCTTTGCCTACATAGAGAACATGCCCTTCGGCATCGATCATCCGATACACGCCTGGTAGATGCGGCAATGTTTTCCAGAAACGACGAATTACCTCCGCCCCGGCACGCACAGACGCGGGCGTGTTCGTTTCCTCTGCCCAGAGATCAGTGTCGGGCAGAACATCCACGTTATCACCAGACACCGCGTCCGGATTGCTATCATCAGACTGATTCATATTACCTTGGAAACGCTCCGCCCCGTTCATGCCGCGACCTCTCAATCACAGCCTTATTGCCAATAGCACCTTCGCATGTAGGGCGTTTAATAGCGGTTTACACCCGCCAGAGGCTAATGATCGCGAAACATCTTATCACGCTCCGTCCAGGCCACCATGCCCACTGCGGCAACGCCCAAAACCAGGTAGCCTATGGTGAGGGGAAGAACAGAGCCATCATAAAATTGTCCGACAATCATACCCAAAAATCCACTGAGCGCCGTTGTCGCGGCACCAATAAATGATGAGGCAGTTCCAGCAATGCGCCCCATCGGTTCCATTGCCAGTGCATTAAAGTTTGGCATCGACAGGCTGAAAATGAAATTCAGCGCAGCCAATAACAAACAAAATGCAATCAATGGTGGATGCCCATTATGAACCAATGCAAGCACCACTTGCATCAGGCTGACAATCGCGAACGCAACCACTCCCATATGTGAAAGCCGCCGCAGACCAATACGACGCACCAAAATGGAATTCACAAATGATGCAATGCCCATCACTCCGGCAATCAGGCCAAAGACAACCGGGAACACCGTACCGAGGCCATACACATCGGTCTCAAAAATTTGCTGAGCTGAGTTGATATATCCCATCAACGTTCCCAGCATCAGGCTAACAGCCAAGGTATAGCCCAAGGTGGTGCGGTTGGTAACGCACTGGCGCATGCCATCCCATATGCCGCTCACAGAAAGCTTTAGGCGATTTTCCGGATGCAACGTTTCTGGCATACGTAGCGAGAACCACACCAGCACTGACAAGCCAAGCATCAACATGCTGACGAAGATTAACCGCCACGATCCAAACATCAGTATCACCGCACCGCTTCCGGGCGCGAGGACGGGGCCAATAATGAACACCATCATGACGAAGGACATCACCCGCGCCATTTCCTGCCCGCGATAGCGATCCCGCACGATGGTCATCACCAATACGCGCGATGCTGCACCACCAACTCCCTGTATCGCACGCGCCACCAGCAACATCTCAAAACTGGTAGATATGATCGCCAGCACCGTGCCGGCTGCATAGATTATCATACCAATCAACATGGATGGCCGACGCCCGATCGCGTCCGAAAGAGGACCATAAACCAATTGACTAACGGCAAAACCTGCCATGTAGCTTGAGATAAGAAATTGCGTATCATTCGCATCAAGAAGGCGAAATTCATGCTGTATTGGCACGAATGCCGGCAGCAAATTGTCGATAGACAACGCAACCATTGCCATCATCAGCGCGATAAGGGCGACAAACTCTCCGAACGGCGGCATCCTGTCGGCACGGCTGGGCATGGATGCTGGAGAGGTCATGCTAGGGTACAATCCTGTACTGGAGGCAGATAAGCCCTGTCATTCACATATAGCCATATTGCGAAATGCATTACTTGCTCATGGCAAGCTTCACACCAAGCCCTATCAACGCTGCCCCCATAACAGCATCGAAAGGTTTGCGCATACGACCGTAAACCGAACGCACACCAGGCGATGAAAAAATCATGGCCAGCGTTGTGAACCAACCAATCGCCACGACCACAACAACCGCAATTGTTGTCGCATAAACCCAGGTAGGCGCACCGACGGGTAACACCGTTACAAACAGACTACCGAAAAATGCCATGGATTTGGGGTTGGTCAAACCAACCAAAAGCCCGCGTCGCACGGAGGGAAGGAAAGCCCGGCGCGATTCCGTAACCTCAACCGCAGCAGACACAGTTGGCACGTCATCCGCTTGCCTACCCTTTTGGCGCCGCAGAGATGCCATCATGCGTAAGCCCAGATAAATAAGATACGCCGCCCCCACAAAGCGCACGACCTCATAGGCCCACGCCATCTGGGACAGCATGACGCCAAGGCCAAAAACCGCAAGCGTTGCCCATATCGTACAGGCACACGACACGCCCATAGCTGCGCCAAGACCCGCACGGCGACCTGTTAATGCATGCGAGGTAATGGCAATGAAATCAGGCCCCGGACTGATACAGGCCAGCAGCATTACACCTGCCAAAGTCAAAAGTTGGGGAAGAAACTCCACAATAGCCACCTCGAAATAACACGCTCTCTAACATCCCGGAAACATTTCCCAGGCGGATACAACAAAATGAACAAGCGTCATAATTAAGGCGTTACGACCGACATCTGAATTCCCTTGTTGATCATAACGATATCAGACACGTGCAATTACTGATAGGCGACCAAGCGAATGGGTTGCATGCATCTTAAGCAATGGCACGGGTAAAGAGCCACCATGAGGTGGAAGGTTGAATTTTCCAAATGTTATATTATAACATCATCAAGTGATGGGCATTTTATAATGCCTGCGCTTCATAAAAGTAGATCGCAGATGATGGGGAAGCGATTGTTTAACCGGCCTAAAATGCAAAGCACATCAGTCTTGCGTCATTCAGCGCTTGACAGGTTGGCGGTGGCACTTGTCATCTCGCTCTTCCTATGGGGCATAGCATTCTGGGCCATGGACTGGATCTGACAATGCCACATCATCATACGCACAGTCATGATCACGACCATCATCAAGCACCTGCAATGTGCAAAGAAGTCAATGCCAGCCCTGCCCCCAGCATAAAGCTGGAAAACCTGACCATTGCCTATCGCCGCCACCCGGCTGTGCATCATTTATCTGGCCAATTTGCCCCTGGCTCTCTGACAGCCATTGTCGGTCCCAATGGCGCGGGTAAATCCACGCTTTTAAAAGCGATTATGGGGAGCATGCGTCCAGAATCCGGACGCATCGACATTTCTGGCGTAAAGCGCCAAGATATCGCCTATCTACCGCAGATCAGCGAAGTTGATCGCACCTTCCCAATCTCCGTGCTTGATCTGGTCGCGCTAGGTCTATGGCGGCAAAGTGGTGGCTTTGGTCGTATTAAGCCTGCCCACTTGCAACGCATAGAGAATGCAATTGCAACGGTTGGTTTGGGTGGCCTGGCACATCGTCCGATAAGCACGCTTTCTGGCGGGCAGTTCCAACGTGCACTTTTCGCTCGCATGCTTTTGCAGGATGCGCGCCTGCTACTGCTGGACGAACCCTTTACCGCGCTCGACATGAAAACCACAGCCGATCTGCTTGATGTCGTCAAAGACTGGCACGGTGAAAATCGCACCATCATCGCAGTGCTGCACGACATTGATTTGGTTCGCGAGCATTTCCCTCAAGCGCTTCTGCTTGCGCGCTCCCCTGTTGCATGGGGCGAGGCACAGGAGGTATTGACTGCCGCCAACATGCTGCAAGCACGGCGGATGTGCGAAGGTTTCGATGACGGCGCGCCCGTTTGCAAGCATCAGGCTGCATAATGCTTTACGATTTTCTGATTGCGCCATTCATTGATTACGGCTTCATGCGCCGCGCGCTGGCGGGATGTCTGGCGCTATCCTTTGGCGGCTGCCCGTTAGGCGTACTGCTCGTACTACGCCGCATGAGCCTGATGGGCGATGCCATGGCGCACGCCATTCTACCCGGTGCAGCCATCGGCTTTCTGGTTGCCGGACTATCGCTCGTTGCCATGACCATTGGCGGTGTTGCCACCGGGCTTACGGTCGCAATTCTGGCAGGCCTGGTCTCCCGCGCGACTCCACTACGAGAAGATGCCAGCTTTGCTGCGTTTTATCTGGTCTCATTGGGACTTGGTGTTCTAATCGTCTCAATGCGCGGCTCGAATGTCGATCTGCTGCACGTATTGTTCGGTACTGTTCTAGCGCTTGACGATCCAGCGTTGATATTGATTGTCTCCATTGCAACCCTCACCTTGATCGTTTTGGCAATCATCTACCGCCCATTGCTCGTGGAATGTCTTGATCCAGGTTTTCTGCGTGCTGTTGGCAATATTGGCCCAATAAGTCTTGGACCAATCATCCACATTAGCTTTATCGCGCTTGTGGTGTTCAACCTGGTAGGGGGCTTTCAAGCGCTTGGTACATTGATGGTTGTAGGACTGATTATGCTACCAGCCATTGCTGCGCGTTTCTGGTCGCAGGAAGTGCCCGGACAGATGATGATTGCCGTGCTTTTCGGCATCATGGCAAGCATAGCAGGGCTTCTGGCCTCATATCATTGGAGCGCGCCTGCATCGTCCGCCATTATCCTGGCAGCAGGAGGCCTCTATATGCTGTCAATTGTGATCGGCCGCTTCGATAGCCTGGCAACATCAATTATCCAGCTCCGCCACCGTACAGGCTAAAGCGTTGATCTTCGCGTCGTGATAGCTGCAAATGGCCTCATAGCATTGCCATTTGCAGCCACCACGACCAAAGATCAGTACATTCTTCAGAAATGCGCATCTAATGAGCGGTGCATTGACCTATCGCGTATTGTTTCGCGATCATCGAGCGCTTCCGCCCGACGCAATTCTGATAATGCATCGTCGAGATCGGCGAGTGCGTCGTTCAACTGCCCCTTCAGATCTTCCGCAGATTGCAGCAGATTATCGCGCCGCTGAGCCGCAGCTCTAGCGTATGTAGGATAGGCAAAGTGGTTGAGATCGGCAATCCCGGCGCGTTTTTCTTCGCCTGCAATCTCTTTTTCGAGATCATCGGCCATGCGCTGGAAATCGGCGATCATCGCCTCAATCTGCGTCACGCGGCGACGCTTTTCCTGAACGTGGAATGTCTTCAACTGAATGATGCCGCTGCGAGGTTTCATCGCTAATATAGCTCCCATCAGGCCCTGCCGATTCTCCGGCTTTGGTCCGTTTCGAAGCTTATCTTGCGGGATAACTGGTTGATCGTTCCTTACCGCACCCCGCCCCTCAACTGCTATTCTTGCATAATATCATGCATGTAGGACAAAAATGACACAGCTGGTCCATTCAGATCTGCAACGTCACTGTCACAGGTGCATGGTCTGACGGGCGCTCCCATCCGCGGGTCTCACGTGTAATTTTTGTTGCGGCAAGCGCGGGCGTCAGGCTTGGTGCGATCCAGATATGATCAAGTCTGCGCCCCTTGTTCGCAGCAGCCCAATCGGGCGAGCGATAACTCCACCATGTGTAGACCTTCTCAGGCTCTGGCTGTAGTGTACGCACGGCATCCACGTATTGGCTGACTTGGCGAAACCGCTCCAGACGCTCTGTTTCCACAGGCGTGTGGCTAACCACATTCAGCAGCGCCTTGTGGCTCCAAACATCGGTTTCATAAGGCGCGACGTTGAGATCACCGACGAGGATACTGGGCCTTTCAGCAGGCAGGGTCTGCTCATTCCATAGCATCAACTCATCAAGAAATGCGAGCTTATGAGCAAAACGGGGGTTAACTTCCGGGTCGGGAATATCACCGCCAGCGGGCACATAAAAATTGTGGATACGTAATCCCTTGCGCCCATTCGAGGCACCCGTGCCGGCGAGCTCTACCGTCAAATGGCGCGAATCCTCTTTATCGCAGAATTGCCGAATCATGGTCTCAGCAAACGGAATGCGCGAGAGAGTAGCAACGCCGTGATAACCTTTCTGGCCATTCAGCGCGACATACTGATATCCGAGGGCGCGAAAAGCCGCGAGTGGGAACTGGTCATTGGGACACTTCGTTTCCTGCAAGCAAAGCACATCCGGCTCATGTTCGCCGAGGAAGCGGATCACCTGGTCAATGCGCAGGCGGACGGAGTTGATGTTCCACGTAGTGAGCGAAAACGACACGGCAAGCTCTTTAACGGTTATCGACAGCGCGAAAGCGCGCACTCAGTAAGCACAAACTGCCCCGATGGCAGCAACGACACAAGGCATCAAAGATGCAGATTTTGTCCCCCAGCAAGCAAATGCTCATCCGCAGGATGTGTTGAGCTTCGTATCGGAGGAAGCCATAGAAAGAGCGTCTTTCGACGCTTTTACCAGAGGTGCTTAATCACAAAGGGTTGGCATTTACAGGCCACCATAAAGTGAGAATACATACCCTAGCGATTGACCACCTGGACCCCAGATAGTCTTACTGTTGTTTCATAGCCTTGGGGATCTACAATCATCCACTCGCGCAGGACATTTGCCCGTGCATCGAAACGCAGGGTCACTTGCGAGGTGCCGCCAAGCGTTGCGCTGTCCTCAAGCGTGATGTCGATGGAGCCATCAGGATCAATCTGCACATCTTTCACTTGCACATCTCGTGACAGATCGACGTTATCACGCAGCAAAAACTTCAGCGGCGTCTGACCAATCGAATACACATCGTTGGTGCGCAGCTTTGAATCGCGTACGGCAACTGAGCGCCCATCGGCGACGATTTCGAGCGTGCTCGGTGGATCATAAGCAAAACGTAGACGCCCCGGACGCTGGACATACAGGGTGCCTCCCACCTGTCGCCCGTCTGCACCAGTCTGCAGGAAACGTGCGGTGAGAGTGTTGATACCATTCAAGTATGCGCTAACCCGGGCAACGGCCTCCGCCGATGTGCGCGGCATTGCGGGGGCCTGAGCAACCTGGAGTGCAGGAGGTGCTACAGGGGCAATTGGAGTTGCAGCAGGCTGCACAACCGGTGCCACGACAGCAGCAGCAGCAGGACCGCCAATACCAGTGGGTCGCGGCGGTGGCGATGGTGGAAGCGGCTTGGCTATTGTCTGCTGGAGAGGAGACTCTGTTAAGGACTGCGCCTCTGGGGCAGGTTGCATAGGGTTTTCTGGAGAAACAGACGCGGCAGGCCTTATGCCACGTGGCAGTAATGGTTGACGCGAAGGCGGTAAAGGCACCGACACTTGCGGTGCTGATACCGGCTGGGGCATTCCCTGCGCAGCTTCAGAAGACTCAACTGGCATAGCAGGTTGCGCCTCCATATCAGGCGACGGCACCCCCTGAGGGGGCTCGATTGGCTGCGTATATTGCGGCGTCGATGGTTCTGGCTTGAAAATGCCGTCCAGAAAACGGCTTAAAGGATCCTGTGCATGCGCAGAAGAAGCATACATCGCTAGCGCTGACGCCAATAACGTCGCACGAATGATCGCAGGCTGTAGCCGACTTAACCGTATTGCCATGTCACCTTCTGCATCTATCACACAAATCAAAAGTGCAGGCCATTCCACACTTCGATCCGATACGCGATATAATCAGAAGATATGGCGAAAGCAGGTCCATGATTGCAAGAAGGAATCGTTAGAAACGACCTCTTATCACAGCATCGTTCTTAAAAAGTCCGAACTAATGGCATATCAGCCATGATGTGCCTGATCTTCGCCACCAAGCAATATCTCCCGCTTGCCAGCATGATTAGCCGCACCGACAATGCCCTCAAGCTCCATACGCTCCATAATGGAAGCAGCGCGATTGTAACCGATCTGAAGCCTGCGCTGGATGTATGAAGTTGAAGCCTTCCGATCGCGCAACACAATGGCAATTGCCTGATCATAGAGATCATTGCTGCCACCAGAACCATTGCTCGTATTATCGAACACGGCCCCACCGTCGCCTTCTGGCGCGGCCTCTTCATCAGCGGTTACTGCTTCAAGATACTGTGGGCGTCCTTGGGTTTTCAGATGTGCAACAATCTTCTCGACCTCATCATCAGAAACGAAAGGTCCATGCACACGCATGACACGGCCTCCACCTGCCATATAGAGCATATCGCCCTGACCAAGCAGTTGCTCTGCGCCCTGCTCGCCTAGAATGGTGCGGCTATCGATCTTGGAAGTAACCTGGAATGAAATGCGGGTGGGGAAGTTAGCCTTGATCGTCCCCGTGATGACATCCACAGAAGGACGTTGCGTAGCAAGAATCACGTGGATACCGGCAGCACGCGCCATTTGCGCCAGACGCTGGATGGTGCCCTCAATTTCCTTACCCGCGACCATCATCAGATCGGCCATCTCGTCGACCAAGACGACGATATAGGGCAATGGCTCAAGGTCCATCACCTCATCTTCGTAAATTGCCTCACCTGTGTCGCGATCAAAACCAGTCTGCACAGTGCGCGTGATGATCTCACCACGCAACTTGGCATCACGCACCCGGGTGTTGAAACCATCGATGTTGCGCACCGATAGCTTCGACATTTTCTTGTAACGCTCTTCCATCTCCCGCACTGCCCATTTCAGGGCAACGACAGCCTTCTTGGGATCCGTCACAACAGGTGTCAGCAGATGCGGAATACCGTCATAGATCGAGAGTTCGAGCATCTTGGGGTCAACCATGATCAGGCGGCATTCTTCCGGCTTCAACCGGTAAAGCAGCGACATGATCATCGTATTGATGGCAACAGATTTACCCGAACCCGTCGTACCGGCAACGAGCAGATGCGGCATGCGGGCAAGATCTGCAATCACCGGCTCACCACCGATGGTTTTGCCAAGGCACAGCGCCAGTTTGAACTTGGACCGCTGGAATTCTTCCGATGCGAGGGACTCGCGCAAATAAACCGTTTCACGCTTGGCGTTCGGCAGCTCGATGCCGATGGCATTACGGCCTGGTACCACCGCCACACGCGCAGAAATTGCACTCATCGAACGGGCGATATCATCGGCAAGCGATATAACGCGAGATGATTTGGTGCCCGGGGCAGGTTCAAGCTCATAAAGCGTAACCACGGGGCCGGGGCGAACCTGGATAATGTCACCACGCACACCAAAATCTTCAAGCGTACTCTCCAGCAACGCTGCGTTTTGCTCCAACGCATCCTCAGAGATCGTGTCTTTCGGGCCACTCGGCAGCGCCAGAATTGACAGAGGCGGCATTTCATATCCCGAAGACGATGCGTTCGTCGCAGGCACCCGTCGCGTGTTCACAGCTTGCGTTACTGGACGCGCAGGCTGAGGCGGGGCCGGTGCACGCGCAACTGGCGCAGGAGGCGCAACCCGTGGAGATACACGTGACCGCGGCATGTCATCGTTGGAAGGAGAAAGCGTTGGCGCGCGCATAGTCCGGGGATTGAATGCAGGCGGTGCATGCAGCGGCTGTGAAAGCTCCATATCCTCGATGGCTTCGCCAATCTCGCTGTCCTCACCGAAGTAAGGTGCATCACCAGAATCCAGCGTCGCAAAGTCATGCGCAGCAGAGAGAGGCATCTCATTCAGCCAGGCATCGTCTTCTACGGTAGCGGCCGCTTCCTCAGCGCCATATGCATCGAATGAAAGATCGTCAGCGGGCACGAAATCGAGCGCGGCCTCATCTGTATTGCCCCGATGGCGCGCCGCTAACTCACGATCAGTGCTGCGGGTAAAGCGCACATTAGGCGGCAACTGAAATGGTTTGCGCCATGCAGGCACAGCATCATCAGGCGCGTTGCCCTCATAGGGAGCATCATCGCACTCTTGCGCCAACGGCACAGCAGCCGGTATTGGCCCACGCGGCAGCTGCACGCGTGAAACGCGCTCACGCGATGGAGCAAATGCTGCAACCTCAGGCGGAACTGCGTTATCCGCATAAATATCGGCCTGTGCGCGCGCTGGAACAGCTACGCCATTCGGGTAATAACCTGATGGGGCAGGTCCGGATGGCGCAGCGCCAACAGCGTATTCATCAGCATACTCATCACCAAAGACGGGTTCATGCCCTCCCCGGCCCACATTCCCATAAGCTATATCAGGCTTGCGGAACCTGCGCGATGCAGCAGCCTTGACAGTCATCAACCCATGAACAGCCGCGCCCAGAGATACAATGCCCCAACCAGGCTCATCCCGACTATCATCTTCATCAACCGGCAGATCGTAATATTCATCTTCCAGCGATGCTTGCGGTTGAGCCGCCAAACCAAAGCCGGACGCCGCTGACAGCGCAAGAATGCCTACAGCTGCATATCCAATTCCAATGATGAAACCACTGACACTGCCCTCACCGAAAAGCCCCGTGCCCCCGAACAACAGCGCATCGCCAACCACACCACCAAGACCAGAAGGAAGTGGCCAGCGTGCTGTTTCCGGCATGGCGCTGGCAACTGCAGCGGCAGCGGCCGTCCCCAAAATCCACAACCCAAGCCGGAGCCCCATACGGGGCAGCGGTTTACGCGCGATGAGCCTGAAGGCCCAGATAGCACACGGCACCAACAGAGCAATGGAGCCAAGGCCAAAAATCTGCATGGCAAGATCAGCAAAGATCGCTCCAGGCAATCCCAGCATGTTGGCAACATGCTGATCTGTAGCATGTGTGAAACTTGGATCGGTGACCGACCAAGTCATCAATGCCACGACGGCTGCACCTACAACGGCGAGCAAAGCAAGGCCTGCCAGCTCAACCGCACGATTCAGCATGAAGCGCCGCAGCGCGTCGGAGATATCATCGGCTTGGGACGAAGTCCGTCGTATGGTTCGCATGGTTTGGGCAGATCAGGTTCTCAAGCGCAATAGCGGGATGACGTGATTCTATTAAATATAGATGTCGCCGGTTAAGCTCGAATTAACTCAAGCACCGGCGACATGGTTAAATTGATCAGAAATAAATTTAATTATAGCAAAATGTCAGGCCGGGTCCGTATTTTCACCGCCCTGAATGATCCGAAGGCGAGGCTGTCGCAAATTCGGCAGAAACGCTGTCAACAAACCGATTGCCGGTAAAAACGCACACATCTGGTAGACGAATACGATTCCCCGGTGATCTGCCAAAGCGCCAAGGGCAGCTGCCCCCACACCGCCCATGCCGAATGCCAGCCCGAAGAAAAGGCCGGAAATCATTCCAACTTTTCCCGGAACAAGCTCCTGTGCGAACACCACAATTGCCGGAAAGGCAGACGACATCACGGCGCCGATAATCACAGACAACACCCCTGTCCAGAAAAGATTTGCGAATGGGAGCATCAGCGTAAAGGGCAATACGCCCAGCACGGAAACCCACAACACGGTCTTGCGCCCGAAACGATCACCGATCGGCCCACCGATCACCGTACCTGCTGCCGCAGCACCCAGAAACAGGAAAAGGAACAATTGCGAATCCTGCACCGAAACGCCAAATGTATCGATGAGATAAAACATATAATAGCTTGAAATGCTTGCCATATAGATGTTTTTCGAAAACACTAGAAGGCATAGCACGATCAGGCTGATGACCACAGTTCTGCGCGGCAGGGTGCTTTTATGCACGATAACCGGGCGCAACGCTGCTGCCTTACGATATCGACTATACCAACCACCGACGCGCCATAAGATCACCATGGCAACCAGTGCGATCAACGAAAACCATGCAACGCTACCCTGACCACGTGGCAACACAATAAAGGCAGCGAGCAATGGCCCAATCGCCGTGCCAAAATTACCGCCAACCTGAAACAGCGATTGCGCCAACCCATGCCGCCCACCGGCCGCCATACGCGCCACGCGCGACGCTTCCGGGTGGAAAACTGAAGAGCCAATGCCAATCAGACATGCTGCAACCACAAGCATCATATAATCATGAGCGACCGCTAGCAGCAGAAGGCCGAAAAAGGTGAAGCCCATGCCTGCAGAGAGCGAGTATGGCATCGGGCGCTTGTCTGTATACATCCCGATCAGGGGTTGCAGCAGCGATGCCGTCACCTGGAAAGCCAGAGTCAGAAACCCGATCTGCACAAAATCGAGATTAAAATCCGCCTTGAAAATCGGGTACATCGACGTGAACAGCGCCTGCATGATGTCATTCAACAGATGGCTGAAGCTGATCGCTGCGATGATAACAAATGCCGTGCTTTCAACAGGCATGCGTCCAACCGCATTGTTCACGTCAGAGGCTGACAAATCCGCAGCCTCATTCTGATTAATGGACACCCGACTTTCCTCCACAAAACGCCCACCCAACAATGGCCGCGCACTTGTTCTTGATCGATGCAAAACAAGAAAGCAATAGCTACTGTTTCAAAGCTTTAGAGCTATACCACACAAGAACCAGCACAGGTGATGGCGCAATCTGCATAGCGGCTAACCATGGCACTCATGCCATGGATGATCTCATGCTTTGACAGACCTGCCAGTGCGGGATATCGATAAGGTGACGGTTCCCTCACGGGATCAAAAGGGAACGCAGTGCGCGCCAGCGCTATTCTGCGGCTGTCCCCGCAACTGTAAGCAGCGAGCTTTCCGCCATGATGCCACTGGAGCCAACTCCGGGAAGGCGGTGGGAGCGTTGAGCTGCAAGCCAGGAGACCTGCCGTCAACCGTGGTCATCGCGGAGTCATTGGTCGGGGTGTGCCAGTGGGGCTTTTCGCTTCGCACTATGCAAGCAGAGGCATTATCTCGCAGTGACGTGCCACACGCTGGAGATGCAACGCTCCAGCGCCTGAAAGGTTTACTGTGTCTCAAGCAGCGCGGCCACTTGGCCTATGTAGCACGCATACAATATTTGTATTGATGGCAACATCAGCAGCCTGCACTCTCCCCTCCCCTGCAGCCTTTGCGCAGCAAATTGAACCGACGCTCATCCTCGACGAGATTTCCGTCAGCGCAACCTCGCTGCCTACACCCGTGCGACAAGTGGGATCGTCAGTAACAGTGATTACCGCTGAGGAAATTGCCCGTACCCAACGCCGCACCCTTCCCGATGCTCTCGCCCCTGTGCCTGGCACCAGCGTTGTCCAAACAGGAGGGCCAGGCGGGCAGGCATCAGTGTTCATTCGCGGCACCAGTGCCAATCATGTTAAGGTGCTGATTGATGGTGTGCCGGTCAATGACCCATCCACGCCCACCGGCGCTTATGATTTTGGCCATCTGCCGACGGCTGATATTGCTCGCATTGAAGTCTTGCGCGGTCCGCAAAGTGGCCTTTATGGCGCCGATGCTTTGGGCGGGGTTATCAGCATCACGACCAAGACCGGAAAAGCCCCCCCAAAAGCATCATTAGAGATGGAAGGCGGATCCTTCGGAACCTTCAACCAGACAGCTCAGGCATCCGGCGGGAATGATCGGTTTGATTATTTCCTCTCGGCGGCCCATATGCGCACCGAAGCAACGCCCGTAACGCCACCTGAATTGGTGCCAGCGGGACAGCGTATCAATGACGATTCCTATGATAACTGGTCTTTCGCATCCAGATTCGGCGTAAACCTGACAGAAAGCCTGCGTCTTTCATTTATAGGACGCTATACAGACGCCTTGCTGAAAAACACAATGGATGACGGCTGGCCAAGCGCCCCAAACCCTGCCCGCAGTGCACAGCGCAATCAGCGTTTCCTCGCGCGGGCGCAGGGCGAGTGGTCGATGTGGGACGGGCGCATCAACAATACGTTCGGCGTTGGCTATGCGAATGAAGATCGCCATAATACGGGGCCTATCAATGCTTACGGGCCAGGGATCGTTAATAGCAACCTTGGCGAACGCACAATCCATGATTGGCGTACAGATATCGCAATAACCCCTGAACACACACTAATCCTCGGCCTCCAGCATGAGCGCGAGCGGTTTGATGATGACATGATTACAGCATCAAGCAACAATGCTGCGGGGTTCATCGAATGGCAGGGGAAAATCTCTGAACGCCTCGCATTTGCGGCAAACATTCGTCACGACGATAATAATGATTATGGCGGACACACCACCTGGCGCTTTGCTCCAACATTGACATTGCCCGTAACGGAAACACGTTTGAAAGGCAGCATCGGCACAGCCTTCAAGGCCCCCTCGCTCAGCCAGCGTTTTGCTGACTCACGCCCTGCTTTTGATTTCTACGGCAACCCTGATCTAAAACCGGAAACCAGCACCGGCTACGATCTGGGCTTCGAGCAGCCTTTCGCGAATGAGAAAGTGCTCGTAGGGGCAACATACTTTCACAACAATATCAATGACCTGATCAATACCAACACGACATTCACCTCTTACACTAACGTGGGACAAGCAACGACGAGAGGCGTGGAAGCATTTGGCGCTGTGCAGCTAACAGAAGATGTCGACATGCGCATCGATTACACCTTTACCCTCGCACGCGATGATATTGCACGTCAGGAATTGTTACGTCGCCCCCGGCATAAGGCGAGCTTTACCGCATTCTGGCAGGCCAACGACAAGCTACGATTGTCTGCAACGGCGCTTTATGTTGGAGCATTTGTTGACGGCAATCGCGATTTCTCGATCACACGTCTGCGTACATCTGGATACGCAACCGTGAATCTGGCTGCGGATTATCAGGCAGATGAACAGACAGTTTTGTTTGCACGCGTCGACAACCTGTTCGATCGTCGCTATGAAAATCCAACAGGTTTTCTACGGCCAGGGCTTGGCGTTTATGCCGGCTTGCGGTTTTCTCCGCAGTAACTGGCCAATTGTTCGGATTTGGGGAACATGGCGGGGCGCATAGCAATTAGCACTATCTCTTGGCGCGCCCTGCCAGCCCTTGTACTCCTGGCATGCACGTGGCTGGCATTACACACTGTTGCTGCAGCTAAAACAGATGGTCCGCAACATATCGTCTCCATTAATATGTGTGCTGACGGTTTAGTGCTCACTTTGGCTGATCCCGAACAGATCGCTTCGCTTTCATACCTGTCGCATGATCCACGAAATGTTGATTGGGCGAAGGCCGCATCAGCGTATGCCACAAATAAAGGGCGCGCAGAAGAAGTGCGTGCGCTCTCTCCCGATCTCGTATTGGCCAGTACTTTTACTGCCCCAGCCACGCTTGCGATGCTTCGCCGGCTTGGAATTCGGGTTATCACACTCGAAGTGCCCCACACCTTCGATGCCATTCGCGCGCAAATACGCCTTGTTGCAGAACTCATTGGTCAACAAAAGCGAGGCGAAGCCACCATTAAGGCAATGGATACCCGCCTTGCCAACCTAGCGAAATCCACCCCGCTGCCTGTCTTGAAAACGCTGGTGCTGCAATCCAACAACATTGTTGCCGGCGCCAATACACTGCCTGACAGCATTCTGGCAGAAGCAGGTCTCATAAACATCGCAGCCCAGACAGGTGTTTCGGGATATGGGCGCATGTCTCTTGAAGCCATTCTCAATCATCAGCCAGATGTCATCATCATCGACGCCAGTGAGAAGAACGGCCCTGCACGCGCTTCGCAGCTATTAGATCACCCCGCAATACGAGCGCTAAAGCGGCAAGGCACCCGCTTCATCAACATCCCCCAGCATTTATGGGTATGTGCAGGCCCCAGCTCTGCCGATGCTGTAGGCTATTTGCGCCAAAGCTTGCAGGCTGCACCATGATTGAACGGTGGCCCCTCTCCTATGGCACAAGTTTGGTACTGCTGGTATTATCATCCTTAGCGTTGACAGTGGTCTCGCTGATGATCGGCGATACATCACTCAACATCCTCGCTGCCTCAGCAGATCTCATTCATGGAAGAGAAGGCCTCGCGAGTCTGATATTTCTGGAGCTGCGGCTACCGCGCGCAATTTTGGGATTTCTCACAGGTTTCAGCCTTGGCATCACGGGCGCGGCTATGCAAGGTCTACTGCGTAATCCACTAGCCGAACCGGGTGTGATGGGCGTATCCGGAGCAGCAGCGCTCGGCGCGGTCATTGTGTTTTATAGCGGCCTTGCAGGGATAATCTCGTTTGCACTTCCGCTTGGCGGCTTTGCTGGCGCGGTGGTGGCGAGCATCATTCTCTACGCGCTGGCTGGCCGGGGCGCTGGCACGATGACATTGGTTTTGGCAGGCGTTGCCATCAATAGCCTGGCCGGGGCGCTAACCGCGCTTGCGCTTAACCTGTCCCCCAATCCCTTTGCTGCGATGGAGATTGTATTCTGGCTTATGGGCTCACTTACCGATCGCAGCCTGTCAGATGTCGCACTTGTCATTGCGCCGATGATGTTTGGTTGGGCGCTGCTGCTGATGTCCGCACCTGCACTCGATGCATTGAGCCTTGGCGAGGAAGTAGCTCAGAGCCTCGGCTTTAACCTTCGTCGATTACGGGTACAGCTGATCGCAGGTACGGCGCTTGCCGTTGGTAGTGCAGTGGCGGTTACAGGTGTGGTTGGCTTCGTTGGCCTGGTTGTGCCGCATCTTGTACGCCCCTTGGCGCATCGCAAGCCCAGCCGTGTGCTGTTATTATCAGGCTTTGCTGGCGCAATCCTCACGCTATGCGCTGATATTGGCCTGCGCCTCCTCCCAATTCAGCCTGAGCTTAACCTTGGTGTCGTGACAGCACTGATTGGTGCGCCGTTTCTGTTTGTGCTGATTCAGCGATTGCAGGAGCGCCCTTGATGCAAATTTGCGCTTCCAATCTTCATGTAGCTATTGATGAGAAAATCATTCTAAGTAACTTGAATTTCTCACTAAATAATGGCGAATTGATTGGCTTGATAGGCCGCAATGGCGCCGGTAAATCCACACTCTTGAAAGCAATGGCAGGGCTGATACCCATAAAGAGCGGTACGCTCACAATAGCGGGGAAGCCGCTCGATGCCTTGTCGCAACAACACCGCGCACAACAGATCGCCTACTTGCCGCAAAACGGGCCTGCACATTGGAATCTAACGATTGAAGCGTTGGTAGAGCTTGGCCGCCTACCTCACCGTGGCGCTGTTGATGGCACGCAATCCTGCAATGCAAAAGCCGTGGCACGTGCGCTCCAGAAAACCGGCCTGGAAGAACTGCGAGATCGTTCAGTCGATACACTTTCGGGTGGTGAGCGCATGCGCGCACTCCTTGCCCGCGCCTTGGCAGTGGAAGCGCCAATCCTGCTGGCCGATGAGCCTATCGCCGCACTCGATCCGCTTCATCAACTCCAGACACTTGAGCTGCTTCGCAACACCGCACATTCGGGCGGCATCACCATTGCTGTCTTGCACGATCTCACCCTTGCCAGCCGTTTTTGCGATCGTCTGATCTTGCTGGACAAAGGAACAATTGTCGCTAATGGCCCCGCCACCGCTGTGCTTAGCGACACCAACATCGCAAATGCTTATGAAATCAGTGTCCACCGCAGCACGCATGAGGGCACGACCTTCATCATGCCCTGGAAACCACTGTAAGTTATGCCATACCCAAGGCATCTAAAATCACCAGCCTCATCGAATTTTGCGCCCAAATATGTTGCATCGCGCCGACTGAAGAGATAAACATAATGTTATAACATATCATAAACCATCTACAGATACCCAACTGGCAACGTTTCCAATCTGGCTATTCCTTGAGGAGTTCACTCATGTTCAACAGGCGTTTTGTGCTGGCGACCCTGATGGGGCTGCCGTTAGCAATGTCCGCCCTTCCTCTGTCCGCGAATGCACACGAAGATCCAATCAAGGTGGTGGCGAGCTTTTCCATTGTGGGAGACATGGTCAAGGAAATCGGCGGAAACCACGTTGATGTGACGACCCTCGTCGGCCCCGATGGTGATGCCCATGTTTACGAACCCACACCTGCCGATGCCAAAAAACTTGGTGAAGCCAAGGTGCTGTTTGAAAATGGGCTAACTTTTGAAAGCTGGCTTCCCCGCCTCGTGGATGCATCCGGTTTCAAGGGCATTCGGGTTGTAGTTTCGGATGGCATCAAGCCACGTGCATTTGCTCATAAACACGATCATCATGATCATACCAACGGCGACCATGAACACCACGATCACGCTGCACATGATCACGGTCCGAATGATCCACACGCCTGGCAAAATGTCGCGAATGCCGTCATATATGCGAACAACATCGCAACAGCGCTCGAAAAGCTCGATCCTGAGCATGCTCCATTCTATAAAACGCGCGCAAGTGCCTATGTCACCAAACTTGAGATGCTGGATGCAAAGCTAAAAGCCACTTTTGCAGCCATTCCTGAAGCTCAACGCAAGGTCGTCAGCTCACATGATGCATTTGGTTATTTCGGCGATGCCTATGGCATTACTTTCATCGCGCCTGAGGGGGTGAGCACAGAAACCGAAGCCTCTGCTGCGGATGTTGCCCGCATTATCGACCAGATCCGAGAAGACAAGATAACAGCTGTATTTGTGGAAAACATCACCAGCACTAAGCTGACAGAGCAAATTGCCCGCGCGACGAATGCAAAAATCGGGGGACGGCTCTATTCGGATGCTCTCGCAAAAACAGGCGAACCAGCAGCAACCTACATCGGCATGATTGAATGGAATGCAAATCAATTAGCGCGAGCTCTTGCACCTTGAAAGGTGTCCTCTCCTTCCCAATAAAGCAGAGACAGCTCAACCACAGGTTTTCCACTTAAACAATATGCAGGGGCCGCATTCCGGCCCCTTTTATATTCTGAAATACATATGATTCATGCATGCTCAGCATCAGATATGATAAAAATGTCAGCTCTGAAACTGAATATAAATATATGTAATCAATCATTGTCTGCACAGACAGGAGCATATCATTGCTGCAGGAGAATGCGCGTCAGGACTGCTTTGATCCTTTCAGACCGACTTCCGGTCTGCGCAATCTAACGCCTGGTCCCTGCCGACTGTCATTCAAGAAACAAATGCCTGCATCTTCCAGCACCCGTACGAGTTGCGCTTCGGTTGTGCGGTGGAGCACGTGGTGTTCGCCTTCAAATCCGCGCACGGTACTACGCGAAATACCCGCTCGCTCAGCCAAAGTATCCTGCGTCCAGTTAAGAAAGGCGCGCGCGGCACGGCATTGCTCTGGCAACAAGCCCGCTGCACTTGTCTGTAACATCTGCGATTTCGGCATATTCACATCCGATATCTCTACTTGCGCAAGCGGCCACCCGTCTGTTATCTCGAATAAACCATAATGGGTGACTTTCCGCAACGGATTGACGCTCGCTACCCCTTAAAGCACTGGAACGGCATCACGACACACAATGTGGGATAATGCGCGACTCTTTCTTCTCATCGCCCTTCCCTTTTTGGGAAGTGGCATAGTCGCGTCCTTATCCCGAGATGCCCGTGACACGGCGGGGCTTATAACAGGTGGCGTTGCACTTCTGGCATCGCTCATAGCCATCTCATTTTATCCAGAGATGAATGCGTCTGAAGTCATCAACTACAGAATGGACTGGCTCCCTAGCCTGGGACTCGATTTTTCCATTCGCCTTGATGGTTTTGCATGGATCATGGCGTTGCTTGTAACGATCATTGGTTTTTTGGTCGTTGTCTATGCCCGCTACTACATGTCTCCAGATGACCCGGTTCCGCGGTTTTTCTCATTCTTTCTGGCGTTCATGGGCTCAATGCTGGGCGTCGTGCTTTCCGGCAACCTCATCCAGATGGTGTTTTTCTGGGAGCTAACCAGCCTATTCTCGTTCCTTCTGATCGGTTACTGGCACCATAACCCTGGAGCACGTGAAGGCGCGCGTATTGCGTTGACAGTCACCGGCATTGGCGGCCTTTGTCTGTTCGCGGGCGTGCTTGTTATCGGGCATATCGTTGGTAGTTACGATCTCGATGTAGTCCTCAATTCTGGCGAGGCTATTCGCTCGCATGCGCTGTATCGCCCTGCATTAATATTGGTGCTCCTCGGTGCACTCACAAAGAGTGCGCAGTTCCCCTTCCATTTCTGGCTACCGCATGCCATGGCGGCCCCCACACCTGTTTCGGCTTACCTGCATTCGGCCACGATGGTGAAGGTTGGTGTATTCCTGCTCGTGCGGATGTGGCCTGTGATGGGCGGAACCGAACCATGGTTCTGGATTGTTGGTGGCGCAGGCCTTTCTACATTGCTGTTTGGCGCCTATATTGCCATCTTCCAGCAGGATCTGAAGGGGCTTTTGGCGTATTCAACCATTAGCCATCTAGGGTTGATCACGCTGCTGTTGGGTCTGGGCAGCCCTCTTGGTGTCGTTGCGGCCGTGTTTCACATTATGAACCACGCCACCTTCAAGTGCTCTCTGTTCATGGCCGCTGGCATTATCGACCATGAAACGGGAAGTCGTGACATCCGCCGACTAAGTGGTCTTGCGAAATTCATGCCTATTACTGCCACCCTTGCGATGGTTGCCAGCGCCGCTATGGCCGGCGTGCCATTGCTTAATGGCTTCCTCTCAAAAGAGATGTTTTTCGCTGAGACCATCGTTGAGCATGTTGATTCCGTATTTGATGAGACATTGCCGTTTCTGGCAACTGTGGCAGGCATGTTCAGTGTCGCTTACTCATTAAGATTCATTCACGGCGTGTTTTTTGGTCCTCCACCTGTTGGCCTGCCTCGTACGCCGCATGAACCGCCGCATTGGATGCGTTTTCCAATCGAATTGCTGGTGCTCGTATGTCTGTTGGTCGGCATTATTCCTGTACTAACAATTGGCCCCTTCCTGCACATTGCGGTTGCCTCCATCCTTGGCGACAAGACACCCTATTATAGTCTCGCTGTTTGGCATGGCCTGAATTTTCCATTGCTGATGAGCGTGATGGCAATGGTTGGCGGCGTACTGGTGTACCTGCTGCTGCGAGGATACCTGGCGATTGGCGAAGAAGGGCCACCGCTACTGCGTCGCCTCAAGGGCCAGCGTATTTTCGAACGCATCATGGTCACCCTGTCGTGGAAGTGGGCCAGACGGCTGGAATCCTATTTGGGTACCCGTCGGCTCCAGCCACAATTGCGGCTGTTGGTTATGTTGGCACTTCTGGCAGGCATTTCACCGCTTTACCTTGAAGGATACGGCCCTCGCAGACTAACGTTCAAAGAACTGGATTGGGATGGTTTCGATACCGCCTTTGCGCTGATGTGGCTGGTCGGCATTACATGCGCCATTATGGCGGCTTTCCAGGCAAAGTATCATCGTTTGGCAGCGCTCGTCATGCTTGGTGGCGCGGGCCTGTCAACTTGCATTACGTTTGTATGGCTTTCAGCCCCCGACCTGGCGCTGACACAATTACTCGTCGAAATCGTCACAACAGTGCTGCTTCTGCTTGGTCTGCGCTGGATGCCAAAACGTTTTGAAACCGTTGATGCCTTGATTCCTGTACCGCTGAATGTTCGGGTGCGGCGGTTGTGGGATCTTGGTATGGCGATTGTCGCCGGTTTTGGCATTTCAATTCTCTCGTATGCAATCATGACGCGCGACATGCCTGATGGCATCGCAAGCTTCTTCCTTGAGCGTGCCTATACCGAGGGCGGTGGCACAAACGTCGTCAACGTTATTCTGGTTGATTTCCGTGGCTTTGACACACTGGGCGAAATCACGGTTCTCTCCATTGTAGCACTGACAGTGTTTGCGCTCTTGCGCCGTTTCCGCCCTGCACCTGAAAGCATTGGTGTGCCCGAGCAGCAAAGGCTGCAGAGCGCGTATGATATGGCCCACCCTGACCGTAAGGCTGATGAAACAGTAGCAGAGTACATGACAATCCCCCGTCTCATCATGCTGTGGCTGTTTCCGGTAGTTGGTGTATTTGCGGTTTATCTCTTCATGCGCGGCCATGATTTGCCAGGCGGAGGCTTCGCGGCTGGCGTTGCCATGTCGATTTCGTTCATCCTGCAATATATGGCTAGCGGTACACGTTGGGTGGAGGATCGCCTGCGCATTTTACCTGTGCGCTGGATTGGTATCGGTCTGCTGGCTGCGGCTTTCACAGGCTTGGGGTCCTGGCTCTTTGGATATCCATTCCTATCGTCGCATTTCCAGTATGTTGAACTGCCGGTATTGGGCAAAATTCCGATGGCCAGCGCGCTATTGTTTGATCTTGGCGTCTATTCGCTTGTCGTCGGCGCAACCGTACTCATGCTAATTGCTCTGGCCCATCAATCTATCCGCAGCCCCAAACTATCCCGCAAGGGACTTGGTACAGGAGTACGCTGATGGAAATTATCATCGCAGTTGCCATCGGTGCATTGACGGGCTCTGGCCTATGGCTATTGCTGCGTCCGCGGACATTTCAGGTGATTATAGGGCTATCGCTGTTATCTTATGCAACAAATCTGTTCATTTTCAGTATGGGACGGTTGCGCAGCAATGCACCGCCTATTCTTGAACCAGGCACGACAGGAAGCCTGGAGCATCTGGTTGATCCAGTGCCCCAGGCGCTGGTTTTAACAGCGATTGTGATCAGCTTTGCAATGACTGCCCTGTTCCTGGTGGTGCTTCTGGCCTCACGCGGAATAACCGGCACTGACCATGTCGACGGCAGGGAGACCAATCTGTGACGATTGCGTTTGCCGACCATCTGATTATTGCGCCTATTGTGCTGCCGCTCATTATCGGTGCGGCATTGATGCTTATTGACGATCGTAGACGCCCACTGAAAGCAACACTTTCGGTTGCAACCACTGTTGCGTTGCTAGTGCTCGCACTAGCCCTGCTGCAGCGTGCAAGTGGTTTGACGACTATGCCGGAAACGGCATCCTATGCGCTTGGAAATTGGCCAGCCCCCTTCGGCATCGTGCTTGTGCTGGATCGCTTGTCGGCGATGATGCTACTACTGACCAGCATTCTCGGTCTATCGGCGCTCGTATTTTCGCTTGCGCGTTGGCATCGAGCAGGTCCGAATTTTCACACGCTGTTTCTGTTTCTGATAATGGGTCTGAATGGCGCGTTTCTAACAGGTGACCTCTTTAACCTGTTCGTGTTTTTTGAAGTGCTATTGGCGGCCTCTTACGGTCTTGTGCTGCATGGCATGGGCGCGGTGCGTGTGAAGGCTGGCTTGCACTATATTGTTGTCAATCTTGCTGCCTCCACGCTGTTTCTAATTGGCGTCAGCCTCATTTATGGTGCGTCTGGCACGCTAAATATGGCAGATCTCGCGCTGCGTATCCCAGGCATGGGCGATGAAGATCGCATGTTTCTGGAGGCGGGAGCTGCAATTCTGGGCGTTGCATTCCTGGTTAAGGCAGGTATGTGGCCGCTGAGTTTCTGGCTGCCAACGGCTTACGCAGCGGCGTGCGCACCTGTTGCGGCGATCTTTGCTATTATGACCAAGGTTGGCGTGTACATTCTATTGCGGCTTTCGTTGTTGTTATTCGGAAATGGCGCGGGTGAGTCGGCACATTTTGGCACGGAAGTTCTACTCTATGGCGGTATGGCGACCATTGCTTTTGGTGCAATTGGCGTGCTTGCAACACAAACCATGTCGCGCCTTGCTGGCTATAGCGTGCTTGTGTCATCAGGTACGGTGCTTGCCACTATTGGCGTGGGGAATGCAGCTGCAACGAGCGGGGCGCTATTTTATCTCGTTAATTCGACTTTAGCGATTAGCGGCTTCTTCCTGCTGATTGAGCTTGTCGAACGCGGGCGCGATCCGGGCGCAGACGTTTTGGCCGTAACCATGGAAGCCTTCGGATATACTGATGAGGATGACGTCACGGAAGAAGTTGAAGTGGGCGCACGCATTCCTACCATTCTGGCCTTTTTGGGTGGTAGCTTCATTGCTTGCGCCGTACTGATTGCCGGCCTGCCTCCATTATCCGGCTTCATAGCCAAGTTTGCATTGCTGTCTGCCATCCTGGACCCCGCTGGCATTGGCACGGGCGGACCACAATATATTGTTACCTGGGTGTTGATCGCATTACTCATTCTTTCGGGATTGTCTGCAATGCTGGCCATGACACGTATTGGTATTCAGACATTCTGGTCATCTATTGAAGGGGCGGTACCTGGTGTGCGTGGCGTCGAGATTGCTGGCGTCGCATTTCTGCTGCTGCTATGCGTGGGAATGACAGTTCGCGCAGGTCCTATTCTGGACTTCATGGAAAAAACAGCTCTGTCGCTTCATGCTCCGACGCAGTACATTCACAGCGTGATTCCAGCCCATGCTGAGGCGGCAAAACATCAGAGGCGGGCAAAATGACACGTGTAGTGCCCTATCCGCTGCTCTCTCTTTCCATCCTCGTAATGTGGTTGCTGCTGAATCAATCATTCTCACCCGCCCACATTGCATTCGGCACCCTACTTGCCATTGGTGGCGGCTGGGGCATGACAACGCTGGATCAAGAGCGCCCCCGTGTCAGACACCCCCTGAAAATCCTCGTTCTGGGATGTGTTGTGTTTGTTGATATCGTGCGTTCAAATATAGCAGTGGCGAAGATCATTTTCCGCCCCGGCAGGCGTCTTGGTGCGCCTGGGTTTATGGCTATTCCTCTTGATATGCGCAGCTCCTATGGCCTCGCGACATTGGCGATTATTATCACCTCGACCCCTGGCACAATCTGGGCCAATTTCTCGCCCTCCTCCGGCATGCTTCTCATTCACGTTCTGGATCTGCAAGATGAAAAGCATTGGATCGATACCATCAAGAATCGCTATGAGCGGCGGCTGATGGAGATTTTTGAATGAACGATTTTTTCTCTTCCCTTTCGGAAATATCTCTAAACTTACCCCCTAACTTGCCGTTTTTAGTGCTCGATTGGGCACTATTCATCGCACAGCTCTTCCTAGGATTGGCAATGGCATGCGCTGCATTCCGGCTGATATTGGGACCGCGCGCGCAGGACAGGGTTTTAGGACTTGATACGTTTTATGTGAACGCAATGCTACTATTGCTTACTTATGGCATTCGCGTTGCCAGCACGATTTATTTTGAAGTAGCACTCATTATCAGCTTGCTTGGTTTTACCGGCACAGTGGCACTGTCGAAATTCTTGATGCGCGGTGAGGTAATCGAATGATCGACGTCGATCTCGCCTTTGAGAACCTTCCTGCATGGGCGGCCTATTTAACCGCTTTTTGTGTGTTTATGGGCGCGTTCCTGACGTTGACGGGATCGGTTGGGCTTTTGAGGCTAAAGAGCTTTTACGAACGCCTTCATGCCCCAACACTGGGCTCAACCTTAGGAACGGGCTTTATTCTTGTAGCATCAATGATCTGCTTTTCGGTACTTAGACAACGCCTCTCGGTACACGAAATATTGATTGCGGTATTTCTGACAGTTACAACACCAGTTGGATTCATGCTTCTGGGACGCGCGGCGCTGTATCGCGACCGCGTTGAAGGTAATAATAACGTTCCTGAAAGCGGGAAATACGCAAAATTCAAGCCGGTGCAAGAACCTAATCCGAACGATAATTCTGAAAGTGTTTGACACTGTTCAAATACTGATAGCGCCCAATCAGATCCGCGTTATCATTCAGATCGCTGCTTAGCATCAATATGGCCAAGGTTGCGCGTGGGATCAAGTCGATCACGCACACGTTGCTTTAGCGTTTTTATATCCGGGAAACCGCCATCACGTTTGCGTTCCCAAATTGCATCGTCATCGTAATCGATACGGAAAATACCACCTGTACCTGGCACAAGCGCCACTTCCCGCACATCGGTTGAGAATGTCGAAAGCAGCTCTTGCGCCATCCACGCTGCACGCAACAACCACTGGCATTGCGTGCAATAAGTGATGGTAATACGCGGGCCAACGCTTTGACCCACATCATGGGAGGATGAAGTGCTCATACCCCATTTTCAGCACAAGCAAACGCTTCACACAAGCGGCGGAATGCGTAGCACCTGTCCGGGATAAATTTTGTCGGGATGCATCAATAATGGCTTATTAGCTTCAAATATTGCAGAGAACTGCGCACCCTTGCCTGGTCCATAATTGGTCTCAGCGATTTTCCAAAGGGTATCGCCTTTCACAACCGTATAAAAGGATGCCTCTTTTGATGCATTTTCAACGGACAGGTCGTTTTCTACTGTTTCCACTCCGAGTGTATTACCTACGGCTAGCAAAATCTTCTCTGCATCGGCGGTGGAATCCGCTGTGCCTTTTACCGTCACCTTGTTGCCATCTACCTGAATATCGAGATTTTTGGCATTTAAACCATGCTTCTCAACTTCTTTTTTGAGATCATCGGCAGTAGCAGCCTGCGCTTCGCTTGCGCCAAATAGTTTCTCACCTGCATCTTTGATAAAGCTGAATAAACCCATTTTGTTACCCCCTCTATTGGCAACAGTGAACGCGCCTCAATCAATGATTTAAGGCGCATTCACATGCGACCTTCAAGATATACATAAGGTCACATAATAGAATATCAGCATCTCGGCATTCAGCAATTGCCTAATTTTTCATTCATAAGGTCAATTGTTTTATACGTTTGAAATAATAGACAAAATTTCATCGTGAATCAGGCCATTGGAAACAACCCGCTCTCTGTCCTCATCAGCAGCTTCCTTACCCGATAAATCGGTTGCCTTTCCACCGGCTGCGCGCACCAAAGCCATTGAAGCCGCATGCGAAACAAGGTCCGCTCCCAATGCTACAAAAGCATCGAACTGCCCTGCCGCAACCAATGACATCTCAAGCGCACCTGAAACAACAACCCGCACCCCCCGAGCGCGATTGGCAAGCCGCTGAATGATCTCACTGGTTCGACGCACTTCTTCAGGACCATAGTTCGATGTCAACGATACCGAGACGATTGCATCCGCAAGTTCTTTTGTCTGCGATACACGCGCAGGTAAGCCATTAACTTCGGCTACACTTGCCTCAGAAGAGGCACCACGCAGGAAGCGCCCGATTAAGGGAAAGCGAGGCGCATGAACAACACCTAAAACCGTTTCGCCATCGATCTGGCCTGCAACAGTGGCCGAAAACAGGGGCAGGCCACCTGCATAATTGATGGTGCCATCGAGCGGATCAATCACCCAACGAAGCTTACCCTGCCCCCAGAAATGATCGGACTCAGTATGCGCGCCATCACTAGCACCTGCTTCTTCAGACAAAATGTCCGCATCGGGAGTAAGCTTACGTAAGCCATCAAGCAACAGACGTTCAGCTGCGAGATCCGCATCAGTTACAACATCACGCAATTCCTTACGTGAGACTGCGCGTGGACCAGCCTGCATCGAAGCAAGCAATGCAGCAGCCTCTCCCACAAGTTGCTCAAGCGGCGCGAGTAACGAAGTAAGATCTCCGCCTTTCACCTCGGTCATCTGAGCGGACATGCTTGATTCTCCTTAAAACATTAAAATAAAAACAGGCATAGCTTTTCGGATGGAAAAGCACCCCAATCAATCGCTGAAAGCAAATTTTCGGTTCTTAAATACCATATTTTGCTTTGATTCTTCCCAAAACCTTATCTGACGCATTGTGTAGGTAATATCAATAGCTTTTTTACTTTCAACCCTTTATGAAAAAACCAATATCTCGGATTAAGTATTGATTGAAAAACACAATCATCCTGTAAAAATCACCATGTTTCTACTTCATGCATACTTCACTGATGCATTAAAGTATTTATTATCAATATCGATTGTAAGGTTATGTTCAAATTGGCAATATCCCACTTAATCATCAGCATACAAATTTTTGCTGCCGTCTTTTTGAAAAATTCACCTTTGTTAGGCCATGATCAGAGCCTAATCAGTGCTCAGCATCAGGTCTGGGTTGAAATACGCAAGGAGAGGAAACATCATGGCAGTCAAGCGCATTGTAGTGCTCTATGGTGGGTTCTCGGCTGAGCGGGAGGTGTCGCTTGTCAGCGGGCGCGAATGCGCCAACGCCCTTCGTAGCAAGGGACACGAAGTAACGCTTATCGATCCAGCAGATGGTATCCCGGCACTCGTCAATGCTCTTGATCCCAAGAGGGACATTGTTTTTAACGCCTTGCATGGGCATTGGGGCGAAGATGGGTCCGTTCAGGGGCTGTTGGATCTTATGCGTGTACCTTACACACATTCCGGCCTCCTGGCTTCTGCAGTAGCGATGAATAAAGGCTTGGCGCGCGATATTTTTGCTCGCGCCGGTCTTCGCTGCGCCACTGGTAAAATCTGCACCCGTGAAGATTTTCGCACCAGCCATCCCATGCAGCCGCCCTACGTAATCAAGCCGATTGCAGAGGGGTCATCCAAAGGTGTGCGCATTGTACTTGCTGGCGACAATCTCATCGCATCCGATGAGGACTGGGCCTACGGAGACGCCGTTCTGGTCGAGAAATTTATTGAGGGGCGCGAGCTGACAGTAGCTGTTCTCGAAGGCAAAGCCCTTGCTGTGACAGAATTGCGCACCAGTGAGGGGTTCTATAATTATGACAACAAGTACACTGAAGGACGCACCCAGCA
This sequence comes from Pseudochelatococcus sp. G4_1912, assembly GCF_047501465.1. Taxonomy (NCBI): domain Bacteria; kingdom Pseudomonadati; phylum Pseudomonadota; class Alphaproteobacteria; order Hyphomicrobiales; family Chelatococcaceae; genus Pseudochelatococcus; species Pseudochelatococcus sp. G4_1912. Next base: position 850,680 of record NZ_JAZDRL010000001.1, read on the forward strand.
TCTCGTTCCTGCGCCTATTCCTGCTGAAATCACTGAGCAGGCTCTAAATTGGGCCGAGATTGCACATACAGTACTCGGATGCCGCAGCCTAAGTCGTTCGGATTTCCGTTATGATGATCGCCCTGAAGCGGGTGCAGCTGGTGGGCTATACATCCTTGAAACCAATACCCAGCCTGGCATGACCCCCCTCAGCCTCGCACCTGAACAGGCAGCTTATGTTGGAATCAGCTTTGCAGATCTTGTTGATCGGTTGGTAGCCATTGCACGGCACGACTAACGCGTTTAATTTTACAAACTTTATATAGTTTGTTGATGATGTGCGCTTTGCTATATGCACAGCGCACATCAATTCTTGTCATCAGGAAGAGGATTATCGTTTCTTCCAGCGCAGCTCACTGACAAGCACGCCCAATACGATCAACCCTCCGCCGATAATAGCAAGTACACCGAGCCGCTCACCGGCTATCCGGCCAAAAATGCCTGCCCAGACAGGCTCACCCGCATAAATCAATGTTGCCCGTGTTGGTGACACTGTGCGCTGCGCCCAGTTCATGGCATACTGGATCACAGCGCTAGCCAAGCCCATTCCCACTGCAGTTGCCACAAGAAGCCAGGAGAATGGTGGAAATGCCTCGCCTGCCGGGATCATGGCTGCAAAGCATAGCACCGATGCCACCGCAAGCTGCACAACTGTCACCCGTCGTGCATTTGCCTTGCCAGCAAAAGCGCTGATGAGAATAATCTCGCCTGCAATAGCCACTGCGGATGCCAACGTCCAAAGCTCTCCAGGCTGGAATGAAATCGATGTGCCCTCAGGACCGGCCAAAAACATCAATCCAACAAACGCCAGCACGATGCCAAGCCATGTCAACGGGTGGGGCATTCTCCGCAACACGAGCAATTGCAGTAATGGCACAAACGGCACATATAGCGCTGTTATGAAAGCGGATTGACTGCTGGGAATGGTCTGCAGACCGACAGTCTGAAATGAATAGCCCAACATCAACGCCACACCAATGGCAGCGCCAGCGCGCATATCAAGCCAGGTCAAACCACGCATGCTTTGTGCAGAGCTTGCCCCCAGCAAAAGTGCAGCAGTGGCAAATCGCAAACCAACGAAGAAAAACGGCCCTGTTACCGTCAATGCATGCTGAACGACGAGGAAAGTTCCACCCCATACGATAGTGACAAGGATAAGAACCAGCTCGGGCTTTGAAAAACGCCACCGAGGTGTAGGTGCGACCAACTCCGACGAAATGCTCAATCACTGGCTCCCGTATCAATCCACGCAAAGCAGAGTAACTGCTCCTTACGAGCCTTCCTTGCCCAACTCGCCTTATGCCACACCCCATAAGAGACAGGAACATCACACTTCGCATGGCCATCCTGCGACCTATGCGAGCATTACCTGACGTATGGCCCAGTACTGTTGGTTTAAGTCACGATTCGCGTATTATGTTTGTAAATTATGCAGTTAGGTGCATTATGTAATCACAAAATCAGGCAGCGTGAAGGCATACAAACGGCGGCGCTTCATTGCTTGAATGCCAATTTATACAATAATGAAAGGAGGTTACAGGATCAGCGTAAAGACCCTCTCCAACTTTAATAAATAATCTTCACATCAGCGTCATAGACGCTGTAGAATATCTGTGGCGAAGCAGAATGGTCTGTTTTTTGTAACCCTATTCAGGGCATACGGAGACGACAAGGTGACGGTCCACGTCCCAATTCCCGCACGACCGGAATCGTGTCCGGCATTAGTCCTCAACGCTGATTTTCAGCCGTTGAGTTACTATCCGCTTTCTTTATGGAGTTGGCAGGATGCCATTAAAGCGGTGTTTCTCGACCGGGTAAATATCGTTTCGGAATATGATATAACGGTTCGCAGTCCTACTTTCGAGATGCGCCTACCCTCTGTCATTTCCCTCAAGACCTATATCCAGCCATCGCGTTTCCCGGCCTTTACACGCTTCAATGTTTTTCTGCGGGATCGATTTGCCTGTCAGTATTGCGGCTCTAGCGAGGATCTTACCTTCGATCACTTGATCCCACGTTCAAAAGGGGGCCAGACGACATGGGAAAACGTGGTCACAGCATGTTCCCCATGCAATCTCCGCAAGGGAAACCATATGCCACGAGAAATCAGTATGTGGCCGATGCAAACACCATATTCACCAACGGTTCATGATCTGCATCATAACGGGCGACACTTCCCACCAAACTACCTGCATCAGAGCTGGCTGGATTATCTCTATTGGGATGTAGAACTGGAACCTTAAACGCGGACAATAAACTGCCAATTACACTCATTCAGCGGCTGGCTGCTGCTCAGATTGTGTCTCAACGACAAGCTCCTGACACACGTCAATCCATGTCGCATCAACAATTTCAGCCATTCGTAGCGTATTGATCCGCACGGCTGAATTGATCGAACCTGCTGCTGGTACAACCTCATCAAAAGCTTTCAGTGACACGTCACAATAAACTGGTAATGGCGTGGCCAGACCAAAGGGGCATACGCCACCGACAGGATGACCTGTAAGTGCAGCCACCTCTTCCGGCCCAGGCATTTTTGCCTTTACGCCAAAAGCGGCTTTGAGCTTTTTGTTATCGAGACGAGCATCACCGCGCGCAACAATCAGCACGACCTTGTCACCAAACCGAAGCGACAGCGTTTTGGCAATGCGACCAGGCTCCACGCCATGCGCCTCAGCAGCAAGCGCAACCGTAGCCGTGCTTACTGAAAGCTCCACAATCTCAAGATCGGGCGCACGTTCAGCCAAAAAAGCGCGAGCAGACTCAAGGCTCATACGCGTCCCTCCTCATCGAAAAGCGTTGCGGACGGCCAATGCTGACATACGTAAAGCCACGGCTAATCAAATCCTGAGGGGGATAGATATTGCGTAGATCGACCACGACCGGCTCTCGTAACAGCCTCTTGACGCGATCCAGATCGAGCGCACGGAAGGCGTCCCACTCTGTGATAATAGCGAGCGCATCAGCGCCTTCAATTGCGGCATAAACATCATCCGCATATTGCACATTCTCCAGAACGGCCTTGGCCTGTTGGGTGCCCTCTGGATCATAAGCACGTACAGCTGCCCCGGCGTCCTGAAGTGTGCGGATGATCGCGATAGAGGGCGCTTCGCGCATGTCATCGGTGTTGGGCTTGAACGTCAAACCCAATATGGCGATGGTTTTGCCAGCGACATTGCCACCGCACGCAGCAATCACTTTGCGACCCATGGCGCGCTTACGCACCTCATTCACCGCTGCAACCGTCTCAACAATCCGCACAGGCGAGTCCGCATCCTGTGCGATCTTGACCAGCGCTAAAGTATCTTTTGGGAAGCAAGAGCCACCATAACCGGGCCCCGCATGCAGGAACTTGCCGCCGATGCGGTTATCAAGCCCAATGCCCCGCGCTACTTCCTGCACATTCGCGCCCACCTTCTCGCACAGATCTGCGATTTCGTTGATAAAGGTGATCTTGGTCGCCAGAAATGCATTGGCAGCATATTTGATCAGCTCCGCCGTACGGCGATTGGTGATCAGCAAAGGTGATTGATTAAGATAAAGCGGCCGATAAAGCGCACGCATCACTTCAGCAGCGCGCTCATCTTCCGTACCAACGACGATGCGATCGGGCCGTTTGAAGTCTTCAATGGCCGCACCCTCACGCAGAAATTCCGGGTTGGATACAACGGCAAACGCCGCGTCCGGACGCACTTCACGGATAATCGCCTCTACAGCATCGCCCGTGCCCACAGGCACAGTCGATTTGGTGACAACCACCGTATAACCCTCAATCGCTGCAGCAATTTCACGGGAGGCCTGATGAACGTAACTCAGATCCGCATGGCCATCACCGCGGCGCGACGGGGTGCCGACCGCGATAAACACCGCATCTGCCGAACGCACAGCTTCTGTCAGATCTGTATCGAATGACAGACGTCCCGCCCGCACGTTGTTTGCGACGATTTCCGACAAGCCAGGCTCGAAAATCGGTATATCGCCAGCTTTAAGGGCGGCAATCTTGGCGGGATCCTTATCAATGCAGGTGACGACGTGTCCGAAATCGGCAAAGCACGCGCCCGAGACGAGGCCAACATACCCCGCACCGATCATTGTTACACGCATGAACTTCTCCCGATACCAAACTTAAACCGACGTTGCGGCGCTATCAGCGCGAGCAATGACGCTGCCGATGCGGCGTCCATCCATATCCGCAACCTCAAACAACCAGCCGTGCCACATAAAGGATTCACCCTCTTCCGGCAAATGCCCCAGATGTGCAAGCATGAATCCGGCAAGCGTGGTAAAATCGCCTTCTTCATCCATATCTTCCAGCGACAAGGTGCGTTCAACCTCATCAATGGCCATGCGCCCATCCAGCACCCACACGCCGTCTTCGCGCTGCACAGCCTCCGGCTCTTCCTCACCCGCAAGCTCAGGCAGATCGCCGGCAATGGCTGTCAGCACGTCATTGGGCGTGACAACCCCCTCAAAGGTGCCGTGCTCATCCACCACAATCGCCATATGCACGTTGGAACTCTTGAAGTTCTCCAACAATTTCAGCGCAGGCATTGTATCATTGACATAGAGAGGATCACGAACGGCAGCGCGCAGATCAATATGGCCTTCACGTTGTTGCTGATTGAGCAAATCCTTGGAATGCACAACACCAATCACCGCATCCACATCTCCATCACAAACCGGGAAACGTGAACGTCCACTTTCGCGGATTTCTTCCAGTACAACCTTGGGGTCATCGTTGACATCGAGCCAGATCGTATCAACACGCGGCACCATAATCGAGCGTACATTGCGCTCGCCCAATGTTAGCACGCGTTCGATCATGCTGCTTTCGGCTGGGGTGAATACGGTTTCAGCACCGCTCGTGGAAATAATGGCCGCAACCTCTTCAGAGGCCTCTGGCGCATCCTTGCCGCCACGCAATATCCGCAATACTGCGCGCGCTGTACGGTCGCGCATGTCGATGCTGGTGACGCGCTTTTGCACATTGCGTCGCCCCATTTGATTGGCCGCTTCCACCAGAATGGAAAAGCCAATCGCTGCATAGAGATACCCTTTGGGAATGTGATAGCCAAGCCCTTCAACAATCAAGCTGAAGCCGATCATCAGCAGGAAGCCCAGACACAGGATCACCACTGTTGGATGGCGGCTCACGAATGTCATCAGCGGCTTGCTGGCAACCATCATGACGCCCACAGCAAAGACGACAGCGATCATCATGACCGACAGGTCTTTCACCATACCAACGGCAGTGATTACCGAGTCGAGAGAGAACACCGCATCAAGCACAACAATCTGCGCAATCACATGCCAGAATACGGCATAAGCGCCGCTCGTTTCCTTGGCAGCATGATGCCCCTCAAGCCGCTCGTGCAGCTCGCTGGTGCCCTTGAATAGCAGGAATGCACCGCCGACAATCAAGATGATGTCACGCCATGAAATCTCAGCGCCCATTACTGTGAAGATTGGCGCGGTGAGGGTAACAATCCATGAAATTGAGGCAAGGAGGGCAAGGCGCATGACCAACGCAAGCGATAGGCCTACAATGCGCGCCTTATTGCGCTGTTCCGGCGGTAGCTTGTCCGCCAGAATCGCGATGAAGATCAGATTGTCGATGCCGAGTACGACTTCAAGAACGATCAGCGTGGCAAGGCCGGCCCAAGCGGCAGGGTCCGCCATCCATTCCATTAACATCAGTCGAGATCCATGGCTGAAGAGGGCCTCTCACAAACAGTGAGTGGCGATAAAACGGCATATGTGAAGGCGGATGCGGTCCAGAGGACAGGCCTCACCCCTTGTTTGCCTCGACAACAATACGGCTCTACAGGGGCGGACAATAACGGCTCCATATCCTAAACATCATCATCTCCCAACCAGCGGGAGAAAGTTTGGCAAAAAGGACCTGCATGAACTCAATGAGATACACGACAAGTCACCTACCTGCTCGTACCATATAGAGGCACAGGCAGGCTGCCAACAAGCCCCGTTGGCGTTGTGAGGATAAAAAAATGCTATGATAAAAACAAAGTGCAACAAAAATACGCCATTTAGGGAATAAGATCCGTCGCAGCTTCGTATATAAATCATGGAACGTGACAAGATCTCTGCCCCAACCGCTTCACGGCAAGTTGCCGAAGACGGTCTTGATGTGCTCGGCGCGTTACCGGCATTGCGTCGCTATGCGCATTCCCTTACCCGCGATGCAGGTGACGCCGAGGATCTGGTGCACGATGCGCTTGTTCGTGCCTATGAGAAACAGGCATCTTTTCGTCCTGAAAAGGGTGTGCGCAAATGGTTGCTGGCGATCCTTCACAACACTTTTATTGATGGCATTCGCTCACGGCGGGCTGATAAACAACGCATTGAGAAGCTGACATCACAAGCGCACCCTGATGATCTGCATGCTGCTCCCAATCAGGATCACGTGCTACGGTTGGCGCAAGTTCGTCAGGCTTTTATGGCTCTGCCAAAGGAGCAGCGGGCTGTATTGCATCTCGTTGCCCTTGAAGGTCTAAGCTACGCTCAGACGGCCCAAACGCTCGATTTGCCTATCGGCACCGTCATGTCGCGTCTTGCACGTGCGCGCGCAACATTGCGTTCGTTTGAAGAGACGCCAACGAGCGAGCAACCTGCAACTAGTCATACTTCCCATCTGCGCATCGTAGGAGGCTCTGATGACACTGCCGGTTGATCCGATCATCGAAGCTGACCTGCAAGGCTACATCGATGAGCAACTCCCCGTTGAACGGCGTATTGCGGTTGAAGCACATCTGGCGGCACGGCCGGAGTTGGCTGCACGCATCATGCAGGATCTGCGACTGCGGGATGAGCTAAAGCTTGCACTGTTTGATATGTCCTTGCCTGTAACGCAGCCTACACAACAAGCAGCACGGAAGCTGGCACGTGCACTAAGCTGGCGGAAAAGCTCAAATGCTTTGCGTCGCATAGCGGCCATCGGCGTATTTCTGATGTTGGGATGGTTTGCCCACGCTCAATATGGCGCGCTTGGCATTGCGCAGGTTGCGGCCTCTGGCCTGCCGCCTGCCTTCGTTGAAGAAGCGCTGGCTCGATATGACCACACACCGCCCACGAACACAGGCGCACCCTATGATCCACGCCAGATCCTGACTGAAACCGCAATCCATATGCCTGCCCTGCCCGAGGACTGGCGCGTGGATGAGGTTGTGATTGCGCCTTCAGTCTACGGCCCGGCTGTTGGGCTGCGCTTGACTGCGCCAGATTTTGGCAACGTTACGCTAATAGCCGCACGTCCCGGGGTGTTTGATGTGGTGCCGGTAACGGTTGTGCAGAAGCAGGCGCTAACCATCGCTCACTGGCAAATCGGCGATGTTGCCTATGCATTGATCGCACAAGGGAGCACACGCGAAATCGACCGCACTGCCGAGCGTATGCTCAAAACCCTTTATTGATCCGGGCTTAACCAACGCTCTGCTCAAATCGCCTTTCCTATTCCTGACCATCTGGAGTTTATGATGAATAACACGCAACCCGGCTTTGGCTGGCAAGGTTCAGCCCGCAGTCTTGATCGTGCAGCTTTTGACGAGGGTCTGCGCCAGCACATGCTGCGCGTTTATAATTATATGTCGCTTGGCCTTGTGGTCACCGGCATTGTGGCGTTTATCGTTGGTACAACGCCAGCCCTTTATGTGCCGATCTTCTCATCGCCCCTGAAGTGGGTAGTGATGCTGGCGCCACTTGCGTTTGTGCTGTTCTTTTCTTTCCGCATCCAATCTCTCTCGGCTAGCGGCGCGCAGACATTGTTCTGGTCGTTCTGTGCGGTGATGGGGCTGTCGCTCGCATCAATCTTTCTTGTGTTCACAGGCATGAGTATTGCACGCACGTTCTTCATCACCGCCGCGATGTTTGGCGCAACCAGCCTCTATGGCTACACGACCAAGCGCGATCTATCGCAATTTGGCTCATTCCTCATCATGGGTCTGATTGGCGTGATCATCGCAAGCCTGGTGAACCTGTTCATTGGATCAAGCGCACTGCAATTCGGCATTTCGATCATCGGCGTATTGGTGTTCGTGGGCCTGACGGCATGGGATACGCAATCGATCAAGGAACAATATGCTGAGAATTTCAGCGTGGAATCCCAGCAGAAAATCGCCATCTTCGGCGCTTTCTCGCTTTATCTGAACTTCATCAACATGTTCCAGTTGCTGCTGTCACTCACTGGCCAACGGCAGGAATAATCTTCACAACGCATAACCATGCGTGGCAATGCATAGTTGCCACGCATACATATTTGCTATCTTGATCAAACTGGTGCGGCGCTCCATTTAACGTGAGTTGCCGCATCATGCACTTGAATCATTGTGGGAGGTTTTCGGTTTGCCTCATTCCAGCGCCGCCACGAATTTGCGGTCAGTTCCGAAAATCCGTCATCGTCCACCTGGACGCAGGCTCTGGGCAATTCTGCGCTCGCTGGCGCGCGATAGTTCTCGGGAACGCATTTCGATCGGTGATCTTCTCGACACCCTGCATGATCGTGCATTCGGCGCATTGATCTTTATTTTTGCTTTTCCCAATATCCTGCCCACGCCGCCGGGCACTTCTGCGATCCTTGCGGCACCGCTTGTATTTCTTACAGCCCAGATGATGCTGGGGCGGAAACCATGGTTGCCAGGCTTCATCGCCAACCGCTCCATGGCCCGCAAAGACTTCGCATCAATGACAGAACGTGTTGTGCCCTGGCTCGCACGCGCTGAAAGACTACTACGCCCCCGCCTGATGATCCTGGCGAGCCCACCAATTGAATACATCGTAGGCGCTATATGCTTCCTGCTAGCAGCGGTACTTTTGCTGCCGATACCGCTTGGCAACATGCTGCCAGCTTTCGCCATTTGCTTGTTTTCACTTGGTATATTAGGGCGTGATGGCATCTGGATCGTGCTTGGCCTCATAGCTACAATCATATCTGCCATTGTTGTTAGTGGCGTGGTATATGCCCTTTTAAAAAGCGCGATTTTCATCATTTCCAACACATTTGGCTGATTACTGCTGATTACTTTAGAAAGCGCTGAGCCTCAGATCACCGCAGTCTATTGCAGCCGCACGTTCACGTGGTCGGCGCCACCGTTTGCATCAATCACGGAAAGCCTTGCGAAGCCTGCTCCATCTGGCTGCCATCGCGTCTCACGCCTTAACGCGCCCTGCTCCACGGGCTTGCCGTTCACCATCCATGTGAGTGGCGGCACACCGCCCGAAGCTTTAAGGGCCAGGAACTGCGCTGAATCATCAGATAATCCGAGATCTATGATAGCGCCATCCGGTGGAAAGGCGATCCGCAAAGGCGCGCTGATTGTTGCCAGAATATTTTTAGGCGCATCGCGACGCAGATGCCGCAATGGCGGTGGCAGAGTTGCTGTTGTCGCCTCCAACCGGCCTGCGGGCGCAATAACAGGCACGGGCTCACGCCCCAGGCGCGCAAACGCCTCAAATAGCAAGGGAGCTGCCGTATTGCGCGCAAGCAACCCAGGTACTGCGCCGCCATCAGGGCGACCAAGCCAGACAGCAATTGTCGTGTACCGATCAAACCCCACAGCAACAGCATCGCGGTAGCCATATGAGGTGCCGGTTTTATACGCGATACGACCAGCGATTGAATTATGAGGAGCGGGCGCACCGCGCAATACATCTGCGACATACCAAGCTGCAACCGGCTGCACAAATGGTGCCCTACCATTTATCGAAGTGCCTTCAGCATCGAGCCGATACTGCAGCACTGGCACGGGACCACCACGCGCCAGGCCAGCATATGCAGCGGCAAGATCTGTAAGCCGAATGCCAAGACCGCCCAATGCAATCGCAAGCCCCGGCTCACCGCCTTCCTTGGGCAGCTCCACAGGCACACCGGCATTACGCAGCCGCGCCAGTAATTGCGAAGGGCCAACCTCTGCCAATAGCGCAACAGCTGGTACATTCAATGACATCTGCAATGACTTACGCGCCGTAACAGTGCCCTGAAATGTCTGATCAAAATTCTCGGGCGCGTAGAGGCCATAACGTGTCGGGCGATCCTCCAGAATGGTTTCCGGATGCGCCAGTCCCGCCTCGAACGCCAACGCATAGATAAAAGGCTTCATCGCTGATCCAGGCGACCGAACAGCACGCGCGGCATCAACCCAGCCGGCGCGCTCATCAGCCATATAATCCGCGCCACCAATATGTGCACGCACTTCTCCGGTAGCGTTATCGACAACAACAATAGCTGCCGATATCTGCGGCCCGATCCGTGCTACAGCCTCCCGTGCAAGTGTTTCAAGCCCTGCCTGCAAACCGGCATCGATGGTTAGTCGCAACGTGCGATCTTGCAAATTGGCCAACCGCTCGAATTCCGCAACATGTGGTGCGCGCATTGGAAAATGTTGCCGCGCCATCGGGATAGGAACAGCACGTGCTGCATCCATTTCCGCCTGCGCAATCAGCCCCCGCTCAACGGCCCGCGCCAATACGCGATCACGCGCCTTACTTGCTTTCTCGGGGAAGCGATCGGGTCTACGGGCTTCTGGCGATTGCGGTATTGCCACAAGCAAAGCCGCTTCACCAAGCGAGAGTCTGCGTGGCTCTTTGCCAAAATACGCCAGACTTGCCGCACGCACCCCCTCCAGATTACCGCCATAGGGCGCCAAGGTGAGATAAAAGGCAAGTATATCGTCTTTGGAGAAGCGCTGTTCCAGCTCAATAGCCCTTACCGCCTGGCGCAGCTTGGCTTTGAATGAGCGCTCGGTGCGAGGCTCCATCAACCGTGCTACCTGCATGGTAAGCGTTGACCCCCCGGAGATAATGCGTCCGCTGGTTGTCATCTGCAAAACTGCGCGCCCAACAGCCAGCGGATCAACGCCGGCGTGCGCCGCAAAGCGACGATCCTCATAGGCCATCAATAGCGCAAGATAGCGCGGATCCACGTCCGCCACTGTCGCAGGCAAGCGCCAGCGACCATTATCAAACGTAAACGCACGCAAAACCTTGCCATTGCGGTCCAGGACGATGGTCGATTGTAACCGTGATGGCCCAAGATCAAGCTCTGGCAAACTGACGACAAAGCGCCATAACCCTACCCCCACCGCTAGCAATACCATGCAAGCGCACACAATTGCTGCGGTGGAGAACTTGCGGATCATGGCGCCCCCGTCATACCCGTCACTTCAACCCGGCCATAGCCTGTGCGGCCAAAGCGGTCGGGTCGATACATATCCTCAACGACTGCTGGTGGATGCACAAATCGTCCCGGAGATACAGCACGCACGACATAAGCAACGGAGAAGAAAGCCGCTTGTTCCGGCTCGCGAGAAAATGCTGCTACGAAGCGATCATCGCGGTATTCAACATGCGATGGCTCAACATCACGCGTAAGCCACGACAGTGCTGCCACATCAGCGCTATCAACCAGGCGAGGGTTGTCGATCTCGAACCCTGCGGGCAGGTAATCTACCAGCAGCACCTCGGCCTGCCGCGCCTCGCGCTCAGTAACCTTCAACACGGTCACAAGGCGCTCATTTTGCTGCACCGTTGCCGGATCAACCTGGGTACCATCAAGCCGATAATAGCTGCGCTCAACTTCATATCCATGCGCAAGCGGCGGCTCGGTTCCGATGGGATTGCCTGCCACGCCGATCACCGCTTGCACGGGCGTATCACCCGTATTGATGACATTCATGGGCCTGGTAGCAAGTTCAACCCCTGAAAGCGTTCTGAACAAGGGCCCTGTTTGCGCCACGCCATCGACAGATAGAGACATATTCTTTGCCTCATTTGCCAATGCTGTCGCGGCAAGCACGAGCCAGGTGTTTTCCTGAGTGCTTGTGAAGTTACGGGCATTGCGCGCCTTTTCAAGCACTTGCGTGATCGTGGCAATGTGCACACGGCCAGCACCGGTTTCCCCCACCAGTGCCAGTATGCCAGCTGCATCACGCAATACCGAGCCAAAATCATTGCGGCCTTTATCGCTATCTTTCGCCTTGCTCAGCTTGGTAACCGCCTCGCCGATTACGCGGTCTGCACGGGTGCGATCTCCCAGCAGCGCAAGGCCCGCGCCTATCTGCGCCTGCGCTAAAGGCGTCCCGAATGATGCCAAACGCACATCCGCAAAGTAGCGCAGATCACCGATTACCGGACGTCCATTGCGTGCCAGCACATAGGCGGCATAGGCCAGCCCCTCCCCCTCTCCATCAGGAAAATCTGCGCTGTTGACCACTGCATTGCGCAACCTGTCGAGCGTTTGCATGAATGCAAGTTGCGGCACATCGTAATTGTGCTCCCGCGCGCGGGTCAAGAAATCCGCCACAAACGCATCAAGCCAAAGATCATCGCCCCCGGCAGACCATAGGCCAAATGATCCCAGAGGCCCCTGGCGTGACAGCACACGCGCAATTGCCTCATTCACACGTGTATCAGCGTTCGCATCAGCAGGGAGAGCCTTGAGCGCCGCCAAAGCATTGGCATAGATTAATGGCAGCGCGCGGCTAACCGTCTGTTCCGTACAACCATAGGGGAAGCGATCCAATGCGCCCAAAAGTGCAGGCACATCAAGCGCAGCCACGGGCGCGACTGAAAGCGCAGCAACCCCCGTACCAGACTGGAAATCCTTCAACAGATCACCGCCTAAACTAACGCCTGCCCCCGGAAGCAACGCTTGCACGGTGCGCCGTGTTAAAGGCCGCGTGCCTGCACCAATACCTAGCTGAAGCGTTTGCTCTGCATCAACACCCGGACCAGTAATCGTGTATGCGATCGTCGCATGCCCAACGCCTGTCCCCGTTAGCGGAAGAGCAAAGCCCGTTTGCGCTCCCTTCTCCAATCGTACAGCAGAACTCAGCGCCCGCGTATCAACCTGCAAAGGCCCATCAACTTTAACTGTGACGTGATAATCACCTGCTTCACCTGCAACGTTGTCCACTGCCAGAAAGAGTAACGACCCATCACCAACGTTCATAAAGCGCGGCATACTCGCCGATATGACTACGGGATCACGCACAATCACATCTGTGCTGGCCTGCCCCACGCGGTCCTTCGACCACGCAACAGCAAAAACCTTTACCGTGCCATTGAATGATGGAATGTCGAAATCGACAGTCGCCGTGCCATCCGCGCCAACCTTGACCACGCCAGAGAACAAGGCCAATGGCGCCTGTGATGGGGGCGAGCCTTCAAGCCGCAATGCACCACCATCACCGCCAGAGCGGATTGCACCGCGCGTACCCTGCATACCATCGATCAGGAAGCCATAAAGATCGCGGACATCCGTGCCCAATTGGCGTTGACCAAAAAAGAAATCATCAGGCCGTGGCGGCTCGTAGCGGGTGAGATTGAGAATGCCAACATCCACAGCCGCTAAAGCAACATAAGCCTCTTCGCCAGGTTGCAAGCCACCAATTTTAACCGGCACAGACAACTGCCCACGTGGCTTCATGGTCTGCGGTGCGCTCAACTCAACAGCAAGAGTGCGTGCTGCACGATCAACCGAAAACCATGCCAACCCAAGTGCCCGCCCCGGCTGGCGCCGTGCAGCAACATCCAATGGGCGATGCGCCAGCGCCATCACATAAGCGCCCGGCCCCCACTCTGCCTTGACAGGCAGAGTAACACTGGTGCCTTCAGGCGTGATATCGACAATACGCTCCTCGTAAAGCTTATCGCTGGCAATGACGACTGTTACCTTACCGCTAAAGCGGGGTTTGAGCGTCACCGTCATGGTATCGCCTGCGGAATAAGCTGCTTTATCGAGCACCAGATCCAGCTTATCAGGCGTGTTAGCACTGCCTTGTCCGCTAAAGCCTGATGAAAATGTGAAGCTCACCGGCTGTGCAGCGCCCGCAACTGCAGAAACCTCAAGCCGGTACTTGCCCCACTCCACCGGCATACTGATGCGCGCAGGATCACCTTCGCTGGTGAGATCGAGCGTTCCATCCTGCACACGCCGTGTTGACGAAACCGTTTCAAAAGACCAGTTGCCCTCACGGTTATACCACTGGTAATTCTCCTCAATCCGGGAGAGTATCCAACGCACTTTACCCGCTTGCCGCACGCCCTGCGGCGTGACAGAAACAACTTCAAAGCCCGCCTGCGCGCCATCTGTCAGGGCTGTAAATAACGGCTTTACACCTATCACAGGCTGAGATGGGATAATCGGTAACGTCACAGATCGCTCAACCGCACGGCCACCGGATTCCGCCACGCGCAAAGCGATCCGCGCCTCTATGGGGCGCATCGTGGAAACTTCCGGCAGCGGAACCGTTACGCGCGCATTTCCCTGAGCATCTGTAACAGCGCCATCGGCAAGTTCGAGCGAAACGCTATTGAACAATTCATCATCAATACCCGTGCGGAAACCGGCAAGCCCTGGGATGGCAGTTTGCTCCGCCTGCACTACAGCGATTTCGCCAGTCACATTCAGCCCGGCAGCCGGTGCGCCGTAAAGAAACTTCGCGTTTACATCAATGCTTGCAACATCACCCAGCGTCAATATCTTTGCCTCGGGGGTGAGTTTTACCTCAATTCGCTCGGGCACATAATCTTCAACCAGAAATGTCGCCTCTCCAATGGGGTCGCCCTTGGGATCGACATAAGCCTGCACTCGCCAAGTGCCGTGTGCAGCGCCTGCAAGCAGCGGCAATGACCACACGCGACCGCCAAGCCCCTGATCATTCACCACCGCACGCTTATACTCGACGCCATCGGGACGGCGCGCAATCATGGTAAGTGGCAACCCATTGGTTGCGTTACCAGCACCGTCTCGCAACAGCGTCGTTACAAAGACGCTTTCACCTGTGCGGTAAACGCCGCGCTCGGTAAATACCTGTCCATCCAGCGGCCCCGGTGCCTTCCGACCCGCAACGCCTCTGTCAGTCAGATCGAAGGGGGCCTGCTCAAGATCAAGGAAGTTGTAATCACCCGCTGGCGTGGTTGCTATCACGAGACCGGGGCGTAATCCGCCTTGCCCACGGCTCAAACCCGGATCAAACGAGACCTCACCTTGAGCGTTTGTGCGCGCAGTTGCCAGTTCTTCATTGTTGCGAGCAATCAACCGCAGATCAATGTTTGCCAAAGGCTGGGCCGAAGCCAGCGAGCGGGCCAGAAGCCGCAACCCTCCCTCATTCGACAATGCCGTAAGGCCAATATCGGATACCACGAACCATTGCGTTGCACGCTGACCGTAATCTTCATCGGCAGGGGCGCCGCCTTCAGGGCGAGCTGTCATGACATAAACACCCGGCGCCAAAGTCTTGCCGATAGCCTCATTCAAGGGAAATGCTGTGACTTCATCCTTGTTAAGTGGTGATTGGGTTTTGAGTGTGCCGCTCCAGATTTTCTCGCCACGCTCTTCTTTCAGCGTATCGATCACCCAACGGTTCAGCTGATCGAGAAATCCGCCATCGCGAATAGTTGGCAGCAGGTTGCGGTCGCCCACCCGGAAAATGTCGATCTCGGCAGAGTTTGTATTGACCGAAACCAGCGGCAGCCCCTCCTGCCCCGTGGATGGCAACACGTAATTACGACCGGTAAAACGCACAGACGGCGCGCGATCGCGCACATAAATCTCATAGTCCGCATTGCGCAGCAGTGCATCGCCATCGGCCGAAGGCAATCCCTGCCGCACCACGATGGCATAACGCTCGCCATGCTTCAGCCCATCGACGCACACCTGCATATCATCGGCGGTAACGGCTGCATTTGCAGAGCCTGCAACGGCAACATAAGGCGCAAAATCAATACCATTCGCAACCCGCTCAGAAAACTGGAAGCATGCGCGCGGCGAAGCCGCATCGGAATCCACATTATTGCTCAGGATACGAAAGCCATAACGTGCGCGCAGATCCTCATAAACCGCACGCGTCTTGGCATTATCATGCAGCGCTAGCGAGGCCTTATAGCTATCGATCGCTGGACGAAACAACTCACCACGCGTCTGCGCCTCAGCAAGCACAACAAGCGCTGCGGCTTTATCTGCTGGCTTTGTAGCAAGTTGATACGCCGCATAGGCTGCGGTCTGTGCGTAGTCCCGCCAGGTTGTCCGCTCCTCATAATCATCTGTGTCGAAGGAAGAGACAAGGCGCGCGTAGGTTAGCCAATCCTGAAAATTGCCGGGCTCACGCACGAGAATTGCACTCGCCAGCTCATAAGCCCGCGTCATATCATTGCGTGCCTTGGCGGCGGCAAGATCTTTACGCAATTGCGCGGTGGGGCGCGTCAAATCAGATTGTTCCGAGCTATCCCGCAGAGTTGTATCGAAACGCACAACACTGCTTGCAAGATCCTTTCGTTCAAATGCTTTCTGCGCATAACCAGCGCCCGGAAGCATTGCAACAGCAACAACGACCGGCAGCACCAGCCGGCGAAGAAACGCGAGGATCATTGAATACTCTCCACAACCGGCCGAACAGAGTTGGCAAAATTACTTGAGTTACGATCATTTACTTAAAATCATTGCGCGGAACGATCCGCGCAATGTCACTCCAGACTGTACCACCGCCCGGCGTGGATGCAAGGCTAGCGTGTATTTTCTACTTAACCGCGCCCTTAATTACCCGCTTTTGCAATATCGCGGAGGAACCTGATCAACTGCTCACCACCGATTTCCAGCGGCCCTGTGTTCATAATAGTGAGGTCGGGGCTTAAATCAGCGCTCAACTGACGATTGCGTTCCTGGCGCGCCGCAATGCTGGCGGCAGTTTCTCGCCCACGCTTAAGCAAGCGCTCCGCAATAACTTCAGCTGGGGCAGAAATCTGCACCACATATACATGGGCAAATTGCTCAATAATTTGTGGAATGACGGAACGTGAAACGTTGCAAACCACAATCTGCCCAGCGCCTACTGCATCAGTCACACTGTGAGGCAAGGCGTAACTCAGGCCGTGCGCCTGCCAGTGCAGACAAAATGCGCCAGAAGCAACGCCTGCATCAAACGCTTCTTGCGTGATTGTATCATGATCTTCGGTATCATTTTTACTTCGCGTAACCAGCCGGCGCGGGAACACGATTGCTTCATCCGCAGCAAGCCCTTTGCGCGCTTCAATCAGCAGGCTGTCCTTACCAGCGCCACTAGGGCCAACAATACAAACGAATGCTCCACCTGCATGCTGCTGCTTATCCGCCGGACCTGCATTGAGATTTATCATGTCACTCGCCGCCCCTCGCGCCAAACTTCCCGTACTACAGGAATGTTTCCAGACAGATGAACCCGCACGATATCGGCACGCCGCCCAACTTCAAGCGCACCACGATCATTCAACCCCGCTGCCTTCGCAGGATTCAACGTAACAGTAGCAAGTGCTTGCGGCAGATTGATGCTGGATACGTGCTTAGGCAGATCGAACGCTGCCATCAATAGACTTGCCGGAACATAATCCGATGAAAGCAGATCCAGAAGCCCCTCACGCGCCAACGCCTCAGCAGCAATGTTGCCTGTGTGCGAGCCGCCACGCACAACATTAGGCCCCCCCATCATCACCTGAATACCCGCTGCATGCGAGGCCGCCGCAGCTTCCATTGTGGTGGGGAATTCGGCAATCGCAACACCATCGGCAACGGCTTCCGCCACCTGTTCGTACGTGCCATCATCATGGCTTGCCAATACCGCACCATGTTTGTGCGCAAATTCCACCAGCGCCCTTCGATGCCGCACTGCATTGCGTTCATGCAGCTCAAGGCGACGCGCAATAAGCTTGCTTGCCTCCTCATCGGATGCATTATTCTTGCCCATATAGTAGAGCTTCCAGATGCCAAGATCACGGAACTGCCTTTGACCAGGCGTATGATCCATCAGCGAAATCAGATGCACGGGATGACGCGCAGCATAGCTTTCTGCTTGATCCAGCACATCGGCAGAAGACACCTCGCAACGCAGATGCGTGCGATGCTCGGCCCGCAGATAACCCGCTTCCCTGGCCATAGCCAGCGCATCTGATAGCTGCCAGAGATCCTCATTACTCAACGAGGCAAGATCAAAATCGGAACCAACACGCAAAGAATCAAACACTGTTGTGATCCCTGCAGTCGCGATCTGAGCATCATACGCCATAACGGCACTTAGTGGATGCCAGCGTACTTTCGGGCGCGGAAGATAATGGCGCTCGACATGATCCGTATGCAGCTCTATGAGGCCCGGTATCAGGTAGTCGCCATCGAGATCAACGCCACGCTCAGGCGCGCGCCCTTCCCCTATTTCTACAATGCGGCCACCAACGACGGAAACCCATCCCCACTCAACCACCCGATCAGGCAGGACAAGTGTTGCGTTTTCGAGGAGGATGGTATCTTTCTCAATCATTAAATTCTTCTTTATCAAAACCTTAACCAGTAAACCTTCCAGCAACCTGCGAGGCAGGAAATCGAGCATATCGACCCTAGGCGCCGGATATCATGCATGCATTAGTGTTGATAGCAGCATTAGCGCCTTTCGTCGCGCTCCACCTGCCAGCTTCTACAGAATGGTCGTAGATCTTGGAATGGCTGCAACGCACCCTTGAGAAACCAGAAAACAATCAACACCCAATGGATAACGCCTACGGTTTTCTGCAATCTGCGCCTGAAAATCGAGCGGCAAAGGCCCTGCAATCAGGGCCGTTTGTCCTGCCATATTGGGCCCCGATAAAACCATCGCACCACGCGTACCGGGCTGTGTTGGAGCCAGATAATCAACCGCAATCACCAATGTCGTTGATTGCTCTGGCTGCCCTGGAATTCCTTGCCCGAAAGTATGCAGCTGCGGCATCGACACGGCATCACGGATTAGCGCATATGCCGCCTGCGAAGGTGCCCCTACGACGCGTGCACCCGTATGGTAACGTAAATATTGCATTGCTTGGGGGCTATTTACCAGCGGCGCATCAAGCCATAATGGTGCTTCCTGATCGGCCATTGCCAAGGCAACTGACGCTAATTCGGATGTCAAGGGCGAAGGCACCCGCAGCTCAACAGGCAATGCCACAATACTCCCCGGACGTGACAACGCACGCGTCAAAACCTGAAAAACAGCCTTCGCAAGCACATTGGGATTGGTGAAGTCTGCACCACGATGGGGGGGCGTATTGTCATGCATTATCTTCATTCCAAGCGATCATAGGATTTTATGACTCTGCATAATGATAAGCATCAGACATAAACGCAACAGCCCTTTACCCAGACACGGAAACAATATTAAATTCATCTAATAAAACAAAAAAGAAATAATTATTATTACTTTAGCAACACACACAAAGAAAGCATCCACATCGTCACACATTACATAAACCTTGACAAAAAAGCATAAATATGTATATGTATTAAATATATAGAAATATCTAAATTTTTCGAATTTTTTATAAATGGATGACTGCATTATGAGCAACACAGGATCTATTCCGCCAAACAAAGCGTATTATCTAGAACCCGCCTTCAATGCCAATGAATTAGAATTAAGTTCTTCATCAAACTTATACAGCAACAAAGAAAACAGTAATATTAACTCCGATTCAATAATACACTTATCTCAAATTCCCCCTGGCACACAAACTTACTTCGAGGGGAAAAGCCAGAAAAAATTCTTTCTTCCTCGTGTGTATGCGCGTGATTTTAATAATCTGGATGATAAAGAGCTGAAAAATACCCCCTCGTGGACTCTGAATATGTTAGAGGATGACGAGATTAACAAGTTAGATGCGCGCGTTATAAATGGACTTGAAAACCTTCGAGAACTAAGCACGCGGTTTATGAGCAATTTACCAAATAGTACATTGACAAAACTACAACCAAGAGTTTTCAACTCTCTTTCTAATTGGGTATTCAACGGATTAAATATTCGTATACTAAGTTCTATACCATACCAATCAATAAGAAACCTAACAATGGAAGAGATTAATAATCTTCCAGCTCAGACTATTAAGCATATCATAGCCCCTGAACTGAATAAGCTATCTGATAAAGATATTCGCGCATTAAGTGAGAATGTAATAAATGAATTATCCAGCGAGACGATTAATAATCTGGAAGAGCGTTTTTTCAATAATTTATCTAACGAAACTCTTCAGAGGCTTGATCTGCGTGTCGGCAAGGGGCTTTCACCTACAATCATTGCCTATGGCATAAATCCAGAAATACTGGATGTTATGCTTTATGCTTTTGCACATAATACTTATGATGACACCACCAATATTGATTGACGCCTGCCATTAGAAGAGCATCATAATTTACTTCGGGATCGTTCTTTCCCTATTATGAGCATGCCTCCTCTATGCTAATCTGGCAAAGATATCGCAGCAGATCTGAGTTCGCGCAGGATTAGTAATTATCACCCATAAAGCTCCAGCTTATTGGAGAAAAAGTTTCGGACAGAAAGAGCCCTCCGCTTCTCCCAGGTGAGATAGCACTTTATCTTAGCGTATGATGGTGGATGATGCAGACATCATCGTTTCTTTTCCAGCTTGGATTAGCTCTGGCCATTGGGATGCTAGTGGGCACGGAGAGACATTGGCGTGATCGCGGTGATGCGCCAGGCATGCGCACGGCTGGTATACGCACGTTTGGCATTATCGGTCTGCTTGGCGGCCTCACCGGCACCATTGCCGATGCGCATAACCTGTCAGCTGCAATTCTGATTGGAGCCGTATTCATCGCTTTTTCAGCAGTTTTCGGGCTATTTAAATGGCGTGAAAAGCTGGAAGAGCACAGCTTCAGTGTAACCACCGTTGTAGCAGGACAGGCCACCTTTCTGTTAGGGGTTCTCGCCGCGCTGGATGAGCCAGTTGTAGCAGCGGGCGCCGCTATTGCGCTCACACTTGTATTAGCCAGCCGTGAGTATCTTCACACCTTCGTTGAACGCTTGACATGGCCAGAATTACGCTCGGCAATTCTCCTTCTCGCCATGGCATTCATTATTTTACCACTACTGCCTGATCACCCGCTTGGGCCATATGATGCAATCAATCCCGCTCAAATATGGGTGTTTGCCATCGCGTTGGCGGGGGTCTCATTTGCTGGATATATCGCCACTCGCGTTTTTGGCAGTCGGCATGGACCGCTTATTGCCGGAATAGCCGGCGGCCTCGTTTCCTCAACAGCAGTAGCACTGACCTCGGCGCGCCAATCTATATCGTATCCTGAAAAAACACGTAATATCGCAGCCGGCGCGTTAGCGGCCAGTGCTATATCGGTGGCACGGGGGATCGTTCTGGTCATATTGTTCGCGCCAACAATGCTGATGACACTACTTCCTCCCCTCGGCAGCATGGTAATGATACTCACTGTTGCCGCCTTTATCTGTACGCTGCAAACCACCAAAGACAGCGCTTCCGACGATCAGGATAGCGAAACGGCCAAAAGCCCTTTTGACATCGGCTCCGTTTTAAAGCTGGCATCGATTATAGCCCTCGCCACGATTGCGGCACGGGTTGGCGCTTCCATCCTGGGCGATCGGGGCATCGTTCTTGCGTCCATCATTACAGGACTTGTAGACATTGACTCTGCCATACTGGCAATCACACGTTTCAGTGCCGAAGCCATATCCGCTGGTACGCTGGAGCTTTCTATTTTGCTCGCAATCGCTACAAATATGGTTGCGAAAATGGCTTACAGCTTAGCACTGGGTACACGCAGTTATGGGGCGCTGATTGCCGTTGTATCCTGCCTCGCCCTTGCAGTTGCTGCACTTGTGGCAATGGTCGCGCTGGTGTAACAAACACCCGTTAGGGCGCTGGGAAGCGTCTATCGTCGCGAAAACATCAAGAGGTACAACATGCCCGCCTTCGTGTTCGAGGATTTCGTTTCCGGTACCATCACCACTTATGGCGGCCATACGCTCCATACCGACGATATCATTACATTCGCCAGCGAATACGATGCCCAGCCGATGCATACTGATCCAGAAGCAGCCAAACACACATTCGTGGGACAGCTGATTGCCTCTGGCTGGCATACCTGTGCTGTAACCATGCGGATGTTTTATGACAACGTGCTGGCTGGCTCCAGTAGCATGGGCTCACCAGGTGTTGAGGAAGGTTCGTGGGTAAAGCCAGTTTTGCCTGGTGATACACTGAGTGTTCGCCAGACCATTGGTGAAACACGCGTATCGCGCAGTCGGCCCGAAGTGGGTCTCGTTAATTTCATTTTCGATGTGGTGAACCAGCGCGATGAAACAGTTTACCGGCAATCCTGCTGGGTAATGTTTGGTCGTCGCGGCACGCAGGGGTGGAGCGCACCTAAGGTTGCCTCCCCGGCAGAGCTTGCGCCAACACCACAAGCCGAAGCTGGAGCGGCGGAAGATCGCCTGGCACTCTGGTTCGAGGATATTGTTGTAGGGGATGTGGCTAATATCGGCACGCATCGCTTCAGTGCAGATTACATCATCAATTATGCTAAAGCTTTTGATCCGCAACCCTTTCATACAGATCCAGAAGCTGCCCGCCAGTCGCAATTTGGCGGACTTTGCGCATCTGGCTGGCAAACCGGCGCGGTGTGGATGAAGCTGATGATTCATTATCAGGTCAAGCAAGCATATCGCGCTGCTAAAGCTGGCCTGCAAATGGGGCGTCTTGGCCCCTCCCCGGGCTTCCGCAACCTGCGATGGTTGCGTCCTGTATTCGCTGATGATGTATTAACCTACCGCACCAAAATCATCGATACCCGCACCACGGCCTCGCGGCCTGAATGGGGCATTGTCAGCACACTTAATACCGCTGAAAATGCCAAAGGTGAGCCGGTATTCAGCTTTGAAGGCGCAGTTTTCTGGGAGCGCCGTAAAAACAACTGAGAGTTGCGCACAGGATTGTTACGATACCAGCTCGCAACTATGGTTATAATTTCCAGAAGCATTATAGCAGTTTGCGAGAAACCCTAGATATTAGAGCTGGTTGCACCGCAAGCTGTTACTCATGGATAATGCAACCAGCTCTAACTGATTTGCGAGGCATAATGACAATCCAGTTGCGTGACACTCCAGAGCGGTACGGTCTCGTTACCCGTATCCTGCATTGGGGAATGGCGATCATTTTCGCATGGCAATTCCTCGGCATGATTGCTCGGGTAACATTGGGACGCACACCTTTGGTATCCACCCTGGTTGGCACGCATAGTTCAGTTGGCGCTTTACTTTTCGTGCTAGTGGTATTGCGTATTCTCTGGGGGTTGTTGAATAGTCTTCGCCGCCCTGCTTATCAGCAAGGTTTATTGGGATTTTTTGCCAAAGTTGGGCATTGGACGCTTTATGCGCTGATGTTTATCGTGCCTCTATTGGCACTTGTTCGCGCTTATGGCTCAGGGCGCGGCTTCCAGCCATTCGGTATTCCACTGTTCTCTGCAACTGGTGAGCAGATCGCGTGGCTGACAGCGCCTGCAAATGCTGTTCATGGCCTACTGGCTTGGGTGTTGTTAGCGCTCATCGGGGGGCACATATTGATGGCGCTCGTTCACCGTTACATCATCCGTGATGGCGTTGCGGAACGCATGCTCTCCGACGTAAGGCAAGCCGCATAAAACTGCCGATAATAATAACAATCGGGAGGGCATTGCCCCAATACTGCTCAGTTAAGTAAAATCAGAATGATTTCTGATTCATGGACTGGCATGGGTTGATGTCGTCGTCGGCACGGATGTCGTGGTCTGTAGCATTTCAGGCCGCGATATCGTGTTTTACCCCGACAGGAAACAGCTCGCCCTTCCAGAATTCCATCAAGGATGGCGTGGTATAGCTGTTTCTTGCACTGAGGGGAAAATCAATCACCTGACCCAGTTTATGGCGGACAACACGCACACTATGCGCGAATGATAGCCGATCCGGGTCTTCGTCGACTTTCAAGTCGCATCAAGCATTTATCATTAAATGCCGATGGCCCGCCAAAAGCTTCACAACCTCAT
The DNA here is from genome assembly GCF_047501465.1 of Pseudochelatococcus sp. G4_1912. Taxonomy (NCBI): domain Bacteria; kingdom Pseudomonadati; phylum Pseudomonadota; class Alphaproteobacteria; order Hyphomicrobiales; family Chelatococcaceae; genus Pseudochelatococcus; species Pseudochelatococcus sp. G4_1912. Next base: position 874,573 of record NZ_JAZDRL010000001.1, read on the forward strand.
CCGCCAGATCAAATGCGCTGCCATTGCCGTTCAGCCAGATAATCCCGGATAGCTGAACAAAAGCGCATGGGTTAAGTTTAGCAGAAAATGCACCAGAATTGCTGCGATAAGCAGACCCGTTCTCAAATAAGCCATGCCGTAAAAAAGGCCAGCAACGGTCGCAAGAGCGACATAGGTCCAACCGCCATCTATGTGTGACACACCGAACAACATAGCGCTGATGACAAGCGCTATATAAGGTGACCATCCAAAATGTGCAAAAGCCTTTGACAGGCTGCCTTGTATCATACCGCGGAACAATATTTCTTCGGCGAAGGCGACAAACAGAAGATTATTAATAGCCCAGATCCAGAAATAAGGAATGATTTTAGGATCAAAAGCAATGTAGCCAACCATCCAACCGGCAGCCATAAGAACGCCAGAGCAGGCGATCCACATAAGGAATACCCATTTCCAGAGATTTTTCTGACTGGCAAATTTGCAAAGAATAGCCTGACCGTTTTGAGGTAAAAAAAGGCCACCACACAGTGCAAGTATCAGGGCTATCGCTACCTCATCGAAGTTGAGATACATTGTGAATGGTATTGCACCAGGCGACATGATGACGCCATCAATCACCTTTGTATCCAGGAAGCCGGGTGCATTATGACTGAAAAAGACAACCGCTGATATAACAACAAGCACACCCGATATCACCATGGCACCGGGAAATCTGATAACCGTTTTCTGATTACGGAGGCTAAAATGCCAAAGAGATAGAAGTAAAAAAGTCCCCAACGTCAGAAGACCAACAGTATTGACGATTCCACTCACAACCGCAGTGACCAACGATACGACGAAAGCGAGTATCGAAAGGTTTCTTTGATCGCACATAAGCAAAATCGCGGAAACAATCAGAAGCAGATATGGAATTCCATATAAAGGTAAAGTAGAAATATCTGGCATGAAAGTACCTATGAACGATTGTATATGACCTTTACGCATCCAACTTCACGAGTATAGGGATGAGTAAATGTTCCCGCAATTCCCGTGCCATTTCGGCATAATAATGATCCTTTCATATCTCAATTTGGCGAAAGTTTGACGAAAAATAGAGAGTGCTTTAGACATCTTTCATGCCGTCAAAAGATACGAAATGAATATTATTGGGGCACTGCCTTCTCTTTTTTGCTAACCATAACGCCTTTGGGCTTCAATCGCGAGGCCAAGCCCCACCGCCCCGAAGCGATCCCCATCGATCGCCGTTGCATTGTCGAACTGTGAAAGAATAGCCGCCCGCACACTAGGGATCTGACTGGTGCCACCGGTGAAGAAGACAAAATCGATATCAGTATTTTGAAGCCCTGCCGTACGAACACAAGTATTTGCAGTCTGCTTGAGCTTATCGAACAGCGTCTGCGCACAAGCCTCAAAGCCCTCACGGGTTGCTGTCAAGCGCAATTCCCGCTCAAGCCAATCAAGCGATACATCTGTGCTTGCATGATCGGACAGTGCAATCTTGGCGCCCTCCACCTCAATGAGAACACTGTGTCCGCGGCGCGCCTCAATCACCTGCATAAGCCGCTCAATCAATGCAGGTTGCTGTGCTTCAAAGCGCACATCCTTCAATTCAAGTAGCCGCTTTGGATCATAAAGCGTATGCACACTCGACCAGGTTGAAAGGTCCCAATAGGCTGATGAAGGCACCTCGATATCGCCCCGTTTCATCAAGGTGCGATAGCCAAATATCGGCATGAACGCGTGCATGCTCAAATGTCGATCGTAGTCAGTGCCGCCCAGACGCACGCCGTCATTCGCGAGTATATCGCTTGCCCGTTCATCACGCGCAGCTCCACGACGCCCAAGGCGCACAACCGTGAAATCCGATGTACCACCGCCAATATCGGCAACGATCGCCACCTTCTCGCCTGATACATGCTGACGCTCAAAATCGAGCGCAGCAGCCACGGGCTCATACTGGAAGCTGACATCGCGAAAACCGATAGAATGCGCTATGTCGCGCAAGGTATTTTCAGCATGCAGATCAGCATCGGCGTCATTATCGACAAAATGCACCGGTCGCCCCATCACGACCTGCTCTAACGCGCCATCCTGAGCACTTTCAGCGCGTTTCTTGAGCTCGGCAACATAAAGCCCGATGACCTCGGAAAACTTGAGACGACGACGATAAACAGCGGTTCGCTCATCTATGAGTGTCGAGCCCAGAATTGATTTAAGCGAGCGCATCAAACGCCCACTAACGCCATCAATGTATGAAGAAACCGCCTCACGGCCAATCAGAAACGCTGTCTCCGCCTCAACACCGAAGAATACCGCACTAGGCACCGCTAGATGATGGCCCTCCAGCGGCACAAGACGCGGCCCGGCAATATCATAAACGCCAAGTGTGGAGTTTGAGGTACCAAAATCGAGCCCACAGGCCATATGGCGTTGGCAAGAGTGATGATGTGCTTCATTAAGATGATTACGCATGGTCCAACTGTCAGATAAGAACAATTGTACCGTTTGCCCGTCCAGAGGCCATACGTCAATCCTGCAAACTGCTCTCCCAGCTTGCGTGCAGAACATGGGCATTGGTCTTTAAGGTTGTGATAACTGCATTAATCTCATCCGGGACAACCGCCGTACTAATGAGCGTTGCAACAATTTCCGCCCGTTCTTCACCCATTGCTACCAATGCAATATTGCCCACCGGATATTCTGCGGCCTCCAGCGCCTCCAACAGGAAAGCCCGAACCTCTGGCACGTGCCTGCGCATGGCCGTTACGCGCACCTCGTAGGTCGCCTCGCCTTGTTCTTCATTGATGGGGATGCGATTGATTGCATTGACGAGGGGGCGCAGCATTGTATTGGCAACAAGCACAAACAATGTAAGCAAGCCGGCTTCTGCGATCATATCCGTACCGGCGCACGCCCCTACTGCTGCGGCACACCATAATGTTGCTGCCGTGTTAAGGCCCCGAACATTGAGCCCCTCTTTCATAATGACACCGGCACCAAGAAAGCCGATACCCGAGACTACATAGGCAATAACGCGCACAGCCTCGACACTGCCCGCCAGGCGATGTGCGAGATCAACAAATCCTGCCGCACCGAGTGTAACCAGCACAACGGTCCGCAGCCCTGCCGTGCGCTGACGATATTGACGCTCAACCCCAATCACCGTGCCAAAAACGAAAGCAGCAGAAAAGCTAATAATGGAATCAAGGAAAGGTAAGAAATTGAAGCTATTTACAAATTGCATCTCGATGATTTCCCATCCATTCTGCACGCATACGCAAAAGCGTCATGCATAGTGACACAGGACATAGCAGAGACGAGAGAAACTTTTATAACTGCTCATGCATATTGAAAACACCTTGAATGGGGTGCCTCTCAAAATACTTTTCATGCAAGAATAAATTTCTTATTATAAATCACCCGAGTGCCGCGCCGCTTTACATACTGCAACCTACCCGTTTCTTTGCGGCCTCAACTTGCGCCCGCGATCGACATACGCTTTCACATGGGATGCCATCATTGTCGCCATCAGCGCGCGCGTAACCGTTGCACCACATTTCAACGGCCTCATCGCAATTGCGCGCCTGTTTGCAGCTTGCAGCATGGGCTGCTGCGGACATCATAATTATGGCCGATACTACTGCCATGATAAGCTTATGCATTAACGCTCCCATATTCTATCCGCGCGGAGGCCGCCACCCTGCTGCTTTTGCTTCCTCTTCAGAGCAAAACCATCGTTCACCCCGGCTCTCATCAATCACCGTGCGTGCATAATCGATAGACCCTGGAATATGATAGACTGCACCGGCACTAGAGATATTTCCCTTTATCGAGCACTCTCTGCTGGTTCCGCCTCCTTGCTCTGACGTCAGACGCTTTCCCTTCCGCCATTCCCAAGGCAGCACAAATTGCCCGGCCCATAACCCGCGTTTGGCGGATTGTGCCTCTTTTTCTTCAGTTGCATACATGTCATTGGAATATCTTCTAAAATCGGCTGCCCATCCCAGACGCACCATTTCGCGGTTAATTTCACGCCCATGGGAATGGCAGATGGCAATTATTCGGCCATATCGATCACGACCAGTTTCCGTGCAGCTGACTGTACCATTACGGCCAATCAAATTGCTTAAGGCATCCGCAGATCGGGTTCCGCACAAGTAATGCCTACCATGATCATCATCGCATATCTGCTTACCTTCAGGCGCATCAATACCATGCAACCTAATACGGCTCTCTACGCCCTCTACGGCAATGGTATCGCCATCAATTACATTGGCACGCCCAGCAACATCTTTGGCCTTCACGGGAGCGATTGATGCTACCAATACCAAGGTGATTATAAGCTTCTGCATTAGGCCAGTAATCTTGCATATTGATTCTAGCGTGAGTGTAACATTATTGTCGAACAATACGACATAGCTGCCGATTGCTTGAGAAATTTATGATTGAGATAAGTGGTGCGGGTGGTCGGAATCGAACCGACACTCCTTTCGGAACCGGATTTTGAGTCCGGCGCGTCTACCAGTTCCACCACACCCGCACAGGTGTCACAGTTTCGTGCTACTCATTACGAGCGCTAAACGAATCCATCATGGACAGAAGTGGCTTTTGCCATAGAAACACACTCAAAGTCCAGCCCTATCGCACACGATCCACAGGCTGCTACTGTGACAATTGCACATAGAGATTAGCTGCATTTATTTCTCTCACCTTGCATTTTCCCTCTTCTGGATGGAAAGTGCCTTGGTTCAAGGGAGAAACGCTTATGGCGATTAATAAAGTTTATCCTGATGCACGTGCAGCCTTGCAGGGACTGCTGCGCGATGGCATCACAATTATGTCGGGCGGCTTCGGGCTGTGCGGCATTCCTGAAAAACTTATCGATGCAATTGTTGAGAGCGGCGTCAAAGATCTGACAATCATCTCCAACAATTGCGGCATCGACGGCGCTGGCCTTGGCAAGTTGCTGGACAATGGTCAGATCCGCAAGATGATCTCTTCCTATGTCGGTGAGAACAAGCTGTTTGCCGAGCAATATCTCTCTGGCAAGCTTGAGCTTGAGTTTAATCCGCAAGGCACCCTGGCTGAACGCATTCGCGCTGGCGGCGCCGGTATTCCTGCTTTTTTCACCAAAACCGGCGTTGGCACGCTAGTTGCTGAAGGCAAGGAAGAACGCATTTTCGATGGCGAATCCTATATCATGGAACGTGCGTTGAAAGCTGATCTGGCGATCGTCAAGGCGCAAAAAGGGGATACCGAAGGTAACCTCATTTACAATAAAACAGCACGCAACTTTAATCCGGAAATGGCCACAGCAGCCACAATTACCGTTGCCGAAGTTGAAGAACTGGTTGATGTCGGCGGCATTGATCCTGATGCGGTTCATACGCCTGGTATTTTTGTGTCACGCATTATTCACGGCACCAATTATGAAAAGCGCATTGAGCGGGTAACAACCCGTCCGCGCGCGTCCTGAAGGAGAGAAACCATGGCATGGACACGCGAACAGATGGCCGCACGCGCCGCAAAAGAGCTGCAGGATGGTTTTTACGTCAACTTAGGGATTGGCATTCCAACCCTTGTTGCCAATTACATTCCTGATGGCATCACCGTTAATCTGCAAAGCGAAAACGGCATGCTTGGCATGGGCCCCTTCCCTTATGAAGGCGAGGAAGATGCCGATCTTATCAACGCTGGCAAGCAAACCATTACGGCATTGCCGCAATCAAGCTTTTTCAGCTCGGCTGCCAGCTTTGCAATGATTCGTGGTGGACACATTGATCTTTCAATTTTGGGTGCCATGCAGGTATCCGAAAAGGGCGATCTGGCTAACTGGATGATCCCTGGCAAGATGGTCAAGGGCATGGGTGGCGCGATGGACCTCGTTGCGGGCGTCAAGCGCGTTGTGGTGGTGATGGAACACACTGCCAAGGGAGAGCCCAAGGTGCTTAAGGAATGCGATCTTCCACTTACCGGTAAAGGCGTGGTGGACTTAATCATCACTGACCTTGCGGTTTTTGAGGTGCAGCCGGACGGCTTACTGCTGACAGAACTGGCAGATGGCATCACTCTTGAAGAAGTGAAAGCGAGCACGGCTGCATCCTTCAAGGTGGCCCAAAATCTCGCTGCCTGAAGTAGCCTCGATCATAGGCTATATTCGTATAATAACGACACCTGGTCGGAAGTCTTTATATAAGGGAGCTGACCAGGTTTCAAAAACTTCATTTGAGCATGATTTTGTATCTGACACTGCTTGCGAAGCTTAAATCACGGCGGTATAACCCAACATTATCGACGTGCTCATTATATTGTTAGCAGCACGCTGAAATATCGGAGTGTAGCGCAGTCTGGTAGCGCACCTCGTTCGGGACGAGGGGGTCGGAGGTTCGAATCCTCTCACTCCGACCAATGATTTCAAAGCCTTACCCCGCACCTGTCTTTTCCACGGGATGCATTGCAGGACACATTCCCCTTCTCTCCCTAACTGCTCTTCCTGCTTGCACCTCTAATAAAGCGATAGCAAAACAAGAACAAATCAAATGCAATGAATTTCTCCCAACCTCTTGAACTGAGGGCATTATGCCTTCACTGCCGCTATCAGTTTTTTCATATCTCCAATGCCTCGCTCACCTGGTCTTCCCCTGAAAAGTGATCCTTCTTGAAGTATGGCTATTGAGCCGAGGAAGTATATTGAAATGGCAGGGAAAAGAGACAAGGCAGAAGAGATCGTCACGAAGCTGCGTCAGGTTGACGTGCTGAATGCGCAGGGAAAATCGATGGCGGAGGCGATCCGGTCGATAGGCGTGACGGAAGTTACATACTACCGGTGGCGGTCTGAATACGGCGGTTTGAAGGGCGACCAGGTCAAGCGGCTGAAAGAACTGGAAGCAGAGAATACCCGGCTCCGGCGTGCGGTTTCCGATCTCATGCTGGACAAGATGATTTTGGCGGAGGCCGCCAAGGGAAACTTCTAAGCCCCGCCCGCCGCCGCGCCTGCGTGGATCATGTCATCGAGGAACTGGGCGTGCCCGAGAGACGGGCCTGCCGGGTTCTCGGGCAGCATCGTTCGATGCAGCGCAAGATCGCCAAGACCCCGGATGATGAAGCGGAATTGACCGCCGACATCACGGCGCTCGCTTTCCAGTATGGCCGCTATGGCTATCGCCGCATCACTGCCGATGCTGCACCAGGCTGGCTGGATCGTGAACGTCAAGCGGGTCGAACGCATCTGGCGGCGGGAGGGGCTGAAGGTGCCGCACAGGCAACCCAAACGCGGTCGGCTGTGGTTGAACGACAGCTCGTGTGTCCGGCTTCGACCGGAATGCCCCAATCATGTCTGGTCCTACGACTTCGTCGAGGATCGCACACACAATGGCAGGAAAATCCGCATGCTCAATGTTATCGACGAGTTCACCCGCGAATGCATTGCCATCAGGGTTGAGAGAAAGCTGAAGGCCGTCGATGTCATCGACGTGCTTTCCGACCTGTTCATCCTGCGCGGCGTCCCGGCGCATATTCGTTCTGACAACGGCCCGGAGTTCATCGCCAAGGCATTACGGGAGTGGATCGCGGCGGTGGGAGCCAGGACGGCCTACATCATGCCGGGCAGTCCGTGGGAAAACGGCTATTGCGAGAGCTTCAATTCGAAGCTCCGAGACGAACTGCTCAACGGTGAAATCTTCTACACGCTCAAGCAGGAAAAGATCATCATCGAAAACTGGCGACGTCACTATAACACCGTGCGGCCCCACTCATCGCTGGGCTACAAGCCACCATCCCCCGAAACGACCACTTGGCCTCGCCAGAACGGAACGGCTTCAACACCAGCGGTGGCCAGCAGGCCAAGCATGCACTAATATTCCAACCGGATCACCCCATGGGGGAAGACCCAAAGCATATATCAAGATTAGGCGTTGCGGCAGCGGGCACCGCGTAAGCCGCCACCCCCAATGCCGCCGTGGACTTCAACAATCTGGTGGTGCGGACTGGCAGAATGAAGCCATCACGCTTTGGCGCAAACAGCTCTGGTCCGCGCTCACCCACCAGATAGGCGCCACCTGCCGCACCAAGCGGCCCGCCGCCTGTCAACTGGTGGACAGATTACGCTCGACACCACTTCCGAGATCAGGCTGCTATTGCCGCTTTGCTAGGGTTGTTATCCGGCAAGCACAACTTCGGAATGTCAGAACACAAAACGCAAGAAGCGTAATGGCACTGAGATAATCCCACAGGAAGCGCCTCAACCGGAAACAGACTTCTGCAAACGGTGATCCATATTCTCGTTGATGCTGATGCCTGCCCTGTGAAGGAAGAGATCTACAAGGTCGCCTTCCGTCACCAGGTGCCGGTGACGATCGTGAGCAATAGTCCCATGCGCATCCCTGCGCATGGGCTGGTTAACAGCGTCGTTGTCAGTGCCGACTTTGATGCGGCTGATAACTGGATCGCCGAGCGCGCGGGCACCAATATGGTTTGCATCACAGCTGATATTCTACTTGCCGACCGCTGCTTGAAGGCCGGCGCGGTCACCATCGCGCCCAATGGCAAACTTTTCACCAACAACTCCATTGGCGGAGCGGTTGCAATGAGAGCGCTTATGGCTGATCTGCGTGCTAATGGTGATGCAATCGGCGGCCCTCCTCCTTTCAGCAAGAGCGATCGCTCACGCTTCCTCTCGGCGCTTGACCAGGCGCTTGTCCATCTGCGGCGCAAGGCATAGGACCGCACTTGCAAGCTCCCATGCCTGATCGATCATCAGGTATCAATGTCTGGACGTTGTTGCAGCCGATCCGCCTTCTGCCACGACTTCACAGACAGAAACCATTGGATATAACGCATTCCCCTTATCAGCCACCATTCCCCCGCTAGGGCTGGAACACCTGTAAGCGATAGATTTACCCAACGTGACGATTCCTGTTCCGCCATCATTATTATCTGCATCGTCTGGCGCGAGCAGGCTCGGGTCAACCCACACATAAACCACCTGATCCGTGTTATGCGTTGATTGTACATGGGCACGTTGGGCACGCTCCGTAGCCACGGCCACTTCAGCCGGCCTCTTCTCGCTTGTGCTTTCCTTTGTGCCTGTACCGCCCTTATTCTCGCTATCCTTGCCGCCCTCTTCTGCTTTGGCAACGATTGCCAACGTACCACCAGACGTAAGGCGAAGATCATAATTGCCGCCAGCAGAAAGATTCCCCAGCGTGATGAAACGATTGCCTGGGGCGTCACTGCCCTCAAAGGATAATCCTCCGCTCAGCAAGGAAACACCATCATCACCCTTCCAGCCAGAGGGCGTAAAGGCGATCTCGTAGTCTGACTGCCCCACTATCCGCGTCTGCCCCGCAACAGGAGAAACAGCTAACGTTGCCTTGATAATCTCACCCGAAGTGCGGAAATCAAACGAACTCATCGTGTAGTTGCTGGCAGCAGCACCATGCAAAACATAGCGCCCGGAAATGGTGGTAGCTTCTGCGACATTCGCGCTGTTGTATCTGGTGTCAGTGAGATCCAGTACGACCCTCCCAAAATCAGAGGCCAGAACGCCATCCAGCGCGCCATCCGACAGCTTCGCAGCCAACACCGTGCCGTCATACTCCCGCTCGGTCACAACCTGCCCAGGGCTCAGGATATTCAACTGCTTGGGCGTAATGGTCGCTATCGCACTGAAGGCGCTGTCGGACAACATATAGTTTCCGGCACTCGCACCGCTCAAGCTGTAGGTACCATTCACCTTAATGCCAGCAGCGGCATTGGCGCTGGCATAGGCAGCTGTCAACGAAACTGCAACATCATCCGCTCCAATAACACCTGCCCCCACCGTACCATTGCTGGTCACGAGGATCTTTGTGCTGCCATCATAGATCCGGCTTGTCTGCACCGTCCCACCTGTCACCGTCAAGATGGCGGGCGTAATGGTGAGGTTGGTGCCAGTATAGCTAATCGTATAATTGCTACCTGCCGCCAGCGAACCCTTGTTGATCGCATAGACACCGACATTCTCACCCCCCTCACGAGCCAAAGAGCCCGTAATGGCAGAAGCCGTATCACCGCTGACAAGACCGGAATAAGTATAGCTCAGCGCTGGATCAGCATTACCATAGACCTTTGATTGGGCGCTCGCTGTAATCGTCAGCGTGACAGGTGTGATGTTACCCGCAGCGCTGAAGACGCTGGAAGCAAGCTGATAGTTCCCAGCAGAAGCACCACCCAGCACATAGGTGCCTGTGATCGTGTTCGCCGTTGCGACATCCTGGCTGTTATAGGCCGTGCCCGTCAGGCCAAGCGTTACACTATCGCCGCCGATAACGCCCGCACCCAGCACACCATCCGTCAGCTTCGCTGCAGCTGTCGTGCCGTCATATACGCGGCTCGTTGTCACCGTCCCCGCTGTCGCGATCGTCAACGTGACAGGGGTGATGCTGCCAGCAACACTAAAGGCGCTGGAAGCCAGCTGATAGTTCCCGGCCGAAGCGCCACCCAGCACATAGGTGCCCGTGATCGTGTTCGCCGTTGCAACGTCCTTGCTGTTATAGGCCGCACCCGTCAGGCCAAGTGTCACACTATCGCCGCCGATGACACCCGCACCCAGCACGCCATCCGTCAGCTTCGCTGCAGCTGTCGTGCCGTCATATACGCGGCTTGTTGTAACCGTTCCTTGCGTCGCGATCGTCAAAGTGACAGGCGTGATGTTGCCCGCAGCGCTGAAGGCGCTGGAAGCAAGCTGGTAGTTCCCAGCCGAGGCTCCACCCAGCACATAGGTGCCCGTGATCGTGTTCGCCGTTGCGACATCCTGGCTGTTATAAGCCGTACCCGTCAGGCCAAGCGTTACACTATCGCCGCCCAACACACCGCCCAGCACGCCATCCGTCAGCTTTGCTGCGGCCGTCGTGCCGTCATATACACGGCTCGTTGTCACCGTCCCCGCTGTCGCAATCGTCAACGTCGCTTTGGTGATGTTGCCCGCAACACTGAAGGCGCTGGAAGCAAGCTGATAGTTCCCAGCAGAAGCACCACCCAGCACATAGGTGCCTGTGATCGTGTTCGCCGTTGCGACATCCTTGCTGTTATAGGCTGTGCCCGTCAGGCCAAGCGTTACACTATCGCCGCCGATCACACCGCCCAACATACCGTCCGTCAGCTTCGCCGCAGCTGTCGTGCCGTCATATACACGGCTTGTTGTCACCGTCCCGGCTGTCGCAATCGTCAACGTGACAGGCGTGATGTTGCCCGCAACGCTGAAGGCGCTGGAAGCAAGCTGGTAGTTCCCGGCAGAAGCGCCACCCAGCACATAGGTGCCTGTGATCGTGTTCGCCGTTGCGACATCCTTGCTGTTATAGGCCGTACCCGTCAGGCCAAGCGTCACACTATCGCCGCCGATGACGCCCGCACCCAGCACGCCGTCCGTCAGCTTCGCTGCAGCTGTCGTGCCGTCATCACACGGCTCGTTGTCACCGTCCCGGCTGTCGCGATCGTCAGCGTGACAGGCGTGATGTTGCCCACAACGCTGAAGGCGCTGGAAGCAAGCTGATAGTTCCCGGCCGAAGCGCCACCCAGCACATAGGTGCCTGTGATCGTGTTCGCCGTTGCGACGTCCTTGCTGTTATAGGCCGTACCTGTCAGGCCAAGCGTTACACTATCGCCGCCCAACACACCGCCCAGCACGCCGTCCGTCAGCTTCGCTGCAGCTGTCGTGCCGTCATACACACGGCTTGTTGTCACCGTCCCCGCTGTCGCAATCGTCAACGTCGCTTTCGTGATGTTGCCCGCAACACTAAAGGCGCTGGAAGCCAACTGGTAGTTCCCGGCAGAAGCGCCCCCCAGCACATAGGTGCCCGTGATCGTGTTCGCCGTTGCGACATCCTTGCTGTTATAGGCCGTACCCGTCAGGCCAAGCGTTACACTATCGCCGCCGATAACGCCCGCACCCAGCACGCCATCCGCCAGCTTTGCTGCAACTGTCGTGCCGTCATACTCACGGCTTGTTGTCACCGTTCCTTGCGTCGCAATCGTCAACGTCGCTTTGGTGATGTTGCCGGCAACGCTGAAAGCGCTGGAGGCCAACTGGTAGTTCCCGGCCGAAGCGCCACCCAGCACATAGGTGCCCGTGATCGTGTTCGCCGTTGCGACATCCTTGCTGTTATAGGCTGTACCCGTCAGGCCAAGCGTCACACTATCGCCGCCGATCAGCACCCGCACCCAGCACGCCATCCGTCAGCTTCGCTGCAGCTGTCGCTGCCGCCATATACGCTGTGCTCGTTGTCACCGTTCCTTGCGTCGCGATCGTCAGCGTCGCTGAGGCGTGATGTTGCCGGCAACACGCCGAAGGCGCTGGAGTGCCAGTGAGCTGGTAGTTCCCGGCAGAAGCGCCACCCAGCACATAGGTGCCCGTGATCGTGTTCGCCGTTGCGACGTCCTTGCTGTTATAGGCCGTACCCGTCAGGCCAAGCGTCACACTATCGCCGCCCAACACACCGCCAGCACGCCATCCGTCAGCTTCGCCGCAGCTGTCGTGCCGTCATATACACGGCTTGTTCCGCACCGTCCGCTGTTGATATTGTCAGCGTTGCTTTTGCTATAGCTAAGTGCGCCACTAGCATAAACAATGTTGTAGTTACTCGACGCCAGGCTGCCGCTGAATATGATCAACCGCTAGCGCCGTGTTGCAGTTGTTGATAAGAGCGTGCCATGAGGATCTGCAGTTTCGCTGCCAGCAAAACCACTGTAGGTCACACCATTACCACCACTCCATGCCGTGGCGTCATAGACTTTGCTGGCATCGTTCGCTGTAACCGTCAGCGTTGCTTTCGTGATAACTAAGGTGCCACTAGCATAAACGATGTTATAGTTACTCGATGTCAGACCGCCCGCTGTAATAGTATAACTGCCAGCGTTCTTGGCACCCTGGGAGGTGCCGCCATAAGTAAGCGTGCCACCCAGCACTGCTGCAGTTTCGCTGCCAACGAAACCACTGTAGGTCACACCATTACCTCCAGCCCATGCCGTGGCGTCATAGACTTTGCTGGCATCGTTCGCTGTAACCGTCAGCGTTGCTTTCGTGACAGTCAGGTTTGACGTGTAAATATAACGATAAGTATTCTTGCTCACGCACCACCTGTGAATTAAGGCCTGTTACTTCAGCAATATACGAACCAACATTCAATCCCGTGACATTAATTGATGGCGTAGCGCCAAAAGATGACGCTGTACCATAAGCCGTGTCACCGGAGATATGCGCCCCCTGACCGTAGATTGTTGAGCCTGGCGTGCCACCAATCCATGTGCCTGATGAGTTGCCATAGGCGGTCGTTGCACCATTATTGGCCTGAATGCGGATAACCTTTGAAAGCGCATAGAGCTCTGGCAGATAACCATCACCGGGTGGAGCCCAGATGTTCTCGAAATCCCACCCTGTTGCGGCATTCATGAAATAGGTCGTGTTTTTGAACTGCGCCAGGGTCAGACCTGTTGCGCCAGCGGAACTGCCGCTACCAATGCCTGTAGCAACAGCATCAAGATTCCAGAAGCTGGAGGTGATCGTGCCAGCACTATTTTCACCAACAAGGCCGCCGACAAGACTAGCGCCTGTTACTACACCTGTCGCATAGGAATTTGTAATCGTTCCCGTTAGAATACCAGCAAGGCCACCTGTTTTAGCGCCGGTATTATTTACATTACCTGTAGAATATGAATTTGAAATCGATCCACTATTCCAGCCAACAAGGCCGCCAACACCATCACCTGCTCCAGAGATGGATGCAGCAGAATAGCTTGTTGATAGGGATCCCTCTACTGTATTCCCACCAGTAATGCCACCAACACTAACAGTGCCCTTTATCGCGCCCGACACGATAATCCCGCTCACGGCTCCGCGGTTTTTGCCTGCAAGGCCACCGGCATCACTAGCGCCCGTAATGTTAACATTTCTCAGCTCAACATTCTTGATAGTGCTGCCAATAGCTGTTTCGCCAAACAAGCCTACTGAAGTTAAACCAGGTCTATTAATTGTCAGACCATTGATTACATGGCCTGGGCCAACAAAAGTGCCCTGGAATGTATTGGCACTTGTTCCTATTGGCGAAAAACCATAGAGGTTGGCGGCAGACTTAGTTGTTGTCGTGCGCCACATGCTGGAATTATTGGCCAGCGCCCCTGTCAGATCGATATCGTTCGCGAGGATGTAAGTCTTACCGCTACTTGTTGCGCCTTCGTGCATCTTGATAAGTTGCAGTTGGTTAGGAGTGCGGATCGTGAAAGCATTCGCTACAAGACTACCTGGTTTATTATAGGTCTTGCCAAGCTCTGTAAGTTCCGCGCGCAGGAAAGGACGGGTTTCCCCAGGAACTATGTACCAGATAGAGGTAAAATTAAAACCCGCATAAGTCGCTTGCGTGAAAGCGTTTTTAGAACCGGTACTCGAATATATACCAGTTGCGCCCGAGGTAGCACCATCGCCAATACTGACCGTCTGGCCTGTTGTATCAACATCCCAGAAGCTGGAGGTCATAGTGCCGCTATTGCGAATCCCTGTCAGACCACCCGTGCTGCCAGAAGGGCCTGACACCGCACCTGTCGCATATGAGTATTCAATAGCTGCAGAAATCCTCCCGACTAATCCACCCGCAGCAGCAAAGCCATCAACAGAGCCGGTGGCATATGAATACCGAATCGTGCTGCTATTGCTTTCTCCAATTAGGCCACCAGCATAGCTACCCTGAACATTCCCTGTAGCATATGAATAAGCTACCGCCGTGCCGCTGAGATTGCTTTGCCCGATTAAGCCGCCAGCTCCCATACCCTGACCAGTAACATTACCCGTCGCATATGAATAGTAAACATTACCTGTCTTGTTATACCCAATCAATCCACCAACTTTAAGCTGGCCTGAAACATTACCGGTAGCAAATGATCTAATGATACCAGTATCACTCTGGCCAACCAATCCACCAATATTTCCCCCTGAACCATTAACATCGCCTGTTGCGTATGAATTATCGATGGAACCTATCGCATACCCAATTAAGCCACCAACGTTAGTACCGCCAGACACGTCGAGGGTAGCATACGTATTCACAATGTTGCCACTGCTATATCCTACTAGCCCACCAACGTAAGAATAGCCGCCTATGATGCTTCCTCCCTCAAGCCCAACATTCTTAATCCCCCCGCCGCCACCCCGCTTACCAAATAACCCAATATAAGACTGGAGCGGCCGATTGATGGTCAAGCCACTGACCGTGTAACCTTGACCATTGAATGAACCTGTAAATTCGGAAGTATTATTTCCAATCGGTGAGAATCCGGCCCCACCATACCAATAGACTGTGCTGCCTGCATCAATATTTGCCGCCAGCTTGTAATACCTATTCCGTATAGTCGCCATACCTTGCAGGCCATACACATCCGTAATGGCATAAGCATTAGCATCATCTGCACCAGTGCCTCCTGTTACACGTATGAATGTAACCGTCGGGGCAGCAGCGTCATCATATGATACAGATTCTCCACCTGCTATGCGGAAGTCTCTGGCCGAAAACGCAGGGAGCGTTGCACTGTTCTGCACCCACGCGCCTGTCTCAAGGAAGAACGTGCCAACGTTGATCGTCCCACCCGCACCCGTCGTAATTGTCGGGGCTGCCTCCGTGCCACTTGCTGCTTTCAGCGTCAGCCCGCCGTTCACCGCTGTAATCGCAGCGTTGATCGCGATGGTGTTCGCGGCATTCAGCGTCAATGTTGTTGCAGCATTCCACGTGATCGCTGCATTGACGATGATGTTACCAAGTTGCGCGCCACCCGATCCCGTCGTCACAACCGTATTCGCGCTCGCCAGCAGGCCCGTCAGCGTATCAACACCCAGCGTACTGTTGTCGGCCACGGGCGTGACGCTACCGCCGGAACCTGCCACAATCGTCAGATTATATGGATCAAGCAACAACGTTCCAGCGCCGGCCTGCCCCAGCAGATTCGCCGTGCCGTTAAACGCCAGCGTCGCCTTGCCCGAGACCTCCGCATCACCCCCCAGCCCTGTAACACTTGTCGCGCTCACATGCCCTGCGAAATCCGTATGCAGATCAGACCACAGAACGATCTTGCCGCCATTACCTTCGGATGCATCGGCAGTAATCACCGCACCCTTGGCAACCGTTAGCAGCTTGGCAGTGCTGACTTTCTCACTGACGTAATTCGCCGCCGTATTGGCCCCGCCCTGATAATCACCACCAATCAGCGCAATACCGCCTTTGGCCCCAGACACATCAACCCGTGCCGCATCGGTCAGTGTGATGTTATCGCCCGCGACAATAACCGTGCCACCATCACCCTTTAAATCATCGGGACGCGCAGGGGGAAGCACACCATGCGCGTCCAATGAAGCTGCAATCTGCACAGTTTGTGCAGCTATACGAATTTCACCGCCCTTGCGGCCCCTGTTCGAAGAAGAAGCAGCTTTGGTTGCCGACACACGTTGAGTGACCGTCACCGCGCCAGTATCGCCTGCCGTCAGAAATACTCTACCGCCCTGCTTTGAAGTGCCCGTGGCTGCGATAACGCCGTGTCTATTGCCCGCCAGCGCATAAACGTTACCGCCATTGGCCCGCAGCTCCACTTCTGCAGCCTTGATATTGCCGGTGTTCTTGACGCTGGTTGTCGCTCCACCCGCCTTGACGACAAACCGCCCACCATCAAGCGAACGATCCTGCACCAGCACCTCGGTGCCTGCCACCAGAGCGGCGGTGCCATTGGGGGCCTCGATATCACCTTCATTCTCGACGGTTCGCCCCATCAGCACAACGCTGCCGCCTAATGCACCAATGCGGCCTGCATTTCTGACAGCGGCACCGCTTGTGCCCTTGAAGGTATGCGCCTCACCACGGGCAGCTTTCTGGAAATCATCATCGGAAATATCGAGCGTTGAACCGATGAAAGAACCGCCGGTTTCAATACGCCCTGTTGGCCCAACCGCAATACCGGCGGGGTTGATCAGATAGACTGAGCCTGTCGCTGTGAGGGAGCCATCGATTTGAGAAGCGATATTGCCGCGCACACGATTGAGCGTAGAGCCCACGCCGTTATCGAAGTGCACGCTGTTTGGCTGGCCGATCGAAAACTGATCCCAGGAGATGATTGCGGTTGGTGACGCCTGTCTAACGGCAAGGCTGGAGCCATTTTGGGTGACATCGGCTTGTCCATTGACGATCTGCGCGCCAGAAGGCAGGCCTTGCGCACAAGCAACCGCTGATGACATCAGAAGACTTACGCCAGCAACACTCGTAAGGAGAAAGCGCTTTTTGTTTCTGTTCACACAAGAAAAGCAGGTCAAGGACGCACTCCCACAACAGAACAAACAAACAGCACTAAGCCACCCGTTAAATTTACATCGAAAAGTCTAGCTCACATAATAAGAATGTCAATTTTTGCCTTGGCTCCCATAATAATCAACCTGCGATGAAAGGAGCGGTCCAACTTTGGGCAAGACGGCAAAAAGAGCGCCAGGCCAAAAGCCCCGCCAATACAACGCAAGCTGTAACCCTAATGCGTTATTTAACCAGCATCCATTTTGTCGATGCTCCACCACATCGCTCGATCCATGCAAGCAAATTCGCTTGAGCATCATCAAACTTCAAATCATATGTTTCCTGCTGGTCTATTGCGCCATTGTTGGGACACACCTATCGTGCAAAAAAGTGGGCGATAGAGCCTAACTGCCGCTGATTTGATTCGCGGAACGTATAAGCAAGAGAGAATGACTTTCAATAAACTCCCCGCGCTTCTGTCCGAAGCGCTAGTGACGCGCGGCTACACTGCGCCTACTCCCGTACAGGCAGCTGTGCTCGAAGCCGAAGCCAAAGGGCGCGATCTCATCGTTTCCGCACAAACCGGCTCTGGCAAGACTGTGGCCTTCGGACTCGCCATGGCAGATGATCTGTTGGACGAGAAGGGTATGGCACGCCCGGCCAAAACCCCCTTAGCCCTCGTTATCGCTCCAACGCGCGAGCTTGCGCTGCAGGTAAGCCGCGAGCTGGATTGGCTCTATAGTGATGCCGGTGCGCGGGTCGTGACATGTGTGGGCGGCATGAATCCCTCACTCGAACGGCGAGCGCTGGCACGTGGCGCACAGATCGTCGTCGGCACGCCAGGCCGCTTGCGTGATCATCTTGAGCGCGGCGCTTTGGACCTTCACAGTCTGGCCACTGTCGTGCTGGATGAAGCGGACGAAATGCTTGATATGGGCTTCCGCGAGGACCTGACAGAGCTGCTCGACGCAACGCCGCAAGATCGCCGCACGTTGCTGTTCTCAGCGACGATGCCAAAGCCAATCATCGCACTGGCACGCCGCTACCAGCGCGATGCGCTGCGCATCTCAACAGTGGAGGAGAATCGCGGACATGGCGACATCAGCTATCAGGCCATGGCCATCGCACCCTCCGATATCGAACATGCGGTCGTCAATCTGCTGCGTTTTCATGAGGCGGAAACCGCCATACTGTTCTGTGCGACACGAGACAACGTACGGCATTTACACGCCAGTCTGACCGAGCGTGGCTTCGCGGCGGTGGCGCTCTCCGGCGAGCATAGCCAGAATGAGCGAAACCACGCACTTCAGGCACTGCGTGACCGACGCGCCCGCGTTTGCGTCGCAACCGATGTTGCCGCGCGTGGGATCGACCTGCCCAGCCTGTCGCTCGTTATCCATGTCGAGATACCGCGCGATGCAGAGATCTTGCAGCATCGTTCGGGGCGTACGGGCCGGGCCGGCAAAAAGGGTACCGCAATCCTGCTTGTGCCCTATACGCGTCGTCGTCGTGTGGAGGCCATGCTGCGTGGCGCCCGCATTGCAGCGGAATGGGTCGCTCCACCTTCTGCTGAAGAAATTCGCCATACCGATAACGAAAGGCTACTCACCCGACTGCTCGCGCCGATCGAAATCGACGATACAGATCGCGCACTCGCCAGCCGGCTACTGGCAGAACGCAGCGCCGAGGAGATCGCCGCCGCGCTTGTGCACATTCACCGAGCTGCCCTGCCCGAGCCAGAGGAACTCCTGGCGGAGAACAACGCACCCAGCCCACGCGCCTCACGCTCGGATTTTGAGGGTGGTGCCTGGTTCCGGTTGAATATTGGCCGCAAGCATAATGCAGATCCGCGGTGGCTACTGCCATTGCTTTGCCGGCGTGGTAATGTCACCCGGGGTGAAATCGGCGCAATCCGCATCTCAGAGAATGAGACCGTTTTCGAGGTACAGCAGGCTGTCGCGACTCGTTTCCTGGCGAAATTCCGCCGGAAAGTCGACGAGGATGAAGGAGTCGAAATCACTCCCGTTGATGGGCAGCCGAATACCACCCACCGGCATAAACGCAGCAAGCCGGATAATGGCAACTCGCGACCACCACGGCCACCTCGCCAGCAGAAAACGCGCAACGCTGGTCCGAAAAGCGCTCCGCCTGGGCAGGATAACAAACCTGGCAACCGCAAGAAACCGAGCCGAAAACGGTGATCCATATTCTCGTTGATGCTGATGCCTGCCCTGTGAAGGAAGAGATCTACAAGGTCGCCTTCCGTCACCAGGTGCCGGTGACGATCGTGAGCAATAGTCCCATGCGCATCCCTGCGCATGGGCTGGTTAACAGCGTCGTTGTCAGTGCCGACTTTGATGCGGCTGATAACTGGATCGCCGAGCGCGCGGGCACCAATATGGTTTGCATCACAGCTGATATTCTACTTGCCGACCGCTGCTTGAAGGCCGGCGCGGTCACCATCGCGCCCAATGGCAAACTTTTCACCAACAACTCCATTGGCGGAGCGGTTGCAATGAGAGCGCTTATGGCTGATCTGCGTGCTAATGGTGATGCAATCGGCGGCCCTCCTCCTTTCAGCAAGAGCGATCGCTCACGCTTCCTCTCGGCGCTTGACCAGGCGCTTGTCCATCTGCGGCGCAAGGCATAGGACCGCACTTGCAAGCTCCCATGCCTGATCGATCATCAGGTATCAATGTCTGGACGTTGTTGCAGCCGATCCGCTCTCTGCCACGGCTTCACAGACAGAAACCATTGGATATAACGCATTCCCCTTATCAGCCACCATTCCCCCGCTAGGGCTGGAACACCTGTAAGCGATAGATTTACCCAGCGCGACGATTCCTGTTCCGCCATCATTATTATCCGCATCGTCTGGCGCTAGCAGGCTCGGGTCAACCCACACATAAACCACCTGATCCGTGTTATGCGTTGATTGTACATGGGCACGTTGGGCACGCTCCGTAGCCACGGCCACTTCAGCCGGCCTCTTCTCGCTTGTGCTTTCCTTTGTGCCTGTACCGCCCTTATTCTCGCTATCCTTGCCGCCCTCTTCTGCTTTGGCAACGATTTGCCAGAGGCGTCACTGCCCTCAAAGGACAACCCTCCGCTCAGCAAGGAAACACCATCATCACCCTTCCAGCCAGAGGGCGTAAAGGCGATCTCGTAGTCTGACTGCCCCACTATCCGCGTCTGCCCCGCAACAGGAGAAACAGCTAACGTTGCCTTGATAATCTCACCCGAAGTGCGGAAATCAAACGAACTCAACGTGTACAAGCAACGGCTGATGACATCAGAATACCTACACCAGCAAGCTGGTCAGAAGTAACCCTTTCCTGCTTCCACTAACGCAAGACAAGTGAATCAGCCGAGCACCTCTCGCAAGTAGTTTAACCGCATATAAATAGCGCTGAGTTTGCACAGAAAGCATAATTAAGAACACAAAATATCAAATTTTGATATTTGAGAGCTGAACATGCGAACATTGTTTTATGCTCAATCTCAGTATGCATAATACTGCACGTCTCTCGTCGCGCACTCAGAAAAAATTTAGTTATGCATTGAAGCTGCTTGCACTTCTACTTGCCGATTAAAACTGCGACAGTCCCATCGAAACTACCGGCCCAGACAATAAATAAGCTTGGTAAGAGCGTTTTTATCAGCGCCCGAAATTCAGAATTATCAGAAGGCGTTGCGCGGCTCGCAGTTCATCTCGAAAAGCAGCATCCACACGCGCAGTCCGTGCCGCAACAGCAAGATGGGTTTGAGCCAATCGCTTATCACCACTCTTCAGAAAACACAGGCCTATAATGCAATGCGCACGCGGATGACGACCACCCCGTTTAATATAATCTAACGCAAGCGTGAGCGCGGCATCACTCCGCTCCAGCCGCATAGCACAGATTGCAAGACCTAACAGGGCGTCATTTCGCGCCTCATCCCAATCCAGTAAAGCGCAAAGCAACGTAATCGCGCCATTAATCTCACCCGATGCAACAAGCGATGCTGCCTGCAGCTGAAGCGCCAACATGCAATGCGGATCGCCTTCCGCATCACCGCCTTCATCTTGCTCAGTCGTGGCCACAGATGTGGTGTGGAGATTTTGGGTAAACTCTGATGTTATCAGCGACAGCAGACTCTCGGCATGACTGTCCTGCAATGCAAATGCAACGCGAAAAGCCCCTTCCCCAGCTTGTGCCTGTTCAAGGACCCGCGCATGCGCTTCTGAAAGCCTTTCACGCATATCCTCCAAATTAGCAGAGGAAGCCCTCCCAAAAGATTTGCCTGTAGCTTCCGGAAGAACCAGCAAAGCTTCACCCAAGACTGGAGAATTCGACGACATCACTTAGCTCCCACATCCACAGGAGCGCCCGTATTTATCAGGCACCAACAGGATCCTGCATAACAACATGGCCATGATAGCGCAAACACTCAACACTGGTCCATTACAAGTCCAAGCCAAGTTAACGTGATTAGCGATCAACACCTGTGCTATACGGCACACAGCGCCAACAAGAACAGGCTACATCCAGCATTCACCTCCATATGATTGAGAATGAGGGGCTGCCCATAAAATACAAAGATACAACATGCTATTCAATAAATATCCATAAATTAACACTATAAAATGCCATCATTTGTTAGTGAACACAAATCTCAGAACTGCGCATTCACTTAAACTATTAAAATTTCTGACAAATTGATAAACCGTACAAGCGCATCAATTACAAAATTGGTTAAATTTTGTGCAGCCCATTCCGCCGGAACCATCAAGAGCGTTAGCCAAGCCCTTATATGTCAGTTTATGAACAGTTAATTTCCAATTAAATACACGCAGTCCGCTTAACACATTACTTAAATTTAAGATACTATATCATAATAAAATATCATTTTATCAATTTTATAGTGAATAAAATTATTTTCTTTGATATTGTCATCTCTAAAAATTATATTATATATAATAAAAATTTGTAATTCCTTCCGGATATAAGCGCGTGCCCTTCGAATCCCTTGTGGTATATTCCTGTCGTTGTTCGAGCTTCGAACGAACAGGTATGATTTATGCGTTGCTATTCAATAGCCCAACTGCGTCGGAGAAGGATGTCAAATAATGCACTTGCTAATGCAGTAACGAGCGCATTTAGCAAATCTCTAATGCTTGTGTTCGCACTGATTGCCATGGTCGCTCTTGCTTCGTGCGGGGCGCTTGATGGTGATTCGTGCACAGTGTCGCCGTCAGGGCAGACAAGCAGCAGGTGCAAAGACGGTTTCTTTTCGGCATCCCGGCAGCGCGCGATACTCTATCGCGGCAACGATACTTCTTTGCTTTATACCGGCGAAGCAATTCCTACAGGTGGCGTTCTTGATACTGCACGTCTAAACGGGCCGCCACCAAAGGTCGTGCCCTTCGTTGGCTATGTTAATAACTCCCGTATCGATTATTCTCCCACGCCTGAAAACATTCAGCGCGATATCATCGATCTGCAGAATGCTGGAGCTCCCGCCTTCGATCCTGAAGCGCGGGTTACAGTTGATCTTAAGCAAGCCTCGATCAATTTCATGCTCAAGCAATTGCTCGGCGGTACGTTGGGCGTCAACTATATCGCTCCAGATGACTTGGGCGGCTCTATCACCTTCCGCACGGAAGAGCCTATTCCCAAGAGTCAGTTAATCTATGTTGTGCGTGATATTCTGGCGCGTAATCGCCTTTCCATGCAATACTTTAACGGAGTTTATCACATCGGCGCACCCGATGTGATTGCTGCGCTTGAGGCGAATGCTGCGCAGGCACAATCAACCGATCTCGTCACCCGTGTTGTCCGGCTCGATAAAAATAACGCCACGAACGTCATTAACATTGCCAGCAAACTATTGCCCGAGAACGTAAGTCTGGTTCAGAGCAACGTCTCGAATACAATTATCGTGCGCGCCCCTAACCACGACATGGACCAGATTGAGCGCACGCTACAGTCCATTTCGCGAGATGGACTTGGCGACGATAATGTGTCTGTGGTGCCCGTCCACAACAGCACGCCTGAGAAATTGGCGGCAAAGCTGATTGCCTTTTATGAAACGCGCATTCCGGCAGGCGGGGATATGCCCACCATTGTACCGCTTGAACGCCAACGTGCACTGCTTGTGGCCGCACGTGATATGCAAGTCATGAATGGCATCAAGCAGTTAGCGCAGTTGATGGATCGCGAGGCTTCGGATGAGCCTACATTGCGTGTTATAGAACTGCGTCATCTGAGCGCTGAGGAAATTGCAAAACCTCTCTCGCAAATCTTTGGTGAGGGCGCAGCAAATGGTGTGACCACACCAACAGCAAGCTCACAAGGCAGCCGCAACAATACGAACGGATCAACAAGCCGCAATAGCCAGTCTGGCCAAGCCAATACAAGGCAAATGCCAACTATTCCGCAGCAGACCCCTCTTGCGGATTCCGACCTTGGTTCTGAGGCCGCACCCAAATTTAATATGGCAGGGCTTGTTGATACAGGCGCGGCTGACAGCGCTGCACAAGCAGATAGGCGCCAGAATGCGGGCAATACAGCTGCCAATGCGCGCAGTCAAAGTGGTGGGCTGCTTGGAGAAGCCGCTTTAGTCGGACAAATCCGCATTGTGCCGGATCCACGTACTAACACGCTGATGGTTTACTCCACTTACGCTGATTTCCAACGCATTCGCGATGTGCTGATGACAATGGATGTACCTCAATCCCAATTGGCGATCGAGGCCATGATTGTTGAGGTTGAGCTCAATGATCAGCTGGAAAGCGGCGTCCAGATGTATTTGCAGGGACCACATGTTGCCATGCGCACTGCAGGTAACACTTTGCCAGCTGGGGGCACCGGCGCTCCTGAAATAACGGAAGGAAATAGAGCATTCATGGCCTTTGGTGGCCAAGTTGGCAATTATCGCATCGAAGCAATCCTATCTTCGCTGCAGGCCGTCACCAAAGTTAAGGTGATCTCGTCACCTTACCTGACTGTACTTGATGGAAAAACCGCCCGTCTTGTGGTGGGTGACCAAATTCCTTATGCTGTTAGCTCACAGACTTCTCAGAGCTCGGGTAATGTCACGGTAACTCAAGAGATCCAGATCAAGGATACAGGTATCATCCTGGATGTGACGCCGCGCATATATTCCAGCAACTCTGTTGCCTTGCGCATTAACCAGTCCGTGAGCACGCCTTCAAGCACAATCCAGAATGGTAATCCGGTAATCGCAACCCGAACCGTAGAATCAAACGTGCTTGGCCAATCAGGCCGCACCATCCTGCTGGGTGGTCTGATTCAAGATCGTTTTGAGAAGAATGAATCATCTGTTCCTGTGCTCGGCAAAACACCGATACTTGGTGATCTATTTACCAGTAAGACTGACCGTGTGCGCCGCGTTGAGCTACTTATTATGCTAACCCCTCGCGTCATCAGGAATACGTCACAGCTTGAGGACATCACCAAGCTGCTACGCTCGAAATTACATGTCCGCTAATGGATCAAATCAGAAAGCAACTACCGCTTTTTGATAAACTCGATACACAGCCCAAGAGATGAGCGCCGCATCTGCATATGATCAAGCAAGCGGCGCTTCTTTGGTTCAGGACCTGATAATTTTCACCAGGGCAACCTGCGTTTAAGCATCAAGGAACCGCGCTATATTTAGAATATTGGCATATTGCATATGAAAAAGGCCGCACTTATGTGCGGCCCGGAAACATTTAAAATTAGCACAGGAGCATCAAGGTCCGAATAACGCCGACAAATTATTCATGCTTCCAGACTCGGCATGCATAGTGGGGCCTTGGTTTAGATATGACAGAAAGCCTGCCATTTGGCCGCTGTTACCACTGGAAAGCGGTTCTGCAAAACTGGCGCTTGCTTCAGCTGTAAGTGTCTGGACTGCGGGTGTAAGGGTTTGAAGCGACGGATTTGCATCAAAGCCATTCGTTCCAGACTGTAATGCCGTGTTCAGCGCCACTGGATTTGGGGCATAAACCGTCGGCACTGAATACGTATCTGCCAGTGAAACTGGATTAAGCGCGACGTTCGACATCAATCCTACTCCTTAACTAAATCTGCTTCTGACCTTCCTTACAAAGCGGTATCTACAAACGTGGAAGGGCAGAGCGAAATCTTTTTTCGACCCATACGACAACACACACGCCGCACAAGCCAATCAATATATTAATAATAGCAGCGATTGGTAAATCTGTCCACAATGAGCGCAGGGAATAAGAAATGCGCTCGTAAAGCGAGTTGTATTGCGAGCTTGCAAAGCTCCCAGGTTGCAATGAATTGCCTCTGGTATTCTTCGCTCCACCGCCCAGAATTTCTGCTAATTCTCCAATAAAAACCCCCTTTGCTGTGGGCCTATCAAGGAGAACGCGGAAGGCATTTACCCATTCGCCTTGACCGTTCTGCTTCAATGCAGAGGGCACTGATATCTCCCGCCAACTTCGTCCTTGATTATGCAATACATTGGCCACATCCTGGTAAAGATCATTAGCGAAGACATACAGGCTTATAGGGTCTGGTCCCTGCCCTTCCCTTAACAGCGCTTGCAGATCATGCGTTGTCATCGGAACCTCACTTGCATTCTGGACAGAAGCCAACGGATTCCCTGATGCGGCCGGAGAAGCTGTAACAACTAATCGATCAGACATAATATCAATGCGGGTACCTGATGCGGACAATCGCCGTTGATAAAGCAGATCAGCCATCGCGCCTGCTCCCAATGGCACGCGCTCAATAGCCTCAGCCCCACTGGAAGCAGATTGAGGATTGAGAGCGGTATCAAGCAAGAGCACAAGCAGCAATAGAAACACTGAAAAAATTGTCGCTGATAAATCAGATAGCGTGCCGAATTCGAACTTCCAACCGATCATGGTAAAGCACCAATCCGCGTTTGAAAGATGCTTGCAGGCCCATGTTGAGCTGCCACAGCCTCAAACAGAAAGGCGCTCTCAAGGCCATTGGCTTCAATTCGCAGAGAGACAGGCTCCGCATTATCGCGGCGTTCACGCAGTGTCCGGGCCAAGTTTTCATCATCGAGAATAGCCCCAACGGGGATCTCATATAGTGCACCATCTCCCAAACCATTTGGCACACTCAATCCTCGTGCGTCTGCAACAATCACGAACGACTCTTCAACTGGTGGCGCAGGCTGAGCTTTTTCGATGTGGTCGGATAATCCATTACCGCTCGCTAGCAGCAAACCAATAATCGGCACAACAATCGCGATTAAACCCAGCAATAGATCCGCAAAAGGATCGAACGAAACCGCGCCTACGGCTTCATCCTCATCATCTTTGCGCGAACTATTCCCCCACACGCTTCACCTCGACAGGTGCTCGCGAAACAGCAGAAACGAGCAGGGCACATTCAGCCAGAAGCTCTGTCTCGGCTTTTTCCAGCAGGTTAATTGCGGTCGAAGCTATCATGCCACCAGCAAGACCCAGGAGTGTCGTCTGGAATTTGATTGCAAGCCCCCCAAGGCTGGCACTGATATCAAGCGCGGCACGTCCTGCCTGGCTTGTGTCGTGTGGCAATTGTGAAAGGGTAATCGATAGCCCGATTACCGTGCCAACAAAGCCCAGTAGTGGCAGCAGCGGTATGAGCCCCTTCATAAATCTGCGAGAGGCATAGTGAAACTCTGTCGCGGCACGAAACGCCGGTAGGTCAGACCGATTATCCATACGACCTGCATCAACGATATTGCGGCACGCAAGAAGTGACCAGCTGCCTGGGTTTTGCGCCAAAGCCAGACCTAGAGCACCTGCCAACGCATCTTGAGAATAAACAGGCGAGGTCCCCGGTTCTGCCTCCTCGCGCAAGCGCTGGCCAAACAGCATGAGCATACGCCTATCACGCAGATACAAACGCCATGCATCCGCAATAAAGGCCACCACTACAAAAAAAAGATACACCAATGCCCGATGAACAATAGTGTCTCCGCGTAATGCATCAATAACGATCCCTCCAACGGATTTGCCGCCATCGCTGAGAGCAAGCCGCATGTCAGGAGTCATCAGTAGAAAAGCTAATAATTGCTCAAACGCCAAGGCCAGGAATCCGCCCAAAGCCAATGCTGCACCAAGAGATTGCGCAGCAGCCGGCGGATGCGCGCGCAATGGTGCACGCCAAGCCAACGTCAATCGCAAATCCGCAAGCTCAGCAAGAACGCGGCTGGCGAAAAGCAGCACTAACGCTGCCGGCCAAATAAAAGTGACATGCTCCAGCGCATTCATAAGTGCCAAGGCGATGGCAAGGCCAACAGCTGCTTGCGGGATTACTCCACCCAATATGCCAAGCGCATTTGGCGCAAGCGCACCCATGACAATGCCAAGCATGGCAAGCCCCGAAAGCGCCCAGAATACTGTACCGCTACCTGGCCCACGTACAGCCAGAAACAGCCCAAACGACACGCCAAGGCAAACCATATAAATGAAAAATTTGCCGTAATCTGAGCTTCGTCCGCCGGCCAATGTCGCACCTTCACCCACGCCCGAAGCTCCTGAAGCCCGGCTCATGCTGCGCCCAATTGTCCTTGCAGCTTGATGCGATCAAGCGGCTGCACGTTCGCACTGGCCGTCAGCTCTTGATAGGACAGTACAGGCATATCGGGGAAATCGCGTTCAATAATCTTGCGTAAAAAGCGGCGAATATCCATCGGCGCCATAATAACCGGTGATGTTGTGTGCTTGCTGACATCACCGATGACACCCTTCATTGTGCTGATCAGCTTCCGGTGGATATCGGGTGAGAGCGCAAGATATGATGCACCATTCGTCTGCCTCACCGCGCCGCGTACGACATCCTCCACCTCTTTGGAAATGAGATAAGCAGGAATGATGCTCTGGCCTGATGAGAATTTCTGCGTGATATAGCGGCTCAATGCGCCGCGCACATGCTCCGTAAGTACAATCGGATCTTTCTCTCGTTGCCCCCAGTTAACGAGCGCCTCAAGAATGGTACGCATATCGCGGATCGATATTTCCTCACCGACAAGACGTTGCATAACATCAGTAATGGTAATGATCGGCAAAAGTCGTGTTGCTTCACGCACCAGCTCGGCAAAGTTTTTCTGCATCTGGTTCATCAGGAACATCGTTTCCTGAATACCAATGAATTCAGAGGCATTTGTTTTTAGAACATGGGCCAGATGATAGGTCATCATGGTCGAAAGCGTCATCATCTGGATGCTGGCGCGTTCCAGTAGAGGTACATGCTTATTGGCTACCCAGAGGCTGGGCGTGCGAGGCAGAAAGTCATCACCACGCTCAACCGGGATGTCAAACATCCGCAGGTTCTCTTCGCTTTCGCGAACCATGACATAACCCGGACGCGCTACACCGCCCGCAATCAGCACCTCATTTACGAGAATGCGATACTCGCCATCACGAAGATTATCATTCAGGCGCAGATTGATACCTGGAAATGGTACGCCGAGATCGAAGTATAGTGCACGACGCACTTTCGCAACTTCGCGATCAAGCTTTTCAGGGCGAATGGAGTGCCGTACACTTGATGCGATATCCACGATCAACGGCACTGTCAGCGCGAAATTAACCACCTCAATAGGTGTATTGTCTTCCTTTTCACCTTCAGCCGGGAAAGACGGCATCTGTCCCGCCTGCGCCAAAGCTGGTGCAAGTGAAGGCATGTCATGTGAAGATGATGACTTGTTACTGGCGCGTTTATTTTTGCGCGTCATGAAAAAGCCTGCAAGGCCCGTAGCACCCGCAAGAAGTGTGAAGACAACTGTCGGAAAGCCTGGAACAATGGCAAAGATGCCAAGAATACCTGCTGTAATCAGCAACGCACGCGGCTCACTACCCAACTGGGAAACGATATCGCTACCAAGGTCCGAATTTTCATCAGACGAAACACGGGTAACAATAAAACCTGCCGTAATCGACACAAACAATGCAGGGATTTGCTGCACCAGGCCGTCACCAATGGTCAGCAGCGAATAGCGAGACATGGCCTCGTTCATCGGCATGCCACGTTGCAACACACCGATACAGATACCACCAATCAGGTTAATCGCAGTGATGATAAGGCCCGCAACCGCATCACCCTTAACGAATTTCATGGCGCCGTCCATGGCACCATAAAGCTGGCTTTCCTTTTCCAGCTTGTTTCGCCGGCGCTTTGCCTCGTCAAGCTCGATCATGCCTGCGCGCATATCAGAGTCGATCGACATCTGCTTGCCTGGCATCGAATCGAGAGAGAAGCGCGCCGAGACTTCAGCAACGCGTTCAGAGCCCTTGGTGATAACCATGAAGTTGACGATGGTGAGGATAAGAAACACCACCAGACCAACAACAAGATTACCGCCAACCACAAATTCACCGAACGCCTCAACGATATGTCCGGCATCGGCCTGGATCAAAATCAGACGCGTTGTACTGATCGACAAAGCCAGACGAAACAGCGTCGTGAGCAGCAATATCGATGGAAATGAGGAAAGCTGAACGACGTCCTTGATATACATCGACGCCATAAGAAGAATGGCGGCAAGCGCAAGGTTCAAACCGATCAGCATGTCGATGAGATCGGTTGGCAGCGGCAAGATCATCATAAAGACGATCGCTACCAACAAGAACGCAAGTACCAAATCACTGCGCTTCGACAATAGCTGCAGAAAACGGGTCATATTAAACGCTGTCTCCGCAACGAAGCCGCCATACCACTGACAATAATGTCAATCATGCGCCGAAAAATGTCAATTCCGACGCATGATATCCTGGATATATTTATATCAAGTCAGGCTTATCAAAACCTTACCCGTTTGTACATTGCCTTTAGCTACTTGTTGATTAGCCATTTTTAGCTCAATATCCAGCGTCTTCAGCACATCCATGATATTGGACATGAGCATTACCGTAGCATTATATGCGCGATCAGCACTCTGTGTATCCAGCTCACGGTTGGTAACTGTTACTGGATTGCTTATGACATCCCCCGGATCACTGCGCGCAATAGTATAAGCTGCAAACTGGCCCATATCTTCCTCGCCAGGCTCCTTGCTCTCTTGCGTTTGCTCGGTTTTCATGACGCGTTCACGATTTGACTCATTCCAGAATTGCAGCGGTACACCTTTGAGCAATTGTTTCAGCAATTCCTGAAGACGCGCTGAATTATTGACATTTTCTTCTGAGTCTAAACGTGCAGAGGAACCTCTTTCATTAACAATTAAATCAGCCCCCCCCCGAAGCTGCACTTGGGTGTCTGCTATTACTTCATATTGATCCGAGAGACTAACGAGCTGCCCTTCAAGATCAGTAATTATAGCATTGCTTTCAGCAAGGCTGCCTTGCATGTTATTAACATTCTGATCCACTACTGCTTTTTGAGCGGAAAGGTTACTTAGGCTCGACTGCTTTGCATTGAGCTGTGCGATAAGCGGAGCGCGCTGGTCTTCAGGAGTCATCAAGATTTGAGCAGATAAAACATTAATCTCAGACTGCAGATTGCTGATTTGCCCCGCAAGCGTTGCCTGCTTGGTGAGCTCTGCTGTGAGCGCATTTTGTGTAGAGGCCCGCATTGCAACCTCTGTTTCCTTTTTCTTCTCAGCATCCTCAGTAGCCATAATAACCGTATGGAGTGCGCGTATTGCCGTAGCCTCATCCTTAAGCGCCGCACCAACAAGCCCAGTGTCACTATCCTGACCGTGCTTCTTGTTTTTGCGTAGAAGATTTTCATTCTCCGTCAACGCAAGGAGTAGCTCATCACTCACAATCCCATCACTCAACGGCATACGAATGCCCAGTACACCTGTTGCAGAAGGGGAAAAATCAAGATCACTCAAAGAGAGATAAGAAGGCAGCGCAATTGATGTTCCACCGTCATTGCTAACTGTGGATGTTCCTTGAGCTTCCTCAAGTGAAAAGGGCTGAAGACCGCCACCAGAAACATTTTCGATTGCCATCATTCTCTCCAGTTTCGCTATTCCCTAACCTGGCATTGCCAGATTTTTGGGGGACAGCCACTAGCTATAGCGGCCTCATACTGGAGACATATTGATACCTATATCCAAAGCCCTCTGTGCTGAATATCACGCTGACCAATTGTTTTTTGCTCCAGCAATGCATAACCCCATATAGCCCTGACAATTTAGAAGCAAAACTTCCATAATCTTCTAACCGGCTCTGTGCTGAACGACACAGGTTGCTTCCTATTGGTCACACTATAATAAACGCTAGTTAGATGGGAGAAATGATATGGGTGTTGAATCAGTCAACAATCCGCTTGTGGCGCAATCAGTTCCTGAGCTGGAAGTGGGGAGCGAAGAGGTCTCTGCATCCGTTACGAGCATACTGCCTGACCTGACGCCCGAATTTAAAACCATGGGTTTCAATTCGCTTGGCGTTTTTGGGATGCAGGCATTGTCGTCTTCAACTACCTATACGCTGGCAGATCTGGGCGCGGACCTCATCACTTTTTCGACGCTTGCAGAAGCCAAGAAGTGGGCAGGGGCAGACGTTGAAACGGTGTATTTCCGCAAAGTGGTCGTAGGAGGGGTTACTTATCTGGAGCCACTTAAGGCAAAGCGTTCATCTGACATTAACTACAGCAAGATGGATGCTAATGAACTTGAGTTCGAAAGTGCGGGCGATAGCATTGCGTTCACAGCCACCCTACCCACAGCCAGTGAGTTTCTTAAGCTGCATACAGCTGAGCAAAATGCTCTCGTAGCCTTAAAAGGCACCTCGAAAACTGTGAGCTATACAGCGCCGAAAACCGGCAGCATGACTTATATTGAACTTGTTTATTCAGCTTCTGGTAATGAACCAGCGGTTACTGCCATACTCTCGCAGGATGGAAAGAAGGCATATATCGTTGATAAGTTGCAAACACGTGACTTCTCATTCATGCCATTTGATGATCAATATGCAATTTCTAAAACAGCTGCATTTAGTGGCCCTTCGGGTATAGCCGCCAAGCTTGGCCTTATCACTTCAACAGCTACTGCAGTGGCAGCTGTACAAGCAGCAATAGACAAGATAAATAGTGAGTTTACAGACGCACCTAGGAATTTATATAAGTATATACCCCCTACAATTGTCTTCGGTTTAGAAGTCTCTCCTGGTAGATTTGAATCAGTAACCGGTGAAGCATCAATAACTCAAAAAGGATACTTTACCACAGAGCATAGAGATCTGTTTAAAAAGCAACTTGATCTTATAAAAGAAGAAATATCAAACGATATGGCTGTTTTCAACATGACAGCTATCAATGATAAAATAGGAGCAATTGGGGAGCGATTCACGCGCGCACTCGCATTTGGCAATATACCAGCTTTCGTAACATCCACCTCTCCGGCCACCGTCTCTAACAACCCATCTGAGATGGCCAGATTTATAACACAGACGTCTGGCACAAAGTATGAAACATCACATGGTCTTGATATGCGCGGCCAAATAGCCGGCTACCCATATCTTCTTAGCGCGGATGACAATAAGACTGTTAAAGAGGGCTTTGATAAATTTATTGCGCAAGAAAAAATCTATCATGAGAATGCCAAGAGCCGCCGAGATCTTGTTAAGGACATAAGTAATAATAACTTGATGCTTGACGCTCCAACATTACTGTATCGACTTCAGATACACTATAATATTGAGTCAGACGCTAATATAGCTTGCGCATCGGAAGAGTTACGTCAGCAGAACGACCTCTTGAATAGCTACTCCAAAGCTCAGCAACTCATAAGCCAAACTATATCTATTAATAAAAAGGCTTTCTTTGTCGCTAACAACTATGGCCCCGAAAAAAACCCCCGCAATCAGGGGAATGATACAAACCGTAAGGTACCAATCAACGATGAAAAATGGGTACCTAGATATTGGGGTGATGTACCTAGATATTTTCTTGATCGGGCTACAAGCGGTGATGACGTATTAAAACGGATAGCCATGTTCCAGACTGATAATGCCTCACTAGGAGGCAAAGCCCCATTACACCCTATTGAGAAAATGCGTGGAATATCAAGACCATATCTTAAAATTACCGGACTAAAACCGAACAAGAGCAACGATCCAGAATTTGGTTATGGCTGGCCTCAGAAATTAGATGTCGCCACCTGGCAGCAATACGGCAATCAGCTGTCTGAAACAGTGAATTTGATTGGTCAGGAAACCCAAAACGTGCTCAATAAAATAAGTGGTTTTGAGAAAGATAAAGGCCGTTACACTGATATGGCCTCCAATACGCTTTCAAAACTGAATGAAGCTATCATGGCCATAGGCCGCAGCTTATAATGTTTTGTAAAGCAGTTAACTGCATAGCGAGCATCGCATGAACAGAAGAACGGACCACACACAGCAAACGTGGAGCTTCAGTGCTCTCAATGCGAATACGGGTGACAGTGAGTGGTTGCTTCAGATGCAACAGCTGAGCAACCAGCTTCAGCAGTTGCATGCCTCGCCATTGCTTGCTTATGACGTTGTTGCTCAATCCATTTTCCGGGATATCGCTCTAGCTGCGGACATGGAGGAAATATCCCGACAGTGTGATCTGCTACTAGCCCGCATTCATGAGTTGATGCAGGAGAGCGCATCTTCCCGTTTTGTAGAAAGCACCTCTGCACGTGGCCCGCGGGTCATGATGAAGCTTTGAGGTAGGAGATCCCCGATGGCCATTAACGCCCCCCTTGCAGGCATCATGTCAACATCACTTATCACGCCAAGCAGCAGCGATGCTGATTTAGCGCAGGAAGCACTGACTGCAGAGAGGAGCGATGACACCAGTAATAATGCGCCTTTGGATACTGGTGTAAACGATTCGGGCGCTGGCCTGAAGTCTTTGTCGTCACTATTTGTATCGCCACTTCTGGCTACATCTACCTCAGCCACCGAGCTCACAATAGAAGAGCTGGGAGCCAATCTCATATCCTTCTCCAAACTCTCGGAGGCTCAGGCATTACTGGGAATGGCCGCGACTACACGTTTCTACCAAAAGATTGTTATTGATAATATTACCTATTTACAGCCTCTTCAGGAGAAATTGCCGAAGACTGTTGATTTAACGGATATTGCGAAAATTCAACCGACATACATCCCCGTTGGCGAGCCTATTCCTTATATTGCAGGCGCTATTCCTTCAATTGATCAGTTCTCAGCGATGCATTCTGCTGACCAGAGAGCGCTTTTGATGCTATCCGGCACCTATACAAACGGCACGTATTCGCTAACATATAAAGACACCAGTTCTAACCCGATCTTGACAGCTGTCCTGTCAGCTGATGGCAAAACTGTTTATATAGTTGAAAAACTGGATAAGTCTCGGTTTTTTAATATGCCTTACCTAGATCAGCTTGCGATTTCCAAAACACCTGCCTTCCAGCTGCTCAAGTTGACACTCGGTCTTGATGCTACAAAGGCAGACATTGAAACTGAAATCGATTCCCGGCTGGCTGCTATAAACAAGGCATTTCAGGACCGTATTCCAACCGTTACTGTATCTATTCCTGGCGACAACACAGCTCCACAGAATCTTTATGATCGAGTCGGGTTTTTCACGACTGACCATCTAAAGCTATTCACTGATCAACTAGAGATTATCAAGCAATCATTGAATACTGATCTTGCTGTATATAACAAAGCTCAAATTGATGATAAGCTGGCAGCTATTACAGAGCGTTTTGAACGAGCGCTTGCATTTGGAGACCTGCCGGTACACGCCTCCGATATTAATGACCCTTCAGCTGCAGTAAAGCTTGTTGGAACGCCCGGCGGGCGATCTGGAGGCGATAATGATGGCCCCACGGCCTATGTGAACCTTATCAGCCTTGATATGAATGTTACCGTTAAGGCCGGCTTTGACAACTTTATTATGCAAGAAGAGCGCCGCATAGCTGCTGAAAAAGAAAAAGCTGCTCTCATTGCCAAACTTAATAATCCCGATCCCGACAATCCACTTTCCATGGATGGGCCTCAACTACTCTTCCAGCTTCAGCTTTACTATAATATAATTGCAGAAGCAGAATTGGCTTGTATTTCGGAAGAGGTCCGCCAACAGAATGATCTGATTAAAAGCTACTCTGAGGCTCAATCAGGCCTTGGTGTAACAATGAAGATCAATGGAGATACGCAATATCTTGGCCTGCGGAAACCTGATAACATTACGAAATACACAGCCGAAACGACACTTGCAATTTCCATGTTCCAGACGAACGCTGGCGCAGCAAACGCTCTTGCCCCGCTCCATCCCATTGAAAAGTTGCGCAACATCACACGGCCGCGCATTGATGCCTTCACTGCAGAGGGCAAAGCAAACACCAAGCAGCTGATTGAGTGGAGCCAGTATGCTTCCCAGCTTAAAGATTCTGTTGGCATTATTGGACAGGAAATTCAGGATAAATCCAACAAAGCGAATGGAATAGAGAAAGAAAAGGCACGTATTAGCCAATTTGC
The DNA here is from genome assembly GCF_047501465.1 of Pseudochelatococcus sp. G4_1912. Taxonomy (NCBI): domain Bacteria; kingdom Pseudomonadati; phylum Pseudomonadota; class Alphaproteobacteria; order Hyphomicrobiales; family Chelatococcaceae; genus Pseudochelatococcus; species Pseudochelatococcus sp. G4_1912. The sequence goes on from NZ_JAZDRL010000001.1 coordinate 910,282, forward strand.
ATCTCAGGTAAATACGAAAATGTATGAAGCTATCCAGGCACTCGCACGAATGGGCTTTTGGTAAAGCCTTCCATCTGATACAGTTGGAAGAAGTTAATCGTATATGCAGTTTGGATACTGCATATATTGATATTTTCCAACAGATTTGCAGGGTGCTATGGTCTCTCACATCAAGGAACTGGATGTTGGCCTTGAGTCAATCTCACGTTGGCGGGTTGATGACGACCTTCATCTGCCAGAGGGTGGGCCGCGTGCGCCAACCTATTTTCCGGTCAATCGCCCACTGCACGATGTTCTGAATCGCCCAACACTTGATGAGCGCCTGCCAGATCTGCTGCAACCTGCGACGATTGACCCTGATCTGACCCAGCCCGCCATGCTCATGGAAGTGCGCGTGGATACACGCACCTTGCTAGCTGATTTCGCCAGCCGTGCAAATGGCCTGCAGAAAGCCACCCTGGAGCGTGCCTTATCGCTGATTGATCAAAACGAACTGCTTGATGAAGAGGTGCGTGCGTCTTTGGCCACGTTATATCGCGGATGAGCAATGTCATTGTCGGTAAAGTCCCCCGCCCGACCGCAATCCGCCGCAAGGAGCGCGACTTTCTCCTGCTGAATATCTTTGTATTTGTTAAATATGGCTACATTGACCGAGCGCGCATTCTTGCAGACGCACTCTTTCTAATGGGTGATTCAAGCATAGATGTGTTGCTGGCCCGCACTGTTACGCGTTTTCTTATGCGAGACTGGACAGCCACCCTCGCCGCCCTTGAGGAATTAGACCACGCCGATCCGATAGAGCGTTTTGGTTCATATCAGCCCACCTTGCAGCAGCGCATGCGTCGGTATCTGAAGGCGCGCAGTTTGTATCAGCTCGACATGCACGATAGCGCAGATGATGCACTTGATTCCTACCTGCGCCACGGCACAAGCGGCCATGAAACGCCTGAGTGAAAACGTGGATACACGGGCGTAAATAATCAAATAATCACGCTAAAATCTTCAAAACGGGCTAAATTAAGATGCCCCTTGTCATTTACAGCACAGAGACACATTCCCACAACTGTTACATTCAAACCTATGAGAGGATTGTGTTTGTGCCTCATTCGAGAAGCTACTCACCTCTTGGTCCGCCCTTGCATCCTGAATATGGGATGCAATCTGAATAAACGACTCGGCCAAACCGGGTTCAATCCCTTCCCACTGCTTGGGCCATGGGGTTTCTGGGAGTTTTGAATGACCTTTCTGGATGCACCAACAATCCCACCTGAAGTGCTTCAACTGTGGAAGGAAAAGCAGTCCTCTGCTTTCCAGGAAAAAATTAGTGCGCTGTCAGAAACCGAGTTCCAAAAGGATTACCTGGCTCAGTTTTTTGGAGGTCCCAGCCTTGCATCCCTAAAAGGTTTAGGCCCTGAGCACATCGATGCCTTACTGGTCAAAGCCCATAATGAACTTAAAGCCGGCTCCATACCTGCCGCATGCGACACGCTGATGCTTGTTATGGCGCTAGATCCCAATGAAGATCGCGCTGTATACACGCTGGCAAGCATCCTGCAGATGAAAGGGTGCTACTATGATGCCGGTTTGCTCTACATGCGCTACATCATGCTGAAAGCAATGGAGCCACGTGGATATCTGCGCATCGGCGAATGCTTGCTTGGTGATGATCATATCGCTGAAGCACGCGAATACATCACTGGCGCACTTAGTCTTGCAACTGAAGCAGGCGATACGTTGACGCAACAGCAAGCTAAAACAATGTTATCTCAATTAGAGCAGAGGGATAGTGCCGTTGCCCTATAAGGGCGAAATAGCATTATCGATTTCATCTATTGCACGTTCTAAGGAGACATTCATATGTCCGTGACTAATGCAGTATCCACCACTATCGGCTCTGGCCTGGGTACGGAACAGACCAAGTCTACTGGAACGACAACCAAGACGTCTACTGCCGCTTATGGCGTTAGCGGGCAGAACGGCGCTGTTCCTTCCGCTACGGAGAAAGAACAAGACAGTTTGACGCTTAATGCGCAACAGATTCAGGCATTATTTGCAGCTATTCGGGAAATTCTGCCTGAGGGACAAGAAGATACAGACCTAATGCTGATGCAGATTGCGGAAGCTCTTAAAGAAACACAGAGCAAAGTGCAATCAATGGGCATTGAAGCATCAACGGGTCAGCGCAAATCCGACCTGAAAGAACTTCAGAAAAAGCAGGATGAAGCTGAAGCCGCGCGGAAAAAGGCAGAAAAGAAAAGCGGCATTGCCAAGCTTTTCTCCAAAATTGCGGGCTGGTTTAGTGCTATCGCAACCATAATCGCCGGTGCTGTAATGATGGCAACGGGAAATCCATTAGGTGCGATCGTGATTGCAGTTGGCGTTACAATGGCTGTGAATGAGGCTGTGAAACAAGGCACAGGCAAATCCATAGCTGCCAATATATGGAACAACCAATACTTTGATATGGGCTTCTCGATTGGTCTAGCAGTCATTGCAGCCGCTGCATCAGCTGGCCCAGGTATTGTGTCACTGTTTTCTTCGGGCACTTCTGCTGCCGGCACTGCCGCAGCTGCCGGGTCTGCGGCTGGCTCTGCTACTTCTTCTGCTGTCAGTTCGGCAAGCTCCGCCGCAACCACTGCAGCCAGCACGGTGTCACAAACCGCGGGTAAAACAACGGCAACGTGGCTTGAAATTGGCATGGGGGCCGCGCAGGCCGTTGTGACAGCAACCGCTACGGCAACAAGCGCAGATGCTACCCTTAGTCAGTCCTCACTGCAGAAGAAAAATGCAGGCATCAAGGATTTTGAAGCTATAATGGAGGCGATGAATGAGTTTATTCAGCGCGCGCTGAAACAATTGATTGGCGTTGAACAATCCATCGAAAACCTCAAAGATCAAGCTTATGAAGCCATCAAGACGAAGCAAGCTGTCGTCATGAATATCAAGATTAAAGCTTAAAAAAACAAACCGCTTTTTTAAAGGTGCAGAAATGTCAGACATTCAAATTCACAATTATAATTCCACCTTTGGCACTGATAATCACTTCGAGCTGCGTCGATCAGGCAATACCACAAAAACGGCGGGTGCCGGCAGCGCGGCGACAACCGGTGGTGCGCAAACCTCATCTCTGGCTAAACACTTTAAAAATAGCAACTTCAATTTTGATATTTACTTATCAGCCAATGAAGTTCAGCCAGGGGATGAGGCCAGGCTGACGCGTGGTCTGGAAATGCTTTCCGAGACCATCGACCAGTTGCAGGCGCAAGCGGAGCTTTATGATAGCATCGATGCGTTTATGGACAAAGTATCGCAGGTTATGGCGGAAAAGACGCTTTCCGATGCTGAGAAATACGACAACGTATTGTCTCTTTCCATAGCAATTAGCGAGAAGGTCAATAATAGCGGGGTGGATATTGCCAATTTCCCCAAGCGCGTCAAAGACCTGCTTGCCCTGCTCACAGAGGTTACCAACCTTGAGCGTGGCGCTGCGATTGAAATGATCAAAAATCGCGTTCTGGGAGCTGTTTCAGAGCTAAAGGCTGCCGCCCAGAAAACCAGAGATGCCGCCACTAAACTGATGTGGGGCGCAATTACCCAGCTAATCGTGACAGGTGTATCTCTCGTCGCTTCAGGCTTTTTCACATTGAAAGCTTCAAAGCAAAATCTTGCTGCCGGGGAGAAAGTTGAGGAGCTTAAGGGTGTTTCTAGAGATTTTAAGAAAAATCTCGAGAAGACAAAGACCGCGACTGATGTGGATCAGGAGGCGCTAAAGCTAGAACGGGGTGGATTTAAAGGGGAGTCCAACAGATTAAAAGCAGAAACTGATATTCTGCATCAGACATCCGTGAAGCTTTCTGGTTATGGTCGATCAATAGACCAGGGTGGACAAGCATTGGGGCGTTTTGGTGAGGGCCTTCTTAACTCTTTTGCCAAAAAAGATGAAGCAGACGGACAAGAAAAGCAAGCCAACGCACAGGCAGAAAATGCTTCCAAGGAAGTAATGGTGCAATATCTGAACCAGCTAAAAAGCATGGTAGAGGCACTTCTCCAGTCCTATCGCGAAGTCCGCGATACACAGGACCAAGTGAAAGCGAACATCGCAAAGAATGCATAATAACCAATAAACATAATCTGAAAATAAAGCCCGCATCTAAAGATGCGGGCTTTATTATTTATATTTATAATATTTTTTAGTACTAAAATTCAAATATCTCTAGCACTCTTGGAAGAACAAATAAAGCTGCCAAATCCGTACCTCTACTTTCTTCTGATACTTCTTCTATCAGCGGCTTACCCTCAATTTTATTTCTCTCATTTATAATTTCTCTTACAATAGAAGAATCAAGAAAATTTTTGCAGGTTTTTATTTCTTTATCAATATCTGCCTTCATTTTCTGCTTAGCAACGTTATAAGCATCCCTCTCTAAAGGGTCTTTAGTATATTTATTAAGTATAGCACCATAGGACCCTCCAAAATGTTGCTTGAGTAGACAATCATAACGTCCCTTAACATAGTCCCTAAGTATGATCAAAGCTAAATCATTTTTGTTCGTCGGATATATCCATGCGCATGTAAGAAGCATTAAAGCGCGCATGCGAAGACGCTCATCCTTGGTATCTGAGGGCTGCCAGCCTTCAAAATGTAGTAAAGCATAAAGTCCTATTGACTTGTTATCTTTATCATCCTTGCACCATAACATACCTTCATAAATACGCTTTAATATATCCTCTGGCTGATAAATAATTACTTGCTCTGGCAACCATTCAGATGAATCGTACCACTGAACTTCCCTGGCCGGTAAATGCAACTCCAGCTTTTCAGTAGGAAGATACTTAACAATATTAGCTGCTTTTGTGGCACTCTTATCAAAGTATCTACAAAGGAGAAGCTCGATCTTTCTCTTATATTCCTCAATCCTTGCACGGTTCGGGGGAGCGATTGGATCCAATGATCCATACCTACTGAAATAAGGCAGTACACTTTTAGGAGCAGGATCCTGCATTTGCGCATGAGGTGCTACATTAATCACAACCTCGTCTCTTCCTTTCGAAGAGGTGGAGAGCTCCCCTAACAGCGGCGCATTCGGCGTTTGCTGGGCTGTATACTGCTGCGCAAAATTGTGCGCTCCCTGAGGCATGGGGTGTACACGTGTATTCTGCGGAAGAGGGTTTCCATGCTGCCCATTACCCGCTTGAAGCACAGCTTGATACAGAGGCGGGAGCTGCCCGCTAACATCCTTCACCGGCTGCGGCGTATTCGGCTGCGCCTGATCATTCAGAGAATAATAAACGCCAGTATCCTGAATAAGCGGAATGTGTGGATCGTAAGCAGTCATTGTTCCCTCATATTTTTATTGCGGCAATATTTCATGAATAACGGCTTATGCTTCTCAAAGTATTATCCAAGCAAATACTTGCTTAAACAAGCCAAATCATGACTGAAGATAAATACAGCGCGCGAAATGTTGATTTACTGGGTTAAACTCACTTCAAAATGAGCCGTTTTTAAGGCACTCGACAATATCTCAGCTATTTTCTATAGCATCTTATGCGGCCAAGGCCTTTGCCGGGAGCGCTTAAAGCTTTCTCTATTCTGTGTGATTAAACAACTGCCAGAACAATCACAACTGACAACACCAACTCAGAAGGTGATTCTTTATGACATTGGCGCATAAATTAGCAGCTAATGCTGTTAAGGAAAGCTTTTTTGGCACAACACTTGCCAAAATTGTATCAAGCCCTGCCAGGGCAGCGCCTATTTGGCCAAGAAGAGCTTCTGGTGCTATAATTTAACGAATCTGATCAGTCGTTTTGTGCAACACAATCCGGATAGCCTTACAATGAATGGCTTTCGCGACATCATCACACAGCTTTGCACCGCGCTTAACCTGGGCGAGCCGGTTTTATCAACGCGTTTGGCTGCGATTGAATTTGAAGGTTATGCCATTCAAATCACCGACAACGGTAATAGCCTGACGTTAAGCGCATTAATCGGCGCCCTTCCTGGCCCCGGCCCGGATCGCGAGGAGAAAACCCGCAAACTGCTACAAGGCAGTTTAAGTATTCTCCGCAGCCATAGCGTCTTGATTTGTCTAAAGAATGAAAAAGGGCAAGAATTTGTTGCCACAGAACTAAACGTACCAAGATCAGAAATCAGTATAAATAAACTAAAAGACAGCCTTAACGAATTAATTGTCATTACGGAGGCGGTTAGAAACATACTTACTGGCAACGGATGGCATGCTCATAACCCCTTTGAGCCAGGCAACCCTGTTGGTGACTCTGATGAAATGGAATTTGTTTTCAGAGCATAAAAGGTTATACTTTTTGCATCTTGCAAGATGCAAGTTGCATTGTAGCGCTTAGAAAGGCGTGGATATGACGACATTAGATGCTGATAATGCTGATTTTCCTGAAGGGGAAAAAGCGCCTGAAAAGACGTCCATACGTGAAGTGATGGGCCTTGAAGTCGAGCATCTGCTTCCGGGTTTGTCTATTGCCGCTAAAATGCTGCAACGTGGCGATGAGGAAGGTGCCTTGCGCACCTACGCAACGCTCGTGCTCTGCGATCCGAATGAACCGCGCTTCCAGCAGGGGCTTGCAGCCTGCGCGCTGAAGATTGGCCAGCATGCTGTGGCGCTGCAGGCAGCATCCGCAATCATTGCGTTTTGGCCTGAAAGCCCGGAAGGATATCACTTCTCAGCCCATGCATGTATCGGGCTGGAGGAGTATGAAGCCGCAATCGAGGATTTTACTGACGCTCTTCGGCTGGCGCAGCAAACAGGCAATGAAGCCATCGCAAGCGACAGCGAACGCATGATTGGGCGCATTGGGCTGATCCTTGAGCGCAAAAAGAGCGATGACGGTGAGAGCGCTGCTTCAGAAAACCAGGAGCCTCTGTCTGCCAGCTGATTATTGCGATAAAATATTCGATTTCAGGGAAGTATGATGAGCAAATCAACAAACGCCACCCCTTTCCCGAAAGAATCAGCGGCCACAACGCCGCTTGGCCAATCTCTGGGCCTGAATGACGATGAGGTTGCGCTGATGGGCAACCTTTTCAAGGATGTTACTGGCTCTCTTGGCATTGATGGTGCGCCGGTATTTGATCGTCTGGTACAGGGGCAAAGCCTTGGACAGGCGCTGGCAATTCCTGATGCCGTTGTTGAGAGCATTTATGCGCGGGCGCATAGCTGGTTCAGCCTGGGGCGCATCGATAGGGCGGAGCCACTTTTCCGCGCGCTATGCTTCCTGAAAGATGAAGATGCTGATTTCTGGATTGGTTATGGCGTCTGCTTACGCATGACGCACCAATCCTCTCGCGCATTGCAGGCTTTTGAATCTGCCGCGCGGCTACGTCCTGATTGGGCTGTTCCATATTTTCACATTCTTGAACTTGCGCTGCATCAGAAGCAGTGGGAGCAAGGCCGCATAGCCCTTCGCGCATATGATGAAAGAGCAACGGCCGAGATAGATAGCCGGATAGTCCATGAAGTTGAGCGATTGCGCGTTGCTGTTGAGCTTGAACGCTCGCCCGCACCTCCCGAGGAGCCATTATTGGATACGGTGCCCATGCTCCCTCACGCTCCTCTAACCGGGTAACCAGCTATGAACATTGGTGGAATCGTTCAAGCTTACACCGCGCTGGCAGCAGGCATCGCAAACAGGCTGATTGCGGGAAACATTGCGGGTTCGTCACTTGAGTCCGCCGAAGATCACACGATTACCTCACCTGACGAACAGGCGACCGTCAAAGAAGCGGCATCTGCCGGCACAAAGAATGGTGTGGCTGCCGCTGGAAAAGCAGCCTTGCCCGATGCTCGTCCTGCGCAAAATGGCGCAAACTTGGCGTCACAAACGCTGGCTGGCTTACGTCTTCCGGGTGAATCTGTTGCCTCTAATGCGGATTCTTTGACTAAACTGGCCACAAGCTATCTGGCCTCTATGGTTAAAGGGGCTTCTGCCAGCCAATCTGCCGCACTGGCGCAGAGCGCATCTACATTAAATGCCCAGGAAGCTAACCAGCAGGCCGGGCAGGCAGCAGTTCTAGCTTCGCTCGCGCGGAATGCAGCCAGACAAGCTGGCACATCCGTTCAGAGCGCTGATGAAGCTGATGCGTTTCCGGATGCATCCGCTGTGAAGAACCAGCAAGCGAATGACCAGTTATCAGCCGAAAAGCGAAAAATAACTGCACTTATCCCCTCTTATGCACAGGCGGAGGCCAAGTCCGCTGAAGAGAGTAAGCGGGAGGCTTATGCACAGTTTTCCACAAGGGATGCAGCTCGTTTCAATGAGAAAGCAGCTCATCTCAGCGCCGAAACAGCTCTCTCAAGCGAATCACCAGCAGAAAAAGGCACGCAAACTTCCGGGCGACCGGAAGGGCGATTTGCACAAGCATCAACAAGCCAGCCCAATTCATCCCAGACATCTCTTGGGCAGGCATCACTTGAGGAATTACTGAATCACACCCGATTGGAAAGACCGAGGGATGGCATGCTCAATGCGCTCGGTCATGAGCAACTCATGGGTCGTATGCAGGGAATGGACGCGGCCATTCTTAATGCTGCAATGATTCCCGGTTGGCCTGCTGCACGTCCGTTCGAAATGCCAAAGCAAATTAACGAGGCACAAGCGCGCAGACTTCTGGCGCAACAAGCAGAACAGGCAACCCAGCTTGGCACCTCAACACAACGCCAATCCAAGGATGAAGCGGCAATACAAACTTACCTGCTTAATATGGGCATGAAGAAATCGCTTTTAAGCAAAATCCGTGCAGCGTTGCGTCCTGCCAAGCAGAAAATAAAGCTGCTTTTTGGATTAGCTGTTCTCGTCTCCCAGGCAGTTTTTACGCTGCATACCGTGCTGGATGAACTCAACAGCATGGAAGAAGACGAAGACGATATGATGCAAGACCGAAGCGAACAACAGCGCCGCTTGAAGGGATAAGCGGAAACGGCGTTAGAAAGACTCCGTATGGCCTCGCCTATAAGCACCATTCCAGAAAAGCAGCGGATCGACTGCTCCCTCACGCAGATACAAGTGCTCAACCTGGCCAAAGAATACCGTATGGCTACCTACCCGCGCCTTTTGAGTGAGGCGGCAGTCGAAACTTGCCAACGCGCTCAGCAAAATAGGTGCCCCCGTCGTTAACCTCGACCATTCTCCCAGATCAAAGCGTTGCGCCCTTTTTGCGGGATTCGCGAAGTGCTCCGCCAAGGCCTGATCATCGGCATGCAAAACGTTGACGCTGAAAAAACCAGCCTGACCAATGAAAGCATGTGCAGAAGCCGCTTCTGATACGCACACCAATAGCGTCGGTGGATCAGCTGAAACCGAGCTTACTGCCGTTGCCACGATCCCATGCCGTGCACCGCCAATATCTGTCGCAATAATGGTGACGCCCGCCGCTAAACGACGCATCCCCTGTTTGAAAAGGGCCGGATCCACTGTCTCTCCGCTATTGGCAGAACCACTGACCTCAGAAGACCTTTTTCCAGCAGGAAAGGCAAGAACATTCACGTTATCAGACACTTAATTAACTCCGCGTCTTCATAAAACATGCACACATCTTACTACCCCCGCACAAGGTGTTCATAAAGATATAGGCCATGTAATGCGTTCACGCAATAATTCTAACTAAATCTATAGACAATTAGAACCAGTCCGATGGACACCCGTCATTACCACCTCAACTGCAGGCGGCTTACTACGTAAGTTTCTGTTTTTAAATACTTAAATAAAAAGGAAAGGCACACTTCTCCCTTCCTTTCTGCATTCAGATTAAATCCTGTCTTACAAAGATACAGGAGAAGGGGCGCCAGATTTTCTCGCGAGTCTCTTCTTTTGCCATTGCGCAATATTCTCAAGCGCCATCAGCGAAGCCGGCGTGACGATCAGTGTTAGAATTGTCGCAAAGCCAAGGCCGAACACGATTGCAGTTGCAAGATGCGTCCACCATTGCGTGGATGGTGCGCCGATATCAACCGTGCGCGCGACAAAATCGAGGTTGATGCCAAAGGCAATCGCCAGCACACCCAACAACGCCGTAACTGCCGTGAGCACCACAGGCCGCGCACGCTCGCGGCAGGTTTCGAGAATGGCATCATACGCCTCAACACCCTCACGCCGCAGCCGGTCATAGGTGTCAATCAGTACGATGTTGTTGTTCACGATCACGCCTGCATTTGCGATGATACCGATACCCGTCATCACCACACCAAACGCTTGCCCCATGACCATCAGCCCGATCAAGACACCGATGGTCGAGAGCACCACTGCCGTGAGAACCAGGAATACGCTGGTGAATTTATTAAACTGTGCCAGTAGGATAGCGAAGATCAGGAACATCGCGGCGCCGAATGCACTGACAAGAAATGCACCTGCTTTTTCCCGCTCCTCGTCCTCACCCTTCAGCTGAAAGGTCACACCGGGCGGCAGATCGGCGCGCGACATTTCATCCATGACGGCCTTCTGAACCAAAGCGGATTGCACGCCCTCCGCCACGTTGGCCGTTACAGTCACGACCCGCCGACCGTCCACCCGATTAATCAGGCTGACACGTTGCTCTGGCGTGCGGGTAACGAAGCTGCTAACCGGCACAGCCCCCTGGGTTGTGTTAATGCGTAAATTATCAAGCTCGTTGAGATTGCGGCGCGCTTCTGGAAAGCGAACCAGAATATCGACCGATTTATCCGTATCTGAGGGCCGATATTCCGCCACTTTCACGCCATTTGTAACAAGCTGCACGGCGGTGCCGACCGTCATCGGATTGATGCCGAATTTGGCAGCCTCTGCCTTATCAACCGTCAAGCGCCAATCAATACCTGGCAGCGGCAAGCCATCGTCAACATCGCGCGTATCGCTGCGCGCCCGCAAGGCAGCCCCGGCCTTTCGGGCTGTCGCGAAAATGGCAGCCGGGTCAGTGCCTGAAATTTCCAGGGTAATAGGTTTTCCTGTCGATGGACCAGCGCGCGGCTCGGTCACTTCGATCACAACACCTGGGATATCACTGGTTTTCTTACGAATATCAGCAAGGATCTCATGCGCCTTACGCCGTTCGCGCCAATCCACAAACTCAAACTGCACCGTGCCGATGGTATCTTCCGTAACTTCGTTTGAGCCCTTCTGGCCCTCCCCGGCACGTGCGTAAATCGTCTCCAGTTCTGGCATGCCTGCAAGACGCTGCTCGACCTCTCGCACAAGCTGATCTTTTTCAGTAATCGAAAGATTGCCACGTGCGCGCACCTGCACCAGCCCATAATCCGGCTCAACAGAGGGAAAGAATTCAATCCCGTTCCCAAACCGCCCATAAGCCCCAACAACCCCAACCAGCAGCGCAACTGCCAATCCTAATGTTGCACCGGGATGGCGCAGTGCAAGTCTGACAATACGCATATACAGTCCGCGCTCTTCCATGCGCTCATCCTGCACATGGGTGGGCGCACCCAGCATGGCCCCCAGCGTTGGCGTAAAGAACAGCGCCACAATAAGAGATGCCGATAGCGTCGCGATCAATGTCAGTGGCAGATACTTCATGAACTCGCCAACGATACCGGGCCAGAACATCAACGGCGAGAAGGCTGCGATACGCGTCAAGGTCGCCGCAATCACCGGCCCCGACATGCGCTTTGCAGCCAAGGAGTATGCAGCCTTGGGAGGCATGCCCTCAACCATGCGCCGTTCAGCAAATTCCGAAACGATAATCGCATCATCGACCAGCATGCCAACCGCCAGAATCAGCGAAAACAACACCACGATATTGACAGTGAGCCCCGCCAGATACAGCCCCAGAATGCCCGCGAGGAACGACGCAGGGATAGCAATACCGATAAATATCGACGCCCGCCCGCCAAGCGCCAACAGCATGATGATCACAACGAGCAGCACTGCCGTAATGACGCTGTTCTGCAGCTCATGCAGCATCGAGCGGATCTCGGTAGATTTATCCTGCGTGAACGTCACACTTACAGTATCAGGCCAGGTTTTCTGCAACTCTGTCACAACCTTTTTGACAGCATCAACTGTCTCAATCAGGTTGGCGCCCGTGCGCTTGACGACTTCCAGTGTAATCGCGGAACTGCCATTGATGCGTGTGATCGAGGTAGGATCCTTGAATGTAGGCCGCACCTCGGCAATATCACCAAGGGTTACAGAGGCCGCACGCGAAGCCGCAACCGGGAATGTGAAAATATCCTCCGGCTTCTCAATCAGCGAAGGCACCTTGATGGCAAAACGCCCGGCAGCCCCCTCCAACGCACCAGCGGCAACCAGACTATTGCCGGTTGAGAACGAACTCGCCAGTTGCTCAAGCGTAATGCCATAGCTGCGTAGCTGCATCGGTTCAGCGATGATCTCCACCGCCTCATCCCGCGCGCCCCGCAAGTCCGCAGACAACACACCGGGAATCTGCTCGATAGCGGTTTGGGTGTCGCGCCCCATGCGTAGCAATGTTCGCTCTGGAACATCGCCTCCAAGCGCCACCACAATCACGGGAAACAGCGACAGGTTTACTTCATGCACCTGCGGTTCATCGGCATCACGCGGGAGATCGCTTTTGGCTGTATCCACCTTTGCCCGCACGTCTGCCATTGCGGCATCTGAATCAAAGCCTGCCTCGAACTCCACCAGCACATAACCGCCTCCTTCATAGGCGGCGGCACGCATTTCCTTAACATTATTGACGGTCTTTAACTGCGTCTCAAGCGGACGCAAAATAAGGCGTTCGGAGTCTTCGGGGCTAATGCCGCGCTGAGTAACGTTCACATAAACGATCGGCACCTTGACGTCCGGCTCCGCCTCTTTCGGAATCGCCATGTATGACATCGCGCCTGCGATCAGCAAAAAGACAAGCACCGCCAGCGTCAGCCGGGAATGGGAGATGGCGTAATCAACGGGGTTTGCCATGTGTCGGGTCCGATCAAACAATGTCAGGCGTATGCGTTTCCAGGCGAAAGGAACGTCAGTTCACAGCAGCGCTCCCGCTCGGAGCAACTTGCCTGGCCTTGGCGCTGGAAACGGCTGCAACAGCTTGAACCTTCTGCCCCTCGGCCACAAAATCCTGCCCCTGCACGATCACTTGCGCAGCCCCAGGAAGGCCCGTGACCCACACGCGCTCCAGCCCATCTTCAGCAAGTTTCACGGAGGCAAAGCCAACAGTGCCAGCATCATCAACCGTGCGCAGACCAAGTTCGCCCTGCGCCGAGAACACCAGCGCGGAACGAGGCACGGAAGCCGCCTGAATTTGCGCCAACGTCAGCGTTACTTCACAGGTAATGCCATCGGGGATAACCGCGCCCTTTGTATCAAGCTCAATGTCCACCCGGTAAGTACGCGTCTCAGGGCTGGCCACCGCAGATACAAAGCGCACACGCCCCTCAGCCGATCCACCATTCGCGAACACTGCATGGGCAGGATCACCAACCTTAACACCACCCAGATCACGCTCAGCAATCTCAACCACCGCCAGCATAGGCTGCAACGCCACCACTTCCGCGATGACTGATCCCACCTGCAATGCCTGCCCCTCGCGGACTTGCAGCACGTTCACCACACCATCAAATGGCGCGCGAATGACATTACGATCCCGCTCAGCCTCGGCCTGCGCAAAGCCTGCTTCAGCAGCACTCAGTTCAGCTTCGAGCACCGGCTTCTGCAAGGCAGGCAGATTGCCGGTTTCAATAAGACGCAGCCGCGCCTTCAGCTCCGCCCGGCGCTGTTCCAGGCGGGCCTTAGCCTGCTCAACCTGTGCCTTGCGCGCCTCATCAGAGAGCACGGCCAGCTCCTCCCCCTGCTTCACCACAGAGCCGCGGCGGATGGGCAGTTGCTCGATAATGCCGTTCGTGCGCGCAACCACACTCACCCGACGGTCAGCCTCCGTACGCCCTGACAAGATTACACGCCGCGCATGTTCCTCTGTGACAGCTGTCTGTACGGCTACCCGAAAGATGGCAGGTTCAGCTGCTGCCTTCGATGAAGCAGCCGTATCCTTGGCCGGATGATCGCCACTCATCAAGCCTGAACCTATCCAGACAACAGCGGCAACAACGATCAGACCCGCAACGATCTGGCTCGATTTCATCGCAAAGGCTCCTATAACGAGGGATTTTGAGGCGTGCATTGCTGTGCATGGCTTTCAAGCTTATCACCAGCACGACGTAGCACAGGCGCACCAGACAGCAAGCCATAAATAGCCTGCATGGCACATTGAAATTGATCAGCGCCATCATTATCGCGCCGCAAACCAGCCCGGACATAAAGCCCGTTGGTAATGACAAGAATCATTTGCGCAGCCGCCGCGCTATCGATATCCGCTGCCACTTCGCCGCGAGCGCGTGCGCTATCGAGCATCTCCACGAGCTGCGCCGCAACCTCTCCTTCAAAAGGGCGATTGATTGCGTCGATCTCGGGATTGCGCGTAGACTCGGCCCAGATCTCGATGCAAAGCGCGGCTTTAGATTGCGCTTCACCAACGAAGTACTGATTACCAATCTGCGCCAGCTGCTCCCAAAACGATAAGCTGCGATCCAGGCAAGCAAAACGACGACGCGCCTCATCCCTGTCGCGCTCCACAAGCCCTTCGACAATCGCATTCTTTGAAGGAAAATAGCGATAAAGATTGCCAGGGCTCATGCCCGCTGCCTTAGCCACCACCTGCATTGTAGTGCCATGGAAACCATACTGGATAAAGCAGTTCTCTGCCGCGCTCAGAATATCCTCACGCCGCTCATCCCGTTGAGCTTCTGCAGCAGATTTTGTTTTCACCTGCTGGTCGGAAAGTGGGGTTTCTAGCTGGTTCACCGGTCTTCCAGTGCATGAGAATGAACGTTCATTCTCGTTTATCGCCGATTTTATCATCCGCGTCAATTCCGTTGGATGTAAGCACTTTAATCACACAAGCAAACAGCTTGCGCGTTATTGATTTCACAACCTTTAATCATTAGCCTCGGCGGTGCAGGAGTGGGGCTTTGGCGATGGAAAATGATAACCAGGTGAAACCGAAAGGCTTCACCTCAATTGGATCGCCCATTCTCATTGTATTTCTGTTGGCTCTGTGGTGCGTATTTAATACGTCAACAGCGCCAGTTTTGCTCCTTATCGGTCTCGCTCTTGGACTGGCGATCGCCCGGCTATTCACCGGTGAACCGCAATCATGGACCGGCCGTCTGTGGAGCACGCTCAAAATCACTCCCTCAGCCGTATGGCATTACCTGGCATATTTTGGCATTTTCATCATGGAACTGGTGCGCGCCAATCTCAACATGCTGCGCTATGTCTATGCACGCAAAATCGATATCCACCCCGGCATTGTCAAGGTTGATACGCGCCTCATATCCCCCATGGGACGGTTGGCGCTTGCTAATTCCATCGCACTTACGCCCGGTTCTCTGGTGCTAGGCCTTGAAGGCAGCACACTTTACATCCATTGGCTCGATGTGAAAACGACAGACCGCGCTGAAGCCACACGACAAATCGTGGGTCCATTTGAAAAGCATCTGGAGAGGGCCTTTGGCTGATACCCTCCTTATAATGTCTGTCGTGCTGATCTTTTTCGGCATTCTGTTTTCAATGGCCCGCCTTGTCATTGGCCGCACCGTCGTAGACCGCGTCGTGGCCATCGACATTCTCACCGTTATCACGATCTCGATAATCGGGCTTTATGCGCACCTTTCGGGGCGGTTTATCTATGTTGATGTAGCGCTGGTGTATGGTGTGCTGAGCTTCCTCGCCGTTCTCGCCATCGCGCGCTATCTTGAGCGGGGGCTATAGCATGCTCGATCTGCTGATCATTCTGATCTCAATCAGTGTGCTGCTTAGCGGCCTTCTGGCCGTAACGCTACGCAATGTAGTGGCGGCGGCAATAAGCGGGGGGCTTGCGAGCCTATCTGCCTCTGTCATCTTTATTCTGCTAGCGGCCCCAGATGTGGCCATGGCCGAGGCCGCCATTGGATCCGGCCTTGCGACCTTCATTCTGCTCTATACCATCCACAAAACCGGTGCGAGGAAGGTCTAGGCCATGCTTGATGATGCCATCCGCGAAGCCATCGGTAGCTTTGTGGTCTTGATGGGAGCATTCTTTCTTTTCTCTGCAGGTCTTGGCGTGCTGCGCATGCCTGATGCTTTCACGCGGATTCAAGCGGGCACCAAGGCTTCGACACTCGGCAACCTGCTCGTATTGGGCGGACTTGGCGTCATCCACCCGGATTGGGCATTGAAATTACTCGTCATTGCGGGCTTTGTGCTGATGACAAACCCCGTCTCATCGCACGCCCTCGCCCGCGCGGCGCATATCATCCGCATCCCCATGGCAGGCTCAACAGTGGTAGATGCCCTGCGTGAAGACGAGACCGCCAATGGTCATAAGGTGGATGCGCCATGAAGCGCCAGATCGTCAATGCACTCATCGTCGCCCTATTCGGACTGATCTTCGCAGGCATCGCTTTTGGTTATGAAGAGCGTTGGTTTCTACGCCCGTTAGCGGAGTTTTACGTTACCCAAACGCCAATTGAACTGGGGCTACCCAACATCGTCACCGGCATTCTGATCACCTGGCGCGGCTTTGATACACTGGGAGAAGTTGCAGTGCTATTCATGGTGGCGGCCAGCGTTGGGCTTCTGCTGGGCACGAGCGCCACGCCGCAAGCGAATGCGCAACCCCTCCCGTTAGTGCGCTCCCCCGGTGAGGTCGTCGAGTCGGGAGCTGCAACGCTTCTGCCATTGATTTTCATGTTCGGCGCTTATGTGATTGCCAACGGCCACTTATCTGCAGGTGGCGGCTTTCAAGGCGGCGCGATTGTTGCTTCGGGTGTTGTCCTGCTGATGTTAGCGCGCCCGAGAACAAGCCTTTCACTAGGGTTTCTCGCCATCACGGAATCCGCTTCAGGCGTACTTTATGTGGCGCTTGGCTTGATGGGCGCGATCTTCGCAGGCGGCTTTCTTGATAGCCGCTTTCTACCCGCTGGCACCTTCGGCGCCTTTATCAGCGCTGGCGCAATCCCGGTTATTTCCACCCTGCTTGGCATCAAGGTTGGTGCAGAGCTATCTGTCATCGTTGATAGATTCCGCAGCTGAGCAGGAGAGCCAGATGCTTCCGATATCCCATCTCGAGCTGGCGATAGGCTTTGGCCTGGTGCTGATTGGTATGTGGGGGCTGCTGTCGCATCGGAATATCCTGCGCATGATCATCAGCTTTGGGCTGGTTGATACCGGCGTTCACATCGTGCTCGTCGCCACCGGCTACATTACGGGCGCCACGGCACCCATTCTCGATGAAGCGATGCAACAAGGTTCAGCGCCTTTGCGAATGGTTGATCCCATTCCATCTGCCTTGGTTGTCACAGCCATTGTCATCGGCTTTTCCGTAACCGCCGTTATGCTCGCCTATGCCATCCGCCTTTATAAAGCGAAGGGCACGCTTGCGATTGATGCCTTCACGGAGTCAAAGTGGTGAGCGCTCTTCTCCACCCATTGAACATTTATATTCTGGGGCTCGGCGGCGGGTTTCTCATTCCCTTGCTTTATCAGCTCGCGAAGTCATGGCTGCCCGCCGTGTTCTTCTCGACACTTTGCGGGATTACCCTGATTACCGGCATTCACTTCGTTGCCGCAGCAGGGGGCGCGCCGGCTATCGATGTATTTACAGCCGGCATCGCGCCACCTGTATCAATTAATCTGCGTCTTGGATTGGCAGAGGGCTTTTTCACCTTCTCCATCAACAGCGTATGCCTCCTTGGGGCCGCACATCTATGGCCGCGGCTGCGAGAGCATTATGGCGCGCTGCTGCTTTATCTGATCGGTGTCATGGGCCTTAACGGCATGGTGATGACGCGTGATCTGTTCAATCTGTTCGTGTTTCTGGAGATCGTCTCCATCGCCACCTATGGCCTGCTCGGCCTTGTGGGTACAGCATCATCGCTTGCAGCGGCATTCAAATACATCATCGCAACTGTCATCGCCTCAACGTTTTTCCTGTTGGCAACGGCACTGCTATATTTTGTCACCGGCACACTCAATATCGATGAGCTTATTCAGCACCCTGAGGCATTCACAGGCCTGATTGCCCTAACCGCATTGCTGCTACTGCTTGCAGCGTTGATGGTTGAGCTCAAACCCTTCCCCGCCAATGGTTGGGGCCTGGATGTTTACGAAACAGCACCGGGTGGCATTGCAGCATTTGTGTCGGTTGGCGTGTCGGCAGGCGTGTTTTTCTCACTGTATAAGCTGCTGCCGCTATTTGCTCCGTGGCTTGATCTGATTGCCTTTTCAGGCGGACTGACATTCGTCGCATCCAACTTGATCGGCCTGCGGCAAATACGCGTACAGCGCATGCTGGGCTATTCATCGGTCGGACAAATGGGGTTGGCTACGCTGGCTCTCGCGTTGCTGGCGAAAGCAGGCGCAGAGGAGATTATCCCGCTTGTTGTCGGCGGTATTTATCTGAACCACCTTTTGGCAAAGGCTGGCCTCTTCTGGCTTGCCGATCTGATGAAAATCCAATCTATCACCAAGTGGTCTCCCATAGCCCGCAACCGCCTGCTTCTGGTTGCCTTTGCGGCATTGGTCATAGCAATTTCAGGATTACCGCCTTTCCCTGGCTTCTGGGCAAAATGGGCGCTGATAATGCAATTATCCGCGACTGGCTATTACTGGACAATTGCAGCCATTCTCATAGGATCACTGCTAGAGGCAGCCTATATGTTCCGCTGGCTAGGGCGCTCCCTTCACGCCCAAACCAATGACCAATTCCCACCAATCAACAAGCGCGCGCTGCTGCCTGTAATCGCTGCCGCACTGCTGTTGTTGGCCAGCGGTGGCGTTGCGGCATATCTCTCAGCGCCGCAATCATTGTGGCTCTTTATGCCCTTGTTCGTCGGCGGGGTGCTTGCACTGATAGAAGCACAATGGCGCAACTCCCTCCCCGGCAGCGCCAAGGCCATGATGGCATTAGCATCAGTGATCGTTTTTGGACCATGGCTGCTGCCTGCGAATTTTGGCATCGGCTATCTATTCGGGGTGATATTCATCGTTGGTGGATTTGTGGTCGGCCTCGGCGCGCTTTATCGTTCCGATCGGCGTAATGGTTATTACCCGCTCCTCGCCACAATGCTTTTGGCGCTGCCATCGCTCACACGAGCAACGACCAGCCTTGAATTCTTCGTATGCTGGGAAATCATCACGCTCAGCTCATATTTCCTGATAGCAAATGGACGTCACGCCGGATCGCAAATTTTGCGCTACCTGCTGTTTTCGCTAGGCTCGGCTTTCTTCATCCTTGCGGGCTTCGGCCAGCTGCACACCCTAGGCGCCAGCGGCGATCTTATTGCAGCTTTGCGCACTCTTGGTCCCCAGGCAGATGTTGCCTTTGTGCTGCTGGCCATCGGCTGCCTGATAAAAGCAGGAGCACTGGGCGTGCACGTCTGGATACCCGGCACCTATGCACTTGCCGATGACGATCTGACCGCCCTGCTCTCAGCGGTCATCAGCAAGGTCGCAATCTTCGGCCTGCTGACGGGCACCTACCTCGCCATTCGGTCAGAGCTAGGGCTGGAACTCGCGCATGGCATGGCATGGATCGGCTTTACGACTACCCTTGTCTGCGGCATTCTTGCGTTGTTTCAGCAGGACGTCAAACGTCTCCTGGCCTATTCCAGCATCAGCCAACTTGGCTACATTATTGCAGCGATTGCCCTCATGAGCCATATCGGCTGGGTGACAGCGCTTTACCTCGTTGCCAATCACCTGCTGGTTAAAGGCGTGCTGTTCCTGGCGATTGCGGGGGTGATACTGCGAGCACAGGCAAACACCTTCAACAGTCTTGGTGGCCTCATCGAAAACATGCCATGGACATGCACCTGCATGGTCATTGCGCTTGTGGCAATGTCTGGCCTGCCGCCGCTGGCCGGGTTTGGTTCAAAGTGGCTCTTGATCGGCACGATGCTCGATAACGGTTGGTACGGACTGGGCACCGTCGGCTTTCTGGCGACTTTCGTGGGCTTTCTATACATGATCCGGCTAGCCCATAGTGTGTTCTGGGGCAAGCGTCACGCTGAACACATCAATGTCCGCGAGGCGCCCGCGACATTATTGGTGCCGCAATTCCTGCTGATTACAGGAATTGCCGTGCTGGCCTTTTACCCCAAAATCCTCATGGAACCGCTCTCACGCGCCATAGATCCCACCTTCGCCGCAACACTGGTGTGGGAAGGACAATCGCTTGAGGATATCTACAACACCCTGAATCCATTCCCCGTGATGAGCGCGGCTATCATCATTTCCCTTACGCTCTTTGGACTGCTTGTGCTCTTTAATATTTACCGTCGTAAAATAGATAAGCTTCAAGGCGATTCGAGTTTTGAGGGCATGATATCTTCATTTAGGCACCTCTTTGAGTACCTGCCTACGCTGGATGCCAGCGCTTTCTGGGCCAAGGTTGCTGTCGCGAATCTGCAGCTCTCCGGCTTCGTTCGCCAACTTTACACGGGCAACGGCCAAACATATGCCGCCCACGTTCTCGCCTTCATCATAGCGATTTACCTTATTGGCAGGGCACAGTTGATGTGATGAGATAATCCACACCTGCAACGCTCAAATTGCCCCCAAACAGGGCACAAAAAAACGGAATTTGCTTCCCATTTGCCAACATTTTGCCAAAAACTACGGGCAATAATAAATTCGAACTTGGCTGCTGCATGAATCTATGAATGAAATTAGTAAGACGCTCAGGTAATAATATTGTGAGATACTTACCTCACAATACATGATTAAAGTAGATATTGTTATTCATAAAGACATCTATTTTATTCTCTGAAATGCACATGAAATTCATTAGCAAGCAAAGCAGTATATTTATAGAGAAGCAAGCTAAGACTACTTTTTCGGAATCCTATTTTATAGCACTTGATAAATGCTTCATGGCGTAAAATATGGCAGCTAAAAAAGCGAAATCACACATGCAATGCTCATAACATGAGCTGATGCGTTTCTTGCGTCCTTCGAAGCATTACTTGCAAGTAGCTTCGTAAATTTATGGCGGGATTTACTATGTCTTATGGTGCTCATAACCAATTAATAACACCACTTTCTTTTGCTTCAGTTACCCCCCCCCTGCAAAACGACCATGAAACTTCATTGCAGAACATTTCTGTATTTGCTAATTTGTCTAGTAGGCTTCATGCAAAATTTTCGCCTATTTTAGAAGCTTCAAACAGCGAGATTGGTTTTGAAACTCGCGAGATATCGCATTCCACAAGCAGCGCTGCTGATAAAAATAGCTGCTCTCCCCAAAAGTTAATTGAACGCATTTGCTACAACATTGAAGCTTGCCGTAATTTTTTAGATGGGCTTCGCGCAACACTCATGGGTAGGAATACCCCCCCTTCTTTTGATGAAGGATTTAAATGTTTTGCTGCAGAAGCATGCATCGACGCGTTCGAGCATAAGATAAATTCTACCCCCCCCACCTATACCAGCGTGGACATGACTTCATTTGATGACAATGATGAACTTACGAAGATTAAAGCGGAGCTTCAAATGGAGCTTGAACAGGTGCATCAACTTAGTGAAAAAACGCTGGAACACGTTAGAGGCGCTGCAGCCCCCAAAGCTACGACAACCATCAACGTAAACGTTCCTGGCGGCGGATCATCAGGTGGCTCTACAACTGCGCCCATCGATGAGGCCCTGTCGAAGGGTGCAAAATGGCTGGCCAATCTGGTGAAGGATAGCCCAATCGGCCAAATGTTTATAAAAGTCATAGCTGGAGTTGCGTTAACTGCCATGTGGGCGGCAAGCGTTGGCTTGATTGCTGCTGCACCATTTACAGCAGGAATCACGGCAATCTTCGGTACTGCGGCACTTGCTGTATCGGCAACTGTTACGAAAAGCTTCTTTGGCTCTTTATGGAGCGAACTGAAGTACGCTAAGCCAACGCCAACGCTTTCCGTTGATATTAATGGTCTGGGTCAAGCAAATTAATTCGGCTACGCAATAGAGCAGTTTGCATTCAAGTTATTCATCAACTTGAATGCAAACGCAGGTAAGATATAAAGCTAGGGCGCCACACTAAGTCCATTAGACAATCTGGCGCTCTATTTTCTCACTTGATCAATTTTATCTTACAATTCATACACCTAGATAAGCTTCCAGCACACGCGGGTGATCGAGTAGCGCTTCACCTGTGCCTTCAAGCACGATCTCGCCTGTTTCAATTACATAGGCCCGGTGGGCCACTTTGAGCGCCTGGCGTACGTTTTGCTCTACCAGAAAAATCGTCAATCCTTCCTGATTGATCGCTTTGATAATCAGGAAAATTTCCTGCACGATCAAGGGCGCTAGTCCCATTGAGGGCTCATCAAGCAGCAAAACGCGCGGGCGCGCCATCAAAGCGCGCGCAATAGCGAGCATCTGTTGCTCACCGCCAGAAAGATTACCTGCAAGCCCATCCAGACGTTCACGCAGACGTGGGAAAAGCGCCAGAACGTATTCATAATCGGCAGCGATAGCCTGCGCATCATTGCGATGATAAGCACCGAGTTCCAGATTTTCCCGCACTGTAAGCGTCGTCAAGGTAGCCCGCCCCTCCGCCACCTGCGAGATACCGCGATCCACAATTTTATGCGCAGGCATGCGGGTAATATCATTTCCGGCAAATACAACGCGGCCGGCAGCTTTTGCGACAAGCCCGGAGAGCGCCAGCAAAGTCGTTGATTTCCCTGCCCCATTGGCACCCACAAGTGTGGTGATCTGCCCCTCATGCAGCGCAAAATCAATGCCTTTAACCGCCTCAACGTGGCCAAAATTGACCTTAAGCCCTGAGACCTCCAAAAGAGCACTCATCACACCGCCTCCAGCGTATCGGCATCATCATCGCGGCCAAGATAAGCCTCAATCACTTCGGGGTTAGCACGCACGGCTTCGGGCCGATCGCAGGTAATAATGCGGCCAAAATTCAGCACCGCGACTTGCTCACATAGCCCCATCACAAAGCGCATATCGTGCTCGATCAAAAAGACCGTGTAGCCCCGCTCGTTGATTTTGCGGATAGCATCCATCAACTCTGTCTTCTCGGCAGGGTTCATGCCGGCAACTGGCTCATCGAGAAGCAGCAGGCGCGGCTCGGTGGCCAGCGCTCGCGCAATTTCCAGACGGCGTTGCTCACCGTAGGAGAGCGTATCGGCAATTTCATGCGCCTTGCCCTCAAGCCCAACCCAACTCAATAGTTCCAACGCCCGCGACCGCGCTGCTGCTTCTTGCGCACGATAGGTAGGCAATGAAAACAACGCCTGGACAAAGTTGTAGTTGACGTGCCCATGTCTACCAACCAGCACATTTTCCAGCAGCGTCATTTCCTTAAAGGTGCGGATATTCTGGAATGTGCGCGCAATACCCAGGCGGGTGATCTTGTGTGGGGGCAGGCCTGCAAGATCAGCGCCATCAAATGTGATCTTGCCAGATGTTACCGGAATAAGCCCGGTGATCAGATTAAACACCGTCGTCTTGCCGGCACCATTGGGACCAATCAAACCAAAGATTGCTCCCTGTGGCACCGTGAGACTCACATCATCGAGCACTTTCAAGCCGCCAAAACGCTTGGAGATGGCATCAAGCTTCAACATCTCAGGCCCTCCCCTTGCCAAACCAGCGGCGGAAACGTGTTGGATCCCAAAGGCCATTAGGTAAAAACAACACCACCAAAACCAGAATGAGCCCATTGATAATAAGCCGGAAATCCGCCAATCCCCGCAACAATTCCGGCAGCAACGTGAGGAAGAATGCACCAATCACAGGGCCAATCAGCGACGTAACACCGCCCAGAATCGCCATCGTGAGGATCTCAACACCGCGATCAAAACCATATTCCTGCGGACCGATGAAGAATGTGAGATGCGCATTAAGCGCCCCGGCAAGCCCGGCAATGGCCGCGCCCAGCACAAACGCCACAAGCTTGTTTGCGCGCAGATCAATGCCCATCAATCCGGCTGCGGTTTCATCTACCTTGATAGCTTCGAATGCACGGCCGGTTTTGGAAATATGCAGCCGCGCCAACACGAACAACACAACAGCAAGCGCTAGCGCAACATGCCACCATTGGGTGTATTGCGGAATGCCATTCAGCCCCAAAGCGCCACCCGTGATATCGTCCGTGTTCAGGATGACAACCCGCACAACCTCACCAAAGCCAAGCGTCGCCATGGCCAGATACACACCGCCAAGCCGCAGCACCGGCACGCCGATTACAAGCGCAACCAGCGAAGGCGCCGCCATGCTGATCAGGAGAGAGCCAGCAAAGGGCATGTCATAATTCATGGTTGCAAGTGCACCCGCATACGCACCAATACCCATGAAAGCCGCATTAGCCAAAGCCAGCAAGCCGCACGCCAGGGTGAGCCATATCGATAATGCCAACAGGGCATTAATGCCGAGCATCAGAATCAGGTTGGAATAAACAGCCCAAAACTCTTCGAACCACAGCAGAAAAGCATCCATGATCATGCCTTCCGCTCATTCGCCTTGCCGAAAAGCCCGGTAGGCCGCACAAGCAGGATTAGGAACAGCAGACCAAACGCCACAGCATCCCGCATGGTTGAGCCAATGTAAGCCACCGCAAACACCTCAGCAAAACCAAGGAAAAGTCCGCCGATCATAGCGCCACGAATATCCCCCATGCCGCCCAGAATGATCACGGCAATGCCTTTATGCAGCATCGGCTGGCCCATCAAGGGGTACACAGCATTGGAATAAAGGCTGATCATCACCCCCGCCGCGCCACCCAGTGCCGCTGCCAAAAACGACGTTTTCCGAAACAGCCCTTCGACATTAATGCCCAGCAATGCCGCTGACTTGGGAGATTCCGCAACCGCCCGTAAAGCCTTGCCAATTTGCGTTCGGCGCAGCACAAGCAGCAATGTCACCATGATGATCAGGGTAAGCGCGACAATACCCATCTCAACCACAGTCATGTGCAACTCACCCAGCTGAATGGCACCTTCAGGCACAACGTCAGTTGGAAAGCGCAGATTGTCAGCCCCGAAAATGCCCTGCACGGCGCTGTTCAACGCAATGGCGACACCGATGGTGGCAATCATGGGAATAAGATGCGGCGCATTGCGTTTTCTGAGTGGAGAGAGCACCAGAATATCAATCAGCAGCCCGAAAAGGCCACTGACCATAAACGCCACAATCAGCGCTGCCCATATTGGTAATTCAGCCAGCACAACAGCCTGTAGCGCCGCATAAGCGCCAACCATAAACACCGCACCGTGCGAAAGATTGATAACGCCAAGCACACCGAAAATCAGCGTGAACCCTAGCGCAAACAACGCATAAACACTGCCAAGCGACAGCGCATTGATCAATTGTTGGGCGAGCATCGTGAAACTGGCTCCCACAGCGGGCGCAGGCTCGCTGGCACATCACAAACACAAAGCTTAGCGGGATGAATTTAAAGCGCCCCACAGAATTGCGCGGGGCGCTGCCTTAATGCATTTACGGGCTTACTTCACGATTTCATAAGCGCCGTTTTTGGTGACCGAGACGATAGGGGTCTGATCAGCATCGTATCCAGCGGGCTTGCCAGCTTTGTCCACTGCCTGCCGGAACTTGAACGGCCCAGTCGCGCCAACCCATGAAACGTCCGGCAGAGCATCACGCAGAGCTGCACGCTCTTTGGCGACATCGCCTGTGATTTCAACCTTCTTCAGCGCCTGTGCCACGATATGGAGCGCATCAAAAGCCTGCGCTGCAAACTGATCGGGCGCCATGCCATATTTCTTCGTATAGGCTTCAATGAACTGCTTGTTCTCAGGCGTATCATTGCTCAGCGACCATGGGCTGCCAACCCAGAGGTTATCAGATGCACCCTTGGCAAGGTCAAAAATCTTTATCGAGTTGACACCATTCCCGCCAACGAATGGCAGCTCAATGCCAAGCTGGCGTGCCTGCACCATGATCGGCGCACCTTCAGCCAGCAGTGCCGAGAGCACAATCGCATCAGGATTACTCGCCTTGATCTTGGTGAGCTGCGCCTTGAAATCCACATCGCCCTTGGCAAAGGTTTCCGTCGTTGTCACGGGAATATTATGATCTTTCAAAGCCTTGGCAAAATTATCGTAGCCCGATTTCGTGAATACGTCATCATTGCCATAAAGCACTGCGACCTTTTTCACCCCAGCCTTATTGACCACGGTTTCCAAGGTTACGGGCAGTACATCCGCCTCAGTAACCGAATTGCGGAAGATGAAGTTGCCAACCGATGTTATGCCATCTGCGGTGTTGGAAGTGCCAAATACCGGCGTTTTGGCTGCCTGCGCAATTGGATTGGCTGCTGAGGCTGAATTGGAGAGCGTAGGACCAAAAATCAGCAGGACCTTATCCTGGAAAATCAATTTCTTATAGACGTTAATCGCTTCTTCTTTCTTGCCCTGCTCATCCTCAACAATGAGTTTGATGGTATTGCCATTAACGCCACCTGCAGCGTTGATCTCTTCGGCAGCCAGTTCAAAACCATTGCGAATTGCAGCGCCATACTGCGCCGCCAGGCCACTAAGCGCTGACGCAACACCAAGCTTGATTTCAGCAGCCTGCGCTGTCACTGCGCTGGCCGCAACCCCAACTGAAACACCAAGCGCAACGACTACCGATTTCAGCAATTGCATCGCTCTCTCCTTGGGAAAATATGATGATGGGATCTGCCCCTTGTCCGGGCAACACACTGCCTCAATTTCAAGCATCACTATCAGGGTGATGTTATGCGAGATTTCATCTTCGACAACCTTGTCGAACAGGTTTGACATTTGGTCAAGAGGTTTGCGCTATATGAGTGATGCACGTGCCCCCATTGATGCAGGTATGGAGTATTGCATGAAAACGCTGCAATTGCAGCGTTTTTGCCTAAATCCTCATCATACGATCATGTTCCATAAGCTGTGCGCGGAAATGGCGCTAATGATTGCGCGGGGGCGATGCTTCTGCTAGGTTTGGCGTGTCTTAATGACGGATTGGGAGAGATCGGACAAACCCGACGCCGATGGAGCAACCGCCCCGGAAACTCTCAGGCATCCAGGACCATTTCGTCAGGACAATCTGGAGAGAGGCGCCTCAGTTATACCGAAGCGCCCACCGAAGGGGATGGCGTAAATCGTGCCAATGTACGATTGCGGCTCAAGCTCTCAGGTAGAAGTACAGATGGGGCGCATGAACGACCGGCATGCCGGTTGCTTTGCCTCGCTTGTACAGGAAACTTGATCCCATGCCCCATATCGCCATCATCGGCGCCGGCATCACTGGTGTGACTGCCGCTTATTCTCTCGCCCTGCGTGGTTATGATGTCACCGTTCTCGATCGTGGTCGCTATCCGGCCATGGATACCTCTTTTGCCAATGGTGGCCAGCTTTCGGCCTGCAACGCAGAAGTGTGGAACAGCATCTCCACCGTCTTCAAGGGCATCAAGTGGATGCTCCGCAAAGATGCGCCGCTGCTGGTCAACCCCATGCCCAGCTGGCACAAATATTCCTGGATGGCAGAGTTCATCGGCAACATCCCGCATTACCGCGTCAATACCATCGAGACAACCCGCCTTGCGATTGCTGCACGCGCACATTTGTTCTCGATTGCAGAAAATGAAAACATCGAATTCGATCTCGAAAAGCGCGGCATTCTACACATTTTCCGCGACAAGAAGGCCTTTGACGCCAGCGCACGTGTGAACAAGCTCCTCAAAGAGGGCGGGCTGGAACGTAACGCCGTAACGCCTGAAGAGATGCGCACAATTGAGCCGACTCTCACCGGCACCTATGTCGGCGGCTTTTTTACGCCCTCCGACTCAACTGGCGATATTCATAAATTCACGCGCGGCCTGGCCGAAGCCTGCCAGAAGCGTGGCGTGCGCTTCATTCAGGATGCAGTCGTCACCACCATAGAGCGTGACGGCGAGAAGGAAACTGACGGCTTTACCATCAAGTACACGCCCGCCTTGCCCGAAAGCGGCCTTGCGCAGCATGCCAATACTGTCGAGCAAGACGTGCGGGCCGATGCTGTGGTGATTTGCGCTGCCTCCGCCAGCCGCGCTTTTGCCGCCTCGCTTGGTGATCGGTTGAACATCTATCCGGTGAAGGGTTATTCGATCACCGTCAACCTCAACGATACCCCATCGCAGCAGCAGACACCGACCGTCAGCTTGCTGGATGAAGCCGCCAAGATCGTCACCAGCCGTTTAGGCGCTGATCGTTTCCGCGTGGCAGGTACGGCAGAATACAATGGCTTCAACCGCGATATCCGCGCTGATCGTATTCAGCCACTTGTAGACTGGGTGCGGCGCGAATTTCCGGGTGTCACGACAGAACACGTCGTGCCATGGACGGGTCTGCGTCCCATGATGCCAGACATGATGCCGCGCGTGCGCAGAGGCCGCTTGAAAGGCGTATTTTACAACACCGGCCATGGCCATCTGGGCTGGACACTTTCTGCCGCGACTGCAGAATTGATTGCCGAACAAGTGCGCGCTGATTATCCGGTGGCATAATTCAAATCACAAAGAGGAAACTCCCATGTTGACCATTCGCAGGATCGATCAAGCCGACGCTCGTTTGCTGATTGAAGGCGCACGCGCCAAAGCAACCGCTATTGGTGTGCCGATGTGCATTGCTGTAACCGATGAGTCTGGCAATCTTGTCGCGTTTGAGCGCATGGATGGCGGCAAGATCACCAGCATTACAATTGCAATCGACAAAGCTTTCACTGCTGCCGCTGCCAAAAAGGCCACGCACGAATATGGCGCAGCAAGCCAGCCCGGCAGCCCGGCCTATGGCATCAACTCCGCTGTTAGCGGCCGATTGATGGTTGTAGGTGGCGGTCTGCCCGTGTTGGTTGATGGCGAAGTTGTTGCAGGCATCGGCATCAGCTCCGGCACGCCGGGGCAGGATCAGGAATGCGCCCAGGCCGGAATCGATTTCTTTCTCAGCAAAAGAAGCTGAGTAAAAGCCAAACGTTTTTAGCTATCGATTAAAGAGCCTCCAAGGTCGTCATCTCGCAGCCTTGGAGGCTTTTTCTTTCCTATGGAGAATTATCGCGCCTGCTCAGCCACATTGAGCTCGGCCAGAATTTCCTGGGTGTGCTCGCCAAGGCGCGGTGAGCGGCGGTCCAGCTTGAGGCTGGCATTAGAAAAAGCAATGGGCGTGCGCACACCGGGCACGCCATCTGGAGAGATCTGCATACCACGTGCAATAATCTGCGGATCAGCAAAAACATCGGCAAGCGTATTGATAGGGCCAGCCGGAACACCTGCACGCTCCAGAGCTCCAAGCAGATCATCCCTCTGCCAAAGTGCGATTTTCTCTGAGAGAAGCTCCGTCAGCGCCACGCGGTTGGCTACCCGCGTTGCATTGGTGATGAAACGAGGATCACGCGCGAGTGCCGCAACACCCAGCGCCTGCGCCAGCCGACCAAATTGCCCGTCATTTCCCACCGCAACGATGATAAAGCCATCCGCAACTGAAAACGCCTGATACGGCGCGATGTTGGGATGTGCATTGCCCAAGCGATGCGGCACAATGCCAGAGGCCAGATAGTTCATGGCCTGATTGGCCAACACCCCGGTGATGCTGTCGAACAGCGCCATATCGACATGCTGCCCAACGCCCGTGCGTTCTCGCTGCCATAGCGCCGCCTGAATGGCGACAACACCGTAGACCCCGGTAAAAATATCGACGAAGGCAACGCCCATTTTCTGGGGTGCGCCATCTGGTTCGCCGGTGAGGTCCATGATTGCGCCCATGCCCTGCATCATGAAATCATAACCCGGACGCGCGGCATAAGGGCCATTCTGGCCAAAGCCCGTCACTGAGCAATAAACCAGACGCGGATTGAGCTTATGCAGGCTTTCATAATCAAGGCCATATTTGACCAGCCCTCCGACCTTGAAATTCTCGATCAGAACGTCTGCATCCTGCACTAAGCGACGCACCAGCGCCTGCCCTTCCTCGGTGGAGAAATCCGCCGTAATTGAGCGTTTTCCACGGTTACAGGCATGAAAATAAGCCGCCGATGGCTCCCCATCCACCTCAATGAAGGGAGGCCCCCACGTACGGGTATCATCCCCACTGGGGCTTTCGACCTTGATAACATCAGCGCCAAGATCAGCCAGCGTTTGCCCAATCCATGGCCCGGCCAGAATGCGCGCAAGTTCAACAACTTTCAGGCCACTTAATGGATGTTCGGACATAGCACCAACAATTTCCAAATGCTGTAACTCAATGAGTAAAAGCATCCTAAGCGATACAATAACGCCCACACATCGAAAGGATGTGTTGAGCTTCACCTCAGCAAGCGCCGAAAATGGTGACTATCGAGAACCAAAGCACAGTGAACTTATGTCCATCAGCCTAAGGCACGCAGCGCGTTACCATTTGCAAGCCACGATGGCGCGGCAAAGATCGACGCATCCTAGAAAAACGCCTGCAGGCCCGTCTGTGCACGCCCCAGAATCAGCGCATGGACATCATGTGTGCCTTCATAAGTGTTCACGGTTTCCAGATTCTGCGCATGGCGCATCACGTGATATTCAATCTGGATACCATTGCCGCCGTGCATATCACGCGCCTGACGGGCAATATCGAGCGCCTTGCCGCAATTATTACGCTTCACGATGGAAATAACCTCAGGTGCAAACGAACCCTCATCCATCATCCGCCCAACACGCAGGCTGGCCTGCAATCCAAGTGCGATCTCGGTCTGCATATCGGCGAGCTTTTTCTGGAACAGCTGTGTGCCTGCCAGTGGTTTGTCGAACTGTTTGCGATCCAGTCCATATTGGCGCGCCCGGAACCAGCAGTCCTCAGCCGCCCCCATAGCACCCCAGGAGATGCCATAACGGGCGCGATTAAGGCAGCCAAATGGCCCCTTCAGACCAGAAACATTTGGCAAGAGCGCTTCTTCGCCTACAACAACATCGTCGAGAACAATTTCGCCAGTGATGGAGGCGCGCAGGCTCAGCTTGCCATCAATTTTTGGAGCAGACAGGCCCCTGGTGCCCTTATCCAGCACGAAACCGCGAATCTGATTATCGTGCGCGGCAGATTTTGCCCATACCACGAAAACATCCGCGATCGGCGCATTGGAAATCCACGTCTTTGAACCGTTGAGGCGATAGCCACCATCGACCTTTTCAGCACGCGTCTTCATGCCGCCAGGATCAGAACCCGCATCCGGCTCAGTGAGGCCAAAACAGCCAATCCACTCGCCAGATGCGAGCTTCGGCAGATACTTTTTGCGCTGTTCTTCAGAGCCGTAGGCGTAAATCGGATACATCACCAATGATGATTGCACGCTCATCATCGACCGATAGCCACTATCAACGCGCTCGATCTCACGCGCAATCAGGCCATAGGCAACGTAACTTGCGCCCGCCCCGCCGTATTCCTCAGGCACAGTTGGGCCAAGCAAGCCTGCCTCGCCCATCTCGCGAAAAATGGAGGGGTCAGTCGTTTCATGCAGGTAGGCATCCTGAATGCGCGGTGCGAGTCTATCAGCGGCGAAGGCAGTGGCGGCATTGCGGATGATTCGCTCGTCCTCTGTCAGCTGCTGATCGAGAAGAAATGGATCGCTCCATGTAAATGAACCATATTCTGCCATGGGGCCCCTCTCCAGACTGAATCCAACTGCTCCGCACGCCAGAATAGCGCCTATATTTATATGTTCGTGCAGCTTGAAATGACTCACAACCGTTTTCCAAACGGTTCATGCTCATCTATTGGTGATGATATCTTCATGATTGACAAGCACAATGCACGCCGAGGGCTTTATTTACCCGTAACTCACATCATTATGAGAGACAGCTGCATTGCAGTGCGAGATAATAAGCTTCGATTGCATCGAAACACGCACCCTAAAATTCATTACTTTCTTGCCGCACCAGTATGCGCAATTCAAATATTCTCTCTTAGTTATCAGGATGGGCCATAAGGCCCACCCATCGCACGTTATGCAAACAGCGAGTCAATATCATCTTGCGAGACGACATTTACATCCGTCTCAAGCGGGGGCCCATTGAGTAGCGCTGCATCGCCAACCCTCTCGGGCGGCGTGGCGATATCAATGTCAGGAATTGTAGAAAACCCTGCAGCCCCACCCCAGATTGTCATCATGCTTTCCACCCTATCCTCGATAAAGTGAAGCACCTGCACAACCTTGCTAATCCGCTGACCTGTCAGATCCTGGAAATTGCATGCCTCGAAAATCTTGATGGCTTGCTTATGAATATCGACAATCTGCGCTTGCTCATCGCCCTGCAAATTCGATATCAGCTTGCCCGCAGTTTCTTCGATGCTCTCTGCCGATGACAGAATCGTTTCCGTAGCAGCCTCGGTGCCGCTCACAACAGCATCCAGCTCATCAAGCGCACGACTTGACATATCGCCCTTCAATCCCTTGACCTGAAGGCTAAGGATTTCGCGCTTTGTATTCAAGATCGCTTGCTGGATTGAGCCAACTTCAGCCATCATTGCGGCATTAGCGCGTGGATCACTTGGTGGAGGGGTGCCCCCGCCTTGATGTACTAATTGCCGAATTTCAGCCAGCTCTCTAAATACTCTTGCGAACATCGCGGAATAATCCACGTGCTCATTCGTCGTACGCAACTCGCGTTCCTCACCGTCCTGTTCAATCCCAGTTTCGATTCGGAACGGCCGACGATCAACCGGCATCGGCTTTACTCCCACGTTGTGGAAAACTGTTATCTTGAATAAACGATTGCTTCCTGACGTGCAATATTTCCAAAATATGAAAAGCAAGCCTCGGGCAAGCCATGACTGGCATCAACTGTAATTAACATGCAACGCCCGTAACCTTCCATGTACTGTTTGAATGTACGATCTGTGCGTGTCTGGAGTGATTGATGGCCCTTGATCTTGCAATGCCAATTCTCGTTGTCGACGATTATAAGACAATGGTCAGAATTATTAAAAACCTCCTGAAGCAAGTTGGTTTTCAGGACGTTGACGATGCCGCTGATGGCAGCGAAGCCCTGACAAAGCTTAAAGAACGCAAGTATGGTCTTGTGATCTCGGATTGGAATATGGAGCCGATGACCGGCTATGAACTCTTGAAGCAGGTGCGCGAAAGCCCTGAGATGGAAACACTTCCATTCATCATGGTTACCGCAGAAGCCAAGAGTGAAAACGTCATCGCAGCTAAAAAGGCTGGCGTGAACAACTATATCGTCAAACCGTTCAACGCCCAAACGCTCAAAGACAAAATCGAGGCAGTATTTGCCTAAACCATAAGCTTCAGGAAGAGACATCAAACTCTTCCTGAAGTTTAGGTGCCACAGAAGGTCTGGGTTACCACTTGCTCAGGCCTTGGCGGTGCCATGAAGTATGCATTTGCTGATTGCGATACAAATGGATTAGCCAAAGCATCTACGAGGGCATCAAACGGGGCAAAATCCTCTTCGAGAGCTGCACTAATGGCCTCCTGGATAAGATGATTGCGCGGAATGATCGTGGGATTGATCGCACGCATCCTTTCCTGCCGCATATTATCACCGCCAGGCATCGGCCCTTCAGCCTGTGATAAACGCTGACGCCAGCGTGCAAGCCAGGATGTGACTGGCTCCTGCTCAGCAAACAGTCCCATGAAACGTGTCTCTGCTGCTTGCGCTTCCTCATCACCTACATTTATCGCCAGTTCACTCAACCAGCGGAATGTCAGTGTAAAATCAGCACCAGAATCATCGCGACCATGATTGGTCATGATTTTCAGCAGATCCTTCACCAGCGAGCGATCCGCTGCACCTGTTTCGCTTTCAATCCCTGCACTGGTCAAAACCTCGGCAAAGCCAAGCTTCGCACGCATAATACCCAGCCAAGCGGTTTCAAAAAGCACAGGGAAAGCGTCCAGCGCTTCCTGCGCGCTTTCCTGCGCATCGCGGCCATTCTCTGACAGCAACGGCAGAAGCGTTTGGCAGAACCGCGCCAGATTCCAATGCGTGATCGTTGGCTGATAACCCCATGCGTAACGACCCATTTCATCAATTGCACTGAAAACTGCGGCCGGGTTAAATCCATCCATAAATGCGCATGGGCCAAAATCGATCGTCTCACCAGCAATCGACATGTTATCCGTATTCATGACACCATGGATAAAACCAACTGACATCCACTGCGCCACCAATTTTGCCTGCGCAGCAATCACGTGATCAAGCATTGCGCGCACAGGGGCTGCCGCGTGAGCAGCATCGGGATATAAATGCCGGATCACGTAATCCACCAGCACCCGTACCGCCTCTGTATCACCATTCGCCGCGAAATACTGGAAAGTGCCAATGCGGACATGGCTGCGTGCAACACGCGTCAGGATTGCACCGGGTAAGGGCACCTCCCGCAACACTTCTTCGCCCGTAAGCACTGCCGCTAAAGCGCGGGTTGAGGGAATGCCAAGAGCTGCCATCGCTTCGCTGACGATATACTCACGCAGCACCGGGCCCAGTGCCGCCCGTCCATCCCCGCCACGAGAAAACGGCGTACGCCCTGCGCCCTTCAGTTGGATATCCCGGCGGATGCCATCGCGTCCGATGACTTCACCCAACAAAACAGCACGTCCATCGCCAAGCCTCGGCACCCACTGCCCAAATTGATGTCCTGCATAAACAGCAGCAATAGGCTCTGCCCCTTCAGGCACCGTATTGCCGGCGAATATAGCCGCAAGCCGTGCAGCCACTTCAGCTGACGGATGATCCGTAGTGATGGCAGGCTCAACCCCTAGCAGAGCCGCAAGCCTGGCATTAACCCGCACGAGACGGGGCGCACGCACCGGCACAGGATTCTGGTGTGCGAAAAAGCGCTCGGGCAGATGCGCGTAGGAGTTATCGAATTTAAAAGTCATGTTGGTTCTACGCTTCAAATCTCAAGCAGCGCCTTATTCGGCAGGTTTTGGCACTGGATGGGGCGCCTCTTCAGCATGCGCAAACCTGCGGCCAATAAGGCTATAGACCGTCGGCACCACAAACAACGTCAGCACAGTTCCCAAAGTCATGCCGCCGACAATGACCAGTCCGATCTGCTGTCGGCTTTCAGCGCCTGCGCCACTTGCAAGCATCAAGGGCAGCGCACCCAGAACCATCGCACCGGTGGTCATCAGGATGGGGCGCAAACGCAACGCCGATGCATCGACTACAGCCGTCAGGCGATCCTTCCCCGCTTCCTGCTGCTGGTTGGCAAACTCCACTATCAGAATACCGTGCTTTGTGATCAGCCCTACCAGTGTCACAAGGCCGATCTGCGAATACACGTTCAGCGTCCCCCCACCATAATAAAGCGCCGCCAATGCGCCTGTCATGGAAAGTGGTACGCTGAGCAGAATTATCAATGGATCGCGGAAACTTTCAAACTGGGCAGCCAGCACCAGATAGATAAAGCCCAGCGCCAACGCGAAAACCATGACCAGACTTTGGCTGGAAGCCACGAACTCACGGCTTTGCCCGCCATAATCCGTCTGGGCGCTTGCTGGCAGCACTTCCTCAGCGGTTTTATCGAGAAATGCAAGCGCATCGCCCAAAGAATAACCGGGTGCGAGATTGCTTGAGATGGTTGCAGAACGCAGCTGATTGAAACGGCGTAACTCTTTCGGGGCGACAGATTCTGTTACCTGCACGATGTTCGACAGCTGCACCATTTCTCCAGAGGGTGCACGCAGGAAAATCGTTGATAGCGTAGAGGGCGAAGCGCGATCTTCAGCTGCCATCTGCACATAAACATCATATTGCTCACCATCGACCTCAAACCGCGTGACCTGTCTTCCACCAAGCAAGGTTTCAAGCGTGCGGCCAACGACGGAGACATCAAGCCCCAGATCGGCAACCTTTGCCCGATCCAGTGCAACGCGGAATTCTGGTTTGTTCAGCTTCAGATCGGAATCCGGATTCACGAACCCCGGGTTTGCATTCACCCGTTCCATTACCGCATCAACATAATCTTGCAGCTGTTCATAGGTGCCTGAAGTCTGCACGACGAACTCGACAGGGCGCGTAGAACCCCGCTGACCAAGTGAGGCTGGATTATTGGCATAGGCCTCGATACCGGGAATGCGTTGCAGCTTCGTCCGCATATCGGCAGCCAGCTGCTGCTGTTTAACGCCGCGCTCGTCCCAATCCTTCAGCCGGCCGATAGCCATGAAATCCGTAATGTCTGGAAAACCCAGAATAACCAGCACTGAATTCATTTCAGGGATTGCGCGCAGATCGCGCTCGATAACGTTGACGTAGCGGCTCATATAGCTAAGCGTTGCGCCTTCGGGACCGCTGCCGCGGATCATAACGACACCGCGGTCCTCAACCGGTGCCAATTCCGAGCGCAACGCCGTAAAATAAAGGCCACTCACCCCGGCAACACCCACGGCCAGCAACACAATCAGCCAACGCATGTGCATGCTGGCATTTAAGAGTCTGCGATAACCCGATTCAAGCCCGTCAAGCGCACGCTCCAGCAGCAGAAACACCCGCCCGGGATTGGGGTTATGCTTCAAAATACGAGCGCACATCATCGGTGTCAGCGTCAGCGCTACAAACCCTGAAACGATCACAGCACCAGCCAATGTCAGCGCGAACTCAAGAAACAGCCGTCCCGTGCGTCCCTGTGCAAAAGCCACTGGCGCGTAAACGGCGGCCAATGTCAGCGTCATCGCGACAACCGCAAAGCCGATCTCGCGCACACCCTTGATTGCGGCCTCCAGAGGCTTCATCCCCTCCTCGACATGGCGGTGGATGTTCTCCAGCACCACAATCGCATCATCAACCACGAGCCCAATAGCAAGCACCATTGCCAGCAGCGTGAGCGTATTGATGCTGAAACCAAGCATCAGCATCAGTGCAAACGTGGTGATGAGTGAAATCGGGATCGTCACTATCGGGATCAGCGAGGCGCGCAATGAGCGCAAAAACACCAGAATCACCAGAACAACAAGCGCAATAGCCTCAAGAATCGTATGATAAACTGCTGTGATAGAGCGGTCGATGAACACTGCATTATCATTAGCAATCTGTGCATTGACACCAGCTGGCAGGGATTCGTTGATCTCCGGCATTACCTTTCGCAGCGCAGCCGATACATCGAGTGGATTTGCCACCGCCTGCTTGACGATGCCGACCATCACACTTGTCTGTCCGTTGAAACGTCCATCGCGCCGGGTATCGGCAGCGCCAAGCTCAATACGCGCGACATCCGCCAGCCGCACCTGATGGTTGCCAGAGAGCTTCACGACCACGTTCTCAAACTCAGCCGCACTGGTCAGCCCCGTGCGTGACAGCACCGTGAACTCACGATCATTACTTTCGATGCGTCCTGATGGCAGCTCGACATTTTGCGCGCGCAGAGCTGCTTCCACATCCTGAACCGTCAGCTGATAGGCTGCCAATCGCTCTCGATCGATCCAGATGCGCATGGCATAGCGGCGCTCGCCAAAAATGGTGACATCCGCCACACCAGTAAGATTTTTCAGGCGATTGACGACATACCGATCAATGTAGTCGGTCAATTCCAGTGCATTGAGCTTTTCACTCTGGAAGGCAATGAACACCACAGGTTGTGCATCGGCTTCAACCTTGGCAATGACAGGCTCATCAACCTCATCAGGCAGCCGCCCACGCACCCGGCTGACACGATCGCGCACATCATTTGCGGCAACATCCGGGTCCACACCCAACGTGAAACGCACCGTAATACGGCTCGATTCCGAACGGCTGGTGGACTCAAGCACATCTATATCGGCAATACCCGCAATAGACCCCTCAAGCACCTGCGTAATCTGGCTCTCAATGATTGTAGCTGATGCGCCCGGATAACGTGTCGTCACCGACACCACCGGCTCATCGATATTGGGATATTCACGCACCGTCAGCCTGTCATAAGACACAAGGCCAATCAGCATCAGAATGAGGCTCAAAACAGTAGCGAAGACTGGCCGACGGATACAGAGTTCAGAAAAACCCATCGGCGCCTCCCTTTAAATTTGGCCCGCTACAGCCGCCACCACCTCAACCGGCGCACCATCGCGCAGACGATGCTGACCAGCCGTCACGACAACAGCATCCCCCGCAAGCCCTTCCAGCACCTCTACTTCGCCCGCCTTGCGCGCGCCTAGCCGCACGACCGTTTCCTGCACCTTGCCATCGACCACGCGATAGACGAGCGCCTGTTCGCCCCGCGGTACGATGGCCTCTTCAGGCACAAACACGCCAGCCTGCGTGCCCACACTCTTGATAGCAATGCGCGCAAACAAACCGGGCCGCAAGGTGAGGTCAGGATTGGGCAACCGCGCACGAATATTGAGCGCACGCCCATTCACGTCCACCATCGGATCAATGGCATAAATCGTTCCGCTGAAGCTTTGGCCGGGCAGGGCATCAACCATCAGCTCCAACGTTTGACCAACGCGAATGCGAGCGAGATAGGATTCCGGCACTTTGAAATCGACCTTAAGCTGGTCGATCTTTTCCAGGTTCACGATGGCAACGCCAGGGTTGAGATAAGCGCCCACCGAAACGTTACGCACGCCGAGAACGCCTGAAAATGGCGCGCGAATCGAGAGCTTATTGAGACGTGCCTCAACAAGCGCCAGCGCGGCACGGGCGGTTGCAAGCGTTGTCGCTGCTTCATCATTGGCACGTTGAGTGGCGTTTCCGCTTTTTGCAAGCGCACTCGTGCGCTTTTGATTGGCTTCAGCCAGTTCAAATCGGGCGCGAACATCGTCCAGATCAGCTTGCGTGAGTGCAGAATCAAGCCGCACCAGCAAGTCGCCCATCTTCACATGTTCGCCCTCAGCAAAGCTGATCTCGGCGATGCGGCCGGCGATTTCCGATGAAATCTGCACGCTCTCGTCCGATTGCAAACTGCCCACCGTGAGAATATCAGCCACCGACTCTCCCACCCGCGCACGGACAGTCTCCACCGGAAAAGCCTTCACCGTTGATGTCACTGCAGGCGCTTTAGAAGCAGATGGCGCGTTTGCCTGCGTCTGCGTATTCACTGGCTCACTGGTTTTTGGGCGCAAGAAAGATGGGCCCCCGAAAAGGCTGCTGATACTCTCGCCCCTACGATCCAGCACAACCAACCAGGCACCGGCCATCACCAGGATCATAAAACCCACCGCCAGCAACCTACGCATATTTCATCCTCAAGCAGGGCACCATCTTGCCCGTCAATTTATATCGATTGCCAACATAAACAATGATTGTGCCCTGCAGTGATACACAGGCCAAATTAACATTCGGTCATGTTGGAACTGTTGTGGATCCTGCCATAGTTGTTCAATCAAGGATACGACAACATGATATTTTACGGTGGCTTGCACAGTCAGAGGTTGACTTCCACCCCCATTCGGCAATACCCGAATCCAACGCCGCATGCGGCCCGGAGATCAGGACAGGACATGACAGCCCAATTTGATGTGCTCGGAATCGGCAATGCAATCGTCGATGTGATCGCCCGTGCGGAAGATGATTTTCTCGTCGCGCAGAACCTTGTCAAAGGTTCAATGCAGCTGATTGATGAAGACCGCGCACAAGCGCTGTTTGCTGCCATGGGGCCAATGACGCACACTTCTGGCGGCAGCGCAGCCAACACCATTGCCGGCCTTGCATCGCTTGGCGCCAAGCCTGCCTTCATCGGCAAGGTCAAGAACGATGATGCAGGCAAGCGCTTCGCGCATGATATTCGTTCGCAATCAATCGTGTTCCCCACGCAACCTGCTGAGGAAGGCCCCGCCACAGCGATGTGCCTGATCGCGGTAACGCCTGATGGCGAGCGCACGATGAACACATACCTGGGCGCCAGCCAGCATTTGACCTCGGCGGATATCGACCGCGCCACGGTGGAAGCTTCCTCAATCGTCTACCTTGAGGGCTATCTTTGGGATCCTCCGGCGGCCAAGGAAGCATTTGTGAAGGCATCACGCATTGCCCACGGCGCTGGTCGACAGGTGGCTTTGACGCTATCAGATTCGTTCTGCGTAGGCCGCTTCCGTGAGGAGTTTCTAGGCCTGCTGAGAACGCAGACTGTCGATATCGTCTTCGCAAACGAAGCTGAATTGAAAAGCCTTTACGAAACATCAGATTTCGACGCTGCCGTCACCGCCTTGCGCGAAGAGGGTGTATTAGGTGTCATCACCCGCTCCGAAAAGGGTGCACAGGTGATCACGCGCGAAGAGACGATTGCCATCCCGGCCTATCCGGTTGATGAAGTGGTTGACTGCACAGGCGCTGGCGATCTGTTTGCATCGGGTTTCCTTTTCGGACTGGCGAAGGATCTGGACTTGCGTGCGGCAGCGCATCATGGTGCGTTGGCGGCATCCCATATCATCCAGCACATCGGTGCGCGTCCGCAGAAGAACCTGCGCCAGCATGCAATCGATAACGGACTTGCGGTGGAAGCGGAGTAAGGCATCTGCCGCTCACCACTTTGTGTCATTGACCGACAAGGATCAGTGCGCACATATCGTTTGCTTACATCATCGTTTTTCAGGGTTCAGTTTATGCGCACTCTTTTTCCGCTCCGCTCCACCTTCCTCGCTGTTGTGGGCCTTGCTCTGGTGGCGGGCACGCCTGTCGTTGCAGCAGAGGTTACTGCTGAGCAGCGCTCGCAGATTGAGAGCGTGGTGCACGACTACCTGCTCAACAATCCGCAAGTGTTGAAGGAAGCGCTGGCCAAGCTGGAAAAGCATCAGGAAGATGAGCAACGCGCAATTGTCGCCAAGGCGGTGCGCTCAATCACTGAAAACGTCAACCCGGGCGATGGTATCGTCGTTGGCAACCCTAATGCCGACGTCACACTGGTTGAATTCTTCGACTACAATTGCGGCTATTGCAAAAAGGCGCTTGGCGATATCGAAGCGCTGGTAAAGGCTGATCCACGTATTCGTGTTGTGGTCCGTGATTTTCCTATCCTGCGCCCCGAATCAGCACAGGCGGCACTGGTCAGCATCGCCGTGGGGCAGCAACTATCGGGCGAAAAATATTTCCGCTTCCATTCCGATCTGCTGCTCTCAAAAGGCGTCGTCGGTAAGGAGCGAGCTCTGGAAGTCGCCAAAGCTGCAGGCGTTGATATGGATCGGCTGCAAAAGGACATGGAATCCGACGCCGTCAAGCAAGTGCTGACCCGCACCATGCAGGCTGGCGAGCAGTTGTCACTGACCGGCACGCCGAGTTTTGCAATGGGTGACAGTGTCATTCCGGGCGCTATCGGTATTGACACGTTGCAGACGGTAATTGCGTCAGTTCGCAAGTGCGGCAAGGTTGATTGCTAAGAATTTGCGTTATTTCTGATCAAAAATAGGGTTTTCCTCGATAAAGCGAAGCTGCGTCACTTTCCATGAGACGCACATCGAGCTATGAAGGCAAATTCGCGCGCATGGGCGTAGCGTTGGCATACGTGTATGCTTTTGCCTTCGTGTCCGCCTTGTTGCGCCACTCATGATGGATGAGCACCCACTGAATGGTCGCAGTTCATATCCTCAACGGCCCTAACCTGAACCTGCTCGGACGGCGCGAGCCGGGTGTTTATGGTCATCTTACGTTGGCCGATATCGAAGCGCGACTGCATCAACGCGCGAAGGCGCTTGGCAAAGCTGCGGGTATCACCATCGATCTAACCTTCGCCCAGACCAATGTCGAAGGCGAACTCGTTACCCTGATCCAGAATGCAGGCATTGCTGGCGCGGGCATTATCCTGAATGCAGGCGCGTATACCCATACGTCGATTGCTCTGCGCGATGCGATTGTCAGTGCCGAAGCGCTTGCAATTGAGGTGCATTTATCAAATGTGCATGCTCGGGAACAATTTCGCCATCATTCTGTGATTGCTGCAGTGGTGCGAGGGGTAATCTGCGGCTTTGGCGCTATTAGTTATGACCTTGCGCTTGAAGCTATCGTCAATTTATTGCAAGAGCGTGACGCACATCGTTAACCGCATCAGCGCTCCATAACCAAGGCGTACTGACCCATTGACTGAAGAAAGCATGGCAAAAATCAGCCCTATTGATCCAGAACTCGTCCGGGACCTCGCGCTGCTTATCGCGGAAACCGATCTGACCGAAATCGAGGTTGCCAAAGGCGACCTGCATATTCGCGTCGCACGCAATGTCACGGCCAACGTCGTGGTTCCGCAGATGGCAGCGCCAGCTCCCGTTGCGGCCTATGCACCGGCTCCAGCAGCTGCTGCGGCACCTGTTGCTGCTTCGGTTACGGACCATCCGGGTACCGTGAACTCACCCATGGTTGGCACCGCATACCGTCGCCCTTCGCCGGATGCAAAGCCATTCATCGAAGTGGGCTCCAAGGTGCAGGCGGGTGACAAGCTGTTGCTGGTCGAAGCTATGAAGACCTTCAACGACATTGTCGCGCCACGTTCGGGCACGGTCACTGCCGTGTTGGTAGAAGATGGCCAGCCGGTTGAGTACGGCGAGCCGCTGCTGGTAATCGAGTAATTAATGTTCGACAAGATCCTGATCGCCAACCGGGGTGAAATCGCGCTGCGGATTCTGAGAGCCTGTAAGGAACTCGGCATTTCCACAGTTGCAGTACATTCCACCGCCGATGCCAACGCCATGCACGTGCGCCTTGCTGACGAAAGCGTCTGCATCGGGCCGCCAGCCGCACGTGACAGCTATCTCAACATCCCGGCACTGATCGCCGCCTGTGAGATCACGGGTGCGGATGCGGTGCATCCGGGGTACGGGTTCCTGTCGGAAAATGCGCATTTTGCTGATGTGCTTGCCGACCACGGCATCGCCTTTATCGGCCCGAAGGCAGAGCACATCCGCCTGATGGGTGATAAAATCGAGGCGAAGCGCACGGCGCGTGCGCTTGGTATTCCGTGCGTTCCGGGTTCGGACGGCGGCATCACCGATGATGCTGAAGCGCATGAAGTGGCAGCCAAAATCGGTTATCCGGTATTGGTGAAGGCAGCTGCCGGCGGCGGCGGACGTGGCATGAAAGTGGCACGTGATGCAGCAAGCTTGAGCGATGCGCTCTCCACAGCCCGGATCGAGGCAAAGGCCGCCTTTGGCGACGATGCCGTGTATCTGGAAAAGTATCTCGAAAAGCCACGTCACATTGAAATTCAGGTGATGGGTGATGGTCGTGGTGGTGCGGTGCATATGGGCGAGCGTGATTGCTCATTGCAGCGTCGTCACCAGAAGGTGTGGGAAGAAGCCCCCTCACCTGCGCTTAACAAGGCTGAACGCGAGCGCATTGGCACTGTGGTCGCCAAGGCCATGCAGAAGCTGAAGTATCTCGGCGCAGGCACCATTGAGTTCCTGTACGAGAACGGCGAGTTCTACTTCATCGAGATGAACACCCGTATCCAGGTGGAGCATCCGGTGACGGAGATGATCACCGGCATCGACCTCGTTAACGAGCAGATCCGTGTGGCTTCGGGCGCTGCCTTGTCGATCAAGCAAGAAGACATCGTGCTTGATGGTCACGCTATCGAATGCCGCATCAATGCCGAGCATCCTTCGAATTTCCGTCCTTCACCGGGCACGATCACCTATTACCACCCACCGGGCGGTCTTGGTGTACGTGTGGATTCGGCGGTGTATCAGGGCTACAAGATCCCTTCGAACTATGACTCGCTTGTTGGCAAACTCATCGTGCATGGTCGCACCCGCACCGAATGCCTGATGCGTCTTCGCCGCGCACTTGATGAGTTCGTCGTTGATGGTATCGAGACCACATTGCCATTGTTCCGGGCGTTGGTGCGTAATCAGGACGTTCAGAACGGTCAGTACGACATCCACTGGCTGGAGCATTACCTCGACGCCGAAGGTCCTGCTGAGATCGAAGCTTTGCGCAAGGTCTGATATCGATCTTCGCGTCAGGTTGAAAACTATTCCAGAAGCAAGCACTGACCCTGTCGGTGCTTGCTTCTGGCGCATTTAGAGCGCCAGATTCACCGCAACTTGAATGCAAACTGCTCTAGTGCCACACTGCCGCATCTCCTTGGGGTGCCTGCGATCGTATGATTCGGGCTGAGAGGTTTCATACCAACCCACCGAACCTGAACCAGATCATGCTGGCGGAGGGAAGTGAGATATGCCTTGAAGCGTATGACGCAGGGCATTCCTTTCCAAAACGCATGATCGCCAGACATATCTCATGACGCCAGCGAGCCAAACCGCATGACGCTCTCTCCGGAAACGCCCCATAAGCCTCTCCCTGTTGATCTGCGTCTCTATGCTATCCTCGACCCCGAGCGCGCACGTGAACAGCCCTTGCCTGAACTGGCAGCCGCAGCGATCGCAGGTGGCGCCACCCTGCTACAATATCGCGACAAGCATGCTGACACGCGCAAATACATTGACACTACGCGGGCCATTCTTGCTGCCATCAGCGGGAAAGGTGTACCATTGCTGATCAACGATCGTGTTGACGTTGCAATGGCCGCCGGTGCCGATGGTGTGCACGTGGGGCAAGATGACATGTCCCCCGCTGACGCTCGCCGATTGCTGGGGCCCCGCGCGATCATTGGCCTGACGCTGAACAATACGCGCGAAGCTTTGGCAGCTGTGCAAGAGCCTATCG
Source organism: Pseudochelatococcus sp. G4_1912 (assembly GCF_047501465.1). Classification (NCBI taxonomy): domain Bacteria; kingdom Pseudomonadati; phylum Pseudomonadota; class Alphaproteobacteria; order Hyphomicrobiales; family Chelatococcaceae; genus Pseudochelatococcus; species Pseudochelatococcus sp. G4_1912. The sequence goes on from NZ_JAZDRL010000001.1 coordinate 954,839, forward strand.
ATTACGGCTGCATCGGCGGTGTTTTTGCAACATCTAGCAAAGATAACCCCAAGCCCCCGATTGGGCTTGATGGCCTTGCCGACATCATTGCAAATGCACGTATTGCAACACCAGCCCTTCCCTTAGGTGCCATTGCCGGCATTGATGAAAACAATGCCTCGACAATCATCGCCATGGGTGCGGATGGCATTGCGGTCATCTCGGCCATCTTGATGGCTGATGACGTTTCGGCTGCTGCACACCGTCTGCGCGTTATTATAGACGCAAGCCTTGCCGCTCGCGGCGCAGGAAGCTGAACGATGAGCACGCAAACAGCCCAAACCCCAATCGCCGTCACCATCGCCGGTTCTGATTCAGGTGGTGGTGCAGGCATTCAGGCGGATTTGAAAGCATTTTCTGCGCTCAAGGTTTACGGAGCGAGCGTCATCGCCGCGCTCACGGCTCAAAATACGATGGGCGTCACTGCAATCCACGATGTCCCTGCTGATTTCATCACAGCCCAGATTGATGCAGTTTTCTCTGATCTAACGGTCAGCGCCGTAAAAATCGGAATGCTATCGCGGCCAGAAACAATCAAGGCCGTGGCTGATGGCCTCACACGTTGGCATCAACGCGCGGTTGTGCTGGATCCGGTTATGGTTGCCGCCAGCGGCGACCGGCTGCTCAGCGAGGATGCTGTCACCACTTTGCGGGAAAAGCTGATTCCGCTAGCAACGATCATCACCCCCAACTTACCCGAAGCCGCTGTGTTGCTCAACACGAACCCAGCTGAAACCGAAGCCGAGATGTTGGCGCAAGCACAGGCACTGCTACAGCTTGGGTCCGGGGCCGTGCTGATCAAGGGCGGCCATGCACAGGGCGAAGAAAGCATCGACCTGCTGGTGGATGCATCGGGTGTGACACGCCTACCCGCCCCACGCATTGCCACGCGTAATACGCATGGTACGGGCTGTACTCTCTCTGCCGCAATCGCTGCAGGATTAGCACGCGGATTACCACAAACTGAGGCAGTGAAAGCGGCCAAGACCTATATCAGCCAAGCAATAGCTGCATCAGATCATCTCAACATCGGGCATGGCCATGGCCCCGTGCATCATTTCCACGCGTGGTGGTGAGAGCAGATATCCGCAACCTGCGTTCAACTTTATTATTTTAATGAACGCAAGTTGCGATGAGATATAGAGCTTAGAACACAGTTCTGATTCAATCAGAACGTTAGGCGCGCTATTATTTGTTAGTTTCCTGAAGATGCGCTTCAAGGAACCACAAATCCTTATCGAGCGCACGCGTTACCTCAGTAAACACATCAGAGGTCGCCAGATCGCCTGCTTCATCTGTTGTTGCAATAGCCTTGCGCGTACCCTTGGCGACTTCGGCGAATGAGCGAGCGAGATAATCGACATGCTCCAGGCCATCCGTGATCTGTAGCGGATAAGCCTTCAGTTTGGTGCCCTCAGCAGCAGCTTGCACTGTGCCGTGCGCGATACCACCCAAAGCTGTCAGCCGCTCAGCAATGGTGTCCGTATGCTCCAGAATATGCGCATAAAGATCATCAAAAAGTTCATGTAATGCGATGAAGTGCGGCCCCTTGACGTTCCAGTGCGCATGCTTGATCTGCGCACCCAGGTCGATAAATTGCGCCAGATGCTCATTCAACAAAGCAATCGACTTGGAACGAACGTTCTGCCCAAGGTCATTACGGGTTTTGATCGTCATCTTCAGCTCCTCGTTCGGGGGACGCATCATCGCACCCCACTCCACATGAACATCAACGTAAGCCTAACGGTTCCCGCCAGAGGTATGCAACCATGGGGAAATCTTTCTTATTCATATAAATTATATAGAATTTATATGAATAAGAAAACTGTTTACCTAGCCTGCGGTGAATATGGAGGCGCTTGAAATGCGCCTTTTCCTTTGTACAAACATGGTTTAAATCATTTGCATGACAGCTTTTCGCCCTGCTTTGCGTATTGCACTTGCGCAGCTCAATCCGATTGTCGGCGACATCGGATTTAATTTGGCACGTGCACGGCAAGCACGCCAGCAGGCAGCTGCAGAAAATGCTGATATCATTCTGTTTCCTGAACTTTTTTTAGCCGGTTACTCACCCGAAGATCTGGTGTTGAAACCCGCCTTTGTGACAGCCTGCCGCACTGCCTGCGAAGATTTGGCGCGTGATACCATCGATGGTGGTCCCGCTGTGCTCATCGGAGTGCCATGGCTGGAAAACGGCGAGCTCTATAACGCTGTCGCCTTGCTTGATGATGGGAAACTTGCAGGGAAAAGCCTGAAGGTTGATCTGCCAAACTACGGTGTTTTCGACGAAAAGCGTGTGTTCGCCACAGGTCCATCGCCTCAGCCATTGATCGTGCGAGGAGTGTGCATCGGCGTACCAATCTGCGAGGACATCTGGACACCTGGCCCTGTAGCGGCATTAAAAGATGCAGGCGCCGAGCTTCTTCTGGTTCCCAATGGCTCTCCCTATCGCCGCACTGTCGATGCGGAGCGCGAGGCCATTGCCCGCGCCCGTGTGAATGAAAGTGGCCTCCCCCTGGTGTATCTCAATCAGATCGGCGGGCAGGATGAGCTGGTATTCGACGGCGCATCCTTCGTGCTGAATAGCGATGGCACCCGCGCCGTACAGATGCCTGCATTCCGCGAGGCCATGACCATCATAGAAGCGCAGCATACAGCGCAAGGTTGGCACGTGGTGCCGCAAACCCTTGTGCAGCTTGAGCGCGATGAACAGGCGGATTATGCAGCCTGCGTGCTTGGCTTGCGCGATTACGTTAACAAGAACCGTTTTCCGGGCGTTGTGCTGGGTTTATCAGGTGGTGTTGACTCGGCTCTGGTTGCCGCAATGGCGGTTGATGCACTGGGCGCGGAGCGCGTGCATTGTGTGATGCTGCCCTTCCGCTATACATCTTCCGAGAGCCTTAATGATGCTGCAGCCTGCGCAAAACTGCTTGGCGTGCGCTATGATATTCTGCCGATTGCGCCTGCGGTCGAGGGCTTTGAGGCAGCGCTTGCGCCATTGTTCGCAGGCATGCAACGCGACACTACCGAAGAGAACCTGCAAAGCCGCGCACGCGGCACCATTCTCATGGCGATCTCCAACAAGTTCGGCGCCATGGTGCTCACTACCGGTAACAAGTCTGAGGTAGGCGTTGGTTATGCTACACTTTACGGCGATATGAACGGTGGCTTCAACCCGCTGAAAGACCTCTATAAAACCGAGGTATTCAAGCTCTGCACCCTGCGCAACCACTGGAAGCCAGAGAGCGCGATGGGGCCGGATGGCATGGCTATCCCCGAGCGCATCATCACCAAGGTACCCACGGCAGAGTTGCGCGAAAACCAGACCGATCAGGACTCGCTGCCGCCCTACGAGGTGCTTGATGACATACTCCACGCACTTGTTGAAGAAGAACTCTCGCTTGCAGCCATCGTTGCACGTGGTCATGATGCGCAGATTGTGCAGAAAGTGCAGCGCCTTCTCTACATAGCTGAATATAAACGCCGCCAGTCCGCGCCGGGCGTTAAAGTAACCCGGCAGAACTTTGGCAGAGACCGCCGTTACCCCATCACCAACGGTTTTCGCGATACCCTTGAGCCTAACTCCAAGTAACCGCAGCCACAGATGATCGCAGTTCCATGAAAAAAAACCAGACGCCGACTGTCCGCTTCGCTCCTTCTCCAACAGGCTTTCTGCACATCGGCAATGCCAGGCCTGCGTTGATGAACTGGCTCTTTCGCCTGCGCCATGATGGACGTTTCATTCTGCGGCTTGATGATACCGATGGCCTGCGCTCAACGGACGAGTTCGCCCAGGCCATTGTGGAAGATTTGACCTGGCTTGGCATTCTACCTGATGCGTTCTTCCGCCAGTCTGATCGATTCTCGCTTTACGATGCAGGGGTCAAGCGCCTCATTGATGATGGCCGGCTCTACCCCTGCTACGAAACGGCAGATGAACTTGACCGCCGCCGCAAGCGCCAGATGGCGCGTGGCCTTCCGCCAACATATGACCGGGCAGCACTCAAACTTTCCGGCAGCGAACGTGCCGCGCTTGAGGCTGAAGGTCGGCGCCCGCATTGGCGCTTTCTGCTCGATCATAAGGTTGTTGAGTGGGAAGATATGGCGCGCGGCACAGTCAGCATTGATTGCGCTTCCCTGTCTGACCCAATCCTGCGGCGGGAAGATGGCACCTACCTCTATACCTTGCCATCGGTGATCGATGATATCGACCTTGGCATCACGCATGTGATTCGCGGTGAAGATCACATTACGAATACAGCTGTGCAGATCCAGGTGTTTGAGGCACTGGAAGGTGCGGTGCCCACTTTCGCACATCATAACCTACTCACCACCGCCAGTGGCGAGGGACTTTCCAAACGCCTTGGCCATCTGTCGTTACGCCACTTGCGTGAAGCGGGGATGGAGCCAATGGCTGTAGCTTCGCTCGCCGTGCTTGTTGGGTCATCAGAAGCAGTTCGCCCTGTTTCTTCTATGGAGGAGCTCGCACAGGTTATTGACGTCACCCGCCTTTCACATGCGCCAGCCAAGTTCGACGAAAAAGAGCTCGCAGCCCTTAACACCAAGCTCCTGCACGAACTACCCTATGAAGCCGCAAAAGATCGGTTGGCATTACTCAATGTCGGCGGTGGCGAAGAATTCTGGAATGCCGTGCGTGGCAATATCGTGCGTATGACAGATGCACTGGTATGGTGGGAAATCGTTAGCAAGCCGATAAAGCCCGTCATTGAAGATAGCACCGTACCGCTAGCAGCAGCACATAAACTGCCTGACGGCCCTTGGAATAAAGAAATGTGGTCGCCTTTTACCTGGCAAGTGTGGACACAAGCCATTATCGCCGAAACAGGCAAGAAGGGCAAAGAACTGTTTCGCCCCCTGCGCTTGGCGTTAACCGGACGCGAACATGGACCGGAAATCGCCAATCTGCTTCCTCTTATAGGCCACGAACGCGCCCTTGCGCGTCTGGAAGGGCGGGAAGCCTGATTATTTATACCTTTGGTGGAACGCGCGTTTACCCATCTTGCGGTTTAAATGCAGGGAATGCGCTTTCGCTATTGACGCTTGCGTCCGACTGGTGACATGTCGTTCTATGGATCAAACGAACGTCCGCTTTGCGGAATATGCGTTTTCTCCATTAACGACATCGGCATCAGCAAGGGATGACAATGGCGATTGAAACTGAAGGTGGACGCGAGCGGATACGCGATATTGATGCGGGCGCGCATATACTGTCTGGCCAGCTTGGCAAGACCGTGCAGCGCCTGCGCAAAGCGTACAATCTTTCGTTATCCGAGCTTTCCGAGCAATCGGGCGTTGCCAAATCCATCATCAGCCAGATTGAGCGCAACGAAACCAACCCGACATTGGCCACTATCTGGCGGCTGTCGCAGGCGCTTGATATCTCTATTGATCGCGTTCTGACAACCGATACCGATGAACCATTCATTGAAAAGATAACGCGCCCTGATACGCCCATCCTTGTTTCGGATGACGGCCGCATGCGGCTTGGCATCATTGGCTGGATCAAGACTGTGGAATGGCTGCAATGGTATGATCTTACATCCGAGCCCGGTGGAGTGCTGGATTCAGATGCTCATCAGCGCGGTTCGGTCGAGAATCTTTCTGTTGTTGAGGGTACGTTTGAGGTCGAGATTGCCGGCATCCGACAAGAAGCCCGCGCGGGCGAAAGCCTGCGCTACCGCTGCGACCGCCCTCACACCATCCGCTGCACTAGCTCCACCCCGGGGCGCGCCATTATGGTGTGTATCCTGAAAGCCGCTGTGATGGACTAGAGCGCCAGACGTTCTGATAAAATCAGAATTGCGCTCTAATCTTTATTTCACCGCAACGAACATTCAATTTGATCATCAACTTGAATGCAAACCGGGCGCTATGGTGGCCTGCAAATAGTGGCTTTCTGCGCTTCCGTGCTCACGTACAGCTGCACGCCGAGCTGCGGCGCTGGAAAACCACCATTTTCAACTCACCCTGACGCAAAGCTCAACACCTTCTGGAGGATGTTTAAGCAGCTTATTCAGCAAGCGCCTGCAAAATACGCGCCCATGAGCGTGCACCTTTATGGAAGCTCTTGAGAGAGTATTTCTCGTTCGGCGAGTGGATACGGTCGTCATCGAGACCGAAACCGATCAGTAGCGGATCAGAACCAAGGCGGTTCTTGAGCGTAGCGATAATCGGGATAGACCCGCCGCCGCCGATGGTCACAGGCGCCTTGCCCCACTCTTCCTTCAGCGCCCCCGCAGCCTTCAGCAGCATCGGGTTATCAAGCGGCAACGACACCGCTGGCGCCCCATCACCGGAACCAAACGTAACCGAAGCATCTTTCGGAATGATACGGCGCACGAAAGCGCGGAAAGCATCGCGCACAACAGCGGGGTTTTGATCGCCCACCAGACGGAAGGTGATCTTGGCACTGGCCTCCGCCGGAATAACGGTCTTCGAACCTTCGCCCGTATAGCCTGCGATGATACCATTGATATCAAATGATGGACGCGACTGGATCTGCTCAATCACGTAGCGATCTTTTTCACCCGCTGGCTCTGACAGGCCGACCGGCCCCAGGTAAGACAACGCATCCAGCCCCAAAGAGCGCCAATGCTCGCGCACTTCTTCCGGTATCTCTGGCACGCCATCATAGAAGCCGGGGATGGTGATGCGTCCTTCCTTATCGCGCAGCGCAGCGATCACGCTGGCGAGCACATGGATAGCATTTTGTGCCGCACCACCAAACAGCCCCGAATGCAGATCCCGATCAGCTGTACGAATGACGATCTCATCATGCACAAGCCCGCGAAGACCTGTGGTAATAGCAGGCGTGTCTGCATCCCACTGATTGGTATCGCAAACGAGAACGACATCAGACTGCAGCTGAGGCAGGTTTGCTTCAACGAACTCGGGCAGATTGGCCGAGCCAACCTCTTCCTCACCCTCGATCATCACCGAAACATTCACCGGCAACTTGCCCGTAACTGCTTTCCATGCGCGCAAAGCCTCAAGAAACGTGAGTATCTGCCCTTTGTCATCGGCCGCACCGCGGGCGCGGATCACCTTGCTGCCATCGGCCAGGGTATCGATCTGCGGCTCGAACGGCTGGCTGTCCCATAGCTCTAAAGGATCGACAGGCTGCACGTCATAATGGCCATAGAAAAGCACATGCGGCTTTGATACGCCCTTCTGATGCCCAAGCACAACGGGATGCCCCCCTGTAGGGTGTACCTCAGCAGCAAACCCCAACCCGGTGAGCTCGGCCCTTACATGCTCGGCAGCGCGGCGACACTCTTCGGCATGCGCCGGATCGGTCGAGATGGAGGCGATGCGCAAAAAGGCAAACAGGCGCTCCAACGAGGCGTCGAGATTGTTATCGATATGGGCCAGAACAGCATCAAGCTGCGACATTTCTTTTCAGTCCTTCTAGAAAATTTAGTTATTTTAGTTATTTAACGCCTCAGGATACCACCCAGCGTGCCCCGCACAATGGCACGTCCGATAGTTCCCCCCGTTTTACCACCGATAGAACGACCAAGGTCAGCTGCAATCTGCCCAACAACACGGTTTGTGACAGTGCGGGTAACATCCCGCGCAATCACCTGCCCTGTTGACAGCTTCTGGCCACGTGGGCGGGCGGTACCGAAGAGCGAACCCAGAAAACCGCCGATACCACCAAGTATACCTTCCTCAGCCTGCGGTGCATTCGCAGCCTCAGTTGCTTGCTCCGCTCGCCCCGCAAGCACCTCGTATGCTGACTCACGATCAACAACCGTATCATATTTGCCGCGTAAAGAACTGGCCGCAATAATCGCTGCCCTTTCAGGTTGGGTGAGTGGTCCAACGCGCCCCGAAGGTGGTGCAATCAATGTTCGCGATACCATTTCTGGTGCGCCCTTCTCATCCAGAAGTGAGACAAGCGCCTCGCCAACTGCAAGTTCAGTAATGGCTTTTTCCGTGTTGAAGGCCGGGTTCTGGCGGAAGGTTTCCGCAGCTGCACGCACTGCTTTTTGATCACGCGGGGTAAAGGCGCGCAGGGCATGTTGCACGCGATTGCCCATCTGCCCCAGCACGGTCTCCGGCACATCTAGCGGATTTTGCGTCACGAAATACACGCCAACGCCCTTGGAACGGATCAACCTGACCACACGCTCCACAGCATCCAGCAGCGCCTTGGGTGCATCGTCGAACAAAAGGTGTGCTTCGTCGAAAAAGAATACCAGCACCGGCTTTTCGGGATCACCAATTTCCGGCAGTTGCTCGAACAATTCCGACAATAGCCACAGCAGGAACGTGGCATAGAGGCGCGGATTATTCATCAGCTGATCAGCAGCAAGGATGTTGACGACACCACGCCCATCACGATCCGTGCGGATGAGATCATCGATGCTCAGCGCTGGCTCGCCGAAAAATTTATCGCCGTTCTGGTTTTCGAGCACCAACAGGCGGCGTTGAATTGTACCAACCGACTGCTTGGCAACATTGCCATATTCGGCACTGAACTGCGCTGCATTTTCAGAGACATGGTTGAGAAGCGCCCGCAAATCCTTAAGATCAAGCAGCAACAGCCCTTGTTCATCAGCCACGCGGAAGACGATGTTGAGAATACCCTCCTGCGTCTCGTTGAGATCCAGCAATCTTGAGAGCAGCAGCGGCCCCATATCCGAGATGCTGGCACGCACCGGGTGCCCCTGCACGCCAAACACATCCCAAAACGTCACCGGGAAACGATCAGGTGTATAGGTTACACCGATCTCCTCGGCCCGCTTGATAAACGGTGCAGCACCCTCGCCAGCTGCGGCCATCCCGGATAGATCGCCTTTGATATCTGCTGCAAATACCGGCACACCGGCATTGGAAAATCCTTCCGCGAGCACCTGAAGGGTCACGGTCTTGCCGGTGCCGGTTGCACCCGTCACAAGGCCATGCCGGTTGGCGCGCTTGAGCAGCAGCGTCTCGGGCTTATCGCTCTTTCCGATCAGAATCCCTGCATCCGCCATTTGGGCAATCCTTAAGGTTAGTTGCTTTTACCCTATCTTTTCATCGGCTTCGGTGCGACGCAAGCCCTTGAGACGGTAGAGCGCTTCCAGTGCCTCACGCGGGGATAGCTCATCTGGTAGAATACCATCCAATGCCTCGCGAAGCACGTCCGGCCCCGCAACTGTAATGGGTGCTGCAGCAGGCGCGGCAAAGGCAGAGAAAAGCGGTAGATCATCAATCAACGCACTAACCGGCTTTTCCCGTTCGCTCTTCTCCAGCTCATTCAGGATGGCGCGAGCGCGCGTGATGACCTTTGGCGGCAAACCAGCAAGCTTTGCCACTTGAATCCCGTAGGAGCGATCAGCCGCACCCGGCACAACCTCATGCAGAAACACCACATCGCCCTGCCATTCCGTCACGCGCACAGTGGCATTCGATACGCGCTTCAGCCTGTCAGACAGCGCCGTGAGCTCGTGATAATGCGTGGCAAATAGCGACCGGCAACGGTTGCTCTCATGCAGATGCTCAATCGCCGCCCATGCTATCGAAAGACCGTCAAAGGTGGCCGTGCCACGTCCGATTTCGTCGAGGATCACAAGTGAGCGTTCGCCTGCCTGATTAAGGATGGCGGCAGTTTCAATCATCTCGACCATGAAGGTAGAGCGTCCACGCGCCAGATCATCCGCTGCACCAACGCGGGAGAACAGGCGGTCAACGACGCCGATCTGCGCTGATTTTGCCGGCACGAACGCACCCATTTGCGCCAGCACCACGATCAGAGCGTTTTGGCGCAGGAAGGTCGATTTACCCGCCATGTTCGGACCGGTGATCAACGTAATGCGCCCCGCCTTGGCCGATCCGGGTGGAGACAAGTCACAATCGTTGGCAACAAATGCCACGCCATTACGCTTGCAAGCTGCTTCCACCACAGGATGCCGTCCACCTTCAATGTTGAAGGAAAGGCTTGCGTCGACATGCGGGCGAGCCCAGCCAAGATCAGCTGCGAGATCGGCAAGTGCAGCGGTAACATCGATGACTGCCAAAGCAGAGGCCGCTTCCTTAATAGCCTCTGCATGATGGGACATGTTCTCCACCAGCTGGTCGAATACTGCGAGCTCAATTGAGCTTGCCCGATCCCCCGCAGAAGCGATACGCGCCTCAAGCTCACCCAGCTCCACCGTTGAGAAGCGCATCGTGCCGGCCATTGTCTGGCGATGGACGAAGGTTTCATTCAGCGGCGCACGCACAAAAGCCTCGCCAGCCGCTTGCGGCACCTCAACGAAATAACCGATCAGATTATTGTGCTTCACCTTGAGTTGGCGACAGCCACTTTCGTCTGCATAGCGTGCCTGAAGGGCAGCAATTACTTTACGCGAATCTGCCTGTAACATACGGGCTTCATCAAGATTGGCGTCATAGCCTTCGCGCACAAAGCCACCATCGCGCTTGAGCAAAGGCAGCTCATCCGCAAGTGCAGCAGACAGTGCCTTGCCCCATTCAGGATCGAGGGCAGCCAGGCTGCTACGCGCGCCTTCAAGCTCAATAGGCAGAATTGCTACATGCTCAAGATAATTGGCAATGACCAAAGAAGCGGTCAGCCCATCTCGCACAACAGCTAAATCACGCGGGCCACCCCGGCCCAGCAACAACCGGGAAAGTGCACGCGCCATATCGGGCGCCGAGCGTAACAATCCCCGCAAGCGCTCACGCAGCACCATATCGTCAGACAGCGCCTGCACAGCATCTTGCCGATGGCTGATCGCAGCAGCATCCGTCAATGGCCCGGCAAGGCGCTCAGCCAATAGCCGTCCCCCACCGGGTGTAAGCGTGCGATCAATCGCGGCAAGCAAGCTGCCTGCACGTTCGCCAGATAAAGTGCGGGTGAGTTCGAGATTGGCGCGCGTGGCAGCATCAATAGCAAGCCCGGCCCCTTCCACCTCACGTGCAGGCGGCGATAACGGCGGACGCGAACCAAGCTGTGTGCGCTCCACATAGGCGATGATGGCTGCTGAAGCCGCAAGTTCACTGGGGCTGAACTGGCCAAAGCCCGCCAGATCCGAAACCCCGAAATAATCCTTCAACCGCCGTTCGCTTGAAGCCGAATCAAGCCCCTCATGCGCCATGGGGGTGACAGATGCCCGCTGCTCCTGCCAATAAGCACGCAGTCCCTCGTCATCCAGAACAGCATCCGGAACAATGATTTCGCGTGGTTCAAGCCGGGCAATCTCTGCCATCAGTGCATTGGCTGAAACTTCGGACACCGTGAAGCGCCCCGTCGAAATATCTGCGGCAGCAACGGCATAGCACCATTGCGTTTCCGATATCCGGCGACGGGCAACAGCTGCCAGCCAATTGGATCGGCTTGGCTCCAGAAGCCGATCTTCAGTGATCGTGCCCGGCGTGACCAACCGCACGACAGCGCGGTGAACAACTGATTTGCTGCCCCGTTTGCGGGCCTCGGCAGGATTTTCCATCTGCTCGCAAACAGCCACCCTGTGGCCCGCCGCAATGAGGCGTTCAAGGTAATCCTCTGCCTTATCCACGGGCACGCCGCACATCGGGATATCTTCACCCAGATGCTTGCCGCGTTTAGTCAGCACAATACCGAGCGAGCGAGAGGCGATTTCGGCATCACCGAAAAACAGCTCATAAAAATCACCCATGCGATAAAACAGCAGGGTATCCGGGTGCGCGACCTTAATTTCGATGTATTGCTGCATCATCGGCGATGGCTTATCAGCCACGCTTACAGGCATAGCTGCTTCAATAGCCGGTGCATCAACGGTGTATGGTGAAGCGGATGTTGTTTTTGATAAGCGGATCATCGCGGAAAGTTAACAGACCCTGTTGCACCTTTCATCTATCTGCACCAGTCGACCATGCACGAAACAGTGGAGAACCCCGCTTGAGACTGCACAGACGCATCGATATGGTGCATTCAGATAACAAACACTAACAAAATTCCCAGAGGCAGACCCCATCCCCATGACAGAGCGTAAACGCAAAACCCGCCTGACCTACACGGATCAGGAGGCCCTGAATTTTCATTCCCGCGGACGCCCCGGAAAACTAGAGGTCACGCCTACCAAGCCGATGACAACGCAGCGCGATCTATCGCTGGCGTATTCTCCGGGGGTGGCCGTACCAGTGCGTGCCATTCATGAAAACCCCGTAACCGCCTATGATTATACTGCGCGCAGCAATCTGGTCGCGGTGATTTCCAACGGCACTGCGATTCTGGGTCTGGGAAATTTGGGTGCGCTTGCATCAAAGCCAGTGATGGAAGGCAAGGCCGTCCTCTTCAAACGTTTCGCTGATATCGATGCTTTCGATCTTGAGGTCGATACGGAGAACGTGGAAGAGTTCATCAATGCCGTGCGTTTCCTTGGCCCCACTTTTGGGGGTATCAACCTTGAGGACATCAAGGCCCCTGAGTGCTTCATCATTGAAGACCGCCTCAAGGAGCTGATGGACATCCCCGTTTTCCATGATGACCAGCACGGCACGGCAATCATCGCGGCGGCGGGCATGATCAATGCCCTGCATCTGACCGGGCGCGACATCGCCACAACCAAGCTCGTTGTGAATGGAGCGGGCGCTGCAGGCATTGCCTGCATCGAGCTCGTCAAGGCTATTGGCTTCAGAAACGAGAACGTCATTCTCTGTGATACCAAGGGCGTGATTTACAAGGGCCGCACTGAAGGCATGAATCAGTGGAAATCCGCCCACGCCGTTGAAACCAAGGCACGTTCGCTCGCAGAGGCAGTGAATGGCGCGGATATCTTCTTCGGCCTCTCGGCAAAGGGTGCGCTAACGCCAGAGATGGTGGCAAGCATGGGTGAAAACCCGATCATCTTCGCCATGGCTAATCCTGATCCGGAAATCTCGCCTGAAGAAGTCGCCCGCGTTCGCGATGATGCGATCATGGCGACAGGTCGGTCGGATTACCCCAATCAGGTTAATAACGTCCTCGGCTTCCCCTATATCTTCCGTGGTGCGCTTGATGTGCGTGCCACGACCATCAACATGGAAATGAAGATTGCAGCTGTCAACGCGCTGGCGCAACTTGCCCGCGAGGACGTGCCCGATGAAGTCGCAGCTGCCTATGATGGCGCACGCCCGCGCTTTGGCCGCGATTACATCATCCCTGCCCCTTTCGATCCGCGCCTCATTCAGGTTGTGCCACCTGCTGTTGCGCAGGCTGCCGTTGATTCTGGCGTTGCACAGCGCCCTATCGAAAATGTTATTGAATACAAAACACAGCTTTCAGCCCGCCGCGATCCGGTGGTAAGCGTGCTTAACACTGTATTCGAGCGCGTGCGCCGCTTCCCCAAGCGCGTCGTTTTTGCTGAAGGTGAGGACGAGGCTGTCATCCGTGGTGCTCTTTCCTATGTGCACCAGGGACTTGGCACTGCTATTCTGGTGGGACGTGAGGATAGGATTCGCGAAACTGCCGCACAGGCAGGCGTTGATTTGAATGGTCGCGAAGGGATTGAGATCCATAATGCCGCGCGCTCACAATATAATCAGCTTTATACGCAGTTTCTGTATGAAAGGCTGCAGCGCGATGGCTTCCTGTTGCGCGATTGTCAACGGCTGATCAATCAGGACCGCAACCATTTCGGTGCAGCGATGGTCGTGCATGGCCATGCCGATGCAATGGTCACTGGCGCTACCCGCAATTATCACACCGCGCTTAAGGAAGTTATGCGGGTGATTGATACACGGCCTGGCCATCGGGTGATCGGCGTCTCTATTGCCATCACGCGTGGGCGCACCGTGCTGATTGCTGATACGGCCATCACTCAGCTTCCTACTTCAGAAGATCTTGCAGCAATTGCAACAGAAGCTGCAGGCGTAGCGCGTCGTCTGGGATATGATCCGCGCGTGGCGCTCCTGGCGTTCGGCACCTTCGGCCAGCCACGCGGCAACGGCTCCGCCCACGTACACGAAGCCGTGCGCATTCTGGACCAACAACGCGCACGTTTCGAGTATGATGGTGAGATGAGCGCGGAAGCGGCGCTTAATGCGGAAGCGCTATCGCTTTATCCATTCTGCCGCCTGAAGGGGCCTGCCAACGTGCTGGTAATGCCAGCGCTGCATTCAGCGTCCATCTCCACGCAGATGCTGCAGGAACTGGGGGCTGCAACTGTTGTAGGACCGCTGATTGTTGGTCTGAACAAGCCTGTGCAAATTTTGCCCATCGGCGCCAAGGATACCGATATTGTAAACATGGCTGCACTCGCCGCCTACAATATCGGTGGCTAGGATAATTGATCATGTCTCAGGGTGAGCCGCAAAAACGTCCATACGGCATTTTTCTGGCTTCCCTTGAGACAAACCTCAACACTTCCCAAGCTTACGTCTGAAATTTAATGGCTGGAGATTTCGGAAATTTGCGCTGATTGCATCTCAGCCCACCCGAAAAATGTTTTGTGAAAGCAAAAAGGGGAGATCCGTTGCATCGGATCTCCCCTTTTTCAATCATTACTCAGGTTAAATGGTACTCACTCGCCCTTCGGTGAATTACGTCCCAGTAAGCGAGCAAACTCTGCCTCGATATTTTCCAGCGACGTGAGATCAAACGCAGGTGGTTTTGCGGTCTCAGTCTTCGGCGCAGGCGTTGATGCCACTTGGGATGGCTCTGACTGCGCCTCATTCTTTGACGATTCGCCGCTCTTTTCCGGTATCGCTCCCTGGCTGGATGCTTCCTGTGCAGGAGGATTGACAGCACGCGTAGGCGCCATCCCTGGCAAGGGACGGAACGACTCAGCTCCAGATGGCGCACCACTCACTGAACGCGCAGGAGAAACTGGCGCAATAGGTGACGGCGGTGTATAAGGCGCAGTCGTTGGCCTATCTATACCAAGAGATGGGAAGTCCCTCCTGGCAGGCTCGAAGGCCTCCTGCTTTACGGGCTGGATATCAGCCTGCGCGCCGGATGAAGGACCAGCCTCAACCGGGTTGACGCCTTCACCAGCCTCTTTCGCTGCAGGTACATCATCAAATTTGATACCCGTCACCGGAGATGGCCGCACTGCCCCGAAAGGACGTTTCAACGCCTCTTCCAACTGACGTGTCACACCGCTTAAAGGACGCTGCGGCGCATCCTGCTCACGGGTGGTCGTGGAAGTTGTTGCTTGTGAAGCCGCAGAGCCGGGAAGAGCATTGCCAGGAAATGAAAGCGGCATTGCCTGCAAACCTGCCCCAACGCCAGCAGCTCCTGCAGTTTCAGTTTCAGTTTCAGTTCCTGTTACTTCGCGACGGGGCAAGCTACCTGATGGAGCGGTCGGCATAACTGGCTGTATTGGCGGAACGGGGGGCTGCACAGGTGGCAAAGTAGGTGAAGTAACCGGCCGGGATGTCGGCGCAAGCGGTGATGAAGGCGCCACAGGCGTCGCCAATGGCCTGGTCACCCCAGGGGAGCGCCCACCACTTAAACCAGCACTAGGCTCAACAACATTTGGCTGCGGCATTTCCATGCGGGCTGGTGCACGAACAGGTTCAGCCTCAGGACCGGCCTCGTCGGCAACAGCCATACTGCTTTCTGTCAAAACAGGAGCATGATGGGGCTGGACCGGCTGCGGACCTGCTGCACGATATGGCATGCGCCCTATTCCGCTTTCAACAAGCAGATCGTTTGGACCACCGACCATCACAAGATGCTCGACATTGTCGCGCCTTAACAGCAGGAGCTGGCGCTGTGAATCGATATCCACAGCATCTACAATGCCAAGGCGCTGCTGCCTATGGCGCGCGCTGGTACCTGAAAATCCTACCCGCGACCGTACACCGGTTATGCGTCGTAACAGGGCGGCAAAGGCCGCCAGCAGCCCCAGTATGATGACAAAGGCTAGCAGATACTGAACCGCTGCCGGTGTATTGCTCCCGAAAATCTCCACGGTCGCGCCCCCCACCTATAGAACCGCCGATTACACGGCTATTAACATCTTGGCTGAGCCATAACGGATTCGCCAGTATGGGATAAATCGCATTTAATGCTGCATATGCAAAGCCTTCATTAGCTACTTGTGATTTATTGTGTGTATGGGAACTCCTGTAAGGGCAGAGAAATATCCGGTAACGGGCTATGCATGCAGGCAAAGCAACATATGGCGTGTACAAGCGAAACGATACCTCAAGCATTGAGCCAGAAGTCTATTGTGCGATTGAGCGCCATATGATCTTGAAGCATACAATCTTGAAGTATCCTTACTTGAGACGTCGGCGATAAGTAAAATGGTATCGAAGTGCAGGCTTCTCATTGGCTGTCTTCGAAATAGATGCGGTAAAGGGACATCCACCGGATGAACGAGACACGCGTGGACAATTCGAGCGAACGTTCCGAATTGCGGACAGGCCATGCGGCCCTCGTCGTGCTGCTATCGCTTGCGCTCATGGGGGTTGCAGGCTGGTTCTTTTATAGTGGCCATCGAATGAGCGAGCCTGTTATTTTAGGCATTCTCGCTCTCTGCGCCATGCTTGGTATCGCGCTAACTTTGGCGATGGCGCTGGGTCTTTTGCAACCCGCGCGCCAGCGCAACGATTTACCCAAAGCACTTGCCGACTCCAGCAACGAGGGGCTGATTGTCATAGAGAGCGACGGGCACATAGCCTATGAAAACGACGCTTATCGTGCTCTCGTTAATCGCCTCAAGAGTGATGATCTCCCTGGCCCTTACACCATTGAACGCTTGTTTAATGGCGCACCGGACATTGCTGAAGCAATTTACCGCCTCGCGCAAGCCGCTCGCGAAGGGCGCGCCGCCGCAGAGGAAATTCGGCTCGTTCCTAAAAACACCATTACAGACGCCCAGAAAGCTCTTGTACGTAGTGAAGGCCGGGGTGAATTGAGCGTCGATGCGCTTTGGTTCAAAGTCAGCGTGCGCCCCATCCATGCAGGCGGACGCCGCGCTGCGCTTTGGGGCGTTGTAGACATCACACGTGACCGGGAACGGCAGGAAAGCGTGTTTCGCGAGCTGCAACACGCCATTGATTATCTCGACCATGCGCCATCAGGCTTTCTGTCGCTCACTGCGCAAGGGCAGATTATTTATATGAATGCGACCCTTGCGCGCTGGTTGGATCACGATCTCGCGCAAGTGGGTTCGGGCGGATTGACGTTGTTAGAGGTTGTGCCACCGAATGCCGCTGCTCTTATTGGCTCCGTCACCGGCGCTCCCGGAGAAGAACGAACGGAAACGCTCGATGTTGATTTCCGCAAGCGTGGTGGCCAAAGCCTGCCGGTACGTTTATTCCACCGTATAGCTTTCGACGCGGAAGGCCGCCCTCTGCCCTCACGCACACTGGTGCTGAACCGCTCGCCTGGAGAAGATGTAGCGGAAGGCCAGCGTGCAGCTGAAGTTCGTTTTTCGCGCTTCTTTAATAACACGCCCGTTGCCATCGCTACTGTTGACCGTCAGGGGCTCATTCTGCGTTCGAATGCCTCTTTTGCACGTCTCTTCGGTGTTGGCTCACGTTCTCATGAGGGCCATGCACAACGCTCTATTCTTGGTGTTGTTTCACCGCGCGACCGCGAAGGACTGGCCAACGCCGTCCATCAGGCGGCAGAAGGTATTGGCGATATAGCGCCGATCGATATCGTAATCGCCAACACCACTAATAGTGTTATCCCCTCCACAGGGCAAACCGCAGCGCATACAGAGCGGTCAGCACGCTTTTATTTTAGCGGTATTGACGATGGCGAGCTGGATGGCGAAGTAGCCATTGTTTATGCCCTCGACATAACCGAACAGCGCGCCCTTGAAGCGCAATTTGCGCAGGCGCAGAAAATGCAGGCTGTGGGACAATTGGCTGGCGGTGTTGCGCACGATTTTAACAACGTGCTGCAAGCAATCATTGGCTATTCGGATCTGCTTTTATCGAACCATCGCCCGACGGATCCGAGCTTCCAGGATATCATGCAGATCAAGCAGAATGCCAACCGTGCTGCCGCTCTTGTGCGACAGCTGCTGGCGTTCTCACGTCGCCAAACGCTTCGTCCGAACGTGATACAGCTGGGCGACGAGCTTTCTGAACTGTCCGAGATGTTACGTCGTCTGCTGGGCGAGCGTATTTCGCTTGAGCTGCATCATGGCAGCGGCTTGTGGGAAGTGAAGGCTGATGCCACGCAGTTCCAGCAGGTGATCGTGAACCTCGCCGTCAACGCACGTGATGCGATGAAAGAAGGCGGCAAAGTCATTATCAGTACATCCAATGTGCCAGCAGCAGATTGCGCCCGTTATGGCTACAACGAAGCAGCGCTTCCGCATGCGGACTATACACTGATTGAAGTGTCAGACACTGGTAGTGGCATTCCGCCCGATGTCCTCGACAAGATTTTCGAACCGTTCTTCACCACCAAGGAAATCGGCAAAGGCACAGGGCTTGGCCTATCCATGGTCTACGGCATTGTGCAGCAAAGTGGCGGCTACATTTTCTGCGATAGCGTTATAGGAGAGGGTACGGTTTTCCGCATTTTCCTCCCCCGCCATATGCGGACGGAAACGCCGCAGATTGCCACCGCCTCCAAACAACGTGAAGCGGTAGACGTTACCGGTCGCGGCACCGTGTTGCTGGTGGAAGATGAGGAAGCCGTGCGCAAGTTTGCATCCCGCGCATTGACATCCAGAGGCTATACCGTGATCGAAGCCGTATCCGGCACAGATGCACTTGCCATTGTCGACAAGCTGGAGTCGCCAGTTGATCTTGTGGTTTCGGACGTAATGATGCCTGAAATGGATGGGCCCACCCTGCTCACGCATTTGCGCAGCCGCTTCCCCGACCTGAAGGTGATTTTCGTCTCCGGTTACGCCGAGGATGCTTTTGAAAAGAACTTGCCAGAAGGCGAGAATTTTTCCTTCCTCCCCAAACCATTCGGCCTGAAAGAGCTGGGGGAAGCAGTGAAAAAGGCATTGGGCTAAGGCTTTAAAATCGATGCTCAATAGAAGCGCCAATTGATACACTGCGCGCCCAGGCTAGCCACTGAAGAATGGGGTTGAGCTTCACCTCAAGGTGAGCAGCACCAAGAGCCTCGAAAGACGCACTTGTATGCGCATCAAATGGATCCCAAAGGTGTTACCCACCTTTGGGTTTGATACTGGATACCTTTCGAGAAGCTGCACGTAAAAAGGTGCCGGTTGCAGGCCGTCATGAGGCGACGATCAATCCATTCTTACGATGGTCAATCGCTCAGCTGCTCGCGTTATGCCAGTGTAGAGCCAGCGGGCACGGTGCTCGCGAAAGGCCCGTGATTCATCGAACAATACCACCTCATCCCACTGCGAACCCTGGGATTTGTGCACAGTCAGCGCATAGCCATAGGTGAATTCGTCAGAATCCCGACGCGCCGAATAGGGAATGTCCTCTTCTACGCCGGTGAAAAAGTCGGTCAGCACAGAAACATCTACCCCGCGACGCACATTTTCATCTTCAGGCGCCACTTCCATCTTGAGGTAGCCTTTTGCCTCCCCGCGCAAAGCCTTGATGGACCAGGTGCTGCCGTTGAACAGCCCTTTGGTTTTATTATTACGCAGGCAAACAAGCTTTTCACCCGCTGCAGGCAACGAATCCCGAAAGCCCAACAATGCACGAATGCGTCCATTATAAAGCCTGCGGGTGCGATTTGTGCCAACCAGTACTTGATCAGCACGCATAACCTTCTCGGCATCAATCTCGCGTCGCGAGATGACACGTGTGCCCTCTTCTGCTATCTGCGGCAGTTCTCCGCCTTCGCGCACAGCCATGGAGAGACGGATGATCGGATTATCCCGCGCTTGCCGATGCACCTCGGTGAGCATGACGTCGGGCTCAGCCTCAGTAAAAAACCCGCCTCCGCGCACAGGTGGCAATTGCGCTGGATCACCAAGCACCAGCACCGGCACCTGAAACGACAGCAGATCGCGCCCCAGCTCCTCATCCACCATCGAGCACTCATCTATAATGATCAGTCCAGCCTTTCCGGCTTCTGCTTGACGGTTGAGCACGAATGATGGCGCATCTTCATCCTCATTGGTTTTTGAGCGATAGATCAGGCTATGAATCGTCGAAGCTCCCTCGCAGCCTTTACTGCGCAGAACGGAAGCTGCCTTGCCGGTATAAGCACCAAAAATGACATCACCATCGACATCTTCGGCAATATGGCGCGCAAGCGTGGTCTTGCCGGTGCCCGCGTATCCGAACAGGCGGAAGACTTGTGGATTCCCGGTCTTGAGCCAGCGCGCCACCGCCTTCAACGCCTCATCCTGCTGTCCCGACCAATTCATACCACGCCATTCCCTTCATGAAGATCATGGTTTGTTCTACAGCATTGATCTTCCACGTCAAGGCATAGAACCGTCAAAAAACGCTATCAAAGATCTATAATGACGGGGATTCTGGTGAGAAATGCATCAGCCAAGGCAGCGCTAGGCCTGAGAACTGTCGCCGATAATCATCCAATCGCGGCGCATGTTTAAAATGATCCCGCCACTGTTCCCAGCATGATCACAGCTACCAGCGCTATCAATGCGCCAACAATCGCCGTCATGACGATATCGAGATAGCTATGCTTATGAGTTGAACCACATACAGCCAGCAGTGTCACCACCGCGCCATTATGCGGCAAGCTATCGAGCGTGCCGGCACCAATCACAGCCACGCGATGCATCAAAGCGGGATCAATGCCGATTTCGGCTGCGATTTCCATATATGTCGGGCCAAGCGCATCCAGCGCAATCGTGAGGCCACCTGAGGCAGAGCCCGTGAGTGCCGCCAAAATATTGGTGGCGAACGCCAAGGATACGAGCGGCCCGCCATCAATATCAAGTACCCATTCCTTGACTATCTCAAACGCCGGCAGCGCCGCGACCACAGCGCCAAAGCCGACAAGACTTGCAACGCTCAGAATTGGCAGCACAGAGGCGTTTGCACCAGCATCAAGTGTCGCACGAATGCTAGGCAGGCGGGAATAGTTGATCGCGACAAGCACAAGGATGGCAACAAACAGCGCCACGATAACCGACCACACACCTCCAACCGCCGAAAGCGACGTATCGCCCCACGCCTCGGTCGTAAGAAAGGAGGCATCGAAATTCGGCAGGATCACAAAGGACATGATCAGGTTAACCAGCACCACCACAATAAGCGGCAGAGCTGCAAGATAGAATGATGGCAGCGCACTCGCATGCCCACCGCGCCCGATCTCTTCAGGATCGAACTCGCGTGCAGTTATTGCGCGCTCGCGGATGACATCATTATGGGCAGCGCCTTCAGCAATCTCGGCGGCAGCGCCCTCGTAAGTGTAGCCTTCACCTGCAAGCCGCGCCTTGCCTTCAGCGCGTTGCAGCCACCACAGGCCAAACCCCAACATAATGGCTGATGCAATGATGCCAAGCCCAGGTGCGGCAAATGGATTGGTGCCGAAAAACGGCATCGGAATAGCGTTCTGAATTGCCGGCGTGCCGGGCATCGCTGACATTGTAAACGTAGACGTGCCCAGCGCAATGGCAGCTGGCATCAGGCGGTGGGGAATGTTTGCGGCCTTAAACAGCGCATGCCCCATCGGCGCCAAAACGAAAAATGCGACAAACAGGCTAACCCCGCCATAAGTGACGAACGCACCCGCAAGCACAATGGCCATGATTGCACGGCCAGTGCCAAGCTTATGGGTCATGAAGTTGGCAATGGATTCAACCGAACCGCTTGCCTCCATCAGCTTGCCGAATAACGCACCAAGCAGAAAAATCGGAAAAAACTGCGCCACAAAAACAGCTGCATTGCCCATGAACGTTTGCGTCCAATGCGCTAGCACAGGCTGTCCCGCAAGCAGCGCCGCAATCATCGCGCATGCAGGCGCAAGAATGAGAATGCTCCAGCCTCGATACGCGAGCCAGACCAGCAGGCCAAGGGCAATCAAAATTCCGATTATGCTCATAGGCCTGCTCCGGTAGCATCTTCATGGGCGCAAGCTGGCTGCGCTTGAGAAGTTGTGATGTCACAATATGAATGTCAAAGATCGCAGCGTCATGCTGCAATCGCCCTAGATCTGCTCAAGCAGATTATGCAGCAGCGTACTCAGATCAAATGTAGGGCGAACGCCCAGATCCTGACGGTGATCGCGCAAGAAGTTATCCGCCTGCAAGCGCCCCTCTTCACGCAGAAGCGTGAGAAACTCCCATTCGGCATTCAGCTTCGAGGATGCACCAAGCTCCACCATCATCGGAGTGGAAATGCGGTGGATGCGCATGTCAGCCCATTCCTCTACCCATTCCACGTGCTCAAGATGGCCCTCATCGCGCAACAATTTCTGGAACATCGCAATGCCGCGCAGCTCCTTTTTGAGGCTGGCGTTAAAAGCGATCTCATTCAAACGATTGAGAATATCCCGCGCAGTTTTCGGCACGCCGGGGCGCTCTATCGGATTGATCTGCACGAGGATGGTGTCACGCGCATTACTCTCGCGGATGATTGGCGTCAGCAATGGATTGCCGGAAAAGCCGCCATCCCAATATGCATCGCCATCAATTTCCACGGCCTGATGCACCAGCGGCAGGCAGGCGGAGGCAAGCAGCGCATCCGCATTCAGCTCAGCATTACGGAACACCCGTGGCAGCCCCGTGCGCACGTTCGTTGCCGTGATGAACAGCTTGATCGGCGATTGCTGCAAACGCTCAAAATCAATGCTCTCTTCCAGAACATCCCGCAGTGGATTGAGGTTGGATGGGTTTATATCATAAGGCGAGAACAACCGGCTGGCGAGATCGTAAAAGACATAGCCGGGCGAGTTATCGAGCGTCCAATTGCCGAACATGACATCGAGCGGCGCGCGTTGCATCGGGCTGAAACGTGCAGCGTCGCTCACCTGACGCCAGAACTTCTCCAGTGCTGCCTTGGCGCCTTCAACCCCATTCAGCGTAAAGCCATAAGCGAGAACAGCAGCGTTCATAGCGCCCGCCGATGTGCCGGTGATGCTTTCGATCTTCAGCGTTGGATCATCGAGGAAACGCTCGACAACCCCCCACGTAAATGCGCCATGTGAACCACCGCCCTGAAAGGCGAGATCGATCAACAATGGGTCGCTTTTGGTTCCACGATTGGTGCTTGATGCCTTGGTGGTCATGCTTCATCCTTTCCGGATAGAAGAGCAGCGATCCAGCGGCTCGATGGGTAATGGGCGCAAAATGTGATGATAGCGATCAGCAGCGGCACACCGATGAAGGCGCCCGGAATGCCCCACAAAAAGCTCCAGAAGAACACAGCAAACAGCACCATGAATGGTGAAACAGCAAGTGCATTCCCTGCAATTCGTGGCTCCAGATAGCTGCCGATCAGGAATTGGATAAGGTTCATGCCACCGAAAACAATCGCTGCGGTCTGCAAACTCTCAAACTGCACCACGGCGAACACTGTAGGCAGAATGGTCGCAATAAGCGGGCCGATAAAAGGGATGTAATTAAGCGAGAACCCAATCACGCCCCATGCAACTGCAAGCTCAAGCCCTGTGACCCTGGCAAACGCCCAGAGCACAATGCCCGTCATGATGCTCATGAGCGTGCGCACGCCCATGTAGCGACGGAATTTGTAAGCAATGTCCGTGCTGGCTGCGCGAACCCGCAAGCCCCAATCACCCATGTGACCCAGCTTGCGCGCAATCACTTCCACCTCAAGCAGCCCAAGCAGCACAAAGATGAATGTGACGACAACAAAACCAGCAAGGCTATTCGCCCACAGCACAAACCCCTGGAATAGACGCACCAGCCAATTCACATCAAACTGATTGGCAAAGACGCCTGCAAGGACAATGCCATGGCTCTCAAGCCATTGAGCTTTCAGCAGATAAAGCTCCTGAAAACGGCTGGCATTGCCGAGCATCCACTGACCAGCGCGGGTAAAGCCCCATACGGTCAGCGATAATAGCGAGCCAATCACAACCACAGTGATAATCAGCGTAATCGCCAACGCCACCAATTGGGGAATGCGCTGTTGCAAAGTCTTTTGCAGCGGCCACACGATCGCAATGATGAACAGTGCAAAGAAAACCGGTGCAAAAAGCGAGCTGGCGATAACAAGCCCGGCCAAGCCAAGGATGACAGCACACACGCCAATCAGGAAGTCGGCGCTCCGGGTCTCAGTCATTACGTATTCCTGTCAGTGTGTGGTCGGGCAAGAATGATACTGGTGCGCCATTATGCTGCCGCACCAGAGCTTGCCTGTGATGGTGGCGTTTCCAGGCGCGCATCTGGCCCAAACCAGGCCACGTACAATGCGGGCAGGAATACCAGCGTCAACAGCGAGGCCACGAGCAAGCCACCCATAATCGCGAAGGCCATCGGCCCCCAGAACACGGTGGGCGCAATCGGAATCATACCAAGCACTGTCGAAACCGCCGTCAACAAGATGGGGCGGAAACGCAGCGAACTCGCCTCGATCACCGCTGCAAGCACGGTCTTGCCAGCCAGTCGTTCGGCCTCGATCTGACCAATCAGAATCACCGCATTTTTGATAATCATGCCGAGCAATGCGAGAATGCCGAGGATAGCCACAAACCCAAGCGGCCTGCCCGAAAGCAACAGCGCTGCAACGATGCCAATCAACCCAAGCGGAGCAACACTCAGCACCAGAAACAGACGCTGGAAGCTCTGTAACTGGAACATCAGCACCGTCACCATGATCAGCAGCATCAACGGGATTACCGCGATGACGGAAGCCTGTGAAGCAGCGCTCTCCTCCACCGTACCGCCAACCTCAATCGAATAGCCCGCAGGCAGCCCTGCCGAGAGTGTGGCGATTTTCTCTTCCAGCCCATTCACCACCGTTTCCGGCAGTTCGCCTTGTACCACATCCGCCTGCACAGTGAGGGTAGGCACACGGTTGCGCCGCCACACAAGCGGGAAGTGCTGATCATACTCAAAGCGCACGAACTGACTCAACGGCACAGTCCGTCCGCCGGGTACAGGCACCTGCAACGAGCGCAGCGTTTCAGGTGTCACGCGTTCTTCATCGACAGCACGCATCACCACGTTGACGAGATAAATATCGTCGCGCACCTGAGAAACGGCGGAACCGGTGATAGCCGTGTTCAGAATACCAGCCACGGCCTGCGATGAAAGACCAAGCAGACGCGCCTGATCCTGATCAACCCGCAAACGAATTTCACGCGCAGGCTCAATCCAGTCAAAGTTGACCTTCTCCACCCCCGGTGATGATGACATCACGCCGGAAAGCTTCAGCGCTATCTCACGCACTTGCGCAATATCAGGTCCCGTCACGCGGTACTGAATTGGCCAACCAACAGGTGGCCCCAGTTCCAGCGGCGAAATGCGCGCAACTACCTGCGGGAAATGCTCCTCGAAAATCGCATTCATCTTGTCGCGTAAGCGCTCGCGAGCGGGCACATCCTTGGCCACCACGACCGCTTCAGCGACAAAGCTATTCGGCAATTGCACATCAAGTGGCAGATAGAAGCGGATTGCGCCCTGTCCGACATAGGTGCTCCAGCGTTCAATGTCCTGATCATCCTGGATCAGCGCCTCGAACTCCTTCACCAACGCCTCAGTGCCATGGATCGAAGCCGACTGCGGCAGACGCATCGTCACGAGCAGCTCAGGCCGGTCTGATGAGGGGAAGAACTGGCTTGGAATAAGCGGCAGCGCCAGCAATGACAACACAAAGAGTGCAAGCGTCACGACAATCGTCACATACCGCGCCTTTAACGCCAATCCGAGGAAGGATTTGTATGCTCCCTCGATCTTGCTGGGCTTCGGCTCGGCCTGCTGCCTGGGTGCCTTGATCAACGCCATACCGAGCAGCGGCGTAAAGATAACTGCCACAAACCATGAGACCACCAGCGCAATGCTGACAACCGCAAACAACGAGAATGTATATTCACCCGCAGAACTCGCCGCGAACCCAACCGGCACAAACCCCGCCATTGTGACAAGCGTGCCCGCCAACATGGCGAAAGCATAGGTCTTAAAGGCAAATACGGCAGCTACTTCCTTGCTGTCACCCTTGGCAAGGCGCGTCATCATGGCATCTGTCGTGGTCATCGCGTCATCGACCAGCAGTGCCAGTGCGATAATCAACGCACCAAGCGAGATGCGCTGCATATCGATGCCCATAAGATCCATCACCGAAAACACGATGGCGAGCGTAATCGGGATCGCAAGCGCGATCACCAAACCAGGACGCACGCCTAGGCTAAGGAAACAGATCGCCAGAATGATCGCCACGGCCTGCCAAAGCGATTCCATGAATTCGGCTATGGCGCCATCAACCGTCACGGCCTGATCAGCCACCAGCTGAACTTCAATACCGACCGGCAACTCCGCCTTGATCGAGGCCATCATGCGGCTGATCTCGGCGCCCATCGCGAGGATGTCCCCGCCATCGCGCATAGCAATCCCAAGGCCGATCGCCGGCTCGCCATTCACGCGGAACATAGGCTGAGGCGGATCAACAAAGCCGCGCCGCACCTGCGCGATATCACTCAAACGCAAAATGCGATTGCCAACCACAAGATTGATGCCAAGAATATCGCGCTCCGACTCAAATGCGCCCGATACCCGCAGCGAAATGCGTTCTTCGCCAGTCTCAATGATACCGGCTGGATGCACTGCATTCTGCGTCTGCAGCGCCGCTATTACCGCCTGCCTGTCGATGCCAAGGCGCGCCAGCTCTGCCAATGAGAACTCGACGAAAATCACCTCATCCTGCGCACCAATAACCTCGATCTTCGACACATCAGGCACGTTCAGCAGCCGTGAGCGGGCCGCTTCAACATAATCGCGCAATTCACGATGGGTAAAGCCATCCGCCGTAAAACCATAAATAATGCCGAAGGTGTCGCCAAATTCGTCATTAAAGACCGGCCCAATTACGCCCTGTGGCAAGGTACGGGCCATGTCGCCTATGCTCTTGCGCACGTGGTACCATATGTCCGGCACCTCACTGCCGGGTGCTGAACCCTCCAGATTAACGAATATCGTCGTGACGCCAGCACGCGTGAAGCTGCGCAGCGTATCGAGCCGAGGCGTCTCCTGCAGCGTCCGCTCAAGCCGCTCTGTAACCTGCAGCAGAGTATCCTCAACAGTTGCGCCAGGCCATGCCGCGCTCACCACCATCGTTTTGATGACAAACGTCGGATCCTCATTGCGCCCCAGCCGCTGGAATGACCACACGCCCGCTGCCACCGCAACGATCATGAAATAGATCACCAACGAGCAATGATTCAGGGCCCATTGCGAAAGGTTGAAGCCGCCTTTGCTCATGATGGCGCTCCGCCCAGGCGCACTTTCATGCCAGGATGAAGCACCTGCACGCCCGCGGTAACAACGATCTCACCTTCTTCCAGACCGGTTGCGACCGCAACCGAGGACGGATTAAACCGCCGCACCTCAATGTTGCGCAAGGATACGGTCGATGTCGCGGGATCAACAACCCAGACCGCCGGCTGACTGTTGAACTCGGTCAGAGCGCTGGCTGGCACTTCAATCGCCGCACCCGCATCAAGCCGCATCGTACCAACCACCGTGGCACCAAGACGGAAAGCCTCAGGCGGCTGCGACAGCCCCACCTTGACCGCAAACGTCCGCGTGACAGGATCGGCCTGCGGTGCAACTTCGCGCACGCGCCCTTCCGCCGTTACATTGGGTGAATCGCTTAGTGCAACAGTGATAACCGGATCGCTTGGTGCGATACGCAACACTTGTGCTGGCACGTCAAACACTGCATCCCGGCCATTTTCGCGGGCAATGCGCACAATCATCTGCCCAGCCTGCACAACCTCACCGGGTTCTGCGCCGCGTGCGGTGACGACACCTTCTGCGTCGGCATGCAATTCTGTGTAATCAAGATTGTCACGGGCGATCTTGAGGCGTGCCTTGGCGTCATCAACCTGCGACTGCGAGGACAGATACGCCTGCTGTGCCACATCGAAATTCGCACGTGTCGTAAAACCACGATCGAGCAGATGCCGCTGGCGCTCAAATGCATTCTGCGTCTGGGTCAGAAGCGCGGAAGCAGCGTTTAGGCCTGCTTCTGCCGAGCGCAGGTTATTCTGGGCATTCTGCGCATCAAGGCGCGCCAGTACTTGCCCCGCCGTCACGCGATCACCCACGTTCACCAGCCGCTCAACCATCCGCCCGCCAACACGGAAGGCAGTAGCCGCCTCATCTTCCGCTTCGATGTGACCCGTTAGTGTTACGACGTCGCCTGCTTCGCGTGCCTCCACAGTTACGGTGCGCACAATACGTGGCGGGGGCTCTGCCGTTTCAGGCTCCGGGCCACAGGCTGCCAGCAGGGAAAGCGTCATCAGAAGGGAAAGTCCGCCCATTCGCTGAACAAAAGGACGCACCGTATCACCATTACTTTGAAAGCCGATCCAGCCCAACACAGCATGCCCCCGCTATGAAAATGAGAATTCACAGAACGCGATTATCTACACACAAACTGTAACGGAACAATACTGCGCACGCTCTTCTGGAGCGTAAAATGTCATGCATCAACTTTTAAAGCACAATATTTAAATAGTCCGCAGATAATTCAAAAATAAAGCTTCGGCATGCGCTGCATCAGGCGCTCACGCAGGATCTCCAGCGAACCGACAATCCCCTTTGGAAACACCACCACCAACGACACAATCAGCACGCCGAGTACCAATTTCGACAGATCGGTAAAGCTCAAAAGCCATATTGATAGCGCCTTGTAGACAATCGCTCCCACCATCGCGCCAGAAATAGTTTCGACCCCACCAAGCAGCACCATCACCAACCCGTCTATCGACATGCCGACGCCCAGATTCTCGGGAAAAACGCTACCCTTGAGATAGACGAACAAAGCCCCCGCGAGGCCAGCGAAGCCGCCTGCAAGCACGAAGGCAAACCATTGCTGTGCAATCCGATTGACCCCAATACTTTCAGCGCGCATTGATGCATCACGCAACGCTCGTAAAGTGTAGCCGAATGGCGATAGCACAATCATCCGCAGCAACATCGCCCCGCCAACGCAAAGCACAAATGCCAAGCTGTAGAAGCCTTGAGGAGAGCTTGCAAAGCCTTCGGGCCAGATACCGATGATGCCGTTATCGCCTCCCGTTACACCAACCCATTGAAACGCAATCGACCAAATGATCTGCGCGAATGCAAGTGTCAGCATGGCAAAGTATACACCCGATAAACGCACGCAGAACCAGCCGAATGCAATCGCTCCCAATGCGGCAAGAACCGGCCCTGAAAACAGTGCCACAACCATTGATGCACCGAATAATTTTGCCGCGAAAGCAGCACCATAACCGCCAAGTCCAAAAAATACCGCATGGCCAAATGGCGCGATGCCTCCAACCGACATCAACAGGTGCACGCTTGTGGCAAATAACATCATGATCAATATTTCGGCAGCAACAGTGAGCGCATAATCATCAAGCACCCACGGAAGGGTGGCCGCAGCCAGTATCAGCAGCGTTACCATTATACGCTCTGGCGTATTAAACCTGCGCCAGGGCCTTGCTGTAACAGCCGTATCCACGCGCTGATGCGATTGTGGCATACCGAACAGTCCATAAGGACGAACAACCAATACCACCGCCATCACAAGAAATACTGTGACCATCGAAATGGTGGGAAAAGCCAGAATGCCGAACGCATTGAGCTGCGCCACAACCAGCGCCGCAACAAATGCCCCTGTGACCGAGCCAAGCCCGCCGATCACCACCACGACGAAGGCTTCAACAATAATGTGCATGTCCATCAGATGGCTTACGGCATCGCGCGGCAATTGCAGCGCCCCACCGAGACCCGCCAGAAACGCCCCCAAAGCGAAAACACCCGTGAAAAGCCATTTCTGGTTCACGCCAAGCGCGGCAATCATCTCACGATCCTGCGTCGCCGCACGCACCAGCACGCCAAACCGCGTCCGGCGGAAAATCAGATGCAGCAGCACCAGCACCAGCGGGCCCAGCGCAATCAGAAACAGATCGTAGGCAGGCACAAGCTGGCCGGCTATCTCAACCGCCCCCGTCAGCCCCGGCGCACGGCGGCCTACAAGATCTTCCGGCCCCCAAACAGCAACGACCGCATCCTGCACGAT
Source organism: Pseudochelatococcus sp. G4_1912 (assembly GCF_047501465.1). NCBI lineage: Bacteria > Pseudomonadati > Pseudomonadota > Alphaproteobacteria > Hyphomicrobiales > Chelatococcaceae > Pseudochelatococcus > Pseudochelatococcus sp. G4_1912. The sequence goes on from NZ_JAZDRL010000001.1 coordinate 984,923, forward strand.
CAACGTGACACCAAATGTCGCCAGTAGCTGAAACAACTCAGGTGCCCGCGTGAGTCTGCGCAGCAGCACAAGCTCGATGAGCGCCCCAAACACTGCCACAATTGCCGCTGCCAGCAAAACCCCGCCCCAGAACCCGAGTGGTCCCGAAAGCCGCTCTGTCAGCGTATAGGCAAGGTAAGCGCCGATCATGTAAAATGAGCCGTGGGCGAAATTCACTACCCGCGTCACACCAAAAATGATCGATAATCCCGAAGCAACCAGAAACAGCGACGCCGCGCTGGCAAGGCCGGTGAGGCCTTGCGCAAGCAAAAACGCCATCAGTCTGGTCGCCGCATCTTGGCAGCTGTTGCCTCATCCGGCAGATAATCTGCCCCGTCCTTGTAAACAGAATCGACCATCACGCCCTTGCCATCCTTCACGCTCGTGCGCCCCAGAAACGCGCCCAGTGTCGACTGATGATCAACCGCGCGGAAGGTGATTGGCCCAAATGGCGTATCGACATGAACACCCCGGCCTGCCTCGATCAGCTTCTCAGTATCAAGCGAACCAGCACGCGCGATGATCGCAGCGATTGATTTCAGCGTGGCGTATCCAACAACAGAACCAAGGCGCGGATAATCATTGAACTTCGCCTCATAGGCAGCGAGAAACGCCTTATGCTCAGGCGTATCAATAGATTGCCAAGGATAGCCCGTAACAATCCAGCCCTCGGGCGTTTCCTCTTTCAGGGGATCAAGATACTCTGGCTCGCCGGTAATAAAGCTCACCACAGAGCGATCCTTGAACAGGCCGCGAGTATTGCCCTCACGCACAAGCTTCACCAGATCGGGACCGAAGGTCACGTTCAGGATGGCATCCGGTTTGGTAGCAAGTGTTGCCTGCACAACTGCGCCCGCGTCAATCTTGCCTTGTGGCGGCCATTGCTCGCCTACCCACTCGATATCGGGGCGCTTTTCAGAGAGGATTTTCTTGAAGACCGCAACAGCAGACTGGCCATATTCGTAATTGGGCGCAATCGTCGCCCAGCGCTTGGCAGGCAGCTTGGCCGCCTCTTCCGCCAGAATAGAAGCCTGCACCCAGTTTGAAGGCCTCAGCCGGAACGTATAACGACTGCCCTGCTCCCAGATCATCGCATCAGTCAGCGGCTCGGCGGCAACAAACAGGATCTTTTTCTGGCGAGCGAAGTCCGACACCGCCAGTCCGATGTTGGAGAAAAACGTGCCCGTCAGCACATCGACCTTCTCTCGTGAAACCAGCTCATTGGCCGCCGTGATGGCATCCGCAGGGCGACCCGCATCATCGCGTGAGATCACCTCGATCGGGCGCCCCAGCACGCCACCGGCAGCGTTGATTTGCTCAACAGCCAGCTGCCATCCCTTGCGATAAGGCTCGGTGAAAGCAGGAATGCCGGAGTAACTGTTAATCTCGCCAATACGGATAGGATCACCCGCAGGTTGAGTCTGCGCAAAGGCCGTGCCTATACCCGCGCAAACAGCGAAGGCCCCAGCAAATAATGCCCCAAAAGAATGCCTGTTCACGATTGTCATAGCGTGCCACCCTCACTCCAGAAAAGAAGTTGGCGCACGGTGCATTATAATGCGTTCTTTCGCAACAGTTCTGCCCCCCAAGGTGTGTTGAGATTTATGCCATGGAGCACAAGAGGAAAGTCTCCATTTGCAAACCGCAATATTAATACACCCTAATTGCCACTTGCACCGCCTGAATGGAGAGAGCAGTCTGCCATTGTAGAAATTGAATCGCGAGCGATATGTAAATAGATCACCGCATGGTTCTGCGTTAAATGGAGGATTCCCTTGAAAGCCGCCGATATCATGACTTCAAACGTCATCACCGCTTCTCCGGATGATCGCATATCCAACATTGTGGCGCTGATGCTGGAGAAGAAAGTCAGCGGCCTGCCGGTCGTTGATGCCGAGGGAAGCGTTGTGGGAATGGTCACAGAAGGCGATTTTCTACGTCGCGCGGAACTCGACACCCAGCGTGAACGTAAGCGTTGGCTTGAATTCATCCTTGGCCCCGCAAAGGCTGCTGCGGATTATGTTGAAGCAAATGCCCGCCGCGTTAAAGAAGTGATGACTCCCCATCCTGTTACAGTCACTCAATATACGCCGCTCAATGATATCGTAACCTTGTTTGAACAAAACAAAATCAAGCGCGTGCCTGTCACGGCCAATGGCAAGCTTGTTGGCATAGTAAGCCGTGTCGACCTGCTACGCGCACTTTCAAAGCAGATTAATCGACCAACTCTTGGCAGTGATGCCAGTATTCGCGAGCAGATTACAGCCGCTATCGCCCGTGAACCATGGGCGCCGCCCTACATTCCCACGCCTGAAGTTGTGGATGGAGTCGTGACGTTGCGCGGCACTATTTTCGATGCGACTGTACGTGAAGCCCTGAAAGTGTTGATCGAATCAGTGCCAGGGGTGCGCGAAGTACATGATCGGCTGATTTTGGTAGAACCCTTGTCAGGGGTCATTATCGACCAGCCGGAAGGGCAAAGCGGCCGCAATTAAGCGTACTCAAAAAATACTGGACTTGACGCGCCGCCGCCAACAGGGACATTGACGCCGTCAAGTCTGGAGACGTCATGCTGTTATCGACCCCCGTTCTCACCTCTTCGTTAATGTCTGTGCCTATGCTGGCGCTGGCTTTTCCGGCTATTGATCCGGTGCTGATATCAATCGGACCACTGGCGATTCGCTGGTATGCATTAGCTTATATTGCGGGTCTGATTGGTGGGTGGATTTACGCTCGCCGCCTCGTCAGCACCCCCAGCCTATGGGGCGAGGCCAAATGCCCCACTCTCACAGATATTGATGATCTGTTGGTCTATGCCGCCCTGGGCGTCGTGATTGGCGGGCGACTGGGTTATGTGCTGTTTTACAGTCCAGACCAATATATGGCTGATCCATTATCGATCTTCGCTGTCTGGAAAGGAGGCATGTCCTTCCATGGCGGCCTTGCAGGTGCAGCGATTGCCATGGTTATGCTCGCGCGCATCCGGCATTTGCCGATTCTTTCCTTATTTGATGTCGCGGCAGCAGTTGCGCCTATTGGGCTTTTCTTTGGGCGGATTGCCAATTTCATTAATGGTGAGCTGTGGGGCAGACCCGCGCCTGATTTGCCATTTGCGGTCATCTTTCCACACGCGGGGCCTGTTCCACGGCACCCCAGCCAGCTCTATGAAGCATTGACGGAAGGACTGCTGCTGTTTGTATTGGTTGCGGTTGTTGTGCGGATAGCAGGATTTCGCCGCCCCGGACTCATTACGGGCGTGTTTGCCGCAGGCTACGCCGTTGCACGCAGTGTGTGTGAGTTTTTCCGCGAACCCGATGCGCAACTCGGCTTTCTATTCGGCACGAATGTATCTGCGCTTGAAGGCGGTGTTACCATGGGGATGCTACTGAGCCTTCCCTTGCTATTAGGCGGCGTGTGGCTTATCGCAACGGCCCGCCCTGCAATATCTCAAATCAAGGACATGACGCCATGACGCCAGCAGTTAATGAAAACGATACCCCGCTGGCGCAAGAGCTGAAAATCTCTATCGCTGCCAATGGTCCGATTTCCGTTGAGCATTACATGGCGATGTGCCTTGGCCACCCGCGCTACGGCTATTACATGACGCGTGATCCGTTGGGCATGTCTGGAGATTTCGTTACCGCCCCCGAGGTTTCGCAGATGTTTGGCGAACTGCTTGGATTATGGGCTGCGGAAACGTGGCGCTTCATGGGCGAACCCGCAATCGTGCATCTGGTAGAGCTTGGTCCGGGCCGTGGCACACTCATGAAGGATGCCCTGCGCGCAGCCAAGGCCCTGCCAGCTTTTCATGATGCAATTGAAGTCCATCTCGTTGAAACCAGCCCTGTATTGCGAAAACTGCAAGCGGCAACGCTGGCAAACAGTGGTTTCATGCCCACCTGGCATGATGTTTTCGCGCAGGTACCGGAAGGACCGGTGATTGTTTTTGCCAATGAGTTCTTCGATTGTTTGCCGGTCCGTCAATATGTGCGCGCGAATGGTGCGTGGTTTGAACGGCTGATTGGGCTTGATGCAGAAGGTGAGCTGGCATTCGGCCTTTCAGGAACCCCGGAAGCTGCCCTCACACGTGATGCGCCTGATGGCGTATTAATGGAATTTCCCGCCAGCCATCTTATTGCCATGCGCGAGATTGCCGAGCGTGTAGCCGCTGAAGGCGGCGCGCTGCTTGCCATCGACTATGGCCATCTGCGCACCGGGTATGGCGAAACCCTGCAAGCTATACGCGATCATGGTTTCACCGGCGTGCTCAATGAGCCGGGCGAAGCCGATGTAACCGTTCATGTCGATTTTGCAGCATTGTCCCAAGCGGCGCTCATGGCGGGGGCAGCAGTTCATGGACCGGTCATGCAGGGTGATTTCCTGCTCCATCTCGGTATCCGCGAGCGGGCACAGGCGCTGAAAGCGCACTCACCTGCACAGGCTGCCAGTGTTGATGCCGCCCTGGCCCGTTTAACAGACATGGAAAGCCGTGGCATGGGCCAATTGTTTAAAGTGATGGCAGTTACCAACCCCTCCTTGCCGCTGCTGGCAGGGTTCAATCAACGTCGTGACCCACGCTAACATATAGGGTCTGCGCTTTGTGCTGGCCTGCAAAACGAGAAAGAGCGCCGACGCTCCTTTTTACAAAAGACACGCTGACGCAGGAGCGACTGGTTATGACCGATCACAATGCTGAGCCCTCCAATGCCGTCATGCCTGAAGCGCTTGAGGCTGCTTCGCTGGCAGCATTGCCGGGCATCCGCCATGCTTTTTTCACCCGGCGTGGTGGATGCTCAGAAGGACTTTATACTTCACTCAATGGCGGTGTTGGCTCGGCCGATACACGCGACGCCGTGCAGGAAAACCGCAGGCGCATGGCCGCCCATTTCAACCTGCCAGCAAGCAACCTTGTCTCATTGTACCAGATTCACTCCGCAGACGTTGCTGTCGTGGAAGCGCCTTTCCCCATCGATGAACGTCCACGCGCAGACGCCATGGTGACTAACCGTCCAGGCATAATTTTGGGCATTGCAACCGCAGACTGCGGTCCCCTGCTTTTCGCTGATCCGCAAGCGGGTATCATCGGTGCAGCTCATTCAGGCTGGAAAGGCGCTATCAGCGGTGTGCTGGAGGAGACCATCGCATGCATGGAGACATTGGGAGCTGACCGCTCACGCATCTCAGTGGCGCTGGGGCCCACTATTAGCCGCACGGCATATGAGGTCGGCCCGGAGTTCATAACCCGCTTTAAAGCAACCGATGTAAGCTATGAGCGCTTTTTCACTCCTTCAGCACTTGAAGGCCGTGAAGGCTATGCGCAATTTGATTTGCCAGCATTTATTGGCGCACGCGCACAAGCTGCTGGTATCAAGACTTTTGAAAATCTTGGTCTATGCACTTATGCGGATGATGCACGTTTTTATAGTTTCCGACGCGCCACCCATAAGGGCGAAATTGATTATGGCCGATTGATTTCAGCTATTACACTATCAAAAAGATAAGAGATCATCTCATTCCAATCACCGCAGAAATCTTTCGTTTCCCTCAAAAGGCAACGGGATGTGGGAGGCTGTGGCGCGACTATACGCGAAACAACTAACTTGCTTGTCGAGATATTACAGATAACGACCAGTGATCTGCATGCTGGAAAAGAAGATTTCATGGGCGTAACTGGATAGAATTAAACAACCTAAATTAGATAAAACTATATAAAACAAGAAAAATACAAATACATAAAATACAAAATAACTAAAAATCTCTATTAAAATTAAATTACTCTATATATTTTTCTGATTAATGATTTTTTATGCTTTAATGCTTTGCTTACTTGCTTATAAATTCCGAGACGTTATTGTATGGATGTTTGAGTTTTTATACGAACAAGATAGTCACCATAAAGAAGCGAGTGGCATGATAAATATATCCGACCGTCTTTCTTTTCTGGGGATTAATGCTGAAGTTTCAGCCACATTGCAGGAGCTGTACCCCGCAGTTCGGGAGGCAATGCCGGATATCCTCAACCACTTCTACGCCCATATCATGGCCCGCCCAGATATCGCGATGCTGTTTGGCTCAACACCTGAAAAGGCGCAGGCTACTGTCAAATATGCTCAACGTGGACAGCTAGCCCATTGGGAGCGGCTGTTTTCCGGTAAGTTTGATGATGAATACGTTCAGTCCGTTCAGAAAATCGGCATGGTGCATAACCGGATTGGTCTTGAACCATCGCGCTATATCGGTGGCTATCTGATTATATTAAATCAGCTGGCTACATTGGTTTCTACCATAAGCGCCAGCCGGTTCAAACCTGCTGCCGCACGCCAGAAAGCCCTCAAGATGATGAGCGCTATCAACCGCGCCGTTATGCTGGATATGGATATTGCCATCTCTACATATCTTGATGCCGCGCGGGAAACGTATGATTCCCAGCTGGCAAGCGGCTTTGACCTATCGGTCAGAAATGTGGTGGGCAATGTTTCGCAGTCAATAACGACGTTAAACATCAGTGCCCGCGCGATGACTGAAACCGTAGCACTCACTCATCAACATGCTGCCGCTTCCGCACAAGCTGCAGAACTGGCTTCAGCCAACACCCAGGCTGTTGCAGCAGCGACAGAACAACTATCAGCAACAAGCGGTGAAATCAGTCGCCAGGTTTCACGCTCTGCCGAAGTGGCGCGTGAGGCCGTGAGTCAGGCTGAAGAGGTTAATAAAGCCGTTGAGGGGCTCTCCGAAGTAGCGCGCCGTATTGGCGAAGTTGTTGAACTCATTCAAGCTGTTGCAGCGCAGACCCGCTTGTTGGCGCTGAATGCCACCATTGAAGCGGCACGCGCCGGAGATGCCGGGCGCGGCTTTGCTGTTGTTGCTACTGAGGTAAAATCGCTGGCCGCACAAACCGAGCAAGCGACGGCCGATATTGCCACTCGCGTTACTGAAATTCAGCAGGCAGCCACTGGCACAGCTGCTTCGATCAGTAGTGTTGGTATCACGATCGGCGAAATCAGCTCGATTGCGGGTGCAGTTGCAGCATCGGTACAGGAACAGCTGGCAGCAACAGCGGATATATCGCGCTCAATCCAGCAAGCTGCGGATGAAACCGCCCGCATTGCTGCCAATATGGGACAGGTTATTCAGGCTGCCAACAAGGCAACGCAATCAGGGGCGGAAGTCGAGGCTGTTTCGGCGCGCCTTGCTGGCGATGTTCAAGGTCTGTCAGAAGAAGCCGATAGCTTCCTCTCCTCGCTAAAAAACATTTGATACGACAATAGATGAGATGACATGCATATCAGCGCACCTGTCATCTCTCTTGTCATGTCGCTTATTCAGGAATGCCATCTACATCAGCGGTACGCCATAAAAGATGTTGGCCGCCATCCACTGCCAACACTTGTCCCGTAACGCTCGTAGCTTGCGCCAGAAAAAGCACAGCTTCAGCAATTTGCGCGGGTGTTGGTCCCTGACCAAGCAATGTCGCTGCACTTTGACGCGCAAAATCTTGTGCGGTTTGGCGATGCCCCGCGCAAGTAGGACCAGGCGCAACACCGTTTACACGAATATGCGGTGCTAAAGCCTGCGCCATGGTGCGGGTTGCAACTGCAAGGGCGCTCTTTGTCAGCGTGTAAGAGAAAAACTGCGGGTTAAGACGCAATACCCGCTGATCAATCACATTAACAATTGCCCCAGACGCTCCTTCGGGTAGGTAATGAGCGAGATCGCGCGCCAACAGCATAGGTGCGCGCAGATTCACGGCGAATGTCTCATCCCACAACTCAACATCGAGATGAACAATATCATCGGGTTCAAAAATGGACGCTGAATTAACCAGCAACGTCACAGGCCCCAGTGCTGCCGTCGCGCGCGAAATCAGAGATTTGGTCGCGGCAGGATCGGCAAGATTAGCACCGAGCGCTAAGGCCTTTACCCCCGCTTCACATAGCGAGTTCGCAAGATGGTGCGCCTCATCCCCTGAATGATGAAAGTGGATTGCCACTGCATAGCCTGCATCTGCAAGACTCTCAACGATGGCGCGCCCGATGCGTTTCGCGCCTCCAGTAACAAGCGCAACGCCTCGGGTCATCCATTGCTCTCCCGGTCCGGCTTATTTCGTACCGGCACGACAGGCGGTGCAACCGAATGCGAAGATTGCTCACCCTGGCGCGCAAGCATGCGCCGCTCAATGTGCTTGGCAACCCGTAAATAACGGAAAAAAGCGAAATTCATAGCAGTCATAAAGCCATAAACACCTCGCACGATATGGCGGCGGCCAATATATGCCTTTAGAAAAGAGGCTGGAAACTCCACAAACAAACGCATGGTCGACACCCTTGCCCCACGTTTATCGAGATCAAGCGCTAACGCATCCGTATAATTATTGAGCTTGGCTAGCTGATCGCCCAGCGAGCGCACCGAAAAGTGATGAATGGCCCCCTTTAACCGCTGAACACGCGCATCTGGCGACAACTCTACGCGATCATGAACAGTTGATGCTGCATATCGTCCTTTATCACTCCGATAAAGCCGCACAGGCGCCAGCGTATATGCAAGAGGATGGGGCGCCCCCTCACCCGGAAAAACTTCAGAAATTCTAATTTCATAGGCATCGGCGGCAGGTTCGCCATCGGCAAATATACCCCTGATTTGCGCCGCCAGATCCGGCGGAACAACCTCATCGGCATCGATATTAAGCAACCACTGGTACCGGCATTGCTCTTCAGCAAAACGTTTTTGCGGGCCATAGCCCGGCCAATCATTATGAATAACACGTGCACCTAGACGGGTTGCGATCTCCTGGGTGCCATCGGTTGATCCTGAATCAACAACAACGATGTCATCGCTGAGATCGGCAATTGCCGCAATGGAACGGCCTATCCTGTCCGCCTCATTGCGGGTGATTATAAATACGGATAGGGGTAGCGGCGCCTGCGTCATTGATTTCAAGACCTCACTTGGATTTCAAGACCTCACTTGCTTCGCTTTGACACGTAGCAACGTCCATCGCAACCTCATGCTCTGATCCAGCACCATCTTCATCTCGCTATCTTACGCCCACTGCGTCGATCGCATACTGCAATAGCACGGCGAATCCTGCGCTATTTGCCGGATATTTATCGGAACCAACATGGAAAATCGATCATTAACCTGATGTTATCCATGCTTAGCGATCCCACAGTATGATCGAACACTCATACTGGATGATCTCTTCTGAGTAAAAATCAACCCGAAACTGGAATGGCTTAGACATTTTTTTCAAAAAATACCTTGCAACAACAAAAGGTTACTTGTAAGTTGCAAACGCTTTTAGCAAAGCAGAAGGTGGCGAATATTGATATTAAGCGCCTTTTGTCGACACAATCCCGCCCTTTTTAGCAACCGGCCTGTGACACGAAAGGCACAGACGGCTGACTGAAGTTGCGGTATGAATAGACCAACTTCACGAACAGCTTAATAATATTTAGGCTGTTTGATAGAAGACGATAGAATTTTTGAGGAGTGAATGATGAAAAAGGTTCTTCTCGCAGGTGTTGCTGCTGCCAGCCTGTTCGCCGCTTCGGGCGCAGCTTCTGCTGCTGACCTTCCTAGCCGCCACGTTCAGCCGGTTGCTCCGGTTGTAATCGCTCCTATCTTCACGTGGACCGGTTTCTACGTCGGTGTTAACGCTGGTTACGCTTGGAACAACAAGAGCAGCAACAACGCATACGTTGTAAACGGCGTTGTCTTCGCTGGCGGCAACGATGGCAACAACGGTGGCTTCACCGGTGGTGGCCAGGTTGGTTACAACTACCAGTTCGGTCAGTTCGTTGCTGGTCTTGAAGCAGACATCAACTATGCAGACCTGAAGCGCAGCAGCAACTACGCTCTCGCTTTTGATCCTGCTCTTGGCGCATTCGGCGGCTCGAACAACGGCATCGAATGGTTCGGTACTGTCCGCGCTCGTCTCGGTGTGGCATTCGACCGCGCTCTCGTGTACGCAACGGGTGGTTTCGCTTACGGTGGTGGCGGCAACAACAACGGCTTCATCTACCAGGGCATGTACTTCGAAAACAGCAACAACAACCGTACCGGTTGGACCGTCGGTGGTGGTGTTGAGTACGCAATCACCAACAACATCACGGCACGCGTTGAAGGTCTGTACGTTGACCTCGGCAAGAGCAACAAGCACAACTTCGTTCCAGTGTTCCACAACAACCGCCAGAGCAACGAGTTCGGCGTGGTCCGCGCTGGTCTGAACTACAAGTTCGACTCGTTCTAATCCCTTCTGGGACGCAAACGATTGGCCCGGTGACGCAAGTCACCGGGCTTTTTTATTGTCCAGATTCAGGCGCACATGTTTGCGAGAAAAAAGTCTGCATGGGATTAAAGCTTCCAATTGAGAAGCCAACAATATGCCTGCGCCATTACCCTGTATTCAAGAATTGCACTACCGTTTTAAACTTGGTCTAGACAATTATAGAATTGAAAACAGGCGCCATACCTACATATCTCGATAAGCAAGACATCGTTTGTGTGTTGCTCACCCAACCCAAACGAGCTGCGCTAATGATTGAAGGCCTAAGCGCGTGAAAGCCGCGCATGCGTCCTTAAAAAGCGATCGATAAATGGTCGCTAAAAATATCTAAATAAGGAATGCCGTGCGAACATCAGCGAGCCAGTGAAATGGCTTCACTCGCCCGCAAGCCAGTCGCAGCGATAACCGGCCTGATCGCATCGCGCTAATCTCTCTGCCATGGCAGGCAACAGGATTTCTGCTTCACCCGCCAACGTCCATGGCGGATTGATAATGACCAGACCGCTGCCATTAAGGCGCGAAGGGTCGTCAGCAGCATCAATGAGCATTTCAAGCCGCAAAATTTTAGGCACACCAGCGGCGCGCAATATATCTGCTAATTGCTCAGTCTCCGCCAGATCCTTAATCGGATACCAGCCAACGATAATACCATTATTCCACTTACGTTGCGCTTCAACCATGGCGCGCGCCATATGCGCAAGCTCGCCACCAACTTCAAAAGGCGGATCAATAAGCACCACGCCTCGCCGCTCCACGGGAGGGATATTCGCTTTAAGGGCCGTCCATCCATCAAGCTCCAGCACCTTAAGCCGTCTATCGCGCCCCAATCGCTCTTCCAACACCCGCACATCTGCCGGATGTTTCTCAACGAAAATCGCCCGATCCTGGCGCCGTAAAATGAGTTTTGCAAGCATTGGAGAGCCGGGATAGAAGGCACCTCCGAATCGTGTCGCAACCTCTGCTAGCGCCTCGCGATAAGGCACGAGGAGCGCTTCTGCTGCATCGGATAATGGCTCAGCCAAATGGGCAATACCGGCTTGCCATTCCAGTGTTTTTCCTGCCTCAACACTGTTCAGATCATAAAGGCCAATCCCGGCATGAGTATCGATGACGCGAAACGGCGCTTCCTTCTGTTTTAGATAATGAAGGATGCGCGCGAAAAGCGCGTGTTTCATGCAATCGGCAAAATTGCCAGCGTGATAAGCGTGACGGTAATTCATAATTCTGGATCAATGGCAGAATTTGCCCGTACACTCAACGGACATAATGAGCAACGCTTACATCTTTCGCTTATTGAGGGGCATCGATCGTTATTGTGTGATCCCGGCACCCCCTACGGTCCACTTGTGAGCACGCCCGAAAAGCCGACAGATCACGTGTCAGACAGATACGCACTTCTTTCAAACGACCACTTTCACACGCAGTCGCAATCATATTTTCCTCAAGACCAGGGTTGGCAGCGATGAATGCGCGCTCAACCTCCCCAGTAGAAACAAGCCGCCGCGTCCGTAAGTTCTGCAGCGTGCGTGGCACCGCAACTACATCGCGCGCGCGTGCGGTTTCACGAAAGTAAACCTCCGGGGTTTTTCCAGAGCAGGTTCCGTGCATACGCCACTGATGCCGCGCCAATCCCTGATCAGGAAAGATATCTGCAGCGATAGACATGGCGTAACGAGAAGGCACGCGCATCCCCATACTATTTGGAATCATTGAACATTCGCGTGGAAAACCATGCTCATATTGGGGCCAGAGCCCATGCACCACAAAACCATGCTCCTTTCCATCAGTGCATTGCGCATGCTGGCGGGCTTTGCCACCAAGCGCGCAGAAACCAGGCGACCAGGAAAGTGCAAGAACATAAAAATCGAAAACACCGGGTTTTGCGGCGCGCTCAACAGGCCGAGCCTGCGCCACGGCAACACCCAAGCCAATGCTCATCACAAGCACAGCACGAGCGGTATTCATTATTGTATGCGCTAAGGTCAAATGCAGCAAAGGCCCTATCCGATATGCATGAACTCAGGGCAATGCCGCCCTGCAATCTGGAGCAAACACCATGAGTGGATCGAGACCAACAACACACCATTGCACATCATTACCAATACCAATGGGACCAAGCCCCTTGCGGACGGAATAATTCACCACCCGCCGATGGCCATCAGACGCCAACGTCACAGCTGTGCAGAAACGGCGGGGAATGAATGGCTCCCCCCACGGACGGAACGCGACTTCGCGCATTTTCTCAAATTGTTCGATGGTGAGCGGAGAATTCCAGAAATGCGATTCTCGATAAGCGAAGCGGCTGGCTATCCGACCAAGCACATTCGGATCATCGCATGCGGGCATATTATCGCCAGAGAATGCGATCATACCATCATCTGTCCGCGCATAATTCCCGGCTTGGACAGGTAGTGCCAGGAACAAGAATGACATAGCGGCAGCAAAAAGACCGCCTGCTTGAATTAGCTTACGCACGACAGCCCCCCATTATCAATACGTGCCTGGATTTCGGATCATGCAATCCCATCAGAGCCAACGCACAAGGCCCTTCTATAAAATATCCTAAGTCACTGCATTTACAACGGTCAAGCTATACCCATGCGGCGTTTAAAGCATCAGGCTTCTGCAGTAAGGCTGGATTACATTATGCGCAACCAGTGCTCTATTCATATCTTATGGGGGCAGCTCACAACGCCGCGGGACGATCAAGTCGGAAAATATCATTCACGGCACGTGCATGTGCTTCCGAGCAGACAATTTTCGCCCCAAAACCATCCCGCTCCGCCCGGGTTGCATCGCTATAGAATGCATCATTAGTATCAAGTGGCGTAGGCGCATCGATCGCCAGAACACCTGCATGACTTGCCGCCAGCAGGGTTAGTGTACGCGTCAACCGCGGCACATCATGATAACGCCCTGCAGAATCCATCAATGAAGGCACGTCACGCCGAGATAGAGGATGAAACGGCTCCCAGCCAATAGCCACCATTCTACGAACAGGGCGCATTCCCCCCGCTGCCAGCACACCCGAAGAATTGCTGATCAATGGGATAATTTGTGTCTCACCATCCTCTCGTCCCAGCCGCGCCTCCAGCACCCGAAGTTTGGCAGCCAGATGCTCCACGTCAGCTGTACCCATTGCACCCGGCAGCACGATACCATCGGGACAGGCTGGCATTACAGCCGCGAGATCATCATCCACCATCCCCGAAGCCAGCATGTTCACGCGCACGAACACCTTCATACGTCCAGCAATCAGATCAATGGCCTGACGAGCGTTATTACGGGCCAGTGAATGAGCCGCAATCGATGGCGATACATTGATTGTAAGATCTACAATCACAGCATCAGCTTGAGTTGAACTGACAGCAAGCGCTTGCGCATTATCAGCAGATACCATCAAAAGCGAGCGCATCAAGGTTTTCTCATTTCGGTGCTTACCTATTTTGCTTTCTTTCTATAGAGGCCAACATTAGCCAAGCGCGCACCTTATAAGCATTATCACGTCATCTTGTTGGCCTAAAAGGTCGAAAATTGCGTGTGCGCACTTTCCCTTAAGCTCATTATGCCCCATATATAACGCGGTCAGATAGCCGATTTGGCAAAATGCATCTAACTGCAACGTCATTGGCTATTTGCAATGATACATGAAATTCTGTGAGGTGAGACCGCATGTTTCTTTCCCGCCGAGGCCGCGTTATGGCCGCTGTAGCCGCCACCCTGTTTTTGACGGCCGGAATCGCTGAAGCCCGCATGGGCCGTGGCGGCAGCTTCGGCAGCCGGGGAACGCGTACTTATAATGCGCCCGCCCCTACCAATACCGCACCAAGTGCAGCACCCATTCAGCGTTCCACCACACCGCAAGCAGCACCCAGTACCGCGCCTAATGCGGGCCTGGGAGCGCAGGCAGCGCGCCCCGGTCAGATGGCAGGGCAGCAACGCCCCGGTATGTTTGGCGGCGGATTTGGTGGCGCATTGATGGGCGGCCTTTTGGGCGCTGGACTCTTCGGCCTGCTTTCCGGCGCGGGATTGTTTGGTGGCATGTCGGGCTTCGGTTCGTTGCTAGGTCTTCTGTTGCAGATCGGCCTTATCGTATTGTTAGTGCGCTTTGCCATGAACTGGTTCCGTCGTAGACAGGAAGCTGGCGCACAGGGGCATTATGCACGCACTACTTCAGGCGCTGGCGGTTCATCGGGGCTTGGTTCCGGCATTGGCTCAGGGCTTGGACTTGGAAGCCACACTTCCCGCGCGCAAACAGCTTCTACTGGACAGCCAATCGATATCGGCCCCGCCGACTATGCGACATTTGAGCGCCTGCTGATCGAAACGCAGGATGCCTACTCGCGCGAAGACCTATCCGCACTTCGCCGCCTGGCAACGCCTGAGGTTGCCTCGTACTTTTCCGAGGAACTAACTGCGAATGCCTCTAATGGCGTCGTCAATCGGGTGTCAGATATCAACTTCATGCAGGGCGACCTGGCTGAAGCGTGGCGTGAAGGGGAAAGCGATTATGCCACGGTTGCAATGAAATTTTCCCTGCGCGATGTCACTTTCGACCGCACAACAAACACCGTTGTTGATGGCGACCCGACCACGCCGATTACCGTCACCGAAATCTGGACATTCCGTCGCATGCGTGGTGGCGACTGGCTGCTTTCAGCCCTTCAGCAAGAGTGAGAACTGCCAGATAAGTGGCAGTCTGAAACAGCCACCTCTTCTTGCAAATGATCAAGCCGCCTTTACAAGAGGCGGCTTTTACATTGCTGGCACAGTATAAGAATTTTTTTCAAGGCACGTTGCCATCTTTATGCCTTGTGGCAGCGATATACAAGCTACAACTACTATCACAGTGCCGCTATTTATCGACCTAAAGCACTTAAAACATTAATTGATTAGCATAAGCTCAATTTCGTCTTTTATATTCAATAATATGCAATAAGGATCTTATTGATGGTTAGCTCTATTAATGGCTTCTCTCATGTTTCGTTAGAAAAATACATTGGAGTGAACCGTACTGCCCCAACAGTCACGGAAACAACCAAAGACAACATTCAAAGCGGTGAGCCAACTCAAATCGTTCCCCAGCACATTGATGATGTTACCGATATTGGTCTGTACAGTGCATTTTCAGCAAGAAAGACCCCATTCACCAACGAAACGACAGAACACACCGCAATTGAGAGCGTTGCATTGAGCAAGATAGATGCGGCAGGTAAGACCCCGTATCAGCCAGACATGAAGGCTTGGCAAGATCTCTTTGCGCTCGCCAATTATCTTACTACTGAAATGGACTTCGACACAGCATTCAAAACTGTATCTACTCTTGCAATAGGCTGGTCTTTTGGACTGGAAGAAATGCAAGGCCAGGCCGATTTAACGGATGCCCTTAGAGATGAGTTTGCCGCTGAGCTTGCCCGCTATGCGCCGCTTGCCGAACAAGGTGAAATTAGCTCTCTCATAGAATACGCAGCAATCAGAATGACTGAGATGACTCGCCTCAGTGCGCCTGAGGGGGCTAAGGATTTTATCCCGCTCTCGCCTGATCAGGCTGATCAGCTGACGATCGGTATCATTATTGAAACCTTTGCAAAAGCATTTAAAGACACAATGTCATCCGGAGATTTTTTCAAGCAGGCTGACGCTTCTCTTTGGAAAGCTCTCGATATACTCGTCACTCCTGATCAGGAGCATTCACTTGATGAGCATTTCTATCAATACCTCCATGATAATGCAGAGTATATCTTTAAAGACGTCAAAGACACCACAACCCCTGATCCAGAGAAGCGGTTTACTCTCTTTAGTGACCTTAAAACCATCATAGATATTGCCCGGCAGCAATACAGTATGCCCATGACGGTAATATCAAATATATTTAAGCAAGCAGGACTTTAAGCGGATTGCAGTTTTCGGCTTAAACTTGTTTCCTCAACCATAAAAAACCCCGGCTCAGCAATCTCGCGGGCCGGGGTTTTTGATTGAGTGCTTTACTTAAGCCTTAGTCAAAAAGGCTGGACACACTGGATTCCGTGGCCGTACGGCCGATGGCCTCGCCAAGCAGGCTTGAGATTGTAATAGTGCGAATATTGGGAGCAACTCTCACGGCTTCGGTTGCCTGGATGGAATCGGTAATCACCAGTTCCTTCAAGCGCGATGAAGCAATACGGGCCACAGCGCCACCGGACAGAACACCATGCGTGCAGTAAGCGTAGACTTCCTTCGCACCCTTCGCGAGCAGCGCATCAGCAGCATTGCAGAGCGTACCACCTGAATCGATGATGTCATCCACGAGAATGCAGCTCTTGCCAGCAACATCACCGATGATATTCATCACTTCTGACTCACCCGGCCGCTCACGACGCTTGTCAACGATAGCAAGGGGGGCATCGATGCGCTTGGCAAGAGCACGAGCGCGCACAACACCGCCAACGTCTGGCGAAACGACCATCACGTTTGACAGGTCAAGCCGCTCGTTAATGTCACGCACCATGACAGGGGCTGAGAACAGGTTGTCAGTCGGAATATCGAAAAAGCCCTGGATCTGACCAGCATGCAGATCAACCGTCAACACGCGGTCAGCGCCGGCGTGAGTGATAAGGTTTGATACAAGCTTGGCAGAAATTGGCGTGCGGCCAGTGGCGCGACGATCTTGCCGGGCATAACCGAAGTACGGCAGCACAGCAGTGATACGTCTGGCGGAAGAACGGCGCAGCGCATCAGTAATGATGAGCAGTTCCATGAGATGATCGTTGGCCGGAAAAGAGGTCGACTGAAGAATGAACACATCCTCACCGCGCACATTTTCCTGAATCTCGACGAAGATCTCCATATCTGCGAAACGACGCACAAGGCAGGTTGCCAGCGGCACTTCGAGATAGTTTGAAATAGCCTCTGCAAGAGGGCGATTCGAGTTGCCCGCGACGAGCTTGATCGAGGGTTTCATCCGGCCAATTCCTTTACAAGATCCAACGCGCGACAGCTAAAATCCTGACGCTCGCTCAATGGAGAGAGAGCAACCGCGCGAAACCCGGAATCCCCTAAAGGAATCGCGCAAAAATCATGCTGCGCTCATATCAGCCGCATCACGTGCAAACAATAGGTTTCATGACGATTCTAAGAAACACGATAACAGCCATGTCCCCACCGCAGGGCTTAAGGCCCTTTTATGTTGAAGCATGGGAAGCATGCTTCAACCCAACCAGATTACTTATAAAGTAAATGCTCATAATTGGATAGCAGCTTCATAGCCCAGAGATGGATATGATCTGATCTATCATATGCTTCTTTAAACTCAGGAGACACATCTTCCAGATACAATCTATAGCTATGCACCTGACAGAAAGCGCCCACAAGCAACCTGTATCAAGCGATGATATGGAAGCCTGCATCTATATGGATGGTTTCGCCCGTGATGTTCCGGGCCAAATCCGAGGCCAGAAATGCAGCAAGCGCACCAACATCATCAATAGTCGCCAGGCGCCGCAGCGGCGAGCGTTCCGCAGCAGACTGAAGCAAAGCACCAAAATCACCAAGGCCTGAGGCTGCACGGGTGAGCATCGGCCCAGGCGATAGCGTATTCACTGTAATGCCTTTGGGCCCAAGCTCTGCCGCAAGCGCACGGCTCGTTGCCTCAAGCGCGGCCTTGATTGGCCCCATGAGGTTATAATGCTCAACCACCTTTTCAGCACCGTAAAAGCTCATCGTGAGCGCCGTGCCGCCATCTTTCATCAATGGCTCAGCCCGCCTAAGCAAGCGGATGAATGAATGGACCGAGATATCCATGGAAAGTGCAAGCCCCTCAAGCGAGGCATCGACAACACGTCCATGCAGATCCTCACCTGGCGCATAAGCTATCGAGTGCACCAGTGTATCCAACCCTCCCCAATGCGTGGTTATCCGATGAAAAAGCGCATCAGCTTCTTCTTTCTTGCGCACATCAAGCGGTAGGAAAATTGGAGCATCAATAGACCGCGCCAAGGGCTCAACGAACGGTTTGGCGCGATCATTCAGGTAGGTTAGCGCGACTTCTGCCCCCGCAGCATGCAACGCCTTTGCCACTCCCCATGCAATCGAGTCCGCATTAGCAACCCCCACTACGAGCGCACGCTTCCCCTTTAAATCAATCATTGCGAAGCCTCCTCCACTCGTAATCCAGCCAATTACGTTAATCTGATCCTTAAAATGAACGCAAGTTGCAGATTCCGTATTAGAATTTCAACGCCCATCTTCACATACCGCTTAATGAGAGCCATATTCACGCGATGGCGCGCACACCCAAGACACCAGCTTCAACCTCCGCTCCCGATTCCTCGCAGGTAAAGCCTGCGCGCAACAAGACCACGCGCGCAAAAGCATCGAAGCCTGCACTGGTGCCGCTTGATCCCTTTCTGGCTGACCTCCTCAATCCCGCACTGAATAAGAACCACGGATTTGAAGAAGCGCCGCAAGCACGCTACAGCGCCGATGCAACACCAATAACCGATCCTGATTTTGCCGATCGTCTTATGCGCTCCTCTGCAGAGGCGGATCGCGTTACCCCTCGCAAACAAACGTCCAAGCGCAGCAAAGCGCCCGGTGGCGCCACTTATGCGGCAGATGGCTCTGGCGTGTCCGCGACCGTTGAGGCCCTCACGCAATTGCTGGAGGATGGTAATCCATTCATCAAGAATGGCGAAGTATGGACACCTCATCGACCTGAGCGTCCAGAGAAGTCCGAAGGCGGTATTCGCTTCCGCATGCAATCAGACTTCGAGCCCGCAGGCGACCAGCCTGGCGCCATCGCTGAATTGGTGAAAGGAGTACGCGAGGATGAACGCGATCAAGTACTTCTGGGCGTTACAGGCTCGGGCAAGACTTTTACCATGGCAAAGGTGATCGAAGCCACTCAGCGCCCGGCCCTCATTCTGGCTCCCAACAAAACCCTTGCTGCGCAGCTCTATGGCGAGTTCAAAAGCTTCTTTCCGGACAATGCGGTAGAATATTTCGTATCCTACTATGATTATTATCAGCCGGAGGCTTACGTGCCACGGTCTGATACCTACATCGAGAAGGAATCATCGATCAACGAACAGATCGACCGCATGCGCCATGCCGCCACCCGCGCACTGCTGGAGCGGGATGATGTCATTATTGTAGCTTCTGTATCCTGCATTTATGGTATCGGCTCGGTCGAAACCTATACGGCAATGACATTTTCGGTCAAAGTCGAGGAACGGATTGAGCAGCGCCAGCTCATCGCGGATCTCGTCGCACTGCAATACAAACGCACCGGCGGTGACTTCACACGTGGCACTTTTCGGGTGCGCGGTGATGTGATCGAAGTATTTCCCGCTCACTATGAAGACCGCGCCTGGCGTATCTCGCTCTTTGGCGATGAAGTTGAAACAATTGCCGAATTCGACCCGCTAACCGGACAGAAAACGGCCGATCTGGAATTCGTGAAACTGTATGCGAACTCGCATTATGTCACTCCCCGCCCAACGCTGCTTCAATCAATCAAGGGCATCAAGGAAGAGATGAAGTGGCGCGTTGAGGAATTGTCGCGCATGGGCCGCTTGCTGGAAGCGCAGCGACTGGAACAGCGAACGGTATTCGATCTGGAAATGATGGAGGCAACCGGCGCCTGCGCGGGCATTGAAAACTATTCGCGCTACCTGACAGGGCGCAAACCCGGCGAACCGCCACCAACGCTATTCGAATACCTGCCTGACAATGCGCTTGTCTTCACGGATGAAAGCCATGTGACAATCCCGCAGATCGGCGGCATGTATCGGGGGGACTTTCGCCGCAAGGCAACGTTGGCGGAATATGGCTTCCGTCTGCCTTCATGCATGGATAACCGCCCACTGCGCTTTGAGGAATGGGATGCGATGCGTCCGCAATCGGTGCATGTATCGGCCACACCCGGCAAGTGGGAAATGGAGCGCACCGGCGGCGTGTTCGTAGAACAGGTTATTCGCCCCACAGGGCTGATCGATCCACCTGTTGAAATCCGCCCCGCACGCAGTCAGGTCGATGATCTGTTGGGCGAAGTGCGCGCTACTGCAGCCAAAGGATACCGCTCGTTGGTTACCGTACTTACCAAGCGTATGGCGGAGGACCTGACTGAGTATCTGCATGAAAATGGTATTCGCGTTCGCTATATGCACTCAGACATTGACACGCTGGAGCGCATCGAGATCATCCGCGATTTACGTCTTGGCGCATTTGATGTGCTGGTAGGCATTAACCTGCTGCGCGAGGGGCTTGATATTCCTGAATGCGCGCTTGTTGCAATTCTCGATGCCGATAAAGAGGGCTTTTTGCGTTCAGAGACGTCACTCGTACAAACCATCGGGCGGGCAGCGCGAAATGTTGAGGGACGTGTGATCTGCTATGCTGACAAGGTAACGGGCAGCCTTGAACGCGCAATGGCGGAAACCACGCGCCGCCGCGACCGTCAGATAACATATAACGAAGAGCATGGCATTACGCCGCAAAGCGTAAAAAAGCGTATCGGCGATATTCTTGAATCTGTCTACGAACGCGATCATGTAACCGTTGATACGGGCATGACAGAGAAATCAGCTGTCGGCCACAACCTGAAAGCCGTGCTGGCTGATCTGGATAAACGCATGCGGGCAGCTGCAGCTGATCTTGATTTTGAAACTGCAGCAAGGCTTCGTGATGAAATTAAGCGCCTGCAAGCAACCGAGCTTGCAATTGCGGATGATCCGTTAGCACGTCAACGTGAGGTGGAAAACCGCGCTGGAGCTTACGCGGGTGATCGTAAATACGGTGCAGCCGGTAATTTGCCCCCTGAGAAAGATACAACACGGGCGCGGAAACCAACACTTGATGAAATGGGGCCTGGTAAAGAAGCCAAACCTCTCGGTGCCGAACACTTCCAACCCCGCTCGACCGGCGGCTGGCCAGGCAAAACCACTGTCAAAAAAGGCGGCAGACGAAAAACGAAGTAAGATAAGCGCCAGATTTAGAATATTTATATCACACCAAGTGTTACTGGAGAGAATTATTTCCTTCAAACAGAAAACACGCAATATTTATCTTCAATATTATAATTTCTTTTAAACAAGTGAATATAAAACTCAGAAAATCTCAATATGTAACTCGTATAATAATACGTCAAAATTGCACAAATAAATATTATTCTATTTGTCAGCGAATAAAAAATACGCGCAAGCAACGCTTCTCTGCGTGGCCTACGCGTATTAAGTTTTAAGTGCAACTATGTCTAGCTATTGTTGGAAAGGAAAAGAATCTCCCAACCGCTTACTTATTATTCAGTTTCAACTAGCTGAGCCTTTACAGGTGTAGGGCCTTCAGTTGGCTGAGCTACTTTAGTTGGCTGCTCTACTGCAGTTTCCTCATCTTCCTTTGCGGTTTCGCTAAATGAGAAAGCGTTACGAAGCGCAGAGAACATTCCGGTCAGGCTACCGAAAAAGGCCGAGAACTTGGAAGAAATGCTTGCAGCAACACTAGAAAGCATCTCGCGAACTGCTGTGCCAGCATCCTTAAACCACGACACAACACAGTTACCAAAACCATTACCTTCAAGGCCAGCTGGACCATTCTCACCATCAAGCTTAGGCGCGCTTTCTGGAAGAGTAGTTAAGGAGCCCGGAGCCTCATAGTGCCCGACGTTCATACCACCGACATTGGACGTAGAAATAACTGGGCTGGTATCAGTATTATTATTTTCAATGGGAGGAAAAAATGGTAAGCTGTCTGCTTCTTTTTTCACCGGTTTGTTAGTATCAGACATAAATGCACCTTGATAATTTAAAAAACCTAAGACATCTTAGGTTTGGGTTGGGTTTTCCTGAGTGCGTACAAATAGAATTGAACTTTAGCGACTTAATTTATACTTGAAATTCAAAACGCTTTTTCTTGATGTAAATACAATTACAAAGAGCGTTTATACTCCAAATAAATGCCACGTATAAATGATCAACTCTGACAGCTTCGCAGCCCTTATCAGGACGTACAAAGCGTGACGTATGTAACGCTTTCAGAAGGTTTTTTCACTTGCGTAGAATTGTGACTACCAAAGTACTTTTTGCGTGTCAACTCAAGGCAAGGAAAATGGATGCTTTCTATAGGCCACAGCCCTTAATTTACTGTGAAGACACTCCCTACTCACTGTAGTTATCAACAAGCATGTAATGCCCCTTATATGCTCAAAAATTATCCCAAAATGGTTATGCACCAGATGCAAGGCACCAATGGTGCAACGCACAAATTTCATAAGAAATAGAAGAAACAGCTATATTCCAAGAAATTATTTCACAAAACACTCATGAGGATAAAACAATGAACATATATATTTTGTTCTTTAGTGCAATTGTATTCACAGGTTAACCTGACTGCGGAATCGATATAATCACAACCATAATAATTGCAACAATTCTGTAGATAAAAAAAGGCCGAATTCCATTAAGGAATCCGGCCTGAAAGTAGCCCCAGCATAGCTGGAACTTCCAGAGGGGAACGGTTGAAACAAGCTCTACGCCGGGAGGAGGTGCGGAACTCATTTGCCTCAACCATGATCAGAATGCCTATTCGCGTGCCTTTTTGCAATGCAACAGGCTACATAACAGGCATGCACATGCCGCATAGTCTATATGAAAGGTCAATTATTAGCCAATTCAACCTGCCAAATGCAGCCAAAGCATAAATATCAAGCATGAAATATAGATAGCCAAACAACCATCTACGCTCCATATAATATAAAATTATGTATTTAAGATTCACACGCATTGATTATTAAACCAAGTGCATGTGTTTTCGTTATTATACATGCACTACTAGTAGGTCCAGCGTTGAGCTTTACTAATTAAGAAATCACGAAACACTTGCACGCGTGCAACATTTTTCATTTCTTCCGGAAAAACCAGATAGCTATCCAGCGATGGCATTTCAACGTCTGATAGCAGCTGCACAAGGCCCTGTCCTGGCTCCACAATAAAATCGGGTAGCACTGCCAGCCCGGCACCCTTCTCAACTGCCTTTTTAAGGGAAGTCACATTATTGACCAGCAGGTGATAACTACGCGGATCCTTGGTGTCGCGACCAGCTGATGCCAGCCAATGCACGGCCAATAGATAATGCGGAACTGCCCCACCAAAGCTCAGGATGCGGTGGTTATCGAGGTCAGCCAAGCGCTCTGGCTGCCCAAACCGCTTGAGATATTCCGTCGATGCATAGGCATGGAAGTGCACTGTAAACAAACGGCGCTGTATCAAATCCCCCTGCACCGGCTGGCGTAGTCGAATGGCGACATCCGCCTCACGCATTGACAGGTCCAGCTCATCGTCAGTCAAGATCAGCTCAACCCGGATATCGGGATAAAGATCCATAAACTCGCCCAGCCGCGGCGTCAGCCAATGCGTACCAAGACCCGGCGTTGTGGTAACGCGCAGCGTGCCAGAGGGGCGTTCACGTGATTCGGATAAGCGGGCACGCGTGGATTCAAGGCGCATGGTCATGTCGCGAGCGGCGCGAAACAGCAGTTCGCCCTGCTCGGTTAGAATCAGTCCACGCGCATGCCGATGAAACAACGGCGCTTTGAGATCGCGCTCCAGAGCGCTGACCTGCCGACTTACAGCCGACTGGCTGAGGCCCAGATCATCGCCCGCCCGCGTGAAGCTCCCTGCTTCTGCCACGGTATAGAAAATTCGCACCTTGTCCCAATCCACGGCCCGCTCCCTACCCTGGCAAATCTTGCTTTCTAGTGCCTCCCGCGCTTGCGCGAGCGGTTATCTATTGCCGCACTTATTCTGCAGCTTGTCGTGTCGCTTCCTGCACCGCAAGCCAACGTTCAGCATCAAGCGCTGCCATGCAGCCGAGACCTGCTGCTGTAACAGCTTGCCGATATACTTCATCCGCCACGTCGCCTGCCGCGAACACACCCGGCACGCTCGTTTCCGTGCTACCAGGCGTTGTCTGAATATAACCTGAGGGCGTCAATTTTAGTTGCTGTGCGAATAGACTGCTTTCGGGCTTATGACCTATGGCAATAAATACGCCCTCAACCGCCCGCTCACTGATTTCGCCAGTGATAACGTTGCGCAACCGCACACCCGTAACAGAACGAGGCAATTCCTGGCCAACGATCTCATCCAGCGCATGATCCCATACCACCTCGATCTTGGGGTTGGCGAACAGCCGATCCTGCAAGATACGCTCTGCCTTCAACGAATCGCGACGATGGACCAGTGTGACCTTGGATGCGATGTGGGAAAGATAAAGCGCTTCTTCCACCGCCGTGTTGCCACCGCCAACGACGACAACTTCACGGTTGCGGAAGAAGAAACCATCACATGTTGCGCATGCCGAAACGCCAAACCCCTGGAATGTCTGCTCTGATTCGAGCCCCAGCCATTTCGCCTGCGCACCGGTTGCAATCACCAGCGTGTCGCAAGTGTAAACATGACCGCTGTCACCAACCACTTTAAAGGGGCGCACCGATAGATCCGCAGACACAATGTAATCTGATACCAGCCGCGCACCGACATGTTCAGCCTGCAAACGCATCTGCTCGACAAGCCACGGGCCTTGAATCGTATCTGCAAAGCCCGGATAATTTTCGACATCGGTTGTAATTGTCAGCTGTCCGCCCTGCTGCAGGCCTGAAACCAGCACTGGTTCAAGCATTGCGCGCGCCGCATAGATTGCCGCCGTATAGCCTGCAGGTCCTGAACCGATGATCAGCAGCTTGGTATGCGTCAAACCACCCTTGACCGGGGTGATGGGGGTGGGCGCAGCAGCGTTATGGGCAAAAGGCAAGCTCATGATATGTCCATTCCGGGCAACTCGCCCGTTATTGTAGCAAGACGCGACCTATGCGCCATGAACGATTGGGCAATCGTACATGCAATAGCCGCAGTTGTATCTAACGGGAGGTATGCGTCTCCTTCAAGTCGTCCGCGAAGCTCGCGTGCGATTCCGCACGTTTTGAGCCCCTGCAAAAGCGTCTTAAACTTCGCATGCCCGCCCGAAGGCTCAAAAATCAGTAAGGGCGCGCCCGTAGCAGCGGCCTCGCCCAGCATATTGGATGAGTCGGCCGTCACCACAACCCAGTCAGCCAGCGCTAACAGGGCTATATAGGGATTATCCGCAGGATTGCCTGTCACGCCATCCCACAAATAGCCGCCGGTGCGCTCAACAAGCGCACGCAAGCCCTCCACCAGGGCGGACGGCGTGCGCCGGGATGCAGTCACCATCAGCGTTGCACCTTCAGCTGTCAGCGCCTCAAGCTGCTGAAGCAGGCGCGCGACATCACTATCGAGAAAGCGATGATGCCGGCTGTTGCCGCCTGCCAGCACCGCCACACGGGGGGATTTAAGCAAGGCTAATGCTGCAGGAGGCGCTGCACGTGCGGCAGCCAGCCGTTCCTGCGAAACGCGGTGCGGTGCGGTGAGTGTCACGAGCACGTTGTCGCCACGTAATTTGTCGTGTTCCGCTACCCAGATGAGGTCAGCTGTGCGAGGGCCAGTGCGTGGATCTTTCAGAAAAACCGTAAATGTGCGCCCGCTCGAAGCGCGCTTCACTGCACGAACATAGGGCACGGCCCGCCTGCCGGAGGCAATCAGTATATCAGGAAATGGCGGCGCGAGCGGAGAGCCCGAACGATGCGGCGCTTCACGCGGGTCTATACCGCTCCATGGCATGGTCCACACAAAAGGCGCACGGGGATGCACATGCCGGATACTCACGATGATATTGGGATTTTCTGCTTGAAGAGCCTGTGCCACCCCCAAACATTGCACCTCATCCCCCGCTTTGCCATCAGTCAACACCCAGCACGAAAGGGGCTCGACCGTCATACACTTGGAAAGCGCATCCGTCGGTTTCAGACACTGTTTTTCTGAAGCGCTGTTAAACATTGCTGGCATGACAATCCGGAAAACAGGTGACAACACTGGTAAAATACAAGAAGCGCAAGCCACACGTACAAGCTTGGCAACTTAAGTTCAAACAAACACAAGCTGCTATAGCGCACTGAAAACCATAAACGATCAGCACTCAATATACGCAATTTTGGTCAGTATAAAAGGTTCGAGCGGGTAATTTGACGCCCCGCCCCAGTTTCCGTTATCCAAAAAGAGCGAAAATAATGCAAGATGCGCAAAAAATGACATTTATAATGTGCTTCTGCGCAAAAAAGCCAAAATAGGGTTGTTTGTGCGCAAACTACACCAATGCTTAATCGCTACGTATTATACGGCGTGATCACTCACTTAAGGGATTGCTCGCTTGACCATCGAACTTGATGCAACCGATTGGAAAATTCTTAAGGAATTGCAGGCTGATGGTCGGCTTACCAACGTCGAGCTGGCACGCCGGGCTGGATTATCCGCCCCTCCCTGCCTGCGCCGTGTGCGTGCACTGGAAGATGCGGGAATCATTCGCGGCTATCGTGCCATGCTTGATGGCAAACTACTCGGCTTTGAAATTACCTGCTTTGCCATGGTGCAGCTCTCAAGCCAGGCAGGACAAGATCTCGCACAGTTCGAGAGCTACATCCGCAGCTGGTCGATTGTTCGTGAATGCTGGTCGTTATCCGGCGATATCGACTTCCTGCTGAAATGCGTCGCGCGTGATCTGCATTCCTTCCAGAAGCTGGTTCTCGATCTCACAGCACTGCCGAACGTACGCAATGTACGCACAGCCCTGACAGTAGCGCACGTGAAAGATTCACCGCTCATTCCCCTGGAAACCATGCGCTAAAGCACCAGACTTTCTGATTGCATCAGAAGTGCGCTCTAATTTTTATATTTTACCGCAACTTGCGTTCAATTTGGTAAACCAACTTGAACGCAAACTGCTCTAAACCCAAGCTTCATAAAGAACGCCACCTCAAGCCCGAAAAAACCGCGCAAAAAGACGACCGCAGGATGTGTTGAGCTTCGCGTCAGGGTGAGTCGAAAATGGTGACTATCGAGAACCGGAGCGCAGTGGACTAATGTCCATGAGCACCGGAAGCGCAGAGAGTTGCCATTTGCAGGCCACCATGTCGCGAAGATCAGTGCATCCTAACGACCGATCACCATGTCGCGTACCCATCGTGCGAAAACGCGTGACAGGCCCATCACCCTGCGATTATCGATGTCTGGCAAATACCATGCGCCGGCAGAACTCGCCGGTAACGCCAACAGAATGTGGTAGCGCGCACGTTCCGCACCGTCCGGGCTGATAACGAGCGCATAACCTTCCATATAATCAGAATCAGAACCGGTACTGCCAAACCAGGAGTCATCACCACCGCCACCAGCCCAGGAGGTGAGGAAAACACTATCGACTCGCGCAACCACCCGGTCGGCTCTTTTGTCGCCTGGCGTTAAACGTGGGGCGAAAAGACGGTTCAGCTCAGGCTTCATGGTGCTACGCACCAATGTCGCCCATGGGGTCAGGCCGCGCGCCACTAGCGGCTCTACATCAACATCAACAGAGCGCAACCGCAGCGCCGCTGCATCAGTTGCTGACAGCGGGATATCCCCCGACGACATACAGCCACCAAGCAGGGCAGTAGTACCAAGCGCGGCTGCACCACCAACCACGAAAAAAGCCCGACGCGTCACTTCGGTCATGACATTCTCCCGCTGTTCAGAAGCATCAAGCAATCAAACCGGTATATCGGTTAGAGAATGAGATGCTCACCCAAGAGGTCCGCTATTTGCATTTGACCGAATATTCAGTGAACGCAAATCGCGAAAAAATTAGAACAGGGTGCATCACGGCATAAAATTCAGGAAAAATGCAAACTGCTCTAAAAGCAAACACATTATATCTGAAATTCTATTTTGCTCTATCTCTTTATGTATGCGCCAAATTTGTCCAAGAGAGAGGAGAGAAAAACGCGCAATATTTCAGGTCGCATTTTTCTCACACAACACTTGCCAGCATCATTTACTTGAAAATGACGTCAACGATCTCGTAAGATTTGCCGCCGCCTGGTGCAACCACCTCAACGCTATCGCCAATGGCCTTGCCAATAAGCGCGCGCGCAATCGGAGAGGCGATGGAGACCTTGCCAAGGCTTGCGTCTGCTTCCGGCTCACCAACAATCTGATAAACCTTTTCCTGCTCGGTATCTTCATCAACCAGTTTGACGGTTGCGCCGAACTTCACAGTGTCGCCATTGAGCCTCGCCACATCGATAATGTCTGCGCGCGAAATATAGCCTTCAAGCTCAAGAATGCGGCCCTCATTAAGGCTTTGCTGTTCCTTGGCCGCATGATACTCGGCGTTTTCCGACAGATCGCCATGGGCGCGCGCTTCGGAAATCGCCTCGATGATCCGCTGGCGTTCCTCCTGCTGACGGCGCTTCAGTTCTACCTCCAAAGCCGCATAGCCAGCGGCGGTCATGGGGATTTTTTCCATTGTTCTGTTTCCGTCATAACAAGTAAACACGGGGCGCCCAATCGACGCCCCGCATCATAAAAACTCTCGAAAAGCCAATTCCAGCCTGATTCAAGCTGGCGCTGGCCAGTATTCCTGCAGTGAGCGCACTTCCAATGTGCCGCTCTTCCAAGCGCGAATGCCCTCAGCTGCAGCAATCGCTCCAGCTAGAGTGGTGTAGTACGGCACCTTATGCAAGAGGGCAGCGCGCCGTAGTGAACGAGAATCCCCCAGCGCTTGCGCACCTTCGGTGGTGTTGAACACCAATTGCACCCCACCATTTTTGATCAAATCAACGATATGCGGGCGCCCTTCCAAAACCTTGTTGATACGTGAAACTGCAACGCCTTTCTCACGCAGATAACGCGCTGTACCCTCTGTAGCGATGATCGAAAAGCCAATATCAGCCAGCTGTTCGATCGTCGGCAGTATGCGTTCCTTATCGCCGTCGCGAACCGAGACAAACACCACGCCCTCCGTCGGCACCTTGGTGCCACCGCCGAGCTGGCTCTTGGCAAATGCCGCGCCAAAGCTTGTATCAAGGCCAATAACCTCGCCAGTAGAGCGCATTTCTGGCCCCAACAGGATGTCCACGCCTGGGAAGCGCGCAAACGGGAACACAGCCTCCTTCACACCAATGTGGTTGAGCACCTTGGGTTTGAGGTTAAAGCTTTCCAGCGATTCTCCAGCCATAATGCGTGACGCAATTCGTGCAAATGGCTCGCCCACCACCTTGGCCACGAAAGGCACCGTGCGCGAGGCGCGCGGGTTCACCTCCAGCACATAAATATCATCACCCTTGATCGCATATTGCACGTTCATCAAACCAACGACCTGCAACGCCAGCGCCATTTCGCGCGTTTGACGTTCAATTTCGGCAAGCGTCTCTGCGGTCAGCGACCGGGGCGGCAGGGAGCAAGCGGAATCACCCGAATGGATGCCTGCTTCCTCAATGTGCTCCATGATCCCGGCTATGAATACGTCCTTGCCATCGGCGAGCGCATCGACGTCAACCTCGATGGCATCCGAAATGTAGCTATCAAACAGCAACGGGTTTTTGCCGAGCAGCGTGTTGATCTGCCCTGTCTTATCGTTTGGATAGCGCGCCTTGATATCATGCGGCACCAGAGCTGGCAGCGTGCCGAGCAGATAATCGTTCAGCATATCCTCGTCACGGATGATGGCCATCGCCCGCCCGCCAAGCACATAAGATGGGCGAACCACGAGGGGCAGGCCAACCTCAGCTGCAATCAAACGGCTCTGCTCCACCGAGAATGCAATGCCGTTCGTGGGCTGGCGCAAGCCAAGCTTATCAAGCAGACGTTTAAAGCGGTCGCGATCTTCTGCAAGATCAATGGCATCAGGAGATGTGCCAAGGATCGGCACCTTGTTTTCTTCAAGCGCCCTGGCAAGCTTCAGCGGTGTCTGGCCACCAAACTGCACAATCACGCCATGCAATTCACCTTTTGAGCGCTCAGTATCGATGATTTCAAGCACATCTTCAGCTGTCAGTGGCTCGAAATACAACCGGTCGGACGTGTCATAATCGGTCGAGACGGTTTCGGGGTTACAATTGACCATGATGGTCTCATAACCCGCCTCACGCAGCGCAAAGGAAGCATGGCAGCAGCAATAATCAAACTCGATACCCTGGCCGATACGATTCGGCCCGCCGCCCAGAATAACAACCTTGCGGCGATCAGAAGGGAACGCCTCATTGGCAGCCGCACCACCGAAGGGGGCAGCGTAGGTGGAATACATATAAGCGGTAGGCGCGGCAAACTCTGCAGCGCACGTATCAATGCGCTTGTATACGGGCCGCACATCAAGCCCACAGCGAAGCGCGCGCACCTGCGATTCCGTCTTGCCTGCCAGCACGGCGAGGCGCGCATCAGAAAAGCCTGCGCTCTTCAACTGGCGGAAAGCCCCAGCCGTCTGCGGCAGGCCATGCGCCTTTACACGTGCTTCAAGATCAATAATGTCCTGCAGTTGCTCCAGGAACCACGGATCGATTTTGCAAGAAGCATGAATTTCTTCATGGCTCAGGCCAAACCGCATTGCCTGCGCCACGATCAGCAAACGATCAGGCGTCGGTGTGCCAAGCGCTGCTTTAATGGCATTACGGTCATCGCCAAGACCAAGCCCCGGAATCTCGATCTCATCAAGACCAGTGAGGCCCGTTTCAAGTGAGCGCAGTGCCTTTTGCAACGATTCCTGGAAAGTACGACCAATCGACATCGCCTCACCCACAGACTTCATCGCCGTGGTCAGCGTCGGCTCGGCGCCAGGAAACTTCTCAAATGCGAAGCGCGGAATTTTAGTAACGACGTAATCGATAGTCGGCTCGAACGAAGCAGGCGTGGCACCGCCCGTAATATCATTGGCGATCTCATCAAGCGTATAGCCAACGGCAAGTTTCGCCGCGACCTTGGCAATCGGAAAGCCGGTCGCCTTCGATGCAAGCGCGGACGAGCGCGAAACACGCGGGTTCATCTCAATGACGATCATCTGGCCATCCGCGGGATTAACCGCAAACTGCACGTTTGATCCACCAGTCTCAACGCCGATCTCACGCAGCACCGCCAATGAGGCGTCGCGCATGATCTGGTATTCCTTATCCGTCAACGTCAGTGCAGGTGCGACCGTAATCGAATCGCCCGTATGCACGCCCATCGGATCAATGTTTTCAATTGAGCAAACAATGATGCAGTTGTCGTTCTTATCCCGAACGACCTCCATCTCGTATTCTTTCCAACCGAGAACGCTCTGCTCGATCAGCACTTCACTGGTAGGCGATGCATCGATGCCGCGATCAACGATATCAATGAACTCTTCCTTGTTATAGGCAATACCACCGCCCGTGCCACCCATTGTAAAGGAGGGACGAATAATGGCAGGCAAGCCGATTTCATCAAGGACATTCAGCGCATCGCCCAATGTACGCACCTGGTGAGACAGCGGTGTCGCGAGGCCAATCTTGGTCATTGCTTCGCGGAACATCTCGCGATCTTCCGCCTTGTCGATGGCTTCGGCAGTCGCGCCAATCATCTCGACGTCGAATTTCTCCAGCACCCCCATCTTGCGCAATGAAAGCGCACAGTTAAGCGCCGTCTGACCGCCCATTGTGGGCAGCAAGGCAAAGCCGCCCGGCACCTTATAGCGTTCACGCTCAATGATTTTGGCCACAACCTCTGCCGTGATTGGCTCGACATAAGTGGCGTCGGCCAACTCGGGATCGGTCATAATGGTGGCCGGGTTGGAATTAACCAGAACGACCCGGTATCCCTCCTCTCGCAGTGCCTTGCAGGCCTGCGTGCCGGAGTAATCGAACTCGCACGCTTGACCGATAACGATCGGTCCTGCGCCAATGATGAGTATCGTGGACAGATCGGTGCGTTTGGGCATTGGGAACCTTAGGTCTTGAATTTGCACGTAAACTCGCGCGCGCAGAACAACCTGCCACCCGACCAGTTTGACCGTGAGGCAGGCGACAGCCCGGTGCCGCGAGACATCAATGTAACTTAAAGGCGTCGTTTACACCCAGCTGCGCCTAAAGGGAACCCCCTTAATCCGCATATGAACCATGACGAAGCAGGGGCAAAACTTAGGAGTGCGCAGCCTTTTGCGCGTCCATCATATCGACGAACCGATCAAAAAGGTAATGGCTGTCCTGTGGGCCGGGCGAGGCTTCCGGATGGTGCTGCACCGAAAATGCCGGACGATCGGTTAGTGCAATACCGCAGTTCGAACCATCAAACAGCGAGACATGCGTTTCTCGCACATGTTCAGGCAACGACCCGGTGTCCACTGCAAAGCCATGGTTCATCGAGACAATCTCGACCTTGCCAGTCGTTATATCCTTAACCGGATGATTCGCACCGTGATGCCCTTGTGTCATCTTGATCGTGCGCGCACCTGTCGCCAGGCCGAGCAGCTGATGCCCGAAGCATATGCCGAACAATGGCACACGGCTATCCAGCAGATCCTTGATCACCGGCACGGCATATGGCGCCGTCGCAGCCGGATCGCCAGGGCCGTTGGAAAGGAAGATACCATCTGGCTTCAGAGCCAGCACTTCATCCGCTGTTACGGTTGCAGGCAACACGATCACTTCACATTCCCGATCTGCAAGCAGACGCAGAATGTTGCGCTTCACACCATAATCAATGGCAACCACGCGTCGCTTGGCCTCTTCACGACGGCCATAGCCTTCGCCAAGCACCCACGAGGTTTCATCCCAATCAAGACGCTGTGCGGTAGTAACAACTGGCACGAGATCCTGTCCGTCCATGCTTGGCAGCGCAGCCGCCTTGGCGCGTAATGCCTCTACATCAAAGCGTCCATCCGGATCGTGCGCAATAACGGCATTAACCATGCCCTTCTCACGCACCCGGATCGCCAGTGCACGCGTATCAATCCCTGAGAGACCGATGATGCCACGTGCCTTCAACCACTGGTCGAGGCTACGCGTAGCGCGCCAGTTAGAAGGATCAGTCACTTTCGCATGCACAATCACGGCATTTGCACCGGATTTTGCGGCAAGTGAAAGCGATTCGATATCCTCATCATTCACGCCGATGTTGCCAATGTGCGGGAACGTGAATGTCACAATCTGCCCGAGATAGGACGGATCGGTCAAAATTTCCTGATAACCGGTGATGGCAGTGTTGAAGCACACCTCGCCAGCAGCCTCTCCCAGCGCGCCGAAGCCGATGCCTTCAAGCACCGTACCATCGGCCAGAACCAGCAAGGCGGTTGGCGTCTCATCCTGCCAGGCAGCAAGCAACTGCCTTACACCGCCGGTGCTGCCAGCGTTGGTCAATTTATCGTCTGAAATGCCGTGTCTTACAGTGTCGTCTTGCAGCGTCGCCATGATCGGTTTAAAGCCTCTGGTTCAAAGCCTCTTTGTGTGGCCGCACATCGGTCACCCGCAATCGGACAGGCGGCAGGTGGGCTAATCGACATAGATTCAAGGCGCTTTCATGTCCTGAAACACTGTCGATGGCAGATAATTTTGCCCATCTGGGCATCTATCCGCATTCCCGGCGCGTTAAACCGGTGGTGCAGCTTGCCCGTCTGTCATTTCAGGCCTGATCTTTAGTGAAAGATCAGGTCATTCGTCAATTGATATCATCTGCCACTGAGCACATTAAGGATCTACCATGCGTGAACGTCTGACCACATCCCTCAAGGAAGCCATGCGCGCAGGCGATAAGCCACGCCTGTCCACCATCCGGCTTATTCAGGCGGCCCTGAAGGATAAGGACATTGAAGCGCGCGGCGCGGGTAAGGAGCAGACCAGTGAAGATGAAATCCTCTCCCTGCTGCAAAAGCTGATCAAGCAGCGCCAGGAATCAGCCAAGATCTACGCTGAAAACGGCCGCACTGAACTTGCTGAGCAGGAAAATGCAGAGGCTGCCATCATCGCCTCTTTCCTGCCTGCACAGCTGGACGAAGCAGAAGTCGCCGCCGCCATTGAAGCTGCAATCGCAGAAACCGGCGCTGAAGGCATCAAGGACATGGGCCGCGTCATCGCGCTGCTGAAGGAACGTTTCGCCGGACGTCTTGATTTCGCCAAGGCCAGCGGCTTGGTAAAGACTCGACTGTCACAAGGCTAAACACAATATACGCGGCATTTCCCGACTGACCGGGAAATGCCGTCAGAGACAGGATGCAGGACAATGAGCCTGTTATCATCACCCAATTATCCCTGCTGCCCAATGAAGGCTTTACAAGAAACGCAATACTAGGGATACATTCCTTACAAAGGCCAGCTTATCGAAAGAATTAAAAATCATTACATTCATATTTCTAACAAAATTATTCTATTTATCGCCATCAAATAATTCCATCTTCAGGGCACCAAATGCAAATTCCAAATGTTCCCTTCCTTCCTCTTTTATCGGGCTATCTACACTTACAACGCAATGATAGAGATTTCTATCCATTTCAACTTACATTTCCGGCCGCCACCAATGTGATCGCCGGAGCAATTATTGCTGCGTCTACAAGTGCACAACTCACTGCCACGCAACTCATCACGAATGCCGCCTCTCTAGCGGCGGCATCAGCCACTGTCAGAGCCGTCTCCTGGATTGTAGGCAGCGGCGCTATTGCCACCGGTGCAGGTGTAGTTGTGGGGGGGGCTCTGGGAGTTGGTTCTCTTTTTATAGACTGGGGACTGTATATCGCACTCTTCAGGCACCATGGAGAATTTGCAGACCGAGCAGCTATATGGCTTGATGGATTTATAACGTCACTACATTGGCATTCATTGCTACTTAACGCCAAGTCTTGCCTTGGCCTGGTAACAGCAGAAATGCTAAACAGTATTGATGAAGATAAAATATCACATATAAGCTTACGTATATTGCACCGTCTGCCCAGCGAGGAGATTGAGAAAATAGAAGACCGGATTATTAATCATCTTCCATATGACGAAACGATACATTCCATACGCAATCCGCTGCATTATCCGTTCCCCGGGGAATATTACTAGAAAAATTACATTTACACTTGCTAATCATGCTTGATTATTAGATTTTTCTTAAGAAATAGAACATGCAGGAAATTGCATAACCCAAAACGCAAAGCGACATGTTACCTGGGCGGAGAAATTGTGCAAAGATAATGGGGATTGCGGGGATTGTAGCTTGCCCTTGCTTCTTTAACCGCCCATCTGTGCCTTTTTGGTACATAGCTATTTGTGTGAGCGCTATCATTCTCGCGCACTGTTGAGCAGAGGACATCAATTGCGCTACCCGCCTTCGCTGCTTGAAGAAATAAGAGCGCGCCTGCCCGTATCGGCAGTCGTGGGGAAGCGCGTACGCTTGATCAAGGCAGGGCGTGAATGGAAAGGGTTATCCCCCTTCAATGCTGAAAAAACCCCATCGTTTTATGTCAACGATCAAAAAGGGTTTTATCATTGCTTCTCCTCCGGCAAGCATGGGGATATTTTCTCGTTTCTGATTGAAACTGAAGGCATGCCCTTTCCTGAAGCTGTAGAGCGCCTTGCTGCAGAAGCGGGAGTGCCCTTGCCCGTTTCCACACCTGAAGCAACGCGCGAAGAAGCCCGGCGCAACGATCTTTATGAGGTGGTGGAGCTTGCTGCCGCCTTCTTCGAGGCAACTCTTGCAAGCAATGCGGGTCGGGAAGCGCGTGCCTATCTGGAGCGCCGCGGCATGGGCCTGAAAACCCAGCAAACATTCCGCCTTGGCTATGCACCGGGTGATCGTTTCGCCTTGCGAGATCATCTGATGCAAAAGGGCATCTCGCACGAAGCGATGATCGAGGCTGGCCTGCTCATTACCCATGAAGACACTGCTGTACCTTATGACCGGTTCCGTGATCGTGTGATGTTCCCCATCCACGATCAACGCGGCAAGGTGATTGCTTTCGGCGGCCGTGCCATGCGCACCGATGCGCCGGCTAAATATTTGAACTCATCTGAAACACCGCTTTTTCATAAGGGGCGCGTACTTTATAATCTGCACAATGCCCGCAAGGCTGCATCTGATAAAAGCGAAGTTATCGCGGTTGAAGGCTATGTTGACGTCATCGCCATGACGATGGCTGGTTTTGCACAAACAGTAGCGCCACTTGGCACCGCCCTCACTGGTGATCAGGTCACGCTATTATGGCGCATGGCTGACGAACCTATCCTATGCTTTGATGGCGACGCTGCAGGCCAGCGCGCGGCCTATCGTGCAATTGATACGGCATTGCCATTGCTAGCCCCGGGCAAGTCGATCCGTTTCGCGCTACTGCCCGAAGGGCAAGATCCGGATGATCTCTTTCGTGCAGGCGGCACTGAAGCTATTGCTACCGTGTTGCAACAGGCCCGCCCTTTAGCCGAAATGTTATGGGCACGTGAAGTTGAACATGGTCCGCTTGACACCCCGGAACGACGGGCAGCACTTGAACGACGCCTGAAAGATGCTGTAGGTCAAATCGCTGATGAAACCATACGCCGCCACTATGGCGCCGATATCATGAACCGCCTGCGCGGTCTGCTGCCCGCACAAGGGGTGGCACGGAGTGAAAACTGGGCGCAACAATCCAGCCGCTCCAAATCTGGTGGCGATTGGAAGTCCAACAACGACTGGCGCGCCAATGCCGGTGTCCGTGGCGGTAATTATCGGAGCGGTTCACCACGCGGGAACGCCGCTCTGGCTGCTTCTCTCGCGCCACCTCGTGCCTCTGCATCTCTCGCAAGCCATCCGATGTTTGCGCCAACCCGCGGTGAGTCTCCTCGCGAGGCAATGATTGTGCTCGGCGTTTTAGCCCATCCTGCCTTACTGGATGTCTTTATAGAGGACATCGCAGCGCTCGATTTTTCCGGCCCGCTGGCGCTGGCGTTACGCGCACGGCTGATGGAGCTCGCAGCTGATGGCGAGGCCGATGCCCAGGCCATTCGCGACCGGATTGAAATGGCAGGGCTTGCTACCTCCGTCGCCCGTCTTGTGCATGTAATGATACCGGGTGATCGCTGGATTCTTGCTGCCAGCAGCGCCGAAGATGAAGTATCTGCCGCTCTTCGACAGGCTGTCACCTTGCAAAGACGCTCGCGCACGCTACATACGGAACTCAGAGCTGCAGCAAATGCGTTGGCTGAGGACGATAGTGAGGCGAATCTGGCTTGGTTGATGGATATTCAAGCTCAGGTCAACTCCAAGAAAGGAGCTGAGGCCGATGAAGACCAACTACCAGAGCTTGATGACATTAACTGAACAGAGCAATTGCATATCTAAATGAATGGTCTTAATTCGCTGTTTTTGAGCGTATACCATGCCGAGAGATAGACTCTCGCGGTAAGTATGGATATTGCAGCGCAATGGTATAATAGGTGGATGGTGATTCTCTGGGCGTAATTCATGCATAAGCTGCACACAAGTGTAGTGGCATAGAGCTATCCTGAGGCAATCACCTGCAAAGGTTTCGCATCTGCTCGGATTATCTTGATGCCTCCTGCGGCATGAGAAAAACCTGCAGGCGTCGTTGGTGGATGTAATGGTCGGTGGCTGCCGTCAAAGCATCGGATCGACATCGAACTGAAAGGCGGAAAGCGCTTTTCGGGCATTTCGATGTTTTAATAATTGGCCGGAGATGGGAGGCGTTTTGGCATGAACGCATCCTGTTCTGGTGACGGCCAGTGTGAGTGGAGCAAGGCATGGCGACGAAGACGACAGAGCGCGAAGAAAATCAGGAAGTGGCCGAAGCGCCTGCCGATAATAGCCCGCTGCTCGACCTTAGCGATGCCGCCGTACGGCGCATGGTCAAGCTCGCCAAGAAGCGTGGCTATGTTACGTATGATGAGCTGAACGAAGTTCTGCCGCCTGAAGAATTCACCTCCGAGCAGATTGAGGACATCCTCTCGCAACTGAGCGAGATGGGTATCAACGTGATCGAGTCCGAAGAAGCTGATGCAGAAAACGGCGAAAGCGGCGAAGCTTCAGAGGATGAAGTCGAGGGCGGCGATCTCGTGGAGGCTTCCCGCTCTTCCATGCCTGTAAAGGCGGAAAAGACCAGCGAACCAACTGAACGCACCGATGATCCTGTACGCATGTACTTGCGTGAAATGGGTTCGGTCGAACTGCTATCGCGCGAGGGCGAAATTGCCATTGCGAAGCGTATCGAGGCTGGGCGCGAAGCGATGATCGCGGGTCTATGCGAAAGTCCTCTGACTTTCCAGGCCATCATCATCTGGCGCGACGAGCTGAACGAAGCCAAAGTGCTTCTTCGCGATGTCATCGACCTTGAAGCCACCTATGCTGATCCCGAAGGCAAGGGCATTGTTGAAGAAGCGAATGAAGGCGAAGGGAATGAGGAGCAGGAAGAAGGCGCTCCTCGTCTACGTGAGCCTGCTAGCGACGACCGCCAGGATCAGGAAGAAAAAGACCCTTCGGTAGAAGGCGATCTTGACGAAGACGACATGGAAAATAACGTGTCGCTTTCAGCCATGGAGGCTGAGCTCAAGCCGCGCGTACTGGAGACGTTTGATCGCATCGCCGATAATTACAAAAAACTGCGCCGCCTGCAGGATCAGGATATCGAAAACCGCTTGCAGAATCTTAAGCTTTCTCCAGCTCAAGAGCGCAAGTATCGCAAGCTCAAAGACGAAATCATCGTCGATGTTAAATCACTATCACTGAACCAGAACCGCATCGATGCATTGGTTGAGCAACTTTACGACATCAACAAGCGTCTGATCGGGCTTGAAGGCCGCCTGATGCGTCTGGCTGAAAGCTATGGCGTTAAGCGCGATGACTTTCTGCGTCAACACCAGGGTTCCGAACTTGATCCCAAGTGGATCCTGCGCGTGTCAAAGCTTGGCACACGAGGCTGGAAGGAATTCGTGGCACACGACAAGGATCGCATCCGCGAGCTGCGGCAGGAAGTGCAGGAGCTCGCCTCTGAGACCGGTCTCGAAATTCTTGAATTCCGCAAGATCGTCGCTTTCGTCCAGAAGGGCGAGAAAGAAGCACGGCAAGCGAAGAGAGAGATGATCGAGGCCAACTTGCGCCTCGTGATTTCGATTGCCAAAAAATACACCAACCGTGGTTTGCAGTTCCTCGATCTCATTCAGGAAGGCAATATCGGCCTGATGAAGGCGGTCGACAAGTTCGAATACCGGCGTGGTTACAAGTTCTCGACCTATGCAACCTGGTGGATACGGCAGGCGATCACACGTTCGATCGCCGACCAGGCACGCACGATTCGTATTCCTGTGCACATGATTGAAACGATCAACAAGATCGTGCGCACTTCGCGCCAGATGCTGCATGAGATCGGTCGTGAGCCGACACCTGAAGAGCTGGCAGAAAAGCTCGCCATGCCGCTTGAAAAGGTGCGCAAGGTGCTGAAAATCGCCAAGGAGCCAATCTCGCTCGAAACGCCAATCGGCGACGAGGAAGATAGCCACCTGGGCGATTTCATCGAGGATAAGAACGCGATCCTACCCATTGATGCGGCGATCCAGTCCAACCTGCGTGAAACGACAACGCGCGTATTGGCCTCGCTGACACCGCGTGAGGAGCGTGTGCTGCGCATGCGCTTTGGTATCGGCATGAACACCGACCATACGCTTGAGGAGGTCGGCCAGCAGTTTTCAGTAACACGTGAGCGTATCCGTCAGATTGAAGCAAAGGCGCTACGCAAGCTGAAGCATCCTTCACGCTCGCGCAAACTGCGTAGCTTCCTCGATAACTAGTGCATTAATGCTGCGCGCCATTTTGCGCGCGCAGCATTTCCTGAAACATCAAATACACATTTTAGCCTTACTTGTCACAATTTTGCCGCAATTATTTGTTTTACATAATGCATAATTTATTATTTTTTGGAGATTTATGATGTCGAATGATAGCGTATCTATTGCCATCGGTAATTTGTCCCATACTATCCCTCCTCTCTTCCAACTTTTAATACCTCGAAACACCAATCCCAATACGGGACAAACTGATTCTGGCCGCACTGTTACTTGGATGAATAGCGTACAAGTGAATATAGCGCGTTCTTTTAGCTTGGTTGGTGGAGCTATAGGCAGTTTAGTAGGCTGTATTATTGGCGCAGCAGTTAGTTTAGGCAAAGCTCTAGAAAATTGCATTTGCAAACAAGTTAATTCATTCGATCACAATTACAGGCAGAATAGCCCCTGGAACTTCAACAATATCAGAAGAGAAAGCGCGGTAATAGGTGGCATTGTGTGCGCACTTCCCGGAGTTATTGTAGGAAGTATCGTCTCCAGTGTCATTGTTCCCCCTGTATCCGCTATCGCAAATCTTATAAGCAACTCAAGCTTGAAGAATCCTGCTTGCAATCCAAATGAATTTGCTTGCGATCCAGGGGATATTACTTTCGATCCAAATGGCTTTTCTTGCGCCTCACAGGATATTGCTTACAATCCAAAAAACGACACGCCTTCTCTCCAGATATCATATGAATTCTCACAAACAGTAGATAAGATTGCTGCGCCAAACAGTGCACCCAGCGTTGATTATTCATAGATCCAAAATATAAAACTTAAGCATCTTCTATTAATAAGCATGATGCCGTGTAATGGAGATAAAAACTATCTTCATTACTCAGGCATTTGATTTGAAGCGACCAAGGATTCTAGTTGCGGTCAAACGCGATTTCGACCCCTGCCTTTTCAAGGCTTTCGAAGACCCGTGATGGCGGCATTTCATTAGTAACGAGTGTATGCACGCGCGTGGCATCCAGAACACGGGCAATCGCCGGGCGCAATAATTTTGCTTCCTCACCTGCAGCAATGACACGTGACGCCCGTGCTGCAACTGCCTGCTTAATAGAAACCTTGGCTAAATCGAAATCCATCAAAGCGCCATCGTCATCAATACCAGAAAAGCCCAGCACAGCGACGTCAAAGCGAAAACGTGAAATTGCCTCACGCGCCCACTCATCCGTCAAAGAACCATCTGGCCCACGGACGATCCCACCCGTGACAAACACTTCGGCATCTTGCTCGGAAGATAGAATAGTTGCTGTTGCCAAGCTTGAGGTAAATACGCGCAGGCCGCTTCGCCCACGCAATGCACGCGCAACAGCCTCAACTGTTGTACCCACATCAAGAAACACGCTCTCTCCAGGCTTGATCCGAGAAACCACAAGACGTGCAATACGTTCCTTGGCTTCCGCAGACGTAACCCGTTTTTCTGCATAACCGAGCCGAACAGAAGCCTCTCGTACCCCTGCCCCCCCATGAAAACGTTGAAGCAGCAGCTGTTCATCCAGAAAGATAATATCGCGACGGACGGTCTGTGTAGAGACGTCAAAATGTCGGGCAAGCGAATCAATGGTTGCAAAGCCCTGAGTGTGCACGATTGATAAAATTTCTTCCTGACGTCCTGACAGGTTCCCCTCGTCAGTAACGCTCAATTGCTCGTTCATACGCCCCTCATTCTTTCGATGATGTTACGTGTTTGGCCTGCTTCGCAGACATTTTATCTCCCTTAGTAGATCATAAAGACGCACAGACGTAATCACAAGTACCCGTTTCAAGAGGCATGTTGAACACTTTTCAGATTATGGGGTGTTTAGGCATTTCACATATCTGGTGCAGATTTTCCACGGTTTTTTAACTTGTTCATTAATTTAGCCTGCGCTTCCTCATAGTATCGGGAGCGCACATTTACGACTTCATCTCCCCATGCAAATGAAACTTCTGGGATGAAATGACCATCCTTCACTATTCGGATAGCTTGTGCCAAGGCTAAGCGATCTTCGATGATCATAATACGCGGTTTCTCACGCGGCAATTCTTGATGATCAGGCAATATGAGTGTAATCGGATAATTATCTGCCTCAACGCTAAAGGGATTGCCGGCATCATCACCATGATGAAATACTTCACGACCTGGCTCTCGCCCACAGGCATCATTTAGCAGCGGTAAAAGAGTGCGCATAAATGGTGTAATATTGCCAAGCCCCCGCTTTGGAGGGGGATCATTGCCATCAAGGGGATATTTAGGAGAATAGGGAACCTCTGTAATGGTCTGAGCGGCATTAGCCTGCAAATGAAATAATTCCTGCACCGAGATAGACTCTCGCACGGGTAACTTGGGCCACAATTCCTTTAACGCCTTAGGCGTCACCGGAACTTGTCGTGTTACGGCCTGGCCAGTCAGAATTAGTTTGTCATCTTCCGTGCCAATTATCATGGGTCGTACATGTTCACTACCGTGCGTTTCCACACGGTGAGCGACAAAAGCGAGATCATAGTCAGCTGTCACGGCAATCTCATTTCTATTGCCCATTACTTCAAGAATATCGCTCTTTTCAAATTGCTTACCATTTCGCCGACAGGTAAAAATATCCACCTTGCCATCAGGCTTTCTCTCACCCCAAAAGGCAAATTCACGCCCCTCAACTCTGCCAATCATCGCGCCAGATGTTACTGGGGATTCATCACACAGCCAATTGCCGATAATAGTTAAGTTATTCATTTGCCAAAGATTTTCTCTGGGCAAACTTAAGGCAATGGCTGTCGCCTTTCTCTCTCGTATAGAAATCTCATTTGCCGCCGAAAAAGCTACTGCTTTTTCATGAGGGAGGCCCTTGCGACCATATAACTGATTGCGCGGAATAAAACCGCATAACGGGGGAATAGCAGAGCTCTTTCCCTTTATTGCCATATCTTTTGTACTGAAACCTGCACGAATAAGACTGGTAGCAAAACGATTAACGGCACGAATAGCAATGCAGATTTTCTTTTCTGTTGCCAGTTTCTGTAAGCCGATAGAATGCTCTGC
Source organism: Pseudochelatococcus sp. G4_1912 (assembly GCF_047501465.1). NCBI lineage: Bacteria > Pseudomonadati > Pseudomonadota > Alphaproteobacteria > Hyphomicrobiales > Chelatococcaceae > Pseudochelatococcus > Pseudochelatococcus sp. G4_1912. The sequence continues at coordinate 1,027,913 of NZ_JAZDRL010000001.1, forward strand.
CAGTACACCTCCGCGCAATTCAGCATCTCTTGCTTGCTGCGCAATCGCTTCCGGTGAGCATGCACCTTGCTTACAATCAAGCGATTGCGTGTCTATCGCCAATGATGTCTCAGAGCCAGAAATGCTTTCCAGATGCTGAAATGACCCATTTACAAATGCCATAACCAACCCGCCCTACAATTGCAAAGCAACGCCGCAAGAAACCATTATCAGGCCTCAGAATATGTGGCATCGTAGCAAACTCATAGGAATCAGCAAGCAATAATAAAACATGCGACAACTTGGCTATAGAAGAAAAACAGGTATTATTTACTTACCTATTACCTAATTTTCGATGCAGAACAAGCTCTGCGAGCATAATGATAATTGAGCATATCGCCATCAAAACAATAGACATGACCGCAGCGGCCGGCAGATCTGTGCCAGTTTCTGAGATCTTGCTGTAAAGAACCAGGGGCAGAATATTCACCTGCGTACCCACCAATGCCAGCGCTGTGCCGTAAGCGCCAATTGCGACTGAAGCCGTCAATGCATAAGCAACAGCAATGCTAGGCGCAATCTGTGGCAGCATAATACCCGCCAATGCTCGCACCCGTGAAGCTCCCATTGATCGCGCAGCTGCAATTTGCATGACATCAAAATTCAGAATCGCAGGCAGCACAATCAGCACTACACGCGGAATAAGGTAGTAAGAATAGGCAAGCCCAAGCCCAAATACAGAATAGATCATTCGCCCGACTTGAGCGGGATCGAACCCCAGCTCTGCCAGTAGCATCGTCACAAAACCGGCTCGACCAAATACCAGGATGAAGCCATAGGCTATAATCAGGCCAGAGAAAGTCAGTGGTAACGTAATTGCAATCAGGGTGGTTGTGCGTAAACGAGGTGAATAGCGGGAGAGTGAGATTGCTACCATCACACCAATCATCACCGAAACAAGAGGTGCCAGCGTGCCTATGAGCAAGCTGCCGCGCAAACCGTTCCAGAATACCGGATCAGCCACTACCCTTCCCACTGCTGCCCCTGCATCTGTCCCCGCTTCCAGCAGGATTGACGCTGCAGGTAACGCAAAAAACAATGCAAAAACCAGCACACCCGGCAACATAAACAGGGCAAAGAGATGGCGCGGCATCAAGCCTCCCATGAGCAAAACAATTTCAGCAACCTGCTTGTTTGGTATCGAACCGATGGCAAAAGCTGCTTTTAAATGCCATATCGTATTTTAATAAAGTGTAGTCACCGCTTTTTCATCACGATAACGCTGCAATATAAAAGATCAGAGCATCTTGAGCGTTTCAATGAATCGCCAAGATGCTCTGATACGCTTTGGTCTACTGATTGGCTGTTAGCAGAGCACTTACTGCCCCAACACAGCCTTTGCCCAACCGGCATCAATTTCTGCCTTCTTGGCCGTTGCCTTGGCAATATCGAGCGGATGTAATTGCGGTGCCTCTGGCAATTTATCGGCCACGCTTTCGGGCAATTTCACGCCTGGCACGGCAGGACGCACAAAACCTTCAGCAAAAATGCCTTGTCCCAGATCAGTGGTAATGAAGTTTAACCACAGCTTACCAGCATTGGGGTTTGGGCCGTCCTTTACCAGGCTTATTGCATAAGGTGCGGCAGCAGATGCTTCTTTAGGGATCACAACAGCAATGTCATCGCCCAAACCATCTACATATTTAGCTCGCAAACCATCATTTTCATAACCAATCCAGATCGGAATCTCGCCTTTTATAAACTGCGCATAAGGCGTTGATCCAACATTGCGCAATACATTGCCAGATTTTGCAAGCTGGCCGAGATAATCGATTCCGGGGGCTACATTATCTTCATTGCCACCATGCGCAAGCGCTGCAGCAAACACAATCACTTGTCCCTGCCCTGTCGAGCGAGGGTCCAGATAGACGATGCTGTTTTTATATTCGCGCTGCAGCAGATCAGCCCAGCTTTCCGGAACATTCTTCACCAGCTTCTTGTTCACAAGAAACGCCACATTGAGCGTATGGATGGTGAACCACTGTCCGTCAGGATGCCGGAATTGCGGTGGGAGTTTATCGAAATTAACGGGCTTGAAATCAGCAACAAGCCCCTTCTCGGCGGCATCAAGACCTGATGCTGCAAAGTAGTAAGCTGTATCAGCCTGCGGGCGATTGCGTGATTTATCGAGGGCCACCACGGTGGTTGCTGAACCGAGATCGTTATAGACCAGCTCTATACCCGGATAACGCTGCTGAAATGCCTTGAACTGCGCTGCCCAGTTCGCCCAGGTTGGACCAGTGTCAAAGGAAACGACAATGCCCTCATTTTGCGCAGCCTTGTAAAGTGCGCGCTCGCCGTCATAAAGCTCTGGCCCCTCAAATGCTTGCGCAGAAGCAGTTAATGCAAGCGGCATTGCAAAAAGAGCGGCATATAGCCAGTTTCTCATTATCGGTTCCTCCCTAGAACAGCACTTAAAATCGACCCAAGTAAAGGTGATTAAGGGCGACTGAAAAACACGTTTAAACATTTACAGCAAGTAGAATTATTCGTTGGAGCAAGACAATATGCATCAGATGCAATGAATTGCACTGCAAAATGGCAAATAATGCACATCCGAGCTTAGTGCATTCTTAATAGCTTAATTGAATCGGATGGCAGCTTGATGTTTGAAAATGCTTCTCTCGAATGCGTTTGCAGTTTCAGGTTGAGCGAACCAATAGCGAGATCGATACGCCGGATTGCGCCCAAATGACGATCCGCTAAAACCATAACGCCAAAGGTATTAATACCTGTTGCGGAAATTGAAGGCTCAATCCGTTCAGGACGTATCAGAACGGTGACGACATCATCCACCGTAAAGCCCTGTGTATTCGCATGCAGTTCTAATCCTGCAGTTTGGTTACTCACAACTCCTGCTTCCTCAAGCATCACCCGTCCTGGCGCGCAAACACGTCCTCGCCACAGGTTCGCTTCCCCTACAAAAGCGGCAATGGCTGGATTGGCAGGATGGTCATAGAGCACCTGTGGTGTCGCAATCTGCACTAACCGCCCATCCGCAATCACTGCAACACGATCCCCTAACGAAAGCGCCTCTTCCTGATCATGCGTAACATGCAAAGTCGCGATACCAGCAGCCCGCTGCACCTTGAAGATCTCATCCCGCATTTCAACCCGGAGTGCGGCGTCAAGAGCTGACAATGGCTCATCAAGCAGCAAAGCATTTGGCGAAAATACCAACGCCCGCGCCAGGGCCACGCGCTGCTGCTGCCCGCCCGAAAGCGTTGCAGGTCTGCGCTCAGTCAAGCTCCCAAGCCCCACGCGCGCCAATGCGTCCCGCGCCAACTTCAAACGCTCAATACTACCGATCCCGCGCATTTTCAGCGGGTATGCAACATTCTGCACCGCACTCATATGCGGAAACAGCGCATAATTCTGAAAAACAATCCCCAAATTCCGCGCTTCAGGCTTTAGATGAGAAATGTCGATATCATTGACCAAAATGCGGCCGCTATCAGGTACAATAAAGCCTGCAAGCAACTTCAATAGCGTTGATTTACCTGAGCCCGATGCACCAATGATTGTCAGCAGCTCACCATCTTCTACGGTGAGATCGATATCCGCTAATCCCATACGGGTCCCGGGATAGGTGTATGAGACGCCTTCAAAGCGCACGGTCATCGGCTTTAGACTTTCCGTTGCATGGCAAAGCCTGTTCGGCTTGTCATGGAGGTCGCTAGCGCAGCAATCACAGCCAGGCTTAGCAACACGACAGTCGCCGCGCAGGCAAAGCCCGTTGCGCCATAGAACGCCTGCAGCAGTACCACGGGGTAAGTACGTGATAAAAAACCTGAAACCAAATTGGACAATTGAAATTCACCAATCGAAAGCGCCGCAACCGTCAACAACGACGAGGTGAGGCTGGTTGCGACGAGCGGCAATACAATATCGATAAAGCGCGCTCGAAATGGCGCACCTAGCGCCGCAGCCGCCTGCTCCATGGCGGGCAAACCAGATTGCTGCATATCCGCTACCAGCGCATTCACAGTATAAGGCAAGGTAAGCACCAAATGCCCTGCAACCACGATCCAGAAAGTGCCAAGCCATGGCAGTGTATTTGACGAAAACACCAGTATGAAACCGAAGCCCAAAACCAGTTCAGGCACAGCGACAGGCAGCAGCGAAATTAGACGCGCCGCCAATTTCACCCCACGCCGTGCGGCTGCATGGATAGCATAAGCCAATGGCAAACCTACCAGCACATTCAACACGCACACCACTATCACCACGCGCAGGCTTGTGAAAAAAGCCCGGCGAAAACTGGGATCAGCAATAAGCTCAGCATACCACCGCCAGGTGAACCCATGTGGAAGAAGCGTATTTGTCCAGGTTTCGCCAACTGAGCCAACAAGTAGCAACGCAATTGGCGACGCCAGAAATACAAGATATAGCAGGGTAATAAGCCCCAATGCACCGCCTCCGGCAAACCAGAATCAGAATGTCATAGCATTTCATAAACGAGCAGACATCAACTGGATTGGAAATACCTTACAGTATCAATCCCAATTTACTTTCAATGAAACTGGAAAGCACCTCAATAGCACGATGCAATAGAGCGCTGGTATCTGAACGAGAGATTGAAAGAAGCACCTTGTCAGCAACCAGCATAATCTATTGTACGAGCCTCAATCAGCAACCGGCGCATCGCTAATCAAATGCTCTGCAATATGAGCAATCACTTCATCCAGCTTTTTACATCCAACAGCACCTTCTACAAATGGCGAATCGCCAAGTGTAAATACCGGCCGACCAAAATGAAGACCATAGGCCATCTCTGTCAGCGTGCCATAACCACCGCCAATAGCCACGAGCGCGACACTAGCCCGCGCCAGAATCGCATTGCGGACGGGACCAATGCCCGTAGCTAACGGAATAGCAACATATGGATTTCCCTCGCGCCATTCCGTATCAGGGAGCACACCAATTGGTAAACCACCTGCTTCGAGATGGCCCTTGCAGGCAGCTTCCATCACCCCGCCCTTGCCGCCGCAAATCAACTGCAATCCAACTTCGGCCAGCATGCGCCCAAGCTCATATGCAGATGTGATTTCTTCCGATGATGCATCACGAGGGCCAATGATTCCAATGGGCACACGACGCGCCGCAGCACCTGTAAATACCAGGCGCAGCGCCTCTGTGCCTGAAGCAACAGCGGTCACATCATCAGGCAACGCACCACTGGCTTCCCACTGCAGCATCCAAGGATTAAACTGCAAAGCCTCAGCAGCACCGGCCCGGACATATCGATAAAGCGTATGCTCCCCCGCAGACCAAGCCAGCAATGACGGTGAGGCATTTCGCTCAGAATAAGACATAAATTGTCCACTAATTCACGTTGTCAGACACTAAACGACCGATAACTAACACTCACATCGTTTGCAACGTAGAATGATACGGCGCAGTACACTTTTCCGCACTATTTGCTCATCTCTGGCATATAGACACTTTCTTTTTTGGGAAATCATGATGGAATGCTTAATAATTTATGACATTGCTCAAGAGCAGTTTGCGTTCAATTTAATTATTCAGATGAACACAAACTGCAGCAAAATATATAGATAAGAGCGCAGCTCTGATTCCGCCGGTATGTCCGGCGCTTTAACTGCAGCCGTGCCCGCCGCCTTCCTTGACGAGCCGCTGCCAGTCGGGCCCAAGCACTGATCTAGCATCGATTGCATCGGCATAACCATCGTCACCCTGGCGGAACATTTCCACTGAGAGTGAGCGATCATAACTACCGGCTATAGATGTTGACCCTGGAATATAGCGCGAGCGCGTAACCAGCGTTCCATCAGGACGCATTCTATTGATCGTCTCATAAGTTCCGGGATTCGTGATTTGATAAGTATTGTCCGCAGCGCCACCACTTGTAATGATATAACGATCATAACCGGCGCGTAACGTTTCGATAGCAGCCGCCTTGGAGGCAACCCTGGCTGCACCTACAGCACCACAGCTGGAATCGGCGCTGGCATCAATAATGAGACTACTAGCGGAAGTCCGCGTGACCTCGACAGTTGAGCAAGATGCCAGGAAAAGAGCAAACATTCCGCTCGACATGATAGCAACTGCAGGATGACGCATAGACTTCCCCCCAATGAAGCACTTCACAATCCGACATATTTGTCGTTTGCACTCGCTACAATTTTGACTGAATAGTCATGCAAAGGCAATCATGACGATAAATACCCTTCGCATTTAAACTCAGATAGCAGAATGTATATAAAAAATTAATTACAATAAAAAAATAGTAAATTATAATTTACACATAAATAAAATAATATACTGAATTGCGTATAAGGTTTTTAATTGTCAGAAATATTGTTTAGCGCATATGCATTATGTACATGCAACAGGAATTATAATTTATATGGGAGAAAATGAAACCAACTGAATGGCGGGAGTTACAGGGTTCGAATCCGCTACCTTCGGCGTGAAAGATCGAACAAATTTGAAAATTCGTGAATATAATCAATGCACTGTGATAATACGCATCTTGCATTACTGGCTATATAATGCATGCAAGTGTCGCACTAAATTGCATCAATCAATTGCGCTTCCTGCCGGTTGATTCTGTGCTTGATATCAACTTATAAACAAAAAGGAACGTAAAGTTTTCAGAGGGTATATAACTAAAGATGCATTCATTTTAAATGGAACAATAAATTTTTAAAGACTGCGCGATAAGCGCCAATCTTCTTGGCTTATAAGGACTTAGACATGGATAGGGCAGAAAGCATTCTCATCGCTGGTGGAGCCGGATATATTGGATCCTCGGTGGCTAATGCCCTAAGTGATGCTGGATATAAGCCCATTATCATTGACGATTTAAGTAGTGGCCGGCAGGAATTTGTTGAAAAATATAAGCTTTATGTCGGATCCATCGGGGATAAGGAACTTTTAAGACGCGTATTTTCAGAAAATGATGGAATAACGTCTGTAATCGACTTTGCTGCAAAAATTGTCGTGCCAGATTCAGTTATGAATCCAGTATCTTATTATGAGAATAATGTATCACAAACCTTAAATCTTATTGATGAAACAATAAAAGCAGGCATCCGATCGTTTATTTTCAGTTCTACGGCTTCGCTATATGCTGAAACGGAAAATTTCTTTGTTGATGAGAGTACCCCAGCTGATCCTAAAAGCCCTTATTCTACAAGCAAGTGGATGGTTGAACGAATTTTAAGGGATATCGCGGCTACTGGGGCTTTATCTGCTATTGTGTTGCGCTACTTTAATCCTATTGGCGCCGATCCAGAGCTAAGATCTGGTCTTCAGATACGAGATCCTAGTCATGTCCTGGGCAAAATGATATCGGCCCAAGAGAAAGGAGAGGAGTTCACAGTTACGGGCCTTGATTGGCCAACCCGTGATGGCTCTGGGCTCCGTGATTATATACATGTTTGGGATCTGGCTCTTGCACATGTGGCAGCTGTCAAATTAGCCAATAAGTTCCCAAAAACGAAATTTCCGGAAGATGATAAAAACTACATAACAATTAATCTGGGAACAGGTGAAGGCACAACAGTGCTTGAATTGGTTGAGCAGTTCCGACAAGTGGTTGGTTGTGACTTTCGGGTAAAGTTTGGCCCACGAAGACCGGGAGATGTGGCCGGCGCTGCCACGCGCTCACGTAAGGCCGAAACGCTGCTTGGCTGGAAAGCAAAATACTCCATAGGCGATGGAATTCGCGATTCGCTCCGCTGGCGGAAGCAGTTCTGGTAGAGCGCCATAGCTGGTACACTGATATGCAAACGATATACTTATGGAGGCAGCTTGCCTCCAGTTTTAGTTATCAAATCGAATGCAAGCTGCGGAAGAAAATAGAATCAAGGGCGCTAAACATTCCTTTTTCTTAAGAACGCCCAATGCTCTAACAAACATCTCCCGATTGAATTGCATTAGCGACAGCACAAAGCACCGCATACCTGTTGTTTTTCTGCTGCCCATCACGCGCAGATAGCAAATGCGTTGTCAGCCTCGGATTATATGCAAAAAGCTTACACTCTGGTGCATGTTGCAACCGTATGACAGGCTGATCAGGCTCGTGAACCTGGTCATAAAGCAACCCCAAAAGAGCATAGACCGTATAAGTGCCACAGCCCTATCACCGGGAGTGTCACAAATTAAACACAGTAGATTTGGGGAAGGTAAATTATTTTCTGATTTCAGCCACTTAAGTGGCGGGAGTGACGGGGCTCGAACCCGCGACCTCCGGCGTGACAGGCCGGCGCTCTAACCAACTGAGCTACACCCCCGGAAGCGACACTTTGTTCCGCGTCGCTGCGGTTGTTGTGACTTAAAGCCAGTCCCCATCACTGTCAAGCGATCTTCATAAAGAAACGAAAACCACACCAAAACCTGTGAACAAGTGTGGATGGAAACACACGACATTTTTATGAAAAACGTATTATTTCCATATACTTCTCATAAACATGTCCATCTGCCAGCTAAATCCTATCGAGATGTCTGACGTATGATGGGTAGATCCAGATCGCGAATCTTTTTGCGTAATGTGTTGCGATTCACCCCAAGCAATTCAGCTGCCCGGATTTGATTGCCATTTGTGGCGTTCAACACGGCGCTCAGCAGCGGCGCTTCAACTTCGCGCAGCACGCGGTGGTAAAGCCCCGGAGGCGGCAGTGCGCCGCCTAGTCCCGCAAAATAGTGGCTGAGATAGCGCTCGACAGCCTGCGAGAGGTCCATCGGGTCATTCTCGACCACCATTGTGGCCCCAGCCGTTGACAGTGGTGCGGCAGCGACATCGAGCTCTGCATCGATAATCGGCCCGGTAATCGTTTCCTGCGTGTAAAGAGCGGTCAAACGCCGAACGAGGTTTTCAAGCTCGCGCACGTTCCCTGGCCAGCGGTAACGCTTGAGCTTATCCATGGCCGCTGCATCGATTTGCTTGGGCGCGAGGCCCTCACGCGTCGCGCGGGCAAGAAAATGGCGCACCAGGTCTGACACGTCCTCCGAGCGCTCCCGTAACGGCGGCAGGCGCAGCGGCACGACATTGAGACGGAAGAACAGATCCTCGCGAAATTGCCCCTGTTCAATGGACTGGCGCAGATCTTTATTAGTCGCAGCAATGATGCGTACGTTTGTGCGGATAGCAGTCTTACCGCCAACGCTGGCATATTCGCCCTGTTGCAGCACGCGCAGCAGACGCGTCTGGGCCTCCATGGGCATGTCGCCGATTTCGTCCAGAAACAGCGTGCCACCCTCCGCCTGCTCAAAACGGCCAGCCGACCGTGTATGCGCACCGGTAAAGGCCCCTTTTTCATGGCCAAACAGTTCTGATTCAATCAGATCCCGCGGGATAGCTGCCATATTTACTGCAACAAACGGTCCACTACGACGCTTGCCATAATCATGTAGTGCACGGGCTACCAGCTCCTTGCCGGTACCGGATTCACCAGAGATCATCACCGTCAGATCGGTGGACATCAACCGCGCCATGGCACGGTAGATGTCCTGCATGGCGGGAGAGCGGCCAATAAGCGGGATTTCCTCGCCCTCTTCTCCCATCGCAATACCGATACCCCGCGGACGCGATAAGGCACGCCCGACGATGGATACCAGTTCCTTCAAATCAAAAGGTTTGGGCAAATACTCATACGCCCCTCGTTCCGAGGCACGGATAGCGGTCATAAACGTGTTCTGAGCGCTCATGACAATCACAGGCAGTTCCGGGCGCAGTTGGCGGATGCGCGGCAAAAGATCGAAAGCATTCTCATCCGGCATCACAACATCGGTAACGATAAGATCGCCCTCGCCCTGTGATACCCAGTTCCACAATGTGCCGGCATGCCCGGTGGTGCGGATGTCATAACCAGCCCGTGTCAGCGCCTGGCTGAGAACGGTGCGGATAGAGGCGTCGTCGTCTGCTACGAGTATCGTGCCACGGCCCATAGTTACATCATTCCTTTACGCCTGCTCCGTCGCGGCATCCGTCTCACGTCCATCACGCGAGGCCACGATGGGCATCAGAATCCGAAACGCGGTACGATGGGAGATACTATCACATTCGATAATACCGCCATGTTCGCCCACAATCTTGGCAACCAATGCAAGACCGAGGCCAGTTCCACCCGCTTTCGTCGTCACGAAGGGGTCAAACAGGTTTGGCAGCATGTCCGCAGGCACTCCCGGGCCATTGTCACGCACGCTGATTTCCAGCGGCAACCTCACCCGTTCACTACCGGATAGCTGCACTTGAACACCGGGCCGATAAGCCGTTGTCAGTACGATTTCACCATCCTGCGCATCAGGACCAATAGCCTCGGCAGCGTTCTTGATCAGGTTCAGAAACACCTGAATCAGCTGGTCGCGATTGCCATAAATGGGGGGAAGAGAGGGATCATAATGCTGTATGATCTTGATATGGCGTGCAAAACCTGTCTGTGCAAGGCGGCGCACGTGGTCGAGCACATCGTGAATGTTCACCGATGTGCGTGCCAGCGGATGACCCTCGCCCAGCGTCTCCATCCTCTCAACAAGCTTGACGATACGATCCGTCTCATCGCAAATCAGGCTGGTGAGTACACGGTCCTCATCGCTCACTGCTGTTTCGAGTAATTGGGCCGCACCGCGAATGCCTGATAAAGGGTTCTTGATTTCATGCGCCAGCATTGCGCCAAGCGCGGTCAATGAACGTGCTGCCACTCGATGCGTCAGCTGTCTGCCCATTTTTTCAGCATTTGTACGTTCTTGCAGCAGAAGCACCACCGAGCCATCCGATGCAGTGCCCAATGGGGCAGCAAAAATATCGACGATGCGCTCTTCCTGAATACGGGTGAGCGCCATTTCAATCCGATATCCGGTGATTCCGCCGCCACGTTCGCGCACTTCCTCCACCATTGCCAGCACAGGCGAGTCGAACGCCACAAGGTCTGACAGGCGCTGGCGACGCAGCACTGGTAGGCTAAGGTCGAAAAATGTCTCTGCCGCCGCATTGGCATAAGCAATTCCTCCGCCACCACCCACGACCAGAACAGGAAGGGGGAGAATGGCGAGAATACCTGCTTCTTCAGGCGGCGAGAGAGGTATCGACATTCGCAAACAGCTTTCGCAACAGAAGAATAACCTCGGCTGGCGTTTCGCTAACCACAATGCGCGCCCGCATGGCGCGTGTGTGCTCGCAAAGCGTCACCTGCTCCAGCGCATTATCCGCATAAGCCGCCAGATGCTTGCGCGCATGGCGCACACCCATTCGCGCTCCGTAGGTGGCGAGCAAAGTTTCATAATGCTCAATCGCACAGGCCAGCTGCTCAGCACGCGATGGTCCGGCAGCGTCAGCGCCATCAAGCGCCCGCGCAATTTCACCAACGCACCACGGACGCCCCAAAGCGGCCCGCCCCACCATCACGGCATCCGCACCCGATGCAGTGAGCGCTTCCTGCGCATGCAAGGTGGAGGCGATATCGCCATTCACTACCAGCGGCACACCCGGAATGGCCTCACGCACGGCCCGCACAGCGGTCCAATCCGCAGTGCCCTTATAAAACTGCTGACGCGTGCGCCCGTGCACGGTAATCATCTTAATGCCCGATGCCACAGCCCGCGCTGCCAGCTCCGGTGCGTTGCGCGAGGTGTCATCCCAACCAAGGCGCATCTTGAGTGTAACCGGCACTTGCACCGCCGCAACCGTTGCCTCGACAAGCTTGATAGCATGATCGAGATCGCGCATCAGTGCCGACCCGGACCACCCACCTGTTACGCGCTTGGCAGGACAGCCCATGTTGATATCGATGATATGCGCCCCGGCGGCTTCTGCCACGCGTGCGCCCTCTGCCATCCATCGCGGATCGCAACCAGCAAGCTGCACCACGTGGGGCGCAACGCCTTCACCTTCAGCGCGGGTGCGGGCCTCTTCATCGCCACAGGCAAGATCATCGGAAGCCACCATCTCTGATACAACCAATGAAGCACCAAACCGTGAGGCAAGGCGCCGCATTCCGATATCGGTAATGCCCGACATCGGTGCAAGAATCGCGCGTCCCGCTAATGTTATGGGGCCGATAGCAAGCGGAGCCTCTGTAACGGCATCTGCCGTCACTCCCGCACATTGATGGGCGTCATCCTGTTTCATCATGGTTTTGAAGAGAAACAATCATTTCGTCTTCAACGCAACACTTTTTGCAAAATGACCTGCATCATATCGTTCAGCAGAGCGTGCTGATGGTTGCCTCGCGCGCGGGGCTGGCCTATCAAACAGCATAATTATCCGAGGGAAATAAAGCGTCGTGTCCGATATTATCGCCATCATCGTTGCCGCAGGGCAGGGAACCCGTGCCGGCGCAGGTGCGCCCAAGCAATATCGCCTGCTTGGCGGCGAACCCGTATTGACGCGCACGCTACGCGCTTTCATCGCGCACCCTGCTATCAACCGCATCCTCGTGGTCATAGGCGCTCATGATAAGGCGCATTACGAGGCCAGCCTTGCGCCCTTAAAAGATACATCGAAATTCCTTGCCCCTGTCGTTGGCGGCGATACGCGCCAGGGTTCAGTCCATGCTGGCCTCTGGGCGCTGAGAAATGCACCACCTGCAACCGTTCTGATACACGACGGTGCACGCCCATTCGTATCGCAGGCCCTCCTCAGCGAAACCATAGCGGCAGCACAGACTTATGACGCCGCCATTCCCGGCACGCCTGTCACTGATACGATCAAGACCATTGATACGCTAGGGCGCATCACGGGAACAGTAGACCGTGAAGCACTGCGTGCGGTACAAACACCGCAGGCTTTCGCGTTCGCCCCATTATTTGCCGCACACATACGGGCGCAAGCCGAACAAGAAACGACCTTCACGGATGACGCCGCCCTTGTCGCCTGGGCTGGCCAGCCGGTCCACGTCTTCTCTGGAGATGCCAATAATATGAAGCTCACCACGCAGAGCGATTTCGACGCCGCTGAACAGCGCCTGCACACGCCTATGATCACCCGCGTCGGCACCGGTTTTGACGTGCATGCCTTCTCCGCAGGCGATCACATCTGGCTAGGCGGTGTCAAGATTGCACACACACAGGGCGTCACCGCACATTCCGATGGTGATGTCGTGCTGCATGCTCTTACCGATGCCCTGCTCGGCGCCTTGGCTGATGGTGACATTGGCAGCCATTTTCCACCAAGCGATCCGAAGTGGAAAGGCGCTGCATCCGACCAGTTCCTGATCCATGCAATCAACCTGCTACGCCAACGCGGCGGTGTGCTTGATCATCTCGATGCGACGGTGATCTGCGAGACGCCGAAAGTCGGCCCCCACCGCGACACCATACGCGCACGCATTGCCGCAATTACCGATCTGCCGTTAGATTGCGTATCTGTAAAGGCCACCACCTCCGAACGACTAGGCTTCACGGGACGTGCCGAAGGCATCGCCGCCCAGGCCGCAGCCACAATACGGCTGCCCCAAGGATCATGACATAACACAGAGAGAACGGGAGAAAGCGATGATAGATAAATCCTCATCGACAGAGCAAGCATCGGCAGCAACTCACTTTCCCGTTGATCTTCTCTCCCAAGCCGAGCGGATATTGACCATTGCGCGCCAGCAAGGCCTGCGCATCGCCACCGCCGAATCCTGCACAGGCGGATTGGTCTGTGGGGTGCTGACGGAAATCCCCGGCTCATCCAATGTCGTAGAAGGCGGCTTTATCACCTATTCGAACGATGCCAAACGCACCAGCATAGGCGTCCCAGCGGATCTGCTCGCCTCGCAAGGCGCCGTTAGCGAACTGGTCGCACGCGCAATGGCGGAAGGCGCATTGGCACATCTACCAACCGCTGATGTAGCTGTTGCTATTACAGGCATCGCGGGGCCTGGCGGCGGATCGGCCACCAAGCCAGTCGGCCTGGTGCATTTCGCAGCAGCCAGACGCGGCCAGACCACCCGGCATGCTGTCCATCACTTCGCCGACACAGGCCGCACCGCCATCCGCCGACAAGCAGTCATCGTAGCGCTCACTCTGCTGGAGCAGATCATGACTACTTCTACCACAACATAACGCATCCGATCCAAAAGAGGATACCGATTTTTGGATAAACCTGATGCATAAACAAATGATTAGATAAAAAAGCCCGCCAGCAGAAATGCAGGCGGGCCATCATTACACGAGAACCAAATACATCCTTACAGGATGCCCGTGCGCTGCAGTACTTTCATGGTGCGTTCATTGAAGCCCTTTTCAGCATCACGCAAACATGTAAGTGCGAGTTCTTCGTCTTCGACGACAACGCCATCCTTCATAACGTTGTGACCGCGATCCTTCAGTATCTGACGAACGAACACGACCTTATCCTCAGCGCCCTTCCAGTGCGCGAGCACAAATAGCTGCGACAGGTTATCAATACCCACGCCCGATCCGGTAACTGGTGAAGCCAGCGCCTGAATATCATCGCCTGCCTCGACACGCTCCAGGATAGCCGTGTTGACAGCCTTGGCCCGCACAGCACGATCGGCATCACCTTCTGCAGGAAGGGCCAGATGAACAACACCAAGCATTGCAAGGAAATGGAGCGCTTCTGCGGCGCGTTCCCATGAAATCCTGGCGACGCCTTCATCTTTCATCAGATCAGCCAGCGTCTGCGGGCCCTTGGCAAGCGCTGCCAGCACTGGATCGTAGACCTCGGCCTGCAGTGTGACCTCGCCAACGCGCGAACCAATCTTGCGCGGCACATCAGCCGGGGCCTGCAAGAGAACGAAACGCTGATTGTTCCAGATATCCTTCTGCACCTGCTTTGACAGCTGGTTAGCCCCGCGCACATAAATGTCACGACGGAAGGAAGTGTTGAGGATAATATCGCGCGTCATTTCGCGGAAGATCGGATCCGGGACCGAACCTAAAAGCTCACGCTGCTCTTGTGTAAAGTTCAAGAGGTCAGTCTGTCCGGCAAGGTTCGCCTGTGTACCATAAACAACCTTGGATTCGCCCAAAGCCTTTGCGACATCGCTAAAGAAGAAGGCATCCCAATCGCTGTTCATATACTCATGCGCGAGATAGGAAATCGGGTGCTTCTTCATATCTTCAAGCCGCGCGTCAGCGCCTGGTGTCGATGCGAAGAAACCTGCATTGAGTTCCTTCAAACGGTTGAGCAGACCAATACCACGCGACACCTGCTGCTGCACCGAACCGCCACCTAATGCGCCGCCATCGCGGAGTACACGCTGCAATGTAGAGCCCGATGACCAACCTGGATAAGCGTTGTAGGAAACGTAAACAATACCACCCGGTTTGAGGTTGCGGCGAATGATATCGCGGATATAACCACGGTTAGCCTCGCTCACCCAGCTGTAAACGCCATGCAGTGCAATGATATCAAAGCTTTGCAGGCTATCATCGCGCGCCAGATCCTGGAAGCTACGCTCAAGAAACTTGACATTCTTCGTGCCAGCCTTATCGGCCAGTGCTTTGGCACGAGTGATGTGAGTAGGGTTGAAGTCCACCGCAACAACATCAACATCCGGATTAACAGCGGCTATAATGTTGGATGTCAGGCCATGACCCGCACCAAGCTCCAGATAGGAGATCGGTCCGCGCGGTGCATCAAGTCCTTGCGACAACATGGCAAATCGCAATAGTTCAGGCGCCAGTTCAGCAAAGAAACCGATTGTATATTCGACTTCCGTTACATAACCCTCGGACCATTCAGACATGGATATCCCCAATAGATGTAATTTGCACTTGTCTTAACAGATCGGTTTACTTTTCACGCATACATCGCAAAAATGTAGCACCTGCCGTAACCGATTGTACAGCGCTTGTTATATAATCCACGAATACTTCGTTAATTCCCCATTAACCACAGAGGAGTATCATTCCGGCATGGTCAAACGCAAGCGCCTGCGCGCCTTTCTTATACCGATTTTTTTATACTCCGTTTCGGCGGTGGTGGTGGGATATTTCCTGTTCCACGCCCAGAATGGCACACGTGGCCTTGAGGCCAAGCGCGAATACAAACGCCAGATATACGATAAGACACTTGAACTTGATGCGCTAAAGGCGGAGCATGCCGAGTGGGATCGCCGTACGGCATTGGTGCGGGCTGGCAAGATCGACGCAGATATTCTGGAAGAAGAGGCCCGCAAAACACTTGGGCTTGTCCATGAGAATGACGTAATCGTGTTCCTCAACGGCGCTAATGGACGGCCGCTGAAATAAGATATAAATGCGCGCCGGATGATCCATGGCGCATTTATGTCTTTTGGGGCCCCATTACATCAAGCAATTTTCGCTGCAGCAATCTGGCCATTTATAATAGCAAGACCTTAATCTATACTGCATAGCCATTATTAACTTGCCCTTTGCTCGCTCGCGACGCAGCATCTCCTTTGACATAAACTGGGAAAGCATTACACCAGCTTTCACCAGCGCTGATCGATCAAGCGTTGCTAATGCATATGATTATGCAAACGATCCTGTTGCTCCAGCTGCAGCATCACGCCCCCATTTCTTAAATGCATCACAAGACTGCTCTCAAAATTACGTGACAATGCTTGCTGGCGTTATTGCATCATAGAAATCCCTACCTCAAGCAGCTTTAAATTTTCTTTATTTAACTGAAAACAGGTTAATCTCAGAAACGACCGCATTATCAGCTGGTTAGTTTCAAAAGAACCTAATAATTGCATACTTTTGCCTCTCGCCAAAAGGCTTCGTCTAGGGTAAACAGCATCTGGAAAAGTTATTAACTATTGAGCGTCGTCTGGGAGGATACGCCATGGCTGGCACAGCAAGAAAAACACCCCGTGCAGGGCAGGAATCGGGTTCCGCACGGCGCGGACGAGGCGGGAAAGCAGCTGGCGCACGCGCTGCCAGCACATCTGCACCCATTCTGCTAAACCACAATCAGGATCTCGAAGCTTATCGCGAAATGCTCCTCATCCGCCGCTTTGAAGAAAAGTCTGGCCAGATGTACGGCATGGGTCTGATTGGCGGCTTCTGCCACCTTTATATCGGGCAGGAAGCTGTCGTTGTCGGCATGCAAATGGCGCAGAAGGAAGGTGATCAGGTTATCACCGCCTATCGCGACCATGGTCACATGCTGGCCTGCGGTATGGATTCCAAGGGCGTGATGGCAGAACTTACCGGGCGTCGCGGCGGTTACTCGCGCGGCAAGGGCGGGTCGATGCACATGTTCTCCCGCGAGAAGAATTTTTATGGCGGCCACGGCATTGTTGGCGCGCAGGTATCGCTTGGCACCGGCCTCGCCTTCGCCAACCGCTACCGGAATGACGGCGCTGTCAGCATTACGTACTTCGGCGACGGCGCTGCCAACCAGGGGCAGGTTTACGAAAGCTTCAACATGGCAGAGCTTTGGAAGCTGCCGGTTGTCTACGTGATCGAGAACAACCGCTACGCCATGGGCACCTCGTTGAGCCGCGCATCTGCGCAGACAGATCTGTCGAAGCGCGGTGTATCGTTCAACATCCCCGGCGAGCAGGTGGATGGTATGGACTACCGCGCGGTTTATGAAGCGGGCCAGCGCGCTATTGATTGGGCGCGCTCCGGCAAGGGGCCGTATCTGCTGGAAATGCAGACCTACCGTTACCGCGGTCACTCAATGTCGGACCCTGCGAAGTACCGCTCGAAGGACGAAGTCCAGCGCATGCGCGAAGAGCACGATCCGATTGAGCAGGTGAAGCATCGCCTCCTTGAGGAATGGAAGATTGACGAGAGCGAACTGAAGGCCATCGATGCAAAGGTGCGTGAGATCGTGAACGAGGCGGCGGATTTTGCCACCCACGACCCCGAGCCCGATCCATCGGAACTGTGGACTGACGTTCTGAAGTAATCTCGCTGACGTTTTGCAAAGCCGGCAAACTGAAATGCTATGCCGGCAACCGATCGTCTGATTCATTCTAATAATTGCCGGAAGATCCATCATGCCGACAGATATTCTGATGCCCGCACTTTCTCCAACGATGGAGAGCGGTAAACTTTCCAAGTGGCTGAAAAAAGAGGGTGACACCATCAAGTCCGGCGACGTGCTCGCTGAGATCGAAACCGACAAGGCGACTATGGAAGTCGAAGCGGTTGATGAGGGTGTGCTAGCCAAGATCCTCGTGCCTGAAGGTACGGAAGAGGTTGCTGTTAACACGCCAATCGCCATCATTGCTGGCGAAGGTGAAGATGTCGCAGCTGCTGCAGGCTCTGCGGCTACCGCCCCGGCACCGCAAGCTGCAGCGCCAGCAGCGCCTGAGGCTGCACCAGCTGCAGCGCCCGCATCCGTTCCTGCTGCGCCTCGCGCGCCACAGGCTGAAGTGGCTGCTGATCCGGAAGTGCCTGCTGGCACCGAATTTGTCACGATGACAGTGCGTGAAGCGCTGCGTGATGCCATGGCAGAAGAAATGCGTACCGATGACAATGTGTTTGTCATGGGTGAAGAAGTTGCCGAATATCAGGGCGCTTACAAAATCACGCAGGGTCTGCTGCAGGAGTTTGGGCCACGCCGTGTAATCGATACGCCTATCACTGAGCATGGCTTCACGGGTATCGCCGTAGGTGCTGCATTTACGGGTCTGAAGCCGATCGTCGAGTTCATGACGTTCAACTTCGCCATGCAGGCGATTGATCAGATCATCAACTCTGCTGCCAAGACGCTTTATATGTCTGGCGGTCAGCTTGGTTGCCCGATTGTGTTCCGCGGCCCTAACGGCCCAGCCGCGCGCGTGGGTGCACAGCACAGTCAGGATTACTCGGCGTGGTACAGCCATGTTCCCGGCCTCAAGGTGGTTGCGCCTTACTCCGCAGCTGATGCGAAGGGCTTGCTCAAGGCAGCGATCCGCGATCCAAACCCTGTGATTTTCCTTGAGAACGAGATTCTCTACGGCCACTCATTCCCTGTGCCGAAGATGGATGATTTCGTGCTGCCAATCGGCAAGGCGCGGATTGCTCGCAGCGGGTCGGACGTCACGCTGGTGGCCTGGTCTTATGGCATGATCTATGCCCTCGAAGCAGCTGAAAAGCTTGCTGCGGAAGGCATTGAGGCTGAAGTTATCGATCTGCGCACGCTGCGCCCGCTCGATACCGAAACGGTGCTTACTTCTGCCAAAAAGACAGGACGCGTGGTTACTGTTGAACAGGGCTGGGCGCAGTCTGGCGTTGGCGCGGAAATCGCGGCGCTGGTGCAGGAACATGCGTTTGATTGGCTTGATGCGCCAGTACTGCGCGTTTCCGGCAAGGATGTTCCAATGCCTTATGCTGCAAACCTTGAAAAGCTTGCTCTGCCAACCGCCGACGATGTCGTCGCGGCGGTCAAGGCTGTTACCTATCGCTGACGGGAGAGGTCCATGTCGATCAAGATTTTGATGCCGGCCCTGTCTCCAACGATGGAAAAGGGCAATCTGGCCAAGTGGTTGAAGAAAGAAGGCGACACAGTGAAATCCGGCGATATCCTCGCCGAGATCGAAACTGACAAGGCCACGATGGAAGTCGAGGCCGTGGATGAGGGCGTGATTGCCAAGATCCTTGTTGCTGAAGGCACTGCCGATGTACCGGTGAATGACATCATCGCCATTCTGGCTGAAGAAGGTGAAGACGTTGCTGCAGCTATCGCATCTGCTTCTGCGGGTAGCGCTCCCGCGCCGGCGGCTGCACCTGCTGCGCCAGCGCCAACCAGTGCACCGGCTGCGTCTACACCAGCAGCACCAGTCGCTGCTCCGCAAACAGCGCCTCAGGCGACCTCTCATGCCGAGCGCGTGTTTTCATCGCCATTGGCGCGACGTCTTGCCAAGGAATCCGGGATTGATCTTGCAACTGTGAAGGGCACAGGCCCGCATGGACGCGTGATTGAGCGTGACGTTCAGGCAGCGATTGCAGGCGGCTCAACCAAGGCTGCAGCAGCACCTGCTATGGCAGCAACGGCTCCAGCGCCTGCCGCCAAGCCTGCGACAAGCGGCGATGATGCAGTGAAGAAACTCTTCGCGGCTGGCAGCTATGAAGAAATCCCGCACGATGGCATGCGCAAGACGATTGCGCGTCGTCTGGTGGAATCGAAGCAAACAGTGCCGCACTTCTACCTCACCGTTGATACCGAACTCGATGCACTGCTGGCGCTGCGCGAGCAGATCAACGCTGCGGCTCCCAAGGATAAGGACGGCAAGCCGACCTATAAGGTCTCGGTGAACGATTTCGTGATCAAGGCACAGGCTCTGGCGTTGCGTCAGGTAGCGGATGCCAACGTCAGCTGGACCGACAATGCCATGCTGCGCCACAAGGTGGTTGACGTCGGCGTGGCCGTATCGATCCCCGGTGGTCTGATTACGCCTGTCATCCGCAATGCAGACGTCAAGACGCTGTCGGCCATTTCCAACGAAATGAAGGATCTGGCTGGCCGCGCCCGCAACCGCAAGCTGAAGCCTGAAGAATATCAGGGCGGTTCATCGGCTGTGTCGAACCTTGGCATGTTTGGGATCAAGGAGTTTTCCGCGATCATCAACCCGCCGCATGCAACCATTCTGGCTGTTGGCGCTGGTGAGAAGCGCGTTGTGGTGAAGGATGGCGCGCCTGCTGTTGCTACAGTGATGACGGTAACGCTCTCCACCGATCACCGCGCTGTCGATGGCGCGCTGGGCGCAGAGCTTATTGCTGCCTTCAAGGTGCTGATCGAGAATCCCATGAGCCTTCTCGTCTAATTTTGCATTCATGGTAGCCGGATCTCCGGCTACCGCTTTTTTCGGACCAATTATCCCTCTGGGATCAAGAGAGGCTGTTATGGCCAATTCATACGATATTATTGTTATCGGCTCCGGCCCCGGTGGTTATGTAACCGCGATCCGTGCGGCCCAGCTTGGTTTCAAGGTGGCCGTTGTCGAGCGCTCCTATCTGGGCGGCATTTGCCTTAACTGGGGCTGCATTCCGACTAAAGCGCTGCTGCGCTCTGCAGAAATCTATCATTATTTCCAGCACGCCAAGGATTATGGCCTGAGCGCCAGCAACATCGGTTTCGATGCCAAGGCGATTGTGGACCGTTCACGCGGCGTCTCGAAGCAGCTTAACACGGGCGTTGGCTTCCTGCTGAAGAAGAATAAGGTCGATGTGATCTGGGGCGATGCAAAGATTGATGCGCCTGGCTCAATCACCATCTCCGCAACGCCAGATGCGCCTAAGGGTGCGCTGGGTGGTGGCACGTATCAGGCCAAGCATATCATCATCGCGACAGGCGCGCGTCCACGTGTGCTGCCGGGGCTTGAGCCAGACAAAAAGCTGATCTGGACCTACTTTGAAGCGATGGTGCCGCCTGCCATTCCGAAGTCTCTGCTCGTGGTTGGCTCGGGCGCAATCGGTATCGAATTCGCTTCGTTCTATCGCACCATGGGCGCGGAAGTGACTGTGGTCGAGGTTCTGCCGCAGATTTTGCCGGTTGAGGATGCAGAAATTGCTGAACTCGCCCGCAAGCGGTTTGAAAAGCAGGGCATCAAGGTGTTGACCAACACCAAGGTTGCCAAGCTCGATAAGGGCACAGACAGCGTCACTGCAACGCTTGAAACACCGAAAGGCACGCAGACGCTCACCGTGGATCGCGTGATTTCGGCAGTTGGCGTGGTGGGCAATATCGAAGGTCTTGACCTCGAAAAGATTGGCGTGAAGACAGATCGTGGCGTGATCGTTACCGATGGTTTGGGCCGCACGAACGTGCCAGGCATCTATGCGATCGGCGACGTGGCGGGTCCGCCAATGCTCGCGCACAAGGCTGAGCACGAGGGCACGCTGACAGTTGAAGCCATCAAGGGGCTGCCTGTGCATGCGCTCGATAAGGCAAAGATTCCCGGCTGCACCTACTGCAATCCGCAGATTGCCTCGGTTGGTCTCACAGAAGCAAAGGCGAAGGAGGCGGGTTATGATATCCGCGTCGGTCGCTTCCCGTTCATGGGTAACGGCAAGGCAATTGCCTTGGGCGAGCCTGAAGGCCTTGTTAAAACCATTTTCGACAAGAAATCGGGCCGCCTACTAGGTGCACACCTGATTGGCGCAGAAGTGACAGAGCTTATTCAGGGCTTTGTCATCGCGCTCAATCTTGAAACGACGGAAGAAGAGCTGATGCATGCGGTGTTCCCACACCCCACGCTATCAGAAACAATGCATGAGAGCGTTCTGGATGCTTATGGCCGCGCCATTCACATCTAGATAGACTCTGTGCCCCCTTGACGAAAAGATGGATTCAAAGTGGAACGAAAGGCCAAGCTTGGCGTTTCTCTTTGGTCCGCTTGTAAAAGTCAGGGAGAAACACATGCAGGGCGTTGGTATTATTGGCGCAATCATCATCGGCATTCTGGCCGGATGGATTGCGCAAAGTCTGATGGGCCGCAGTGGTGGCCTCCTCGTCAGCCTGGTTATTGGTTTGATTGGTGCGTTTATCGGGCCAGTCATCCTCGGAATGCTTGGTATATGGCAAGGAACGGGGTTCATCCCAAGCCTTGTTGTTTCAACGATAGGGGCGATTGTGCTGCTGTTTATCGTCGGCCTGCTCCGACGAGCATAGCCAGGCAAGCTATCTCCCCTGCCGGATACGCCATTGCATCCGTCAGGACAGTCGATTACACCAGTGCGCACCGTGCTTGAATGTTGAAGCAGGGTGCGTATTGATTTTTAATAAGCTGTTCGATGTCATTCACAGCCTGATCAACTGACGCTAATTGGAGGCGTCACAGATAGTCGCTTAGGGAGTTTTGAGGCATGGCGGTCGTATTGGATATTCTCAACCGCGATCCGCGCCGCAAACTCGATGTGTCTCCAGAAGCCGCACAGCCGGATGAAGCAGCAGCTAATGCAAAAGCTCGCCATCCCGAAAAGGCGCACCGGCCCGATCAGCCAATGGCGCGCAAGCCTGACTGGATTCGGGTAAAAGCCCCTGGCTCGCCGAAGTGGGCCGAGACCAACCGTATTGTGCGTGAAAACAAGCTTGTGACCGTTTGTGAAGAGGCGGGCTGCCCCAACATTGGCGAATGCTGGGAAAAGAAGCACGCAACTTTCATGATTATGGGCGACACCTGCACACGCGCATGTGCATTCTGCAACGTGAAAACCGGCATGCCGCAGCCGCTCGATCAGAATGAGCCGGATAGTGTCGCCAAAGCCGTTGAAAAGCTTGGCCTGACGCATGTCGTCATTACCTCGGTGGATCGTGATGATCTGGCAGATGGCGGCGCTGAGCATTTTGCGCAGGTCATCCGTGCCATTCGTGAACGCTCACCCAAGACGACAATCGAGATCCTCACGCCAGACTTTTTGCGCAAACCCGGCGCGCTAGAGATTGTAGTTGCAGCGCGTCCCGATGTATTCAATCACAATCTTGAAACCGTTCCATCGAAATATCTGAAAGTGCGCCCGGGCGCACGCTACTTCCACTCCATCCGTTTGCTACAGCGGGTAAAGGAGCTGGACCCGACAATTTTCACCAAGTCAGGCATCATGGTTGGCCTAGGTGAGGAGCGCAACGAAGTGCTGCAGTTGATGGACGATCTGCGCTCTGGCGAGGTCGATTTCATCACCATCGGCCAGTATCTTCAGCCAACCCGCAAGCATCATCCCGTCATTCGCTTTGTCACGCCGGATGAGTTCAAGGCATTTGAAACAACTGCCTATGCCAAGGGCTTCCTGATGGTGTCCTCCAGCCCGCTGACGCGCTCGTCGCACCATGCAGGCGAGGACTTTGCCCGTTTGAAATCCGCACGTGCAGCGCAGACGGGCCGATAAACCATGCCTGCTTTCCGTAACGAGCGTAAAGTAAAACACACTCCCGCTGCCATGTTTGATCTGGTTGCGGATGTCGAGCAATACCCGGCTTTTTTGCCGTTATGCGAAAGCCTGCATGTGCGCCAGCGCATCAATAGCGGCGAGGGTATTGAAACCCTGATTGCCGATATGGGCATTGGCTATAAAGCCATCCGCGAAACCTTTACCACCCGGGTGACGCTCGATCGCCCGCGGTTGCGCATTCTGGTTGAATACGTTGATGGTCCTTTCCGTTTTCTCGAAAACCGGTGGGTTTTTCGTGCTGATGAGGATGGAAAGGCTTGCATCGTCGACTTTTTTATCTCCTACGAGTTTAAAAGCCGCATGCTGGGTATGCTGATGGGCGCAATGTTTGATAAGGCGTTCCAGAAATTCTCCGACGCCTTCGCCGCCCGTGCAGATGCAATTTATGGCGATAAACGCGTCTGACCACCCGCATACTGACAGCTTGAAAGCGCACCGACTTACGCAATTTCACATGGGTGCATTGACCTGCACGCGCTGGCCGCAAGGCCATGACTGGGCCATAGTAGCGCAGCTCTAATGGCTTACTGGCACTTTCGGTGCTGCAGGAATATGACATGAGTCACCCATCCATGGCTGTTCGGCCATCGACAGAATCACATCAGGCGTTTGCCTGCGCTATTCTGGCCTATGTCATGTGGGGCCTCCTGCCGCTTTTTCTAAAGCTGATTGCTCACCTGCCAATTATGGAAGTCATGACCCATCGGATCGTGTGGTCATTGCCCTTCGCGGGCCTGCTTTTGCTGGCTACAGACCGTTCTGGGGCGATGGGGCAAGCCATCCGCAATCCGCGTGTGCTGATGATGGCATGCGTGACATCGGCCCTGATCTGCTTCAACTGGAGCACCTATGTCTGGGCAATCATGAATGGCCGTACGCTTGAGGCGGCACTAGGCTACTACATCAACCCACTGGTCAGCGTATCGCTTGGTGTGGTTTTACTGCATGAACGCTTGAGCCGGGCACAAATCCTTGCTGTTGCATTGGCGGCGATAGCGGTGGGTCTGTTGAGCTTTCGTGCAGGCGGCGTGCCGTGGATTTCTTTGGCACTTGCGTTCTCATTCGCCTTTTACAGTTACCTACGCAAAACTTTGCCTGTTGCGGCCCTGCAGGGGTTTACACTTGAGGTGATGATCCTGTCACTTCCAGCAATTGCGTATTTAACCTGGCTCATTGTTTCCGGGCAGAGCAATTTTGGCACAGCCAATAATTGGGATGCGCTATTACTCGTGATTTCAGGACCAGCCACAGCTGGCCCCTTGATCCTGTTCACTATTGGTGCCCGCAAACTGCGCATGACGACGCTCGGCATCTTGCAATATATCGCACCAACACTGGTGTTTCTGACAGCCGTTTTCGGTTTCAAGGAGCCCTTTTCAATCACGCAGGCGATTGCGTTCGGTTTGATTTGGATCGGGCTTATTATTTTTACATGGTCGAGTGTGGTACAGGCACGCAAATAAAAACAAAGAATAAAGGCGCCCCTGAAAGGAGCGCCTTATCAATCATTATGCCAGCGCTTTAAGTGCTGCCTTACCCGCATATTGCGCGTAAGGGCCAAGCTCTTCTTCAATGCGAATCAGCTGGTTGTACTTTGCAATCCGGTCGGAGCGGCTGAGCGAACCTGTCTTGATCTGGCCAGCGTTGGTTGCCACTGCGAGATCGGCAATGGTCGTGTCTTCCGTCTCACCCGAGCGGTGCGACATCACAGAACGATAAGCATTGCGATGCGCCATCTCAACGGCTGCAAGCGTCTCCGTCAGCGAACCAATCTGGTTGACCTTTACCAGAATTGCGTTACCCACGCCCTGCTCAATGCCCTGCGCCAAACGCACAACATTGGTCACGAACAGATCATCACCAACAAGCTGCGTCTTGCTGCCCAGACGATCCGTCAGCAGCTTCCAGCCAGCCCAATCATCTTCTGCCATGCCATCTTCAATGGTGGCAATTGGATAGCGCGAAACGAGCTTCTCCAGGTAATCGACCTGCTCGGCGCTGGAACGGGTCTTCTTCTCGCCGGCGTAGACGTAGTTCCCATCCTTGAAGAACTCTGTTGCTGCAACATCAAGGCCGAGCACCACGTCATCACCAGGCTTGAAACCTGCGGTTTCAATCGCCTTCATGATAAAATCGAGCGCTTCTTCAGCTGACTGCACATTTGGCGCAAAGCCACCTTCATCACCCACGCTGGTGTTGTGCCCAGCTTCATGCAGAGACTTTTTCAGCGTATGGAAAATCTCGGCACCAACCCGCACGGCTTCACGAATGCTGCCAGCTCCGACTGGTAGAATCATGAACTCCTGGAAGTCGATGGGGTTATCCGCGTGCGCACCACCGTTGATGATGTTCATCTGCGGCACAGGCAATACGCGCGCCGACGTTCCACCGATATAACGGTAAAGCGGCAAGCCAGATGTCTCAGCCGCAGCCTTGGCCACAGCGAGCGACACACCCAGAATCGCATTTGCGCCAAGACGGGACTTGTTAGGCGTGCCGTCAAGCGCAATGAGCGTCTCGTCGACCTTGACCTGATCCTCCGCGTCGAAACCACCAATAGCTTCGAAAATCTCGTGGTTGATGGCCTCAACCGCCTTTAGCACGCCTTTGCCACCATAACGGCTCTTGTCGCCGTCGCGCAGCTCTACAGCCTCGTGTGCACCAGTGGATGCGCCTGATGGCACCGCAGCTCGGCCCATCGAACCATCTTCCAGAACAACATCCACCTCGACAGTGGGGTTACCACGGCTGTCCAGAATTTCACGCGCTACGATATCAATGATGGCAGTCATCAACGGCTCCTTTAAGCTCTCTTGGCTAGCGGATCGCGCCTCGTGATCCGCAGCGTCAGGCATTCGGGCTTGTACGCCAAAACAACCCGGCTGAAAACGGGCCTGAACGATGAATTTCGCCGATTCTAGCCGAGCTGACCCATGTCAGCCCCCCAAACCTCGTCAATCTTTTATTAACCTTAATCATAAATGAACGCACAAAAGTGCGATCACTCAGTTGATTATCCATGGCTTTTGCAAGAATTCAGCTTGCCGTTAGCCAGCCAATAAAAATGCGCTTCTGACAGAAAAATGGTTAACCTGCGTTAACTTGGCTTGCCAGAATGGCTGCAATGATCAAAGCTAACGAAACGTTAATGATGAGGTATCATCGTGACCCGTTTCGTGTACCGCGTAACTGTTCTAGGCTTTTGCCTTGCATTCTCGGCACTGCTCTCTTTGAGCACCGCTGATGCGCGCCAACGCGCGGTGCGCCTTCCCGCTGTGGCTATCTCCAGCGAGGTTTGGCAGACAGAAACGGGCCTCACATCCCACCCCGTAGGCTGGGAAGATTTTTGCCAGAAATACCCTACAACCTGCCAGCTCCGTGATAACCGCCCTGGTAGCGTCAAGCTTAATGCCGAAACGTGGGCATTGATTCTGCAAATCAACACTAGCGTAAACACGACAATCTCCCCTCTCTCCGACGAAGAACATTGGGGTATTGCTGAGTCGTGGGATTATCCCGAGGATGGCTTTGGCGATTGTGAGGATTACGCTCTGCAAAAGCGCCGCCTGCTGCACGAGGCTGGCCTGCCCCTCGCAGCTCTGATGATGACCGTGGTGCGTGACCTCGACAACGCTGGCCACGCTGTGTTGACAGTCCGGACTGATCGAGGCGACTTCATTCTCGACAACAAACGCAACCGGGTACTGCTGTGGAGCGAGACGGGTTACAGCTATGTGAAACGTCAGGCAAACCTGAATCCTAACCGCTGGGTCTCGCTTGGCACCACACCGCCAGCTATCGCAACAGCCGCACAGTGAATTTCACCGCATTGTAGCCCAACGCGCCACGCTCATACCCACTAACATTGCGGGCACAAACGCAAGCGTGCCTGTGTGCGCCAATCCCAAGGCAACGAAAGCAGGGCCA
This sequence comes from Pseudochelatococcus sp. G4_1912, assembly GCF_047501465.1. Taxonomy (NCBI): domain Bacteria; kingdom Pseudomonadati; phylum Pseudomonadota; class Alphaproteobacteria; order Hyphomicrobiales; family Chelatococcaceae; genus Pseudochelatococcus; species Pseudochelatococcus sp. G4_1912. The sequence continues at coordinate 1,055,645 of NZ_JAZDRL010000001.1, forward strand.
GGGCAGAATCCACCAAGCCCCCAACCCACGCCAAACACCGCCGCGCCAATTATCAAAGAGCGATCGATGTCCTGGTTCGTGGGCAGATGAAATTGCGTATCAAACAACGGATGCTCACGCTTCAATACGAACCGATAACCAATGAAAGCAACGATCACTGCCCCGCCCATCACAAAGGCGAGCGATGGATCCCACGAGCCAAACAAATCAAGGAAATTAAGCACTTTGGCCGGATCACTCATGCCGGATATCACGAGGCCGATGCCAAACAGAAGACCTGTCAGCAGGTTGATGAGAATCGACATCTCTCACCCTCCAATCACATGCCGAACGACGAATACGGTGATGAAAGCGGTTAACATGAATATCAGCGTTGCTACCATTGAGCGCATGGAAAGGCGCGACAGGCCGCAAACCCCATGTCCGGATGTACACCCGCTGCCGAATACGGACCCAAAACCAACAAGAAAACCCGCAACCGTCATCAATGGATAGTTTGATGATACCGTTTGCAAAACCGGCTCGCCCGTCACGGCAGCAACGACAAACGGCGCGATAACAAGCCCTGCAATGAAGGCAAGGCGTGCGGGAAAACGATCATCGACAGGTGGCAGCAGGCGACTTGCAATGCCGCTGATACCGGCAATACGTCCTTCCAGCGCCATCAACAACACGGCAGAAAAACCTATGATCGCGCCACCAATCAGCGACGCCAGGGGCGTAAAAGTCGTCATTCCAGCATCCCTATTACGCAGAGGGGCCTTTATGTCAGCTTGAAGATATTATCCCTCGGCTCACGAACCAGCGTATAACCGCTTCACACATTGCGCCAGAGAGTCGCGCCAGGCCGGCATCATCACGCCATGCTGTTGCGCAATCTTTGTGCAGTCCAACCGTGAATTTGCGGGACGACGGGCCGGCGTGGGATATTCGGCAGTCGAGATGGGGAACACCGTAGCGCCCTTGCCGCCATGCAAGGCAGCCAATGCAAATGTTGCCTCAGCCAGCTGTGCCCAGTTTGCTTCACCCTCTCCCCCCAGATGGAAAACACCGCGCAGGCCGGCATTGTTGGGCTGTGCCAGAAGATTCTGTGCAACGCGGATTACGGCATCGGCAATGTCGGGCGCATAGGTTGGAGAACCAACCTGGTCAGCCACCACCCGCAGCTCATCGCGCGTTTCCGCCAAACGCAACATCGTGCGTACGAAGTTTTTGCCATATGGCGCATAGACCCAAGCCGTGCGCAGAATCGCATGATTGGCGTGGGCCTGTGCAACAGCCGCCTCTCCTGCAAGTTTCGAGGCACCATAAACGCCAGTAGGCCCAGTTGCATCATCTTCGACATAAGGCGTCTGCTTGGTGCCATCAAACACGTAATCGGTAGAAATCTGAATAACGGGCACATTCAGCGCATGCGCTACCGCAGCAACCTCGCCTGCTCCCACTGCGTTGACAGCAAAGGCCATCTCCGCCTCGTCTTCCGCCAAATCAACCGCTGTGAAAGCTGCGGCATTCACGATCACGTCCGGACGCGCTTCGATCAGTGCGGTGCGGATTGTTTCGGGACGCGCCAGATCAAGTGTTGGGCGGCCTAGACGAACAATCTCAACGCCCATTGCAACGCCGCGTTCACCAAGCGCTGTCGCAACCTGCCCTTCGCTGCCGGTAACCACGATACGCATCATTCCAATCCTCATAAACCTTAAGCGCCACCATCATGACTTGGCAAAACGGATTAGAGTGCCATTGCGTTTTTAAAGTGTCATGAAATTTTGAAATCGAGTGAACTAACAATATCATCACGCGCCAGATTTCCCTCAATTGCGTCTTGCAAGAGGGCAAACGCTCGCCGCATCGACGCGGCTTATAACATCATGATAACAAATAGACCTCAGCTCTTGACCCCAAGCCGATGCCGCTTTGGACCGGCAATGCATGCGAGCGCGAGCATCAACCCACTCACTGCCGCCATCATCCCGGCAGCGCTGACGCTTGATGAAAAACCGAGCCATAGCGGCGCATAAGCTGCCAGCACATAACCAACCACAGCCGCAATCACGGCAAAAGCCATGCTCCATAAGAGCTGCGGCATAAGACGATTGGTCATCAGACGCGCGGCTCCGGCGGGACAAATGAACATTGCCACCACGATAATCGCCCCAACTGCATCGAACGCCATCACCGCAACGATAGCCACCATCACCACCAGCGCAAAACCGATCAGGCCTGGGCGGGCACCGACGCTTTGAGCGAAACCTGCATCGAAAGTGCCAATGAAAAGCTCTTTCCAAAAAGCTGCGATGAAAGCGATCACGGCCAGTAATGTCAGCGCCAGACGCGCAACCGGTGCAGGCAGATCGGCAAGGGCTGCCCTATCAAGCAATGAGCTCCAGCCTTCTGCCGCAAACCAGACGATGCTTTCCAGATTGCCATAAAGCGCGTGCTCAACATCAAGATGCACCTTGCGCGTATCAGTTTGCTCCAGCAGCAGCACACCTGCCGCAAACAGCGCCGTAAACACAACCCCCATCGCAGCACCCGGCTCAATACGGCCTGCGCGGCGGATGACCTCAATCAACACCAGCGCACCAACCGCCGCCGCACCCGCACCCAGCAACATGGGGCCGGCAGAGATCGAACCCGTAAATACAAATGCCAGCACAATCCCCGGCAGCACGACGTGGCTGATAGCATCCCCAATCAGCGCCTGGCGACGCAGCACCAGAAAGTTACCAAGAAGCGCGCATGACAGTGAGGTCAAAACTCCCACCACCATCGGCACGAGACCGAGCATGACAAAATCTGCCCCCATCTCACACCTCCCTCAGCGTGGAACGGCGCTCAAGATCGCTCACGATATCAGGTGGCAGCGCCTCATTGATCTGGGTGAGGCCATGATAGCCCTCAATCATCGCATCATCGGGACAAAGCCGCCGATACAACCCCCACAACGCTTCCTCCCGCATAGCAGCGAGCGCTGCAGAGCGCCCCTCCTGCGTCGCAGTGCCATCCGCACGGATATATCCTGAACGACGCAAAACCTTGAGCGTCAGCGGATCGAATATTGTTTCTTCATGCGCCAAAGCCAGCAGGCCCTGCCGCTCATGCACCCGCGTGCGCAGTGATAATGTCGTGATCTGCCCAGCCAACAGCCCGCGCAAAGGCGAGAAAATCAGAGATAAGAGAAATACCGCAAACGACACCAGCACAATCAATGCACCCGTCGGCAACCCCTCGCCCAACGATGAAATCACCGCACCGAGATAGGCTGAAAGCGCACCGATTATGGCCGCGATCAATGCCATGCGTTGCGGCCTGTTTGTCCAGAAACGGGCGGTTACCGGCGGCAAGATTGTTAACGCCACGATCAGCACCAACCCTGCCACTTTAAGCCCGATAACCGTTACCGCCAGCACCAGCGCCATCATCGCCAAATCAGTAGCGCGCACTTGCACACCTTGCGTGGCCGCATATTCCTGATCAAAACACACCAGCGTCAACGGGCGGCGCAGCGCATAAACCGCAAGACCCGTAAGGGCCGCGGCCACAGCAATCACTTCTGCTTCGCTGAGAAGCATGCCGGCGGTAGACCCCAGCAAAAACCCTTCCAACCCAGCACGACGCCCCGTATCCATCGCCTGAATAACCGTCAACAACACGACGCCAAGGCCGAAAAATACGGATAATACCGCACCAATCGCGACATCCTCAGTCAAGCGCGTGCGACGCGTGATCCACTCAACCAGCAACAGACCAAGCCCAGCGCTTAACGCCGCGCCCACCAGCAATCCCGGCATGAAACGACCATCGCCCGTCACCATCGCCATCACGATGAATGCCACCGCGAGCCCTGGCAGTGTGGCATGGGAGATCGCATCGCTTACCAACGAGCGTTTGCGCAACAGCATGAACGTGCCAATAGCGCCCGCACTCGCACCCAGAATCGCAGCGCCCACTGTTACCAGCGCCGTGTTATACCCTGCAGAGAGAAATAGGGCCGCAAGAAGCTGCTGCATCACGGCCTCAAAACCCTCGCGGTGACAGCTGAGGGCCCGAAGATGGCGGTGTTGGACTGCCCGACATCTGTGTCGTCAGCAAGCGCCCGCCATAGGTTTCCTGCAGATTATCATGCGTAAACACCTCAGCCACAGGACCATCCGCAATGCGGCGTACGTTGATCAAGAGCACGTGGTCGAAGTAGTCAGTCACCGTGCCAAGGTCGTGGTGCACGCAGATAATCGTTTTGCCCGCTGCCTGTAGATCCTTTAAAACCGCGATGATCGCGCGTTCTGTCACCGCATCAACGCCGGCAAAAGGCTCGTCCATGATATAAAGATCGGCCTGCTGCGCCAATGCGCGCGCAATGAATACACGCTGTTGCTGGCCACCCGACAGCTGGCCAATCTGCCGATCTGCAAAGGCTGCCATACCGACACGCTCAAGGCATTCCAGCGCAGCCTGGCGATAGCGCCGCCCTGCAAGCCGAAAAAGGCCGAGCTTACGATAATAGCCCATCATCACAACATCGATAACAGTGGCAGGAAAATCCCAATCGACACTGGCCCGCTGTGGCACATAAGCGATGCGGCCCATCGCTTTTTCGCGCGGGGCACCAAAAACAGTCACCTCGCCCGCTATCCGCGGAACGATACCAAGAGCGCCCTTGATGAGTGTTGATTTGCCAGCACCATTTGGCCCGACAATAGCAACCATTGCACCGGGGGGCGTGACATAATCTACGGACAGAACAGCAGGTCTCCCGCCATAACTGACAGACAGGCCAGAAATCGCGAAAGGGCTTTCACGATTGGCTTGCGTTAACACGCGACCATCTTTCGCGACGAGCTTTGGCATGCGGATGCTCACGATGTCTGTCTCTGGTCCCTAAAAAGCTGCTTTTTACGCAACGTGTCTCATCTCATGTGGGTATTACCTGTGCCCAGAAGCAAGTAATATTCCCAATCTTCAAACTCTATGCGCCCCCCATTCCGGCGAAATTGGGACGGATGCAACGCATTCGCAATAGCATGCCAGTGAATGGCGTCTCCATCACCCGATTCCAGAGGCTTTTTCTTATATACTGATACGTTGCATCTCATGCAATTGCGAATGAGATGCAACAAGTGCACAACCCTGCCAAGAGGTGAATCATGCGGCCACCATATTTTCGCACCCTGGCGTCAGTTGCATGTAGTGCACAATCCTGTCAGTTTCTGCATAGTTCAATCGCGACGAATAGGCTTTTCAGGATGCTCGACGCCTTATTGCGACTTTTACGACGGCGCTTTTCAATTTCAATGTTGCTGCTGTTATCGATATTGGCGGGCGCATTCTCAACGATCGCGCATGCGCAAGATACGGCACAGCAGGAGGCTGCGCGTCGTCAAGCTGTGCTCAAGGCTTTGCCGCAAGATGCAGCGCGCCGTCTTTTCGGACAGGCAACGACGCCCTCACCCCATCCAGCACAAGTCTATGGCTTTTATTCCAAGGGCTGTGTTGCGGGTGCCGTAGAGCTGCCAGCTGATGGCGATCATTGGCAAGTCATGCGCCCCTCGCGCAACCGCGCTTTCGGGCACCCCGATTTGATTGCCTTCATCCAGAAAATCGCCACAACAGCCCCCGCAGCAGCGGATTGGCCGGGCTTGCTGGTCGGCGATATGGGCCAACCGCGCGGCGGACCCATGCTGACAGGCCATGCATCACATCAAATCGGCATCGATGCAGATATCTGGCTTACCCCAAGCCCGCAAAAGCGCCTCAGCAAAAATGAGCGCGATAACCTATCGGCCACCAATGTCGTCGCCAGTGATTGGAACGATGTTGACCCCGCCCGCTGGACATCCGCCCATCATCGTCTACTTCGCCACGTAGCATCACAGCCGCAAGTGGCGCGGTTGTTCGTCAATCCGGCGATAAAACGGGCGTTGTGCCGCGAGGCTTCGGGCAATCGTGCGTGGTTATCTAAGGTGCGGCCAGCGGCAGGGCATAATTATCACTTCCACATCCGCATGCACTGTCCACCTGGCAATGCAGCCTGCCGTAATCAGGATCCCCCTCCGGCCAACGATGGCTGCGGGGCCGACCTTGATTGGTGGTTCTCGTATGAGGCACGAAATCCAAAGAAAACACCACCTCCGCCGCCGCTCAAGCTCAGCGACTTGCCGCCGCAATGCAGCGCGGTGTTGAACGCACCTTGAGGCTTGCGGCATCAAACCAAAAGCTAGCGATGCGCCTGCGCAACACATGTCACGCCAGTGCCAGCCAAGCCGCAGTACCCGCCGGGATTTTTGGCGAGATATTGCTGGTGATATTCTTCTGCGAAATAAAACACGGGCGCATCAGCGATTTCCGTCGTGATGGGCGCAAACCCGCGCTCTTCAAGGGCCCGCTGATAAGCCTCGCGTGAGGCCAAGGCAGCTGCTTTTTGTGCTGGATTGGTGGTGTAGATCGCAGAACGATACTGCGTACCGATATCATTGCCCTGCCGGTTGCCTTGGGTGGGATCGTGGCTTTCCCAAAATGCCTTCAGCAATTGCTCGAAATTGCCCTCAGCCGGATCAAACACCACCAACACTGCCTCTGTATGGCCAGTGCGGCCAGAGCATACTTCCTCATAAGTGGGATTTGGCGTGAAGCCGCCGGCGTAGCCAACTGCTGTCACCCACACACCCGGCAAGTTCCAGAACAGCCGCTCCGCCCCCCAGAAGCAACCAAGCCCGAGCAATACTGTCTCATAGCCATCGGGATAAGGCCCTTTCAACGGGCGTCCGTTGACGAAATGCGTATGGGCTGTTGGCAAAGGGGTATCACGGCCAGGTAATGCTGTATCGCGTGAAGGCAATGTCAGCTTTTCTGATGCATCCTTGAACCATGCCATGGCGGCCTCCTTATTGCATCAACCAAAAAGTCGACACCGCTTTTTGGGTCATCTGATGCATTTTTCTCTACTCGGCTTTTCAGCGTTGAGTCGAGAACCCGATCGGTTCTACGGGGCGCCGTCCCAACCACAGAAAAATGACGCCCAGCGCTGCTGCAGCCGCAAAAGCAGGTGCATGGAACAGATTCACAAGCACCGGATCCCACAGATAGGGACTGACCCTCTCTACTGCAAGCGGCTCGATTCGTGGATAGAATGTTGGCATTAACTTCGCCAGTACGGGCCCCAGATGGGTAAAGACGAGGCTATCATCTGCGATAGCGCGCGCTCCATCCACGATAAGCATCACAAAACCGGCAACAAGGAGCAGAAAGCCCACAAGGCGAAACACAAAGCGCATAAATCCTGCTCCGATATCGATATATCAGGATACCCCTGACATCAGAAACAAGGTAACAACAGAGCTTACCAAGGGCAACATGCCCTCAGCCGCCAAGATGCACGATCGGGAGGAGCGGGAAACATGCAGGGTTTCGACATTGTCACCTTCGGCGAACCTATGATGGAGCTCGCGCAGATTGAGCGCGATGGTCAGACGCTTTATCTACCGGGCTTTGGCGGCGACACTTCGAACGTAGCCGTAGCTGCCGCCCGCCAGGGTGCGCGTGTGGCGGTTTTCACCGCCCTGGGTGATGACGCATTCGGACGGGATTTCGCCGCCCTTTGGCAGCGGGAAGGCATTGATGCCAGCTATGTGAAGCTCGTTCCCGGCCAGCGCACAGGCTTGTATTTTATCGGCTATGGCACTGAAGGCCACTTCTTCACCTATTACCGCGCTGGCTCAGCCGCGAGCCTTGTTACCCCCGCAGAGGTACCGCTGGACCTCATCGCCAGCGCAAAAGTGCTGCATGTTTCCGGGATCAGCCAGGCAATTTCCACCTCAGCCTGCGATGCCGTGTTTACCGCCATTCATCATGCGCGTGAAAATGGTGTGCGGGTAAGTTATGATTCAAACCTGCGCCTCAATCTGTGGCCATTAGAGCGCGCTCGCGCCGTGACCCATGCGGCAATGGCGCATGCTGATATCGCACGCCCCGGCCTTGATGACGCCCGCCAGCTTACGGGATTGGATAACGCAGATGAAATCTGCGATTTCTATCTCAATCTCGGCTGCAAAATTGTTGCACTGACGCTGGGCAAAGATGGCACCATGATTGCCTTGCGCAATGAGCGAAAGATTATTCCGGCACGTTCCGTCAAAGCCATTGATGCAACAGGCGCGGGTGATACTTTTGGTGGTGCGTTTCTGGCGGAATGGCTGCGCACGAACGATCCATTTATAGCCGCCGCCTATGCCAATGCAGCAGCAGCGCTGTCCACACAAGGGCGGGGAGCAGTTGCCCCAATGCCGCAACGAGCTGCTGTTGAAGCGTTTTTAGCATCCTGAAAATTGACGGCTTCCCACATTCAGGGAAGCCATATTCTCGAATGACGACCGCTCAGCCCTATACGAGCTCGATGGTCACTTCGACATTGCCACGTGTGGCATGTGAGTAGGGGCAGATTTTCTCGTGCGCAGTATTCACGAGTTCCTGAGCCTTTGCGGGATCGACGCCATCGAGGTGCGGCTGAAGCTTAACGCTGAGCTGGAAGCCACCGCCCTCACGGGGGCCGATGCTGACATTGGCGGTCACGTTTGTATCTGGCCCAACAGTCACCCCTGCCTCACGCGCAGCAAAGCGCACAGCGCCTTCAAAACAGGCGGCATAGCCAGCTGCAAATAATTGTTCAGGATTAGTGCCTGCACCACCGGGGCCGCCAAGTCCTTTTGGAACAATGAGATCGGCTTCAAGAACGCCGTCTGAACTGCGAATATGGCCTCCGCGCCCACCTTTTGCGGTGGCTGTTGCGGTATAGAGAATGTTTCCGGTCATGAGATAACCTCCCTTGCGCCACTCCGGCACCCACGGCATGCGAGCGCTCATACGGCGCGGCCAAGACTATGACCGAACTTCACAAGACAACCAAGCGGCAAGAGAATAAATGCACGATTGCCGAGCATATTGCTCAGGCAGGAGGCAACGCACAATGAAAGCGCGAGACCTCAAAAACCGCAGCGCAGCGGCCTAATACCCACAAATGAAGGCAAGAAGCCCATAATCACGGCCACAAAAGAACCATGCAGAAAAACGACCGCAGAATGTGTTGAGCTTCACGTCAGGGTGAGCCGAAAATGGTAGTTATCGAGAACCGGAGCGGAGTGGACTTAATGTCCATGAGCACCGGAAGCGCAGAAAACTGCCATTTGCAGGCCACCATGACGTGAAGATCAGCGCATTCTTAGTCTTTGGCGCGTTCTACGTAGGTACCATCTTCTGTCTGGACGACGATGCGGGTGCCGGTACCGATGTGGGGGGGCACCATGACGCGCACGCCGTTGGAGACAATAGCTGGCTTATAGGAGGATGACGCGGTCTGCCCCTTCATGGTCGGCTCGGTCTCCATAACCTCAAGCACGATACGCGCAGGCAGCTCGACCGACACGGCGTTGCCTTCATAGATCGACAACTTGACGCCCATGCCTTCTTGCAAATACACAGCCTGATCGCCGACAACATCGCCAGAAACCGTTAGTTGTTCGAAGCTCTCAGGGTTCATGAACACGTAGGATTCGCCGTCCTGATAAAGGTAGGAAAAATCCACGTCCTCAACGAAAGCGCGTTCCACCTGCTCGGTGGTGCGGTAACGCTGGGTAACCTTCACGCCATCGGAAATGCGGCGCATGTCGATCTGGGTCGTTGGTGTGCCCTTGCCGGGGAAGAAGCTTTCGGCAGAAAGAACGGCACACAGGTGGCCTTCGACCTCAAGGATGTTGCCTTTACGAACGGAACTCGCGATAACCTTCACGTGACAGACCTCTGCTTTGTTTTCAATTGCGTCAGCGCCCGGCCTCCGGGATGGGGCCAGACAGCGGCAGTTGCGCGACACCTTACTCATCCTGCCAGTAATAGCCAGATGCCCGAGTGCAAAAATTGATGGCCGAAACCGATTTTATAGCCGATTCACGCGCGTTTTTCTCCAGTGATGCTCATCAGCATCGCCGTCCACGGCTGTTGATGCGCCAACGCATCACAGCAAACCTGCGCGCATTCTTTGCCAATGAAGACTTCATCGAGGTAGAAACCCCCGCACTACAGGCATCGCCCGGCAACGAGGCGCACCTGCATGCGTTCACCACGCATTTTCTTGATAATGACCTCAGTCAGCGCCCGCTTTACTTGCACACCTCGCCAGAATTTGCCTGCAAAAAACTGATGGCGGCAGGCGAATCGCGCATCGTCAACTTCGCGCGGGTATACCGCAATCGCGAGCGCAGCCCCCTGCATCATCCAGAATTCACGCTGGTTGAATGGTACCGCGCCCACGCGGGCTATGAAACGCTGATGGCTGATTGCGCCGCTCTCCTGCGCGAAGCCGCAACGACTGCAGGCGTAACGAAGTTGCGCTATCGGGGGAAAGAGGCCGATCCGTTTCTTGAGCTTGAGCGCATTTCAGTCGCGGATGCCTTTCAGCACTATGTCGGAATTGACCTGCTCGCAACAATTCCAGACGATCCGCTAGCGCCGCCAGATCGTGATGCGCTGGCAAAAGCCGCAAGCGATGCCGGCGTTCGGATCATTGCCGATGACACATGGTCGGATGTTTTCAGCCACGTGTTGAACCAGAAGATTGAGCCTTTTCTTGGAGAAGGACGCGGAACCATTCTGGATGCCTACCCGGCACACGAAGCAGCGTTAGCGCGGCGCAATCCTGCTGATCCGCGCCTTTCTGAACGATTTGAGCTGTTTGTCTGCGGCGTAGAACTCGCTAATGGCTTTGGCGAATTAACAGATCCCGCCGAACAACGCCGTCGTTTCATGCTTGAGATGGACGAAAAGGAACGCATCTACAACGAGCGCTACCCGCTCGATGAGGCTCTGCTCGCCCTCCTCCCCGCCATGCCCCCTACGAGCGGCATTGCCCTTGGTCTCGACCGCCTCATCATGCTCGCCACCGATGCGCATCGCATTGAGGATGTGCTATGGGCACCTCTCATCATCCCGGGCGCCTCCACATGACAACGCCTAAAACATCGTCGCGCACGACTTTACGCAATGCGGACGATCTCGCAATAACAGGTCTTATTAGCGAACAGCAACGCAGCGCGATTGAGCAGGTGGCAGCCCGCTATGCCATCGCCATCACGCCAGCGATGACCGAGATAATGGCCTGTGACAATCCCGATGACCCCATCGCCCGTCAGTTTGTGCCAGATGCACGTGAGCTGGAGCAAACACCTCAAGAGCGCGAAGATCCCATTGGTGATCACGCCCACTCTCCAGTTGAGGGCATAGTACATCGCTACCCTGATCGGGTGTTGCTGAAGCTGGTGCATGTTTGCCCGGTTTACTGCCGTTTTTGCTTCCGTCGCGAGATGGTCGGCCCTGGACAGGCGAGCGCCCTTTCTTCCGAAGTGCTCGATGCTGCCATAACTTATATCGCTGACCATCCTGAAATCTGGGAAGTTGTGATCACGGGCGGCGATCCATTGATCCTTGCGCCGCGGCGTCTCAAAGAGATCGTGGAGCGGCTCGCTGCTATTGATCACGTCAAGGTTCTGCGTTGGCATACACGCGTGCCAGTCGTTGCGCCGGAACGCATTTCACAGGCACTGGTCGATGCCATCAAGGTACCCGGCAAGGCGGTTTATGTTGTGCTGCATGCCAACCATCCACGGGAATTGGGACCCGAAGCGCAAACCGCATGCGCACGATTGATCGATAATGGCATCGTGATGCTAAGCCAATCTGTCCTGCTGCGCGGCGTGAATGATAACGCCGAAACGCTTGGTTCGCTGATGCGCACGTTCGTCGAAAATCGCATCAAGCCCTATTATCTGCATCATGGCGATCTAGCACCGGGCACGGGTCATTTCCGCACTGGCATAGATGAGGGCCAGAAGCTGATGCATGCCCTGCGCGGGCATTATTCGGGCTTATGTCAGCCCACATATGTGCTTGATATTCCCGGCGGTCACGGCAAAGCGCGCCTCACCCCTTGCGATATCACGCCCTTATCTGATGATAACGCGTGGCACGTAACAGATTTTCGCGGCAACACCCACCGCTATCCTCCAGAAAAGTAAGCAGCATTCACTTTCTGGTTTGGCGCGCATGACATCGTGATCTCTATAAATTGAACGCAAACTGCTTTAATGCTCTTCAATCGGTAGATGGCTTGGATCCGCGCATCGCTTTAATCCCAGCCCGATGCGACTTGCCTTCAAGTCTTCTGCGGTTGGAGGCTTTTGTCGGGCGTGTGGGCCGCCGGATAGCCTGCCTGTGCGCTGCCTGTTTGATCATGTCCTTGAGGCGTTGCAAGGCATCGGCACGGTTGCGCTCTTGCGTGCGGAAACTGCGCGCGGTGATCACAATCACCCCATCACGTGTAAGCCTCTGGCCGGCCTGTTCCATCAACCTCATTCGCACGTCTTCAGGCAGATTGGGAGATTGGCGCGCATTGAACCGTAATTGCACGGCAGTCGCGACCTTATTAACATTCTGCCCTCCAGGGCCGGAGGCTGCAATGAAGCTCTCCTCGATCTCGTCATCATCAAGCGCAATGAAATGCGTGATCGGGATCATCTTGAACCTCTCACAAGGCGGCCGCTCGTATAAATAAAGCAGTTTGCATTTAATTTGAGCATCAAATTCAACACAAGTTGCGGTAAGTCATCTTGCTTTATCATATCACGACAAAAACAAACAGGACGGCCCCGTTGCCGGAGGCCGCCCTGCTGTTTTAGTCAAAGATGTTCGATCAGGAAGCCGTTACCAGCTTCAGTGCTGATGCCGAACCCTTAAGCGGGAACTTGAACTCAGCCGCACGGCCATCGATCAGCGTGATCACTGCGGTTGCTTCTTCAGCGGCATTCACATCCTTGAGGAACGCTGCATCAAAAGGCGCCGTCGCATCGCACTGGCGTGGCGAGCAGGTTGCGTATGTCAGCTTGCGATCTGCGCCCTTGCCAACTTTCAGAATGACACCCGGTGCCAGCTGAACACCGGTTGGTGTCTGCATAACAGCAGTCAGCTTACCAGACATGTCCTTGCCAATAGCCCAAACCAGCACAACGTTGCCGCTCTGGTTATCAGCAACGCGCAGAACAGCAGTGCAAGTGTTCTTCTTGTCAGCCGTATCCTGGCAGGTCACCGTCCATGACTCATGAACTGTGGTTTCGATGCGCTGTGGCTGCGCTTCCGCATTTGCCGGAGCTGTCTGGGTTTGGGTCTGTGCCTTGGCAGCACCCTCGCCGCCGAACCCCGGGAACACCAAAGCAGCGCCCGCCACTGCCGCTAGCGAGATACCAGCAACTGCCATCGCAACAACATTCTTCTTCATGAGCCCAGCCTCTTTTCCTTATTACTCTGCTTGTGTTCTTCATGCGACCAAACAGATTGTTCAGCTGCACTCTTAGCACAGCCGATGACACATTCGTCGTAAAAAAGAAGTCTACATCACAAAAATCCGAAGCAAAATCACTTTAAAATGGCAAATAAAATCTTCACACAGGTGATGCTGCGCTTATCCATCTCTTTTATGTCAGATTTAGCGTTGCTGCAGCTTCAGCCCGGGGGCCTCCCCCGATAACGATGGCCGCTCAAACTTACGCCTGTCATTGTGATCCAGCGGCTGGCCACGGTGTGAATCAGCAACGTAGTTTGGCACTCGCTGTCCACCCTGTGCAGGAGCTGCATACAAAAAGCTATCATCATTGCGATGAACTGCAGTCGACGGGCCAGCTGCGAAAGCGGGAAAAGCCACCACGCAGGCAGCCAAGGCAATTACTGTGCGAACCATTCACTATATTCCTTTATCATCGAATACCCCAATATCAGGGAAGGGCTTGATCCTATCCATGATACGCCATGCCATACACTTTGGCATACCCGTAAATGCAAAACGGGGTCTGTATTATAGCAATCTCCGCCATTATACGCTTTATGGTGCATTGACCAGTTTCCTGGTCATCCAGATCAGAGTTTTATCAAAGAAGTTGCCGGTTCGCGCCTGGTAACACCGCCCTCGCTAGGCTGCATACAGGGCATTGTCTCGCCGCAGAGATCAAAATGATGACAGGTAGTTCAGCTTTGGCCATTGCAGCTTTGGAGTTTGCGCTTTATCGCTATCAATGCTTTATCGCTATCGCCTGAAATCGGCATGCTCTATATACATTAGCGATGATGGAGAGTGCTTCGCACTGCTTTATCAACGTTTCTTATTAGCATGCCGCAAATCCGGCTTTCCGCATTCCTGTTTCGGACCTCGCAGACACCCATGCTTCAGATCTTCCGTAATTCCAGCCGCAATTGGTTCGGCAAGGCCCTGACAACATTACTGTTCAGCCTGCTCATCTTCTCATTCGCCATCTGGGGCGTGGCTGACTGGATCATCAATCCGGTTAGCAACACCATCGCCATAATCGGTGATCGCGACATCACCGCGCAGGAAATGCGCGACGCGTATAATAACCATATCCAGAGCCTGCAACGGCAACTGCGCACCACCATCAGCCCCGAACAAGCGCAGGCGCTGGGGCTGGACCGGCAGGTGCTGGGGCAGCTCGTGGGGCAGGCCGTGCTCGATAGCAGCACTGACACGCTGCGCCTTGCAGTGCCGGATGAGACTATTGTAAGCATCGTCATGCGTGAGCCGCAATTCCGCGACAGCAATGGCCGATTCAACCGTGCAGCCTTTGATGCCGCTCTCCAGAACGCTGGCATAACCGAAAAGTCTTTCGTTGCCGAGCAGCGCGCTGTACTGCCACGCCGCCAGATTGCAGAAAGCATCGCGGGCGACCTCGCCCCCACCTCGCATATGCAGGAAGCCTTTCATCGCTATGGCGCGGAGCGGCGCTCAGCAATATACGCCACGCTGACCCCTACGGCTGCAGGCACCATTGCTGATCCCGATGATGCAACGCTGGAAGCATGGTTCAATGAGCGCAAGCCGCTGTTCCGCATGCCGGAATTCCGCGCGCTAACCATACTGGCTATCGATCCGGAAACGCTGGCAAAGCCTGAAAACGTAACGCCCGAAGCGGCACTTGCACGGTATGAAGCCGACAAGACCACCCGTTACGGCACACCCGAAACGCGTCATCTGCAACAACTCGTGTTCAACAACGAAGCGGAAGCAGCACAAGCCCATCAGCGTCTGACAACTGCCGATCCCAAAGAGGTAGGCGCAGTGTTTGAGGCCATAGCAGCTGAACGCAAGACTGCAGCGGCTGATTATGACCTGGGCCTTGTCGCACGCAACGCGGTGTTTGATGCCGCTGTCGCTGATGCCGCTTTCGCGCTGACAGAACCTGGTATCAGCGCGCCTGTTAGCGGACGCTTTGGTTCGGTGATCGTGCGTGTGGTGTCGATTACACCGCCATCCCTGCAGACATTCAGCGAAGTGGAACAGACTGTACGTCTTGCTATCGCAGCTGAGAGCGCACACGCTGCTATCAATGCATTGCACGATCGTATTGAAGATAGTCGTTCTGCAATGAAGTCATTGACTGATATTGCGGCAGAAAATGGCCTGAAACTTGAGACTGCGCCAGCGATTGACCGCACGGGCCGCAACCGCGATGGCCAGCCTGTTGGCGATCTGCCCGATGCCGAGGCACTGATTGCTGCCGCCTTCGCTTCTGATGTAGGCGCTGATAACGCTCCCCTGCGTCAGGCAACAAGCACCGGGACTGGCTATGTCTGGTTCGACGTCACTGATGTCACTCCTGACCGCGACCGCACTTTTGCTGAAGCACATGAAGATGCTCTCACGCGTTGGCGCACGGAGGCAATGGCGGACAAGCTTGCATCTGTTGCTGGCGAACTCACGGCAAAGCTTGATGCGGGCGAGACATTTGCTGCCGTTGTTGCGTCTCTCCCCAAGGGATCGTTCGCATCGGCACCATTGACAGCTACCGACATCACACGTAACGGCCAGACCGATGGCCTCCCCAGCATTGCTGTGCAGCAGATTTTCGCCACTCATAAAGGCAAGGCGGGATCAGTCGCAACGCCGGAAGGTCGTTTGATATTCCAGGTAACTGGCGTCACAGTGCCAGCGTTCGTAACCAGCACCGAACAG
The DNA here is from genome assembly GCF_047501465.1 of Pseudochelatococcus sp. G4_1912. Classification (NCBI taxonomy): domain Bacteria; kingdom Pseudomonadati; phylum Pseudomonadota; class Alphaproteobacteria; order Hyphomicrobiales; family Chelatococcaceae; genus Pseudochelatococcus; species Pseudochelatococcus sp. G4_1912. The sequence goes on from NZ_JAZDRL010000001.1 coordinate 1,071,705, forward strand.
GCTGGAATGATCGCGCAGCAGCTGCGTACTGCTATTGCAGACGATCTGCTGTCTGAATACATCACCAAGCGCCAGCACGAGCTTCGCCCTACCGTCAACGAAGAAGCTCTTCGTGCTGCAATTTCAGGCAGCCGGGGATAACATCTGGCTTACTTTAATAACGGAATGAGAGCGGGTTGCGCCATCATATGCATCCCGTTCTCAAAATTGAGCATGGGGCATGATGTCCGACACGCATTTCTCTGAAGCTTTTGCGCGCGCCTATGAAGCAGGCGAGCCCTGCGTTGTCGCCACCACACTGGTTGCCGATCTCGCAACACCGGTCGCGGCCTTCATCAAGCTGCGGGCGATTGCACGTGGGCCATCGTTCCTGCTGGAATCGGTGCAAGGTGGCGCTGCCCGTGGGCGCTACTCGATCATCGGTCTCAACCCCGATGTGATCTGGCGTTGCCGTGATGGTGCAGTGGAAATCACGCGTAATGGCGCAGAAACAATCACTGACGCCCGCCCCCCGCTCGACAGCCTAAGGGCCTTGCTGGATGAGAGCCGTCTTAGCCTCCCAAACAACCTGCCCTCAATGGCAGCAGGTGTGTTCGGCTATCTTGGCTATGACATGGTACGGCACATGGAGCGCCTGCCCTCACCGCCACCCGATGCGCTCGGCGTGCCCGATGCTGTGATGGTGCGCCCTACATTGATTGCCGTGTTCGACTCCGTTACGGATGCGCTCTCGCTGGTAACGCCGGTGCGTCCCCAGGATGGCGTCAGCGCACGGCAGGCCCATGAAGCAGCGCTGGCACGGCTGGATGAAGCAATTGCAGCGCTTGATGCCCCGCTGCCTCTTGAACAGACAATCGATCTGAATAGCCTCGCGGTGCCTGAACCCGTCTCCAACACCTCGCCCGATGAATACCGGGCAATGGTTGCGAAGGCGAAGGAATACATCAAAGCCGGTGATATTTTCCAGGTTGTGCTATCGCAGCGCTTCGATGCACCGTTTTCACTGCCGCCACTGGCGCTCTATAGAGCCTTGCGGCGCTCTAACCCTTCGCCCTATCTGGCGTTCCTCGATTTCAACGATTTTCAGGTGGCCTGCTCCAGCCCCGAGATTCTTGTGAAGGTATCGGACGGCGATGTCACGATCCGCCCCATCGCGGGCACCAGACGCCGCGGCGAAACGCCCAGTGCCGATGCAGCACTTGCAGCTGAGCTGCTGGCCGATCCCAAAGAACGATCCGAACATCTGATGTTGCTTGATCTTGGCCGCAACGATGTAGGACGTGTGGCCACCATCGGCAGCGTGAAGGTAACAGACAGCTTCTATCTGGAATACTACAGCCAGGTGATGCACATCGTCTCCAACGTGGTTGGCAAGCTTGATCCGCAATATGACGTGATTGATGCCTTGGCTGCAGGCTTTCCGGCGGGCACGGTTTCCGGTGCCCCCAAAGTGCGGGCGATGGAGATTATCGACGAGCTAGAGCGGCACAAACGCGGCCCCTATGCCGGATGCATCGGCTATTTCGGTGCTGGCGGTGAGATGGATACCTGCATCGTGTTGCGCACAGCCGTGATCAAGGATGGCCGGATGTCAGTGCAGGCAGGTGCCGGGATTGTGCACGATTCCGATCCTGAGGGCGAATTGCAGGAATGCATCAATAAAGCCCGCGCGCAGTTCCGCGCTGCTGAAGAGGCAGTGCGTTTTGCATCAAGCGCTAAACGTGGCCAATGATGGGAAACTGGTCATGCTGGTACACCTTGATCTGCGCGGGCTGAAATGCCCTTTGCCGGTGTTGCGCACGCGCAAGGCGCTTACCCATGCGCAGCCCGGCACAGTGCTGATCGTAACCTGCACCGATCCGCTTGCGGGCCTCGATATCCCGCATCTGCTATACGAAACCGGTCACACCCTCGAAGCCAGCAATAGCGATGGCCGCGTGATGACGTTCACGATCCGCGTGACAAAACCTCAGGCCGGCGTCTGATCGTCTGTGATGATGCGGGTGCCATCCTGCAAAACGGTCTGCAGCACGTCAAACCCCTCGAATTGCGGATGCCCGGCATATAGCGGCTTATGCTCGCCTGCATTTTTATGGCTATCGCGAAATGCCTGCGAGCGCGTCCAGCCCTCAAAATCAGCCCGCGAGCGCCATACAGTGTGCGAGGAGTAGAGCGAATACTCCTCCATCTGCGGGCCACGCAGCAGATGAAAGCTGACAAAGCCCGGCACCTTATGCAGATGCACCTCGCGTGAGAGCCAAACCTGCTCGAAAGCTGCTTCCGATCCCTTGAGAACCTTGAAGCGGTTCATCGCAATATAGGCTCCGGACATGTTGCACCCTATTTTTCGCGGAATGATGTCGTCACCGCTTCTGTAAGGGGGCGGGTGAGATAGTCAAGCACTGAGCGCTCACCGGTTGGAAAGACGACCTCGGCTGGCATACCAGGGCGTAAGCGCTCCTTCAGATCGGCAGGCACATCCGTATCGCGTACCGCAACCTGCGCCAGAAAGTATGGCAGACGCGTGTTCTCATCGGTCAGACGATCCCGGGAGATGTCCTTCAGCGTGCCCATTATCAACGGTGTGGTGCGGGAATGGAATGCCGGAAAGCGCACTTCAGCCGCAAGGCCTGGATGCACCCTATCAACATCCGTCACCTCAACATGCACTTCAACCACGAGGTCATCATCCTCAGGCACAATTTCGAGCAGGGTATCGCCAGGGCGTACAACACCGCCAAGTGTGAACACCTTCATGTTATGCACCACGCCCGCGCGCGGTGCGAGCACGTCAACGCGCTTCAGCACATCCTGCACCACGTGAAGGCGCTCATGCAGATCGCCAAGCTTCAGGCGTACATCAGACAGATGTTCACTCACCTGTTCCTGAAACTGTTGCTCCACCTGCTTGATCTGCATCTCCATTTCATTGATAGCGTTTTGCGCCTTAGCAGTGTCGGCCTGATTGCGACCGATAACGCCATCCAGGCGAGCTCTTTCACGCTCCAACGCGGATTCGCGTGTTTTCGACACCAGCCCCTTTTTCGCCAATGCACTGACGCCAACCAGCTCATCCTCAACAAAAAACAGCTGCTGCTTGGCAGAATCGCGTTCACGTTCAAGCCCCTCGATTTCTACCCCGTACTGCGCGATACGGTTTTTCATCACGCCAATCTGACCATTGAGCGATCCCCGCCGCTCGCGAAACTGCGCCTGCTGATCATCGATAATGCGTTTGACTTCAGGATCGCTGGACCGCCTCATCAGCTCAACCGGAATAGCAATCTGCTGGTTGGGATCGCGCTCGGCCACAAGGCGTGCCTCAAGCGCCAGCGCTGAATCAAGCTGATGGCGCGTTGTGGCATAGCTGGCATCCGAATTGGTTGAATCCATGCGAAACAGCACTTGCCCCTGCTTCACCCGATCACCGTTGGCAACATTGATCTCGCGCACAATACCGCCCTCGAGATGTTGCACGGCCTTGCGCTTACTTTCAACAGAGACAATGCCGTTTGCCACCACAGCGCTATCGATATTGGCCAGCGCTGCCCATCCACCAAGCAGGCCAAACGTTAATGCCACAACAGCGTAACCAACCCGCGCAACGGGCCGATAATCGCTTGTGACTTTGGGAGCTTCATCATTCATGCTTGCGATCCCCCGCCATGCCGAAACCGGACCGATAATTGGTTATTTACAGAAAAATCAGGTTATGCCGTTGCATGCCCCGGACTGCTGGTCTGTTCGTTCTGAGGTTTATCTGATGGCTTCGTGCTGGCATCGACCGTTTGCACCCCGGCCGTCGGCTGCGTGACAACCCGCGGCCCCATCACACGTGCAAGCACTTCATCACGCTCTCCAAATGCCTGCACGGCGCCATCAGCAATCATCAAAATGGCATCACAAAGTGTCAGGATGTTTGTTTTGTGGGTGACGAGCACTACCGTTCGTTTGGCGTCTTTCAGCGCACGGATCGTGTTCATCAGCGCTTGTTCGCCGGCAGCATCGAGATTAGCGTTCGGCTCATCCAGCACAATCATCGCCGGTAGGCCATAGATGGCACGCGCAAGCCCTATGCGTTGACGCTGCCCGCCAGAAAGCGCCTGGCCACCTTCACCAATCTGCGTGTTGTAGCCTTGCGGCAGATGCTGGATCATTTCATGCACGCCTGACATGATCGCCGCCTGCACAATCTTGCCGTCATCCGGCTGATCAAAGCGAGCAATGTTATCGGCGATGGTGCCGCCGAACAGCTCGACGTCCTGCGGCAGATAGCCCAAGGATTGCCCCAGCTGCTCCGGGTCCCAATGCTTGAGGTCCGACCCATCAAGCCGCACCGCTCCACCAACGGCAGGCCATACCCCCACCAGGGCCCTTGCCAGACTGGATTTTCCGGCGGCACTTGGGCCAATCACGCCCAGCACCGTCCCCTCACGCACACCAAATGCCACCCCTTTTAAAACCGGCATCTCACGCCCGGGCGCGCGGACAACCAGCCCCTCCACCACAAGTTGGCCCTTGGCGCTTGGTAAACGCATGCGGTTTGGGCCGGGGGGCACGGCCAGCAGCAAGGCTTGCACCCGCTTGTAAGCACCGCGCATGCCGACAAAGCCCTTCCAGTTACTGATAGCCATCTCTATCGGCTGGGTGCATCGCCCCACGATGATCGAGGCCGCAATCATCATGCCGGGGGTAATTTCGCGTTGAATGGCCAGATAAGCGCCAATGCCCAGAATGAGGCTTTGCGAAAACATGCGGTTGAATTTGCTGGCCGCCATCAGAAACCCGGCACGATCCGATGCCTGCGCCTGAAAGCCGAGTGCTGCCGAGCGGCTTTCTTCCCACTTGCCACGCAACCGCCCGATCATCCCCATGGCCTGCAGCACTTCAGCATTACGAAAGGTCGCTGCCGCCTTGCCGGTGGCTGCAATCGAGGCCTTGTTGGCCTTATCAAGCACGGGTCGCGTTGCACGATCATTGGCCACAGCAACGGTTGCTGAAATCAGGCAGGTGACGATTGCGAAGATGCCATACCAAGGGTGCATCATGAATGCGACGATGATATAAATCGGTACCCAAGGCAGATCGCACCCAGCAATAATCCCTGCGCCGGTAAAAAACTCACGCACCGTATCAACATCGCGCAAGACCTGCGTATGCCCCTGTGAAGGCTGCTGGATGGTGGCACGCTGCACCGAATCGAACGCCTCGGTTTTCACCTGGGCATCAAAGGCGATACCGCCACGCACCAGAAGACCAGTCCGCACGGTCTCAAGCACAGCAGAAGTGGCGTAAAGAATCGCCACGATCAGCGTCAGGAGCAGCAGCGTGGTGACATTGCGGCTTGATAACACCCGATCATACACCTGCATCATGTACAAGGGCCCAACGAGCGCAAGCACGTTAATGAAAAAGCTGAAAAACACCGCCGTATAGATAGCAGGCCGTGCAGCACGCAGAGCGGCATCAAGTGCGCTTATGCCCTTTTGTAACGGCGGGCTGGTTGCGACCTCAACTGGGACATTGCTCTTTTCACGCGCGGCGAAGAATGAGGACACGACCTCACGTGTCTGCGTCAGCCAATTTCCGGTGGGGGTTCGTAGTTTTGCGTTATCGACTGCCATTTTGTAATGGTTCCCGCTGTCAGAATTCACGCATGTCAGACGGCCCCGCCACAAAAGGCAAAAACCAACTAACACATTGATTTAACGTTATTTATTTACATTAAACCATGAACTCAACGCACCAAACGCTTACATCGCGCGGTTCGAACCAGAGAGAGCAGAGTTCCCACAAACACCTTAATTACGGTGTTATCGGCACGCTCCCTCAAGCGCACCACGGATGTGCATCACACACGCGATGATATGCTAATAATTCAACAGCCACAATCAAGTGCATAAATTGCCATGAACACGAACATCAATAAAACTTAGCAATTATAAAATACAAAAACCAAAATCAAATTATATTTAAATTTAAATAACTTAATAAATTTTTTAAAAAACTTATAGATTCGCAATCACTGATTGATATATGATTTATTACTGATTTTGATTCGCTATTACAAAAAATAAATTTCATTAAAATAATTTTTTAATGAAAAATAATTGAATAAAATATATATTTATGGAATTTTAATAATAATAACGTTTATTTTATGAATAATGATACCTGTATATTTCCTAAGCCTCAAGCAATCAATAACACTTAAAAATCTCAATTTTAGGTTTTACAGCAACGCTTATCTCTTGTTCGCGAAAAATCTGTTTGTTCAACATGTGGAAGCAGGACAGATAACTGGAGAGTGACATGAGCAGCAACGTTGCCTCTCACCTGCCAACCCAATCTGGCAATTCGGGCTGGAGCGCCACCGAATTCACAGAACTTCAACGCACCATAAAGCGCTTAACGGATGCAGGATTTATTGTTGAAGCAGGATGGGGCGTCACTGACGAAGGCGACCCATGGTTTGTTTTTATCAATGAATGCGATGGCGACCTCATTTTGCACCTTATGCGCCTCAATAATTCCTACACCGCCATCGCGCCTGCATTATCCGGCTCGCTCCACGCGCTTGATTTACAGACATTAGCGATAGAAACAGTCCAGCGCCTCACAAAGCCTTCTCATTATATTTCCTCCCAGAGCCCTCAAGATTAAGCTTAAACTTGATAAATCTTGAAACCAACCCTACCCGCATCATGACAGCGCAAGCTACAGCTTAACCATTGGTGACTTGTCGTTAAGGGAAAAATGCGGTAATGTGTTGAAAATAAAAGAATATGCCTGTCACCTTCTAACCTGATCAGCACATACAAGCGTTGATCACAGCAAGAAGATAAGCATGGTACGACATGTTATAAAGTATGAAATTACAACCATTAAAGTGGTTTGTAGAAATCGTATTTTATAAATTCATGTTTTTATTATGAGGCGTGGATGTACACAAATCAAAAGCAGACTCAAGACACAAAAGAGCTGCGTCGCATCGGGGGACGCTGGCTGAAAGAAAAGCGTGAAAGCGCGGGGCTCTCCCAACGGCAATTAGCGGATATTCTCGGGGTTGAGTATTATACCTTTATCTCCCAAATAGAGACGGGACACGGCCGAATTCCGCCAGATAGATATGAATCCTGGGCAGGTGCGATCGGGTTATCTCTTTCAGAATTTGTGCGCGAGATTCTACGTTATTATGATCCAGTAACGTTCTGCATCCTGTTTGGAGATACATCCAACTCGACAGGCAATAGCGATATGGCAAGCAATGCACTGGGGGCCGAAAACCTTCAATTGCAAGAACAGGTGCGAGATTTGCAGCGCCTTCTGGGTAAGCAGACCATGGAGCTTGAGCAAGCACGTGAACGCCTCTCCCGCTTGACACGCGCCGCTAATGAAAAGTCTGAAACCACTCGCCGCGCATCAGATGGAGAAGACAGGTTCCGCAAAAACAACCTGGAAACTGGCGCATCCATAGACAAAGCCCCCCTTTACGGTGAAGCAGACGACTAACCGCCTCATACTAAAACACAATGTCATCATGCGCCCTATCGTCCATCTATGGCAGATGGGGCCGCCTCCCTTTTTTCTGAAGCGTTAGCTTAATTTGATCCAAAAAATGATTGACCAAAGTTGATAATTAGGCTGAGGATTCAAATTAAGTAATACGAGAATAAGATAGCGATTGTTACGGCGTTGAGGAACGATTGAGCTGATTTGTCATATCGTGTAGCGATGCGGCGCCAGTTTTTGAGTTTGGCAAAGCATGCCTCCACCCTCCATCTTTTTTTATAAAGCTCTGTATCAATTGTATTTTTGACTTTTGCATTTTTTCGGTCTGGCACACAATATGTGATGTTTGCGGCTTCAACGCAGGCGCGGATGTCTTTGGAAACATAGCCTGTATCCGCCAGTATCTGGCGTAAATTTGGATGATTGCAGGCGTTGATCAGCAGCGGGGCGAGGCAAACATCGTGAATGTTGCCACCCGTGATCAACCATGCGACGGGTTTGCCGCGCCCGTTACAGGCCAGGTGGATTTTACTCGTCCAACCGCCGCAAGATCGACCTGTGGCAGGACATCCTTTTTTTGGGCGCCAAGAGCCGAACGCTGTACCCGTATCGTGGTCGAATCTATCATAAGTGTCTCATCTTGCGCGTCTTTTTCGGATAAAGCCTGAAAAATACGCGTCCAGACGCCCTGAGCGTTCCAGCGTTGATAGCGCGTGTAAAGTGTTTTGTGTGGTCCGTAAATCGCCGGAGCCTGCCGCCACATCACACCCGACTGAAGAACATAAACAATCCCCGATACGACCCGCCGATCATTTACACGCCGCCGTCCCCGCTTCACCTTCGGCAACAAATCCTGCAATTTGGACCAGGCAATGTCATTGATATAAAAAGGATATCCACCCATCAGAAACCTCAAAATTAAAGCGATGATGGGAGTGAATCAAAACACTTATAAATATTCGTTAATTTGAAGGCTTAACCTATATTTTATGAAATGTTCTTTCCAAAGCTCGTGGTTAGCACTCGCTACCATCAATGTATAAACGAAATTTAATCATATTTCTCAAATAAAACAACTCATTTCATCAAACAAAGAAAATTAAACATGACCTCATTACCACCATTTCTACCTGCATTTACAATTAACTGCAATTTTTCTGATGATTATAATCTCGAAGAGAATGTCATCCATGACGTTCAAGTCTTTACCATTCAAGATTATGCTTGGGGCGCGAACGATAGCATACGGATGGATGACTCAGACGCTATCGTAAGCGCAGCAAACGATAAGTCAGGTTTAGAGACGCGTATATGCACTCGACTTGACCTAAGCGACGCTGATTATAAAGCCGTGCTAAAGCTCAATAACCTTTCGGAAGAGGAGATTGAAAACCTCGACCTGGCAGATCTGAACAAGCTATCTGATACTCAGCTGAGTTTATTGGATGCTAGAGTTTTAAACTGCCTGCCTCCAAGGTCCATCCGAGATGTTCTGCCCCGTGTATTGAAAAACCTTTCCGATAGCGCTCTGCAGAAGATTGAATGGTGGGTGCTCAATGGTCTTGCTTTGAACGCCTATACAGAGCTTCAGCCTAGGGTACTGAATAAGCTTTCAGATAAAACCATCAAGAAGCTTGAACCAAACGTATTTAACTATTTCTCTAAGAAGACTCTTGAAGAAATTGAATCAAGAGTTTTTAAAAATGCATCCGATTCAACTATTATGCAACTATCTTTAGACACAGTAAATAATCTTAAAGAAAGTATAGCTAAAAGTTTAATGCATCTCTTGTCACCATCAGCGCTGGAAGCAATAATTGAGCGGGAAATTGCTTCAATCACGCAGCCCATTCAGAACTGAATGTCGGATTAGAGCCAAGACATCAACAAGGCTGTATTTAATGCTTCTCAATGACAAGAAACTTAAAGCAGCCTTTTTGAAGTTTATTTAACACCAGGAAATTATGTATTTCGCGGTAAAAATCCAACAATTACTTCGCATTAATTTTTCCTTTAATTACAATATTCATTAGCGTTCTCTGCATTAATCCATCAAAAACAATATATTTATTCGTAATTCCTTAAATATCGTGTAGCGTTCAGCATCTCTTTATTCACCTGACAGCATCATCATGATGAAAACGATAGATGCGCACGATATTTATGGCTCTACATGACAAATGGTGCATTGGAAAACGTCACTTGGGCAAAGCGTACATGGGGATTTGTCCCGCAGCTTTGGTTTAGGCTTGGTGTCGTACGTTTGTGGCGGCTTATCCCACGCCCCCTCCGGCGACGCATTGTGGCACGCATCATTCCACTCCCCAAGCGCACTGGCCAGAGACTGACAGCCCCACAAGCTCCGGTTCTTATGTGCGGCTTCCTATCCAGTCCGCTTGGGCTTGGCTGGAGCGCACGCATCACCCGCAGCCTACTTATGGAAGCAGACATACCAATCCGCGATTTTGATATCGGCCACGCTTTTGCTGCAGGTGCGAAAAACCAGGTTTTACCTCATGCGGGCGGCCCCGCCACGGTGATCCTCAATTTCAATCCGGGGCAATTTGGCTATGCGCTACAGTTCCTGCCTGCCGCCATTTTGCGCGACAAATATGTCATTGGTTATTGCGTGTGGGAGCTAGAACAGATCCCGGATGACTGGCTGCCTCCGCTCGCATTGGTTGATGAACTCTGGGTGCCTACTGAATTTGTACGCGAGGCTTTTCAACGAGCAGGCGTAACAATGCCAATCCGGCTTGTACCGCACATCATGCATGCACCTAAAACTCTGACGCCGGATCGCGCGCGCTTTGGTTGGCCGAAAGAAGCGTTTGTGACAACAGTTGTAGCAAGTTTACGATCAAGCCTGGCGCGCAAAAACCCTCTCGCTGCGGTAGATGCCTTCCGGCAAGCCTTTTCGGCAGATGATAATGCCGTGCTCATCCTGAAACTTGGCGATGCCCATCTGGAGCCAGAGGCACTGGCATACGTGCGCGCATATATTGGCCATGATCCACGCATCAGGTTAATGCTCGACACGCTTGATGATGAGGCTATGTGGACCCTTTTAGCCACCTCAGATGCTGTCATGTCACTGCATCGCGCAGAGGGATTTGGCCTTGTACCTGCCCAGGCGATGCTTGCAGGCCGACCTGTAATCGCAACAGGTTGGTCCGGCAATCTCGATTTCATGACACCTGACACCGCATGCCTTATACCCATCCGCCTTGTGCCAGTCGATGACCCCAGCCAGCTCTACGTTGCGCCAGATCTGCATTGGGCCGATCCTGATATCGCAGAGGCAGCAGCAGCATTGCGCCGTCTTTATGATAATCCGACTGAGCAGGCAGAAATTGGTAATCGCGCCCGTTTGCACATTGAAGCTTATTTCCGCGCAGCAAAAGCGCCAATTATTACAGCTGTTCAGGCATGGCATAAAAGCACTTCTGCGCCTGAAACCATTAGCCAGTATCAAAACGGACAATAAGACGCCTTAATACGGACACAGCCCTCTGTTCAGATATTGCTGTAGGGTTCGTATAGTGTCGGTTTCGTGATCAGTTTCTGTCACCATCATTCTTGCGGGAACGAAGGTTCTGTCACAAACTGAAAACAATGTCCGGCGCGAGCAGACCCCAAATCCTCACCTCCCTACACGGGAGCGGGCAGGAGGTTCGTATCGTGGTATATAACGTTATTAAAACGCCCGCACGCCCAAGCCGATTTTCATTTCGGCACTTAGTTGTGACGGGCCTTGCTGCCCTGACAATGACGGCTGTGAGCATCCCTCAAGTCAGCGCTAAACAAGCCAGTTCCAAGCACACCTCAGTTACCGTGCCTGTGAGCAATGAACTGCCATTGGTTGATGTTCAGTATCGTCACGGCCCACCACCTCCCGGTTATTTTGGCCCCCCTCCCGGATATGGGCCACCCAGAGGTTATGGTCCTCCTAGAAGGTACGGACCTCCTCCCGGTTATGGTCCCCGCTGGCGCCGTCCTCCACCACCTCCACCGGGGTGGGGGCCTCCAGCGGTTGGCATCTGGGTTCCGGCACCACCATTGGTAGTACCGCCCCCTCCAGGGCCCCGCTATTATTATCCAGGACGTGGGCCGTATTATTACGATTGAACCCGCGTATATCAAAAAATAATCGAGCGAAACCATCAGTTTCGCTCGATTATTGTTTTCTGGAATGAATGGCCTGTCTCCGAAATGAACTGCTCACCTATTTCATAATGTCCCGCCTATGCCCTGAATATCAGCCGAAACGACGTTCGATATAGTCGTTCACAAGGGCCTTGAACTCAGCAGCAATACCAGCCCCTTTCAGTGTCATGGCTTTTTCACCGTCGATGAACACGGGTGCCGAGGGTGTTTCGCCTGTACCGGGAAGTGAAATGCCAATATCGGCATGCTTCGATTCACCCGGCCCATTCACAATGCACCCCATCACCGCGACATTGAGCGTCTCAACACCGGGATAACGGGTTTTCCATTCTGGCATGGATGTCGTGATCCAGTCCTGAATGTCGCGCGCGAGCTCCTGAAACACTGTCGAGGTCGTACGCCCACACCCCGGACATGCCGCCACAAGCGGAACAAAGGTGCGAAAGCCCATCGTCTGCAGCAATTCCTGCGATGCACGCACTTCAAGCGAGCGATCTCCGCCGGGTTCAGGCGTAAGTGAATATCGGATGGTGTCGCCGATACCCTGTTGCAGCAGAATCCCCAACGCGGCTGATGATGCAACAATGCCCTTTGAGCCCATACCGGCTTCGGTCAGGCCAAGATGCAGAGCATAATTACACCGGCGCGCCAGATCGCGATATACCGCAATCAGATCCTGCACCGCCGATACCTTGGCCGACAGAATAATACTGTTACGCGAAAGGCCAATCTCCTCCGCCCGCGCGGCAGAGAGTAGCGCTGATTGCACCAGTGCCTCACGTGTGATGGCACGCGCATCCAGTGGGGCATCGCTTTTCGCATTCTCATCCATCAGCCGGGTTAGCAGCTCTTGATCAAGCGAGCCCCAGTTCGCCCCAATGCGCACAGGCTTGCCATACTTTGCGGCGATTTCCACAATGGTCGAAAACTGCTTATCGCGCTTTTGTTTGAAACCGACGTTACCAGGATTGATCCGATATTTCGCCAGTGCTTGGGCACATGCTGGATGATCTGTCAGTAGCGTATGACCGATGTAGTGAAAGTCGCCGACCAGCGGCACATCGATCCCCTTCACCATCAGCGCATCACGAATATACGGCACCGCGCGTGCCGCCTCTTCACGATCAACGGTAATGCGGACAATTTCCGAGCCGGTCCTTGCCAGTGCCGCCACTTGCTGCACCGTAGCCGCAATATCGGCGGTATCGGTATTTGTCATGGATTGCACAACAATCGGCGCACCACCGCCCACTACAACACCACCAACATCGACAGCCACAGTTTGGTGGCGGGCGGCAGGGCGAGCATCGGCAATCAGAGGCGCGGGAGCAACGTTCATCGGTTGAAACCTATTGGTTAAATCACTGGGGTGTATATCGCCCATTCATATAGAATCAGCAACAGGTTCCTCATGCGCTGCCCCGCTGCAATGGGCGCATAATCCTACGATTTCCACCACCTTGGCGCGCGGTATGAAACCCGCCTCACCCAGAATGCTGGACATCGCACTGCTAACTGTCGGGGAGGAAGCCTCATCCACACCCCCACATGCTTCGCAGATCAGAAACACCACCAACTCATCAGGCGTATGTTCATGGGGGCAGGCGATAAAAGCATTGCGCGTTTCAAGCTTATGAATGAAACCTTGTTCGAGTAAAAATTCCAGCGCCCGGTAAATCGTGATAGGCGCCACCCGACGTGAGACTTCGCGCCCCATAATCTCAGCAATATCATAGGCTCCTAATGGCCTATGCGTTGTGTAAAGCGCCGACAGCACTTCATGCCGAATGGGGGTCATTCGCACCCCCCGATCACGGCAAAGCTGCGCCGCCTGCTCCAGCGCGCCCGGCGCAAGAATCGCGCGATGCGTTGCATGATCACACGCACCGCCATGTCGTTCCTCATGAGAATGGGAATGAGCCTGTTTTGGATCATGCCCAAGGCGCGCGTTCAAAGCATTCTCCTCATCAATTTTTGATAAACGGAACTTAATATCATCTGGCGTAATTGTCACTTTATCATACCAAACAAGCTGCATTAAGAATCCGGCTTCTGAAATATCATATGATACTCATTACCTGAGATTATTTGCACGCATATCCCTGCTCTGGACAGAACGGTTTACCTTGAATATGGGACCAGCTTGAATGCTATCTGTGTTTTCGGTTACCCCTAGTGCAGTTAAGGATTGCTGGCTCATGCTGCAATCCTCATGGCGCGGTCCTTCAATGGGCGCCAGTTTTTTCTTTCCACGGGAAGCCAGGGAGGCTTTTGCCCATGTCTCTGAAATCGCGTACTGCCGTTGTTACCGGCTCCACCAGCGGTATAGGCCTTGCCATCGCCCGCGCTTTTGCGCGCGAAGGAGCTAACGTTGTCATCAATGGTTTTGGTGATGCGGGAGCAATCGAAAAAGAGCGCCTCGGCATCGAAGACGAGTTTGGCGTAAAGGCCTTTTATTCGGCGGCCGATCTTTCCAAGGCGGATGAAGCGTTCAACCTCGTCGTTGATGCTGAGAAGACTTTTGGCACCGTTGATATTCTCGTCAACAACGCGGGTATTCAGCATGTTGCGCCGGTTGAAGAATTTCCGGTCGAAAAGTGGGATCTCATTCTGGCACTGAACCTTTCAGCCGCGTTCCACACCACGCGCGCCGCCCTTCCTGGCATGAAGGAACGCAAGTTCGGCCGCATCATCAACACGGCCTCTGCCCACGCGCTCGTTGCCTCACCCTTCAAATCTGCCTACGTCGCCGCCAAACATGGCATCGCCGGCTTCACCAAGACTGTAGCGCTGGAGACAGCAACATTCGGCATTACCGCCAACGCCATCGCGCCTGGTTATGTCTGGACGCCTCTGGTTGAAAAGCAGATTCCCGATACCGCCAAAACCCGCGGCATAACCGAAGAGCAGGTCAAGCGCGATGTCCTGCTCGCCGCCCAGCCCACCAAGGAATTCGTTACGGTTGAAGAAGTTGCGGCCCTTGCTGTCTTCCTGGCTGGCGATAATGCACGTTCCATCACGGGGGCAGTCCTATCGATTGATGGCGGCTGGACGGCTCAGTGAGTGCGGGCATCAAGCCGCGCCGGAGCCTGTTGTTCGTCCCGACCTCGAATACCCGCGCGCTTGAAAAGGCGCGTGGGCTGGCGGCGGATGTCATCATTCTCGACCTTGAGGACGCTGTCGCCACTTCTGCGAAAGAGCTGGCCCGCGAGCAGGCTGAACGCGTCATTATGGAGGGCTTTAACGGCCGTGAAATTGCGCTGCGCATCAACGGTATAGATACGCCATGGTTCGCTGACGATATGGCGCTCATTGCACGTGCCACACCCGCTGCCGTGCTGCTCCCGAAAGTCTCATCGCCGGAAGCTTTACGTGGTCTTACCCATCAGCTTGATGCGCTCGGCGTTCCTCAAAGGTTACGCGTCTGGGCAATGATCGAAACCGCACGTGCTGTCATCGATGCTGATGCAATCGCACGCTCCAGAGATGATAGAAACAGCCGTCTTGATCTCCTCATGCTTGGCACCAACGATCTCGCGCATGAAACCGGTGCACGCATGATACCGGGACGTTTACCCTTTCTGGGGTGGTTGCAATCGGTATTGCTTGCTGCCCGCGCCAATGGGCTTGCTGTTATCGATGCCGTCTATAACAATTTCAGCGACACGGGTGGTTTTGCCGAAGAATGCAATCAGGCCCGCGATCTCGGTTTTGATGGCAAATCGCTGATCCACCCATCCCAAATCGACATTGCCAATGAAGTCTTTGGACCATCTCAGGAAGAAATTGCCGAAGCCCATGCGCTGATCAGCGCCTTCGCAGCTCCCGAAAACGCGGGCGGCGGAGCCGTAAAATATAAGGGACGCATGATCGAGGATCTTCACGTTGCCAGCGCAATGAGCAGACTGGCCCTGGCTGAAGCAATCCACGCCTTGCATTCCCCAAAATAAAAAAAGCCGGAGCATTGCTGCCCCGGCTTTTTAAATAATTTAGCCAATTACATATGGATCGCACGCTTATCAACGGCCAGCGCAGCTTCCTTCACCGCTTCTGATCTCGTCGGATGTGCATGACAGGTGCGAGCCAGATCTTCAGCCGAACCACCAAACTCCATCAGCACGGCCGCTTCATGAATCAGTTCACCAGCTTCGGGGCCAATGATGTGCACACCTAGCACGCGGTCAGTGGTAGCGTCTGCGAGAACCTTCACAAAGCCTTCAGACTGATGGTTCACCTTCGCGCGCGCATTGGCAGTGAAGGGGAATTTGCCGACGTTATACGCCACGCCAGCTTCCTTCAACTCTTCCTCGGTGCGGCCAACAGAAGAGACTTCCGGCGTCGTATAGATCACCCCTGGAATGATGCCATAGTTCACGTGTCCCGCCTTGCCAGCAAGCACTTCAACCGCAGCAATGCCTTCTTCCTCAGCCTTGTGTGCGAGCATTGGGCCAGCAATCACATCGCCAATTGCCAGGATGCCGGGAACATTGGTGCGGTAATGCGCATCAACGACAACACGTCTCCGCGGATCAAGCGCAACGCCAACCTCAGCCAGACCGAGACCGGTGGTGTAAGGAACGCGACCTGTCGCGACCAACACGATATCAGCCTCGATAACCTCTGCCGCACCACCCGCAACTGGCTCAACCGTTACCTTAGCGCCCTTACCGGTGTTCTCAACACCTGTGACCTTGGTCGCCAGCTTGAAGTTGAAACCCTGCTTGGCCAAAATGCGCTGGAACTGCTTGGCAACTTCGCCATCATTGCCGGGAATAATGCGATCGAGAAACTCAACCACGGTCACTTCCGAACCAAGACGACGCCAGACCGAGCCAAGCTCAAGGCCAATGACGCCAGCACCAACCACGACAAGCTTGCCCGGCACCTTGTCCAGCTCAAGCGCGCCGGTGGATGACACCACAATCTTCTCATCGATCTCAACGCCTGGCAGGCGTGCAACATCCGAACCGGTTGCGATCAAAATATTTTTCGCTTCAACAACCTGCACCGAGCCATCTTCTGCCGTAACCTCGACCTTGCCGGCAGCCGCGATGCGGCCGGTGCCGTGGAAGGTGTCGATCTTGTTCTTCTTGAACAGGAAGTCGATGCCCTTGACGTTGCCATCGATACCTTCCTGCTTGAATGACAGTAGCTTGGCAATATCGATTTCTGGCTTGCTGACCTTGATGCCGAAATCAGCAAAGGAATGCCCAGCTTCTTCAAATTTCTCGGACGCGAACAACATCGCCTTGGAAGGAATGCAGCCAACGTTCAGGCAGGTGCCGCCATGCGTCTTGCGCTTTTCGACAACAGCCGTCTTCAGCCCAAGCTGCGCTGCCCGAATGGCGGCGACATAGCCGCCAGGGCCTGTGCCGATTACCACGAGATCATAAGACATCGGAATATCCTGTTTGCCGCTCGCCCCCAATGGCGCAGCAGCACTGCCAGAGTAAAGTTAAGAAAAAGCGCCCTCCGGAGATCGGAGGGCGTTATGGATCAAAGGTCGAGCACGAGACGTGCTGGATCCTCAAGATTTTCCTTGATACGCACAAGGAACGTCACCGCTTCCTTACCATCAATCACGCGATGATCGTAGGAAAGCGCGAGGTACATCATCGGACGCGCAACGATCTGCCCCTTGTAGACAACAGGGCGTTGTTCGATGCGGTGCATGCCCAGAATGCCTGACTGCGGAGCATTCAGGATTGGCGTTGACATCAGCGAGCCATACACACCACCGTTGGAAATGGTGAAGGTGCCACCCTGCATCTCATCAATCTTGAGCTGGCCATCGCGCGCGCGCTTGCCATACTCAGCAATCTTCTTTTCAATGCCAGCGACTGACAGCTGATCGGCATCGCGCACAACCGGCACAACCAGCCCCTTGTCGGTGCCAACAGCCACGCCGATGTGGTAGTAGTTCTTGTAAACGAGGTCAGTACCATCGATCTCGGCATTAACAGCAGGCACATCCTTGAGCGCCTGCACCGTTGCCTTGACGAAGAACCCCATGAAGCCAAGCTTCGTACCGTGTTTCTTCTCGAACACATCCTTGTACTGCGAGCGCAGTTCCATCAGGTTCGTCAGATCAACATCGTTGAACGTCGTCAGCATGGCCGCATTAGCCTGCGCATCTTTCAGACGGCGAGCAATGGTCTGGCGCAGCTTCGTCATGCGCACGCGCTCCTCACGTGCCTCATCTGTTGGTGCAACCGGTGCACGCAGCACAGGAGCTGGCACAGATGCTGCCGTAGGAGCCGCCAGGATATCACCTTTCGTCACGCGGCCATCTTTACCTGTGCCGGCAACGTTTGCAGGGTTGATGCCAGTCTCAGCCGCAATGCGTGCCACTGCAGGACCGTTTTCAAGTCCAGCCGCAGGCGCAGCAGCAACAGGCGCGGGCGCTGCTGGGGCAGCAGGAGCCGCTGCGGGCTTAGGAGCGGCAGCCGCGCCAGAGCCTGCACCAAGCATACCAAGAAGTGCACCGACGCCAACCGTCTCACCTTCCTTCACGGTGATTTCTGACAACACACCATCGGACGGCGCGTTAACTTCCAGCGTCACCTTGTCGGTTTCAAGTTCTACCAGCGGTTCGTCTGCCTTAACAGCATCGCCGGCCTTCTTGAACCATTGGCCAACGGTGGCTTCGGTGACGGATTCGCCCAGCGTGGGCACGCGGATTTCGGTCGCCATGATTATGTATCCATTATGGGCCTGCGGCCGGTTATATCGTGAGGTTTGAAAGCCCGGCCAATGCAGCATCGGCCGGACAAAAATCAGACAGAGAACGCCTCATCGAGGAACGCTTGCAACTGCGCCAGATGCTTTGACATCAGGCCCGTTGCAGTCGCAGCAGAAGCCGCACGACCAGCATACCGCGGACGCTTCGCCTTGATGCCGGAATGGCCAGCAACCCATTCCAGATAGGGCTCAACAAAGGACCAGGAGCCCATGTTCTTAGGCTCTTCCTGACACCATACCAGATCTGCATTGCGAAAACGCGACAGCTCGTTGACCAGCGACTTCAACGGGAACGGGTAAAGTTGCTCCACCCGCAGCAGATACACGTCATCAATACCGCGTTTTTCACGCTCTTCGTAAAGATCATAGTAGACCTTGCCCGTGCAAAGCACGACGCGGCGGATCTTGTCGTCCTTGACGAGCTTGATCTTTTCCTTCGCGAGACGCTCCGAATCGTCACGCAGAATACGGTGGAACGAGCTGTTCTCCGTAAACTCCTCCAGCCGCGATACGGCGCGCTTGTGGCGCAACAATGACTTCGGCGTCATCATGATCAGCGGCTTGCGGAAATCACGCTTCAGTTGACGGCGCAGAATATGGAAGTAGTTGGCAGGCGTGGTGACGTTCGCCACCTGCATGTTATCTTCAGCGCACATCTGCAGATAGCGCTCGAGCCTTGCCGATGAATGCTCAGGTCCCTGGCCCTCATAGCCATGCGGCAGCAACACCGTGAGACCCGACATGCGCAGCCACTTGCGTTCTGCCGACGAGATGAACTGATCGAACACCACCTGCGCGCCATTAGCAAAGTCACCAAACTGGGCTTCCCAAAGCGTCAACGTGTTCGGCTCTGTCAGCGAGTAGCCGTATTCGAATCCGAGCACCGCCTCTTCCGAAAGCATCGAGTTGATGACTTCATAGTTGGCTTGGCTATCGGACAAATTATTCAGCGGAATGAACTGGCTCTCATCCTTCTGATCAACCAGCACGGAATGGCGCTGCGAGAAGGTGCCGCGCTCGACATCCTGCCCCGACAAACGCACTGGCTTGCCTTCCTTCAATAGCGAAGCAAATGCCAACGCCTCACCCGTCGCCCAGTCGATCCCCTCGCCGGTCTCGATTGCCTTGCGGCGGTTATCGAGGAAGCGCTGGATAGTGCGGTGAACGTTGAAACCTTCAGGCACAGTGGTGAGCTTCTCACCCAGCTCCTTCAGTTCGCTCTCCGTCAAGCCAGTAGCGCCACGACGTGGATCATCCGCATCTTCACGCACAGCCTTCAGGCCGGACCACTTGCCATCAAGCCAGTCAGCCTTGTTAGGCTTATAGCTCTGTCCAGCTTCGAGCTCGCCCTCAAGATGCGTACGCCATGCAGCGCGACGCTCGTCGATCTCGGCCTGCGTTACCACACCTTCCGCCATCAACTTCTTGGAATAGAGATCCAAAACGCTAGGGTGGTTACGGATTGCCTGATACATCAACGGCTGCGTGAACGCAGGCTCATCGCCCTCATTGTGACCAAAGCGACGGTAGCAGAACATGTCGATAACGACAGGTTTATGGAACTGCTGACGGAACTCTGTCGCAATCTTGGCTGCAAACACCACCGCTTCCGGATCGTCACCATTGACGTGGAAAACAGGGGCTTCCACCATCTTCGCCACATCAGATGGATAGGGCGACGAGCGCGAGTTACGCGGGTTTGTCGTAAAGCCGATCTGGTTATTGATGATGACGTGAACTGAACCGCCTGTGCGATGCCCCTTCAAGCCTGAAAGACCGAAGCATTCTGCCACAACGCCCTGGCCAGCGAATGCAGCATCACCATGCAGAAGTAACGGCATAACCGTGTTGCGGACCTCATGGTCACCCAACTGATCCTGCTTGGCACGCGCTTTGCCGAGCACGACAGGGTTTACAATTTCAAGGTGCGAAGGGTTTGCAACCAGCGACAGGTGAACCTGATTACCATCGAACTCACGGTCCGATGATGCACCAAGATGGTACTTCACATCGCCGGAACCCTCAACATCATCAGGCGCGAACGAACCGCCCTTGAACTCATGGAACAACGCGCGATGAGGCTTGCCCAGCACCTGGGTGAGCACGTTCAGACGGCCACGATGGGCCATACCAAACACGATTTCCTTCACACCCAGATTGCCACCACGCTTGATAATCTGCTCAAGCGCCGGAATGACCGACTCGCCCCCATCAAGGCCGAAGCGCTTGGTGCCGGTATATTTCAGGTCGAGGAACTTCTCGAAACCTTCCGCCTCAATCAGCTTGTTGAGAATGGCGCGCTTGCCTTCTGCCGTGAAGGTGATTTCCTTATCCGGCCCCTCAATGCGCTCTTGAATCCACGCCTTCTCGGCAGCATCCGAGATGTGCATGAATTCCACGCCAAGCGCCTGGCAATAGGTGCGCTTCAGGATCGTCAACATCTCGTTGACGGTCGCAAACTCAAGCCCCAGCACGTTATCAATAAAGATCTTGCGGTCGAGATCCGCCGGCCCGAAACCATAGCTCGATGGATGCAGCTCTTCGTGATCGCGTGGCGGGCTCAGGCGTAGCGGATCAAGATCAGCATGCAAATGACCACGCATACGGAATGCGCGTATCATCATAATAGCGCGCACGCTATCGCGAGCCGCATTCTGCAGCGCTTCGGGAGAGAGCTCAACGCCACCCTTCTGCGCTTTTTCCTTGATCTTGCTGCCGGCCGCCTTCTCAATCGCTGACCAGTCGCTATCAAGCGCTGACACAAGCTCACCATTGGCGTGCACTGGCCAGTTATCACGCTCCCAGGACGCTCCCTTGGCGTTCTTCTCGACGAGCGTCTTGTCTTCGCTCAAGCCTGAGAAGAAGGTCTGCCATTCAGCGTCGACCGACGTCGGGTCTTTTTCATAACGTGCGTAAAGCTCATCGATATACGCGCCGTTACCGCCGTATAAAAAAGAGGTTTGAGCAAATGCGTCGTTCACATCCTGCCGTGCCATAACCCTACATCCTGCCGGAACCCGGAAATACGCCCGGGCAAAAAAGCCTGATGGCCAAAAACCCATAGCCCTCCGGAAATGGCGACGGGATGGATGAGCAGCGCGATCAACGCAAGCTCAGATAATCGTTCAAATATGCCTTATGCATGAACCACATAAAGCCTCTTAAAGGCTTTAGTGTGACTCTCCTCTCGCCCGGCGATCAATGAGCAAGAGAAAGGCGATTTCTTTCATTTCAGACACTTAACAGCTAACCATCAGAGGCCGATCATGCAACCAATGCATCCCGCGCCCCTGATTGCGAACTGAAAGTGGCGGAAACACGCTTCCCTCCGAATCAAGAGAGGGAAACGCGCCCGCCACAAATCATCAGCCCTTCAGAACGTCGACAAGCGTCTTGCCGAGACGTGCTGGTGATGGCGAGACGCGGATGCCCGCTGCTTCCATCGCCGCGATCTTGTCTTCTGCGCCACCCTGGCCGCCAGAAATAATCGCGCCTGCATGGCCCATGCGACGGCCTGGAGGAGCCGTACGACCTGCAATAAAGCCAACCATCGGCTTCTTGCGGCCGCGCTTGGCTTCATCAGCGATGAACTGCGCTGCGTCTTCTTCTGCCGAGCCACCGATTTCACCAATCATGATGATCGACTCGGTCTTGTCATCGGCAAGGAACATCTCAAGCATGTCGATGAACTCGGTACCCTTCACAGGGTCGCCACCGATGCCAACCGCTGTCGTCTGGCCCAGGCCTTCCTGAGTGGTCTGGAACACAGCTTCATACGTCAGCGTACCAGAGCGCGACACGATACCGACCGAACCGACCGAGAAGATGTTCGCGGGCATGATGCCGATCTTCGACTGGCCAGCCGTCACAACGCCGGGGCAGTTGGGGCCGATAAGACGCGACTTCGAACCGGACAGCGCCCGCTTCACCTTCACCATGTCGAGCACGGGAATGCCTTCCGTGATGGCAACGATCAGCGGAATCTCAGCATCGATCGCTTCCAGAATCGCGTCAGCAGCACCTGCTGGTGGCACGTAGATCACGGATGCATCAGCGCCGGTAGCCTCGCGGGCCTCAATCACAGTGTCAAACACTGGCAGGCCGAGGTGCGTGGAGCCACCCTTGCCAGGAGACGTACCGCCCACAACCTGCGCGCCATAAGCCAGCGCCTGCTCGGAGTGGAACGTACCATTCTTGCCGGTAAAGCCCTGCGTGATGATCTTCGTCGACTTGTCAATAAGGATGGACATCAAACGGCTCCCTTGACAGCGTTGACGATTTTCTGGGCGGCATCATCGAGATCATCAGCGGGGATGACGTTCAACCCCGACTCGCTGATGATCTTCTTGCCGAGTTCAACATTCGTGCCCTCAAGGCGCACAACCAGCGGCACAGTCAGGCCCACTTCCTTCACGGCGGCAATAACGCCTTCCGCAATGACATCACACTTCATGATGCCGCCGAAAATGTTGACCAGAATGCCCTTCACGCTCGGATCCGAGGTGATGATCTTGAATGCAGCTGTCACCTTTTCCTTGGTAGCGCCGCCACCAACGTCGAGGAAGTTTGCTGGTTCTTCACCGTAGAGCTTGATGATGTCCATGGTGGCCATCGCAAGGCCAGCGCCGTTCACCATGCAGCCGATCGTACCTTCAAGCGCGATGTAAGCGAGGTCATACTTCGATGCCTCGATTTCCTTCGCATCTTCTTCGGTCGTGTCGCGCAGCGCAACGATATCAGCGTGCTTGTAGAGCGCGTTCGAATCGAACGACACCTTCGCATCAAGCGCAACCAGACGATCGTCCTTCGTGACGATCAGCGGGTTGATTTCGAGCATGCTGATGTCCTTGGCGACAAAAGCGGTGTAGAGGCTCTCGACCAGCTTGCCGGCCTGCTTGGCCAGATCGCCCGAAAGACCCAGCGCCTTCGCAACCTTGCGGCCATGAAGCGGCTGAACGCCCGTTACTGGATCCACCGAGAACGTCACAATTTTCTCAGGCGTGCTGTGCGCAACATCTTCAATGTTCACGCCGCCTTCGGTCGAAACAACGAAAGCAACACGGCTCGTCTCACGGTCAACAAGCGCCGAGAGGTAAAATTCCTTGGCAATGTCAGAGCCGTCCTCGATGTAGAGGCGGTTGACCTGCTTGCCAGCAGGACCAGTCTGTTCGGTTACGAGTGTGCGGCCGAGCATCTGCTCAGCAAACGCTGCAACTTCTTCAGGCGAACGCGCAAGACGCACGCCACCAGCAGGACCTGCTTCGGCTTCCTTAAACTTGCCCTTACCGCGTCCACCTGCGTGGATCTGGGATTTAACAACCCACAACGGCCCGCCCAATTCCTTTGCAGCGTCAACGGCTTCAGCGGCGGAAAAGATTGCTTTTCCGCGTGAAACCGGCACGCCAAATTCTTTTAATACGGCCTTGGCCTGGTATTCGTGAATGTTCATAAGTTCATTCCAAATTTTAGAACAAAATGCATTCAAGTTGAGAGACAACCTGAATCCAGCTCACACAAAGGATGTGTGGAGATTCACGCCAGGGTGAGCCGAAAATGGTGGTTCTTGAGAACCGGAGCGGAGCGTACTTCTGTACGTGAGCACCGGAAGCGCAGAGAACCGCCATTGCAGGTCACCATGGCGTGAAGATCCGCGCATCCTATGCGAAGGCCGGGTTGATACCCTTACAGGCTTCGATCAGGGTTTTAACCGACCCGACCGACTTTTCGAACTCTGCCTTTTCGCTATCAGACAAAGAAATCTCAACAACGCGCTCAACGCCGTTTTCGCCAATCACAACCGGCACACCGACGAAGACATCTTTCTGACCATACTGACCATCAAGATAAGCAGCTGCTGGCAGAACGCGCTTCTGATCCTTCAGGAAGCTTTCCGCCATGGCGATGCCCGAAGCTGCTGGCGCATAGTAAGCCGAGCCGGTTTTGAGCAGATTGACGATCTCGCCGCCACCCTTGCGGGTACGCTCAACAATGGCATCAAGCTTTTCCTGCGTTGTCCAACCCATCTTGACGAGGTCAGGTAGCGGAATACCTGCAACCGTGGAGTAGCGCGTCAGTGGAACCATGTCGTCACCGTGGCCACCGAGCACAAATGCCGTCACGTCCTTCACCGACACCTTGAACTCCTCAGCGAGGAAGTGACGGAAACGGGCCGAATCGAGCACACCTGCCATACCAACGATCTTGTTCGCTGGCACGCCAGAGGCCTTCTGCAGCGCCCACACCATCGCATCGAGCGGATTGGTGATGCAGATGACGAAAGCATCAGGCGCGTTCTCGCGGATGCCCTGACCAACCGATTCCATCACCTTGAGGTTGATGCCGAGCAGATCATCGCGGCTCATGCCAGGCTTGCGCGGCACGCCAGCGGTGACGATAATTACATCCGCACCTTTAATGTCGGCATAGGAGTTGGCGCCCTTATAGGCCGCGTCAAAACCATCGACAGGCGCCGATTCGGCGATATCGAGAGCCTTGCCTTGGGGAGTACCCTCGGCGATATCGAACAGAACGATGTCACCGAGTTCCTTCAAACCGGCGAGATGGGCGAGCGTGCCACCGATCTGTCCGGAACCGATCAAAGCGATCTTTTTGCGGGCCATGGAAACCAATCCTTGAACTGGAGGGGAGAAAAACCCCGTTAGCGCTGAATTACTTGACTCAAAGTGCCTGAGCCTTCAAGCGGCACAACAGGGTGTGGAGATGACAAGCACGCACCAAAAGACACATACCTATCACAAGGGCTTCTATAATCTGCCTTAATCCTCAATACCTTGAGGAAGAACACGACAGTTACATAACGAACTTTTACGCTAAAAGCCGCCGTGTTTCAAATTTCATATTTTGTAATTTTTCTACCACTGAAACCCCATTTCGACTAAACAGACCCGCTGATCAAAGTGCGCAAGGCGACATTGATCAGCACTGCGAAGCGTTTTTCCATGACTTCTCTTGGCCGGCCAACATCGAGAAGGATGGCGGCAGGATGAGAAAATCGAAACAGGATATCGGTCAGAAACGACATAGCTGCTTCCCTGTCACGCAGGTGAAACACGCCAATACCCGCCCCTTCGTCCACGACTCTTTCAACAAACATAAACACACGCCCGCGATGCCGACGCGCCACAGAGCGGTTTTCGGCAGCTATATCGGCATACACCTCGAATATTGCGCGATCTTTTTCAGCAAGATCGCGATAGGCATGGGCCAGCGCCAGCGTCAGTCGCTCAAGCTTGTCATCAACCGGATCGGGAGCACCAGCGATATCGGCCATCATCAACTCAACCGGCCTTAATGCATCAGCCACAACCGCATCGATCAGCGCTTCCTTGGAAGGAAAGTAACGGTAAACATTGGCATGCGTCATGCCTGCTTCTTCAGCAATACCGACAACCGTAACGCGCTTGGCCCCAGCCTTGCGGATATGCTCAGCCGCAATCGCCACAAGGCGCACATCAACCCGCTCGGGAACCGGATCCAATATACGGCGCACAGGACTCATTATGCTGTCCATCGGGAAGAACTCATGTCTCTACAAGCCCTGTGCTTTCACCGGAAGCCAACGAGTCCCCCCGTCCATGGGGCAATGCCAGGTAATCCTCAGAGCGCATCTCGATCAATCGTGAAACCGTGCGGTCAAACTCAAACGCCTCGCGCCCATCTTCCGCCAGATAAATCCCCGTTGCATCTGCTTCCGCCGAGGCAATCAGTTTGACATGGCGATCATATAGGGCATCAATCAGTATGATGAAACGCTTGGCTTCATTACGGTTCTCAGCATTCATCACGGGGATGTCATCGAGCACGATCGAATGATAATGCTGGGCTAGATAAATATAATCTGCTGCTCCCAGAGCCTTGGCGCAAAGATCAGCAAACGAAAACCGCGCAACCCCGCCTGCAGCCTGCGGCACATGCAGGAGATGCCCTTTTATATTCAGCTCCACCGGCGCACCTTCTTTAACACCGGTAAGCTGACGGAAGGCGTCATCAAGCGCGGCTCTTGCAGATGCATCATTCGGCGTGCGGTAAACATCAGCGCCGCTCAGCTTCTCCAGCCGGTAATCCGTGCGCGAGGACAACTCCACCACTTCCATCCGCTGTTTGAGCAGTTCAATGAATGGCAGAAATAGCGCACGATTCAGCCCGTCCTCATAGAGCCGGTCTGGCACAACATTCGAAGTGGCAATGACTGTCACGCCAAGCGCGAAAAGGCTTGTAAACAAGCGCCCCAGAATCATCGCATCAGCGATATCGGTAACAGTGAATTCGTCAAAACACAGCAGCGTCGCTTCCGCAGCCAGCTCAGCGCCGATGTGAGGGATGGGATCAGTGTCCTTTTCCTTGCCCTCTTTAATGCGCTGGCGAAAGCGGAAGATGCGCTCATGCACATCAGCCATGAAATCGTGAAAATGCGCGCGCCGCTTACGCTCAACCGGGGCTGCTTCCATGAAGAGATCCATCAGCATGGTCTTGCCACGCCCGACAGAGCCCCACACATAAAGCCCCCGCACCGGCTCAGCCTTCGTCTCCCGCCCTGCACCGAAGAAGCGTGCCAGACGGCTCACTTTATGATGCGCAGGCGCAACTGTCAGCGCTGCGATCACGCCGTCAAGCCGCTCTACAAGCCTTTCCTGCGCAGAATCACGCTCAATTGCGCCTTCTGCCACCAATGCCTCATACCGTGCCCGCACCGAAGCTGATGACGACAAATCTGGCGCAGATGTATGGGCTGTCATGCGGTGATCCCTGGATCCATCCATATAAAAAGGCCGATGCGCGCAGATTATCCTCTGCTGCTTTATGCCTGCTGTAAACTTTCGGCCCTCCAATCGCAATGCAAATGATGACTATCCTGAATGAAACGCTTCATTCAATATAGATTATGTAATTGATTTTATGTAATTTTTTCTACAAACGACAAATATTGCAACCTGTCATTCTGTTTTCTGCATGAATGAAAGCTATCTCAGCATAAATGCGTGGGCACAAACTGCATTCTCGTTCGTTTTCTCTTTGACAGACAGACGATTGGCACAAACACTCCCCCTATGTTATGAGCGCGCCGCCGCATGCGGATATTCTGACAACCGTTGCGACAATGCCAGACACACGTATGGCCTATTTGCAGAAAGCATTCCAGGATGGATGATATCGCAACCAACGTGCAGAATGCCGAAAATCCCGAAACGGACAAAACCGAGACCGGCAAGGATTTAACACCAGGACGCTTGCGCACGCTCATGTTTGGGGCGGTGGGTGTGGTGTTCGGCGATATTGGCACCAGCCCTCTCTATGCGCTTCGGGAATCCGTATTGGCCGCCTCTTCTGGTGGTGAGCTATTACGTTCTTCGGTGGTTGGTGTTCTGTCGTTGATCCTCTGGACACTCATTTTGGTTGTGACCTGCAAATACGTGCTGATCTTACTCCGCGCCGATAATAAAGGCGAGGGCGGCACCCTCACGCTAGTTGCACTCACGCAACGATTGATGGGCAAGAATCGTCGCGTCATTGTGCTCATTGGCATGTTGGGCGCAGCGTTATTTTATGGCGATTCCATTATCGCACCGGCCATGTCGGTGCTCTCAGCGGTGGAGGGGGTGAAGCTCGCAACTCCTGCGCTTGATCATTATGTTGTGCCGATCACAGTTGCCATTCTGGTGGCATTATTCGTGTCGCAAAGATATGGCACAGCAAGGGTTGCAGCGTTTTTTGGCCCTATCATGGTGGTATGGTTCATTGCCATTGCTGGCGTGGGGCTCACGCATATCTTTGATGATCCGGCTGTATTTGCGGCATTCAACCCATACTTTGGCGTACGCTTTCTCTTTCAGCATCCGGGGATTGCGATTGTAGTGCTGGGGGCAGTATGCCTTTCGGCAACGGGCGCTGAGGCGCTTTATGCGGATCTTGGGCATTTTGGCCGCAAGCCAATCAGCATGGCGTGGCTTTATATCGTTTTCCCCGCTCTTGCCCTGAATTATCTGGGACAAGGCGCGATGTTGATGGCACATCCGGAGGCCATACAGAACCCGTTCTATCATCTGGTACCGGAGTGGGCGTTAATACCCTTTATCATTCTGGCAACCCTCGCCACCATTGTAGCTTCACAGGCGGGCATTACGGGGGCATTTTCGCTTACCCGGCAGGCGATCCAGCTTGGGCTGTTGCCACGTATGGAAATCCGTTTCACTTCGGCTGAACATTCGGGGCAAATCTACATGCCCAAAGTCAACCGAATGCTATTGGCCGGTGTGCTCATCCTGGTTGTGGCGTTCCAGACGTCCAGCGCCCTGTCCCACGCTTATGGCATTTCGGTTTTCGGGGCGATGCTGATGGATGGCATTTTGGCAGTTTTCGTCATCTGGCGCGGTTGGAAATGGGGGCTTGCAGCAACATTGGCGTTGATGCTGCCATTCATTATCATCGATGCGGCATTCCTCTCGGCCAATATGGGCAAGCTGGTATCGGGCGGATGGGTGCCGATCGTGCTGGCAGCGTTCCTTGTTGTGGTGATGTCAACATGGCGTAAGGGCACCGGCATTCTGTTTGCCAAAACACGCAAGACTGATGTGCCATTGAATGAGCTTATCGACATGCTGACACATAGCCATCCACAACGCGTTAAAGGCATGGCTGTGTTTCTGACAAGCGATCCGGAAACCGCACCAT
This sequence comes from Pseudochelatococcus sp. G4_1912, assembly GCF_047501465.1. Lineage (NCBI taxonomy): Bacteria > Pseudomonadati > Pseudomonadota > Alphaproteobacteria > Hyphomicrobiales > Chelatococcaceae > Pseudochelatococcus > Pseudochelatococcus sp. G4_1912. Next base: position 1,100,814 of record NZ_JAZDRL010000001.1, read on the forward strand.
CTGCACTGTTACATAACCTGAAGCATAACAAGGTGCTGCATGAAAAAAACGTCATCCTTACCATTGCAACCGATGACAGCCCGCGCTTGATAGACGGTGAGCGCGTAGCGCTAGAGCAGCTATCCGAAGATTTCTGGGTGGTGCGGATGCGCTTTGGCTATATGGAATCCCCTAATATTCCGCAGGGTCTATCGCTATTGCGCAAGCTTGGTTTCAAGTTCGATATCATGTCGACATCGTTCTTCCTGTCGCGTCGCTCCATCCGTCCGGCGGCACAATCAGGAATGCCCCTTTGGCAGGATCACCTGTTCATCTCGCTCGCCCGCAACGCCAGCGACGCCACGGACTTCTTCCAGATTCCAACCGGACGCGTGGTCGAGGTTGGCACCCAGGTAACCGTGTGAAGATGTCGAAACATGAAGCCGCATAAGGTTTTTTTAGCAAAGCAGCGTACAATCGCTGTTAACAAATACCTTAAAAGGCTTCTGGTAATTCGCCATGTCATGCAGACTGTGTAAACGAGTGCTTAATCTGCGATGAAATATCGTGTAGTCTATGGTACATGGGGCATTGATTGCCCTATATAATATCTTGCTCATCAACCGTGCTCAGGCGCACATTGATGGCAGGATATCAGGTTATAAATTATCCGCGCAACGCACAGCAAAGCTGGAACGTGAAGAAAAAAGTATACGTCAAATCCTACGGCTGCCAGATGAACGCGTATGACGCGGAACGCATGGCGGACGTGCTCGCCCCAGAAGGCTTCATCGAGACGCAAAGCGCCGAAGATGCCGATCTCATTGTTCTGAACACCTGTCACATTCGCGAAAAGGCCGCTGAAAAGGTCTATTCCGAACTCGGCCGTTTACGCGTCATGAAAGACGAACGCAGAGCCGCTGGCGGTGATGCCACCATCGTTGTGGCTGGATGCGTCGCGCAGGCGGAAGGCACAGAGATATTGCGCCGTGCGCCGGCTGTCGATCTCGTGGTGGGACCGCAGAACTATCACAACCTGCCATCCCTTTTGGCAAAGGCCAAGCATGCACCGGTTGTCGATACGGAATTCCCGATTGAGGATAAGTTCGATCACCTTCCCGCACCCTCGCGCGAAAAAATCCTGTCGCGTGGCGTTTCAGCATTTCTGACCATTCAGGAAGGTTGCGACAAATTTTGCACCTTCTGCGTTGTGCCTTACACACGCGGCGCAGAGATTTCACGCTCGGTTGCCAAGATTCTTGGCGAGGCGGAACGGCTGGCAAGTGCGGGCGTGCGCGAGTTTACCCTTATCGGCCAGAATGTTAATGCCTATCACGGTGAAGGACTGGATGGCAAAACATGGTCTTTGGGCCGCTTGATGCATCGGCTGGCTGAAGTGCCGGGCATTGCACGGTTGCGCTACATGACCAGCCATCCGCGCGATATGGACGACGAACTCATCGCCGCCCACCGCGATTTGCCCGCGCTGATGCCCTATCTGCATCTGCCCGTACAATCCGGATCGGATACAATTCTGGCTGCAATGAATCGCAAACATACGAGTGACGAATATCGGCGTATTATCGAACGCACACGGGCGGCACGCCCTGATATTGCACTGTCATCCGACTTCATTGTCGGCTTCCCCGGCGAGACTGATGCCGATTTCGAGGACACGATGCGGCTGGTGCACGAGATTGGTTTTGCCAGCGCCTACTCGTTCAAATACAGCCCACGCCCCGGCACGCCTGCAGCCGAAATGACAACGCAAGTGCCGGAAGATGTGAAAAGTGCCCGCCTTGCTGCACTGCAAGAGGCGCTGGACGATAGTCGGAACAATTTCAACCGCGCAGCCGTTGGCCAGACGTTCGACGTTCTGGTTGAACGCAAAGGTAGGGTAGATGGTCAAATGGCCGGGCGCTCACCTTATCTGCAGGCGGTTCAGTTCGACGACGATACGGTCGCGATAGGCGATATCGTATCAGTCGAAATAACCCGAACGGGCACAAACAGTCTGTTCGGTAAACGTGTTGGCGAACCAATGACCGCGGAGAAGCCGCCTTCGATCGGAGCGAATGCGGCATGATCACGTCAGCTTGAGCAAAGGGGGACACATGCGCGTGAAAACAAGAGACATGCAGCAAGATCCAGACCTGCAGCAACGCCCACAACGATCACGCAATATTGTCCCACATCCCATCATAGATCCAACCCGATCGACATTCATGAACGCAGATCAGTCATCTTCCAACGCCACTACGGACGTGTCGCTGACCTTTGATGACAACCGGCTGGCAAGCCTTGTCTTTGGCCTTTACGATCAAAACCTTGCTCATATGGAGCGCAGGCTTGGTCTGCAGGTCACGGCAAATGGCAACCATGTCGTAATCAAGGGGCCGTATTCGGTCGCCGAGCAAGCACGACATGTGCTTGAATCACTTTACGAACAAGTGCGTGAAGGCATCACCATCACCACTGGTGAGGTTGATGGCGCCATTGAGGAAAGTACGCTTCAGGGCACGCTTTTCCCACCCAAAACCGAGAAGGTGGAGCGCTCACCTTCGGGGCGCGCCAGTTTCGAACACATCACCACACGCAAACGCGGCACGGTGAAGGCACGCAATATGGCGCAGGATGCCTATTTGCGTGCACTGCGCCAGCATGAGCTTGTGTTCGCCGAAGGACCTGCCGGCACCGGTAAAACCTGGCTCGCTGTTGGCTACGCCGTGCAGTTGATGGAACAGGGCATCGTTGAGCGGCTTATCCTCTCCCGCCCTGCGGTGGAAGCGGGTGAGCGGCTGGGCTTTTTGCCTGGTGACATGCGCGAAAAGGTCGATCCATACCTGCGACCAGTCTATGACGCACTTTATGATTTCATGGAAGCGCGCCACGTTGAACGTGATCTTGCCACAGGTGTGATCGAAATTGCACCGCTTGCGTTTATGCGTGGACGTACTTTAACAAACGCCGTAGTCTTGCTGGATGAGGCGCAAAACACCACTTCCATGCAGATGAAGATGTTCTTGACGCGTCTTGGAGAAGGTTCACGCATGATCGTCACGGGCGATCCATCGCAGATTGACTTGCCACCGGGCCAGAAATCCGGCCTCGTGGAAGCAACGCGTGTGCTATCTGACGTTGAGGGTGTGGGCCATATCCGCTTCCGCGATGTCGATGTTGTGCGTCATCCGCTAGTCAGACGCATCGTCCATGCTTATGATAGAGAAGAAGGCCGTCTCATAGAGAAGCCAAATGAAAAACGTGAGGATCCGAAAGCGTGGTGAGTGAAGGCGCGAAGGTGTTTCCCGGAACACTATCACCAGGAGCGACATCGTCTGATATTTTATCAGGCGATGCTGCTGCTGTGATGTCGGGCGAAGTTGATCCAGACGCGGAGCGATCCAGCGAGGGGAAATCCGGCTTGCCGGAATTGCAGCCTTATGCGTTGTCGATTGATGTCATCCTGCAATCCGACCGCTGGTCAGAACTTGCTGATGTTGAGGAATTGGCGGCGCGCGCAATCAATGCAGCACTTATGCGTGCAGATATCGCATTGGTTGTTGGCGCAGAAATCTGCGTTTCACTTGCCGATGATGCGGCGGTGCGCGTTCTTAACGCAGAATGGCGCGGCCTTGATAAACCCACAAATGTATTGTCCTTTCCGGCTGTGGAGCCGGATGAGCTGGAATATGCACCTCATATCGGCGATATTATTCTGGCTTATGAGACGGTGGAGCGCGAAGCGCGTGATGATGGCAAGACTTTCGCCGATCACACAACCCATCTGATAATTCACGGAATCCTGCACCTTCTCGGTTTTGATCACGAAACCGACGAAGAAGCGCAGGAAATGGAAGCGCTGGAAATCGCAGCGCTTGCGGACCTGGGCATAGCCGACCCCTATGCCGATTTTGAACTGGAGACCTGAAGAGGCCATGAGCGACGATCGAAGTTCGCCGTCAAGATCCGAAGAGCCTGGACCAAGTCGCGAAAGCGACAGCTGGATAGAACGGCTCCTCACCGGCCTTGGCCTGCGTAACGATACTTCCGTGCGTGAAGCACTGGAGGAAGCGCTGGAGGAAGGCTCGACTGCAAGCGAATTCACCGCACAAGAGCGCTCCCTGCTACAGAATGTGCTCGATGTCAGTGAACTGCGCGTGCTCGATGCCATGGTGCCCCGCGCCGACATCATCGCCATTCAGGCCGATCTCTCGCTCGCCGAGGTGATCCACACCTTCCACGTTGCGGGGCATTCGCGTCTGCCAGTATATGGCGAATCCCTTGATGACCCACGCGGCATGGTGCACATCCGCGATTTTCTCGATTACATTGCCAAGACGGGCATGGAGGCTTTCCAGCCCACCGAGGAAGGCAAGCTGCCAACACGTCTCGATATCGATCTGACAACATCATTGTCAGCAGCCGCGATCTTACGGCCTGTGCTTTACGTACCGCCTTCCATGCGGGTAATGGATCTGCTTGTTAAAATGCAGGCAACCCGCACGCATATGGCGCTTGTTATCGATGAATATGGCGGCACTGATGGCCTCATCTCGATGGAAGACATCATGGAGATGCTCGTCGGTGATATCGAAGATGAGCACGACAACGAGGAAGAGCCCGAAATCACCGAGAGTGGCGCCGGCGTCTATCTTGTTGACGCCCGCGCAGATCTTGAAGAGGTATCGCGAGCCATCGGGCTGGAACTGGATGCCATTGAGGTAGCGGAAGAGGTCGATACCATTGGCGGTCTTATCGTGACCCTTGCGGGCCGCGTGCCGGATATCGGTGAGCGGATACCGGGGCCCTATGGCATGGTTTTCGATATTCTGGATGCAGATTCACGCCGCCTGAAGCGCCTGCGCCTATCAATTGACGGCGAAGGGGCAAGCGCGCCCTCCAATGCTGACTGGACCAGCCAGCCGAATAAACATGAACCAGTGGCCGTATACGATCTGACACGCGCTGATCGGCTGGAAAGTCAGCTGCATTCGCCTGTCACACCTGAAGGCAAGAGCGCCGCACAACGGCATTCGGAAAACGATCGTACATCAGACGCCTGATCAAAAAATCGCAGCAATGCCGAAGAGCGGATGCGAATAAAAGCTTCGCATTCGCTCTTCCCTTATCGATATCAAGCCAAACAATAGAAATGGGAATAAGCAGAAATTATAAATTTCCATTTATCTCTATCTATTTGTTTTTGCATGAATTCTCTCTTACGTGAAATACGGTTTTAAAGGTTTCTTCAATTCCGGAATTGTTGATACCAGACAATTAAACGCAAGCAGCATAAAGCGCTTGCTGGCCAGGTGAGATCGTCGGCCGATTAGAATTCTCCATTTAAGCAAACTAGAAGCAGCCTCTATTGTCTTTGTCTGGAGCTGTTTTTAGTGTGATTCGGGCACAGCGCAGGCATGACATCGTTTTCATTCACAGTCGCCACCCGCGACCCCAAGGCATGGTTGACCGATATAACGAACACGTGGCCACGCATGCGCTGGCTAGTGGCATTCTCATCAGGGGCTCTGGGTGCCCTCGCAATGCCACCTTTTGGTTTGTGGCCGATACTTTTTCTGACATTGCCTGTTGCTGTCTGGCTTATAGACACCTCCATGCGTGGCACGGCACCTATTGCACGCAAGGCAACACGGACAGCACTTTGCGGCTGGTGGTTTGGCTTTGGATATTTTGTTGCTGGCTTGTGGTGGCTTGGATCGGCATTTCTCGTCGATGCAGATGAGTTCTTATGGGCTCTTCCGCTTGGCGTTGTCGGATTGCCTATGGTTCTAGGGCTATTCACGGCCTTAGGCTTCGGCCTTTCTGGACTTATCTGGCGCAATGATTGTTGGCGGATATTGCTGTTTGCGGCGGCTCTCTCTGTTACTGAATGGCTGCGCGCTACTGTTCTAACTGGCTTTCCCTGGAATGCCTGGGGTATGGCCTATGGCCAGGGCGAGGCATTGGCGCAGATAGCCTCATTAGGCGGCCTGCACTGGCTAACGTTGCTGGTACTCTTTATCCACGCCGCACCGGCAACACTGGCCGATAAGGGCAGCACAGCACAGCGCTTCGTCATGCCAACAGTAGCAATGGTCATGCTAGCGCTGATAACAGGCTTTGGTGTATGGCGCATTCCGGCTGATCCCTCACCTACCCAGCCAGGAATCCACTTGCGCATCATGCAGCCCAATATCGATGAAGCAGAACGCGGAGAACCTGCTTTTCGCGCAAATGTGATAGCCCGCTATGCCGCTATCAGCGGACAAAAGGGAGCCAACGGCGAGACACTTGCAGATGTAACACATCTCATTTGGCCGGAGTCGGCATTTCCCTTTTTGATCGACCACACCCCGGCGGCATTGGAAGATATCGCTCAACTGCTTCCCACGAACACTGTGCTGATAACTGGTGCCGCACGTGCTGAATTGCCGCTTCCTGGGGAACAACGTTACCGTTATTTCAATGCAATTCGTGCATATGATAGCAATGGTGCTTCGCTTGCCACTTACGATAAGGTGCACCTGGTGCCCTTCGGCGAATATCTTCCCCTCGATAACCTTCTACGCAAATTGGGTATCCGGCAATTTGTGAACTCACCAGGCGGATTTGAGGCAGGAACAGCGCGGGAGGCAATGACCGTACCCGGTTTGCCACCTATTTCACCCCTTATTTGCTACGAAGCAATTTTTCCCGATGAGGCCATTCTTAAGCAGCCCCCTTCCATTTCGGAAGAGCCAGCAATGCGTGCCGGCTTATTGCTGAACCTCACAAACGATGCATGGTTTGGAATTACGCCTGGCCCCTATCAACATCTTGCGCAATCGCGACTGCGTGCCATCGAACAAGGATTGCCCATGGTACGCGCAGCTAACACCGGCATTTCTGCAGTTATTGATCCTTTCGGCAGATATGTCACCGCACCGCTCTCTCTTGGCGTTTCGGGCATAATTGACGCAAGCCTCCCACAACCACTGGATGATACATTTTACGTAAGTGTCAACAATCGCATCGGCGCGGGTCTTTATTGGCTCAGCATTTTATGCTTTGTTATGATTGGCTTTCTTATGCCACGTCAGAGTGAAAAACGAGGATGAAACGATCGAAAAACTGATATTTTTTTGACACCATGTACATTTTCCAAGATACAGGGGAACGAAAACCCTTGTGCAGTGTTATGAATTCAATGGGATAGAAGTGAAATTGTGTGGGTCTTAGATTTCCTTGATAGGCTTGGCATCCATTGATATAAGCTGCTTAGTTGAGGGTTATGATGAGCAATCCTTAGGCAGGATGAATATTATGACAATGCTGGACAATATTGACGATGACGATCTCCCTACACTTGGCGTCCCTTTGAGAGGCTAGAGTGACCAATAACGCGAATAAGATCGACATTTATGTCGGCGGCCGTGTCAAAGCGAGGCGCCAGGTACTCGGTATAAGCCAGGAAAAGTTGGGCGGCGCGCTCGGCGTTACATTCCAGCAAGTGCAGAAGTACGAAAAAGGCAGCAACCGTATTAGTGCCAGCCGTCTGCAACAGATCGGTGCGGTTTTAGGTGTGCCTGCAGCCTACTTCTTTGAAGGATTGCAGGGATTAACAGGCGGCCTCTCCGGCTTTGCTGAAGAAGCGCAAGCACCCTTTAAAAACGATATAATCTCAACAGATGAAGGCATGCAGCTCATGCGCGCCTTTTTACGGATTGAAGATCCTTCTGTGCGACGCCGAATCATCGAACTTGTCGAATCCATTGCCGGCACCCCTGCTGAGGTTGCCTGATATAGCGCCTGTGAGCATTTTTTTTCATTAATTCGTTCTTTTTAGAGAACGGGTTCGATATCCCGTCTTGACCGCATCGCGACATACTGCCAAAAGTCGAAGTCTTTGAGGAAACCTTGAGCGCGAAGGTCTGATCGTGCGGTTGTGTAACCGTATTCATTCAGCTGCTCTCTGGTATCCCGTCCGGCAACGTCTCAAAGCAGGGGTATTGGATCGTGTCGCGCCAAAATTATCTTTTCACCAGTGAATCGGTTTCCGAAGGGCACCCGGATAAGGTCTGCGACCGCATTTCAGACGCTATCGTCGATGCTTATCTCGCAGTTGAACCTGAAGCACGCGTGGCATGCGAAACACTTGCGACGACGAACCGTCTCGTAATTGCGGGTGAAGTTCGCGGCCCGGCCACGATCACTGCCGATTACGTTTCTCATCTCGCACGCCTTGCCATCAAGGACATCGGCTACGAGCAGGATGGCTTCCACTGGCAGGATGCCGACATCGAAGTGCTGCTGCACGCGCAATCCAGCGATATCGCGCAGGGCGTTGATGCGGCTGGCAACAAGGACGAAGGCGCGGGCGACCAGGGCATCATGTTCGGTTACGCATGCCGCGAAACGCCAGAGCTGATGCCTGCGCCAATTTACTACGCTCACCGCATTCTCAAGCGCCTCGCACTCGCACGCCATTCAGGCGAAGCTGCGATACTCGGCCCTGATGCCAAGAGCCAGGTGACTGTCCGCTACGAAAACGGCCAGCCCGTTGGCGTTACACAGCTCGTTCTGTCTACACAGCATCTTGATGAGAGCCTCAACTCGAACGACGTGCGTGCGATTGTTGAGCCTTACATCCGCGAATCCCTGCCAGAAGGCTGGATCGACGCAAACACCATCTGGCACGTGAACCCCACAGGCAAGTTCGTGATCGGTGGCCCCGATGGCGACACGGGCCTTACAGGCCGCAAGATCATCGTGGATACCTACGGCGGTGCAGCTCCTCATGGCGGCGGCGCGTTTTCGGGCAAGGATCCAACGAAAGTTGACCGTTCTGCAGCCTATGCAGCACGCTATCTGGCGAAGAACGTGGTGGCGGCGGATCTTGCTGATCGCATCACCATCCAGCTGTCGTACGCTATCGGCGTGGCACAGCCACTGTCGCTTTATGTCGATACACACGGCACAGGCCGCGTGGATGAGGCCAGGCTCGAAAAGGCACTGCTGAAGGTGATCGACCTGTCGCCTCGCGGCATCCGCGAGCACCTGTCGCTCAACCGTCCTATCTATGCCCGCACAGCGGCCTACGGCCACTTCGGGCGTGCGCCAGAGGCCGATGGCGGCTTCTCATGGGAACGCACGGACCTTATCGATGCCATCCGTTCATCGGTAGCTTGACCGGTTGTCATGATAACGGCTGATATGCCATCTGCCATTGCAGATGATAACGATAATGAAACCCTGCGCGGCGCCTTTTACGGGCGCCGCAAGGGTAAGAAATTGCGTGATCGACAGACTGATCTGATCAACGAGCTACTGCCCAAGCTACGCTTGCCGGAAGAAGGCCCGATATCACCGCGCGATCTGTTTGATACGCCAATTGATGATATATGGCTTGAGATCGGTTTCGGCGGCGGTGAGCATCTGATTGCGCAGGCATTAGCGCATCGCAACATCGGCATTATTGGCTGCGAACCGTTCATCAACGGCATGGCGAAGCTGCTCAGCATGCTGGATGAGGAGGACATCACCAACGTGCGTCTGCACGATGCCGATGCAATCCCGGTCATTGCACGACTGCCAGAAGCCAGCATCAGCAGGGCTTATATTCTCTATCCCGATCCATGGCCCAAGCGCCGTCACCGCAAGCGTCGTATTGTGTCGGATGAATCGTTAGCCATGCTGGCACGCGTCATCCGCCCTGGCGGGTTGTTGCGCTTTGCGACCGATATCGATGACTACGCAGCATGGACACTGGCGCGCCTTGAGCGCTCGCCTGACTTTGTCTGGCAGGCGGAACGCGCTGATGACTGGCGTCAGCCATGGGATGGCTGGATTAGCACGCGCTATGAGCAAAAGGCATTCCGCGAAGGCCGCACACCAAGCTACATCACTGCCGTACGTCGCTAGGCAAGTTGCGGTAAAAAATAAAGATTAGAGCAAAATGCATTCAAGTTGAGTCGGGATTTTGCTCTAATCATTGGTTTGTGCATCAGATTTATCAAAAACCGGCATCCACTTTCTGGTCTGATGTAATGAAGCGCAGCTCTGACTTTATCAGATGATCCTGCGCTCTAACTGCCACCGGATGGAATTGGACTCTTCAAGACTTACGTGTCACTGTAAACCGTGCAGCGGCGCGGAGAGTGTCAGCCTTTTCGCCAAAGCGCTCCAGAGCATTCATAGCCTTATCGACCAGGCTATCGCACTCCATGCGGGCGCGTTCGATGCCAAGCACATCGACGAGCGTTGCCTTGCCCTTTTCAGCATCCTTGGCAACGCGCTTACCCATTGCAGCAGCGTTTGATTCGCGATCCAGCAGATCGTCCGCCACCTGAAACGCTGCACCGATGGCACGGCCAAAATTGCCCAGCGCCTGGCGATCTTCAAGCGATGCATGCCCGATAAGGGCCCCTGCCTCAACAGAATAAGCGATCAGCGCACCGGTTTTCATCGCCTGTAAACGACGTATGCGCGCTTCATCCATCAGCACTTCGCCATACCGGCCTTCTGCAGCCAGATCGAGCATCTGTCCGCCGACCATCCCGCCAAGCCCTGCCGCCCGTGCCAAGCCCTGCACGAAAGAAATGCGAATCGCTGGATCAGGGTGCGTGCTTTCATCCGCAACAACATCAAACGCCATCGTCAGCAACGCATCACCGGCCAGAATAGCAGTGGCTTCATCGAAAGCCTTGTGGACAGTTGGCTGGCCACGGCGCAGATCGTCATCATCCATGGCAGGCAGATCGTCATGCACCAGCGAATAACCGTGCACCAGCTCCAGCGCGCAGGCGCCGTTAAGCGCTTGCGTGAAGGGCACGCCAAAGAGAGCCGCAGTCTCAATAACCAGAAAGGGCCGCAATCGCTTGCCCCCCCCCAACATGGCATGGCGCATGGCAGCAACCAGACGGGCAGGCCGGGCAATCTCGCCCCTGCGGGGGTTATCCTCGAAAAGTGCGGCGATACGCTCCTCTACTGCTTGCGCAACTGCCGCCAAACGGCGCTCAAACGCTGCTTCACCCGCATGCTCGTTGGCTGCCAGATGCGTGCCCTCGTTCTGCGTCACCCCTTGAATCATTAACCTCGCCTTCCATTCGCGCTTAGGATGCGTCTTCACAAATTCAACCAACACACAGTATGATCAAACCCTACGCCTCCTGAGACATTCGGCAGATTGATCATTGCTGATTATCTCTCTTGTTTCAGCTTCGATTGCCCCTGTCCATAGCATGGGTCAAGGACAATACCCCAGGATATGTCGAACAGGAGAAGCATGCCAACGCAGCGGCAATCAAGGCGAGCACAACCAGCGCCTGAGCGGATGCCCACAAGCGCACGCATGCGCCAGCTTATGCGACGCTTGAAGATCATTGCGCTGATCCTGGTGATGCTCCCTATCGCATTGCTGACGCTTTACAGCTTCGTTCCGCCCGTTTCCACATTGATGCTGGGGCGCTGGATTACACTGCAGCCGGTAACGCGGGACTGGGTGGCGCTGGACGACATCGCCCCCGCTTTGCCACAGGCAGTAATCGCGGCTGAAGATTCGCGATTCTGTCTCCATGGTGGCATTGATTGGAGCGCGCTGCGGCATGTCGTGGACCGTGCGGGCGAAAACGGCCCCACACGCGGTGCATCCACAATACCGATGCAGACTGTCAAAAACCTTGTTCTGTGGCCGGGGCGCTCTTATTTGCGCAAGGGGCTGGAGCTGCCATTATCTGTCTATGCCGATATTATCTGGTCAAAACGGCGGATGATGGAAAATTATCTCAACGTGGCTGAATGGGGCGAAGGTATTTTTGGCGCAGAGGCTGCCGCACGGCGCTACTTCAACAAAAGCGCCAAGAACCTCTCCCGCCGTGAAGCCGCATTATTGGCAGCCGCACTGCCGAATCCACGCCAGCGCAACCCCGCACAACCCGCGCGCTTCCATGCACGTGGCGCCAACGCCATCATCATGCGCATGGGTAATGAAGACACCAGCTGCCTTGCACGCTAGGTAAATCCAAGCGATTATAAAGCAGTGAGAGCGATTTTAAAATCAGGTCAAAAAGAACTAGCCAAGCGTGCAAGAATCTAGTAGAAGCCCGCATCCATTGAAATTTAAACGTGGATGGGATGCATCCGGATTCGCCGGATCGTTACCATTGATCGGAGTTGAGCTATGGCCGTTCCTAAAAGAAAAACCTCGCCATCGAAGCGCGGCCACCGCCGTTCCGCAGATGCGTTGGCTAATCCTACATACGTTGAAGACAAGAACTCAGGCGAGCTTCGCCGTCCTCATCACGTCGACCTGAAGTCGGGCATGTACCGTGGCCGTCAGATTCTGAAGGCGCAGACCGAGGCTTGATTGCCCTCGCTCGCTTACCAGACGTGAGGGCCACAGCATTGTAGCCTGAACTGTCTGGTGGTTGACAAATAAGACCTTTCAACACGCCGTCCATCACTCGATGGGCGGCGTGTTGCTATTGAAAAGCCGTTATGTGGAGATTTACGCTCCTACGAGCACAAAACCCAACATATCCATGAGCAATTTCAGAATGCCGGACGTTCTGAATGAAGCAGAACTGCGCTTTAATCTTTATATTTTACAGAAGCTTGCGTTCAATTCGGCGAACCCAATAAAACCCAAACTGCTCTGGATCTCGCTCAATGCAACGACCGTCATAGCATCAGAATCCTTACCTGGTACCTCAAGGCGAAACTATTGCTGTTGTTGCTGAGCTTGCTGGCGAATTTGGCTAAGGCTCATTTTGGGCGTCAGCGCTTCGGGATCAATGCGAATCTCGATCAGCGCAGGGCGTCCTGATTCTTGCGCCCGTGCGAAGGCTGGAGCGAAATCGGCGGTTTTTTCGACAATCTCTCCATGTGCACCAAAGGCACGTGCCAGCGCTGCGAAATCGGGGTTGACCAATTGCGTGCCCGATACCCGCCCCGGATAGCGGCGCTCCTGATGCATGCGGATCGTACCGTACATACCATTATTGACGACAAGCACGATAATGTTTGCGTCATATTGCATGGCGGTAGCAAGTTCCTGCCCATTCATCAAAAAGCAGCCATCACCCGCGAAGGCCACAACAGTACGCTCTGGATGTGTGAGCTTGGCTGCAATCGCTGCTGGCACGCCATACCCCATTGAACCATTGGTAGGTCCAAGCTGCGTGCGGAAGGTGCGGTACTGATGGAAGCGATGCACCCAGGTGGCATAGTTTCCCGCGCCTGTGGTGAGTATGGCATCAACCGGCAGATGCTCACGCAGCCATGCCATGACATCGCCCATCTGCACCGCACCTGGCGTCTGCGGATGCGCAAGGTTTGCGCGATACTCAGCATTGGCCTGCTGCGTCCAAACACGCCAGGCAGGGTTCTGGATTGGCGCCAACGTCCGCACAGCGCGCGCGAATGATGCTGCATCAGCATTGATCGGCAATGTGGCGTGATACACACGCCCCAGCTCCTCCGCCCCGGAATGCACGTGAATGAGTGTCTGGCGCGGTGTGGGAATATCAATCAGCGTATAGCCAGCTGTTGTCGTTTCACCAAGCCGCGCACCCACGACGATCAGACAATCGCTCTCACTCACCCGTTGGTTGAGGGCAGCAGATGCGGCAAAGCCCAGATCGCCTGCATAATTGGGGTGGGTATTGTCAAACAGATCCTGACAGCGGAATGAGGCTGCTACCGGCAGATGCATCGCCTCGCTGAACGCGCGAATATCGGCTACAGCGTCCTTATTCCAGCCGCTGCCGCCAACGATCATCAGTGGTTGCTTCGCCTGCGCAATCAGATGAGCGAGTTCCTGCACCTGCGTATCGCTGACACCGATTTCGGCACGACGATAGGCGGGGGCATCGCTAACGCTGACGACATCGGTCAGCATATCTTCCGGCAACGCAACCACGACCGGGCCGGGACGACCATTGACCGCCCGGTGAAACGCCTGCGAGATGATTTCGGGAATGCGTTCGGCCTGATCAATCTCCACAACCCATTTCGCAATAGGCGAGAACATCCGCCGATAATCGATCTCCTGAAACGCCTCGCGATCCCGCTGATCCCGCGCGACCTGCCCGATGAAGAGGATCATCGGGGTTGAATCCTGAAACGCGGTATGCACACCGATGGAGGCATTCGTCGCCCCGGGGCCGCGCGTTACAAAGCAAATGCCGGGCTTGCCCGTGAGCTTGCCATAGGCCTCAGCCATATAGGCCGCACCGCCCTCCTGCCGACACACAACAAGCGCGATATCATCAGACGCATCATGCAATGCATCGAGGGCTGCGAGATAACTCTCCCCCGGCACGCAAAATGCTCGATTAACGCCATGAATGCGCAAAGCATCAATCAGAACCTGACCACCGGTGCGGGTGTTGCTTATCATGCGCGTTCCCCTTGCTTTTTCGTTTTTTAACGATCAATGCGTGTCGAGAGAATGATGGACGATAATGTGCGCTCTACACCATCCAGAACGCCGATGCGGTCGATGAGTTCATCAAGCTCGCTAATTGAACGGGCAACGACGATAGCGATGAGATCGAATGTCCCACTGACAGAATGCAACGTTTGCACCTGCTCTATCGCCGCAAGCGCCCCGCTTACTGCATGCACCGATTTGGGTGCCACAGTAATGAGAATATGCGCGCGCACCAATCCGCGCTCATATGCATCAGAAAGCCGCACACCATAGCCAGCAATTACGCCCTGGCCTTCAAGCCGCTCGATGCGCGCCTGCACTGTGGTGCGCGACAGACCCAACCGCCGTGCAAGGGTTGAAACCGGCATTCGCGCATTTTCTCGCAGTAATGCCAACAACATATGATCTTTGTCGGTGATAACCGTCGTCATTTTGAATAAACTTTACGTCATGTCGCACATAATGATGCTGTGAAGCGCAAAAATGGCGCTGTGAATCACCGCGTGTATCCGTCATTCTGCAATAAATCAATATGGCAGCAAATCAGAAACTGCCAATATAAGCGCTATTCCAGAGGAGGCATTATGAAACACGTCGTCGTTGTCGGGGCAGGCAAGATCGGCTCCACCATCGCCAACCTCCTTGCTGGTACAGAAGAATACACAGTCACCATCGCTGACCGGCAGCAGGACCAGCTCGACCGGATCGATACGCACAAGTTGATCCGCACAGCAGTTGTTGATGTAACGGACCATGCTGCGCTCACAAAACTGCTCAAGGGCAAGTTCGCAGTATTAAGCGCGGCTCCCTTCCATCTGACGACTTATATCGCCAAGGCTGCGGCTGAAGCAGGCGTGCATTATCTTGACCTCACGGAAGACGTGGAATCCACCCGTCAGGTGAAGGAAATTGCAGCAACCGCGCAAACGGCGTTCATTCCACAATGCGGCCTTGCGCCTGGCTTCATCTCGATTGTCGCCAATGATCTGGCCAGCCGCTTTGACAAGCTGGAAAGCGTGCGTATGCGCGTTGGTGCGCTGCCGCAGTATCCTTCCAACGCGCTCAACTACAACCTCACCTGGAGCACGGATGGGGTCATCAACGAGTACATCGAGCCATGCGAAGCCATTGTTGATGGCGAGCTGACGGAAGTTCCTGCTCTTGAAGAGCGCGAGGAGTTTTCGCTCGATGGCGTAACCTATGAGGCGTTCAACACCTCCGGCGGCCTTGGCACCCTGTGCGAAACGCTGCAAGGCAAGGTGCGCACATTAAACTACCGCACCATCCGCTATCCCGGCCATGCTGCCATCATGAAAGCGTTGCTGAACGATCTAGGCCTGCGTCATCGTCGTGAAGTGCTGAAAGACATTCTGGAAAACGCAATTCCTACGACTGATCAGGACGTTGTCATCGTGTTTGTCACCGTCAACGGCTACCGCAAGGGCCGTTTGGTGCAAGAAACCTACGCCAACAAGATCTATAGCGAAATGATCAGCGGCAAGATCTACAGCGCCATTCAGGTAACGACAGCAGCAAGCATCTGCGCTGTACTCGATATGGTGGCGAAGGGCACGCTTCCCAACAAGGGGTTCATCAAGCAAGAAGAAATCTCGCTTGGCACGTTCCTGGCCAACCGGTTCGGTAAGTACTACGCCGAACAGCCACGCATGCGCGCTGCGAGCTAAAAATATTAAAGGTCCGACACCAATTGGATAAACAAAGAATGAGAGCAAAATAGCAATTCATGTTTTATGCATTTTGCTCTCATTAACCAGACCTACACTCTGCAATGATAACCGAAGTGGGATGGCCTTTAACAAGGCTGCCCCACTTTGCTCACTATGAAGGCTTAGAGTATCTGAACGATCGATTGAATCATTCAGGATACTTTTAGCTTTTGGGCTGATGCGCTTTTAAAATGAAACAGCAGTGCCCACTTTTCTAGAAAACGCCATAAGACTGCACAATGACCATTGTATTTGCCTGTTATATCTATTCAGCCACGACCCGAAAACTGCGCACTCTGCTGGAGTTGCTGCAATAAAGCCCAAGCCTGATGCCGTAGAGCATATACTCTTGGGGTAAAAGGTAGTGTGAAAACAAACAGATAGAGCAAATAGCGCTTCTGTTTTCTAACATTTTGCGCTATTGCCGTATGCAACAATGCGACGAAAGAACGCTCCAAAATAAATGCTCTAGGGGATTATTAAGCCATGTCTCATGCAAATAACCACCGGAATGGTACCGGCATAGCCTCATATAAAGCCGAGATTGACGCTTTGCTGTCCGGCCTGGGCGTTGCGCGTGAACATCTTGATGGACCATTGCTGGCGCGCTCACCTGTAACGGGTGAAACGCTTGCACATGTCGCAACCATCGATGTCGCTGGCGCAAACGCGGCAATTGCCCGCGCGCATGATGCGTTTTTGGCTTGGCGTGAAGTGCCTGCACCCAAACGCGGCGAACTGATGCGGCTGTTGGGCGAGGAACTGCGCGCCAATAAGGAAGCGCTGGGACGTCTGGTCTCGGTAGAAGCTGGCAAGATCACCTCGGAAGGCCTTGGCGAAGTACAGGAGATGATCGACATCTGCGATTTCGCTGTCGGTCTATCCCGCCAGCTTTACGGCCTCACCATTGCCACCGAACGTGGTGAGCACCGGATGATGGAAACGTGGCATCCACTTGGCGTCACCGGCATTATCTCGGCCTTCAACTTCCCTGTAGCCGTCTGGGCCTGGAATGCAGCACTAGCACTTGTGTGCGGCAACAGCATTGTATGGAAGCCATCCGAAAAAACCCCGCTAACCGCACTTGCCACCCACGCCTTGTTCGAGCGCGCGCTTACGCGCTTCAAGGCTGAGGGCGGCAGCGCACCTGATCATCTCTCCACCCTGCTGATCGGTGCAGGTGACATTGGCGAAGCACTGGTTGCGCACAACAAGGTGCCGCTGGTTTCCGCAACCGGCTCAACGGCCATGGGCCGCAAGGTTGGCCCCAAGCTGGCGCAGCGTTTTGCGCGCGCCATTCTTGAGCTCGGCGGCAATAATGCAGCGATCATCGCACCTTCAGCTGATCTCGATCTGACATTGCGCGGTGTTGCTTTTGCGGCCATGGGCACGGCTGGTCAGCGCTGCACCACACTCCGTCGCCTCTTCGTGCATGAGAGTGTGTATGACAGCTTTGTGCCACGTCTGAAGGCTGCCTATGGCTCGGTGACGGTTGGCAATCCACTCGAAACCGGCACGCTGGTTGGCCCGCTGATTGATGCGGCAGCTTTTGACGGCATGCAGAAATCGCTTGAAGCTGCAAAGGCTGCAGGCGGGCGTGTCATTGGCGGTGAGCGGGTTGATATGGGCGCAGCTGATGCATTCTACGTGCGCCCTGCACTCGTCGAGATGGCCGAGCAAACCGGCCCGATGCTGCATGAAACCTTTGCCCCTATCCTCTACGTAGTGAAATACAGCGATTTCGACGCTGTGCTGGCGCTGCATAACGATGTGCCGCAGGGTCTGTCGTCATCAATCTTCACCAATGACCTGCGTGAGGCGGAAGCCTTCATTTCCGCACGTGGTTCTGATTGCGGCATTGCAAACGTCAACATCGGCCCCTCGGGCGCGGAAATCGGCGGCGCGTTTGGCGGCGAGAAGGAAACGGGCGGCGGGCGTGAATCTGGCTCTGACTCCTGGCGCGCTTACATGCGCCGCGCCACCAACACAATCAATTATGGACGCACCTTGCCATTAGCGCAGGGCGTCAAGTTCGACGTAGGGTGAGATAATGACCATTACTAAACTTTTCGAAACACTCCCTCTAACGGCAGATCCGTTGATCGAACTTACTTCTTCACCTATGTCCATGAATCCTGATATAGATCGTAAAGATCGGGTTGAAACGGGCAAGAGGCGTGCGGTGCATTGCAAGATTCTGGGCGTGCCGATGCAGGATGGCGCAGGCCGTATGGGCTGTGAGATGGGGCCGAGCGCCCTACGCACCGCAGGTCTGATTACAGCCCTGCGTGAGCTTGGGCATGATGTAACTGACCTTGGCACTATCGTTCCGGATCCCGCTGAATCGGTGACGCATCCTAACCCCGCCATCAAATCACTGCCTGAAGTTGTCGCATGGACAAAGGCGATTACTGAAGCTGCTTATGAAGCAAGCCTCGACGGTATGCCTATTTTCCTTGGCGGCGATCACATGCTTGCAGGCGGCTCAATTGCTGGCGTTGCACGGCGTGCGTTGGAGCTTGGACGTCCCCAATTCGTATTGTGGCTTGATGCGCATCCCGATTTCCACACCCTCGACACCACCACAAGCGGCAATCTCCACGGTGTACCACTTGCCTATGCTTGTGGACGCCCTGGCTTTTCAGGCGTGTTTCCTGAATTGATCGCCCATGTCGATCCAGTCAATGTGTGCGCGCTTGGTCTGCGCAGCGTAGATCCGGCAGAGCGCAGCGCGCTGTTTGCGGCAGGCGTTACCGTGCATGATATGCGCGCGATTGATGAGCACGGCATGGCCACGCTTCTGCGGTCATTCCTGGAACGTGTCGCGGCCAACAATGGCCTGCTGCATGTAAGCTTTGATGTCGACTTCCTCGATCCAGCCATCGCACCGGCTGTCGGCACCACGGTGCCAGGCGGCGCGACATTCCGCGAGGCGCATCTCGTGATGGAAATGCTGCATGACAGCGGCCTTGTTTCCAGCCTTGATCTTGTTGAGCTCAACCCCTTCCTCGACGAGCGCGGGCGCACCGCAACGCTTGTTGTCGATCTCACCGCAAGTCTGATGGGGCGCCGCATCATGGAACGCCCGACACGGAGTCATTGATCGGCATGACTGAAAAACTCAACATCGTCCCCTTCGTCAGCGTTCATCATATGATGGAGCTTGTGCTGGACATTGGCGTCGAGCGCTTTCTGAGCGAACTGACTGAATATGTCGAAGATGACTTTCGCCGTTGGGAGCAGTTTGACAAGACGCCACGCGTCGCCTCGCATAGCCATGAAGGCGTGATTGAACTGATGCCGACCAGCGATGGCAAGCATTACGGCTTCAAATACGTCAACGGGCATCCCAAGAACACCCGCGAAGGCCGCCAGACGGTTACCGCCTTCGGTGTGCTGGCTGATGTCAGCAACGGATATCCGCTGCTGATTTCAGAAATGACAATCCTCACAGCATTACGCACAGCGGCAACATCAGCATTGGCAGCGAAGTATCTCGCGCCACGCGGTGCCAATTGCATGGCACTGATTGGCAACGGCGCGCAGGCTGAATTCCAGGCAATGGCATTCAAGGGATTGCTTGGTGTCAACAAGCTGCGGCTATATGACATCGACCCTTCAGCCACCGAAAAGTGCCGGCGCAATCTTGAGGGACTGGGCTTCGAGATCGTGTCCTGCACCACTGCGCAAGATGCGGTAGAGGGCGCGCATATCGTCACCACCGTGACAGCAGACAAACAATATGCCACGATCCTGACCGATAACATGGTCGGGCCTGGTATTCACATCAACGGCGTTGGCGGTGATTGCCCCGGCAAGACCGAGCTGCATCGTGATATTCTGATGCGCTCGGACATCTTCGTGGAATATCCGCCGCAGACCCGTATTGAAGGCGAGATCCAGCAGCTTGATGCCAATCATCCGGTTGAAGAGCTGTGGCGTGTCATCACCGGCAAGGCGGAAGGCCGTCGCGATGCGGGGCAGATTACGCTGTTCGATTCTGTAGGTTTTGCGACGGAAGACTTTTCCGCACTGCGTTATGTGCACGACAAGATCGTGGGCACCAGCCACTTTGCAGAACTTGATCTGCTCGCCGATCCCGATGAACCACGCGATCTGTTCGGCATGCTGCTGCGCTTCCCCGGATCATCCCTGCTAGCGCAGAAGAAGCATTCGGCGTAAGACAAGCCCGCTGATTTCATGCAACGCCGCGTATCATTTATGATGCGCGGCGTTGTGCTGTTCAAGCAGCGTTTCGCGACAGCACCACACCAGGCCGCAACCTTGCAAGTTCCCGCGTGATGAGCGCCGTCAAACCCGCCTTGATGATATCGCCAATCAGGAAAGGGGATGTCAGCAAAAGAGCTTCCGGCACAGTCTTGGAGAGCACGAGAGCCATGCCGATAGCGCCAAAAGCATAAAGCACAACCACGCCCCCAAACAATGATGCAACAAAAGCCGAGATGCCAATTGGTGCGCGCCAATGTTCGACAATCCAGCCAGTAACAAAAGCAGCCACCGGAAAACCAAACACGAAGCCAGCCGTAGGGCCGACAAACACACCAAGTCCGCCGCGTCCACCCGCTAGCAACGGCAGTCCGACAGCGACCAGCAACAGCAATAGCAACACCGCCAGAAATCCGCGCCGTGCACCCAGCACCGCGCCTGCAAGCATCACGCCCAGCGACTGGGCTGTAATCGGCACGCCCGATACCAGATCAATCCGAGGCACAAGGCCAAGCGCCGCAATGAGCGCGGCAAAAAGGGCTATCAGTGCGAGATGTCGTTCCACGTCAGATCCTTAGAGCAACTTGCATCCAAGTCGAATGCAAATTGCGGTGAAATATAAAGTCTAGAGCGCAGTTCTGCGTCTTTCAGAATGCCTGGCGCTCTAATGAACGGCTTGAACCCTATTGCATCGAACCACAAAGTGGATACCGCTTTTTGGTTATATTGAATGCATGTTGCTATAGTGACATCTCTAGCTGCGATGCCCCTGCCCTCATTGCGATTGTTTGCCGCAACTTGAGCTCCAATTGAAGACTTAATCAGAAATTGCATCATAATCAAAAATGCATATCGTTCCTGGTTCAATTTGATGCAGAAAACAAACAAATAAACAGACGTAAATAGACAAAAATTATCGAACAGTGCTTTAAAGGCCTCCACGCGCACGCAGCGCCTGGGCAATTTGTTCAGCATCATCGACAGCGGCAAGCGTTACCGGCACCACGATCCGCCAGTTAGGCCGCCGCACACTACGCGCACGCCAGCTTTCCGCTAATTGCGCGCTGCGCATCATGAGAGTGGGCGTGAAACGGATTACCAGCGCAATCGCTAACGCCAGCACACGCGGCGACAGTCCAAAACGTGCCAACGGCCGTGTGCAGGTTTCCACCACGGCTATCATGGCATCAAGGCGCGTTGTCATGGTGACCAGATTTGCTAAGGCCACGGCCGTCAGCATCTTGAAACCAATGGCAGCGCCCGGCCACATTCCCTCACGTGTAAAGCCTCCTGTCCATCCGTGCCAAACGATCAGCACCACGAAAAACGGCACCAGTGGCCGCAGCATACGCAAACCATAAATCCCAAATGCCCAGCCCTGCATGCCATAAAGCATCAGCGTTGCCGCTACGCCTATTGCAATAGCCCACGGATCACTCATTGGCATCAATACGAGCGTTGCAACGGCCAGTGCAGCAAGCTTTGCCCCGGCAGGTACAGCATGAAGCCAGGTTTTATGGGGCGAGGTCAATGTCAGCATCGCGCTCTCCCATCTCCTGCATTTCGGCTTCAAACACCGGCAGCACCATCTCTGGCGTGCCATCTGCGCGCACCCGCCCCGCATCAATCCAGACGACGCGTTCCGCAACCCGTGCAACGGCGGGATCATGGGTTACGGTTATCAAGCGTTGCGGCAGCTGCGTAAATGCGCGTGACAGACGCGCTGCTGTCGGCAGATCAAGCCCCGAGAACGGTTCATCCAACAGGATAGTTTGCGGCTTCATGGCGAGAATGGACAGCAGACACAGAAACTGCCGTTGCCCTTGCGAAAGCGTCTGCACCGAAGCATCGTACCAATGCGCGCGCCCATGCCGCATAAGCAGCGCCTTCACCATGCGCACGACATCATCAGCTTTATGCCCCTGCTGTTTCAAGCCAAAGGCAAGCTCCTCCCCTACAGTCGGAAAGATAATCTGATGATCCGGGTTCTGAAACAGGATGCCAAGCTGCGATAGCACCCCCCGCCTGTCACGAAACGGATCAATACCCTCAACCCGAATATTCCCATGAGTGGGCGCAATGAGTCCGGCTATTAACCGCAATAAGGTCGTTTTTCCCGATCCGTTGCAACCAATAATAGCAATGCGCTTCTCATCAAGATGCAAATACAAATCATGGATGATAGTGCGTCCGGCAATAGACAGGGAAACAGCATCCAAATGCACCCCTATTGTATTGTCTTTCCGATTATCGATCTGGAACGCTTCAAGCATTTGTTATCATTTCAGTTTGACCCTATCTATCAGGCGCTCTATCGATACATGATGGTCAAAGTTTGATCCGGTTTATCGCCACTGTCAGGTAAGCTAGTATTCACCGCTTGGGAGGTGGATTAGGTATGCGTTTGAGATGTCGCTCGACGCGCTCCTCCAATACAAAATCCGGACGCTCCTGCATAACCAGCTCCTGCATTTGCTTGGTCGTTGGTGCTGACCACACTGCTACAACTTCTTCGAAGCTCGCAGCAAAATAGGAAAAAAGCACATCGGAGAAGGAATCTCCAAACAGCAAAAGCTTGCCTTTTCCCCCCTCACACCGCATCCGCACAATAAGTGGCGTACCTACATTTTGCCCTCTGGACTGCACCGCATCCCATCTGATCTTTTCCGCATCAGACACGCAAGATGATGCGGCAGTGTTCAAAATAGGCACCATTTCTGTGCGCTGCATCAATGCCATACGCGCTAAATCACCAGGGCCATAAGGCTGTATTTCAAAATCGCTTGCCTGCAAGTTCACTGGCTTGGCGGAAACACGCTGTGCAAGCTGTCCCATGATCTCACGATAAGCCAGATAAGCACCCCACTTATTCCAGTGCGTATCATCGCGATAGTACACCTGCCCATCCGCCTTGGCGGCAAGTAATGTTGGGCGTAAGTCAATCACCGGCAATGCATTGGCACGCGCAAGATCAACGATCTGATCATGCTGCGACGGAACATTGCTTACGCGCAAATAGCGCGGCATTTTCTCTGCATGAATCGTGTGCTTATCCGGCGCAACCACAAATGCATAATCGACGCCCTGCATCGCGAGCCATTTAACCCGCTCGCTCAGTCCAGATAACCATCCGTCCATCACCTGTGGCGATAATGGTGCTGTACGTTGATAGAGAGCTAGCGCGTTTTCCGCTGCATAAAACAGCCAGTCATCTTTACCCGCGATCACATCATTACTGGGCAAACGGTCGAGCAAGGTGGTCGAAAGAGACGTGTTGGTGCGGATCAAAGCCGCACGGAAACCAAAATGGTCGTTGAAGAAGGCCTCAAACCGCTGCGGAAAGGTCTCCCACGTCGCAAATGAATCCGGCAACTCAGGCAGGGCATTGAAGCGGCGATTTTCGACCTCGCTCTGCTGCGCTGTTGAAAAAAAAGCCCCCGCCATCGACAGCACCATCGCAATAGCGAAAATACCGCTCAGCGCATAACCATACAATTGTGAGGCGAAAGGTTTATTTAGTTTATACATACCCCCTATCCTCAGAAACGGAAATAAATAAAGGGGTTATACGTACCGCTTGCCATTTGAGCTGCCGAAAACCACGCTATCAACATCAGTAGCGAAAACCTCACTAGCAGTGCAAGTCGGCCATCAGCACCAACAACCAACGTATCCAGACCCGGCTTCAACACACCGCGCGTCTGCCCGGCGCGGCAACGCCAATCGGCAGTGAGCCGCGTAAAGGTACCCATACTTGCTATCGTGCCGAAGGCAAGGCTGATTAAAACCAGAGGATCAACAAACTGCTCAAGGCTTGCATCATTAGTAACAGAATTCCTTCCCA
>NZ_JAZDRL010000001.1:1132500-1615581 GCF_047501465.1 Pseudochelatococcus sp. G4_1912
CTAATTAAATGGGCAGCCGACACCAAAAGTCTCATTATAAAGTACCGATTCAGTGCTCTGAATCAGAATCGCAGCGTTGATCTGGGCGACTCTTGAGGGCATGGTGCTTGCGACATACATATATGCGCGACATATGAGGGACGCGCAGCGACACATGCGCTTATATATAAGTGTGCGGATGGATGATTATGGCGGCAAGAGATAGGATAGCTTGATGCTTCAGCGGACACCGGTGGCCATTCGGGCCGATGTCGCGACGCGGCACCCTGCGATTCTTACTTATCGCCGCACCGGCGTAGAAGGATATGATGCGCCGCCACTTGATCCTAATGGAATCGCCATACTGAATCAGGATCGGCGACGGGTAAGCCTGCGATGGCTTATCGGTAGCGTATTAACCGCCCTTAGCGGAGCCGCTCTCATTGGTGGCGCCATTATTATATCGTTGCAGGGCGAAATAGTGCAGGTGCAACGGCCTCAGCGTGCCGTTACAGGTACGGATAGTGGTTCTCAGGCCAGTGTACGTAAAAGTGACCGTCTTGTTCGCCGCGAATTGGCGGGTAGTGCTGCGCGACAAACTTTCAAAGCACCTATGTCGTTGCGGGCCGGAAATCGTGAGGTCATCAAAACCCGGGACTTTGTCCGCGTCAGTGCGCCGCTCTCGCTCACAGCCGGCACCTACGCACGCGCTATCCCACCCTTTAATCCGCTGAACCTGTTTGCTGACAGTGATAATGCCGCTGCTAACGCGCGCGATTCCATACCTGATGTCACAGATGCTGACGTTTCGGTCGTTAAGCATGAACTGGCAGGAATGACCTTTTCTCCTGATGAAACTGCCCTCAATGATGAGGAAGCGCGTATGCAGGTCATCGCGGAAGAGCGCTCC
Organism: Pseudochelatococcus sp. G4_1912; assembly: GCF_047501465.1. Taxonomy (NCBI): domain Bacteria; kingdom Pseudomonadati; phylum Pseudomonadota; class Alphaproteobacteria; order Hyphomicrobiales; family Chelatococcaceae; genus Pseudochelatococcus; species Pseudochelatococcus sp. G4_1912. Next base: position 1,133,390 of record NZ_JAZDRL010000001.1, read on the forward strand.
ACACGTGGGTTTGGTGGGCGCACGCCACTCCCCGATGCGGCACGCAATATGCTCTTCCAGTCGCTGCGTCAGAATCAGGCAATCTCTTCTTCCGTGCCAATGGCATATGCGAATCTCACCGAAATGCCATTCGGCGATATTGATGTGCGTGTCATTCCCGAAAACGTCACGCTGCTACCCAAGCAAACGCCCCAAACCACACAACAAGGTGAAGAGGGTGATCAGTTTGTAGCGCTTGAAGAGCATGTCGTGGGGCGCGCTGGCGATCTCGTGCTCAAACTGATTGTTGATGAGGGCACCTCACCCGGCGTTGCCCGCGCTATTCTCAATGCGCTGCAGCTTTATGATCATGACAAACTCAAAGACGGACAGAGCCTAGCGATTCTGCCAACAATTGTTTCTGCTGACACCGGCAATGCTGGCGCCAACCACCCAGAAAAGCAGGTGATAGGGCGCGTGATTTTGCGTGAGAACGAAACAATCCAGGCAATAGCAGCCATAACTGATGACGGACGCTATGTGCCCGTGTTTCTGCCACAAGAAGAGTTGATGAGCACAAGCGCTCATGATGATACCAACCAGCTGGAGCCAGAAAACGGACCCGGCACACAACTTTATGAAAGCCTTCACGAAACAGCTGCCCGCTATGAGGTGCCTATTGAAATCGTACGCGAACTCATTCCGTTGTTTGCGTCAGATGTTGATCTGCAGCGACGGGTTGCAAGCGGCGAATCGCTAGAGCTGCTTTATACTAACGTTGAAGATAATGGCACACCGGAACTGCTCTATGCTGCGCTCACGGTGGAAGGGGAAACCAAGCGCCTGTATCGATTCCAGGCACCAACAAATGGCGAAATCAGCTTCTATGATCCTGATGGGCGCTCATTGCAAAAATTCCTGATCCGCAAACCAATCACCGAAGGGCGACTCACGTCTAGCTTTGGCATGCGCTACCATCCGATTATGCGCTACGCCAAGATGCACACGGGTATCGACTGGGCAAACCGGGTTGGTACACCCATTCTTGCAGCTGGTGATGGCGTTCTCGCAAAAGCTGGATGGCATGCAGGTTATGGAAAGCGTGTCGAAATTCAGCATGCCAACGGTTATGTCAGTACATACTCGCATATGTCGAATTTCGCGCGCGGTATAAAGGCTGGTGATAGGGTAAAGCAGGGACAGGTCATTGGCTATTTGGGCTCAACCGGCCTGTCCACGGGGCCGCATCTTCATTACGAAGTGATGGTGAATGGGCGTTTCGTGGATCCCATGAAAATCAAGCTGCCCCGCAGTAACGAACTGGATGGAGCAGATCTGGCAGAATTCGGCCACCAGCGTGACCAGGTGAAAGATCTGCTGGTGAAGGCCCAGATGCCTGGATAATCAAAGAAAAGCCAACAGGGTGAAAGCGCCCTGCTGGCTCTGCATTCGAAAGCCTATTGTGCATACTTTCGAAGCGAATGTTTCCTGACGCTTCCCTTGCGTCGTGACTTCAATATGCTTATCTGAAACGACTTTGCGCCGGTAATGCGCCGGATTGTAATCAGCGTATCTCAAACTGAACGGCGGTCATCGGTATGAGCGACGGTAACAGCAACGATATTTCAGCGGTTCCGGCTGCTTCCGCAGCCCTGTCAGCGCAGGACGCAGTGAGGCCTCTGGTTGCAGTGATCATGGGTAGCCAGTCCGACTGGACGACCATGCACCACGCCACAGACACACTCGACGAGCTTGGTGTGCCTTACGAGGCACGCATTATTTCCGCCCATCGCACTCCCGAACGCCTTTATGAATTTGCACACGGGGCTCGAAACACGGGCTTTCAGGTGATTATTGCAGGTGCGGGCGGAGCTGCGCATCTACCTGGTATGACAGCAGCCATGACGAGCTTACCTGTCTTCGGTGTCCCCGTTGAAACCAAAGCGCTTGGCGGGCAAGATAGTCTGCTCTCAATTGTGCAAATGCCCGCTGGCATCCCTGTTGGCACCTTAGCGATCGGACGTGCGGGGGCGGTGAATGCTGCCCTGCTGGCTGCGGCGGTTTTGGGGCTGTCAGATTCCGAGCTGGCTGCGCGTCTTGAAGCGTGGCGGGCCGTACGTACAGCGGCTGTTGCTGATTTTCCCACGGATGAGGTTTGAGCATGCTTGCGCCCGGTTCCACCATTGGCATTCTGGGCGGCGGACAGCTTGGCCGCATGATAGCGCTCGCAGCTGCTGAAATCGGTATGAAGACGCATATATATGCGCCCGAAGCTGGGAGTCCCGCTTTTGAGGTTGCCCGCCATCACACCATCGCTGCCTATGATGATGAAGATGCATTGAAGCGCTTTGCGAGCGTGGTTGATGTGGTGACCTATGAATTTGAAAACATCCCGGCACAAACAGCGGCTCTCATAACGGGGCTTGTGCCCTTGCGGCCAGGTGAACGGGCGTTGGTAACATCGCAAGACCGACTCGCTGAGAAAAACTTTGTCGCTTCGCTCGGTATCCGCACAGCGCCATTCAGGGCCATTGACAATCTCGCGGATCTTGAAGCCGCTCTGGAAGCGCTTGGTCGCCCGGCTGTGCTCAAGACACGGCGATTCGGGTATGACGGCAAAGGCCAGATAATCATCGGCCCGCAAGATGATCCAGCGAGCGCTTTGGCGCAGCTCCAACATGCACCCGCGATTCTTGAGGGCTTTGTGCCATTCGTCCGAGAAGTGTCAGTGGTGGCTGCCCGCAGCGTCGATGGTGAGTTCCGCGCATATGATGTGTGTGAAAATAGCCATCGGAATCATATTCTTGATGTTACCCGCGTACCCGCAACCCTATCTTCGGGAGCTGCAGCACAAGCATTGAATGCGACACAAGCCATTGCAGAAGCACTCGATCATGTCGGAGTTCTGGCAGTAGAACTGTTTGTTATCCAGACTGATCCACATGCCGATAGCGACCAAGAATCAGTATTGGTCAATGAGATCGCCCCGCGTGTCCATAATTCCGGCCATTGGACAGCTGAAGGCGCGCAGACATCGCAATTTTCCCAGCATGTGCGGGCTATTTGCGGGTGGCCCCTGGGATCGACAGCGCTTATGGGATCGCAGGTAACAATGACAAATCTGATCGGCAACGACATCGATCAGTGGCCCCAAATCGCGGCAGAACCGGGTGCCCGTCTGCATCTCTATGGCAAAGACAAAGCGCGGCCCGGGCGCAAAATGGGCCATGTCACGCGTGTGACACCCTGCGTATGAATCGCAGGAAGTGCGGATTGAATCGCATACTGCTGTGGACAAGCGGCAAATGATCTGATATCCGCAGTGATCTTCTATTGGCGCATGCGTCAAAGATTTTGGTTATTGGCGCGCTCCTCGCGCCGGGGGTCTTGGCCCCTTTCATCTTTCAAGAATACGGGAAGACAAAGCGTGCAGGTTCTCGTTCGCGATAACAATGTCGATCAGGCACTCCGGGCCCTCAAGAAGAAGATGCAGCGTGAAGGCATCTTCCGTGAGATGAAGCTCCGTGGCCATTACGAAAAGCCATCAGAGAAGAAGGCTCGCGAAAAGGCGGAAGCCGTTCGTCGCGCACGCAAGCTGCAGCGTAAGCGCCTGCAGCGTGAAGGCCTGCTGCCTTCCAAGCCACGCCCTGTTTCGCCACGTTGATGCGGTAGGCCTGTCCTCAAGGACGGGCTCCGCTTCAGCTGCCGGACGCGTGCGTTTTGGTTGAAAATTTAAAAGTGCAACAGCATCTGGGGTATAAGTGAGCAGTTATAACTGTTTCATAAGAATCTTGGATTGTTGTTATCATGATAGGCACCGCGTGAATTCAGCCCTTTCCCATGGAAAGGCAGCTGATTGTGCGGTGTTTTGCTGGCAATGACAGGGTGTTTCATTTTTGAATGACGCACACCAGCATGAAAATGCGAGCAGCAACAACGTGAGCAGAATGGCGCAAGACGTAACTAACCGATTCGCCCCTCAGCGACAGGCTAACCAGTCGCAGACAGTTGCTATGTTGCAGGCATCACTTGCCTTGCCCGGCCGGCATGATTCTGTTTTGGCCAGACAAATTCCTTTTCCCAGACGTGGCATATCTTTAGCGTTGACCTGCCTTCTGGCAGGCATGCTGAGCGCTTGCGTGACATCTGGAAGCGGCCCCACGCAGAATGTGGCGGTGGTTGATAAAACCAATCCCGATTCGCGCGTTAACATCGCCTCCCTGTCCAACGTTATTAAACAAAATCCCCGCGATCCCGTCGCCTACAATACGCGTGGTGCGGCTCATGCACGCCAGGGACAATACGGGGAAGCTATCAGCGATTTTACCACCGCAATCACGCTGGATCCGCGCTATGCCGCAGCCTACACGAATCGCGCGCTGGCTTATCGCCAAACTGGCAAGAATGACGCTGCGTTAGGTGATTTCACCCAGGCTATTAATGCCGATAATACCTACGCTGCAGCTTATATTGGCCGGGCAAACGTTTTGCGGGCCAAGGGTGATTCGACTCAGGCGCTGGCTGATCTGTCCCGTGCAATAGAACTTGATCCCGAATCCGCAGAAGCTTTCCACGCCCGTGGCTTGGTATATCAACGCCTTAACCGGAATCCTGATGCCATCCGCGATTTCGATGCCGCTATCGACCGCAATCCCTTTGTCGCTGCACCCTACACCGCGCGTGGGCAAAGCCTGCTGGAAGTTGCGCGCTACGATAAGGCTATAGAGGATTTTAACGCCTCGCTGAATGTCGACAATCGCAATGCTGATGCATGGGCGGGCCGAGGACTGGCGATGGAACGCCAGGGTAAAACCCGCGACGCTCTCGAATCATATCAACGAGCACTGTCGATTGATGCCAATAACAAGATCGCCCGCGATGGCGTGTCCCGCCTGGGTGGCGGCGGACGACTGTTTTAAAATGCACTGAGGTCGCATCTGGCTGTATCGAAATCTATGATCGATGCAGCTGAGGGCGATGGATTTCTGGTCATGAAATTGCGGGCGCTTGCGCTATTTCTTGTCCGGCTGATGAAAACGTTGAGCGACCAGATTACGCTCAGATTTAATATCGGTACGATGCCGATCTCACCTACTTGTTGCGCAGAAGGGCAAAGCCCCGCCAGCAAGTGCGCAAATAGCGCTGGTTATTCCGTTTGAAAAAGCAAAAACTGGCTCTGGAAAAGTCTACCCGAGGGATTGTCACAGCATTGTGATTCGCCACAATCGCTTAAGTGACGTTGCAGGTAAGGTTTCGGTAAGGATAACCCGTTAAAATTCTCCGATCGGATGCTTCGTAAGCATCAGCGCAAAGGTCAGGTGTGTGAATGTTTAAGCGACTTGTCTTCTTCGTTGGCGTCGGCGTGGCGCTTGCGGGCTGTCAGGAAAGCGGCAAATATGCCAGCAACGCCAAAGCCCGTGCTCCTATACCGGCGCAAACGGTTGCGTTGATGCAAGAGAAGGGGATGAAGCAATCCTCTCCCATCCTGATCCGGTCCTATAAAAAAGAATCTGAGCTTGAGGTCTGGAAAATGGGGCCGAATGGCCGTTATGCCCTCCTCAAAACCTATGCAATCTGCCGTTGGTCTGGCCAACTCGGACCGAAAAAGAAAGAAGGCGATCGCCAGGCGCCGGAAGGTTTTTACACCATCACGCCTGCGCTGATGAACCCGAATTCGTCCTATTATCTTTCGTTCGACACGGGCTATCCTAACACCTATGACCGCGCCAACGGGCGCACCGGTAGCCATTTGATGGTGCACGGTGCGTGTTCGTCCGCCGGCTGCTACTCCATGACGGATGAGCAGATTGCAGAAATCTACTCCATCGGTCGCGAGGCCTTTAATGGTGGGCAGCGCAAATTCCAGTTTCAGGCCTATCCTTTCCGCATGACTGCAGAAAACATGGCCAAGCATCGGCTGGATCCAAACATCGATTTCTGGCGCAACCTGAAGGAAGGTTCGGACCATTTCGAAGCCACCGGCCAGGAGCCTGCTGTTGCGGTATGCGGTAAGCGATACGTGTTTAACGCCCGCAATAGCAATCGGTTCAATGCCTCCGGTGCCTGCCCTGCCCTCGATATAGATCCTGCGATCAGCCAGGTTGTCTCTGCCAAGAGCAAGGCTGATGAAGCCAAGATTGCTGATCTTCTATCCAAGGGTACGCCGGCCGTGCGGCTTGTGTACCAGGATGGTGGCCAGCATCCGGTGTTCACCGGTGGGCGTCAGCCTGGCAGCTCCAGTCTTCTGGCCTTTTCGCGTCGTGCGCCTAATTACGATGCGTCGCTCGTCAGCCGTCCCGATGCACTCGCCGCTGGCCCGCAGGAGATTGTAGTGCACGATGGCCGCGCGCCAGTAACGCAGAGCGCGGTGGCTACAGCCCCAGCTGCGCGTAACACGGCAGCATCTATCGCGGCTGGTCCAATATCGCGTCCTGCTGCAGCTGTCGCAGCAACGACTCAGCCAACCGTTGAAGGGCAATCGCTGCTGACACGCATGATGTCATTCACTGGTTTTGGTTCATCGGCGAAAACCTCTCCTGCCGCTGAAGCAATTGTTGCTGCATCAAATCCTGCGCCTACGGCTGCATCCGCTGCAACTCCTGTAACGGTAACACCACCTGCACGCCCGGCGACCCCAGGTCTGACAGGCATCTGGTAATCGATAGCGCGAGATAAGCAACTTCGGCTGTATTTTGCGCTTTCATTCTGCCTGAAAAGCTAATTTTAGCGATGCGCTCAATCTGGAGATCAGATTGGGCGTAAATCGTTTTATGGCCTGAAAACATCAATGGCATCTTCAAAACCATCCAGCCTGAACGCGCCCAGATGATGCGGGTTAGACCAGAGATGGTCACAAAATGCGCGTGACATCAGCAACGGCTCGCCCAACACCTTATTCAACTGCGCAAGCCGACTGGTGAGATTGACGTCACGTCCCACCACTGTGAAATCAAGCCGTGCGCCCGATCCCACATTGCCATAAGCCGCATCGCCATGATGCAGCGCGATGCCCGCCTGGATTTTTTCGCCAAAATCATTGGGATCAATCTGCTCGATGCAAGCCAACCCCACAGTTGCAGCAGAAAGCGCGGATTGTGCGGCTGCCCCCAGATCATCACCACGATCACGAAAAATCGCGAGCAGACCATCGCCCATATATTTAAGCACTTCACCACCTTCGGCCTCGATGGGAGGCACGAGGCAATCGAAGTAGCGATTCAGCAGCTCCACTGCCTGCTCTGGCTCAATGGCTGAAGTGATGCGGGTATAGCTACGCATATCGGCAAACAGAATCGCAGAACGGATGCGGCTGACCTGCCCACGCCCGATGCGTCCGGCGAGAATGGCACGGTGCGGCTCGTCGCCCACATAGATACGCAATACCTCATCAAGCGATTTATAGCCGCTCTGAATTTCCAGCACGGCCACAAGGGTTGGCATCAAACAAGCCAGCAAGGCAATGTCACGCTCGGAGAAACCCTGCTCGCTGCGTGTAGCAAGCGTGATGGCGTTGTTGTGACCATTGGCGAAGAACACAGGAAAACACAGATAGTGCAAGTATCCAGCCTGCTTGAGCTCGGCAACGATCGGGAAAAGATCATCCGATGTATCGCGCAAACGTAGGGCCAACATTTGGCGAGACTGGTGCACCGCATAAAGCGGGCTTGTAGGATAACCTTCAATTGCCTCCCATCCATGCGCTTGCAGGTTCTGTAATCCCGGCTGATCTTTCAGCCATGTGCTGGTGAAGGCTACGTGTTCAGCATGCAAAGCCTCAGCCGCAAAAGTCAGTCGATCAACTGGCACACCCACCGCATTAAGCCGATGAGCAAAACCTGCGATTGCACATCGGATATCGGCTTTAAGGCGTGCATCAGTCAGAAGCCAGTCCCGCAGGCTAGCCAGCGTGGCTTCAAAAGCTTCATCGTGCATGAATGCACCTGGGATGAGTTCAGCAGGCTGCGATACCACAATAATCTCCACACGCGGCGTATGCATTTCTGCCCAACGCCCCTCATTTGCGTATGTGGAATGTTATCACGCCAATGAAAAGACATTGCAGAAATCGCTCATATGGGACTGGATATTTAGCGCGCAAAGGCTTAGATTCTGGGTGCGGGCTCTGTGAGGTTCGTCAGGAGTAACATTCCCCGGGGCCTTATTGATCCCTAAGGGAGCTGTCCCTGCCTCGGTCCCTGGACCAGGGCACACGGCGCCCACCTACGTTGTAGGTTCCCGGGATCACTCTCCAACGGCCATTGTGGACCCGCACCCTCACATTCATGACAAATAAACCCGCTCACCAATCACTCATCGCACAGAAAGCTGACTTAAGGCGCATCGTGCTGGCGCGGCGCGATCAGTTTGCTGCAAACGTTGGTCATGCGGCCGCCGCAGCGCAAGCCGTTGCGGCAAGAATAATCAGCGAAAGCGCTAATCCCAATCTCCCGCTTCATAAGTTATCAAGCGCTGGCGTGGTGGCGGGTTATTGGCCTATCCGCAATGAACTTGATCCGCGCCCCTTGTTGAAACTGCTTGCTGCACGCGGCCTTGGGCTGGCTTTGCCAGTAATTACCCCCTCAGGCATGGTATTTCGCCGCTGGCGGCAAGAACAGAAGCTGGTATCCGCAGGGTTCGGCACATTTGGACCGGATGCAGACCAGCCAGTTGTAGACCCTGATGTTTTACTGGTGCCGTTGGCAGGTTTTGATCGACGCGGCAATCGCCTTGGATACGGGCAAGGCAATTATGATATCGCTATCGCACGTCTTACAGCAGCGCAAAAACGGCCCATGACCATCGGCCTTGCCTTCGATGTGCAAGAAATCGACTCTCTACCCACCGAACCCCATGACCAAGCGCTTGACGTGATCATCACACCGATGCAATCGATCTCTTATCATCAACCTGATGCGTGAATGAGAATCGTTTCGCGCTGCTCGAATTTATCGATTCGCGTTATCAAATAAGTTTTTTGAAACGCTATCAATCGACCCTTTGGAGGTTCTATGCGTCTGCTGTTTCTCGGTGATGTGGTTGGTCGTCCGGGCCGAGAGGCGATTGTTGATCAATTGCCAGCATTACGCACAAAATGGAAGTTGGACCTTGTCGTCATCAATGGCGAAAATGCAGCCGGCGGTTTTGGCATTACAGAGACAATCTGTGATGACCTATTAAATGCTGGTGCCGATGTCGTCACGCTGGGTAACCACTCATTCGATCAACGCGAAGCGCTGGTGTTTATTGATCGTCAACCCCGTTTGCTACGACCAATCAACTACCCGGCTAGAACGCCAGGGCGCGGTGCCACTGTCGTTGAGGCTGCAAATGGCGGGCGCGTGCTTGTGATCAACGCCATGGGCCGTCTTTTCATGGATGCACTTGATGATCCATTTGCTGCAGTCGATAAAGCGCTGCACGATTGCCCGCTGCGTGAAGTGGTCGATGCTACCATTATTGACATGCATGCTGAAGCAACCAGCGAAAAGCAGGGCATGGGCCGTTATCTTGATGGGCGTGTAAGTCTTGTTGTAGGCACGCACACCCATGTACCAACCGCCGATGAACAGATCCTGCCAGGTGGCACCGCTTATCAAAGTGATGCCGGGATGTGCGGTGATTATGATTCGATTCTCGGCATGCAGCCAGAAGAGCCAGTGCGTCGTTTCGTGCAAAAAACGCCAGGTTCGCGGCTTGAAGCTGCATCAGGCCCTGGCACGCTGGCGGGCATTGCGGTGGAGACCGATGATGCAACCGGCCTCGCGCTGCACGTAGCAGCTGTGCGAATCGGCCCGCATCTTAGCCAGTCGCGACCGCATTTCTGGGAATAGGTTTACGGCATATAGAGATAGGGGCATTCCAGTCCTGCCCAATATTTTGCCGCTTTGAAAACTTCCTTTCCCGTACGTGCCCAGATCATGGGCCCGCCCCACAGGGAAACCATGCACCCAGATGAGATCGATATCTGAAATATGTGCAGTGATAATTCGCGCACCTTCAATGACAAGCGGAAGCAGCGGATGCCCGCCACTTTATCGGCTTCGCATTCGGCAAGAAACACACTCGCAAATTCTAAAACAAAATACGCTCTAGCAACACGTCATTTAACGTAAGCGTTGCCCCAATATTAGCTTGCGATTGCGAACTAACAATATCTATCAATCATTTGATATAGCAATAGCATGCCTTATCTGATAACTTGGCAATGTCGCTTTAACCATATAGGGATCGTTCTATGACGGACAGTTTGCTTAAGGAAGCTCTGCCCCATCCTGCTGATAGCAGCCTGTCCAATCAAGCACGGTTTGACGTTGCCAATCGCGTTTTTTTCCGCCTCTATCAATGCACAAACCTGATGCATAAGGTTGGCGCGCGATTCATCGGTGATTTTAACAGCACAACACAACAATGGGCTGTCCTCGGCGCCCTAGCGCGTCCAAATCCCAAACAGCGTGGTATGACGGTGAAGGAGCTGATTGCGTTTCTGCTCGTCAGCCGACAAAATCTGACACCCGTTCTAGATCGCCTCGAAGCGCGCGGATGGGTTGAGCGTGTGAAGGATGCGGAAGACGGCCGCAGCCGTCGCATTGTGCTCACTCCAACAGGCAGCCAGACCTGGAGCGAGATGCAAATTGTCATCGCGAATTTTTATGGCGAAGCTCTCGACGAGTTGAGTATGGAAGAACAGGTCGTGCTTTATCGCCTCCTCGACCGTCTGACCTCGCGGCTTAATTCTCTCTAGGGCTACATATTGCAGTTTGCGACAGCGTGAACATGCAGCTCTTTAGAAGGTTCGATTAAATCATTTTAGTCTTTGCGATTGATCGAGAATCTTCAAAAGCGCGTCCATGTCCTCCTCTGCCAGACAATCAATACTGCCAGCCAAACGATTAGCCAGAAGCGTCGCTTTAGGCGAAAGGCCAGCGGTATCGATGATCATGCGGGGATCAGACATATCCGCAAGCTTGACCAGCGCATCGGCGTCATCCCAGATCAGATTGAAGTAATGCAGAATTGACTGAATCAGCGCCCATGTCGGCTTTCCCCGTTTGCCATGTTCCAATGCTGAAAGGTAAGCGCTGGAAACGTTCAGTGCCTGAGCCATTTCTTTTTGTGTAATACCGCGCTGCGCTCGCAATGTCCGCATATGCAAACCAAAGGGTGTCATCGTCTCCCTGCGCCCCGCCGCAAGCGCACATATAATGCCCCCTCACCGCCGTGTTCTCGACTGGCGCTGGAAAAGCCGAGCACGACCGAACGCATCTCCGCAAGCCCCAGCCATTCCGGCACAAGACGGCGCAACACACCGCGCTCATTAAAAGGATCGGCAAAAGCTACAGCAGTATTGCCCTTGCCAGTCACAACAAGCACCACGCGCGCACCATCAGCTTGCGCGCGCCGCAGAAATCCCAGCAATGCAAAGTGTGCTTCATTTTGGCGCATGCCATGGAGGTCTATGCGAGCATCAATAGAATCAATGCCCCGCCTTAGATCACGCATTTGCCGACGTTCCAGAGGCACCAACGGTGGCGGTGCAGGAGGGCGACGCTCAGTCTTGGGCGCAGGCACTGGTGGGGGCGATCTTTTCAACGCCGGCGAAATTAATTCCGTTTTAGGCGCAGGCTGTGGCTCGGGCGGACGAGCATGCCCTGGCAAAGGATTGATGCTCCGCGTGACAAAACGCCAAAGCGTTTCCTCTTCCTCAGATAAGAATCTGTTTCGACGCCACTTCATCAATCGCGCTCCCGCGAGATTGGTAACAACACAATAAAACGTTCAGGCACATGCCGGATAAGCCCAGCCTGAGCGCCCGCTGCCTCGCCAGAACCCATGAAAAGATCCGCGCGCGCAGGACCAATGATGGCGGATCCAGTGTCTTGCGCAATCATCAGCCGTTCCCAAGATACTTCACGTGATGGCATAGCAGAGTCCGGTAGATGCGCTTCAATCCAGATTGGCAATCCATAAGCCCAGATCCTGTGATCAATCGCGATAGACCGCACAGGTTCTAGCGGTACGGATGCCGCCCCCACCGGCCCCTGATGTGGAGATAGTTCATCTGCGTATCGAAAGAAAATATAGGAACGGTTTTCACGCATTAACCGCCGTGCATCTAAAGGGTTGGCGCGCAGCCATTTCACCAGCTTTGGCGCTGTCAGATCCTTTGGCGCAATGCCGGTTTCATCAACAATCCGCCGCGCTACCGATGTATAAGCATGGCCATTGCGGCCCGCATATGCGAAACGGCGCACATGGCCATCTCCCAAACGAACCCGCACCGAACCTTGAACATGCGCCATGAATGCATCAACCCGCTCAAGGTATACCAGCGGTTGTGCGCTATCCGCTAAAACACCGTCTTCAATAGCAGCACGATCCGGATAAGATTCGAAACGTTCGCCATTTTCAGTGATGATACGTCGTGCACCACGCAATGCAGGATCAAGGTTTGGCAGGGTTTCACCATCCACCACCGTCACCAGATCATCAGGGCGAGAGAGCAGAGGTGTATCATAGCCATCAGTAGGCTGTAAGCGGCCGTGAAATTCGGGCTCATAATAGCCGGTCAGAAAACCCTTACCCATATCGGGTTTGACACGGAAGGGCTGAAAATGCTGCTCGAAAAATTGCCGCGCTGTTGCTGTTTCAACTTTCACCGGCAATTTGAGTGCTGCGGTACAAGCCGTGCGTAAGACATCAATGCTCTGACGCAGAGAAGCTTGGCCTTCAATGATGGGAATGCATGTACGACGAAAGGCTACCAGTGCAGCAGCGTGATCATCTGATACCCAATTTGAAAGTGCAGAGAAGGCCAACGGTTCTAGTGAGGCGCCTTCTATTACTGGTTGCTCTGCCACGATATTAGCAGATGCTCGCACCATGAAGAGCTGAGGGCATGCAAACTGTATGACGAATAAAATTGGCAAAAAGCGTGCAGCATATCTGCGCGCTCCACCAAAACGTTTTCTGGGCAGCATCCGGGGATGATGCGCTGATCCATGGCCCCGGTGCATCATCGTCAGCTACCGGATTCGGTCGCAATCAGCAGCCAGTTCGGATCACGGCTGCGCAGAGTGCGGGAGAATGTCCAGGTATCGCTGACATCCGCCACAACATCGGCTGCACCATCGATAACCTTGCCATCGACATCATAAGTCGCGGTGATCAGCTTGGACACGAAACGCACAGTGATCTGCGCAACAAGCCCTTGTAGATCAACAACCATAATTTCGGCATTATCGACAGACACGAAAGTGGTATTGACCACCTCGCCACGGCTCTCACGCTCAGTAATAGCGCGCTCAAATCCTTCAAAAACTTCCTTAGACAGCAATGCTTTGAGCGTTTTGCGATCGCCCTGTGCAAAGGCTATCACGATCATCTCATAAGCAGCTTTCGCGCCTTCGCGAAATTCCTTGGCATCGAAAGCAGGCTCAGCACCTACTATGGCATCAAGGCCACGGGCAACAGGAGAGCCCGATTCTGCTATGCCCTTCCACCGATCAGGATCAGCCAAGCGATTGGGCGCAACATCATTGGCAGGCCCTGGCAGATGCACGACATTGCTATCACCCGATGCTTCACCACTAAAAGCGGGAGCAGAATCCGGCTTTGCATTGCCTGAATCCTGACGCGTAAAAGGATCATAGGGTGGGCGCTCATTGCCCGTGCGCTGGCCGAGAACCGAGCGCAAACGCCAGATCACGAACACTGCAAGGCAGAGAAACACGATAGTTACGATATCAAAACTGTCCTGCATGTCTCTGTCGTCTCACTTATCTCTCACGTCGCATTCGACAGGTTAACGAATTTTGTTCGCCAACATTCCAATCAAAACTATATGGGGCTTTATGCTGGTAACATCCACATTCCGCCCAAACAAGAATGTGTTATAGCATTTCCAAGCTCAAGTGGTTAATGCCTGCTTCCAGAATGAATTCAGGACTGAAATTCTAATCCGTCAAGAGCATGGTAACGGGCACCACCTTCCACGCAAGTATCTTTATGGTGCACGATGTTGTTCCGCACCTCCTGCATATTGATAAGGTGCCAAAAAGCAATAGCTCAAGAAATGCACACCATCACAACCATATGCGGCTTGCGTTTCATGATATTACAGGCCACACGTCTAACAGAACAGATTACGGTTCTGATGAACCGTGATTATGAGAGCGCTTGCGAACAGAGTTTATTTTCTGTCCAAAAGGGACACTCAAAAATCAATATGTGAGAGCAAATTCGAATATCGCATGATTTTTACATCGATCTTTCAATTGCTCTAATCGACCAGCGGAGAATTCTTATGACCGACTCAGCAACTCCAAACCAAGCCTCTGAAGGACCAATCCTGAACGCGCTTGCTCAGTACATCAAGGATTTCTCCTTCGAGAACCCAAATGCACCGCGCTCACTGACACCACAGGAAAAGTCGCCTGAGATTTCAATCCAGGTAAATGTTGGCGCTAACCAGATCGGTGAAGAGGATTACGTTGTCGAGCTGACGCTGGAAGGAAAAGCAGCGATTGGCGATGATGTTCTGTTTGCATTTGAGCTGGTTTATGGCGGCGTTTTCCGCCTGCGCAACATTCCTGCTGAGCATATCCATCCAACGGTGATGATTGAGTGCCCCCGTCTGATGTTCCCATTCGCACGCCAGATCATTGCTGATGCGGTGCGCGGCGGTGGCTTCCCGCCATTGTTCATCGACCCAATCGACTTCACCGCACTCTATCGCCAGAAGATCACAGAGCTGCAAGCTGAACAGGCAAACGCGACTGTTTCCTAAAATACCGCTCTCAATCTGATGCTTATGCCCAACACATCCTTGGGCTTTATCCGATCTGATTTCTGAGTAGTTTAATCAAAAAAAGAGCCGGGAGGGTTTAGCCTTCCCGGCTTTTTTATAAGCCTTACTGGGTTTTGGCTAAATAAGATTGCCAAATGCTGGCGCTGCCTAGGGTTTCAATAAAGATATCATGAGCTGCACGCTCTGCTTCTGTTACACGCGAAGGGAGTTTTTCCGGACGTTGTTGCGCTGGAGCACGTTTCCCATTGATGCGGCCATCCCCACCATTGACCAAGCTTAAGCCAAGATCGGCCTGTCTTCCACCACACAGCTCGATATACACTTCCGCCAGAATTTCCGCGTCGAGTAATGCGCCGTGCTTTGTACGTTTGGAATTATCGATATTATAACGGGCGCAAAGCGCATCAAGATTGTTGGCTGCACCCGGATGTTTGCGCCGCGCCAGTATGAGCGTATCAATCAGACGATTGGGCGATAGCGGCTCAATGTCCAAACGCTTGAACTCGGCATTGATGAACATCGCATCGAAGCTGATGTTGTGCGCTACCAGCGGTGAATCGCCAATAAAGTCGCAAAAACCCTCAACAACATCAGCAAATACAGGTTTATCAGACAAAAACGCATCCGAAAGACCATGCACCCGAAAAGCGCCTTCGCTCATAGGACGTTTTGGATTGATGTATGTATGAAAGAAACGCCCGGTCGGCACGGTATTGATCAGCTCAACACAGCCAATTTCCACCACACGATCACCAGTGGAGGGATCAACACCGGTTGTTTCCGTATCGAAGACGACTTCACGTGACATTTATTGAGTGACCTGAAAAATAAATTAGCGGGATAAGGGAATGATATCGATCACGATGGTGCGCGATCCATACCTTCCTTAATCGATGACAATATATCGCGTACCTGTGCTTCGGCTTCATCAAGGCCATACGAGGTATCCACGATAAAATCAGCGCGGCGACGTTTCTCGGCATCAGGCATTTGTTTCACGTGAATCCGCTCAAATTGCTCCTCGGTCATACCGGGACGGGCGAGAACGCGCTCACGTTGCACATCCGCAGGCGCAGTGACAACAACAATCGCATCGCAACGCTCATGCTGGCCTGTTTCCAGTAGCAAAGGTGCATCAATAACAACAAGCGGAACATTGTCCCGATTAGCCTGATCAAGAAATGCCTTTTCCTCTTCCCACACGAGCGGATGCACAATAGCCTCAAGACGCTTTAGCGCTTCATCATTCCCCAGCACGTGTGCACCAAGCTTTTTGCGATCAATAACGCCATCCACCGTCACACCCGGAAAGGCTGCCTCTACCAAGGACACCGCCTTGCCCTGATACAACGCATGCACGCTGGCATCAGAATCATGTACCGGAATACCCAATTTGCGGAAAATCGCTGCTGTAGTGGATTTTCCCATGCCAATAGAACCTGTCAGACCCAGAACGAATGTCACTTCGACCCCTCCTGACAAGCAGATAGGATATCAGCCTCAATGATAGCTTGCAGGGCTTCGTTCACCTGTGGCTTGCGGCCAAACCAATGCGCAAAACCTGGTACTGCCTGATGCAAAAGCATGCCAAGGCCACCAATTGTTTTTAATCCGCGCGCTTGTGCAGCCGCAAGGATTGGCGTCACCAAGGGCACATAAACAGCATCCGTCACTAAAGCTGCTGGAGGTAACGCGGCAAGGTTGATCGTGAGAGCGGGTTGCCCCTGCATGCCTAGCGAAGTTGTGTTGACCAGAAGATCACAGCTCGGCAAATACGCTGGCATATCGTCCCAACTAGCAGTTGTGATTGTTTGATCTGGAAATGAGCGCCCGAAATATTCCGCAAGATCCTGCGCCCGCGTCTGCGTGCGATTCACAATAAGGATGCTTTTGATATTACGGCTCAGCAAACCATAAATAATGGCACGCGCTGCACCACCAGCTCCGAGAACCATGGCTTTATCAGTGCGGTCATCCCATCCAGGCGCACCTGCATCAAGGTTGGAGAGAAAACCCTCGACATCGGTATTATCACCCCAAAGCTCGCCGTTTTCAAACCAAAGCGTGTTTACAGCTCCAAGTGCTTGAGCAGTGGCTGTCAGCTTATCGACAAGATGAAACGCTGCTTCCTTATGCGGCACAGTCACATTCGCGCCGACATAGCCATGGTTAGAAAGATTGCTGATGAAACGTGCGAGATCATTTGGCGCGACTTCGGCAATGTCATACTGCCCAGCAATGCCATATTCATTCAGCCAAAAACCATGAACCATAGGCGAGCGGCTATGCTTGGCTGGATAGCCGATGATGCAGGCTTTTGGTTCAGTCGACGGATTGGACATGATTTAACCTTAGCTGGCCAAAAGACTACGTTCACGCAAAAATGTAATGAGTGGTAGTAGCGGCAATCCGAGAATCGTAAAATGATCACCTATAATGCGCGAAAATAACTGCACACCAATTCCTTCGATCTGATAACCGCCAACACTGGAAAGTATTGCATCACCAGTAGCCGCGACATAGCGTGCAATAAACTCATCGCTGAGCACGCGCATGGTCAAACTGGCTGTGGTTACGGCTTTAAACACCACCTCACCATCACAAGCTACAGCGGCAGCTGAATGCAGATGATGCGTGCGACCGGAAAGTGCGGCAATATGTGCCTTCGCCGCATTGGTATCGGCAGGTTTATGAAACTGCACACCATCACATTCCAACGTCTGATCTGCTCCAAGCACATACCGACCCGGTTCCCGCTGGCTGACAGCAAGCGCCTTCTCACACGCCAGTAGCAAAGCAAGATCCTTAACGGACGCGCCCGATGCCATAAATGGCTCCTCAATCGCCCGTTCATCAACATCGGGACTGCGCGTTTGTGCAACAATTCCCGCTGCTTCAACAAGTGCATGACGTGTGCGGCTGGTAGAAGCCAGAATAATAGGCTGACTGGCGATCCAGAGAGAAACCGGCATTTTCTCAAACTTTTTATTTTCCTGATGAACCATATGCGTACTCATTACATGAACAACATGAGCATAAGGTTTATTCTGGGTATGCTTATTAACCAGATCGACCAATGCCTTATCAATTTAAGACAGCGCAATGAACTTCATTCTATGCGCCCGATAGAGTTCAATAATGGCAGCAGCTGTTTCCTCAATGGAACGACGCGTGACATCAATGACGGGCCAATCGTTTCGTGCGCATAATTTACGTGATTCAGCGATTTCTGCTGCTACCGCTTCCCGATCAACATAAGGGGAATCGTCGTCTGCATTCAGACTCAATAGCCGATTCTGGCGTATTTGTACGATCCGATCAGGGCTTGCAACAAGACCCACGACCAGCGGACGCTTGATTTGAGCATTAACAAGTGCTTCTGGCAGTGGCACTCCGGGCACCAGCGGTACATTGGCCGTTTTGATCCCCCGATTGGCCAGATAGATTGCAGTCGGTGTCTTGGATGTACGGCTGACACCAAGCAAGATAACATCCGCACCATCCAGATCACCACCAATGAGGCCATCATCGTGTGCCAAGGTGTAGTTCATCGCGTCGATGCGCTTGAAATAATCAGCATTGAGCGTGTGTTGCGCCCCTGGCCGTGCCATCGTTTCTGTTCCCAGATACGAGTGGAACAGATTAACCACAGGATCAAGCACCGATAAAACCGGGATGCTTTCAGCCCCGCACACACGGTTGAGCTCATTGGCCAACTCACCATTCACAAGCGTATACAGAACAATACCCGGCTCATCGACAATGGCTGCCAGCGCCCTTTCCAACTGCGCGGCTGAGCGAACCAACGGATAAACGTGTTCAATGGCAGAGATGCCTTCATACTGCGCCGCAACCGCACGGCTAACAGCCAGCAGCGTCTCACCTGTTGAATCTGATACCAGGTGCAAATGGAAATAACTGCGGTTCACGGTGTTCCCTCATCCTTGTAGCTGGTGCTCACTTAATGATGGCACTTTATACCATTACGCAACAAAGCGGATTCACGTGAAACATCGCCGCAAGAGGTAGCACATACCCACAGAATCACCGACCCCACGTTAACCAATGTGGATAACAGACCATTAACGCCTACTCTCAAAATCGGTCTGTGGACTACCTTCTAAACACTCAACAGCCCTCCAGCTGTGGTTAATTTGACCTTCATTGAATCGCCAACGGTGGACAATTTCCTGCTGCGTCACTTTGGCAATAGGGTTAACAAGCCTTAAAGGTTAATCAGACGTTAAGGATTTTCGCCCATTTGAACCCCTCCAAGGTAACTTTTGTTAACCACATTTTCCACGCTGATTCTGGGGACGGATTGTGGATGTCATTGGGGCGGCCTAATCCACGGTCTAACAAGAACAACAAGAATCTTTTAGATAGAATTTCTTTATTTAAGACAGGAGAGATGGACGTGAGCCTACACCCCTCGACCGGCAAGCCTGCCATCAACGATCCATCTGCCGGAAAGCCAGCATTTTTGCGGGTTCTAGCAGGCGAAACACTGACCACACCTCCACTCTGGATGATGCGTCAGGCTGGTCGCTATCTGCCAGAGTATCGTGCACTGCGTGAAAAGGCCGGTTCATTCCTCAACCTGTGTTACAACCCGGAAATGGCAACAGAGGTTACTCTCCAGCCAATCCGCCGGTTTGGCTTTGATGCAGCTATCCTGTTCAGCGATATTCTGGTGGTTCCGGATGCGCTCGGCCAAAAGGTTACCTTTGCGGAAGGTGAGGGTCCAAGGCTCGATCCGATCACAGTTGAAAAAGGGCTGTCCGCTCTTTCCAGCGAAATCGATTTAGATCGCCTTAGACCGGTCTATGAGACCGTTAACCATGTTCGTGCAGGATTACCACCAGAAACCGCTCTGATTGGCTTCTGTGGTGCTCCCTGGACTGTAGCGAGCTATATGATTGCAGGTAAGGGAACGCCTGATCAGGCGCCTGCTCGGCTATTCGCTTATCAGCATCCGGAATTGTTCGGCCAGCTTATCGATCTTCTGGTAAAATCCACCATCACCCACCTGATCCATCAGATTGATGCAGGTGCACAAGCCTTGCAGATTTTCGAGAGCTTTGCGGGCGCGCTTCCTCCTGCCCTTTTCCGTCGTTGGTCGATGGAGCCTATCGGACGCATCGTTGCGGCTATCCGCACGCAACGCCCTGGTGTGCCAGTGATCGTGTTTGCGCGCGGCGCCGGCGGTGGCGTTGAGGAAGTTGCGCAAGCGGGTATCGCGGATGCGGTGGGCCTTGATTGGACCATCGACCCATGGAAAGCCCGCGAAACGATTCAGAAGTTGCGTCCTGTGCAGGGTAATCTCGATCCGCTGGCGTTGATCGCGGGCGGCGATGTCCTGGCACGTGCGGTAGATGATATCCGCGAAGCGCTCGGCGATGGCCCACACGTGTTCAACCTCGGCCACGGTATCTTGCCACAAACTCCGATTGCGCATGTGGAGCAGCTGGTTGAGCGCGTTCGGAAATAATTAATCCCCGTTAATTTTTAGCGGAAGGTGCTTGGGGAAGGTGCCTGGGAAAGAATCGTTGCGCTTGAGAGCAGGTGGCTGAATAAGGGCCTCCTGCTTAAATTTTTACGAAATCGATTCTGATAACGTTTGGGGGGAGAGTTCAATGCTTTACGAATGGCTAAAAGCATTACACGTGATTGCGTTGATCGCCTGGATGGCGGCTCTTCTCTATCTGCCACGCCTGTTTGTCTACCACGCTGAAGCGCTACCGGGATCAGACCGGATTGCTGCTTTCAAGGTGATGGAGCGTCGACTTTACAAGGCAATCATGACGCCAGCGATGATTGCAACGTGGGTGTTGGGTTTATACCTGGCCTATGAAGGCGGCTGGTTTAAAGCTGGCTGGTTTCATGCCAAGCTGACGCTGGTGATTATCCTGTCGGGCTTTCACGGTTTTCTGGGCGGAGAACTGCGCCGTCTAAGCGCCGACAAAATCAACCACAGCCCACGCTTCTATCGCATCATCAACGAAGTACCCACTGTGCTGATGATCCTGATCGTGATTCTCGTGGTGCTCAAGCCTTTTTAGGACAGGCTAGTTTTCGGGTGGGTTGAATGGTGATTTAGGCTTCAGATTAGGTCACCATCTTCATTTTATAGCGATTTGATCCTACAATTTCTGATCTGAAAAATATGTGAAAATGTAAGCGAAAACCATCACACCTAAAATGATGGTAACTTGCACCGCTAATGGCCCTAGGAAATCTGCGAGGTCTATTAGCTCAATCCATATTGTGGCAAATCCATTTACAATCATGCACTCTTTCATAAAATTTCTCACGCCATTAAATAATGACACTCGTGGTGCTATCGGGCCTTTTAAAAAACCGAAAAACGTTCTTGAAACGTGGCTGAAAAGCCATTAAGCATATAAAACCCTCCTGAGAGCAGGCTGGTGGACGTGTTGTTATGTTTTCACGACTCCGCCACGTGTCGTTCCTTTATGACACTTCAATCCTGCATCCCATCATATCCATTGTGGCTGGCCTTCAGCCCTTATTAGATCGAGAGTTTTCCCCCGATGCGGGAGATCAAGCTTCAGGACCTCAAGTCCAAGACGCCGACTGAGCTTTTGGCTTTTGCCGAAGAATTGTCAGTTGAGAATGCCAGCATTATGCGCAAACAAGAGCTTATGTTTGCTATTCTTAAGCAGCTGGCTGCCGAAGAAACCGAGATTATCGGCCAAGGTGTGATGGAAGTTCTGCAAGATGGCTTCGGCTTCTTGCGTTCGCCCGATTCAAATTACCTGGCTGGTCCGGATGATATATATGTATCGCCCTCGCAGATCCGTCGTTTTGGTCTGCGCACCGGTGATACCGTTGAAGGTACTATCCGCGGCCCGAAAGATGGCGAGCGGTATTTCGCGCTTCTCAAAGTCAACACGATCAATTTTGAGGACCCCGAAAAGATCCGCCATAAGGTGCACTTCGATAACCTGACGCCGCTTTATCCCAATGAGCGTCTGCGTCTGGAAACTGAAGATCTGCCGAGAAAAGACTTTTCATCCCGTGTGATCGATATCGTGTCGCCCATCGGTAAGGGCCAACGAGCGCTGATCGTTGCGCCGCCACGTACGGGTAAAACCGTTCTGCTGCAAAATATTGCTCAGTCGATTACGACTAATCATCCTGAGTGCTACCTGATCGTTCTGCTGATCGATGAGCGTCCTGAAGAAGTGACGGACATGCAGCGTTCGGTGAATGGCGAAGTTGTTTCTTCAACGTTTGATGAGCCAGCAAGCCGTCACGTTCAGGTTGCCGAAATGGTGATCGAGAAGGCCAAGCGCCTTGTTGAGCACGGTCGCGATGTGGTCATTCTGCTTGATTCGATTACGCGTCTTGGCCGCGCTTACAACACGGTTGTTCCATCATCCGGTAAGGTGTTGACCGGTGGTGTGGATGCCAATGCGTTGCAACGTCCCAAGCGCTTCTTCGGTGCAGCACGTAATATCGAAGAGGGTGGTTCGCTTACAATTATCGCAACCGCGCTGATCGACACAGGCAGCCGTATGGACGAAGTGATCTTTGAAGAGTTCAAGGGCACGGGTAACTCGGAAATCATTCTCGACCGTAAGGTGTCGGACAAGCGCGTGTTTCCTGCGCTCGACATTACGCGCTCGGGCACGCGCAAAGAGGAGTTGCTGGTTCCGGCCGATATCCTCAAAAAGACCTACGTTCTTCGGCGTATTCTCAACCCGATGGGCACGGTCGATGCGATGGAGTTCCTGCTCGACAAGCTGCGTCAAACAAAGCGTAATGCCGATTTCTTCGATTCAATGAACACCTGATCCAGGGATCAACAATCGATGATATCCTGGGAAGGCCTTTCGCCAACGCGAGAGGCCTTCCTTGTATTTAGAGCGCCGGACGTTCTGATCTCTACATTTTACCCCAACTTGCGTTTAGTTCGATGAACCAAATTAAACGCAAGCTTTTCTAACCCTTGATGATTTCGATAATGGAGAGTTTTTGTGTACGGTCAGGACACCATCGTAGCAGTAGCCACAGGCGCGGGACGCTCGGCAATTGCCGTGCTGCGTCTTTCTGGCCCACAAACACGCGCCATTCTTGAAGCGGTGATGGGGTCAGTGCCCAAACCGCGCATGGCCTCTCTACGCGCTATTCGGGCGCTTGATGGCACGGTGCTTGATCGTGCACTGGTGCTTTATTTCGCTTCACCCGCGAGTTTTACGGGCGAAGAGGTGGCCGA
This sequence comes from Pseudochelatococcus sp. G4_1912, assembly GCF_047501465.1. Classification (NCBI taxonomy): domain Bacteria; kingdom Pseudomonadati; phylum Pseudomonadota; class Alphaproteobacteria; order Hyphomicrobiales; family Chelatococcaceae; genus Pseudochelatococcus; species Pseudochelatococcus sp. G4_1912. Next base: position 1,156,417 of record NZ_JAZDRL010000001.1, read on the forward strand.
GTTTCATCTGCATGGCGGGCAGGCGGTTGTTTCTGCGGTTATGCGCCGACTGGTGGAGACGGGTCTTTGCAGATTGGCAGAGCCGGGTGAGTTTTCACGTCGCGCCTTTTTGAATGGCAAGCTCGATCTGGCTGAAGCAGAAGGCATTGCCGATCTGATTGATGCTGAGACCGAAGCACAGCGTCGTCAAGCTATTCGCCAATTAGAGGGATCGCTCTCGCAGGCAGTCGAATCCTGGCGGGCACGTTTGATAGATGCGATGGCGCTGACAGAAGCGTCACTCGATTTTTCAGACGAAGGCGATGTGCCGGAAGGGTTGATTGAGGAGGCGGTTGAAATCGTTGCGGCTGTTCAGAACGAGCTTATCTCAGCCCTGGATGATAACCGTTCTGGTGAGCGTTTGCGTGAAGGGTTTACGGTGGTTATCGTTGGTGCGCCCAATGTGGGTAAATCGACATTGCTCAATCGCATTGCTGGCCGAGATGTCGCTATCGTGTCGCCAATTGCAGGCACCACACGAGACCTGATCGAGCTACGGTGCGATCTTAGCGGCACTCCTGTGGTGTTTGTCGATACGGCCGGCTTGCGTGAAACCAGTGATCCAATTGAACGAGAAGGCGTGGAGCGTGCCCGGAAACGTGCCGATGCTGCTGATCTTGTGCTCTATCTCACGGATAATGACAGCGCTTGCGCACCCATAATACCTCATACAGAGCTGGGCACGGGCAGTGTAGACACCTTGATCGTATGCACAAAAAGCGATCTCCAACCTACAGCAGAAGCGCAAATCGCGGTTTCAGCCAAGACAGGGGAGGGCATTGATCAGCTGCTGGCATTAATCGAGCAACGGATTGCATCCACCTATGGCGGCCAGACAGCGCTTGTTACCCGTGAACGCCATCGTATTGCTTTTCTGGATGCCAAGGCACATCTGTCGCGTGTTGTTGGAGCGCGCCCTAATATGCCACCGGAATTGCTCGCGGAAGACATCCGTTTAGGGACGCGGGCATTAGGGCGTATAACTGGACGTGTGGATGTTGAAGAAGTGCTCGATCGGTTATTTTCGGGCTTCTGCATCGGCAAATAGCCGCATTTATCATACATGGTGTTTCACGTGAAACATCGTCTGAATTTCTATGAAGACAGATAAGTTTGTACGGGCTATATACCCAAGCATCTTCACGCTCATATCAGGGCGATGATGTTATTTTTTTACTGAGTCGACGCATTTTTGGATAAGCACTACCGCTTTTCTGAAATGCTATTGCACTGGCTTTAATTCTGAATTCACAGCTATGAAATGACGGCCTGAATGATGTGCGCAGCAAATATGATTGGTGAAACCCGTTATGACGTTATTGTCGTTGGGGGAGGGCACGCTGGAACCGAGGCATCGGCAGCCGCTGCCCGTTATGGTGCGCGTGTTGCGTTAATTACGCATCAGTTTGCAACCATTGGCGCTATGTCGTGTAACCCGGCTATCGGTGGTTTGGGCAAGGGCCATTTGGTGCGTGAAGTTGATGCGCTGGATGGCATCATGGCCCGCGCAGCAGATCAGGGTGGCATCCAGTTTCGTGTTCTTAATCGCCGCAAAGGTCCCGCAGTACGTGGTCCGCGCGCGCAGGCAGACCGTAAATTATATGCTGCAGCCGTGCAAAATATGATCAGGGAAACCGAAAATCTATCGGTGATAGAAGGGGAAGCCTGCAACCTGATCATGGACAATGGCCACTGCAAAGGCGTCATCCTCAATGATGGGCGCATGCTGCAGGCTGGTGCAGTTGTGCTAACAACGGGCACATTCTTGCGTGGTTTGATTCATATTGGTGAAAAGAAAATCAAGGCGGGCCGTATTGGCGAGGCACCTGTTGAAGGGCTATCATCAACCCTGATCGCGCATGGTTTAACTCTCGGACGCCTCAAAACAGGCACGCCTGCAAGGCTTGATGGTCGCACAATCAATTGGGATGTGCTGGAAATGCAGGCCGGGGATGAAAATCCCGAACCATTTTCACTGCTGACCGAAACGCTGCCCAATCGGCAAATTGCGTGTGGTATTACCCGCACGACGGCTGAAACACATACTATTATCCGCAATAACATTCATCGCTCACCGCTTTATGCAGGTGTAATCGAGAGCCGTGGCCCGCGTTATTGTCCGTCGATTGAGGATAAAGTGGTGCGCTTCGCCGATCGCGAGAGTCATCAAATTTTCCTTGAACCTGAAGGTCTTGATGACCATACAGTTTATCCCAATGGCATTTCAAGCTCATTGCCCGAAGATGTGCAGGAAGCATTCATTCGCTCAATGCCGGGCCTGGAGCAGGTAGGGATTATTCAATCTGGCTATGCGATTGAGTATGACTATGTTGATCCACGTCATCTCGAAGTCACACTGGAAACCCGTAATATCCCTGGGCTGTTCCTTGCTGGACAGATTAACGGAACAACAGGCTATGAAGAAGCAGCCGCACAAGGACTGGTTGCTGGTTTAAATGCTGCTCGTAAGGCGGGCGGGCAGGATGGTGCCGTGTTTGACCGTGCAGAAGGCTACATCGGTGTGATGATCGATGATCTCACCACTCATGGTGTAAGCGAACCTTATCGCATGTTCACGTCGCGCTCAGAATATCGTTTAAGCCTGCGTGTCGACAATGCTGATGAGCGCTTGACCAAAAAAGGCGTTGCACTTGGTTGTGTAGGAGCGCAACGGGCAGCGTTTCACGTGAAACGTCAAAATACCCTGGCCGAATGGCGCGAGCGTCTCAATACCTGGAGCCTTACGCCTACTGAAGCTAAAAAGCATGGCTTGTCTCTAAATCGAGATGGTCAGCGCCGTTCTGCTTTCCAGCTATTATCCTACCCGGACTTTTCGATTGATCAGTTGGCGTCTATTTGGCCTGAGATGAATGAGATGCCAAATTGGCTGCGCGAGCGGTTAGAGACTGACGCTGTTTATGCCGTTTATCTCAACCGTCAAAATGATGATATTGAAGCCTATCGCCGTGACGAAGCGCTGATGCTGCCAAGCGATTTGCCTTTTGACACGCTGCAAGGGCTTTCGAGTGAACTGCGTCAAAAACTCACAAATGTGCGGCCAGCCACTTTGGGACAGGCTGCACGTATTGAAGGTATGACGCCAGCAGCTCTCACTATTCTTTCAGCACACGCTGGGAAAAATCGTCGACGCGCGCAAATAGAGACGGCCTCAGCATGACGATGAACTCACACCGCGATAATGTTGAGCAGCAAAAGCAAGACCTGCTTCGCCAATTCCCTGTTTCACGTGAAACAATGGAGCGATTGACGATCCTCGCGCATGAATTGCGTCGGTGGCAAGCGGTTAAGAATCTTGTTGGTCCAGCAACTCTTGATCAGGTTTGGACGCGGCACATCGCCGACTCGTTGCAGTTATTTAACTGCGCGCCAGACGCTCGGCGATGGGTAGATTTTGGTTCAGGTGCTGGTTTTCCAGGTATTGTGCTTGGCATTTTGTTGCGCGGATGTGACGGCGGTCAGATTGATCTGGTGGAGAGCAACGGCCGCAAATGTGCCTTTCTGCGTCATGCTATTCGCGCAACAGGGGCGCGTGCAGTTGTGCATGAAGGCCGCATAGCGGATGTGCTACCGAAGTTGGTTGTGCAGCCGATTGAGATTGTAACGGCGCGTGCTTTGGCATCTCTGACTGAGCTTTTGAGCATGTCAAATGAGCTGTTGAGAAACGGTGCAATTGGCGTGTTTCCTAAAGGGCAGGACTGGGAGAGCGAATTGACCGAGGCGCGCAAATCCTGGAAGATCAACGTGGATACACTGCCAAGCAAGATCGATTCACGTGGTCGTATCCTTATCATTCGCGAGCTTCAAGAAGGCGGTGTCGGTCATGAATGATGGAGACGTTTTGAGCGCGGCCGAAAACGGCATAGCCAAAGATCACGCCTCACTCAAAAGCATTCGTGTGCTTGCGCTGGCTAATCAAAAGGGTGGCGTCGGCAAAACCACCACTGCAATCAATCTTGGAACGGCATTGGCCGCTATTGGCGAGCGCGTGCTGATCATTGACCTTGATCCTCAGGGAAACGCATCAACCGGGTTAGGTGTTGATCGCAAAAGCCGGAAAATATCCACGTATGATGTGATGGTCGGTACGGCAACATTGCAGGATGCCTTGCTGGAAACCGCAGTTCCCGGCCTTGCTGTGGCACCATCGACGCTTGATCTGCTCGGCGTGGAGCTTGAGATCGCTACCAGCAAGGATCGCGTGCATAGACTGAGCAATGCAATTGATGTGCTGGGCAGAGAGGTGCAGCCTAAGGGCTTTACCTATGTGCTGATCGATTGCCCACCATCGCTGAATCTGCTCACTATTAACGCGCTGACGGCATCTAACGCCGTTCTGGTCCCACTACAATGCGAATTCTTTGCGTTGGAGGGGTTGAGCCAATTGTTGCGTACGGTGGAGCAAGTGCGTGTGTCGCTGAACCCCAATCTTGGTATCCATGGCATTGTGCTGACTATGTTTGATCCGCGCAATAACCTTTCAAACCAGGTTGTTGCGGATGTGCGTCAGTTCATGGGCGCCAAGGTGTATGATACGATCATTCCGCGTAACGTGCGGGTGTCTGAAGCGCCTTCGCATGGTAAGCCTGTGTTGCTATACGATTTGAAGTGTGCCGGATCGCAGGCCTATCTCAAGCTTGCATCCGAAATCATACAGCGTGAGCGCGCATTACGCGCAGCTTGATCGTGCGTTATTAATATGGGACAGCGCGTCGTTTCGCTGATGCAATACCCTCTGTTTTGTTTGAACATCGAATTGAAAAGTGGCCCCTCTTTCTGATCGATGTATTGTTTTAAAGTAGATCTGCGCTGATGGAGAGCGATATGGCTGATGATACAAACCGTTCCCGTCTTGGGCGTGGACTTGCTGCGCTCATTGGTGATGTCGGTGAGGAATTCGGCGGGCAGTCGCGCCAGCCAGCATCTGGCTTGCAGCGTGTGCCGATTGAGTTTCTACGCGCCAATCCGCGCAATCCTCGCAAGATGTTCGACCATGAAGCATTGGAAGACCTTGCGGCATCCATTCGTGAGCGTGGGCTAATCCAGCCTATCGTCGTGCGCTCAATGCCGAATATTGCTGATGTATATGAGATTATTGCCGGTGAACGGCGTTGGAGAGCAGCGCAGCGGGCTAATCTGCATCAGGTGCCAATTGTGGTGGTGGAGGCTGATGATCGTGTTGCGCTTGAAATCGCCATTATCGAAAACGTTCAGCGCGCGGATCTGAATCCCTTGGAAGAAGCTGCCGGCTATGAGCAGCTTATTGCTGAGTTTAATTATTCTCAGAACGATCTTGCGCAAGTCATCGGCAAGAGCCGGAGCCATGTGGCGAATACCTTGCGGCTCACCAAGTTGCCAGCGTCGATCAAGAAGCTCGTGAATGAGGGTATTCTGTCGGCAGGTCATGCGCGCGCGCTGCTTTCGGTTGCGGACCCGGAAGCTGTGGCACGGAAAATCATTGAAGAAGGGCTGACCGTTCGCGATGTCGAGCGTATTGCGCAGCTTGAAGCGCAAACGGACCCGAAAGCAAATGTGGCAGAGCCAACGGCAAAGCCGGAGAAAGACCCTGATACGCGTGCGCTTGAGCAAGCGCTTGAAGACGTTTTAGGGCTTTCGGTAGCAATCGCACACAAAGCCAACGGCGGTGAGATCAAGCTACGCTACAAAACCCTCGAACAACTGGATGCACTATGCCGCCGACTCCGTGGCTGAGGATGTATTGATCTTCGCGCCATGGTGGCCTGCAAATGGAGGCTTTCTGCGCTTCCGGTGCTCACGTACTTATGTACGCTGCGCGCCGGTTCTCGAAAACCACCATTTTCGGCTCACCCAGACACGAAGCTCAACACATCCTGCGGGTATTGGAGCGTGATTTATTATTCTGCTTGATTATGGAAGTTGTTGATTTTTATTAAAAAAGCCGGGAAGCGCTCTTATATGCGCTTCCCGGCTTTGTTTGTTTTAAGCGGTTTGCGTTTAATTTGATTATTCAAATGAACGCAAGTTCCTCTTCTGGCAGTAATTTACTTGCTGGCCTTTTGAGCAGCTTCGCGTTCGATGCCTTCGACGATCATCTTGCGCGCCTCTTCCGCATCGCCCCAGCGAACGATCTTGACCCATTTGCCCTTTTCAAGATCCTTATAGTGCTCGAAGAAGTGCTCAATCTGTTGCAGTGTGATTTCTGGCAGATCAGTGTGGTTGGTGACGCGGTCGTAGCGGCGCGTCAGCTTGGATGAAGGAACGGCGATGATTTTCTCATCCTGACCAGCTTCGTCTTCCATGATCAACACACCGATTACGCGCGCAGAAATCACTGAACCAGGGATAAGAGCGCGCGTGTTAACGACGAGAACATCGCATGGATCACCATCGCCCGATAGCGTGTGTGGAATGAAGCCGTAGTTTCCGGGGTAGCGCATCGGCGTGTACAAGAACCGGTCAACAAACAGCGTGCCTGATTCCTTGTCCAGCTCGTACTTGATTGGCTCGCCGCCGATCGGCACCTCAATGATTACGTTTACATCGTGAGGGGGATTTTTGCCGATGGCAATCGCGTCAAGACGCATGAGGAAACTCCTGAAAGGGCTGATATTGCATTATCCCGACAGGCAGAGAGCCAAGGATAATACACGTCTAAAAGAGGTGGTCATGCGCCGATCTACTAAAAATCGGGCGTGACCGTGATAAGTTCAACCATAAGGCAAGACACGAGGTTAGCATGAAATGCAGTCTAGGAAGATTGCTTAAATTTCTAACCATTTGATTGTAATAGTCAATTTTAAGAAAGTGTCGGCCTTTTGGGTGCTATGGTGAGTAAGCGAAAACAACGCGGGTTATCGCTACGCCATCAGCGGCGGCTCTTTCTACAGCATCGCGCGTAAAAGTGAAATCAGCTTTTAAGATTCGCAAAGTGCAAAGACATCAAGGGAAGACATATGCCACGCGCACAAGGGCAGCGCCCCCAACACGAATATTCTCGCTAGCCTCCAGCCGTCCGCCGAGGCGTTCATAAAACCGGCAGGCGCGATCGTTTTCCTGCAGCGCCCACACAGCCAGCCCCTTGCGGCGGTGCATGGCAAGCTCTCGCCGTGCGGTGGCGAAAAGCTGTGTGCCCAGACCAATGCCTTGAAAGACTGGATCCAGGTAGAGTTCGTCAATTTCCCCCTGCTGCGAAAGCGTCAAGCTGCGGCTGGCGCCAAAGGTAGCATAGCCCGCAATACGATCACCAAGATCGAGAACAATGACTGAGCGGGTGCGGTTGGCAGTCTTTTGCCACCATGCTGGGCCACGGTAAGCGATCATCCGTTCCAGCGCCACGCCGGGGATAACACCGCGATAGGCTTCCCGCCATGAAACATCATGGATTGCCGCCAGGGCTGAAGCGTCTGACGGGCGGGCCGCGCGTATGCTGACGACTACCTCATTCATAATTTAAAGTGTAAAACGGCAATTGCAGAACGACAAGCAGCAATCCGGCAAACGCTGCCTGCATGAAGAAAATTTCACATTGGTTGTCGGCGCGCGCTAGGCCTGCTATGGCGTTGAGATTGTATTCTCGATAGCCGGGGCAACGTGTTCAATCGTTTTTTAAAACCTGAAGTTCGCTACGCTCGCCGCATGGCGCGCATCAAGCGCTGGGATGCGCCAATCCAGGGGTGGTGGGCGTATACGAAAGCTTATACCAACATGCTGTTGGTCGATCATGGTGTATTCCGTGAGATCTACCTTAACCGGCATCGCGTCACCGATCAGTTCTGGCGTGCGGCGCAGCCGTCACCCGGACAGGTGGCGCAGATCGCTCAATCAGGCGTGCGCACAATCGTAAATCTGCGTGGCGGGCGCGAGCACGGCTCCTGGCCGCTGGAGCGGGATGCGTGTGCAGCTCATGGCATAACGCTGACTGAGTTCGTGGTGCGCTCACGCGAGGCGCCGAGCAAAGAAACTATTTTGTCGGCAAAAGATTTTTTTGATAAACTTGAGTATCCAGTGCTGGTTCACTGCAAATCCGGGGCTGATCGGGCTGGCTTTATGTCAGCGCTGTACCTGATTTTGCATGAGGGATTGACAGTTAGTGAGGCGGCAAACCAATTGGCATTTCGTTATGGCCATTTTCGCTTCGCCAAGACGGGTATTCTGGATGCATTTTTCGATCTTTATCAGCGCGATGGCGCATCCAAAGGCAAGGATTTCCTTGCCTGGGTGCGGGAAGATTATGATCCGGTGGCCTTAAAGGCGCAATTCCGTCCAAGCTTCTGGTCGACGCTACTCGTCGATGGCATCATGCATCGGGAATGACATAAGCGACATGGCAATTTCCGTTGTAGAGGCGCGGCCGCGTCATCTTGTTTTTCTGATCACGGAAGACTGGTTTTTCGTTTCGCACTTTCTCCCAATGGCGCGCGCTGCGCGGGAGATGGGGCTGGACGTTACCGTGATTGCCCGTGTGCGTGATCATCAGGCGGCTATCGAGGCAACTGGTGCGCGCGTTGTGGCATTGGAGGCTGAGCGGCGCAGCTTGAATCCACTTGCGATTTTGAAGACCTGGCTCGATCTTCGGCGGCTTCTGCGGGCTGAGCAGCCGGATATTCTGCATTGCATTGCACTACGGTCTATCATTCTGGGCGGGTTGGCCGCCCCTCGCTATGCTGCGACGGTACATGCGTTGACGGGACTAGGCTTTCTTGGCGCACGGACTGATCTGCCAGGTCGCGCGGCACGTGGTGTGGTCAAAGCGTTTTTGCGTGTTTTCCTTGATGGCAAGCGCACGCGCTATCTGTTTGAGAATGAGGATGACGCGCGCTCGCTTGGGCTTGATCCTAATGACCGCACCAAGGTGGCGTTGGCTGGTGGAGCTGGCGTTGATCTGAATGAATACCCTCTGACGCCCTTGCCCGCGCAGGAAACATTGAAGATTGCAGTTGTCGCCCGGATGCTGTGGTCGAAGGGCATCGATACCGCTGTTGAGGCGCTTGGTTTGGCGCGTGCCAAGGGTGCTTTGGTGACGTTATCGCTTTATGGTGCACCGGATCCGTCCAACCCCAAAGCGGTGCCGGAAATTACCTTGCAGCAATGGAATGAGTTGCCCGGCATCAGCTGGCATGGCGCAACGAGGGATGTTCCCGCCGTTTGGCGTGCGCATGATGTTGCATGCCTTCCTTCCCGCGGGGGTGAAGGCTTGCCGCGCACCCTGCTGGAGGCAGGCGCATGCGGGCGTGCCATCGTGACAACCAATGTGCCGGGCTGCCGGCGGTTGGTGCGCGATGGTGTTGAGGGTTTGATTGTGCCGCCAAATGATGCTCAAGCTTTAGCTGAAGCTTTTGTTTCTCTGGCAGAGAATCATGCGCGTGTTGCGCAAATGGGTGCAGCAGCACGCAAGCGGATTGAGAGCGAATTTACTGAGCGTCATGTCATGGATACGGTCAAGGGGTTATACGCTGACCTGATCAAGGAGCGCCCATGACAATCGAGGATCACGGCACTTTTATCCGCACGCACACACGCCTTTTACCTGTTCCGCATGCGCCGGAAATTGCGTTGTTTGTGGCCGATGAGGCCACCGCGCTTTGGCATAAGACTGAAGAGGAATTAGGCGAAATGGGATTACCCCCGCCATTCTGGGCTTTTGCCTGGGCAGGTGGGCAGGCGTTGGCGCGTTATATCCTCGATCATCCGGATTGTGTCGCTGGGCAGAAGGTGCTGGATTTTGCATCAGGCTCTGGCCTCGTTGCCATTGCAGCTGCTAAAGCCGGAGCGGATGTGGTAGAAGCTGTCGATATTGACCCGTTTTCTGTCAGTGCCATCCCAATTAATGCGTCGGCTAATAATATTGCTTTGACGGTGAGACAAGAGGATCTGATTGGGTCTGATGAAGGTTGGGACGTCGTATTGGCAGGTGACATCTGTTATGAAAGCGATCTTGCAAGCAAGGTCATTAGCTGGCTATCATATTTACAGGAGCGCGGCGCTATTGTGCTGATCGGCGATCCGGGGCGTAGCTATCTCCCCAAAGACCGACTGACGTGCCTGGCGACTTATAACGTGCCCGTGACGCGGGCGCTGGAAGATACCGAAATCAAGACAAGCCACGTGTGGGCCCTGCGCCGGGCACAAGATATGTTGGCAGAAGCAGGAAAATCGTGACCACACTGTCCAAACCACCAATGGAAAAGCACTCGTTTCTTTCGCAGCTGGTGCCGCCGGGGCTAAGGCGTGGCGATACGCTGCCGACCATTCGCCGATTGTGGCGCGATTGGGTGCGTCCACATCGCAGTGCGTTGGGCGTGGTGTTGGTGCTGATTGCCGTGATTGCGGGCGCGACGGCGTTTTATCCCATTCTGATCAAGGAAGCTTATGACGCTTTCACCGCCCGTAACGCTCACGCCATTATGCTCGCGCCTCTGTTTGTGATTGCCATCACCAGCATCAAGGGCTTCGCGCTTCTGGGCCAGACAGTGCTTACAAACCGGGTGATATCGCGCATTGAGGCAGATATGCAGACGGCGCTTTATGCGCATCTGATTGATGCTGATCTTGCACAGCTTGGCCGCGAAAGCCCAGCCACGCTAACTCAGCGCTTTACCACTGATTTTGCCTATATAAAGGAAGCGCTGACGCGTCTTTTCACTGTTTTGCTGCGCGATGGTGCAACGGTAATTGCGCTGGTTGGCGCGATGCTCTGGATCGATCCTACGCTCACGTTGGTGGCAGGATTGATTGCGCCGTTCGTGGCGTTGCCTGTCGCGCGTTTGGGCAAAAAACTGCGCCGTGTCGCTACCTCGACCCAAGAAGAAATCGGCGCAATGGCTAATCTGGTTTCAGAAAGCCTGGCTGGTGCAAAAGTCGCTAAAGTTTTTGCGATGGAGGGATATCTAAAAGGGCGCGCCGGGCAAGCATTCGAGACCGTTCGCGATTTGAAAATGAAAGCAGCGAACGCTCGCGGCAGGCTTGATCCATTGCTGGAAATTGGTGGCGGTGTGGCTGTGGCTGCTGTGCTGGTGCTGATTGGCTGGCGCATCGTTGAAGGCCAGAGCACTGTTGGTGAGTTCACCGGTTTCGTTACAGCGCTGTTGATGGCAGCGCAACCCGTGCGGTCGATCGGCAATCTCAATGCCATCGTGCAAGAGGCCATGGCGGCCCTGCGTCGATATTATGATATTCTGGATCTCAAGCCAACCATCGTTAATAATCGCAATGCACCGGCGCTTAACCTCACCAAGGGTGAACTGTCGTTTCAGCAGGTGAGCTTCCACTATCGTGACGATGTCATTGCGCTTGATGATATCAATATTACCCTGCCAGCCGGCAAGATGACCGCGCTTGTAGGGCGCTCTGGCTCGGGTAAATCGACCCTGATGGCGCTGGTGCCACGCCTTTATGATGTCACCGGCGGGGCCGTGAAGATTGATGATCAGGATCTGCGTGAAGTTTCATTAGCCAGCTTACGAGATCATGTAGCAGTTGTCAGTCAGGACGTCGTGCTGTTCGATGATACCATTCGTGCCAACATTGGCTTTGGTCGTCCAGATGCCTCGCAAGCTGATATTGAAGCGGCAGCGAAGGCAGCGGCAGCGCATGATTTTATTATCGCATTGCCAGAGGGCTATGAGACGCGCGTGGGTGATCGTGGCTCGCGCCTTTCGGGGGGCGAGCGTCAACGCGTTTCGTTGGCACGTGCGATCTTGAAGGATGCGCCTATTCTGCTGCTTGATGAAGCCACAAGCGCGCTGGATGTCGAGGCTGAGCGCATGGTGCAAGAGGCGCTGGACCGTTTAACGCAAGGTAGAACGACGCTCGTCATTGCCCATCGTCTCTCCACGGTGCGCCGCGCTGACCTCATTCTGGTTATGGATCAGGGCCGGATTGTGGAAAAAGGCAGCCATGATGATCTTGTCGCAGGCAACGGAATCTATGCGCGTCTGCAGCGCTTGCAGTTGACTGATGATATTGATCCAGTTGAAAAAATCTGAATGTGGCATTTCCACTCCGGCATTGGACAAACCATGTTTTGGTGGTATCTGATGCTGGTTTAAGGGGAAGCTTTTATCGTAAAAATAAATTTTATATCTGGTGCATCTTCCAATCAGCTCATACGTTAGTTCCTATAAACCGGAGGAGTTGTTCATGCTTGATGCAAAGAAGCTACTAGATGCACTGATCGGTTCGGCGGCTGTAAGCCCTGCATCCAAGAGGGCTTCAGATACAGACATCTCATCTCGTATGGCTGGGGGCAATGATGCCTTTGGCAGTGTGGGCGATATGTTAGGTAGTGTTATTGGCCAACTTACCGGCCAGCAAAGCGGCCAGCCCGGCTCTGTTACTGAAGCGGGTGGAGATCTGATAACCCAGGCACGCCAATATCTCGATACGCCACAAGGGCGGAATATTGCCAGTGCTGTTGCTGGCGGCTTGGCGGGATTATTGCTGGGCTCGCGCTCTTCCGGAAAATCGATTACGTCATCGGCTGCAAGCCTCGGTGGTATCGCGCTCATTGGTGGACTTGCCTACAAAGCCTATCAGAACTGGCAGCGCGGCGAACCCGCTTATGCGACAGATAAGGTCGTGTTGGCACCTCCGGCTGATTCAGTTTTTGGGGCGGAAAAAGCCTCACAGGATACCGCACTGGTATTGTTGCGCGCTACCATTGCAGCAGCTTCGTCTGATGGTCAGATCGATACTGAGGAACGCGGCCGGATCATTAGCGGCCTGTCTGAAGCAGGACTGCAGACAGAAGTTGCTACGTTTCTAGACCGCGAATTTGCTGATCCAGCCTCGATCACACAGCTTGCATCCGCCGCAACGAGTGAAGAGATTGCCGTGGAGATTTACACGGCTGCACGTCTGGCGATTGAGCCTGATACACCATCTGAACGTGCATTCCTGAAGGAGCTGGCGCAGGCGCTGTCTCTGCCGGCTGACCTTGTGGCGCATATTGATGCAACGGCTGGTGCAGCAAAGGAAAATCTCAACGGAGCAAGCGCCTGAACGCAGGTGTGAGTAGCGTTGTATGCATCGCTCAACCTGTTGATTTATGGCCACGATGCGCGAATATAGGCAATGAAAGTAATGTATGGCGCGCGCTAGCGTCCAGGTTTGCGCATCGTGATGCCATCCGGTCGAGTGAATTGCCTGCCCTTTTAGAGCTTGCTGTTTATGTCTATAAGCAGGTGATGATCGAGGCAGTGTGGAAAGACGATCGCAGCATCAACGCGCGCAGCCGTCATATCGAAGGAGGCTGCGATGAGCACTATCCATGAACGTCGACGTGCTTATCGTAAGCTGCATGAATCTTCAGGCACGCATGTGCTTCCCAATCCGTGGAATGTGGGTACTGCGCGCTATCTTGAGCATCTTGGGTTTAAGGCGCTTTCTACCACCAGCGCTGGTATCGCGTTTTCAGACGGTTTTCCCGATACTGATTGGGCTGTGCCACGCAATGTCATGTTGCAGCACATCCGTGAGATCGTTGAAGCTACTGATCTTCCTGTGGTTGCGGATTTTGAATCCGGCTATGCCAACGAACCTGAAGATGTGGCGCGCAATGTTCGGATGTGTATCGAGACGGGCATTGCCGGCATTTTGATTGAGGATTCAACGCCTGATCATCAACGCCCGTTCTATCCGCTGGAATTGGCAGTGGATCGCATCAAGGCTGCGCGACAGGCCATCGATGCCAGTGGCACGGGCGTGGTGCTGACAGCCGGGGTTGATCGGCTTTTGGATAATCATGAGGAGCCGCTACCGGGGATTATCAACCGTGTGACAGCGTATCTGGAAGCCGGTGCCGAAGCTGTGCATGTGCCAGGTGTGGTTGACCCTGCTGACATTACAACCCTGGTCAAGGCGGTAGCGCCGCATCCCGTTGGAATTGTTATAGATCCTGCCAGCGGTTTAACCGTGAAGAACTATTCAGAGTTGGGTGTACGCTGGCTCAGCAGTGGTTCTGGCATGTGTCGTGCCGCTTGGGGCGGATTTATTCGTGCGGCAGAAGAAGTTGCAACACGCGGCAGCTTCACCAGCCTTCAGGAAGCCGTGCCGTTCTCTCAAATAAACCAATTTTTCCGCGATGATCTGAAACACGGTAGAAAGCGCAAAGACTAGGATGCGCTGATCTTCGCGCCATTTGCAGGCCAGCATGGCGCGAAGATCTATACAATTATGCTGTGCCGGTGCGGAGCAGGTCCAGAATGTGGACGATGCCAACTGCGTGGCCAGCATCGTCGCCTACGATAAGTGCGCCAACCTTCGTGTGTTCGACAATTTGCACAGCTTCACCGGCAAGCGTATCTGGTGAGATCACCTTTGGTGCGCGTGTCATTACGTCTTCCACGCGTTGGGCGGGCAGATTGTTGGTCATATGACGGCGCAAGTCACCATCCGTGATGATGCCTGCAAGCGTGCCATCAGCATTTGCAACAAGCACGCAGCCAAAGCCCTTGGCGCTCATCTCGACGAGCGCTTCTGCCATATTCGTGCCCATTGTGACCTGCGGCAGGCGGTCGCCGGTGTGCATGACATCGCGCACGAAACGCAGCTGCGCACCCAGACGTCCACCAGGGTGGAACACCTTGAAATCCTGCGAGGAAAAGCCGCGCGATTCAATCAGCGCAATCGCCAATGCATCGCCCATTACCAGCTGCATGGTGGTAGAGGTAGTGGGAGCGAGGCCGTTGGGGCATGCTTCCTGTGCCTTTGGCAGGATAAGGCCAACATCAGCTGCGCGACCAAGCTCTGAATCAGCGTTCGACGTAATCGCAATTATCGGAATGCTGAACCGTTTGGCATAAGTGAGTATAGCGCCAAGCTCTGCCGTATCGCCAGACCAGGACAGTGCAAGCACCACGTCATCAGTCTGAATGGCGCCCAGATCGCCATGGCTGGCTTCCGACGGATGCACGAAATAGGCGGTGGTTCCCGTCGATGACAATGTAGCCGCAATTTTGCGCCCTACATGGCCGGATTTGCCCATGCCGGTAACAATCACACGGCCCGTCGCAGTGCGAATGCGCTCAATCGCGGCGCGGAATGGCCCTCCCAGGCCGTTCGAAAGCGCCTCGGAAAGCTGGTCAAGACCCCGACGTTCAACATCAATCGTATTGAGTGCTGCGGTAAGGGCATCAAAAGGCGCGGTGCGTGCTGCCGACATAATAAATAAAGTCTCCTGCTAAAGCAGCGTGTTTAAACACTGAACCGTAATACGGCAATGCTTTCATGCATTATCAAAACGTAACCCAGCCCTGCAACTCTCGCCGCACTACGCTGGTGATGACATCCATGCCTTCAGGGGAATCGTTGAGACATGGAATGGCTGCAAACTGCTCCCCGCCGTGCTCCATAAAGATGTCCCGATTTTCGACCGCAATTTCTTCAATCGTTTCAAGGCAATCTGCCGAAAAGCCGGGGGTGATGATGGCAAGACGCTTGATCCCGCTTTCGGCAAGCCCCTTCACGGTCATGTCTGTGTAGGGGGTGAGCCATTCTTCATTGCCAAAGCGCGACTGGAAGGTCAGCATCAGCTTGTCTTGCGGCATATTCATCGCTTCACACAGCAACGCATGCGTACGCTCGCACTGGCTTCTGTAGGGGTCGCCCTTCAGGATGTAGCTTTTGGGCACGCCGTGGAATGAGGCAAGGATTTTTTCGGGTTCGAAATCAAGCTTGGCCAGTGATTGGCGCAGACTGGTAGCGAGCGCGTCGATATAAACCGTGTCTTCATAATAGGGCGGGCTAACGCGAATGGTCGGTTGCCAGCGCATCTGCATCAACGCCTCAAACGCCTTGTCGCAGGCGGTGGCGGAGGTTGCAGCCGCATATTGCGGATAAAGCGGCACCAGCAAAATGCGATCACAGCCCTGATCCTGCAGTGCTTGCAGGCGATCCTTCACGCTGGGGAAGCCATAACGCATTGCCCAGTCCACGGTGATCAACTCGCCAGCTTCAGGCGATGCATCGCTGATGATCTGCGCGAGCTTTTCAGCCTGGCCACGGGTGGTGGTTTTCAGTGGCGATTCGTTGAGATCCGTATTCCAGATGCTGTCATAATCCTTGCCTTTAGCGGCAGGGCGCTTTGTCAGGATGATCAGGTTCAGTATCGGCCACCAGAGAAGGCGCGGTGTTTCGATCACACGCTTGTCGGATAGAAATTCCTTGAGATACCGGCGCATGGACCAATAGTCCGTGGCCTCCGGTGTGCCCAGATTAAGCAGCAGCACGCCAATACGCCCGCTCTTGAATACAGGAAAGGCATCGGTCGTGGTTGCGGCCGTTGAGGGCATCGTGATTCCTTAGGTTATGATTCCCCTGCAATGCGCAAGGGTCACGCACTTGTAATGCGATTTATACGCCGATCCAACTATCGCAATGGCGACAAAACGGCGCTTTGCAAAAATCCGCACAGCCTAAGCGGTTTGGAATAGAGCGTTTTTTCGCCTGTCTTATATGCTTCTAAAGTTGTAACATGCTGAAATCATTTATTAATTTTTCTTGATTTTTGTAATGATGCCGCTTAATTGTTACCGCAACCTTTCCAACAGTGAGAACTATTCGCAGGCTGGATAGCGCCTTGTGCATGATCAGAGAGTAATGGCGCGATGAGTGTTGCTACCTTTTATCACGATGATGGCCCGGAACCGCGCGCATTGTTGCGTTGGGTGTTTGCGGCTGTTGTTGTGCTGGGGGTACATGCTGGGCTAGCTGCGGCCGTCAATATCTGGGGGCGGGCTGAGCCTCCGCCGGGTGAACCAGCTGCAGCACTTATAATCGACCTGATGCCGATGGCAGCTGCTCCCGATGTTGCATCGGATGCGGCAGATCCCGGCCCCGTTGCAGAAGAAGCGCCGCCACCGCAAGAGGCACCTCCGGTCAAGGATTTACCACCGGTAAATGAGCTGGTGCCACCTGTTTTGGAGTCTGAGCCGCTACCACCAGAACCGGCGCCCGATCTTGTCGAAACACCGCCGATGCCGGAACCTGCAGTATCTCTGCCACCGCCGCCGCCAGAGCGCCCGGTGATTGAACAGAAGCCAGAGCCGGAAAAGCCAAAACCAGCAGCGAAAAAGGCAAGCGAACGTCCTCCATCGGCTCGTCCACCATCTGATCGTACAACCGCACCACCAAGTTCGCGTGGACAGCCGGGCACGCAATCGGCCGCGCCTTCAATTGGTGGGGCGGTTAATCCATCCGCTACACCGCCTTCATGGCGTAGTGCGATGCTGGCGCATCTTAACCGTCACAAGCGTTATCCGGTGGCGGCGCGTCAGCGTGGCGAAGTGGGGGTGGCGCGGCTGCAATTCACTATGGATCGTTCAGGCAAGGTGCTTTCCTATCAATTGCTTGGCAGTGCCGGATCGCCTTTGCTCGATCAGGAGGCTGTGGCGATGATCCAGCGCGCTTCGCCCTTACCGGCTATCCCGCCGGAGGTTTCAGGCGGCAAGCTCACCCTCACAGTGCCGGTGCGGTTTAACCTGCGATAACCGAAAGCATTCATGTCTCTCTTTCGCAATGAAATAGCGCAGGCCGCAGTTTCCTCTGAAGATGCGTTATCGCGCCAGTATGCGCGCTTCACCGTGGTGCGGGTGGCGATCCTTTTAGGATTGGCTGTCGCGCTGGTATTGTCGTTCCTTACCGATGTCGCGACTGGAACCTCCAGCCTTGCGGTGAGTGATATTTTGCGTGGACTTATCAATCCCGATGTTTTGGGCAAGGCGCAGGCTGTTATTCTGTGGGATGTGCGGCTGCCCTATGCCGTGATGGCGGTGCTGGTTGGTGCGGCACTCGGGCTTGCGGGTGCGGAAATGCAGACCGTGCTTAACAATGCGCTTGCGAGTCCATTCACGCTGGGTGTATCGGCAGCGGCGATGCTGGGCGCATCGGTTGTCATTGTGTTCAATGTCCTGCCGGCGTGGCTCAATCAAAATTATGGCGTGGCGCTGGGCGCATTTGTGTTTGCTGTTGGCAGCACCATGCTGATTCATGCGCTTTCACGGGTGTATGGCGCTACCGTGGATACGGTGGTGCTTTTCGGTATTGCGATGGTGTTTGTGCTGAATGCACTTGTGGCGCTGATCCAGTTCGTGGCCGATGCCGATGCGCTGCAACAAGTTGTGTTCTGGAACATGGGCAGCCTGACGCGCGCCACATGGGGCAAAATCGCTATCGTCGCGGGGGTGCTGGCGGTGTGCCTGCCGCTATCGATGATGCATGTATGGGCGATGACAGCATTGCGGGGTGGGGAGGATCACGCGCGCAGCTTCGGCATCCCGGTGGAGCGTTTGCGCTTGCTGGTGATGTTGCGCGTTAGCCTTCTGGCAGCAGTGGCGGTATGTTTTGTTGGCACGATTGGTTTTGTCGGCCTCGTCGGCCCGCATATTTCAAGATTGGCGTTGGGCGAGGATCACCGGTTTTACCTTCCCGGCAGTGCATTGGCGGGGGCGCTGGTGCTGTCACTGGCATCGATTGCAAGCAAGCTTCTGGTGCCGGGGCTGATATTGCCGGTTGGCATTGTCACTTCGCTTGTCGGCATTCCGTTGTTTATGGTGCTTATACTCACCCAGCGGAGGGGCGCATGAACGCGCTTCAGCTTACGGATGTCAGTGTCGGATATGGCCGCACGCCGGTGCTTAAAGGTATTGATATAGGTCCCATCGCGCCCGGATCACTCGTGGCTGTAATCGGCTCTAATGCAGTCGGTAAATCAACGCTGTTGAAGGCCATTGCTGGATTACGTCCATCTACAGGCCGTATTTTGCTGGGAGGTGCTGATCTTTCGCAGCTGCCACTAACACAGCGTGTGCGGCGGGTGGGGTATCTTTCGCAGGCATTGCCTCAGTCCACGTCTCTTGTTGCGTATGAGGCGGTGACAAGTGCATTTCGGGCAGTGCGGGGCGATCTCTCATCGGTGCAAGTTGCGCAGACGGTTGATGAGGTATTCACGGCGCTTGATCTACGCGCACTGGCATTATGCCGGTTATCGGAAATGTCGGGTGGTCAGCGGCAGATGGTAGGGTTAGCGCAAGTGTTGGTGCGCAAGCCACCACTGTTGCTGCTGGACGAACCAACCAGTGCGCTTGATCTGCGCTGGCAGCTAAACGTGTTGGAAACGGTTCGCGATATCACCCGCCGCGAGAATGCCATTTGCCTCATGGCAATTCACGATATCAATCTGGCACTCAGATTCTGCGATGGCCTGATCGTACTGGGCGGCGGTGGCGTGCTTGCCGCGGGCCCCCCCGATGACGTGATGAGCACGGATCTTCTGAACCGCGCCTATGGCATTGAGGGACGTGTTGAGCGCTGCTCACGCGGTTTTCCCATTGTATTGACGGATCGCTCCATTGTGCGGGCATCAGCGGGTCAATAAATGGCGTTGCCTTTGGGTACTTCGCTGCGTGGGCTGAGCAGGATGATATCCCCTTTCGCATTTTCAACGCCGAGAATAAGCACCTGCGACTGAAAACCCGCGATATTACGAGGTGGGAAATTAACGACGCATACTACCTGTATTCCAATGAGGTCTTCGATGGCGTAGCTCGTAATCTGCGCGCTTGACCATTTGATGCCCAGCTCTCCCAAATCTACTGCAATTTTGTAAGAAGGATTACGTGCCTTTGGGAATGGTTGCACCTCAACCACCCGTCCCACACGGATATCTAGCTTGGCGAAATCATCATAGACCACTTGGGATTTAAAGCTGCTGTCTTCGACATTCGACATTGTTGTCTCCGATAATGCACCGATGAGCGAAAATAGACGGCTTTAATTGCCAATGCCAACCTTTCGCCTTGTGTATGAATTGCCTGAAAAAGTAAGATTCATTACAAACAAACGAAATCGGACATTAATTTGTCGTATTTTGATTGCCCATTAACCATGTTGCAAAGCGCGTTAGCGCGTTACGTAAACTTATTGAGAAAATTTTTAATCGAAGTTTCTATGAGGGGCGATTGTTACCAGTTGCGCTGGGAAGCGGAGAGTTTTTCAGAATTTTTTTCAGCACCGAATTATTGCACTTTTCTCTTCGATCGTCGTTTTATGAGGTTGGTTCGCCATCTGACTAACAAGAGCTCAATAAGCTCTTGTTTAAGCTTACACTGCAGGTTAAGACAACCAGATGCCCTTTGGATGTTATCATTCGATTTTGGATAAATAAGCGCTTCCATTTATATTTTTTATTTATAAGATTGTTGTCCGAAAATTATAAGGGCAATTAATTAACATCTTAAAACGGGTGGATTATTTCATATGTCTAACTTTAATTCGTTTCCACAAAATGATGGTAACTTTCATTACTACAATTCTCAGGCAACTCAAAATCAAGCTCAGGGGTGGTCTGGGATAGAACAAAATCAACAGGGCCAATTTCATGGCATGCAGGTGGTATATTATCCTAATCAACCTACATCATATACTAATAACATGAATGAAATAACTGTATATCCACTTGTTTTTGGCGATAATATGCAGCAATCAAACCTGCAGGCAACGAACAATTTAAGTGACGGAGAAGATTGCGCTCCCCCCAATACTCCGGAGATGAATGCTATAAGCAATAAGCCGCAATACCAAGAAGAGGATCATTACTTTTTTGTGCCGCTATTGCCATTGCCAATGCCCGAGACAGCCAATATGCCTCAGTTCGTTCGTTCAACCAATGTTGAGCTGCCTCCAAGAAGCTCCTTGGCACCTAGAATTCCGAACAAAGATTTAGATATGTCGGATCTTGACCTAGGGCCTGTTCTTACTCAATCACCATTCTCTACCACAGATGCACAAGTCTATGAGATGGAACATCAATTCCAGATATTTGAAATAAATGGACAAGGTGAGTAAAAGAAGTGATAAATATTTTTTATATTTATCACATATAGAAAATCGTATTTATATTTGCATCCAACGGATGGCATTCTGTTTAGCTAAACTGCGGCATTGCACCAAAAATAGCTTGCGTTCCAGTTGAGTATCAAATTGAACCCAAGTTAGGGTCAACATAAAGGTGAGGGTGCAGTCCTGGCCTTATCAGAACATCTGGCGTGTTAAAGATTCAAAGAAATGCCCGGAAAGAACTCATCTTTCCGGGCATTTTTGCTCTTGTTGTTTACTCAGCAGGACCTGCGGACTGTTGTCCGCTTGTTTCTGTGGCCTTCTTGGCCTTACGTTCGTTAAACAGCAGCATAACCGAAACGAAAAACACGGGCACGAAGAATACGGCCAGGATTGTCGCGGAAATCATACCGCCCATCACACCCGTACCAATCGCCTGCTGGCTGCCTGCGCTTGCTCCCTGCGCGATCGCAAGAGGCAATACGCCAAGAGTGAAAGCGAACGACGTCATAATGATCGGCCGGAAACGCAAATGCGCCGCTTCAATCGTCGCATCCAGCAACGATTTGCCTTCAGCATAGAGATCCTTGGCGAACTCCACGATCAGGATCGCATTCTTCGCAGACAGACCGATAATCGCGATCAGTCCAACCTTGAAGTAAACGTCGTTGGGCATATCACGCAGCATGACAGCAGCCACAGCGCCGATGACGCCAAGTGGCACCACAAGCATCACTGCTGCCGGAATTGACCAGCTTTCATAAAGTGCTGCCAGGAACAGGAAGACGATCAGGCAGCTCAGCGCAATCAGATAAGGTGCCTGCGAGCCAGACTGGATTTCCTGCAACGACTGTCCCGTCCACTCATAACCAAAGCCAGCTGGCAAATCAGCTGCAAGCCGCTGCATCTCGGCAATGGCATCGCCCGATGAGTAGCCCGATGCCGCTTCGCCAGAAATGCGGATGGACGGAAAGCCATTATACCCCACCACCATTGCCGGACCTTTCTTCCACTCAATAGAAGCGAAGGCTGACAAAGGCACCATACCGCCGTTGGCATTACGGACGTTCAGACTAAGCAGATCATCAATCTTTGTACGGCGCTCCTGCTCCGCCTGCACTGTCACCCGCTGCATGCGGCCTGTGTTGGGGAAGTCGTTGACGTAGCTGGAACCCAGATTGGTCGAAATCGTGTGGTTGATGTCAGCAAAGGTCACGCCGAAGGTGTTGGCTTTTTCACGGTCGATCGTGATATTGACCTGCGCCGCATCTGGCAGACCTTCTACGCGCAAGCCTTGCAGAATCGGGCTTTTGCCTGCTGCAGCCAGCAGTTGATCACGTGCAGCCCCCAGCGCTTCCTGCCCAAGACCGGCCCGATCCTGAAGACGGAACGAGAATCCGCTTGTCGTACCAAGTCCCTGAATGGGTGGTGGAGACAAAGCGAAAGCGAAAGCATCACGCAGACCAAAAAGCTGCATATTTACACGGCCAGAGATCGCCGTTGCTGAATCCTCAGGTCCGCGTTCAGACCAGTCTTTGAGTGTGGCAAAGGCAAGCGCTGCGTTCTGGCCCGCTCCATCAAAGCTGAACCCGCTAATAACGATGAGGTTTTGAACGCCCTTTTCATTTTTGAAAACATCCTCAACCGACTGGATCACCTCCAGCATGCGATTGCCGCTTGCCTCTGGTGGGCCTTGCATGCTGACGATCAGATAGCCTTGATCTTCATTGGGAAGAAACGCTGATGGTAGCTGGATGAAGAGGTACCCCAACCCCACAAGCAACGCCGTGTAAATCAGCATGTACCGACCAACCCGGCGCACCAGATAGCTGACAATGGCCGTATACCCGCGAGTTGTGCGGTCAAAGTTACGGTTAAACCAGCCGAAGAAGCCGCGTTTGACCTCATGATGTCCTTTTGGCACCTGCTTCAGGAAGGTTGCGCACAATGCGGGTGTCAGCGACAACGCCAGCAGGGCTGAGAACAAGATGGATACCACCATCGTCAAACTGAACTGACGATAGATGACACCCACTGCGCCGGGGAAAAACGCCATTGGCACAAACACAGCCGTGAGCACAAGCGTTATGCCGATAAGCGCGCTTGTGATCTGCTTCATCGCCTTGCGCGTTGCCTCACGGGGAGGCAAACCTTCTTCCGACATGATGCGTTCGACGTTTTCAACCACCACAATGGCGTCATCGACCAAAATACCAATCGCCAACACCATGCCGAACATCGTCAGCACGTTGATTGAAAAGCCCATGGCCAGCATGATTGCGCAGGTGCCCATCAGCGCAATTGGCACCACGATGATCGGAATGATCGTGTAGCGGAAGTTTTGCAGGAAGATGAACATGACCACAAAAACAAGTGCCACTGCTTCAAGCAGCGTGTGGAACACCTTTTCAATGGAGACCGCTACGAATGGCGCTGTATCATAGGGGATATCCCACTTCAGATTAGCCGGAAAGAACTTGGACAGTTCGTTCATACGCGTGCGGATGGCTTCTGAGGTCGATAGTGCGTTGGCCGTTGGTGACAATTGCACACCAATGGCAGCGCTTGGGGTGCCATTAAGGCGGGAGGAGAAGTTGTAATCCTGTCCACCAACCTCGATGCGCGCCACATCGCGAAGGCGCACGGAGGAGCCATCAGGGTTTGCGCGTAGCACGATGGCGCCAAACTCTTCCGGCGATGTCAGCTGTCCGCGCACCAGCACCGTTGCGGCGATCTGTTGATTGATGGGATTGGGCTGCGCACCGATGCTGCCCGCCGCCACCTGTGCGTTCTGCGACTGAATTGCCGACGTGATATCCGATGTGGTGAGCTTGAGGCCGATCATCTTTTCAGGATCGATCCAGATGCGCATCGCACGCTCAGAGGCAAACAGCTGTGCCTTACCCACCCCCGGTACACGGCGGATTTCGCTCAACACGTTACGGGTAAGAAAGTCACCAAGACCGATAGCATCGGTGGCACCATCAGTTGAGTTGAGGGTAATCACGAGTAGGAAGCCCGCACCGGCCTGTTCAACTTCGATACCTTGTTGAGCAACAGCTTGCGGCAGGCGTGGTTCAACGCGCCGCACCCGGTTTTGCACCTCGGTTGCAGCAACGTTGACATCCGTGCCGGGTTGGAAGGTAGCGGTGATGCTGACGCTGCCTGTCGTATCCGAGGTTGATTCAAAATAAAGCAGGCCCTGAACGCCGTTCAGTTCCTCTTCAATCAGGCGGGTGACGCTCTGATAAATCTGCTCAGGTGAAGCGCCAGGGTAGACTGTTGATACCGTAATCTGTGGTGGGGCAACGCTAGGGTATTGCGCAATTGGCAGCATCGGTATGCAGATGACACCCGCGAGCACCATGAAGATCGCAACAACCCAGGCAAATACCGGGCGGTCAATAAAGAAACTGGGCATGCCGTGGGCTCCTTATTTGCCGCTATTCGCTGGGGTTGGAGGCTCGGTCGAGGCCGTCGCTTCCGTATTCGACTTCCAGTCTGTTGGTGCAACAGGTGCACCAGGACGGATTTTCTGGAAACCCTCAACAATGACCCGGTCACCTGCTTTCAAGCCATTATCGATAACCCAACGGTCACCGACAACGCGACCTGCTTTCACGGGACGCACGGCAGCGGTATTGTTTTCATCCACGACATACACGAGCGCCTGCCCACCAGTATCGCGCTGCAAGGCTTGTTGTGGCACGGCGATGGCATTCTGCTCAGTGCCCTGATCAATCTGAATGCGCACATACATGCCTGGCAATAGCTCCCCATCGGTATTGGGGAACTGCCCACGCATCGTTACCTGGCCTGTGGTGGCGTCGACGGTTGCTTCCGAAAATAGCAGGCGGCCGACATGGGGGTAGGGAGTGCCGTCATCGAATAATAAACGAACACTTGCCTCCCCTTCTTTTGCACCTGTCAGATGGCCTGCTTGTGCGGCACGGCGCAGATTGAGAAGATCATTCACGGATTGCGTAAAGTCAGCATAAACAGGGTCAAGTTGCTGGATAGTCGCCAGAACATCCATCGCACCTGTACCTACCAAGGCACCCTCGGTAATCAAGGCACGGCCTATGCGGCCGCTGATTGGGGCTTTTACATCCGCATATTGCAGATTGAGCTGTGCCGTGGAAAGTGCTGCCTTGGCTGAAGCCACGTCTGCATTGGCCTGCGCAAGAGCCGCAACACTGGTTTCAAGTGCCTGGGTGCTTGTCACATTACGTGCGCGCAATTCCTGGCTGCGATCTGCCTGTTGCTTGGCTTGCAATTGCGTTGCCTCTGCCCGTTGAAGTGTTGCTTGGGCACTTTCAACTTGCAGGCGGAAGGGTTCTGGATCGATACGATAAAGCACATCACCTTCATTGACATGTGTGCCCTGTGTGAACACGCGCTCCACCACAATGCCGGAAACGCGCGGGCGCACTTCAGCAATGCGGGTCGGGGTAATGCGCCCTGGCAGTTCATTCGTAATTGCAATGGCCTCAGGCTGCACCGTGACAATGCTGACCGCTGAAGGCGGCATCCCAGATTGACCACCCTGTTGTCCCTTGTCATCATCCGAACAAGCGGCAAGACCAAGGGGGACAAGGAGGGAGAGACTGAGAACAAGGGCCCGGAAGGGAGAAGGGACTTGCATGCGCTGATCCTGGAATGCGTTTATTCGAGAAAAGGGTTTGAATTAGTTGATTGGCCTAGTCAATCGGGAGCTTCTCAGGCACTTCTTTGGGCTTGTGGCTGATTGGTTCAGTCTTGTTTGTTTCAAGCAAGGTTGGTGCAGGCACTTGCGACGACAGCCAGCAGATATCGGCTAGTAATTGCTCGCGCTCATCCTCTTGCCACGCCTGAAAGCCGAACCATTCGAGCTGGGCCAAGCCTTCCGCTGCCAGAAACGCCAACAAGGCGCCACGCGGGCTTTCCGAGGTGGTTCGAAGATCTTCAATCGTCTTGGTAAAGAGTTCCTGCAAGGGTTTGCGCAACTGTGCATCACAGGTCATTGCTGCGCATAGGCTGGTTGTAACAGCGCGGTCGTCATCTGTCATACTGCGCACGGCTTCGATGCGCGCGAGGATGCCGGCATCGGGTGTCGAAGAACCAAGGGCTTCTGCCAGCTCATCAATCTTGCGTTGATGGTTGCAGATATCACGCTCAATCAGTGCACTAATCAGCTGCTGCTTGGTTTTGAAATCATAAAGAACACTGGCTTTGCTGATGCCAGCTTGCAGCGCAACAGCTTCAAGTGTCATCCGCCCGGCCCCATCACGCAGCACAACAGCTTGGGCTGCTTCGAGCACTTGCTCACGCGTAATTGTTCGATGACGGCCCATTCGACTCCACGCTTGATAAAAGAGGATTCAAATTAATAACCAACCGGTCGGTTATTAATTTGAACTCACTTGAGAGTCAAGAGATGAGAACGAATGAGAACGTCGCTTATGTGCGCTGTAGCACAAGCATAGTCATGCCTGGGAATAACCCCGCTCTTGGCGCATATCTTGTTCACTGCAATGCCTCTGCGAGGAAATTAACTGATCCTCAGTTTTATGCGTTGTGTAGTCATTATTGAAATCAGGGCAATTTTGTTCAATTTCGCCCTCACAGAACGTTTTCTTTGCGCGCTTTCTTATCTCTGTACATAGCGGTATCTGCAAGGTAGATCGCATTCTGCGGAGAGATTGTGGCTGGGTTGATGTTGATTGCCCCGCAGCTCGCGCCGGGATAATCAAAATGGTGTGCGCCGAAGTGGAATGTCCCCTGGATCAAAGGCATTAGCCTGTCTCGCAGCATCTTGACAGCGTGATCTGCATCTTCTTTCAGCGAGGGGCCCATTGCAACGACAACAAACTCATCGCCTCCCAGACGTCCCAGCATATCGCCCGCTCTTAATCCCATGCTAAGACGCTGGCTGATATCGATCAGAAATGCATCGCCAATATCGTGTCCGTAAGTGTCATTGATCTGCTTGAAATCATCAAGATCAATATAAGCCACTAATATGCTTTGTTCGTTGCGCTTGGCGAGTGCAAACAGGCGGTGCATTTCGCTGAAAATGCAGCGACGGTTGGGAAGGCCGGTGAGCATATCCGTATTGGAATACCCCTCCAATGCTGCATTCGCATGCTGCAGCTGGCTCATCAGCTGCTCACGCTGTATCTGTTGGGCAATCAGCGCTGCGAACAGCTTCAGCAATTGTTTACTGCGCGGGGTGATAGGCTTGCGCTCTGAGCTTGCAGCACACAGTGTGCCATAAACCGAGCCGTTATCTAGGCGTACCGGTGCGCTGGCATAGGTGACAATGCCCAATGCTTTTGCCGCTTCGGAATCTCCCCAGCAGCTGGTAACATCGTCGGTAAAAGCTTGGCCTTCATCGAGGGCGCGCTTACATAATGTATCATTCCACGGAACCGTCAGGCCCTCGGGAATACACATTGTCCGGATATTACGTGCGAACAGGATGTTCTGAACGCCGGCTTCTAGATCGATACGGGTGAGGTAAGTTGATTCCAGTCCTGTGACGAACTCTAAAAGCTCTAATAATGGCCGGGAATACTCCTCGGTTGTTCTTGCCGATGTAATTGTGTTCGAGAGGCGGGTCAGTAATTCATCAGTCATTGTCAATTCAACAACCCTTACTGTGGCTTTTGCTGGCGATTTTTTCTGTTACTAGCCTTTCAACCAATCTAGGCTCAGGACCTGTTAATTCTCCTGCAATGGTTTAGTCATCCATAGATAAATCTATGTAAGCAAGGAATATAGTGAAGTGGATGAGCCACATCCTTTGGACAATGCTTTGACCAGCGATTGGCTGCGTCAAGTCACTCAACCGGGGATATGCTCCGCTCTTCGTGATTTTTCTTGCGTATTTTGGTCATTGTGCTGCCATTCCTTGAAAATTAACAGATTCTGAACCTCGTTTATTCTGCAGCATTTTGGATGTTTATGATACCGATTGCACTAAAATTTGCTTGAAGGTTATCTTTCACCTGACATCTTCATCATCTGACAATTTTGCGATGATCGGACAATGCGGGCGGGCATCTCCTCCGCAGTTTTCCGCAAGATGGCGCAGGGTATCAGCCATTTGTTTGAGCTCATTCATCCGGGTTTCCAGCTCAGCAATATGCACCTGGGCAATGCGCTTGACGTCAGCGCTTGCTCTTGCACGATCCTGCCATAGGGCTAACAGGGTTTCGATCTGCGCCACTGAAAACCCCAGATCGCGCGATCGGCGGATGAAGCGTAACGTATGCACGTCCGCATTTGTATAGACCCGATATCCGGCCTCGGTACGGATTGCTTTATTGATGAGGCCAATGGATTCGTAATAGCGGATCATCTTGGCCGATACACCAGATGCCTTTGCTGCTTCACCAATGTTCATGTTGCCTCCAGTGGCCCCTTGAAGCGACGCAGCCGTAGCGCGTTGCTGAGCACGAATACACTGGAGAGCGCCATTGCGCCCGCTGCCAGCATTGGCGACAGCAACGTGCCATTGAGGGGATAAAGCACACCCGCCGCCACCGGAATCAGCGCGGCATTATAAGCGAAAGCCCAAAACAGATTTTGCCCGATATTGCGCATCGTGGCATGCGAGAGCGCAATTGCGTTGACCACACCACGCAAATCGCCTGACATCAATACGACATCTGCGCTTTCGATTGCGACATCGGTACCCGTACCAACCGCTATGCCGACATCGGCGCTTGCAAGTGCCGGTGCATCGTTGATGCCATCGCCCACAAATGCCAGTCGTGTATTGTTTGCAGAAAGACGCTTGACGACGCCAACTTTGCCCTCCGGCAAAACCTCAGCTTCAACGCTATCGATGCCAAGCTGGCGCGCAATGGCTTCTGCCGTGTGCCGATTATCGCCCGTCACCATCACGACCTTCAAACCCAGATCATGCAGCGCCTGAATTGCTGATTGAGTGGTGGGTTTGATCGGATCAGCTACAGCGATAATCGCCGCCAGATGCCCATTAATAGCGGCATAAAGCGGTGTTTTGCCATCCTCGCCAAGCCGTGCGGCTTCCTGCATGAAAGGCGAGGGGTCAATAGCGAGCTTATGCATGAAACGATCTGCACCAACATCCACGCGCTGGCTGTTGACTGTGCCTGTTACGCCGTATCCAGCTTCTGCCTCGAACGTATCGAGTGCAGGTATTGTCAGTCCGCGCTGATGTGCTGCGGCGACAATTGCCTGTGCAATTGGATGCTCGGATCGTGCCTCTACCGCCGCCACAAGTGCCAGCACATCGTCTTCCGAAAAGGCGCTGGTGACGGATAAGTCCGTGAGTTCGGGGGCGCCTGCGGTCAGGGTGCCGGTCTTATCGACCGCAATCACTGTCGCATCGCGCAGACTTTGTAGCGCTTCACCCTTACGAAACAATACGCCAAGCTCGGCAGCACGCCCCGTACCGACCATGATCGAGGTTGGCGTCGCAAGCCCCATCGCACATGGGCAGGCGATGATCAGCACGGCTACTGCATTGACCAACGCAAAGGTAAGTGCCGGATCAGGCCCCAGGAAAAACCAGGCAACAAAGGTAGCCGCTGCTGCGGCAAATACGGCAGGCACAAACCATGCGGTGATTTTATCGACCAATGCCTGAATAGGCAGCTTCGTGCCTTGTGCTGTCTCGACAAGACGGATGATCTGGGCCAACACCGTTTCCGACCCCACCCGCATGGCGCGAAACGAAAAGCTGCCCGTAGTATTCACTGTGCCGCCGACAACCGATGCACCAAGAGTCTTTTCGACAGGCACAGGCTCACCGGTAATCATGGATTCATCGACGAACGAACTGCCCTCCGTTACCTCACCATCAACGGCAATTTTTTCTCCTGGTCGCACGAGAATGGTATCGCCAACCATCACTTCGCTAATATCGATATCAGCAGTGGTGCCATCTCGCAGCACGCGAGCCGTCTTGGGTTGAAGCCCCACCAATTTGCGAATGGCCTCGCTGGTACGCCCCTTGGCGCGTGCTTCGAGATATCGTCCCAGCAATATCAGTGTCACGATGACAGCGGCGGCTTCATAGTAGACATGGATTGTGCCAGCCGGCAGCAGGTTTGACCAGAAAGTCGCGATAACTGAAAATGCCCACGCTGCACCCGATCCTACGGCCACGAGCGCATTCATATCTGGTGTACCGCGAAGCAGGGTGGGAATACCCTTCGCGAAAAAACGCTTTCCCGGCCCAAATAACACCAGTGTGGTGAGCGCAAATTGCCCATACCAGCTCCATGGGCCAAGTGTCTCGGCAATCCAATGATGAAAAGCCGGAACCAGATGTCCCCCCATCTCTATAATGAACACCGGAAGGGTAAGGGCGGCTGCGATAATCACATCGCGTCGTAGACTCTGGATTTCCGCTGTGCGGGCTGTGCGCTCGCGATCTTCGCCGGACGCATTTTTGTCCTGCCCTGTCGATAAACGATACGCTTCATAACCTGCTTGCTGGACTGCGCGCTCAATATTGCCAGCCCTTATCGTATCCAAAGCGGCAATAACATGGGCACGCTCGGTGGCAAGATTCACCGTGGCCTCAAGCACGCCGGGTACTTTCTTTATAGCGTTCTCGACCCGCTGCACACAGGAGGCGCAGCTCATGCCGGATAGCGAAAAATCAGCTGTTTCAGTTCCTACGTCATACCCGGTTGCCTTGATTGCGGCTATCACAGGTGGAAGTGTGGGGGCACCTGTAAAATCGATGCTTGCCCTTTCTGTCGCCAGATTAACGCTCGCAGACCTTACACCTGGTACGTTCCTGATGGCATTTTCCACCCGTGTGACACAGGAAGCGCAACTCATTCCCTTAATGGAGAGTTGAAGTGTATGCGTGGTAGCAGTTTCGGCCTCATTCATGGCTTTGGTATCCTGATTTGGCTCGTTTACGATACCAACGTTTATTGACCTTCCTATTATGGGAAGGTCAATAGCAAAAGTCGTTTGACTTTCCCATAATGGGAAAGAGTACTATCGCTTAAATAGAAAAGGAGACCTGATCATGATAACGCTTAAGGTGCCGAAGATGAGCTGTGAGGGCTGCGTGGCAACAATCGAGAAGGCCACCAAAAGTATAGATGCACAAGGGCAGGTAAAGGCTGATCTTGCGACAAAGACAATATCAGTGGAAACATCTGCAGATGCAGCCTCTATCTCGCAGGCTGTTCGTGCTGCCGGATATGAGAATACGTATGTATAAGCATGTAATATATGGAAAAACCATAAGCAATTATTATTTTTTCTTGATTTGCATTTAATAGTCAAGTAAATATTGCAATTATTTTAAATATATATTGTTTTTATTTTCATGAATATTTATATTATATTTCAATTCTCGGCCCAGCAGCATAAGTGTTAATTATAATGGCATTTAAGGGTTTATAAACCATGTTTTTTTCGGTATCTAGGTTGGTAGTTATTCATGAAAAGCCGAAGATGTTGTTCCTCGCTCTAAGCGGTGTTGAATAATAAGAAAAGAAAGATGATGGTGTTATCGTGTCAAATATCCTGAACGCAGCAAGGGGTCTTGTCTCTCATCTACCGTTTGCCAATTTGGCTCAACCAGTGGAGAATGAGACGCCTGAAGATGCTGCATGGCGTGGCGCACGTTTGGGAGCTGGCATTGCACTTTCGATAGGGGCGGTGCTTTTTGCGGCGCAGGTTGTTATTAGTGTGGTAACAGCTTTTGTGTCAGCTGTTGTTATAAAGGTGCTGGTTGGCGGTCTCATTGGTGGCGCTCTCGGTTATGCGCATCATATGTATACGCATCAGCGCGAAAGATTCGGTGAGCCTTTTGATGCCCTTTGGAGCGCTATTGCAGGCGAAGGCGCAGATTTGAGCACGCGGGATGTGCAGGTGGTGACTCAGCCGGCCCCGTCGATAGCACCCCAGCCGACCCCGGATCAATAATTTCCGATAACAGAGCAAAACACATTCAAATTGATTATCAGCGTGAACCAGGCTGCAGTAAAATATAAAGCTTGAAACGTTCAGCGCTTTTAAAAAACCCGGAGAGCTTTTCAGCTGCTCCGGGTTATTTTTAATAATAATGCCGTGAAGTGGTTAGGCATCCAGCGCTTCGAGTTCGGAAATGAAGCCATCGATAACGTTGAGGCCATATTGCCAGAATGCAGGATCACCTGCATCCAGACCAAATGGCTGCAGCAATTCACGATAGCCCTTCGATCCGCCTGCTGAAAGGAGTGCGAAGTACTTTTCGACAAAACCTTCTTCAGCATTCTGGTATACCCCATAAAGCGAGTTTACCAGGCAGTCACCAAAGGCATATGCGTAAACGTAAAACGGCGTATGGATGAAGTGCGGAATATACGTCCAGAACGTTTCATAGCCAGGATTCAGACGGATCGCCGGTCCGAGACTCTCACCCTGTACGGATAGCCACAGCTCGTTGATCTTGTCTGCTGTAAGCTCACCTTCGCGCCGCGCCGTGTGGACCTTGCGTTCAAACTGATAAAACGCGATCTGCCGTACAACAGTGTTGATCATATCCTCGACCTTGGTTGCGAGGAGCACCTTGCGCTGCACCGGATCCTGCGTTCCCGCGAGCAACTTGCGGAAAGTGAGCATTTCGCCGAAAACAGATGCGGTTTCAGCTAATGTCAACGGGGTTGGCGCCATGAGCGCGCCGTTTTGGGCTGCAAGCACCTGATGTACGCCATGACCAAGCTCATGCGCCAACGTCATGACATCACGCGGCTTGCCCAGATAGTTGAGCAGCACATAAGGATGTGCTGATGGCACCGTGGGATGTGCAAAAGCGCCGGGTGCCTTGCCGGGGCGGGTTGGGGCATCAATCCAGTTTTTATCGAAAAATTCGCGTGCAATATCCGCCATACGCGGTGAGAAATCGCCATAAGCTTCAAGTACTGTGCTGCGCGCTTCATCCCAGCCGATAATGCGGTTGTCTGTTTGGGGTAGGGGCGCGTTGCGATCCCAGTTTTCCAGTACATCCTTGCCGAGCCAACGGGCTTTCAGCTTGTAATAGCGATGCGAGAGACGTGGATATGCATCACGTACGGCGGTTGTGAGTGCATCCACAACTTCGCGTTCGACACGATTAGCGAGATGGCGTGAATCCGCGATATCGGCAAATCCGCGCCAACGATCAGATATCTCCTTATCCTTCGCCAGCGTGTTGGTGATGAGTGTAAATACGCGTGAATTCTCCGCAAAGACTTTAGCGAGGGCATCGCTAGCTTCCTTGCGCAATGCGCCATCGGGCTCTTGCAGCTTGTTGAGGGTTTCTTCCAGCGTGAGGGTTTCACCCCGCAACTCAAAGCGCAGAGAAGCAAGCGTTTCATCGTAAAGGCGGTTCCATGCGCCCCGTCCGGTAACGGACTTCTCATGGAATAGCTTTTCGATGGCGTCATCGAGTTGATAGGGTTTGTCCTTGGCAAGATCGCTAATCCACGGTTGCCAGTGGGCCAGGGGCGCGCGGGAGGTGGCATCTGCCAGTAGCGCATCATCGAGGCGATTCAGTTCCAACGCAAAGAACAGAAGATTTGTGCCCGCAGAAGTAAGCTTATCCTGTGTGTCACCATAAAACTTGGCACGCACGGGATCGGTGGTATCACCGGCGTAGACAAGGCTGGCGTAGGAAATAAGTCGTCCCAAAAGGTCTTCGATGGCCTCATACTGCCGTACAGCTTCGCCCAAGGCCTCGCTGGCATTCGGGCCACGCAGCAGTGCGTCAAGTTTTCCCGCATAGGCAGTCGAGAAAGCCAACGCATCAGCCTGTCCTTTGGCAAGGTCAGTAGCGAATTCCGGTGAATCGATCCCGGAGTAAAGATCCGCCAGATTCCATTCAGGCAGGTTGCTGATTTGGGTAGAGGAGCTTGAAGACGTATTTTGCGAAGAGACAGTGTGCGACATGACAACTCTCGGATGCAGCGGGGATAGGGGTGCCTACCTCAGTAATAGATGGTCTTTGGGCGCAGTCCTTTTGCAGGTTGCTGCATTGCTGACTGTTCTCCAGGCAAGGTGATTGGGGCGAGCCAACTCATGATATTCAACCCAAATCCCTCCCTTCGAAAGACCATCTATTACTGAGGTATGATCCTCGGATCTTACAGTGAAATATTTTTCATCCTGAAATCTCAGTAAGGCTGAATTACCCACATGAAACATCAAGGAGTAGAGCGTGAACGGGTTAAAGCATGATTCACCTTATTGCGCCCTTGATATATAGACAATGGCGAGAATCCCAAGAGCGGACCTTGACCTCGCTTTATGGCGATGGATGCGTTTTTCCCACCAGCGTTAATGTGTACTTAATTGTTGCTGTTGCAACATGTCTCGAAACGAAACAAAAAATGAGCATTTGGGAGGATGGAACCTTCCCGGCTTCATGAGCTGTGTTTCGAAGTTTATGGTGTTTTCAGAGTAAAAAGGCACTGCTTTTTTAGTTTGATGGCATGTCATATCAATAAATTAGAGTATTTTGGTGCGATTAATGGAAGCGCAGAAAATTCTCTAATCACACTCCTTCGATTGGTTTTCTATGGCGACCATTCTTTTCGTTGATGATGATATCGAGCAACGTCACCAGATGTCGGTTATGGCCGCAGCGCTTGGACATCATGTGTTGGAGGCGGCATCCATCAGCTGTGCGAGCGACCTTCTCATCTCTCGTGCGGACGCGTCCAAGGGCATTGATCTCTTGATTATCGATGCGGCGATAGCACAAACGGGCGCAGCCCTTTCTGCGCTTTGTGATAAAGCGGCGTCTGCAATTGTTTCTGTCTCTCCTGATCGACTGAGTGGTATTGCGGGGTTAATGCAGGCTGGCGCAGTAGATTTTCTGCCCAAGCCAGTGCAGGCCGAGCGCTTGCAAGTATCTATTGCTAATGCCTTGCACATTCAGGCGCTGATGCGGGATGCCAGACGGGCCAATACGCTTGCACTGCGCTTGCCAGAGCGGTCAGCGGAGCTCATTGCCAAGGACCCGGCGATGGTGCGCGCTTTATCGGTGGCCCGGCGGGCTGCGCGCGCGGAAGTACCAGTGCTGATTGAAGGCGAGGCAGGCACAGGCCGGGAGGCGCTGGCGCGGCTTATTCATATGAATAGCACTGGCAATGATGAACGACGCGCGCGTCCGTTCGTTGTGCTGCGCTGTCAGCTTGCGACACCTGCCGGTCTGGATCTTGGCGAGTTTGCGGCGCGGGTACGGGAGGCACAGGGTGGCACATTGTATCTCGACGATATCGATGCCCTGCCGCCCTTACTGCAAGAGCGGCTGATGGGGCTTGTAAGCGAAAACGATGATCGTGATCGCAGCCGCCGCGGTGTGCGCGCGGAAATGAGGGTGATTGCTGCCACACGCACAAGCTTGCTTGATCAGGTTCGAATGGGCACGTTCCGGGAAGATTTGTTCTATCGGTTCAATGTGTTGCCTATAACGTTGCCACCATTGCGAGCCCGTCGATCGGATATTACAGCGTTGCTGCAAATGTTTATCACGCGCTTTGCCGCGTCTGAAGGCAAGATTATCGAAGGGATGACCCAGGAGGCACTGGCATTGCTGATGAGTTATCCTTGGCCAGGCAATGTGGCTGAGCTGGAAAACGCAGCCTTTCGTGCTGTTGCGTTGGCGGAAAATACGCGCCTTGGTGTGGAGGAGTTTCCGCAAATTGTCACACGCATGGCGCGCGCGGCTGAATATGGTGCCAATTGTGCCCGTCCCGCGCCATTATTTCCGCATGGTTCAGGTATAGCTTTGCCTGCAAATGCGGGCCTCAAGGCAGTCGTTTCTCAAAATGGGCAAACGCGTGCTTTTGAGCCGGCTTCTGGAGCAATGAGCAGTCAGAAGGTTGATCCATTTGCCCTGGCGCTGGTGGATAATAGCGGTGAAGTGCGGCCGCTTGAAGATCTGGAGACAGATATCATCCAGTTTGCAATCCGCCACTATCAGGGGCGAATGTCAGAAGTGTCGCGCAGACTCGGGATCGGGCGTTCGACTCTTTACAGAAAAATAAAAGATTTCTGCTTTGATGATGTTGAGCAGGATGTAGAAAACGCAAGTTATGAGCGGTCAGATGTAAAGACGACCGCAAGCTTAGAGAAACAAAAGAGACCGCTAGCGGTAATTTAATCGTCTGATGGTACTTCGGCAAAATGTCGGGCCGCAGTCGAATTCAGGGGGCTGTGGAATGGTTGCGTATGTAGAGAGACGATTCAACAACCAGAAACGGATGCCACTGTGCTTGCGTGTCCGCATGTTTCCCAGCGTTATGGCACTTTCCTTCGCTGCGCTGACCTTATCCATCTCCATGCCCGCCATAGCGCTTGAGCCTGAGCCTTATTCTGAGCGCGATATTGATTTTATTGATGATCTTGGCATCGATCCGATAACCACAGGTTCGATCAATCCCGCCACACGCAGCCCCGGAAAAAATGGCTCTGGGGAGGATTTACTTCAGCCAACAGAAACCCATTACAAGGTATTCGAAGAGCAAGATGCCAGAGATGCGTTTAATGCGCGTGGCATGCCGCTTCCCGACATGCCGTTGCCAGTCGTGATTGGGGCGCCAGATATTAAAACCATGATCGGCGCGCGACTTCTGGGTGATGAAAATGTTATGAAATCGCGCCTGCCACAGGGCCAGCGCGATGCCATCATCAAGGCCTATGAGGCACGTGATTATGTGCCTTATTGGGTTGAGGGCGGGCAATGGAACGCGGCTGCACGTGCGGTATTTGCGGTGCTGAACGAAGCGCAGACGCACGGCCTATCACCCGCAAGCTATCAGGTGCCATCAATTGCTTCCGGGCGCATACAGGCGCAGGCGGATGCCGATATCCGGCTCTCCATTGCAGTGGCTACTTATGCCCGTGATGCGCGTGGTGCGCGTATTGATCGCAACAAACTGGGCTCACTTGCCATGCCCAAGCTCGATCTGCCTGGTGCTGATACAGTGTTGGCGGAAGTGTCGGCGGCGGGTGAAAAAGCGGGCAAGGTTTTGGATGCCTATCACCCAAGCGCGTCAGGTTATCAGGCCTTACGAGCAAAACTGATTGCGCTGCAGAAACTAAATGCCGAGCGTCAGAATCCTTCTAAAAACACCTCCATGGTGCGATTTCCGGATGGGCCTGCGCTCAAGATTGGCCAACGTGATGATCGTGCGCCACTGATCCGTGCACGTTTGGGACTGAACCCGGTTGATGATCAGGAAACAACCCGCATTTACGACAGCCTTCTGGCTGAAGCCGCATCTGCTTTTCAGCAACAGCAAGCTGTGTCGACTACCGGTAGGCCGGGTGCGTTGACGGTGGTAACACTGGCTGGAGCTGAGGTGGAATCGCTTCCGGCAAAGCCCGCAGACATTGCACGGCTTGAGGCAGCTGTTCGTGTGAATATGGAACGTTGGCGCTGGCTTCCACGGGAGTTGGGTGAACGACATATCATCGTCAATGTGCCCGAGCAGGATGTGAAAGTTATTGAAGACGGTAGGGTGATCCATAGGGTATTGGGCATTGTTGGTCGCGCGGAAACCCCAACACCGGTCTTCTCGGATACGCTGCGCTACATCGTGTTGAACCCTTCCTGGAATGTGCCGCAATCGATCGTTCAAGCCGAGATCATTCCAGGCATCGCACGGGATAATGATTATGCGCGTAAGCGTGGCTATGAAATTGTTCGCGAAGGTAAAAAGATCATTGTGCGTCAGCCACCGGGAGTGCGCAATGCGTTGGGACGGGTCAAGTTCATGTTCCCTAACGATTTGTCGATCTATCTGCACGACACACCGAACCGTAGTCTGTTTGGCCGCGATATGCGGGCGCTGAGCCATGGCTGTGTGCGGGTGGATGAGCCGCTGAAGCTTGCAGAAACAGTGCTTGGCAATGGCTGGGATGAGGCACGCCTAAGCAAGCTGATCGGCAGCGAAGAACGCAGCCTTCGCTTGGTAAAGCCGATGCCAATTCATCTGACGTACTTCACAATGGCAATCGGTGCGGATGGTAAAACGGCAACTTTTCCAGACGTCTATAATTACGATCAACGTCTCAAAAGCGCTCTTGATGCGCATGATAAAAACTTGGCCAGACTCTGATAAGGGCGTTTGGTAAGTACCCTGCGTCATCTCACCGCGCCGAGATGACGCATAAACTGCCTTTGCATTACAAGCGATTTCTAACAAAATTTAATCCAGATTGACAAATCTGACACGGTCAGAGACGATGAATTTGTCGTCTTTTGAGACAAATTGCCTATCCAGTTTGGCTAAATGTATATGCATTGATGAGGTTGTTGTGCATTTCGCCATGTCCCCTGTGTGCAACACATTATCGATTTTTTTGCGTAAAGCTAACTTGTCGTTAACGCATCTAGGCAAGAGTGGAACAGTGGAGGGCATGCTTCGCCCGCACAGTCATTATCCATCTTAACAACGGCCGCCGCGATCAAACGGGTGGTTGTGCAACGGGCGAGTATTCTTTTGCATTCGACGCGCGCACGGCTAAGGCCACGTTTGAACGGCTGGGTTTCAGGCTCCTCGCAAGAGGGTGCGCCCGGACACACGCTTAATCAGGACACTTTGTTGAACGGTGCTTTCGGCAAAAGCCGCTTGCTACGCCAGACCGCGCTTGGCGCTCTTGGCCTTGCTACAATTATCACAACATTGCTTGCTGGCACTGGCGGATTGCAGAATGCAGTCGCTAATGGTGATACGCGCACGTTGTCTTTCTACCATGCCCACACGCGTGAATCGTTGACGGTCACCTTCCGTCGCAATGGTCGATATGATCAGGCTGAGCTGCAAAAGCTCAACTGGTTTCTTCGCGATTGGCGAAACAATGACACTGTTGCGATGGATCCCAAGCTGTTCGACATCGTCTGGGCTGCACAGCGTGAAGTTGGATCGACCGGCAAAGTGAAGGTGCTTTCCGCGTATCGTTCTCCCAAGACCAACGCCATGTTACGTCGCCGTTCCAGCGCTGTTGCGAAGAACAGCCAGCATATGGTTGGCAAGGCGCTCGATTTTCAGTTTACCGATGCAGATATGAGCCAGGTGCGTGCCGTTGGCATGCGCATGCAACGCGGTGGCGTTGGCTATTATGCAAATGTACCATTTGTGCATCTCGATTCAGGTTCAGTGCGGTCGTGGCCGCGTATGCCGCGTGCCCAGCTTGCACGTCTTTTCCCTGATGGCCGCACAGTACACTTACCGGCTGAAGGCACGCCGCTGGAAGGTTTTGAAGCCGCTAAACAGATGATCCTCGCGCGTGGAGATTCAGTGCCTGGTATCAGCGCTGCTGCCGTTGCGGAAGTGAGCCGACAGCCTGAAAAGCGCAGAAGCCTCTGGGCCGCGCTGTTCGGTGGCGCGGATGAAGAGGAAGATGCCGAGGTTGCCGATACCTCGCGCCGTCAGGTTGTGGCAAGCGCTTCGCGTGGCCGTCCATCCACGAATGTCGCACCGGATATGGATGGTGATGACAGCGATCCACGCCGGTTCTTTGTTCGCAATAATGCGGCTTCTGCAAGTCGTGTGGCTCCACCAGTTGTTCGCAGCGCGCCTGCGCCAGAGCCAGATCCGGTGCCCGTTGCGGCGCCAGAGGTGGTGCCTGTTGCTGCACCCATTCCTCTGCCCGTTCCATCGCCCCAGCCTGAAGCGGTGCCAACGATTATTGCGCGCACGCAGCCAACGCCGATTGTGGCGTTTACGCCCTTGCGTGGCGATGCCATTTTTGATGGTCCGATGCCAGCTTCACGCCCTGCAAGCCTGACGCCAGGTGGCACATTAGCTGCTGCCGAGCCTATGCTTGCCATGCTGCCGCAACCTCCGCGCCGTCCTGGACAGCCTGTGCCTGCAACGCTTCCCGCTGTTGCTGCTAATGGTTTTGGGGGCGTGATGGGTGCCAATGCTGGCGCCATGACGCTCGCTTCGATCCCCACGCCACCACTGCGTCCGGCCGAGCTTGCGCCTGAAGCTGACAGAAACGCACTTGCCGCTATTGCGGCAGCCTCGCGCAGCTGGAATGCCGAGAGTGGCGCTGATCGTTCCATCCGCACGGCAGCCCTTGCTTATACGGCCGAGCCTGAGATCATTCCGCCGCCATTGCCGCCTTTGCGTCCTGCTGGCGTTCAGTTAGCTGTTGCTGCAGGTGTACCGCAGACCCGTCCTGCGCAGCAGGTACGGTTATCGCCTTCGCTGCCGCCAGGAGTGAAACATGATGAGCGCCAGACGCTCAACCAGTTGTTCGCTATGGTCGCGACCGAGGCGAAACCTTCGCCGCGTGCCAAGGTCAGCACTGCCAAAGTTATATCCACCAGGCCGGCTGCACGCGCCGCAGCGCCGGTGAACGCTGTTGCACCAACCGTTGTTGTGCAAATGGGCTTCACCAAAGATGCAAGCGCATCAGATCTAAAAACTAACATCTTCACCGGCCCCGCCGTAAAACCGTTGCCGATCGCGAAATTCACCCAACAATAGAATGCGCTGATCTTCAGAATGCGCTGATCTTCGCGCCATGGTGGCCTGCAACTGGTACCTTTTTGCGCTTCCGGTGCTCATGGACATTAGTCCACTGCGCTCCGGTTCTCAAAAGGTATCAGTTTCGGCTCATCATGGCACGAAGCTCAACACATTCTGCGCCCTCCTCTTGTACGGTTAAAATATTGCGCGCTAATTTCTGGTTTGACTTCAATCTCGAACGCACTATTCCTACAGGTGGATTCGCAATCTTGTGAGTCTGAGGTGTAGCAACCTCTTGTACACCGGTTGGTGCCAACCGTGATGGTGCCTCCCTTGCTTTATGGCCGGGGAGGCGCTGGCTATGTTCAGGGCTTGCCTAAAGGCCAGCGCAGCCGCGTGTACACGGCTTGCTAACTCTCCCGGCCACCAGCTTTTCGTGCTCTTATATGGTGCGTTTTCTGGTGGCCTCTTCAGTCCAGAAGGGAGTTACTACCGTGACTGATTATCATCTTGGCGAAAATTTACTGACACTCTACGCTCAGCTCACACCTTGGGTGCAGGCATGGATTGGTTTGAGCCTATGCCTTGTTTTGCTTGGTGTGGTTTATCTATTGAAGGAAATTGTGGTTGCGCTCATGCAGCCATTTCGGCGTTCTCAATCATTGCTGAAGGCGCCCGAAAACTCTTCATATGAAGAATGCCAGCAGTTACAGCTAAAGATCTTGCACAAGCTGGACCGCCTGCTGACCCGGAGCATCTTGAATCTTCATCTGGGTATCCGTTAATTTTTGTATGCGGATAGCTTGCTGCGTGCCCCTTCTTGCACTGTTTAGAATATTGCGCGCTAATTTCTGGTTTGACTTCAATCTCGAACGCACTATTCCTACAGGTGGATTCGCAATCTTGTGAATCTGGGGCCTAGAAGCCTCTCACATAGCGGTTGGCATCAACCGTAATGGTGCCTCCCTTGCTCTATGGCCGGGGAGGCGCTGGCGTATGTTCAGGGCTTGCCTAAAGGCCAGCGCGGCCGTCTATGTGCGGTTTTCTAGCTCTCCCGGCCACCAGCGTCACGCTTTTATGGGCGTATTTTCTGGTGGCCACTTCATCTTGGAAGGGGAGTTGTTACCGTGACTGATTATCATCTTGGTGAAAATCTACTGACACTCTACGCCCAGCTCACACCCTGGGTGCAGGCATGGATTGGTTTGAGCCTATGCCTTGTTTTGCTTGGTGTGGTTTATCTATTGAAGGAAATTGTGGTTGCGCTCATGCAGCCATTTCGGCGTTCTCAATCATTGCTGAAGGCACCCGAAGGTTCTTCATATGAAGAATGCCAGCAGTTACAGCTAAAGATCTTGCACAAGCTGGATCGCCTGCTGACCCGGAGCATCTTGAATCTCCATCTGGGTATCCGTTAATTTTTGTGTGCGGATTGCCTGAAAAGAAAAGAGCGTCATGATGGCGCTCTTTTTAATTTCAGTCTTAATTGATTGCTCGTGTGACAAATTGCGCGTTCCATCGTACGCGGCTTATGTCTTGGAGCGCTTGACCAGATGGCGGTGTTCCACCAGAAGAGAGCATGAATTTTTGCTTCCTCATTGGGAGGAGGCGCCATGCTACTGGAACCATCATGCGTGCCACCGCTTCTTCTGCCGCGCCTTTTAAGGTGATGGCAGTTTATAAATTTGCCGATCTGCCGGATTTCGAAACCATCAAGCCCGAACTGGCAGCGTTTTGCTGCTCGCACCAGATCCGCGGTACGCTGCTTCTTGCCCCCGAAGGTATCAATGGAACAATTGCCGGCACATCTGATGCCATAGATGCGCTCGCGCGCTATCTGCTGGCAGAGGGGCCTTTCGGCACACGGCTGGATGGCGCTGAAATCAAGTATGCCTATGCGCAGGAGATGCCGTTTCTGCGCATGAAAGTGCGCCTGAAGGCAGAGATCGTCACCCTGCGTGCACCTGAAGCAAACCCTTCCAAGATTGTTGGCACTTACGTCGAGCCGCAGGATTGGAACAGTTTGATTGAACGCAACGATGTTGTGGTGATTGATACACGTAACGATTATGAGGTGCGTCTCGGCACCTTCCAGCGCGCTCTTGATCCGCAAACGCAGACTTTCACCCAGTTCAAGGATTATGTCGCCCAGAACCTTGATCCAGCGCGTGATCGCAAGGTGGCAATGTTCTGCACCGGTGGTATCCGTTGCGAGAAGGCTTCAGCTTATATGTTGGCACAAGGGTTTGAGGAAGTCTTTCACCTCAAGGGTGGAATTTTGGCTTATCTTGAAACCGTGCCGGAAGATAATAGCCGCTTCAATGG
This sequence comes from Pseudochelatococcus sp. G4_1912, assembly GCF_047501465.1. Taxonomy (NCBI): domain Bacteria; kingdom Pseudomonadati; phylum Pseudomonadota; class Alphaproteobacteria; order Hyphomicrobiales; family Chelatococcaceae; genus Pseudochelatococcus; species Pseudochelatococcus sp. G4_1912. The sequence goes on from NZ_JAZDRL010000001.1 coordinate 1,199,061, forward strand.
CGAATGCTTCGTGTTTGATGAGCGTGTTTCTGTCGGGCATGGGTTGGTTGAGGGTGAGGCAACACTTTGTCGGGCCTGTCGACATCCGTTGACCGCGACTGAACGGGCTGATCCCACATATGTTGAAGGTATTGCGTGCAAGTATTGCGCGGATGCGCCAGACAAGAGCGCGGCAATTGAGCGGCAACGGCAAATCATGCTCGCCCAGGCGCGTGGTGTGGCGCATATGGGTGATGATGCTTTGCGTGCCGCTACCATCAGCAAAGAGCGCAAACGTGAACGTGCAGAAGAAGCACGCGCTCGCAGCCAGCAAGAAACAGCAGAACCAGATGCCAGCTAGAAAACACGGATGTTAGAGCGCTCCTCCATGCAGTTGATGTAGCCGTGACGCTCTATTCCTTTGTTTGTGCATCCAATTTATTCCAATAGCAGTGCCATTTTGTGGCCGATGTAAAAGATTGGCGGTCAATTAACCGCCAATTCTCCCCACTTGCCAATATCTGGTGAATCAATTATTCTAAGAAAATCAACTAGATAAGAGTAATTCTAAACTATTGCTATGCACGGACCGGTGCTGTGTTTTTGCTTCGAGAGCGGATTGCAACGCAGGCCATACTGCAACCAAAAGCAAATCGTTGTGCGCAGCAAGTGAAGTGCAAAAGGTGTAATTACTCATTATCTTTATGACTTAGTAATAAATTAAACTGAAATAAAGCACTTGTTTGACTGTTTTAACTTATCATGTCTTTTGTGTGAGTTATAAAAGTAAATAAACATTAATCGATATATGATTTTTATGATCAAATATTGATTATGGTGCTTTTCAGCGTTGATTATTAGAATAATTGGATGATCCTCCTCTCCATATCATGGTGGTGGGGAAGGTTATGGGTGAGTGGGGTTGTTATGGTCGACCAAGCGAAGCAAGCAGTTCTGTCAAGACGGGCAGTGCTAGCAGGGGCTGCTGCGTTGCTATCGGTGGGCCTGGGTGGCCATCGCGGGAGGGCCATGGCGGCAACAAACCCACTGCGTGTTGTGACGACTACGGGCATTCTTGCGGATGCCCTAAGCCAGGTTGGAGGGCGGCACGTTACTGTGCAGGCTTTGATGGGGCCGGGGGTCGATCCGCATTTGCACCGTCAGACCAGCTCAGATGTGGCTGCTGCGACTGGTGCTGATATTGTCTTCTGGCATGGGTTGCATCTTGAAACGCAGTTACAGCCATTCTTCGCGCAACTAGGCCGTCGGAAGCCGGTGATTGCATTGGGTGATGCGTTACCACGGGCGCGTCTGCTGCGTGATGAGGATGATGATACCCTGCCGGACCCCCATGTCTGGTTTGATCCGCATTTATGGGCAGGTGTGGTGCGCGCGGCATGCAATGGTTTAAGCGCTGTGCGTCCGGAGGCTGCTGCCGATTTCGAAGAAAATACCGCGCGGCATCTGGAAGATATTGCTGGCATTGCCAAATATGCGAATGCGGTGCTGACTTCTGTGCCGGTTCAATCCCGCATTCTGGTAACGGCGCATGATGCTTTCAATTATTTTGGCCGCGCCTATGGTTATGAAGTGTGCGGTGTGCAGGGTGTTTCGACGGAAAGTGAAGCAGGTTTGCGGCAAATCGAGAAGCTCGTGAGCTTGCTGGTTGAGCGCCGGATTGGCGCTATTTTTGTCGAGTCTTCTGTTTCAGAGCGCAACGTATCAGCCCTGATTGAAGGGGCTGAGATGCGTGGGCATAAAGTGATTATCGGTGGGGCGCTCTACTCGGATGCAGCGGGTGAGGCTGGCACTTATGAGGGCACTTACATTGGCATGATCGATCATAACGCTACCGTCATCGCCCGCGCATTGGGTGGCACTGCGCCAATGAACGGGCTTGCGGGAAAACTGACGATGGCGCATGGCTAAAGGCGATGTATAGACGGGATGTAAATACTCTATTGCGCATGAGAGCAGTTTGCGTTGAATGTGATTATTCAAATGAACGCAAGTTGCGGTAAAATATAGAAATTAAAACGCAGTTCAGTATGTCGCGTGCTCTAATCGCGCATTGTTGTGAGAAATCTCTTTTCATCACTCTATTAGCCGTTTATAATTAAATGTGTTAGCGCAATGATTTGTGAAGATAGCAGATTATCCATGGTTCGCGTTTTAAAGGTGTTGGACTTAGTTTAAGTGGTTCGCATTTTGTATGAATGCTCTCCATATCCTGCCTTGAATTTGACGATTAAATCAGACGCAACTTTTTTAAAGTGTACGTGCCTTCATACCGGTGTCTGAATGCGTGGCCATTGCGTTGCCTCATTCTGCCGCCATATCCTAACGATACGTTCTTGCAAATATGGTCATGTGCTTTCTTCGATGAGAATGGCCGCTACAACGTGTAGCTCTTTCTCGTTGAGGTTTGCTGCAATTGAAACTGATCGTGTCTTTTGGATAGATTTGAGGTTTAAACTAAACGCTAGAGTGTCGCGACTGTATATGATTTAAGGAGCGATATTCGAATGGTAGGAGAGGTTGATCAATGAGGCGACCGTCTCGGTCTTTCACGGTTGAGGTGAAGCGTTCGCGACTGCGTGCGGGCGATCCTTCTATTGCTAGCGCATTGGGTACGCAGCGCGAACTGCCACAGGCAGCTGTTGCCAGTGCCCTGTCGTGGGAGGAGTTGCTGCGGCGGCTGCCCGAGAATATGGCATCCAAAACAGACCAGCCATTTCTTGCGTCCTGGCCGGGACTTGAAGATGAAGCGCAACCTGATATCGCGCCCAAATCTGAACCTGAAAAAGTTTCTCAAGAAAGCGGGCAGCCTGATACCGAGCAGAAGCCGCGCGTTTTGCCATCACTGCTCATACCAGCTGAAATTCCGTTGACTGAGCGCAAGTCGGTTGTTTATTCGCGGACATCTGATCCATGGTCCACGCCCCGCTCGCGTCTACCCAAACAGACTGAAAAACCACAAACAACGGAATTGCATGCGGCCGGATCTTCTCCGTCCGGTGCAGGTTCGCAGCCTTTATCGACGGATGTACAGAAGCGCGTTCAGGCGCGTCTACGCCAGTTGGCAGCCGAGGCGAGGGCGCGCGCAGGGGGTGAGACTGTGCAGGAAACTCAGCCTGGTCGGCCAGCCAGCAAGCGTCGACGGCAGGATTTCTGGAAGCACCGCTTACGTTCATACGCTGCCCGCGATTAAGGGGGCAGGCTATCCCTGACGGGCTGCGAAGCCCTCTCTTCTTTGCATTTAACTGCCTGACAAAGGGTTTTATGATTTTGTGGCAAGCGCTTCGTTTGCTCGCAATGAGTATTGGTTGGTACGCCAGGATGCGTGCTGAAAAATTGTGACTTTTGTCAATAAGCATAAAGCATGCAGAGGGCCTTATTCGGGGCCCTTATGACACGACGATTGCTCCCTCCTAAGCGCCGCTGTCCTTGACTGCCTGCATGACCACATGGGTTGAGGTGCTGGCGACATGGGGCAGGCTGGAGATGCGCTCTCCCAGAACGAGCCGATAATTGCGGATGTTGCTCGTGCGTACTTTTAACAGGTAATCGAATGAGCCTGCGATCATGTGGCATTCCTCGATCTCAGGAATTTTTCGCACGGCAGCATTAAAGGCAATCAGGGCAGCCTCACGGGTGTCCGATAGTTTCACCTCTGTAAAGGCAATATGTTCAAGGTTAAGCTTGCGAGGATTAAGGGTCGCTCTGAATCCCGTGATGAAACCTTCATCAATAAGGCGGCGTAGCCGAATTTGGCAGGGTGTTTTCGATAAGCCGACCTTTGTCGATAAATCCGTTATCGACATACGCCCATCTTGAACCAGGGCCTCGATTATCTTGCGATCAATGAGGTCTAACTCGCTATCAATCGTGATTTTTGCCATTCAAATGCTCTGCAAAACATCTTAATAAAAGGAAAAATACCTGCATTTTAGCTTAATTCAAGTAAGCAAATAAAAGTTACCGGTGGTATCTTCATGGTGAGGATTCTTTTCAAGGTGCAAGCATGTCAGCTGTAATGGGGCCAGGCCAAAAATTGGGGCAGGATAAGGCGCAAGGGAATGCAGGGCAGGGGCATTCTGAAGAGGGGCGCCATGTAGAAGCGTTTTCTCGCTTCGCTCCATCAATTCGCCCCCAAAGCGCCTTGCGGCAGGCTGTTACTGCTGCTTATCGCTTACCGGAAACGCAATGTCTGCCCCCTTTAATTGCAGCAGCAACACTGCCTGAGGCCGTGGCTGAGAAGGCGCAAACAACGGCGCGTGGCCTGATCGTGGCGCTGCGGGCAAAGCATCGCGGATCAGGGGTGGAAGGCCTGGTTCAGGAATACGCGCTATCCAGCCAGGAGGGCGTAGCGCTGATGTGTCTGGCGGAGGCGCTGCTGCGCATTCCCGATGACGCCACGCGCGATGCGCTTATCCGCGATAAGATCGCCGATGGAGATTGGAAGTCTCACCTTGGGCCTGGTCGGTCGCTGTTTGTGAATGCGGCAACGTGGGGGCTTGTGGTGACAGGAAAGCTCACCTCAACCGTCAATGATCATGGTCTTGGTGCAGCGCTCACCCGGCTTGTCGCACGTTGCGGAGAGCCGGTTATTCGGCGCGGTGTTGATCTTGCGATGCGAATGATGGGTGAGCAATTTGTCTCCGGGCAAACAATTGATGAGGCGCTTTCCCGCGCCCGCCCGCTTGAGGCCAAGGGATATCGCCACTCCTACGATATGCTAGGTGAGGCCGCGACCACAGCGGCTGATGCTGCGCGATATTACCGCGATTATGAGAACGCCATCCATGCTATCGGCAAGGCGGCTGATGGACGTGGCATCGTGGATGGCCCGGGTATTTCCATCAAACTCTCGGCGCTGCATCCCCGCTATGCTCGTGCGCAGGCAGAGCGGGTTATGGGAGAGTTGCTGCCTAAGGTAAAAGAGCTGGCAATGCTGGCGCGCCAATATGATATTGGCCTCAACATTGACGCCGAAGAAGCAGACCGGCTGGAACTCTCGCTCGATCTGTTGGAAGAGCTGTGCCTTGATGCTGATCTTGCGGGTTGGAATGGCATTGGTTTTGTGGTGCAGGCATACGGCAAGCGCTGCCCGTTTGTGCTTGATTATGTGATTGATCTCGCGCGGCGTGCGCATAGGCGTATTATGGTGCGGCTTGTCAAAGGCGCGTATTGGGATGCCGAGATTAAGCGCGCGCAGGTTGATGGCCTTTCAGATTTCCCCGTTTTTACCCGCAAGGTGCACACGGATGTGTCGTATCTGGCATGTGCGCGCAAGCTTTTGGGAGCGACAGACGTAATTTTCCCGCAGTTTGCTACCCATAATGCCCAGACGCTAGCGACCATTTATGAAATGGCGGAATTTATTATCGGCCAACCGTTTGCGCAGGGACAATATGAATTTCAATGCCTGCATGGCATGGGTGAACCGCTGTATGATGAGGTGGTGGGGGCGGATAAGTTAAACCGTCCATGCCGAATTTATGCGCCTGTCGGTACGCATGAAACGCTGTTGGCGTATCTGGTTCGCAGATTACTGGAAAACGGTGCGAATTCGTCTTTTGTGCATCGCATTGCCGATCCGAAGGTGTCTGTTGAGGCGCTTATTACGGATCCTGTTGCTGATGCAAAGGCGCTGCCAAGTCTTGGCGCAAAGCATGATCAGATCGCGCTGCCGAAGGATCTGTTTGGCGCCTCACGTCAGAATGCGCGTGGATTGGATTTATCGAATGAGGCAACATTGGCATCGCTAACAGAAGCGCTGCAGGAAAGTGTTGCGATATCGTGGACAGCACTGCCGTTACTTGCCGAGGCGATAGAGCGGGATACGGAAGCGCGTCCTGTGTGCAATCCTGGTGACCATCGCGATTATGTTGGTGCTGTGGTTGAGGCGAGTGCGGTAGAAGCGCAGCGAGCGGTGGCGTGGGCAAAGGCTGCTGCTCCCGCATGGGCTGCGACATCTGTCACGGCCCGCGCTGATATGCTGGAACGCGCTGCTGATGCGCTGGAAACGCGCATGCCCGTCCTGTTGGGACTGATTGCACGTGAAGCCGGAAAATCCATTCCCAATGCCATTGCGGAAGTGCGTGAAGCAGTTGATTTTCTTCGGTATTACGCAATTGAGGCGCGTGCGCGATTCACGGCAAGCAATCGCCCCTTGGGACCGATAGTATGCATCAGTCCCTGGAATTTTCCGCTTGCTATTTTTATGGGGCAGATCGCAGCCGCGCTGGTTGCCGGTAACCCGGTTTTGGCTAAGCCTGCAGAGGAAACGCCGCTTATCGCTTGCGAAGGCATTCGCATTTTGCATGAAGCAGGCGTGCCACGCGATGTGCTTCAATACGTGCCTGGTGATGGCCATGTAGGCGCGGCACTTGTCGCAGCCGAAGGCGTGTCTGGTGTGATGTTTACAGGCTCAACCGAAGTAGCGCGCCTCATTCAGACACAGCTTGCCGATCGTGTTTCGTCAACAGGTCGCCCAATCCCGTTGATCGCTGAAACGGGCGGTCAAAACGCGATGATTGTGGATTCTTCGGCGCTGGCAGAGCAAGTGGTGATGGATGTCATTGCATCGGCTTTTGACAGCGCTGGCCAACGGTGTTCAGCGCTTAGAGTGCTGTGTTTGCAAGAAGAAGTGGCCGAACGCACGCTCACCATGCTGAAAGGTGCCCTGCAAGAACTTGTCATTGGAAAAACCGATAGGCTTGCCGTCGATGTCGGTCCGGTGATTACGCCGGAAGCCAAAGCCATTATTGATGAGCACATTGAAAAAATGCGCTCGCGCGGTAAACGCGTCGAGCAGATTGCATTACCGGATGAGACCGTCCACGGCAGCTTCGTGCCGCCAACCATCATTGAAATCGATGCGCTGGATGAGCTTGAGCGTGAGGTTTTCGGGCCTGTTCTGCATGTGATTCGTTATTCACGAGCGGGGCTGGATGACCTGATCAACGCCATTAATGCAACAGGATATGGCCTGACATTCGGTCTGCACACACGCCTTGATGAGACCATTGCGCATGTCAGTGGGCGGATAAAGGCAGGTAATATATATGTTAATCGCAATATTATCGGTGCAGTTGTCGGGGTGCAGCCCTTTGGCGGTCGTGGCCTTTCTGGCACAGGGCCTAAAGCGGGTGGGCCATTGTATCTTGGGCGCCTTGTCGAGAATGCTCCTGCATATGATCACGGTGCGATGTTGCACGCTACTCCTCCCGCGTTGGCGGACTTCATTGCATGGCTTCAACAGCGGGGGGAGCAAGCATTGGCGGCGGTAGCCCTAAAGATGGGCGAGCAATCCCGGCTAGGCTTGACATACGATCTCTCTGGACCGGTAGGGGAGCGCAATATCTATGCCTTGCATGCACGTGGCAGGGTGTTTCTTGCACCAGAAACCGAACGGGGGTTGATTTTGCAACTTGCTGCAACGCTTGCTACGGGCAACATGGCAGTAATCGAGGCGGATGATTTACTGAAGGCCAGCTTCTCAACGCTTCCAGCTTCGGTCGCAGGACGGATCCTATGGTCAAGCCTTGCAATGATAGACCAGCCCGTATCCGCTGCGCTTGTTGAGGGAGATGCCATGCGGGTACGTGCGTTATCAGCGGCTATTGCAACACGACCGGGGCCGTTGACTCCAGTGCATTTGCTGCATGATGAAACATATTGTCTTGACTGGCTGCTGGAAGAAGTTTCAACCTCTATCAACACAACAGCCGCTGGCGGGAATGCGAGTTTGATGGCGATAGGGTGAGCATATACAGGGTGTAAATGTAAGTAAATTGATGAGAGTTTAATCAATATGTGAAAAATAAATCTAGTTTTAAGTGGCGTTATTTCGTAGGTTTGTTGTCGTTTTCTCACGTATATTTATGTGTGCGTTTTTATGTCTGGGGAATTGTTGTATTCTGCGCTAAAATGTTCAATAACGTACAAATTGCGTAGAATCGGTTGCAATTTTCTTTCAATTTGATTACGCACCGTCTCTTCATGGCAAAGGCTGCGCAATTTTTTGTGCTAGCTGCGGCGAAACCTGTAACAAACGGAAAATGCTAAACCGGAAGGGTTAATCCGCTATTTGCTTAGCTAAATAATCGGTACCAGTGCCTTTCGAGGCGCTGTGGGGGCAATAACTGAGGCGTCCAGCCGCTCAAACAGAGCTGGATGATAAGAAAGAACCACATCGAGGGAATTTAAATGCTTAGCAAAGTAGGTATGGCAGCGGCCTGTGCTGCGATGATGCTGTTTGGTGGATCCGCTAGCGCAAAAACGCTGATTTATTGCTCGGAAGGTTCTCCTGAGGGTTTCGACCCCGCTCCTTATTCTGCAGGCACAACATTCGATGCCTCGTCTAAGCCGATATACAACCGCCTCGTTGAATTCGAGCGTGGTGAAACAAATGTTATTCCTGCGCTGGCTGAGCGTTGGGAAGTTTCTGATGATGGCCTTGAATATACGCTTTTCTTGCGCAAGGGCGTAAAGTTCCATAAAACGCCTTATTTCACCCCAACACGTGAATTCAACGCGGATGACGTTATTTTCTCCTTTGAGCGTCAGCGCGATAAGAGTGCGCCATGGCATCAGTATATGCCTGGCCTGTCGTATGAATACTTTGACAGCATGGAGATGGGCGCTCTGATCAAGGAGATCGTCAAGGTTGACGATCATACGGTCAAGTTTGTGCTCAACCGCCCAGAGGCACCCTTCCTGGCCAACATTGCGATGGATTACGCCTCTATCATGTCGAAGGAATATGCCGACAAGCTGGAAGCTGAAGGCCACCGTGAGAAGTTGAATACAGCGCCTGTGGGCACTGGCCCATTCATCTTTGTGAATTACCAGAAGGATGCTGTTGTCCGCTTCAAGGTCAATCCGGATTACTGGCGGGGCCGTCAAGCGCTTGACAATCTTGTATTTGCAATCACCACGGATGCTTCCGTGCGCTTGCAGAAGCTGAAGGCTGGTGAATGCCATCTTGCGCCTTATCCTTCACCTGCGGATATCGCTGGTTTGAAGGCCGATCCCAAGATCAAGATGGATGAGCAGGCCGGTCTGAATGTAGCTTACCTCGCGCCTAACGCGCTAACTCCTCCTTTCGACAAGCCTGAAGTTCGTCGTGCGATTGAGCATGCCATCAATAAGCAGGCTATTATTGATGCAGTGTTCCAGGGCTTCGGTCAGGTGGCGAAGAATCCAATTCCGCCTACCATGTGGAGCTATAACAACGCTGTTCAGGACAATACGTACGATCCGGAACTTGCCCGCAAGATGCTGGATGATGCTGGCGTCAAGAACCTGAAAACCAAGATATGGGCAATGCCTGTAAGTCGCCCTCACATGCCTAATTCCCGCCGTGCGGCCGAGCTGATCCAGGCGGATCTCAAGAAGGTTGGTGTGGATGCGGATATTGTATCAATGGAATGGGGCGAATACCTCAAGAAATCCGGCGAGACTGACCGCGATGGCATGGTTATGCTTGGATGGGTTGGTGACAATGGCGATCCGGACAACTTCCTTGGCACGCTGCTTAGCTGTGCGGGTGTTGGTTCGCAAAACCGTGCGCAGTGGTGCAACAAGGAATTTGATGCACTGACACAGAAGGCCAGAACGCTGTCCAACAAGGAAGAGCGCACGAAGCTTTATGAAGAGGCGCAGATACTCTTCAAACAGCAGGCACCTTGGACGACACTTGCGCATTCTACGGCTTATCAGCCCATGTCGATCAAGGTGATCGGTTACAAGATGGATCCGCTCGGTTCACACCGTTTTGACGGCGTCGATCTCGCACCATAATTTAAATGATTGAGAAGGCGGTTCATGGGGGCACATACACTCATGGGCCGCTGGAGTTTATATAATGCTACGATTCATAATGGGGCGGTTGTGGACCATAATCCCGACGCTGATCGGTATCACGATTGTGGCCTTCGGCTTCGTACGGGTTTTGCCTGGCGATCCGATTCTGCTTATGGCTGGTGAGCGCGGTATCAGCGCTGAGCGTCATGCAGAACTGATGGCGCAGTTTGGCTACGATCGTCCTATCTGGGAGCAATATTTCGAGTATGTCTGGGGGCTGTTGCACGGCGATCTCGGCCTTTCCATTATTACCCGTCAGCCTGTGATTGAGGAGTTTCTGACGTTATTCCCGGCAACGGTTGAGCTGGGCGTATGCGCAATCATTCTGGCTGTTGCTATTGGTGTTCCGGCGGGCGTTTTTGCGGCTGTCAAGCGTGGATCATGGTTTGATCAGACATCGATGGGTGTTGCGCTTGTTGGCTATTCCATGCCGATTTTTTGGTGGGGCCTGCTGCTTATCATTCTGTTCGCGGGCATCCTTGAGTGGACGCCGGTGTCTGGTCGCATCTCGATGATGTATTACTTCGAACCCGTTACCGGCTTCATGCTGATCGATAGCTGGTTATCGGGTGAGGAAGGGGCGTTTAAGTCCGCCGTTTTGCATCTTATCCTGCCGTCAATTGTGCTGGCTACAATCCCATTGGCTGTGATTGCACGTCAGACGCGTTCGGCGATGCTGGAAGTGTTGGGTGAGGATTACGTACGCACTGCGCGTGCCAAGGGCTTGTCGGCATGGCGGGTTGTTGGTCTTCATGCGTTGCGTAACGCGATGATCCCGGTGATCACGACTATCGGGTTGCAAGTTGGTGTGCTGCTCGCAGGCGCGATTCTGACTGAAACAATCTTCTCCTGGCCTGGCATCGGCAAGTGGCTGATCGATTCCATTTTCCGCCGTGATTATCCCTCAGTGCAGGGCGGGCTGCTGCTTGTGGCGCTGCTCGTCATGATGGTCAATCTGATTGTTGATCTGCTTTATGGCCTGATCAATCCGCGTATCCGGCACTGAAGGATGGCACTATGAGCGATTCAACATCCCTGACACCTATTGCGGCTGACACGCCCAAGGTTGCCACCACGAAACGCGGTGCTTTGCGTGAATTCTGGTTCTACTTCTCAGAAAACCGTGGCGCAGTTATCGGGCTTTGGGTTTTTGCGGCCCTAATTCTGGTGGCGTTGTTTGCGCCTTTACTGGCACCGCATAACCCGGATATACAGTTTCGTGATGCGCTTCTAATGCCTCCTGCATGGGAAGCGGGTGGCAGCATGAAATTCCTCTTGGGCACAGATGCTGTTGGCCGGGATATGCTGTCACGGCTGATCTATGGTTCGCAGTTTTCATTGTTTGTCGGTATCGTGGTGGTGAGCGTTGCGCTTGTTATCGGTGTCACGACAGGTTTGATTGCGGGCTTTTTTGGTGGCTATGTCGATACCTTCATCATGCGGGTGATGGATATTATTCTGTCGTTTCCGTCATTGGTGCTGGCATTGGTGCTGGTTGCAATTCTTGGACCCGGCCTGACGAATGCGATGATTGCAATCGCCTTGGTTCTGCAGCCGCATTTTGCCCGGCTTACGCGCGCAGCGGTGATTGCCGAGAAGAACCGCGAATACGTCACAGCTGCCCGTCTTGCAGGTGCAGGTCGTCTCCGGTTGATGTTCAAGACCATTTTGCCGAACTGCCTTGCTCCGCTGATCGTGCAGGCAACGCTGTCATTCTCGAACGCAATTCTGGATGCGGCAGCGCTTGGTTTTCTGGGCATGGGCGCACAGCCACCGACGCCTGAATGGGGAACCATGCTGGCCGAAGCGCGTGAGTTCATCCTGCGCGCCTGGTGGGTTGTAACTTTCCCTGGCCTTGCCATCCTCATCACGGTGCTGGCTATCAACCTTGTCGGCGACGGGCTGCGTGATGCACTCGATCCCAAGCTGAAGCGGAGTTGATGATGGCGCTGCTTGAAATTCGTAATCTAAGTGTCTCGTTTGAGACCTCGACCGGCCCATTTCTAGCGGTCAATGGCATCGACATGACGGTAGATCGTGGCGAGGTGCTTGCGATTGTTGGCGAGTCTGGCTCAGGTAAATCGGTTGGCATGCTGGCGATGATGGGCTTGTTGCCCAAGACCGCGACTGTCACTGCGGACCGCATGCAGTTTGATGGCCGTGATCTGCTGACGATCTCGCCCAAAGAGCGCCGGAAGATCATTGGGCGCGATATTGCGATGATCTTTCAGGAGCCGATTGCAAGCCTGAATCCGTGCTTTACGGTTGGGTTCCAGCTTGAAGAGGTGCTTAAGTACCACGGCGGTTTGCGCGGGCGTAAATGCCGGGCGCGGGCTGTGGAGCTGTTGCAGCTCGTGGGGCTGAGTGAGCCGGAGAAGCGCCTATCGGCATTTCCGCATCAAATGTCGGGCGGACAATGCCAGCGCGTGATGATTGCAATGGCAATTGCGTGCAATCCCAAATTGCTGATCGCCGATGAGCCAACGACTGCGCTCGACGTTACCATTCAGAAGCAAATCCTTGATCTGTTGATGGATCTGCAAACGAAGCACGGTATGGGCATGATCATGATCACCCATGACATGGGCGTGGTTGCAGAGACGGCTGATCGGGTGATCGTGCAGTACAAGGGCCGCAAGATGGAAGAAGCCGATGTGCTGACGCTGTTTGAAGCACCACAAAATCCCTACACCCGCGCGCTTCTTTCGGCGCTGCCGGAGAATGCAACGGGCGACCGGCTTCCTACTGTCGCAAGCTTTCTGAACGAGGGAGCAGCATGAGCGATTTCGCACTCGAAGCCAGAAATCTCTGCCGCGATTATAACATCGGTGGCGGCTTGTTCAGTTCTCCGCGCGTGCTGAATGCGGTCAAGCATGTCAGCTTCCAGGTGGAGCGTGGCAAGACACTTGCCGTAGTGGGGGAAAGCGGTTGTGGCAAATCCACGCTCGCGCGCATTCTCAGCCTGATTGATGCGCCGACATCCGGTGAATTGTTCATCGATGGTGCGAGGATTGACCTTGCACGCGATGGCATGACGCGTGAGATGCGCCAAAAGGTGCAGATTGTCTTCCAGAACCCCTATGGTTCGCTCAACCCGCGCCAGAAAGTTGGTGACGTGCTGATGGAACCACTGCTGCTCAATACCACGATGTCCGCCAAAGAGCGGCGCGAGCGGGCAATGCAGATGCTTATCAAGGTTGGTCTGGGGCCTGAGCACTTCAACCGCTATCCGCACATGTTTTCGGGCGGGCAGCGCCAGCGCATCGCTATCGCGCGTGCGCTGATGCTCAGCCCCGGTCTGCTGGTATTGGATGAGCCGGTGTCAGCGCTTGATCTATCTGTGCAGGCACAGGTGCTGAATTTGCTGGCGGATTTGCAAGATGAGTTCAAGCTCACCTACGTTTTCATCAGCCATGATCTATCTGTGGTGCGCTACATCGCTGATGAGGTGATGGTGATGTATTACGGTGAGGTTGTGGAGGCGGGCACCCGCGAGCGCGTGTTCGCTGATCCTCAGCACGAGTATACTAAAAAGCTGTTTGCGGCGACGCCGCGTGCTGATGTTGAAACCATTCGCGCACGTCTGGAAGCAAAGCGTGCAGCTGCCTGATTGATGCGGCATTGAGAACCATCTCATACAAAGGATCAAAGGGCGTCGTAAAAGACGCCCTTTCTTTTTTCTTGAGCTGTTCTAGTTAGCTAATGCCATAATCGCTTCGTAAAGCGATTTCGGAATGCTGACACCGTTTGCATCCGATTGTGCGCGGGCTGCGAAGCGTCGTTGTGAGGGAAGGCGCGCGCCCTGTTCGACAATAGCTTCGAACATGGTTTCTGCTCTTGCGATATGTTTTGGTGCGTCTTCTCCCAGAAACACTTTGGGATCAAGCGCCAACAGCAATTCGCCATGCATAGGCGCAACGCCTGCTCCAGCATCATATGCCATGGATTCAGCACTCATCAGATCGCCAATCAGTGGCCCTGCCATCAGCTCGATCATGGCTGCAAGCGCGGACCCCTTGTGCCCTCCGAACGTAAGCATTGCTCCGGCAAGGGCGGCAGTGGGATCGGTTGTGGGGTTGCCCTCACTATCGATGGCCCAGCCTTCATGAAGCTGTTTGCCGTCCCGCCGATGCAGCTCGATATCGCCGCGTGCAATGGCGCTGGTTGCGAAGTCAAACACGAATGGCGGTCCCTCAGGCCGTGGCCATGCGAAGGCGATAGGGTTAGTGCCAAACACGGGGCGTTTGCCGCCTGCGGGTGCTACCCAGCTGTGACTTGGCGTCATCGCCAGCGCAACAAGGCCCTCTGCGGCAATGGCTTCGACCTCCGGCCATAGCGCTGAGAAGTGATAGCAATTGTTGATGGCTAACGCTGCTATGCCCTGTCGGCGCGCCTTTTCAACGAGCTTCGGACGTCCCAGATTGAACGCCAATGGCGAGAACCCAAACCGTGCATCCACCCGCACGACGCCGGGAGCGTGATCAATAACCTCTGGCATCGCCACAGGATCAACCTTGCCTGTCTTCAAAGTCTGCACCACGCCGGGAAGACGATAGAGACCATGCGAATGGCACTCATCGCGTTGACCAGCTATCAGCACATCCGTGATCGCTTGCGTATGGGCTGCAGAAAAGCCCTGCGAGCTCAGTGCCTTGCAACCTAGCGCGTGGGCCTCGGCAAGCGAAAGGGCAATGTGATCGCTCATATTGAAACTCTCTTTCCATGAAGGTAGAGCGCTGCTCCATCCTTCCTGTATCGATTGTTCATCAACGCACTCATGCGTTACTAAGTGGAAGGCTGGACGGGCATGTTGTCGATGAGGCGCACGTCATTCAGCCACACGGCCGCCAGTAGTCGAGAGAGTACATCAGCGCGCTCAAGTGGTCGCAAATCATTTTCGGCGCGCAGTTCGAGATACTCCACTGATGCAAAGCCCGCCTTGAGCAAGGCAGCGCGAGCACCAGGCAAAACAGCCGATGTCTCCTCGCCCGCAGTCAGCCGATTGGCAGACGCATAGAGGATTTGCGCAAGTGCATTTGCGGTTTTGCGCTGTTCGTCTGTCAGGCGTGCATTGCGCGATGAGAGCGCCAGTCCATCAGGCTCGCGCACGGTTGGGCAGGTGCGGATTTCGACCGGAATATCGAGATCGCGCACCAGTCGACGGATGACGTGCAATTGCTGGAAATCCTTTTCGCCGAACAGCGCAATATCCGCGCCAGTCTGCATCAGGAGTTTGGTGACGACGGTTGCAACGCCATCAAAATGCCCTGGCCGATGTGCGCCGCACAGGCCCTCGCTCACGCCTGTTACCGACACGGTTGTGGCGAAGCCTTCCGGATACATCGTGGTAGCGTCTGGCGCATAAAGCACGTCCACACCCAGGGGGCCAAGCTTGACGGCATCATCGTTTTCTGTGCGCGGGTAGTTGGCCAGATCGTCGGGATTGTTGAACTGTTTGGGGTTGACGAACAGCGTCACCACCAGCCGGTCGGCCAGCTTGCGCCCTGTGCGCACCAGTGATAGGTGGCCCGCATGCAAAGCGCCCATGGTGGGCACCACGGCAACAGTTTCGCCCGCACGTTTCCAGCGGGTGACAACAGAGCGCAGTGTCGATAACGACCGGACAATAGCAACGCTCACGCCGAACCTCCCGCAAGCCGTGTGCGGTCAGTAACCTTGATACCGAACAGGTGTTCATCAGCAGGAAAGCGACGGGCGCGAACATCGGCAGCGTAGGCTGCGATGGCGCTGTCGGCATCGTGATTTAGCTCGGCATAGCGCTTGACGAAGCGGGGTTTGAAATCTGCAAACAGACCAAGCATGTCATCAACCACAAGGATCTGCCCATCACAGCCGGGGGAAGCACCGATGCCAATAGTGGGGATGGCAAGCTCCTGCGTAATCTGATCCGCAAGCGGTGCGGTGATTTTCTCCAGCACAACAGCGAAAGCGCCTGCTCTCGCGACTGCCTTTGCATCTTCACGCACACGGCCAGCGTCCTCGCCACGCCCTTGCACGACATAGCCGCCGAAAGCGTTCACTGCCTGCGGAGTGAGCCCGACATGCGCCATTACCGGAATGCCGCGTGCAGTCAGAAAACGGATGGTGTCAGCCATCGCCACGCCGCCTTCGAGCTTCACAGCTGCGCATTCGGTTTCGGCCATCACGCGGGCGGCGTTGCGAAATGCCTGCTCTGGCCCTTCTTCGTAAGAGCCGAAGGGCATATCGACAACCAGCAATGCGCGCTCAACGCCGCGGCGCACGGCCTTGGCGTGCATGATCATCATGTCCAGGGTGACGCCTAACGTTGAAGGCAAGCCATGCAGCACCATGCCGACGCTATCGCCCACCAGCACGACGTCACAATGCGCATCGACCATCCGCGCGACGGGCGTGGTATAGGCCGTGAGGCACGCGATGGGCGTGCCGCCTTTGCGGGCCGAGATATCTGGCGGCGTCAGGCACTTGGAAAAGATTGTGGCGCTCATCGGTTTTCGCCCTCTTGAGTGCAACCCTATGATTGCGTGCGAAACAGCCTTGAGGAGATAGCCCCTGGTGGCAGTTGACGCAAGAGGATAGCGGCGAGTGCAGTGTGCGATTTACCGGACTGGAATAACAGCCGTGGTTTGAAACTTGATTTTGGCGCGGTCAGTTTCCCCGATGCCGCAGCTGTATACACAGTTACCAACCGTCACCGAGATCGTGTGCCTTAATTAAAGGGACTCATCAGATTAAACCAAGCGCTGCACTCAGGCAGGGCTATCGCTGGGATCGCGCTTTGTATAACGCCTGATCAAGCGGCGTGCAGCGCGCCATACGGGTGATGGCACATGGCGATAGGTGAGGTGCGCCAGCAGCAATAGTTTACGGTGCTTCGCCCAGAATGAGGCCAGCGGCATCGAAAACGGATTAACCGCTTCAAGGTATGCCCGCTCCGAAATACTGCGCAGAGTGGCAAGCGGTAATACCGCATCACTGCCCGTTTGCTTCGCATCTCGTATGGCTGCCAAAAGCGGGGTGACGGCTTCCATCGCGGTGGCGAAGAAGCCCTCCTTTTCACATACAAATGCGAATAACCGTTCAGCTGCGTGGGCGGCGGTGCCATCCAGTTGGGATTCTTCTGGCTCGAACAGACTTTTGAGCGCCGGGTCCATGAACGGTGCCACAGCTTTGCGGCGGAACCAGAACATCGTTCCCGCTGCAAAACGCTCATCGTCAAGCGCTGCAATCGATGTGTTAATGCCCAGCGCTGCCAGCATTTTCTTCATCTGCGGGCCATTGAGCGCCACCCGCCCCAGCAATGGCAATAAATGCCCCTGTGGTGCGATGATACCGATGCGAGAATCTTCCGACATCAATTGATAAGCGCTCAGCCCTTCATCATTATGGGCCAGCAGCGAGGCGGTGAGGAACTGCCGCCATTGCGGGCCGTCGTCGCGGTGGGGCGAGCGCTTGGTGTGCAGCTTCAGGCCAATCTCAAACGGCGGTAGATCAGCGCGCAACGCTTGCAGGAAAGGCAGCACATCGCGGCCACGGTTTTCGACCACGATCTCCTTGCAAAAGGCGAGGCACGGCGTTTGGGGGCGCGCCAGTGGCGCGCTGCCGTAGTGGGTCAATACCAGGCCAAAGGGTTTGTCGCACAGCTCTGCAATTTCGCGTGCCATATCCTCCCAGATTTCGGGATAGTGGACGTGCACAAAAATCATCGGCATCGATGTGGACATTATCGTGCCCCCATGGTTGCGGATGGCCCGACAATTAGCCGCTGCTGCATGTCACCCTTGGCGTGGTGTTTCATCATTCAACCCTGTGAAGCCACAGCTTTCTTGGCAACGCCAAGACGCTCGCCCGCATAGCGATCCCGGATAGGGCGCCACCAGCTTTCATTGGCGAGATACCAGCGGACTGTCTTTTCAAGGCCCGTTTCAAAATTTTCCTGTGCCTTCCAGCCAAGCTCAGTTTCGATGCGTGTGGCGTCGATTGCGTAACGCAGATCATGGCCGGGGCGATCTGTCACGAAGTCGATCAAGCTGCGGCGCGCTTCTCCGTTGGCGAGTGGCATGAGCCGGTCGAGTGTATCGCAGATGGTCTCGACCACAGCCAGGTTCGAGCGCTCATTGCGTCCACCGATGTTGTAGGAACGACCGGGCACGCCCTTCGTTACCACGAGCTCCAGCGCACGGGCGTGATCATCAACGAACAGCCAGTCCCGCACGTTCTCGCCCTTGCCGTAGACGGGCAGGCGCTTGCCATCCATGCCATTCAGAATAACCAGCGGAATGAGCTTTTCCGGGAAGTGGTATGGCCCATAATTGTTGGAGCAGTTCGACAGCACCACTGGCAAGCCATAGGTGTGGAACCAGGCGAGCGCCAGATGATCAGACGATGCCTTGGAGGCCGAATAGGGCGACGATGGTGCATAGGGCGTTTCCTCGGTGAAGAGGGAATCGTCCAGCGGCAGATCGCCGTATACTTCGTCGGTGGAGATGTGATGGAAGCGGAATGTCTCACGCCGTCCCGCAGGCAGCGTACTCCAATAACTGCGCGCAGCCTCCAGCAGGGTGTAGGTGCCGACGATGTTGGTCGATACAAAGTCGCCAGGCCCATCGATGGAACGGTCAACATGGCTCTCTGCCGCCAGATGCATGATGGCATCGACTTGTGCAGATTCCAGCAGGTCACGCACGAGATCGCGGTCGAGGATATCGCCATGGATAAAGCTATAGCGCGGCGATTGCTGGATCGGCTCAAGCGATGACAGCGATGCGGCGTAAGTCAGCTTATCCAGATTGATAACGCTATGGTTGGTGTTTTCAATCAGGTGGCGACAAACAGCCGAGCCAATAAACCCTGCACCGCCAGTTACGAGTATCTTCATGGAAGACCTTTCAAAGGGCAAAAACGAGCTGCGCTCGCCAAATTCATTCAAGATTCAAGAAATGGCGAAACAAACGCCT
The DNA here is from genome assembly GCF_047501465.1 of Pseudochelatococcus sp. G4_1912. Lineage (NCBI taxonomy): Bacteria > Pseudomonadati > Pseudomonadota > Alphaproteobacteria > Hyphomicrobiales > Chelatococcaceae > Pseudochelatococcus > Pseudochelatococcus sp. G4_1912. The sequence goes on from NZ_JAZDRL010000001.1 coordinate 1,217,870, forward strand.
CAAAACCGGGGGCCGCTGCATCTTTTGCCGACAAAATCGGTTTATTGCCAGCCAGAGGCCAGTTGATCGCCAGCAGTGGATCATCAAACCGAATGGCACGGTCATGTGCTGCGGAATAAGGAGCTGATACCTTGTAAATAACCTCGGTATCAGGTTCCAGCGTCACAAAGCCGTGTGCGAAGCCGACGGGCACCAGAATCTGGTTGAACGCCTGCGCAGAGAGTTCGAGCGATACCCATTGGCCATAAGTTGGGGAGCCAGCCCGAATATCGACGGCAACATCAAAAATACGCCCGCGCAACACGCGCACGAGTTTGTCCTGAGCGAAGGGCGGCTCTTGATAATGAAGACCGCGTAACGTGTAGGGATCACGTGAGAGCGACTGATTGTCCTGCACCCAAGTGGTATCGATGCCGCTCTCCAGGAGCGCGCTCTGACTGAAAACTTCGGAGAAGAATCCGCGCTCATCCTTAAAGACAGTTGGTATTATTTCCTGAACATCCGGGATGCTCAGTTTGCGGACGATTGGCATTCCATCTCCTCGGAGCGTTTTAACATGACGGGGTTTTGCGATATTCTTTTGTATTTCGCAACTGCTATCCACGGCAAATGTGTCATAGAAATGAGTGCTACCGGATGTTATGGATAGACAGTCAAAAATGAAATGCCTCAGAGTGCTTATTGCTTTTGATGAAGAGGTATCTGTCAATATTTCTATTATTCCGGATGAGCCTGATTGCAATGATCATAATCGAAACAAACCGTCTCGTTCTGCGACCGCATTCTATCGCTGACTTTGCAAGCTATGCTCAGCTGTGGGCAACGATGGCGCCAGAGCCTCCTGGTACGCCGCTGCGAAGCCGGGAAGAAACCTGGGCACGTCTCTTGCGGTTTGTCGGGCATTGGTCTGTGTTTGGCTTTGGACCGTTCATGGTTGTTGATAGGGCAACAAATTCCGTCATTGGCGAGGTGGGATTTGCCCATTTTCATCGTGGTAATGGTGCAAGCTTTGATGGCTTTCCCGAGGCGATGTGGATGATCGACCGTCCTTTTCACGGAAAAGGTTTTGCAGCGGAAGCGGTTCAGGCTGCTATAAAATGGTTTGATAGTGAACAGTTTGCAAAACGAACAGTGTGCATGATTCGCCCGGAAAATATCCCTTCACTCAAAATCGCTGAGCTTTTTGACTTTCATCCGTTTACCCGCTCTACTTATCGTGGCGATCCAATCCTCTTGCTTGAAAGGCTAAGGGAATAAAATCAGGGGCAGCCAACACCTGAAGCCTTGTCATATAATGTTAAGGCGTTTTTATGCATGTATTATGATAAGCTGTGGCGCTGAATATCAAATATTTACATATATCTGATCTTGTTTATTTCAACTATCTCTATGGTATTGAAGTTGTAATTGATGGGCGATGTAAAACGTATTCAATATAATTGTTTTTATATATAGACTACATTGATGATCGGTGTATCTATATTCATGCAATGTCTACTTTAAAGCCGTGGGCTTAACTGCTTAATGATCCTGTCTGAAAGCTGGAGTATGACGATTGTGTCCTTGCGCTGTTGTACGTGAAAGGATATGAACGCAAAAGTTCGCTGGGGAAATACGATTGAGGTTTCAATGAAGGGCATCATTCTGGCTGGTGGGAGTGGCACGCGTCTACACCCAATTACGTTAACGGCGTCCAAACAGTTGTTGCCTGTCTACGACAAGCCGATGATCTATTATCCGCTTACCACACTGATGCTGGCGGGTATCAAGGATATCCTGATTATCTCCACGCCACATGATCTGCCCCGTTTCCAGTCGCTTCTGGGTACAGGTGAGCAGTGGGGAGTGAGCTTCACCTATGCCGAACAACCAAGCCCTGATGGTTTGGCGCAGGCTTATCTGATTGGTGAAGAGTTTATTGCCGGTGAGCCCTCTGCGCTTATTCTGGGCGATAACCTGTTTTATGGCCACGGCCTGCCAGAGCTGCTGATTGATTCTGCGCGCGATCTTACCGGAGCAGCCGTTTTCGCCTATCACGTCAACGATCCCGAGCGCTATGGCGTGGTGAAGTTCGATGATGAAGGGCGGGCTATTTCAATTGAGGAAAAGCCACTCAAACCACAATCCAACTGGGCGGTCACGGGGCTTTATTTCTACGATGGTCGTGCCTCTTCGCTGGCGCGCACACTGAAGCCATCGCCTCGGGGCGAACTTGAGATTACGGATCTTAACCGGATTTATCTTGAAGAGGGCACCCTGAACGTTGCCTGCATGGGACGTGGCTTTGCATGGCTTGATACCGGCACGCCGGATTCGTTGCTGGAGGCTGCGGGGTTTGTACGCACGCTGGAAACGCGGCAGGGGTTCAAGATTGCCTGCCCTGAAGAAGTAGCCTTCAAGATGGGTCTTATTGATGCGCCGCAATTGGCTGCATTGGGGCGGGCGCTTGGTAAAAGCCAATATGGTATCTACCTGCAGAAGCTTGCGGATCAGGAAGGTGTGCGGCCAGGTCTGAAAGCTGTGGCCGGGTGAGGGAACCAAATATGCCGTCCGCTCAAGAGGGGTCGCGAGCGCACACAATGCCTGACTCATCAGCTTCGGAAAAGATAACCCGTCCATCAGGGCGTTCAAGATTTGCCATGCGTGTGCGGGCGTTTCAACGTTATGCGTGGACGCTTATCACCATGCCCAATCTTATGGAGCGCTGCCTGCGGGTCGCCAAGCGTGAGCTAGGCGCAAACGGCGTGCGGGGATTGCTGGGTTATACTCGGCGGTTGCTCGTATCGGGCGCTACGCCTTATGAGGCAGATGAGTTTTATCGCGCATGGATTGAAGAGTGTGAGGCGCTTACCGATATCGATCGGGCTGCTATCGGGCGGCATATTGCTGCCATGGCTTATAAGCCTCTGATTTCGGTTGTTGTCCCAGTCTATAATACGGCGGAAGAGCCCTTGCGGGCGATGGTTGCCTCGGTGCAGGCGCAGCTTTATCCGCATTGGGAGCTATGTCTGGCGGATGATGCCTCGCCTTCTCCCCATGTTGTTCGTGTGCTGGCGGAGCTTGCCGCCGCCGATCCGCGCATTCGCTGGATGCGACGTGAGAAAAACGGCCACATCTGCGCGGCAAGTAACTCGGCACTAGAGCTTGCTACCGGTGAGTTCGTGGCGTTGGTCGATCATGATGATCTGCTGCCCGAGCATGCGCTTTATGAAATCGTGGCTGAGCTGAATGCGCATCCTGATACCGATCTTGTCTACTCGGATGAGGACAAGCTCGATGAAGATGGTTTGCGCTACGGCCCGTATTTCAAGCCCGATTTCAGCCCGGACCTGCTGCTTGGCCAGAACATGATCAGCCATTTCGGCGTTTATCGCACAAGCGTTTTGCGCGCTATTGGCGGTTTTCGCGAGGGATATGAGGGCAGTCAGGATTATGATCTGGCGCTACGCGTTGTACAGTATAGCGGTGCCACGCGGGTGCGTCATATCCCGGCGATTCTTTACCATTGGCGGCAAGAGCGGAAAGGCGGTTCATTCTCGCAATCGCAGCTCGACAAGTGTGTTGCTGTCGCCCGCCGATCGATTCAGGATTATCTTGATGCAACAACCTCACATGCGAACACTTCGCTGCATGGCGTTGCGCGTGGCGCAGTTGTTGCCAATCCGCTTATTTCGACGTGGAGCCGGGTGAAGTGGGATCTTCCTGCGCCGCCTCCTCTGGTGAGCGTGATTATCCCGGTTACGGGACGCTTTGAGCTTGCGCGGGCAAGTGTCCAGCAGTTGTTGAACAAAGCCAATTACCCCAATTTGGAAATCCTGCTTGTTGATCAGGGTGGTGAGCAGGTCGTGCCGTCGGATGATTCGCGCGTGCGTGCGGTGACATTGCCTTCGGATCTGACTGCCCCAGCATTGATGAATGCGGCAGCCCGGCTGGCGCAGGGTGAAGTGCTGTTATGGTTGGCGCCCGAAGTTGAAGGTATAGGTGCAGACTGGCTTACGGAAATGGTAAGTCAGGTCATGCGGCCGGATGTTGGCGTTGTTGGTGCAAAGCTGCTCTTTAAAGATGGGCATGTGCAGCATGCAGGCATGCGCCTTGGGGCGGTGGTTGATGCAAAGGATGCAGCTTTTGGCCTCGGGATTGCGCAACCATTAGGCTATCGTCATCGGCGCACTGATGTTGGTTATTTCGGCCAGCTCGCCCTGGCGCGGGATGTCAGCGCTGTGACGGATGCATGTCTGGCTGTACGGCGAGAAGTGTGGAATGCCGTTGACGGCATGGACGAATGCCATCTAAAGGGCGCGTTCCTTGATGTTGATTTCTGCCTGCGGGTGCAGGAGGCACATTATCGGGTTCTGTGGACGCCGTTTGCCGAACTCTTTTATAGGGGTTCCCCTGTACATGGTTCCGCTTTATTCTCAGTAAGCAATAGTGATATTTTTGCTGATGGTCAGTACATGCGCCAGCGCTGGGGCAGATACTTGGCGGCTGATCGATTCTACAACGTAAATTTTGATGCGTGTGGCGCGGATTTCATGCTGGCAAAATTTCGACGCCGCGCGTATCCGTGGTTGCCGTGGGCCGAGGGCGGCAAGGTGGAGAAAAGCGTTTCTCTTTGAAGGTTGCCAATTTTTGATGCGATCTGTCCTGAATTTGGGTCATTTTCGCTTTAAGACTGTAGAACGGAATTTTTGCCTTGGATAGAAACGATTTCGAACAGCGCGATCATTTCATGCTCTCGCTGCCAACGATCCCGGATGAACGTGGCAAGCTGGCTGTGGTTGAAGGTGGTCGCTTTTTGCCATTTGAGATTCAGCGGGTGTATTACCTGTTCGACGTTCCTGCAGGCGCAGAGCGGGGCGGGCATGCGCATCTTGATCTGCAGCAGCTCCTGATTGCTATTTCGGGCAGTTTTACAGTTGATGTTGAGAGCGCCGAGGGCAAGGCAACTTATACGTTGAATCGCCCAAATGAAGCGCTCTATATCGGTTCTCTGGTTTGGCGTGAAATGCGCAATTTCTCATCGAACGCCGTTTGTCTGGTGCTCGCCTCGCACTTATACACCGAGAGCGATTACATTCGCTCTTATGATGTTTTCAAGCAGAAGCTCAACGGAGAGAGCCATGCAAGTTCCATTCGTTGATCTAACCGGTTACCTGCAGGACGATCGCGCTGCCGTTCTTGAGGCTATCAGCGGCGTGCTGGATCGTCAGCATCTTATCATGGGCCCTGAGCTGGTGGCCTTTGAAAAGGAATTTGCAGAATATTGTGGTGCACGTCATTGCATCGGTGTGGGCAATGGTCTTGAGGCGCTAAGCCTGACATTGCGCGCGCTTGGCATCGGGCCTGGGGACGAAGTTATCGTGCCGTCGCAGACCTTTGTCGCAACCTGGCTTGGTGTTTCACATGTGGGCGCAACGCCGGTTTCAGTTGATGTCGATCTGGGAACAGCGCTGCTTGATCCAGCCAGGATCGAAGCGCGGATAACGCCGCGCACACGTGCTATTATACCTGTGCATCTATATGGTCAGCCAGCAGATATGGCGCCGATCATGGCGATTGCAGAAAAGCATGGCTTGTTTGTGCTTGAGGATTCAGCGCAGGCGCATGGCGCGCGTTATCAAGGACAGCGTGCCGGTACACTTGGCCATGCGGCAGGCTTCAGCTTCTATCCAACCAAGAATCTGGGCGCATATGGCGATGGTGGTGCTATCGTCACCAATGATGATGCACTGGCTGAACGCCTGCGCAGGCTGCGCAATTATGGTAGCCCTGAAAAGTACGTGCATACCGAAGTTGGTTAGGCTGAGGATTCAAATTAAGTAATACGAGAATAAGATAGCGATTGTTACGGCGTTGAGGAACGATTGAGCTGATTTGTCATATCGTGTAGCGATGCGGCGCCAGTTTTTGAGTTTGGCAAAGCATGCCTCCACCCTCCATCTTTTTTTATAAAGCTCTGTATCAATTGTATTTTTGACTTTTGCATTTTTTCGGTCTGGCACACAATATGTGATGTTTGCGGCTTCAACGCAGGCGCGGATGTCTTTGGAAACATAGCCTGTATCCGCCAGTATCTGGCGTAAATTTGGATGATTGCAGGCGTTGATCAGCAGCGGGGCGAGGCAAACATCGTGAATGTTGCCACCCGTGATCAACCATGCGACGGGTTTGCCGCGCCCGTTACAGGCCAGGTGGATTTTACTCGTCCAACCGCCGCAAGATCGACCTGTGGCAGGACATCCTTTTTTTGGGCGCCAAGAGCCGAACGCTGTACCCGTATCGTGGTCGAATCTATCATAAGTGTCTCATCTTGCGCGTCTTTTTCGGATAAAGCCTGAAAAATACGCGTCCAGACGCCCTGAGCGTTCCAGCGTTGATAGCGCGTGTAAAGTGTTTTGTGTGGTCCGTAAATCGCCGGAGCCTGCCGCCACATCACACCCGACTGAAGAACATAAACAATCCCCGATACGACCCGCCGATCATTTACACGCCGCCGTCCCCGCTTCACCTTCGGCAACAAATCCTGCAATTTGGACCAGGCAATGTCATTGATATAAAAAGGATATCCACCCATCAGAAACCTCAAAATTAAAGCGATGATGGGAGTGAATCAAAACACTTATAAATATTCGTTAATTTGAAGGCTTAACCTACAATACACGCCTCGATGAAATGCAGGCAGCAATCCTGCGGGTGCATCTGCGTTCGCTCGATGCACGCAATCAGGCCAGACGCGATGCAGCCGCCTATTACACGGCAGCGCTGGCCGATGTACCAGGGCTGGAGCTACCAGTGGTGCAGGATGCAGTTGAGCACGTTTATCACCTCTATGTCGTGCGGCATGCAAAGCGCGATGCGATCCTGCGTGAGTTGCAACGTTTAGGCATTGGTGCTGCAATCCACTATCCGATAGCTCCTGGCGATCAGAAGGCTTATGCAGAGGGCGCACAGCTGAGCGACGCGAACAACAATGGTGCCGTGTCGGCCGCGACTTGTTTGTCGCTACCGCTGTGGCCGGGTATCACGCATGCACAGCAGGATATCGTGATAGCAACGCTTAAAGATATTGCGGCATCTCTGTCATGAGACTATGGCTGGCAAAGCATGTGAAGCGGGGCATATTGCGCCGCTTCAGCCTGAGTGCGCGTGGCGTATTGGCTGCTGCGCGGCAGATTATCGATGATGAATGGTATTTTTCCAAATATCCATCGGCTGCAAAATCAGGCTTGTCAGCTTTTGACCATTATATGAAATTTGGTGCGAAGCAGAATAATGATCCGTGCCTCTTTTTCTGGACCCAGTGGTATCTGGAACATAATCCGGACGTAGCACAGCTCCGTATCAATCCGTTCCTGCATTACCTTCAGCATGGTGGGCGGGAAGGGCGTAATCCCTCGCCTTTGTTTGATAGCAAATGGTACAGTGACAGTTATTTGTCACCTGAAGCGCAGCCTGTTAATCCATTGCTGCATTACTATCTTACAGGGCAGGCGCAGGGTTTAATCACGCGACCTGATCTTGCTATTGAAGCTCATCGCAATGGGGCGCTACAGCGAACCATGGCGCCGCTTGATCATATCCGCACCATTGCCCAGAAGGTTCAGCTTTCGGGTAAGACTATGTTTTATCATAGTCCTCTACAATCATGTTTTTCCTGGCTCATGGCCAGGGGTGAGCCGGTGAACGAAATCACAACCTCTCTGGGCGCTGCGATTGCGCGAGAGATGGATGAAGTCAAGCTATTCGCGCGCGCGCCTTATCATTGCTATCTGAATGATGCGACGATCTTGCCTGGCTGCAGCACGATCATAGCCTCAGATGGCACCCTGCTGAACGATGAAATTACTTTCGTACACGAACGTTTCGGCTCTTCAGAGATGAAACTGTTTGATAGCAACTGGCTGCACAACAATGATCTGTTACTCAAATACACTGTTGAGTTAACGCCAACGCTTGAGAGTGGCATTCATCTGTTCAAAGAGTATGAGCAGAACTATTTCCATTTCATCTTTGAGATCGCGCTTAAGCTGTATCTCATCGAGCGAGAAGAGTTAGTACCGCCTCACATTCCTCTATTGATCCCGAATGATCTGGATGGTCGTCTTTATGATATGATCTCGTTGCTCAAGCATCCTGATCGTCGGGCAATTCACCTCAAGCGAAATGTTCCTTATCGCGTAAATCGTTTATTCTATATGTCGGATGTCTCGCGTATCGTTGATGCATACGAGGGCGTTCCTGACGAGAGCTTTACGTTCATGTCGCCGACACTCGTGGCTGATTTTGCCCGATACGTCAAAGAGGAACTGGGAGAGGATAAAAACACTATCCGGCGCCGACTATTTCTAATGCGCTCTAGTGAGCGCCGCGGGCTTGTTAACCAGCGCGATGTTGTCGATGCTATCCTTGGAGAAGATTTTGAAGCTGCCTCGCTTGAGTTGCTGAGTTTGGCGGGGCAGGTCAAGGTTATGTCAGAGGCTTCAGTTGTCATTGGCGCAACTGGTGCTGCATTTGCCAATCTGGTGTGGTGCGCTCCAGGAACGCAGGTGCTGATTTTGTATCCGGATCATCCCCTCAACAACAGAACTTTCTGGAACCGGATTGGGCAAGCAATTGGCTTGCAGATTACCTATCTGGATGGCGAACGTCAGGGGCGGCATGTCGGCAAATATGGCATGCATGATGATTTCAAGATTGATGTCGATATCTTTGATAGTTCAGTTCGTGGGCTGATATCTGGCAATGCGTGATGGCAGCGTGATGATAAAGAACCAGCCTGCTCGGGTTTCTGTCGTTATCACGGCTTATAATCATGAGCGCTTTATCAATGAGACGCTGGACAGTGTCCTTTCACAGGATGCTGGTCCGCTTGAGATTATTGTTGTCGATGATTGCTCGCGTGATAATACGCTGGCCATAGCGCAATCTTACGCTGGTCGGGGTGTGAGGGTGATCACCAAGCCTAACGGCGGTCCTAGCAGCGCGTTGAATGCCGGGATTGCGTGTGCGACAGGTGATATCATCATCCTGTTATCCGGTGACGATGTGCTGCTACCTGACAGCATCGCTCCTCGCTGCGAGGCACTCGCGCTTTCCGGGGCAGATGTTGTCAGTGCCGTTCCGAGATGGATTGATGAAAGCGGGCGTGTGCTGACCTCCAATGAGCATCCGCACGTATTTGCTGCTCCTGAGAAACTGAAACCGGTCGATATGTTCAGCCGGTTGTTCTTCCATGGTAATTTTATTTGTGCGCCGTCCGTGGCGATTACACGGCGCTGTCTTGAGGCGGTGGGCGCATTTGATGAAACGCTGTGGCAGTTGCAGGACTTTGAATATTGGCTACGCGTGAGTGCAAAGGGCTTTGGTTTTTATTTCCTGCAGCAACCACTGATTAAATATCGGATGCATTCGCGCAATCTCTCGACCTCTAATCCTGAACGTCTGAGGCAGGAAAATGAGCTTGTGCTTGCAAATGCGGCACAGTTTCTTTCAGCTCCGGATTTACAGGAGCTGCTGTTTGGCGAGGGCTTCCGCGAGATAGATTTAGGGCTTGATGCAACGCATCTTGCTCACTTGCTAACCATTCGGCATTCATATTGGACTGTTCGCAGCATCGGCCGATGGGAACTGAGCAAAGTGCTCAAAGATTCACATGCCTACGCACAGCTTGTCGAAAAATTTACCCTGGGATTATAAGCCGTATTGACCAGGCCGCTTGAGGAGAGGCCCTCATGGATGCCATGCTGGCTAGCTCCAATCATGATGTGATCGCAACCTACACGCCAAGAAAGGTAGCGCGTACTGTTGCGTCTGCTTGCAAGGCTTGCATGCTGCCCGAAAAGCGGATGTGGCCTTTTTCGAGCACGTAGGCTCTATCCGAAACGCGCTCAGCAAAGTGCATGTTTTGCTCTGATAGCAGAACGCTGACACCCTGCGCCTTCAGCTGCAAAATCATCGCAACCATCTCATCAGCAATCACCGGTGCGATTCCTTCTGATGGTTCGTCAAGCAGCACGAGATAGGGATTGCCCATCAACGCGCGGGCCACGGTCAACATCTGTTGCTCGCCACCGCTCATGCGTGCCGCACTGCGGTTAGGCATCTCGGCGAGGTTGGGAAAAAGCGCAAACAGCCGCTCAGGCGTCCATGCTGGCAGAGGCGTGCCATCGGGCCAATTGCGGGCTGGCTGTCGGCCGACATTGAGATTTTCCATCACTGTGAGATCAGTGAAAATCCGCCGATCTTCCGGCACAAAGCCGATGCCGCGTTGCGCAATGGCATAAGGTTCGGCATTGGATATATCGGTGCCCATGAAATGGACTGTGCCACTCTTGCGGGGTAATAGCCCCATCAGTGCAAGGAAGGTTGTTGATTTGCCCGCGCCATTGCGCCCCATCAGCGAGACGACTTCGCCCCGCTTTACGGTTAAATCAAGATCAAACAGAATATGCGCACCGCCATACCAGGCGGATAGCCCGCGTACTTCCAGAAGAGGCGATTGTTGCGTTTCATGCATCGAAGGGGGTGTCCAGCTTGCCGCCAGGGAGTGTGCTTGTGCCGAAGTAAATCTCGGCAACCTTTTGGTTCTCGCGAATTTCCTGAGGCGTGCCTTGTGCGATCAGTCGTCCACGCGCCAGAACAACAATGCGATCGGCATAACCAAACACGGCATCCATGCTGTGCTCGGTAAACAGCACCGCCACATGATGTCGCACCACAAGTGCCCGTGTAAGCGCCATGATATCGTTACGCTCACGCGGGGCCATGCCTGCAGTGGGTTCATCCATCAGCAGCAATCGAGGCCGGTGCGCCATTGCGATGGCCAGATCAAGCCGCTTCACATCACCATAGGCAAGGGCATTGCAGGGGCGATCAGCCTGTTCGGCCAGTTGCACTTGCTGTAACAGGTCCAGCGCTTCATCACGATGGTGATCAGCCGCGTTTCGCCATAAATTGAATAGCTTACGGTCACGCGAGAGGAGGGCAGTTTGGACGTTCTCGATGGTAGTCATGGACGAGAAAGGCTGTGCCACCTGAAACGTGCGGCCAACGCCAAGACGCCAGATGGCGCGCGGTGCCAGACCCACAAGCTCCTGGCCCTCAAGCTTGATCGAGCCGCTATCGGCACGCAATTGGCCGTTGATCATATTGAACAACGTTGATTTACCCGCGCCATTGGGGCCAATCAGCGCAAGGAGTTCACCCGGTTTCAGCGAGAAACTGACATCCTCATTCGCATTCACGCCGCCAAATGCTTTGCTGAGCGACGATATTTCAAGCAGATTCATGCACGAAGCTCCGCAATAGCGATTGGCGCGACATAGCCAAGCATTAACATCACCTGCTTCCAGATGAAACGGTTGAGTGCATCTGGCATGCGTTGGCGCACTTGACGGGCGGAAACTGCGCCACCCATATGAAACAGACATCATTGGAGGCATTATGACGCCCTTATCCATTCTCGATCTCGTCCGTGTCACCGAGGCAACCGATGCTGGTGAGGTGTTGCGCAACGCGCGCGATGTTGCGGTGCATGCCGAGGGTTGGGGGTATAACCGCATCTGGGTTGCCGAACATCACAACATGATTGGTGTAGCAAGTGCGGCGACTGCGGTTGTTATCGCGCATATCGCTGGAGGCACTCAACGCATTCGAGTAGGGGCAGGAGGCATCATGCTGCCCAACCATGCGCCCTACATCATTGCCGAGCAATTTGGCACGCTGGAGCGTCTCTTTCCCGGCCGTATCGATCTTGGCCTTGGCCGGGCGCCGGGCACAGATCAGATAACCTTGCGCGCATTGCGCCGCATACCTGAAGCCTCAGACCAGTTTCCGCAGGATGTGCTTGAGCTGCAGGCGTTCCTGGCGCCCGCAGGCCCCGACCAGCGCATCGTTGCAGTGCCGGCAGCGGGCACGAATGTGCCGCTATGGATTCTAGGATCAAGCCATTTTGGCGCAATGCTGGCTGCGGAACTTGGCTTGCCCTATGCCTTTGCCTCGCATTTCGCCCCGGATCAGCTGCTGTCCGCACTTGAACTCTACCGCAGTCGCTTCAAGCCTTCCGAGCAGCTTTCGCGGCCCTATGCGATGGTGGGCGTTAACGTGATCGCTGCCGATACGGACCAGGAAGCGCGCCGCCTTGCGACCACGCAGCAGATGTCGTTTACGGATCTCTCCGCTGGCCGGCGTGGTCTCAGCCGCCCGCCGATTGATGATATTGAGACCTACTGGTCAGGACCGCAGAAAGCACAAGCCCAACGGATGCTCGCCCGCTCAATAGTAGGCGCCCCCGGGGCGGTTCGAGAGGGACTGCAGGCGCTTGTAGCCGAGACTGGGGCGGATGAGCTGATGATCGTGTCCGACATCTTCAATCACCCCGCCCGTCTGCGCTCGCTTGAGCTTATCGCGCAGGCGGGGGGTGTGTCGGCGATAAGTAATTAAACAACCACGCTTTCGCGCTGTGGTGCTTTTACTGCATGTTCTTTCAGCACCTTGCCGGTTGAAGGTTCAACCTCGCGCAGCACGACGCGGTAGCCCCAGATTGCGGCAAGGTTTTGCAGTACCTGCTCGACATCCTTCTCATACAGCAGCACATTGTTGACCGTGGAATGCTGCAGGGTGAGCTGGCGATCGCCGTCGAGATCAACATCGATGACCTGAATATCCGCCTGTTGCCAGCCAATGTCATATTGGCGTGAAAGTGCGCTGCGGATGCGGCGATAACCGCGCTCATCGTGAATAGCGTTCACGACAATTGCGGGTTCGGTTGCATCGTCTTCCAGATGGAACAGGCGCAAATCGCGGATCAGACGTGGGCTTAGGAACTGCGCCAGGAAGCTTTCATCGCGATAATTCGCCCAGATGTACTTCAACACCTCGGTCGCATCACCCTTGCCGGCAATATCCGGGAACCATTCGCGGTCCTCATCTTCCGGGGTTTCGCAGATGCGCTTGATGTCCTGCATCATCGCAAAGCCGATGGCGTAAGGGTTCAGGCCGTTGTAGTAGGGCGAGTCAAAGGTGGGCTGCATGACCACGTTGGAATGGGACTGCAGGAACTCCAGAAATGCGCCGTCGTTGATCGAGCCCTGCTTGTGCAGCTGCGTCATGATCTCGTAGTGGCACCACGTGGCGCAACCTTCGTTCATCACCTTGGTCTGTGACTGCGGATAGAAATATTGTGCAATGTGCCGCACGATGCGCAGAATTTCGCGCTGCCAGGGCCGCAGAAGAGGTGCGGTCTTTTCCAGGAAGTAGAGGATGTTCTCTTCCGGCAGATTTAGCATAGCCCGTCGGCGATCTTCCGAGGATGAGCCCATCGCGCGTTGAGTGCCCGGCACGGTGCGCCAGAGGTCGTTATAGACCTGCTCCTGATGCGCATGACGCTCAGCCTCGCGCTGCTGCTCTGCCCGCAGATCAAGCCGTGCGCGGCGCGGATAGCGATGCACGCCCTGGTTCATCAGCGAATGGGCAACGTCGAGAATCCGCTCAACCGCCGAAAAGCCATAGCGCTCTTCGCACGCTGCGATGTATTTCTTTGCAAACGACAGATAGTCCAGAATACCTTCGGCATCCGTCCACTGCCGGAACAGATAATTGTTCTTGAAGAAGTGGTTATGCCCAAAAGCTGCATGCGCAATAACCAGGGTTTGCATCATGGCGGTGTTTTCCTCCATGATGTAGCTGATGCAGGGGTTGGAGTTGATGACGATTTCATACGCCAATCCGCCCATCCCCTTACGATAGACCATCTCATGATGCGCAAATTGCTTGCCGAATGACCAGTGCCGATAAAGCTGCGGCATGCCGGTGGAAGCATAGGCATCAAGCATCTGCTCGGCCGTAATCACCTCAATCTGGTTGGGATAGGTATTCAGCGCCAACTTGCTGCGCGCCACATTCTCCACCGTGTCGTGGATGCGCTGGATTGTACCAAAATCCCAGTCAGAGCCCGAAAATAGCAGCGGGTGGGTGTCGATCACCGTCATCACGCGCCTCCCCCATCTGCGCCATTGCGGCGGAACAATTCGCGGAACACCGGATAAATCTCGCGCCGATGCCAGACCTTGCGCATCACAAAATGCCCACCTGCAGGCACCTGTGATTCATACGCCCGCCATAGATCCGTTGTGCGTGTAACAACGCCGGTGGGCAGATGGCCATCGCCACGCCCCACTTCAAGATAGGCGAAATACTGGCAGATCGGCAGGATCGATTCGTTGACCAATGCAGCGACCTTGGTGTTATCCGTGCCGATGTTATCGCCATCCGAAGCTTGCGCGACGTAGATGTTCCAGTCGTCCGGATTATAGCGCTCGCGCACAACCTTCATCATCTCTTCCAGAGCGGTGGAGACGATGGTGCCGCCTGTTTCCGGGCTATGGAAGAACGTATTTTCATCCACCTCTTCCGCGTGGTCAGTGTGGCGAATGAATACGACATCGACATTGCGGTAGCTGCGGCGCAGGAAGATATGCAGCAAGGCATAAAACCGCTTTGCCAAATCCTTCATCTGCTCGCTCATCGAGCCAGACACGTCCATGAGGCAGAACATGACTGCCTGTGCAACAGGGCGCGGCACCGACTCATAACGGCGATAACGTAGATCGATCGGGTCGATGTAAGCGATGCGCTTGCTGCGTCTGACCAGGCGCTGATGTTCTTCCTTCAGGGCCTCAAGCCGCACAGGATCGGCACCTGAAACCACAAGCCCGCTGATTTCTTCCTCAAGCGCGCGGATGGCATCTTTGCCGGGGCGGCGCAGAGCAATGCGGCGGGAAAGTGAGTGGCGCATGGTGCGGGACACCGACAGGCTCGATGGCGAACCTGAAGTGGAGTAACCCGCACGATGAATTTCTTTGGATTCAGCGCCCGTCAGTTTACGCTTGGCGAGGTTGGGCAATTCCAGATCGTCGAGGAACAGGTCCAGATATTCATCACGGGTGAGGAGAAAGCGGAATGCGTCTTCCCCGCTCCCCTGCCCGGCTTCGTTGCCGTCACCACCGCTGCCGCCGCCTTGCGGGCGCTTGAGAGAGTCACCCTCAAGATATTCCTTGTTTCCGGGCAGTACGAAATCGCGCTTGCCCCCACCTGACCCACGGCGCAGCACAGGCTCATGCACGCCTTCGCGCACGATGCTGACTTCGCCGCCTTGCTCTAGATCCTTGATGCTGCGGTTCTTGAAATCCTCGCGGACTGCCCGCTGTACCAAAGTCTTGGCGCGACGAAGAAACCGCTGCCGGTTGGTGAAACTCCTGCCTCCAGGATTGAGGCGTCGATCAATGATATGCACAGAAGTGTCACCTTAATTCCGATGGCATCGGGATACCTTAGCCTCGGTCTTCAACCAAAGGCAATTCCTACCTCCGGCCGCTGGCTTTATTCCGGCGGCCTCAGGCCGCTTCCTCTGGTTATGGTGTTGCAACCAATAACCTCGGATGTAATCACACGGACGGAGCTTTTGTTCCGGGCGGAGCAGCATGCTGCCCCGTCCAAAACCAGTACAAATTTGAGCATCATCTATATCCAAAAGCAAAAACCACTCTTGGTTTGATAATGTCATCAGCCCGCCTGTTTGACGCGCATATACCACTCAACCAAACGGCGAACCTGACGTTCAGTATACCCTCTTTCGCACATCCGATGCACGAATTCGTCGTGCTTCTTCTCGGATTCACCGTCTTTCTTCGAGCCGAAACTGATCACCGGCAGCAGGTCCTCAACCTGTGAGAACATCCGCCGTTCGATTACCTCACGGATTTTCTCGTAGCTCGTCCACGATGGGTTGGTTCCACCATGGTGTGCACGGGTGCGAAGTGCGAACTTCACCACCTCATTACGGAAATCCTTGGGGTTAGCGATGCCGGCAGGCTTCTCGATCTTGGTGAGTTCCTGATTGATCAATTCGCGATCAAGCATCTGTCCGGTGTCAGGATCCTTGAAATCCTGATCTTCGATCCACGCATCGGCATAGGCCACGTATCTGTCGAACAGATTCTGACCATAGTCGTGATAGGACTCGAGATAGGCCTTCTGGATTTCATGGCCGATGAACTCCGCATAACGCGGTGCCAGATCACCCTTGATGAATTCCAGATACCGCTTTTCGGTTTCGGCAGGCAGCTGCTCCTGACGGATCATGTGCTCAAGCACATACATCAGATGCACTGGATCTGCCGCGATCTCGGTGGTGTCGTGGTTGAACGCTGCCGCCAGCGCCTTGAAGGCAAAGCGTGTGGAGATACCGTCCATACCCTCGTCCACGCCTGCGGTATCCTTGTATTCCTGCAGGCTGCGGGCGCGGGGATCGACCTCACGTAGGTTCTCGCCATCATAGACGCGCATCTTCGAGAACAGGTTGGAGTTCTCATGTTCACGCAACCGCGACAGCACCGAAAAACGCGCCAACAGCTCCAGCGTGCCCGGAGCGCAAGCGGATTCCGACAATTCCGAACCCCGCACGAGCTTCTCGTAGATCTTCGTTTCCTCAGTCACCCGCAGGCAGTAAGGAACCTTGATCACGTAGATACGGTCGATAAAGGCTTCGTTGTTCTTGTTGTTCTTGAAATTCTGCCACTCGGATTCGTTGGAGTGGGCGAGAATGACACCCGTGAACGGGATCGCGCCGATGTTCTCGGTGCCAACGTAGTTGCCTTCCTGCGTTGCGGTGAGCAACGGATGCAGCATCTTGATCGGCGCCTTGAACATTTCGACGAATTCGAGCAAGCCCTGATTGGCCCGGTTCAACCCGCCCGAGTAGCTGTATGCATCAGGATCGTTCTGCGACAGATGCTCAAGCTGGCGTATGTCCACCTTGCCGACGAGGGCCGAGATGTCCTGGTTGTTCTCGTCACCCGGCTCGGTCTTGGCGATGGCTTCCTGGCGCAAGCGCGAAGGCATGATGCGCACGACCTTGAACTTGGAGATGTCGCCGCCAAACTCTTCAAGCCGCTTGCGGCACCATGGGCTGATAAGCCCGGTGAGGCGACGCGCGGGAATGCCGTAATCTTCTTCAAGACGCGGCGCGAGCGAGGCATCGAACAGTCCAAGCGGGCTCTCGAACACAGGGCTGACTTCATCGCCTGCCTTGAGCACATAAATGGGGTGTACTTCCATCAGTGCCTTGATGCGCTCAGCCAGCGATGATTTACCGCCGCCAACGGGGCCGAGCAGATAAAGAATCTGCTTGCGCTCTTCCAGTCCCTGCGCCGCATGCCGGAAGAAGGAAACGATACGCTCGATCGTCTCTTCCATGCCGTAGAATTCGGCGAAGGGCTTATAAGTACGAATCGTGCGGTTCATGTAGATCCGACCGAGGCGCGGATCGCGCGACGTGTCGATGATCTCCGGCTCACCAATAGCCGCAAGCAGACGCTCGGGAGCGCTGGCATAGAACATGGGGTCGCTGCGACATCCCTTCAGGTACTCCTCAAGGGTCATCTCGACTTGCCGCCGCGCTTCGAACGACTGCGCGTAGCTCGAAAAGAGATCGCCGTTGGCTGCCATTGCTTATCCTCAACCTTGAAATTTGGATACCGGGAACGCTTTGCCTTATTCCCCCCGTGTGGATTATAAAGGCCATTGGTGCGTTTCCATATGGCCAACACATAATTACGCTGTGCAGAACTAACACCCCCTGAGAAGAATCAAATGATGCGCTCAGGCTAGTTTGATTGTGAGCGCCATTTCGCAACTGCACAAATTATTTTTTTGCCCTCCCGCGCAGCCAGTGCTTGCCGATCGCTGCTGACAACGGGCAGTCACAGATGCTTATTGCATCTGATAGAGGCCCTAAATACAGGCACTTAGGCTCTGCTCATATACCGTAATCAGCTATGATTAACAATTAGTTCCTTTTGCAACGAATCGCACGTTACGAAAATTTCATGCAGACATGTCACCTGAATTCCACTGCCATGGGCGGCCGTTTGGCTTAGTATGAAAAATGTTTAATTTCGTGCTTTCTATAAAAACACCGCCAGCATGAACTGGCGGTGCATTAAGCGGCGTGGTGCGTGAGGGACTTATGATTTGGGCGTTAGCCGGGTAACGCGGTCTCCTGTGGCATCGTTTTCACCGCGTGCCTTATTGATAACGAAGACGTTCCCCTTACCATCAATGCCGATATGGTTAGGGAAGCTGCCGCCCTCCAGATTGGCTACTATTTCGCCCTGCGGATTAACCACAGTGACGGTGCCTGAGCCGCGATTGGCGACATAAGCCAGCTTTGCCACGGGATCGAAGGCAACATTCAATGGCCCTGCGCCGGTTGCCACATCATGCAGAACCTTGCCGGAAGCGATGTCGACAATCAGCAGGTTATCGCTGCCTTGAGAGGCGACATAGAGCTGATTATTGGCGCTATCCACCGCCACACCAATGGCGCTCTTGGCACCCGGCAAGGGGAAGGTTTTTTCAACCGTGTTGGTCTTGGTATCGATAATGGCGGCTTCCGAAGTCTTCAGGCTCACTGTGTAGAGCTTATGGTTCTTGGCATCCAGCGCGAGGCTTGCGGGTGTGAACTTCTCACCGCGCCGCTTTGAGGGGATTTCGATGTTTTGCAGCTTGGTCAGCGCCTTGGCATCAAACACGACCACGAAATTCTCGTCGACTGACGAAGCGTAAGCGCGACCAGCTTCAGCATCCACGACAACATCGCGGCCATGGGGCAATATGTCTGCCTCGAACTGCTTCACAAGACTGAGGTCATCCTGTTTGAAGACGGCAACGGCATTGTCACGGGTCGTCGTGGTCCAGACATTGCCTTCTGCATCATCAACGGCTACGCCATAGATAGCATGCAGATGGCCATCATCGCGGCCAGCA
Source organism: Pseudochelatococcus sp. G4_1912 (assembly GCF_047501465.1). Classification (NCBI taxonomy): domain Bacteria; kingdom Pseudomonadati; phylum Pseudomonadota; class Alphaproteobacteria; order Hyphomicrobiales; family Chelatococcaceae; genus Pseudochelatococcus; species Pseudochelatococcus sp. G4_1912. The sequence goes on from NZ_JAZDRL010000001.1 coordinate 1,236,695, forward strand.
ACGGGCTTGGCATCGGCTGTAGCCACCACTGCGAGGGTTTCAGGATTCAGTTTGACGAGTTTGGATTCCTTGACTGGTGGACGACCAACAGCAGAGGTCACAAACAGCACGTTGTTTTTAGGGCTATAGGCCACCTGGTAAAGGCCGCGCACAACTTGCTGGCTATTGATGTTGAACTTATCCGCCCCGGAGATTGCAATCACGGGCGATACTTTCAGTGGCACAACGATAGCAGCAGCCGGATTTGCGACATTCACGATGATCGGGTGCTGACCGGGCGTGGTGTCTGCTGGTATGGCGATTTTGGCTTCAAAACCGCCCTTGTCATCAGCCACATAGGGTTTTCCATCGGGGTTAAGAACGGTGCTGCCACTCAACAGGATAACGGTCTGGCCGGGCGTGAATGAAGAGCCGCGCAATGTGATCTCGGCACCTGGCACAACAACGCCGCCTGGTGAAACGCGGCCCTTGAAGTCAGAATCAGGCTTGCTGAAAACAGCCCCGGTGGCTGTTTGTGCAAATGCGGAAACGGGCAGTACTGCCAGCGGGAGCGCCAGCGCGAGCATTGGTAAGGTGCGGATCGCTAAAGCGCGGCGTGAGGTGGTGGTTTTGGTGAAGGTAGAAAGCATTGTCATGAAAGGCCTCTGCGTCTTCTAAGGTAAGAATAAATAACCACGCTGCGGACACTATAAGATGAATAGAAAATAGACAATTAAATTAAGCTATAATTGAATTAGAACTATTTTAAATAAAGATCGATCGTTTTTTCTTAATGTATTGAATATTATTTTAATTCCATGTTTGTTTGTTGTTTTCTGAAATGTGACTACATTACTGTGATTTAAGTCTATTTTGCGGTGCAGCAGATGTGTGCAGAAGATGAGATGGTGGCAGAATATATAGCCAATTGAGCGTATACCGAGCTATGCATGCGCAGTTGCGTTTAACGCATGGCAAAAGCAGTGATATGTATAAATATTTGAAATATAATAATTTTATCCGGAATTTTTATTCTTCCATGCGTGCGATGCGCATTAATTGCATCGCTATAGATAATATCTATCGATATCCGCGTATTTATCTATTTTGCCTTTGAGGTGGTTTCCCCTATGTTGCGTTGCGAAGGGCGGGAGTGCTTGCAAACGGATGAGCGTTTCAATGTTCTGCCGGATGCATTGCGCCAGCCCCCGAAAAATTATCATGTAGTTCAAGGAGCCGTTATGTCTCTCGTAAATACCGCTATCAAACCCTTCAAGGCCCAGGCATTCAAGCAGGGCAAGTTCATTGAGGTCTCCAACGAAGACCTGAAGGGCAAGTGGTCCGTATTCTTCTTCTACCCAGCTGACTTCACGTTCGTCTGCCCCACAGAGCTGGGTGATGTCGCTGACCATTACAGCGAATTCCAGAAGCTCGGCGTTGAGATTTACTCGGTATCGACCGACACGCATTTCACGCACAAGGCCTGGCATGATACATCCGAGACCATCGGCAAGATCCAGTACACCATGCTCGGCGACCCAACTGCCACGCTCTCACGCAACTTCCAGGTGCTTCGTGAAGATCAGGGGCTTGCTGATCGCGGCACATTCATCGTTGACCCCGATGGTATCATTCAGGCAATGGAAGTTACGGCTGAGGGCATTGGCCGCGATGCTACCGATCTTCTGCGCAAGATCAAAGCTGCACAGTATGTAGCAGCGCACCCAGGCGAGGTTTGCCCTGCAAAATGGCAGGAAGGCGAAGAGACATTGGCTCCTTCCCTCGACCTGGTAGGCAAAATCTAAAAATGCATTGACCTTCGCGTTCTGGTGGCCTGCAAATGGCAACGCTTTGAATGTCCTGGGTTCATGGTCAGAAGTCCACTGCGCTCCGACTTTCAAAACGTCACCATTTTCGACTCACCAGAACGCGAGCTTCAACGCATTTTACAATGCCCCAAACGGGGCGGCCCCTTTCATGCTTTTTATGTTATGGAATGTGAGGATGATCCATGTTGAACGATAGCCTTAAAGCCCAGCTCAAAACCTATCTTGAGCGGGTGGTGCGCCCCATTCACATTATCGCCTCGCTAAACGACAGCCCCAAATCCCGTGAGCTGCAGGAGCTGCTTGGCGAATTGCGTGCGCTCTCTGACAAGATTACCGTCAATGAACTGCATAGCGATGGACAACGGGCGCCTTCTTTTGCGCTCACAAGTCCAGGCCATGATATCAGCTTGCGCTTTGCCGGCCTGCCTATGGGGCACGAGTTTACTTCGCTGGTGCTGGCGCTGCTGCAGGTGGGTGGGCATCCGCCCAAAATCGAGCAGGCGCTGATTGACCAGATCAAAGCGCTTGATGGTGACTTCACGTTTGAAACGTATTTCTCGCAAAGCTGCCAGAACTGCCCGGAAGTGGTGCAGGCATTGAACCTGCTGGCTGTGCTCAACCCGCGTATCCGACACATCGCCATTGATGGCGCGGTGTTCCCGGAAGAGGTTGAGATGCGGCAGATAATGTCGGTGCCCACGATCTTCCTCAACGGCAAGGTGTTTGGGCAAGGCCGTATGGGCGTTGAAGAGGTGATTGCGAAGCTCGATACCGGCGCTTCAGCGCGTGAAGCCGAGAAAATTAATGCCAAAGCCGTCTTTGATGTATTGGTCGTTGGCGGTGGCCCGGCTGGTGCTGCGGCGGCGATCTATGCAGCGCGCAAAGGCATCCGCACGGGTGTCGTAGCCGAACGTTTCGGCGGGCAGGTGCTGGACACCATGTCGATCGAGAACTTCATCTCGGTACAGCACACGGAAGGCCCGAAGATGGCCACCGCGCTTGAGCAGCATGTACGCGCGTATGATGTCGATATCATGAACCTGCAACGCGCGGAAAAGCTTGCGACCAACGGGGAACGGGTTGAAATCAGCCTTGCCAGCGGTGCGACGTTGAGCGCCAGAACGGTGATCCTGTCTACGGGCGCACGCTGGCGGCAGATGAATGTGCCGGGTGAGGATACCTATCGCAACAAGGGCGTGGCCTATTGCCCGCATTGCGATGGTCCCTTGTTCAAGGGCAAGCGCGTGGCGGTGATTGGTGGTGGCAATTCTGGTGTTGAGGCGGTGATTGATCTGGCTGGCATAGCGGCCCACGTGACGGTGATCGAATACGATAACGTTTTACGTGCTGATGACGTGTTGCAGCGTAAGCTGCGTAGCCTGAAGAATGTGGATATCATCACCTCTGCCCGCACCACGGAAGTCATCGGGGATGGCCAGCGGGTGACGGGTCTTGTGTATGAAAACCGTAAAACCGGCGCTGAGCACACGTTGGCCCTTGAGGGTATTTTCGTACAGATCGGCCTGCTGCCAAACACCGAATGGCTGAAAGGCACGGTGGCGTTATCCGCGCGCGGCGAGATTGTTGTCGATGCGCATGGCCGCACGTCTGTGCCCGGTGTTTTCGCGGCAGGTGATTGCACGACTACGCCTTACAAGCAGATCGTGATCGCGATGGGAGAGGGCGCAAAGGCATCGCTTGCGGCGTTCGATCACTTAATCCGCGCACTTCCTGAAACGGCAGATGTAGAGGCCGCTTAAGGGAATGAACGTTCGCGAACTGCAATACCTCGTGGCGCTGGCCGACCATCGTAACTTTGGTCGGGCGGCGGAGGTATGCCTTGTGAGCCAGCCCACGCTTTCAACCCAGATCCGTAAGCTGGAGGAAGAGCTGGGCGTGGCGCTGGTTGAACGTGCGCCACGTAATGTGATGCTCACGCCCGCCGGTGTCGATATCGTTGCGCGGGCGCGCCGTGCGCTCAGCGAGATTGAGCAGATAAAGGAAGCTGCACGGCGGCGCAGCCAATCAGGCATCGGTGCAGTGCGGCTTGGCATCTTTCCAACGCTTGGCCCTTATCTGCTGCCGCATGTACTGCCTGCGATCAGCACACGTTTTCCGAAGCTTGAGTTGCAGTTGGTTGAGGAAAAAAGCGATCTGCTGCTGGAGCAACTCGATACCGGTAAGCTTGATGCAGCGGTGTTGGCACTGCCGGTTCAGAATAGCCAGCTGCATTGCGAAGTGTTGTTCGACGAGCCCTTTCTTCTGGCCGTGCCGAGGCATCATGCATTGGCGAAAAAGAGAACCATTAATGCCGAAGCGCTTTCACAGCTTGATCTGATGTTACTTGAGGACGGTCATTGTCTGCGCGAGCAGGCGCTTGAGGTTTGCCGCTTGTCCGGCGGTGTGGAGGCGGCACGGTTTCGTGCGACGAGCCTTGAGACATTGCGGCAGATGGTGCTGGCTGGGTCTGGTGCAACGCTGCTGCCGCAGCTTGCAGCGATAAGCCCGTTTCCGCATGCCGAAAAAGTTCAACTGCTCCGTTTTGATACGCCACCAGGGCGACGCATCGGCATGTTCTGGCGCAAAAGCTCGGCCCTTGATGATCTGCTCAGTGATGTTGCTGGCATTATAAGTGTTGTGGCAAAGCCGATGTTGGAGGCCTAGTTTTCGGCTATTTTGCTTGAAATCTGTTAATTGTTCTGCATCTGTTAATCATAAATCAACGGGATTCACGAAATCGTCGGACAATCGGCGTGCTTGCCTTTTGGTGAGCTGCCAAAAGCATCACTGCTGCACATGTGCCCCAACTGAGAGATGAATTGAGCAAAATAAAAAGAATGAATATCGAGATCGACTGGGGCGGGAAATTTCAACGATACGGAATGAATGTCATCGCGGTGCTTGCAGCCGCCGCTTTGGCGTGGAGTTTCTGGTCGAACAATTACTGGATGCAGCTTTGCGCCGGTCTGGCGTTCTTTCTGTTTGGCATGCAATGTCTTGAAGAAGGTCTGCGCGATCTCGCTGGAGAAGCGTTGGAAGAAACGCTGGCTCGCAGCACTGCTACCCCCTTTAAAAGCCTGATGATTGGCATCGTTGGCACCACAATGCTGCAATCGAGTACGCTGGTGGCGCTGATGACGATTGCGTTCATCTCCACGGGTCTCATTGCCCTTGCGGCAGGTATTGCGATTATCTTCGGTGCCAATCTGGGCGCGACCACAGGTATTTGGCTGCTGGCGTTGGCGGGGCAGAACTTCAGCCTTGGTCCGCTGGCTTTGCCACTGGTGGTGTTTGGCGTGCTGGTGAGTTTCCGCGGGCCTCGTGCCAAAGCGGCAGGGCGTATTCTGCTGGGCATTGCCTTTATTTTTCTTGGTATCGATCAGATCAAAACCGGCTTTTCAACAGTGGCGCAAAGCCTCGACCTGGCGCAATATCCGGTTGAGGGCATTGTTGGGCATTTCATTTTTGCGGGCCTTGGTCTGGCGCTGACCATGGTGCTGCAATCGACGCATGCCACTTTGATGCTTACGTTGACTGCGCTCTCTCTGGGGCAGGTCAATCTGATGCAAGCGGCGTGCATTGCCATTGGTGCAAACGTTGGCAGCAGTGTTACTACGGGGCTGGCGGGGGCGCTGGGTGGTAACCGCAGTGGGCAACGGTTGGCGCTGGCGCATGTGCTGTTCAACGTGACGACAGCGGTTATTACCTTTGCGCTGATAACACCGCTCGTATGGTTGACACAGTACATCGCGGACTTGATTGGCTTTGCTGATAACAAGCTCATCATGCTGGCGATTTTTCACACGCTCTTCAACATGTTTGGCGTGATGCTGTTTTGGCCCGAGCGGGATCGCCTCGCCCAGCTGCTGGTGCGCCTGTTGCCGGAGCCTGCCGAGCCACGTGTGCTGATCCCTGTTCTCGAAATACCGGCGGGGGTTGATGAAAGCAGCCCTGAGTCAGAGCGCTCACGCGCTCGCTACCTTACGCCCCAAGCATTGCAATCGTTCGATACGGCGGCAAGTGCGGTCGTGCGTGAGCTTTTGTACTTAGGGCGGCTCAGCATCGAGGTGATCTGCTACGCGCTTTATCTACCGGTGAACGAGATCGACAAAGTTACGCCGGATCGCACCCTCATCAGATCGCGCCCTGACGATCACTACCTTGATGCCGATACTCTATATAAACGCCATATCAAGGGCGTATATGGCGACCTGCTGGCATTCATGGGACGTATCGATATGCCAAGCGATGGCGAGCAGCGCTCATTCTGGGTGGAGTGCCAGATTGCCGCGCTACAGCTGGTGGAGGCGGTGAAAGATGCCAAGCATCTGCAGAAGAACCTCGGCTTTTATCTGCGCCAACCCGATACCCCCGCGCGTGATGCCTATATTGAGATGCGACGTCATCTCTTATCGGTACTGCATGATATCCGTGCGCTGGGCCATCTGCAGCCGCATGATCCCGCGTGGAATATACATCTTGAAGAGCTTGATCGGAAGCAGCAAGCTTTTGAAACGCGCTTCCGTAGCCATGTCTTCTCAGCTGTGCGTGATGACAGGCTGGATGGCATGCAGCTGAGTTCGCTTTTGAATGATCTGGGCTATGTGGGCCGCATCAGCCGCGGGTTGCGGGCCGTGGTGATCATCCGTGCTGAAGAAGAAAACGACCTTCTACGCAATCTCCACATTACGGCAGATGAGGGGCCCTTGATCGTTTACTAGCCTGCCTCAGCCGGTATGGTGCTGGTCCTCGCACAGATCGTGATTAGCCAGTACTTCGATCACCCTGCAATCGCACACACGCCCGTGCCCGCACTCAGCGACCATGCGTGACAGCTCATTGCGTAAAGCGCCCAGGCGGGCGATGCGGCGTTCGATCTCATCAAGATGCTTACGGGCGATGCTATCTGCCGCATGGCAAGAGGCTTGCGGGCTATCGGTCATGGTAATGAGTTCGCGGATATCGTCGATTTCAAATCCCAGATCGCGCGCGTGGCGGATGAAGTTCAGCTGGCGCACGGCGGCGGCGTCATACTGGCGTTGGCCGCCTTCGCTGCGAGGTGGAGCTGCCACGAGGCCAACTTGCTCATAGTAGCGAATGGTTGAAACCTTCACGCTTGTGCGGCGCGACAATTCACCAATTGTGAAACCCATGGCTAGGACTCCCGTGCGTAAAAACGCTTGACCCTCTAGTCACTAGAGGTTGTACACGTAGCGATATGGCGTGGAAAAGGTGAAATACAATGGCGCATACGCAACGTGATATGGAAGATGCACACAGCCCGGCGGTGCGTTACCGGATCGGTGGTATGGATTGTGCGGCCTGCGCAGCCAAGATCGAAAAAGCCGTTGCGCGTCTGCCGGGTGTGACACAGGTTGGTGTATCGGCGCTTGCTGGCACAATGGTGGTGCACGGTGGGGAGGCGACACGCATCAGTGCGCAGGTGACGGCGCTCGGCTATACGGTGGATGATGAAGCGCAAGCGTCCTCCCATCAAGAGCACTCCCATCATGATCATGCGGATCACAGTCACCATGATCACGCCCATACTGATGCTGATGATCATAAGGGGCACGGCCATTCCCATGCTCCTTTGGGTGATGGCTCTTTATGGCGCACGCCTAAAGCACGGCTGATTGCCATTTGTGCGGCAGCGCTTCTGGTTGCACATATTGTCGTTATGAATGCTCCCCAATTTGGGCAATGGCCATTTCTTGTTGCGCTGTTGATTGGGCTTGTACCGATTGCTCGCCATGCCTTTGCGGCAACCCGCGCGGGATCACCTTTCTCCATCGAAACGTTAATGACCATATCCGCCGTGGGCGCTTTTCTGATTGGTGCGGCCGAAGAAGCAGCAATGGTGGTGCTGTTATTTATGGTCGGCGAACTACTGGAAGGCCTCGCCGCACAACGTGCCCGTGCAGGCATTACGGGGCTGACAAAGTTGGTGCCCGATGTCGCGTTGATTGATGCGAGTGGCGCGCTGCGTGAAGTGCCAGCTTCGAGCCTCGCACCGGGAGCCGTCATCATTGTGCGCCCCGGTGACCGTATTGCTGCTGACGGCGTGATTGCGGAAGGTGAGAGCGCTATAGATGAAGCGCCCGTAACCGGTGAGAGCGTGCCCAAGACCAAGCGCCCCGGCGACCGCGTGTTTGCAGGTACCATCAACATGGATGTAGTGCTGCGTATCGAAGTGACGTCACGTGCGGCTGACAACACTATTGCGCGGATTGTTCGCCTTGTTGAAGAAGCGCAGGAAGCGAAAGCCCCAACCGAGCGTTTTATCGACCGCTTTGCCTCCCGCTATACGCCTGCGGTGCTGGTGCTGGGTGCGCTCGTCGCCATTCTGCCGCCGCTTCTTTGGGGGCAGGATTGGGATACGTGGATCTATCGTGGCCTTGCCGTGTTGCTGATCGGTTGCCCGTGCGCACTCGTCATCTCGACACCGGCAGCAATTGCTGCTGGTCTGTCAGCGGGTGCACGGCACGGCCTGTTGCTGAAAGGTGGCGGTGTGCTGGAGGGGCTACGTCGTGTAACCATTGTTGCCTTTGATAAAACCGGCACACTCACTCAAGGCCGGCCTGTCGTAACTGATGTCCAGAGTTTCGAGGATAATGATACACGCATATTGACCTATGCTGCCGCGCTGGAGCGTGGTTCTAGCCATCCTTTGGCGCTCGCCATACTGGATAGGGTAGACGCTGCCCCTATTCCCGCTGCAATGGCGACCAGAGTAATTGCTGGTAAGGGCATCTCTGGTGTTGTCGAGGGGCGAAATGTTGCCCTGTTATCGCCACGGGCGCTGGACGACATCGTGTTGTCACCTATACAGGAAAGCGCCATTGCCGCGTTAAATGGTGAGGGTAAAACGGTTTCTGTGCTAACGATTGATGGTCGCATCGCTGGTCTTATCGCATTGCGCGATGAGTTGCGCGCAGATGCAATTCCCGCTTTGAAAAGCCTCAAGATGCAAGGCATCAAGGCTGTGATGCTCACTGGCGACAACCGTCTGACAGCAGATGCAATTGCGCAATCGCTTGATATCACAGCCTATGCTGAGTTGATGCCGGAAGACAAAAGCCGTCTTGTGCGCTCGCTGCAGGCCGAGGGTGAGGTCGTGGCCAAGGTAGGCGACGGCATCAACGATGCTCCCGCTCTGGCAGCAGCTGATATTGGCATTGCTATGGGAGGTGGCACGGATGTAGCGCTGGAGACAGCAGATGCTGCAGCCCTGCACGCCCGGATGCAAGATATTCCTGCGATGATCGCTCTTTCGCAGGTGACAATGGGTAATATTTGGCAAAATATAACAATAGCGCTGGGGCTAAAGGGGGTATTTCTGATCACGACTATTATCGGTATCACAGGTTTGTGGCCCGCCATCCTTGCAGACACGGGCGCTACAGTGCTCGTCACCGCCAACGCATTACGTTTATTGCGTTGGCGGGTACGAGGGTAACGTCGGAATGAAATTTCATTCTACAAGAGGCTTATCAAAGAACTTCAATATCGGACCATAGGTTGCAATACCCATTAGGTCCGGTAGTTTGAAAAGCGGTGTAGTACCTCATTCCAAATAGACGGTTCTAAGGGGTGCCCAGATCTTGAGAATTCAGTAGATCTTGAGGCGATGCATCCTGATGGATTTTCAATAGTAATTTCTCTAGCAATTTCTCTAGCAGGTCACTGTCCATGGATACCGCTATTTTAGCGCTATTAGGCGATTTTTTTTCTAATTCTTCAAGAATAAATTTTTCGATTATTTCCTGTTTTTCTTTTGAGAGATTAAGCAATATCTCATCATTAAGACGTGTAAAGAATTTAGCATCCAATTCTTTAAAAGTGTCATGATTGATGTGCTTGAATACATGAGGTTCTAAGTTTTGGCAAGTGTGATCAGAAAGGTGGTTGAAGAAGGAGCTATTTAGATAACGAATAGTATGCTCTGATAAGTTATTAATAAACCGTTCATCTAAACCTGAAATAGTATACTTGCTAAGTGCATTAAGAGTGCGGCTATTAAGATTTTCTATAGCATCTGTAGCAAGGTTTATAAGCTCCCTTGCTTCAATGTATTTTGAAATAAAACTATCGCTAATATTAATCAAGTAACCGAATATATTTACATCTATTTCTCTTCGAGTGTCGTTCGGTATATTAAATATAAGTCGAATTGTGCTTATTTCATTATAAGATATGAGATGTTCATCACTAAAAATTCTAGATAATGCAGGTGCATTTAATTTACGGATCTCCTCCGCACTCAGGTCATCTAAAATATATACTGGAAACTTTATTTCTGGGGTTGGATAATTTTCCACGAAAGCATTTAAATGTTCTGCCGTTGGTATGTCTGCACCTACCCGTATGCGTTCGTAACCAAGGAAATAGTTGTAATAATCCACAGCCATGGTAGGTTCAGAAAATAACGCTCTGCGAAATCTTTCATCCTCTTCTTTTGTATATATCTCCCGCTCATCATGCACCTCCTGCTCATGATGCACCTCCTGCTCATGATGCACCTCCTGCTCATGATGCACCTCCTGCTCATGATGCACCTCCCGCTTATCATCGATATGAGAGGTCAAGAATATATTTGGTGTAATTGAATATAAAATAGATGAAAAATATTCCCAAATCCCTGTTGAATTGTTATTTTGTTGAGTGTTGTTTTCGGGATTATTAATTATAATAGGTCTAGCTGAGTTTGAGGTTGAGAATACTTGGCCCATGAATTTTCTCCTGATTATGTGATATTGCAATAAACTCATGATTTTATTTATTGCAATTATTTTTCACCGTGTAGAGATTATGGTCTGCATTTGGAGTGCAGATGATTCTAAAGTATATAGAATTTTCTTGGGAGTGTTTGTAGCGTAATTCTTGCAAGTTTACGGAGTGCTGTGGTTTAAAGTGATGTTATCAACAGTTCTAGAAAAATGTGATAAACAAGCGCTGAAAGAGGAGGATTCTCCAGTCTAGATGAGGTGCTATAATATTATTCATTGGCGAGCGATCAGCTGTGCCAATTTGTCATTCACAGAAGTAGATTTTTGTAAGTTCAGCAAGTTTAATAATGCACGGTGTGAAGATGGCCCTGCTGACGGCGATCATTGTCTGATAGCAGATACAATTGCGTAATCGCTCAATACTAATAGTTTATGCTGCTTAAAAGCGGATAAATATAAAATTCGCATTATGACGATATTATTTTAAGATGTAATGCATGGAAAAACAATGGGTGCCAGCGATGGCTTGTGTTGCTTTGGCTAAAGACATGACTGCGACGTGCTATAAACGGCACCGCAATCATTCATGTTCGGACGCAGCTCTTCTTGCAAAGCTTACAAAGCGATTTTATCATGATTAGTGGGGGCATAGGTTAGTGGCGCGTAAGGTATCAGGCATTTGGCGGCTATGCTCGTTGTTGCCAAATGCACTGTGTTTATTTTCTATTAAGTAATAAAATACAAAACGCTTATTTTGTTTTTTTAATATTGTTTTTCAGCGTGGTACTGCTTACCGATTTTCTGATATGTATTTTATAATAAAGGATTCTAATGTTTCGCCTTCTAGCTTCATCAATAAATGTGGCATTCGAAGCGTTAAATCATGCGGTTCTGTTTGTTGATGCTGCCGAAGCGTTAAATCATGCGGTTCTGTTTGTTGATGCTGCTCTATTTCATCAATCGCTACTTTCACAAGAAGTTCTTTTCTTTCCTCAGATAGCGGTTGAAATTGTTCATCGTTAAGGTTGTCAATAAAATTTGCACGTAGTTCCATAATGACATCATTGTTCAGATGTTGCAAAATTCTTGATTGCAAAGGTTCATATCGTCTTGTGCGGAACAGACCTGTAGGAGCATTCATGGAATTAGGGTCTGTTGAATGTGAATCCTTCGTTTGATTATTGATATCTAAAGATCGATTAAACCTACGGGCATCAAGCTGAGTTATTGTTTGCTCATTAAGAGCATTAAATACATACCATTCTATTTGTTGACACGCTTCGTCAGAAATATTGCGGAAGATACGTGCCTCCAATTTCTCAATAGTCGCATTTCCTAAATTATTAATGACCCTAAATTCCAGGGCTTTCAGGCTTTCCTCAGGGAGGCCATTAATAACAGCGGCATCTAAGTTTTGAAGGGCACCCGGATTGAGATTATTCAATACAGATGCATTTATTTTGGCGCGTTCGGTGTCTAACAGATTATTTAAAATCTTTGCTCTCAGTCGCCTAACCGATTGAGCATTGAGTTTGTTTAAGTGCTCTGCTTTTATTTCTTTTTCTATTATTTGAGATCCGAAGCTATTTAATTTATCCAATATTGTTAAACACTGAACAAAAATTTCAGGCCAGTGAGAGTAACCAATTTCATTCTCTGCATTTTGAGGTAAAGGAAAATGTATCATATCCTTGGAAGATGGCGCGGTTTCGGAACTAAACGCACGTCTCCTTTCTTCTGCCAGATTTAGAGTTTCCATCAAATACGTATTTTCTGAAAGAGACAATTCCAGAAATAACTCTTCTATGTCTTGGGATTGGACGTCATAATCTTCCTCATAAGCCGGTAAGACAGGTGTTGTTGGTCGTGATGATGAATGTATCTGGCTCATGAAATCGTTCCTGATTAATTGATAATGCAATAAAGAGAGGTTTATACTTATGTATTTTTCTTTATGTTATAAATTTCTATGTCATCATTTGATCTATGAGTGTCATTTGAGAAGTACGCTTATCGAGCGAGCGCTTATAGCGCATTTCAGATAACCTGACAAAGCGTTATGCAAGGAAATTGCACCATTTTTCCAACTTTACGATGGGCATAATAATCAGTGTGAAATGCATTCAAGTTGAGTTATTTTATTATTTCTTTTTTTTTGAATAATATCTATCTTAAAATCAGTATCCACTTTTTAACCTGATGCAATATATATTTTATGCAATGGCTTTTCTTATGCATCAAACACGAAAGAGAAATCCCCTTCTTGTTTGGTGTTGTCATTTAATAATTGTGAATATCTTATTGCCGACCGCGCATGGCTATCTGCCATTCACGGAAGCAAATGAACAGTCCTGATCCGATGAGGATTGGTAAGCCAATAAAGAAATAAATATCAGGCCCTTGGGCAAAAAGCAGCCAGCTGAAGCCTGCCATATAGATCAGCTGAGTATAGGTGAAGGGTGCAAGCGTAGTTGCTGGCGCGAAGCGATGGGCCATTGTGTAAAGTGTGTGCCCAGCAAGACCAACCATACCGATTAGTGCGCAGAAGAACCAGCTCTCCGCTGATTGGGGCCAAACCCATTCCTGAAACGCAAACGGCAGCGAGACCAGCAAACCTGAGAACGAGGCATAAAATTGCTGGGTGAGACTGGAATCCACACCTGCAAGCTTACGCGTCAAGATCGCATAAAACGCCAGCAATACAGCCATTGCTAGCGAATAAAGCATTGCAGGATGAAGAGACTGTGGGGTTGGATGAATGATGATAAGAACCGCCACGAAGCCTGTTAACACAGCGATCCATCGTGCCAGATCTACGCGCTCGCCTAAAGCCATACCCGATAAGAGGCAAAGGATTAAAGGAGCTGTAAAGATGATGGAACCCGTAATCGTTAGTGGCAAATACTGTAGTGCGAGAAAGTTTGTTACTGTGGTACCTAGCATGCACAGTGAACGAATGATCTCTAACTTGAGCGACCGTGTACGCATAACGGCGAGGCCGTGACGCGGCGTAAATATTGCCGCCAGCAATATGCAGGGTAGCAGGAAACGCACAAAGATGATCTGTCCGGGCGGAAAGCCGTCACGCAGTAGCCATTTCGCGCTGGTATCAACCAATGTTAATGAAAGCGCGCCCAAGAGCACCAGTATAATACCAAGTCCGCGCCGATCCACCACGCGTTTTGGTTCCACTTGGGATGCTCGGATGCGCGGCATTTTAACAGCTTTATTGTCAGTGCGTATGCCCACCGAAGGTATCGATGAGCTGGATGGCGAAATTTCCTCAGCGGGCATGGTCACGATTGTTGTTCTGCTCAATTGTGGTCGAAAAAATAAGGGCTTCCAGAACGCCCCACGCAAGCGCAGCATAACACCAACCCGCCTGCATTCGCACGTGCAGCTCTTGCAACCCTGACCTTGGAATATCTAGGAGCGCTTCAAAGTTTTGCCATCAGCAGGACGCAGCATTGACATGCTGCTGCTCCGCATCATGTCGCAATAGGCTATAAAAGTCCCGAGAAACAACTTTGTTGACGATAGCCTGCTGGCTATTTACGCTGTTTCATTAAAGGCGATAGTAAAATTCGCTTATTCTAGGGAGTGGATGGCTATGTTCGATTCAACAAAGCTTGAACATACACTCGACAAGGAAGAATTTAAACGGATTGAGGCGCAGCTGCGCAATGACCTTCTTGATGCCCAACGGGAGCTGCGCGACCGGGGAACGCATGCCATTATGATCCTGATCAATGGCGTTGATGGCGCAGGTAAAGGTGAGGTGCTGAACCGACTTTATGAATGGCTCGATCCACGTTTTCTTGAAACCAATGCCGTTGATATCCGCAAGGACATTGACAACGGCTGGCCAGCCGCCTGGCATTATTGGCGAAAAATGCCCGCAAAGGGATATATTACTGCCGTCCTGGGCTCATGGTATCATTTGATATTACGCGAGCGGGCATTGGGGCATATCGATCGTGAAGAGTTTTTACGCCTGTTAACAATATCGAGCGATTACGAAACCATGCTTGATCATGAAGGTGTGAAAGTACTCAAGTTGTGGTTGAACCTTAATGTTGATGAAGCCGAACGCCGGTATCGCAAAGTTAAGAAAAAAGGTTTTTTTGGCAGGCCGCTGGTTGAGGAATGGTCGGATATTGCAGCTACAAGTAGTAAACATAAGCTGCTTTCAATCATCCAGGAAGTATCTCAGTTGGTGTTACCAAATGCCATTCCCTGGACGATTATTCCTGCTGCAGACGGACGCTACCGCGATATTGCAATGGGCCAGGCATTGTTAAAGCTGTTGCGAGAGACCTTCGACGCAGCACAACCCGCTGAAAAGCGGAAATCTACCAAGGCAGCGCAGAAACATCCCGAAGCTTCGGAGCAATTATCGCGGCCATCTATCGTTAGCACGATTGATCTCAGTAAAACGATTGATCGAGAAAGCTATCAGCGCGAGCTAAAAGATGCGCAGCATCGCATTTTCGAGTTGACGTCTTCCAAGGCGTTTCGCCGGCGCGGCCTCGTGATTGCATTTGAAGGTAACGATGCTGCCGGTAAAGGGGGCGCTATCCGCCGGATTAGGCAAGCGCTTGATCCGCGTGATTTCAGTGTCTACGCAGTCGCCGCTCCTAGTGAAGAAGAACGTGCTTATCCTTATTTATGGCGCTTCTGGAGAGATATTCCAGAACGTGGCACGACAGCGATCTTTGATCGAAGCTGGTACGGTCGCGTGCTGGTGGAGCGCGTAGAAGGTTATTGCTCTGTGAGCGACTGGACGCGGGCCTATGCTGAAATCAATGCATTTGAACGGCAACTGAGCATCAATGGCTATATCATTATAAAGTTTTGGTTGGCCATTAGCCCCGAGGAACAATTGCGCCGGTTTGAAGAGCGCAAAGAAACACCCTACAAGCAATTTAAAATTACAGATGAAGATTGGCGCAATCGCGAGAAATGGCCTCAATACGAAGAGGCGCTTACCGAAATGGTAGATCGCACCTCTACAGCCTTGGCACCATGGACCCTCGTGCCTGCAAACGATAAGCGATATTCGCGTGTTCAGGTGCTGAAAACGGTTGTGAAGAGCCTGGAAACTGCCCTTAAAGACTAATGGCCTTCAAGTTGGGGGAGCTGGAGTAGGGACGACAGATCACTGTATTGGGTGACCATATATTGCTTTCACAGGCGATAATAGCCTTGCTTTGTCTGTGCTTAATGAGGCCATTAAAGATTATCTACTTAAAACTTCTTCTGGGCTGTTATAAAATTTCTTCTTATATTATCAATAAGGCTGCTGAAATATCGCGCTTTTCTTGCAATTCATGCTATAATTACACTGCGCTGATGATAGTGCAGGCGAAGTGATTTCGACTAATGGAAATCATTGTTGCAAATGAAACAAGTTTGAGCGGAAATAAAATTCAACCGATGGTTGAAAATTCACATGCCTAATTCTGGCACTATGCCTACTCTATGACAAAAATGGATGGCAAATAATCATTCCACTCTGCAAAAACACTAGGATCTTGGCCAATTTGAAGAGATGGAGGGCAAAAAACATTGTTAAATATCTTACGCAATGACAGATTATGCTTGATCATCGCCCCTATAATCGCCATGTAAGTGTCTGTTGTTTTAAAATTTGAATTGGAGATCATTTATGAGCGAGGATGCTGGGCAATTGTTGAGCAAGGCAGAGCTGATTTCGGTAACTGCAGATATCGTTGCTGCGTACATTGCAAACAACAGTCTACCACCGGCTGAGGTATTGCGATTCATTGAGGGCGTGCATGCAACGTTCTCGCGCCTTCAGCATGGTGGTACACCTGCGCAGGCAGCAGCAGTTTCTGCGCTTCTTCAGCCAGCTTCTGCACAGGGCCTGTATGCATCTGCGGGACGTGTAGAATCTGCCCAACCAGCAATAGCAGGTGCTTATGGGGCTGAGCAGCCGATCTACGAAGAACCCGAGGCTCCACGTGGTCCTTCTCGGCAGGTTAATGCAGAATTGTCACGCAAGGCACAGCTGCGCAATCCGCCCAATCCCATAGACCCAAAGACGGGCGCACTTCTACCGCTTGAGTTCGAACAGCTTGTGCCTGATGAAGAAGGCTATGTATTTGACGTTGCTTGGGTAGACCAGAATGCATATGTGCGCTTCCCACCGATGACCCCCATCGAAAAAACCGTCAAGCGTGACAGCATCATTTGCCTTGAAAACGGCAAGACCTTGAAGGTTCTGAAGCGTCATCTGGATTCCGAATTCGGTTTGACCCTTGATGCATATCGCAAAAAATGGGGTCTGTCGGAATCTTACCCTTTGGTAACGCATACGTTCAGCACTTCGCGCTCCAAGTATGCGAAGGCGCAGGGCTTGGGTAAGTCCCGTGGTCGTGGCTAATTTAGCCATTAGACTGTTGCTTGGAGACTGATAACCTCAGAGCTATTGTCGATCTGAAATGGTCGATAATTGCTCTGAGTTGAACTTTTTAAAGCTTGGCGCTTATTTAGGATTTATTGAGTGACGCGCTATCGTGGCGTCATTCTCGTTTACGCCGAAGACACGCTTATGCGTCAGGCATGGATCAGCTGCATCCTGTGAAATAGTCATGCGATGTTTTCTATCGCAACTAAATGCAATGCTGTGCGTCTCAATCTCGAAACAATCTGTTTGTGTGTGCCCTGGCGCCGATATTTTCTTGCTATTTTGAGGTGGTCTTCGCCCCCTATCTGGACTTGCCCCTTCGCGAGTTTACTATTGCGATAAGGCGTCAACTTCCAAAAATATGACGCTAAAAATAAATGAGGGAATTCAAGATAGGGGGGACGTCCATGACGAAACAGTCAGTGGCGACGCCGTCGGTTGGGCTAACAGGTGCGCATGCGCCCGGATCATTAAGTCTGCACGTGCCTGAGCCAGAAGTGCGGCCAGGCGGCACGCCGGATTTCTCCAATGTGCGCATTCCAAAGGCGGGAGCTGTGCCTCGCCCGGAAGTGGATGCAAATCCTGAAGATATTCGTGATCTTGCATTCTCCATCATTCGCGTGCTGAACCGTTCCGGTGAAGCGAGTGGCCCCTGGGCTGGCCTCTTGTCGGATGAAGAACTGCTTTCCGGCATGCGCGATATGATGACCTTGCGTACTTTCGATGCCCGCATGCAGATTGCACAGCGACAGGGCAAGACATCATTTTATATGCAGCATCTGGGTGAAGAGGCAATTTCCTGCGCATTTCGCAAGGCGCTCATGCCGGGGGATATGAATTTCCCAACATATCGGCAGGCTGGGCTTTTGATTGCGGGTGGTTATTCGCTCGTCGACATGATGAACCAGATCTACTCCAACTCCCGCGATCCGCTAAAGGGTCGGCAAATGCCGATTATGTATGCGGTCAAGGATCAGGGATTTTTCACCATCTCCGGTAATCTGGCGACGCAGTTTCCGCAGGCCGTGGGCTGGGCTATGGCCTCTGCCATCAAAAACGATAACAAGATTGCAGCCGGCTGGATCGGCGATGGCTCAACGGCGGAATCCGATTTCCATGCAGCGCTGGTTTTCGCATCCACCTACAAGGCGCCGGTGGTGCTGAATGTCGTCAACAATCAGTGGGCGATTTCGACATTCCAGGGGATCGCACGCGGTGGTGCGGGCACGTTTGCGGCGCGCGGACTGGGTTTTGGGCTGCCGTCATTGCGCGTTGATGGCAATGATTATCTTGCTGTCTACGCTGTTGCCAAATGGGCAGCGGAACGGGCACGGCGCAATCTTGGGCCAACGCTTATAGAATATGTTACGTACCGTGCAGGCGCGCACTCCACGTCTGACGATCCATCCGCATATCGCCCCAAGACGGAATCCGATGCATGGCCATTGGGTGACCCAATCATGCGGTTGAAAAATCATCTCATCCTGCGCGATGTATGGTCGGAAGAGCGTCACAAGCAAATGGAAGCCGAAATCCTTGATACAGTGATCACGGCGCAGAAAGAAGCAGAGAGCTACGGCACATTGCATGCGGGCGGCAAGCCCTCCGTGCGTGATATTTTCGAGGGTGTGTTTGCGGAAATGCCGCCACACCTGCGCCGCCAGCGCCAGCAGACAGGGGTTTGATCATGGCACAGATGTCAATGATCGAAGCGATTCGCAGCGCGATGGATGTTGCAATGGGTCGTGATGAGGATGTCGTTGTTTATGGCGAGGACGTAGGCTACTTCGGTGGCGTCTTTCGTTGCACGCAGGGGTTGCAACAGAAGTACGGACGCACGCGCTGTTTTGATGCGCCAATCAGCGAATCCGGCATCATCGGTACAGCAATCGGCATGGCAGCCTATGGCCTTAAACCATGCGTGGAAATTCAGTTCGCGGATTATATGTATCCGGGTTACGATCAGCTGACACAGGAGGCCGCGCGCATCCGCTATCGCTCGAATGGCCAATTCACTTGTCCCATTACGGTGCGAATGCCTACAGGAGGCGGTATTTTCGGTGGGCAGACGCATAGTCAAAGCCCGGAAGCGCTCTTTACCCACGTGTCGGGGCTGAAGACGGTGGTGCCGTCGAACCCCTATGACGCCAAGGGATTGCTCATAGCGGCCATTGAAGATCCTGATCCGGTGATTTTTCTGGAGCCAAAGCGGCTTTATAACGGCCCGTTCGATGGTCATCATGAGCGTCCTGTGACGCCGTGGTCGAAGCATGCTTTGGGCGAAGTGCCGGAGGGGCATTACACGGTGCCGCTTGGCAAGGCAGCTGTTGTGCGTGAAGGCGCAGCGGTGACGGTGCTTACTTACGGCACCATGGTGCATGTAACGCTGGCAGCGGTTGAAGAAACTGGTATCGATGCGGAAGTCATAGATCTGCGCACTTTGGTGCCGCTTGATCTCGATACCATTGTCGCTTCCGTTGACAAGACGGGGCGCTGCGTGGTGGTGCATGAGGCAACGTTGACATCAGGCTTCGGGGGCGAGCTGGTATCGCTGGTGCAGGAACATTGCTTCTACAAGCTGGAAGCACCTGTCGCACGCGTGGCGGGTTGGGATACACCTTATCCGCATGCGCAGGAGTGGGATTACTTCCCTGGACCCGCGCGCATATCGCGGGCGCTGATTGAGACGATGGAGGGCTGAAATGGGCGAATACGTCATCAAGATGCCCGACGTTGGTGAAGGCATTGCAGAGGCTGAGCTTGTCGAATGGCAAGTAAAGGTGGGCGATCTGGTGCGTGAGGACATGGTGCTCGCGGCAGTCATGACCGATAAGGCCACTGTTGAAATTCCCTCATCCGTGAATGGTGAGGTGCTGTGGCTTGGGGCTGATCTTGGCGCCAAGGTTGCCATCGGTGCACCGCTTATCCGCCTTAAGGTGGAAGGGGATGGCAATGTTGTGGCCGGTGCCGTGGCAGAAATAGCAGAGGCGCCTATGGAAGCAGCAACACCTGCGCCCAAGCAGGAAGCGGTTGCTGTTGCTGCGCCTGTTATGGAGAAAGCAAAGCCTGCTACGTTAGCGCCATCACGCCCTGTTGCGAGTGCGACCATTGCTGCTGCCCCCCGGGCAGAAGGCGAGAAGCCGTTGGCATCACCCTCTGTGCGGTTGCGGGCGCGTGATGCAGGGATTGACCTGCGGCAGATCATTGGCTCAGGTCCGGCAGGGCGCATCAGCCATGAGGACATTGATGCCTTTATCGCGCACGGCGGCAGTCAGCCGGGTGGCATACGTTCCGGTGCACCAGTTGCGCGGACTGAGGTTGAGGAAATCAAGGTTATCGGTCTACGCCGTAAGATCGCGGAGAAGATGGCGCTGTCGAAGTCACGTATTCCGCACATCATGTATGCGGAAGAGGTTGATGTGACTGCGCTCGAAGAGCTGCGCACTACCCTGAACCGTGACAAGAAAGCCGATCATCCGCGCCTGACAATTCTGCCTTTCCTGATGCGTGCGATGGTAAAGGCATTGGCGGAAAATCCGCAACTCAACGCGCGTTATGATGATGATGCAGGTGTTGTCCATCGTTATGCTGGTGTGCATATCGGTATAGCGGCGCAGACACCAGCTGGCCTTGTTGTGCCGGTGGTGAAGCATGCTGAGGCGCGCAATCTGTGGGAAAGCGCTATTGAGCTGAACCGCCTGTCGGATGCTGCGAAGGCCGGCACGGCAAGTCGCGATGAGTTGAGCGGCTCTACGATCACCATTTCATCACTTGGGGCGATCGGCGGCATTATCAGCACGCCTGTCATCAATTATCCTGAGGTGGCGATAATCGGCGTTAACAAGATTGCGGTCCGTCCTGTCTGGGATGGCACGGCATTTGTGCCACGCAAAATCATGAACCTGTCATCGAGCTTCGACCACCGCGTTATTGACGGGTGGGATGCGGCGGTTTTCATCCAGCGCCTTAAAACGCTTCTGGAAACCCCTGCGCTCATCTTTGTGGAAGGTTGATCCGATGGAAACGGCAAAGAAAGAAATCTCCTGCAAGTTGCTCGTGATTGGTGCAGGGCCGGGTGGCTACATATGCGCTATCCGCGCGGGGCAGCTAGGCGTTGATACAGTAATTGTTGAGGCCAGGAAAGTTGGCGGCACCTGTTTGACAGTCGGGTGCATTCCCTCCAAGGCGCTTATCCATGCGGCTGAAGAGTTCGAGCGCGTGGCGCATCTGGCGGCGGGCGGCAATCCGTTCGGTATTACGACAGAGCTACCCACTATCGATCTTTCTAAAACCGTGCAGTGGAAGAACGATATCGTCTCGCGTCTCAATAGCGGCGTGGCTGCGTTGCTGAAGAAATCGCGGGTCAAGATTGTTACGGGTCGTGCGCATT
Source organism: Pseudochelatococcus sp. G4_1912 (assembly GCF_047501465.1). Taxonomy (NCBI): domain Bacteria; kingdom Pseudomonadati; phylum Pseudomonadota; class Alphaproteobacteria; order Hyphomicrobiales; family Chelatococcaceae; genus Pseudochelatococcus; species Pseudochelatococcus sp. G4_1912. The sequence goes on from NZ_JAZDRL010000001.1 coordinate 1,258,052, forward strand.
TTCTTGATGGCCGCACCATCCAGGTGGAGACAGATGTCGGTAGCCAGATTATCCGCGCTGAGACAGTGGTGATTGCCACAGGGTCGGCGCCGGTAGAGCTGCCATTTTTGCCCTTTGATGGTGATGTCATTTCATCAACCGAAGCGTTGTCACTGGATGAAGTGCCCAAAAAGCTTGCCATTATTGGTGGTGGCTATATCGGGCTGGAGCTTGGCACTGCATTTGCCAAGCTTGGCAGCCGCGTAACCGTGGTTGAGGCGGCTTCCCGCATCTTGCCTCAATACGATGCCGAGCTGACGCAACCCGTTGCCAAGCGCTTGAAGCATCTGGATATCAAGGTATTAACCAATACAAAGGCACTCGGCCTCAATAGCGCAGGCAAGTTGATGATCGATGATTCGGATGGCAAGCAATCACAGCTTGCTGCTGATAAAATACTCGTCACGGTTGGCCGCAAGCCCGTTACTGAGGGATGGGGCCGTGAGGAACTGGCGCTCGATATGGATGGTCGGTTCGTGCGCATTGATGAAAAATGCCAGACTTCGATGCGCGGCATATATGCAATCGGCGATGTTACCGGTGAACCCATGCTCGCGCATCGGGCTATGGCGCAGGGCGAAATGGTGGCTGAGATCATTGCGGGTCACAAGCGCCAGTGGGATAAGCAGGCGATTCCGGCGGTATGCTTTACCGATCCTGAAATTGTGACAGTTGGCTTGTCACCGGATGAGGCGCGCACAGCTGGGCGTGAAATCAAAGTCGGCACGTTTCCGTTTGCGGCCAATGGTCGTGCAATGACGAAACTTGCCGAAGATGGTTTTGTGCGCGTGGTGGCGCGTGCTGATAATCACCTCGTGCTGGGAATTCAGGCAGTGGGTGCGGGGGTATCGGAATTGTCTGCGGCCTTTGGGCTGGCGCTGGAGATGGGCGCACGTCTGGAAGATATAGCAGGCACTATCCATGCCCATCCGACGCAGGGGGAGGCGTTACAGGAAGCGGCTCTCAAGGCGCTTGGCAAGGCCCTCCATATCTAGCACAGATGCATTTAAGGCTAGCGCGCCGGGTGCGATCATTCATGAAAGCAGGTCATAAAACATGCGTGCGGAGGTGATTGCCAGAAAAACCGCAAAGCATGTTTGCAGCATGCGTCGTGGAATGGAGTGAGCAAGTCTTGCTCCTAATGGTGCCGTTAGCATTGTCAGCGGCACCAGCACTAACGCTCCCAACCAATTGAGATAGCCAAGCGAAAACGGCGGGAGCCCCTGCACCCCAATGCCTGATAGCACATAGGTTATTGTACCGGGAATGGCGATGATGAAGCCAATAGCGGCTGCAGTGCCAACCGCTTTGCGGATGTCGTAGCCAACAGCAGATAGAATTGGCACACTCAAGCTGCCGCCACCAATTCCCATCAATGCTGAGATCAGCCCGACAAATGCACCTGATCCCCATCTGAAAGCAAGGTTAGGGAAGTCATCCCAGATTTTTGCGCCTCGATTGGTGAATGTCATCTGCAGGGCAACGAGTAATGCAACTGTGGCAAAGACGAAGCTCAATACACGTCCATCCACATGTCCGCCGATGATTGCCCCGGCAATTACGCCCACGAAAATAGGTCCACTCCAGCTTTTCAATAGCCGGGTGTCAACGGCGCCCCTGTCATAATGGCTTTTCACTGAAACCGCAGAGGTCGCGATGATCGTTGCAAGTGAGGTGGCAACTGCAATTTTCATGCGCAGGGTTTCCGCAATACCAACAGTGGTGAAGACCTGATAAAGCACCGGCACAATAATGATGCCGCCGCCTACTCCCAGTAAGCCAGCCAAAAGCCCTCCTAACAAACCAGCAAAAGCAATGGCAATAACCCAGAATGCATATTGCGAGAGGGCACTTCCCACATAATCCATCAGCATATTTCATCCTCGGCGATACAGTTGGCACTTAAGTTACGGGGCGAGCCGCGTGCTAACCTATACTAATTAGCGGCGCGCCGAGTCTAATGAGTGGAAAAATATCGAAGTGCGGTATGTGAGATACAGATTACCCGGACTGTGGCGTGAATGAGAAGATTTCCGATGTATATTTTAAGTAACGCTTATTTATAGGCTCAAGAATTTTAATACTATTGCAATGGATGTGGTATTTCAGCATCAAGTAGATGGACACGGAAGATCATATGCTGCGAATGAAGGCGTTGATTGACTTTGATATGTTTTGTCGGATGTGGGAAAGTGCTATATTTGCGTTGTTTTTTCTCTCTCCACATAGGAAATCTGGAGACAGGAATAGCGATAATTTCTTGTGATAATTAATATTGCATTTATTTATTAAATAAATAAGTTTTTTGCAATATTCATACAAATTTTATTTATTGATTTATTTATTATATATGAAATGATGTGTATTGATGAAGGTGTTTGTTTTTTCATATAATGCCAATTGCTTCGGCTAAAGAGTATGTTATTGTGAAATAGTCGTAATTGCGGTTCAGTATTGTGCTCTGGAGTTGGTTCATGCTGGCAGGTGTGCGTTCGTCGATTGGTTTCGTCTCGCGTCGAGCACGCGCTTTATCTGGCAGCATTAGTATTTTTTCACTAGTGGTCACATGCGGACTACCTGTTGCGGAAGTGCGTGCCGAAGATATCACCACTGATCGCCCTGATTTACTCACCAATCACACCGGCACAAATGGTGCTAACGCGACGGCGAGCGCAGATGGTTTGCCTGGGGGGACTTCGCAGTCATTTCTCTATCGCAATCTGGGCACGATAGGCACTACGTCTCTGAGCGGTACGCGGGTGAAGCTGTTAACGACGGGCGGCAAAGGGGGCGAGGCATATGTGCGCTCGGGCTTTTGGTCGCCTGATATTCAGTCCGGTGCAGCGGGTGGCGCAGGCGGTAATCTGACTTTTATTCAGCAAGGCATTGTGACAGCAAAGTCTGGGGACCAGACCGACGATGTGCCGCTCATTCTGTTGCTCTCCAAGGGCGGTGTTGGCGGTAGAGGACAAACGTTCGTTGATTCCAGCTTTGGCAGCTCCATTGCATATACGGGCGATGCGGGTGCAGGTGGCAAGGGCGGTGATGTGCTCTTGCAGCTGCAGAGCGCTGTTAGCACCCAAGGCAAGCGCTTTGCGATTGCACGCGTCACATCGCAGGGAGGCGATGCGGGTAACGATGGCGGTGCGCATCGCTCTACTATCAATAGCACCAAGGCTATGGGTGGCACGGGTGGTCGAGCTGCGGTGGAAGTCGCAGCGGGAGCTTATCTGACGACCAATGGTCTTTCTGCACCCGCTATTCTTGTTGAATCGAAGGGCGGTAATGGTGGATCAGGTGCCAACGATGGTACGCGAATAGGCGGCACCGGTGGCAGCAGTGGTGTTAATGAGATCGATCCGACTGTCTACTTCAGAAATGACGGCATTGTATCGACGAGTGGTGGCTCCTCGCCTGTTGTGGTGCTTCAGAGCATTGGTGGCAACGGCGGGGCCGGGTCAGCTTATGGCGCTGGCCATGGCACAGCTGGCGGACTTGGCGGGCGCGCGGGTGCGATCCTTGCTGAAAACAATGGCATAATCGTAAGTGAGGAGGCATATAGCTTCGGCATTGTCGCGCAGTCTGTTGGTGGCACGGGCGGTACGGGCGGCTCTGCATTGTTTTCGGGTGGCAAAGGTGGTTCGGCCGGTAAAGGCGGTACGGTCACCATTCGCAATACGGGAGCGATTGCCACTAAAGGAAGTTATGCAACCGGCATTGTGGCGCAGTCGATTGGTGGCGGTAATGCGCTGGATGCATTTCGGGCCTTTGCCCCCTTTCCCGCTAAAGTATCACCAGGCGGCGGTGGAGGGGGCGGCGATGGCGGTGATGCCATCTTCGGCCTGTTTTTCGCCAGTGGCGGTAATGGCGGAACGGGTGGCGATGGCAACACGATCAGTATTGAACGCGTTGGGTATATCACCACGATGGGTGATGGCGCCATGGGCCTGCTGGCGCAAAGCATCGGTGGCTCTGGCGGTCGGGCTGGGGACGCAACAGCAGCTGGCGGTTTTCTAGCGATTGCATTGGGCGGTAATGGCGGTGGTGGTGGCAATGGTGGCAGTGTCAGCGTTGGCACAAAGGCAGATGCTAAAACCTACGCCGCCTTGAAGATATCCGATCCGGTTGCAGCGGCTGCTGGCATATCGAGCATTGCAACGTATGGCAAAGATGCCATTGGCATTCTAGCGCATAGCGTTGGCGGTGGCGGTGGTGTTGGCGGGTCAGCGAAAGCATTTTCGGGTGGTGCAGTGGCCTCAGTGTCGGTCGCGGTTGGTGGATCGGGCGGAAAAGGCGGTGATGGTAAGGATGTAAGCGTCTGGAATATCACGCATATCAGTACGTTAGGTAATAATGCCACGGGTATTCAGGCGCAAAGCATCGGTGGCGGCGGCGGTAATGCGGGTGATGCGAGTGCATATGCCCTTGCAATCACAGGCGGACCATTGCCAGCTGTCGCAGTACCCGTATCAGTTGGTGGATCGGGCGGTGATGGTGGTCATGGCGACAAGGTGCTTGTCAGCAATCTCGCCAATATTACCACAGATGGCAGTTTGGCCTCGGCTATCGATGCGCAATCAATCGGCGGTGGTGGCGGGCGGGCTGCCAGTGCTACGGCTTATGCTTACGCTATCCAGACAGGGCCAATGCCGGCGATCAGCATTCCGGTTACCATCGGTGGATCGGGTGGCAAGGGTGGTAATGGTAATGCCGTGGAGGTTGAAAACTCCGGCAAGATCCTGACCACAGGAAACCAGTCTGTCGGTATTGATGCGCGCAGCATCGGCGGCGGTGGTGGTCTCGCGGGTGACGCAACCTCAAGCGCCAGCATCATGAGCGCCTATTTCAATGTTGGCATTCCGGTCTCGATTGGCGGTTCTGGCGGCGGTGGCGGTAAGGGTGGCGATGTAACCATTACCAACTCCGGTGCTATTGAAACGCAGGGCAATTTCTCCGAAGCCATCAACGTACTGAGCATCGGCGGCGGCGGCGGTAAGGGCGGTACGGCTGAAAGCGCATCGGGCGTAGGCTTTTCAGTTGAATGGCTTGATGATCAGCTGGCGCACGATGTCGCTGACAAGGTAATCGACCAGTTGGCGAGCAACGTTCTGCCGCTGGCGGATTCTGTTACGACCAACATCAACATTGGTGGTTCGGGCGGTAAGGGGGGGGCCGGTGGTGTTGTTACCGTAACGAACAAGGGTTCAATCCTGACGCAGGGCCTGAATTCGTCCGCCATTTATGCGCTTAGCGTTGGTGGCGGTGGTGGTTATGGCGGTGGTTATGCTGGTGGCGGTAAGGCTGGAACAGTTGCTATCAACGTCAGCGTTGGCGGTTCTGGTGGTGAGGGCGGCAAGGGTGGCAACGTTACGATCACCAATGAGGCCAAGGCCACTATTGTAACGCAAGAGGAAGGCTCGCACGGTATTTTTGTGCAGTCGGTTGGCGGTGGCGGTGGTTATGGCGGCTCATTCACGGGGCAGCAGGCGAAAAGCACCGATTACAGTAATGTTTCGGGCTGGATCTCGGCGGCGGGCAAGCTTGCTGGTGAAGTGCAGCGGATAAACAAAACTTATAAGGCGATTAAAGGTCAGGATAAACCTGCCGATAACGACCCAGATCGTAAGGCATTGGATGAAGCGCGCCCGGAAAAGGGTGAAAGCAAGACATCCAAAAGATTGGGCTACATCAAATCCGTCATGACGATCGGTAAGGAGCTCGCCAATAAAAATAGAGATTGGCGAGACAATATCGTGATGGCAGTGATGGTTGCTGAAATTGAAGCGCTCAAGACCGCACTGAAGAAAGAGCTCAAGGCGACAAAGGATAAGCTGGCGAGCAATGCTTTGGGCAATCGCAAGCCTATCGATTACCTGCCAAGTGTGGGCCTCAACGTAGCTGTCGGTGGTTCTGGTGGTGATGGCGGTGCGGGCGGTGTTGTGACGGTTACCAATAATGGCAAGATTTCAACCAAGGGCGGCATGTCTTATGGCGTGTTTGCGCAATCTGTTGGCGGTGGCGGCGGCACAGCTGGCGGCGCGTATCTCAACGGTAACAACTATATGAATGTCGATGTCACCGTGGGTGGTACAGGTGGTAAAGGCGGTATTGGCGGTGCAACAACCGTTACCAATAAGGGCACTATAGAAACGCAGGGCTACGGCTCGTATGGTTTGTTTGCGCAATCCATTGGCGGCGGTGGCGGTGTTGGTGGAGCGGCGACTGCGACCAATTCACTCTCTGCTTCCGTGGTTTTTAATGTCGGCGGCAATGGCGGGGCGAGTGGTAATGGCGGTGTTGTCACTGTTACCAACGAAGGGCTGATCACCACGCATGGCAAGGATGCACATGCGCTTGTCGGCCAATCGGTTGGCGGTGGCGGTGGTGTGTACTTTTTGAACATTGCTGATCCGGCTTCCAAGAAGGGTCGGGCTGCAGCCAGTGTGACGCGCGAAGTGCAAGAGGCTATGGACGCCACAAACGAGTTCCTCAAGGCCATCGGCATCGATCCTGCAGCAGGCGATCAACCCACGGGCACCAACAGCACGACGACCGTGCTGCCAACGCTTGCGGCGAACGTTACGCTGGGTGGGCGTGGAAAAGCGGCTGGAAATGGCGATAAGGTGACGTTGACACATGCGCATCGGATTGTGACAACCAACGACGGTGCATTTGGTATCTTCGGCCAATCCATCGGTGGCGGCGGTGGGTTCGGCAGCGATTCCTCAGCAGGTGGCCGGATTCATCTGGACTTTGTTGTCGGTGGAACAGGTGGTGCTGCGGGTAATGGCAGCAATGTCACGATAAACCTCAACACGCCTGTTTCCGGCAGCAACCTGACGTCCATCAGAACCTCCGGCAAGCATGCTCATGCTATCGTTGCGCAATCCATTGGTGGCGGCGGTGGCTTTGGCGGTGCAGCCCATTATCGCTTTGTCAGCGATTTCATCGCTAGTAGTGGTTCATCGGGCAATGGTGGTCCGATATTGATCCAGACAAACTATCCTGAAGCCCGGCGTAACTATGCAAAAGCCACTTTTGTGATTAATACGACCGGCGAGCAAGCCCACGGTATTTATGCGCAATCGCTGGGCGGTGGCGGCGGTGCAGTTGCCAATCTGGCGGGTGTGCCGGTGCCGGTAAAGAGCACAAGGCCTGCGCGGACCAACGTGACGGGCAATGGCGGTAAAATCGAGATCAACACGGCCGGCACGATATCTGCGAAGGGCAAAAATTCATACGGTATCTTCGCGCAGAGCGGTGTGCAGGCCAGCGATGGTTCCATTCAGCAGCCGGGAGTGAGCTATTATTATCCGCCAAGCTTCTCGCAATACCCTGTTTATGTACGCCCCATAGAAACGCCGATCCGCACGGGTGATGACATCAAGATCACCCATTATGGCGATATTACAGGTGGCGCTGGCGTGGGCGCTGCAATCCGGATTGATGGCGGTAAAAACAATACCATCACCTTGCGGGAGGGTACTGTTTCGGCCTTATCAGGCGAAGCTATTCTGGCCACGTGGGGTAATGAGACGGTCGAGAATTATGGCACCTTGATCGGCAATGTGAAGCTCGATGGTGGTTTCAAAAATGAGGTGAACAAATTCATCAACGCGGGGATTTATCGCACTGTCGATAAGGGTGTGATTGAGCTTGGCAATCATGCCAACAGTGTTTTCACAAACCGTGGAACATTTGATATTCGCGGTGCTGGCAGCCTCACGACGACATCACTGGCGGGGCATCTCGCCATGGAGACGGGGAGCAAGCTTGTATTCAACATCTCACCAGAAGGTAAGGTAGCGAGCGACAAGCTGGCTGTGAGTGGCAAGGTCACCTTTGCGGCAGGGGTGGAGCTACAGCCCGTTTCGCTCTTCTACCTCAATCCAGGCAATTACCATATCCTGAGCGCAGGTGGCGGCATCACCGGTGTACGCCCGGCTGTTACAGGTGTGCCCACTGGTGTGGTGCCGGTGGAGTGGCAGCTGAAGGGCCCGTGGGATACCCCATATACTCAACAGAATTCTTACACAGGTACTGTTATTGGCGATAAGAACAACCTGTTTCTTTCTCCCCAACCTAAGTTCAACAGCCCACATTCGGTGATGTTGACGAGTGGCCAACAGTCTGTCGCAATGCAGCTTCAACAGGCGTGGAATGCCGGCAGTCTGGCTAATGCCAATGTATTTGCATATTTCCTGCGTCAGACGGATCCCAACAAATATGCACGCGATCTGGATGAATTGGCGCCGGATTCTGTCCAGGAATCAACTGCACCGTGGTTCCATAGTGCGCGTGTTGGCGTATCGATGGCACTAAGCTGCCCCGCGTTTTCGGGGGATGGCACGTTGTTGCAGGAAGGTAATTGCGTCTGGGGCAAGATACAGGGTGAGCAGACGCGCTTTAACGACAGACTAGGTACAAACTTCACGCGTGATACGCTTGCCTATCGTGTTGGTGCACAGAAAGAAATTGCGCCGAACTGGTTCCTGGGCCTTGCGGGTGCGTACATCACTTCAGATCATCGGGATCGGGATGGTGTATCAAACGCAGATGCGCACGGGTTTGAAGGTGCTATCGCCCTCAAGCATCAGATTGGTCCATGGCAGTTTGCAGCAGCAGCTATCATTGGCCAAACCTGGCAGGATAACGTGCGCTATATCGACTTTGATCGCATGGGACTTTCCGCGCGCAGCAAGTCGGAAACGCTCTATGCAGCTGCGCGGTTGCGGGCAAGCTATGAGTTTGCCTTCAAGGATTGGTATATCCGTCCCTATATCGATGCAGACGCCATTCATCAGCGCAGCCCTGCGTCGCATGAGTTCGGCGTGCCGGGCATGAACCTTAATATCCATTCCAGGCGCAAAACGATCTATGCGATCAGTCCGAATGTGGAGATCGGCACCCGGTTTGATATCGCGCCAGATTACTGGATCCGGCCTTATGCCACGATCGGGTTCACGCTGCTTTCGCACAACAATGTCTCCTCCCGGGCCAGCCTGCAGGGAGCACCGATTGAGGCGGGGTCATTCGAGACAACCTCGTCACTTCCGCACCAGTTGTTTGATGCGGGTGCGGGTGTGCAAATCTATTCGGCTGAGGGCATCGATTTCACGGCGGAATATAAGGCCTCGAAGGCGCGTGGATATCTCTCGCACATGGGCAGCGCCAAGTTGTCGGTGCGCTTCTAATAGGCTCATTTGCTAATAAAAAACAGGGCAATTGCGATCCGGTAATATCGCAATTGCCCTGTCTCATTCTTTGCCTTTAGAGGTTACCCCTGCATGCCAAGTGCTTGCAGATATAGCTCCAGAATAGCATCTTCCTCAGCGCGTTCTTCAACGGGCTTCTTGCGGATTGCTACGATCTTGCGAATCGCCTTGGCATCAAAGCCACGGCCCTTCAGCTCCCCATACACTTCCTTAATGTCACCGGCTATCGCGGCTTTTTCTTCTTCAAGGCGTTCGATTCGTTCAATAAATTGCTTCAGCTCATCTGCGGCAACGCCGCTGTCGGCTACGTCTGTGACCATGGATATTGCTCTTGCTTGATGGGCTTGCGCCCCGAAATGTGTCTGCGAATGGTGGCGCACACTATGGCAGCAGGCGGATCGACGCAAACCTTTCATGCTCGCGCTCAAGCGTTGCGTGCATCATTGTGGATTGCTCACAACAGATGGCTCGCAATTCAAGCAGGCCTGGGCCACCATTTTCACACTTATGCATCTGTCATTCAGGATTTTCTTGGCAGAGACCGGTGCCCCCTGAATAGGAAAGTGCTATATGGCAAACAGGAGATATCGCCCAATATGCCATACGCTGCCCGCCCATCTTATCGACGTTCGCTGACTTCCGCCCTCGTGGCAGGGATGCTCGGCATTGGTATGCTGCTGGGAATGTCAGGACAAGCGCTGGCGGATCTGCGTATTTGCAACATGACTGGAAGCCGTGTGGGTGTTTCGCTCGGCTATCGCGATAGTAAGGGCTGGCTAACGGAAGGCTGGTGGAACCTGGGTGTGCGCGATTGTCAGACGCTGATTAGTGGCACACTTGTTGCGCGGTATTACTACATCCACGCTGTTGATTATGATCGGGGCGGCGAGTGGGCCGGGCGCTCATTGATGTGCACGCGTGAGAAGGAATTCAGTATTCGCGGAATAGAGAATTGCTTTGCCCGCGGCTATGATCGCACTGGATTTTTCGAGGTCGATACCGGCCAGCAGAAAAGCTGGACAATCCAGCTCACAGAACAGAATCAACAGCGAGAGGAAGCCCAATGAGACGCGCACGCCGTACAAAAATCGTCGCGACCCTCGGCCCTGCGTCAAACGACGAGGAGATGATCTCCCGGCTGTTTCTGGCGGGCGTCGATGTATTCCGCATCAATATGAGCCATTCCACGCATGAAGTGCTGCGAGAACGGGTGCAGACCATCCGCGCGGTCGAAGAAAAATTCGCGCGGCCGATTGGCATTCTGGTGGATCTGCAGGGGCCGAAACTGCGCGTGGGTACGTTTGCAGACACGGCAGCGGTGCTTAAGAAAGGCGATGAGTTCATCCTTGATGGACATGATCGGCCAGGCAATGCCACGCGCGTGCAGCTGCCGCATCCAGAAATTCTGGAGGCGCTCGTGCCAGGTGATGCCATCCTGATCGATGACGGTAAGGTGCGCCTGGAGACCATCTCTGTCATAAGAGAACAGGGAATTATTATAGCACGTACGCGGGTTATTATTGGTGGCACGGTGTCGAACCGTAAGGGTGTGAGCTTGCCTGATACCACCATTCCGGTTTCTGCGATGACGGATAAGGATCGCGCCGATCTCGAAGCTGCCGTGCCGCTTGGCGTGGACTGGATTGCACTATCCTTTGTGCAGCGCCCGGAAGATATTGCGGAGGTGCGCAAGGTTACGCAAGGGCGCGCGCTGGTGATGGCCAAGATCGAGAAGCCACAAGCGGTTGCACGGCTTGATGAGATTATCGCGGCTTCTGACGGGCTGATGGTGGCGCGTGGCGATCTGGGTGTGGAAATGCCATTGGAGAAGGTGCCAGGTATCCAGAAACGTATCACACGTGCAGCACGGGCGCTTGGCAAGCCGGTGGTGGTGGCGACGCAGATGCTGGAGTCTATGATCACCGCGCCTGTACCTACCCGCGCCGAAGTATCGGATGTCGCAACTGCTGTGTTTGAAGGTGCGGATGCGGTGATGCTGTCGGCGGAAAGTGCTGCTGGTCAGTACCCGGTGGAGGCCGTTACCACCATGAACCGCATTGCGGAAGAGGTGGAGGGCGACATCAATTATGGCCTCATCATCCACGGCCAGCGCACGGATCCGGAACCCACGACCGCAGATGCGATTGCAGCCAGCGCTCGCTCGATGTCTGAAACACTCCAGCTGCCAGCTATTGTTGCGTGGACATCATCAGGTTCGACAGGTTTGCGGATTGCGCGCGAGCGCCCGCTGACTTCCGTGCTGGCGTTAACGCCAAATGTTGAAACAGCACGCCGTTTAGCGTTGGCATGGGGCGTACATGCGATCATCGCTGCAGATGCACGCGATGTAGATGATATGGTGCGCCGCGCATGCGAAATCAGCGTTGCAGAGGATTTTGCCAAGCCAGATCAGCGCATTGCTATTGTTGCAGGTATTCCCTTCGGCAAGCCGGGTGCAACAAACACAATTCGCATCGCCCGTGCGAGTAACACAGCGATATAAAGTGTTTGCCGATCAGATGCGATTAGAAATAACAGGCGACATCCGATCATCCTGACGGCTGTCGTTGCTGTTTCAGGAACGGTCTTTCTGCCTGTCCGCCATAGTCAACATGACATCCACGGGGAGCACTGGCGGGAGCTCGGTGCGCACGACAAAGTCCCGATCTACCCTGGCAATCAGGTTCGTGAAGCCGCGTAGCGCCTGGGACTGACTTGATTGGCTGCTGATCATTGGAATAGAGCGGATGATCGGTCCATTGACCAGTTCGGCACACCTAGATCATGCAGTCCTTGCGCAAAGTCCATTCCGCATGTCAGCGTGGGCGCTGTACACTGAATCCTCGACCAAGCAGAGCGTGTCTAGTGCTATGCAGTCGTTGATGGTTGCGCTCTCGATGGCGCCCAATAAAAAACCCGCCTCACATGTGTGTGGCGGGTTTTTTGTTTTTGTTTCAGGTGGCCTTAAGGCTGCTCATCCTGATTGTTTGTTGAGGTGAACACGCCGCCGAGGTCAACAGCATCAGCGCTGTCATCATTTTCGGCTGTATCCTGTGCCTCGTCCTGCTTGAGCGTCTTGAGCTTGGCAAACACGTTTTCAACGTCGATCGCGGGCTCTTCCTCACGCTTCGGCGACTTATGGTCACCAAACGGAGAGCTGGCAAAGACATCCTCAGGTGCCGTCGACACCTCAGTTGGCAGCAGGCTTTGGCCGCCATCGATATCCTGCGTGCGCACAGGTGCATCCTTGGCTGAACGCGCGACCTCAAAGTCAAGATCGATCTGCGAGCAAAGGCCAAGCGTAACCGGATCGGATGGCGTCAGGTTGGCTGAGTTCCAATGGGTGCGCTCACGAATCTGCTCGATCGTCGTCTTGGTTGTGCCGACGAGGCGCATGATTTGTGCGTCCTTCAGCTCCGGATGGCTACGTAGCAGCCAGAGGATGGCATTGGGGCGGTCCTGACGACGAGAAACAGGTGTGTAGCGCGGGCCGCGGCGGCGCTTTGCTTCAGGCAGCTTAACCTTGGGAGGCGCGATCCGCAGGACGTGCGTAGGGCTTTTCTCAGCGAGTGCGATTTCTTCACGCGTGAGCTGCCCACTGACTGTCGGATCCAGCCCCTTAATGCCGGAGGCGACTTCGCCATCGGCGATTCCCTTGACTTCTAGCGGATGCAGTTTGCAGAACTCAGCGATCTGCGAAAAAGTCAGCGCTGTATTGTCGACGAGCCAAACGGCGGTCGCCTTGGGCATCAGCGGTCCGGTGCTCATAGGGGTGGCTCCTTAGCTTTGGACGCCGCTTGTGGGCGGTGTCATGGTATGCAGCCGCTGCCGAAGGCTTTCACCAGCGTGGCCGAGCATGATCGGCCAAACAGGCAAAAGTCCCCGTTTTCCGGCCCAGCTTCTTCGGCTGGGCCGGTCAACGACCACCTGATTGATGGGAAGACTCCGCGAATATAAGGGCACGCGGACAAAATGGCAATTGACCCTTTGCGCAAAAATGCAATGGCTTTGCAAAATTTCAGAACTGCAGCCCATGATATGCTCATTCTTGCAATGATGTTGGCCATTCATTGAAAGGTTGAGCATAAATCAGAGACATTGTTCAGTGGATCAACCCTATCCTGAGCGCAGGCCTGCTTCATTGAATCACTCGACCGGGGTTATATACCCCGATCTTCGTGACTCTCCTTGCATATCCTGATCCCGTCAGTGCGGGGGAATGAACTGGCCATGAGCCCAGTCCAAATATCCACATGCGCTTGAGCTTCAATCAGCTGAAAGCTTCGCCAACAGGGCGTCCGAGAACTGGGCGTTTGTATAAACATTCTGGACATCATCGTTGTCTTCAAGCAGTTCGATCAAACGCATGACCTTCTCTGCTGCTTCGTCATCAACGGCGATGTCATTCTGTGCTTTCCAGACAAGCTTGGATGCGCGCGGCTCGCCGAACGTTGCTTCAAGCGCCTTGGAGACTGCAGCAAGAGAGCCCTGTTCGCAGTAGATTTCGTGCGTATCATCGTTGGAGATGACATCATCCGCACCTGCTTCAATTGCTGCTTCAAGCACTGAATCGCCATCGCCGACGCTTGCTGCGAATTCAATAAAACCCATGCGATCGAACATGAACGACACTGCGCCTGTTTCCGCCAGATTTCCGCCCGCCTTGGTGAAGTAGGAGCGCACATCGGAAGCAGTACGGTTGCGGTTGTCGGTCATCGCCTCGACGATGACAGCTGTGCCAGCGGGGCCATAGCCCTCGTAGCGAATTTCTTCGTAGTTATCGCTGTCGCCGCCAGATGCCTTTTTAATGGCGCGCTCAATGTTGTCTTTGGGCATATTTTCGGCGCGTGCCGCCAGAATCGCTGCGCGTAGACGCGGGTTGAGGTTGGGATCAGGCATGCCAAGACGTGCAGCGACGGTGATTTCACGCCCGAGCTTCGAGAATAGCTTGGAGCGCACGGCGTCCTGCTTTCCCTTGCGGTGCATGATGTTTTTAAACTGTGAATGTCCTGCCACAGGTGCCTCCGGAATGCAGGCGGCACATTGGACCCAGATCGAGCCGGGGTGGCCGCCCGGATAAGACGATTGTTATTTGTATTATTGCGCATAAACGCAAATCGAAATCTGTGCAACCGTAACCGGTAAGTTGGCGCTACACCATGCATCACATAATGCGGCTAGCAGAACTAACCTGGTATTTTAAACCTGTTTGGGGCCGATTGTCAGGGTCAATGGCTCCAGGCCGTTTACATAAGCTTCCAGCCGATCGCCTGGCTCAATGGGCCCCACGCCATCAGGGGTGCCGGTCAGAATAATGTCGCCGGGGGCAAGTTCAAAAAACGCGGAAAGACGGACAATAATTTCCGGAATTTTCCATATGAGTTTGCTGATATCGGAATCCTGCACGACCTTACCATTCACAGCGAGTGAGATTCGGCCGCTATCGATGAAACCGAGATCGCTTGCAGGCGTAAGCGGCCCAACCGGGAATGAGCGATCAAAGGCTTTGGCGATTTCCCATGGCTTGCCGTCTCTGCTTTGGATGTCGCGACGTGTGAGGTCAAGGCCAACAGCATAGCCCCAGATATGGTCAAGTGCCGTGTTTTCTGCGATGTCGCGTCCACCCTTGCCAATGGCGACCACCAGTTCAACTTCATGATGCAGGTTTTGCGTTTGTGAGGGGTAGGGAATTGTTGCGCCAGAGGCAACGACGGCGTCTGCGGGTTTTTGGAAAAAGATAGGGGGATCGCGGTCTGCGTTGCCGCCCATTTCGACTACATGGGCTGCATAGTTGCGCCCGATGCAATAGATGCGTCGCACGGGAAAGCGCTTTTCGCTCCCAACAACTGCAATGCTTGCCTGAGGTGGGACAGGGAGCACATAAGCATGCGTGTTGGTCGTTTCTGACATGGGGTTGATCCTCAACATTTTACATTGAAGGGGCACCATAGTCAGTTATGAGCGCATGTGCCAGCGTACAAAAATATGGCAGACCGTGCATGCATGCGCGGCCCGCCATGGAGTGGCATTTACCGATCGCGGAAGGCTGCCGGGCGCTTTTCGACGAAGGCTGCCATGCCTTCCTTCTGATCTTCAAGCGCGAACATGGACTGGAATACACGCCGTTCAAAGCGCAGCCCCTCAGCCAGTGTCGTTTCAGTTGCGCGATTCACGGCTTCCTTGTTCATCATGACAACCGGCAGTGAATAGGCAGCGATTGTCTCCGCAGCTTTCAGTGCTTCCTTCAGCAGATCAGCCGCAGGTACTACACGTGCCACAAGGCCGGCGCGTTCAGCTTCAGTAGCATCCATCATGCGGCCTGTAAGGCACATATCCATCGCTTTTGCGCGGCCAACGAGTTTTGTCAGGCGCTGGCTGCCGCCCATACCGGGCATCACACCCAGCTTGATCTCGGGTTGTCCAAATTTGGCTGTATCAGCGGCAATGATGAAATCTGCCATCATGGCCAACTCGCAACCACCACCCAACGCAAAACCAGCCACTGCTGCAATGATCGGCTTGCGCACTGCAGGCAAACGATCCCATGCGCTGAACCAGTCCGATACATACATATCAACGTATTGTTTCTGCTGCATCTCCTTGATATCAGCGCCGGCTGCGAAAGCTTTTTCCGAGCCGGTGATGACAATGCAGCCAATCGCTGGATCGGCAGCGAAAGCTTCAGCTGCTGCAAGCACTTCCTGCGTCAATTGCGTGTTGATGGCATTGAGAGCCTGGGGGCGATTCAGTGTGATCAGGCCAACGCGCCCGCGTTCACCATTGCCGTGCACTTCGATGAGAATGGTTTCATAGGTCATGAGGTCTATTTCCCTAAGTGGTCACCCCGCAGAAAGCGGATGATGGCGGAAAAGTCCTCGTTGCCATGGCCTAATTTCTCAAAAAGGTCAAATAACTGCGTTGCTTCAGCCCCCAGGGGGGTGGATGCCCCGGATGACAATGCCGCTGCTTGAGAGAGCTTCATGTCCTTCAGCATCAGGGACGTCATAAAGCCGGGTTTATAGTCGCGGTTAGCTGGGGAGTTTGCCACTGGCCCAGGCACTGGGCAGTTGGTTGTCAACGCCCAGCATTGGCCTGATGAAGTGGAAGCGACATTATATAGCGATTCATGCGAAAGACCGAGCTTTTCGCCAAGCACAAACGCTTCCGCCACCCCGATCATCGAGATACCGAGGATCATGTTATTGCAGATCTTGGCGGCCTGACCCGCACCCGCATCGCCACAATGGACAATGCGCTTGCCCATGGCTTGCAGGAAACTTTCCACGTGCGCAAACGCTGCTGCCGGACCGCCAACCATGAATGTGAGCGTTGCAGCTTCCGCACCCATTGTGCCGCCGGAAACAGGCGCGTCGAGAGTGATTTTGTCTGTGCCAGCAAAGATTGCATGAGCCTTGCGGGCGCTGTCGACATCAATTGTCGAGCTATCGATCACAAATGCACCGGTTTTGACGTGAGGGGCAATCTCCTCCCACACGTCGAGCACGAGCTTGCCATTAGGCAGCATGGTAAGAACAATATCCGCGTTTGCTACCGCATCGATGGCCGAAGCAGCAATGGTGACGCCACTGGCTTTTGCCGCCTCAAGTGAGGCTGGAGCAAGATCAAAGCCGGTAACCTTATGGCCCGCTTTAATCAAGTTGGCCGCCATTGGCCCACCCATATTTCCAAGACCAATAAACCCGATAGCACTCTTCATTTTGCGCTCTCCCCTGGGATGTATTGATCTTCGCATCAGGGTGGCCTGCAACTGGTACCTTTCTGTACTTCCTGGCCTCACGTACATTTTACGTTGGTCAGGTTTTCGAAAGGCACCTATTTCGGCTCATCCCTGATGCAATCTCAACCCATCCTTGACGTGTTTATTATGGCAGTTTTTTATCAACGCATTGTTGGAATAACGAATTCTGCGCCGTCCTTCACACCCGATGGCCAGCGTGAGGTGACGGTTTTGGTCTTCGTATAGAAACGGATTGAATCTGGGCCATGCTGGTTGAGATCACCAAAGCCTGATGCCTTCCAGCCGCCAAACGTATGGTATGCGATCGGCACTGGAATTGGCACATTGATGCCCACCATGCCCACATTCACACGGGCCGCGAAATCACGTGCAGCATCACCATCACGCGTGAAGATGGCAACGCCGTTGCCGTATTCATGGTCGGATGGCAATGCCAATGCCTCTTCGTAGTTGTTCGCACGCACAACCGAGAGCACGGGGCCGAAGATCTCTTCCTTGTAGATCTTCATTTCCGGTTTCACATTGTCGAACAGAGTGCCGCCAACATAAAAGCCATTCTCATAGCCCTGCAGCTTGAAGCCGCGCCCGTCCACGAGGAGCGAAGCGCCTTCCTGTACGCCGCTATCGATATAACTCTCGACACGCTCTTTCGCCTGTTTCGTAACCAGTGGGCCGTAATCGGCACCAGCATCTGTAGATGGACCGATGCGCAGTTTTTCAACGCGCGGCACAAGCTTTTCGATGAGCCGGTCTGCCGTTTCCTTACCCACTGGTACAGCAACAGAAATCGCCATGCAGCGCTCACCGGCCGAGCCATAGCCTGCGCCAATCAAGGCGTCGACAGTCTGATCAAGGTTGGCATCAGGCATGATGATGGCATGGTTCTTTGCGCCGCCAAAACATTGGGCGCGTTTGCCGGTTTCTGCCGCGCGGGAGTAAATGTATTGCGCAATCGGTGACGAGCCAACAAAGCCAACAGCCTTGATGTCACGATCATCCAGAATGGCATCGACAGCTTCCTTATCGCCATTGACGACATTGAGCACGCCAGCGGGCAGGCCGGCCTCCAGGAACAGTTCAGCGATACGCATCGGCACGGAAGGGTCGCGCTCGGAAGGCTTCAGAATGAAAGCATTGCCGCATGCAAGCGCAGGTGCAGCCTTCCACAGTGGAATCATGGCCGGGAAGTTAAAAGGAGTGATGCCCGCAACGACACCAAGCGGCTGACGAAGAGAGTAAACATCGATGCCGGTGCCAGCTGAATCCGTGAACTCACCCTTCAACAGATGCGGAATGCCGATGGCAAACTCGACAACTTCAAGTCCGCGCTGAATATCGCCCTTGGCGTCTGGCACAGTCTTGCCGTGTTCGCTGGCGAGAAGTTCGGCAAGGGAATCGTATTCCTTATGCACCAGCTCAAGAAACTTCATCAGCACGCGAGCGCGTTTTTGCGGATTTGTGGCAGCCCAGCCAATCTGTGCTTCCCGTGCATTCTCTACGGCTTCGCGCATTTCCTCCCGGGTAGCAAGC
Organism: Pseudochelatococcus sp. G4_1912; assembly: GCF_047501465.1. Classification (NCBI taxonomy): domain Bacteria; kingdom Pseudomonadati; phylum Pseudomonadota; class Alphaproteobacteria; order Hyphomicrobiales; family Chelatococcaceae; genus Pseudochelatococcus; species Pseudochelatococcus sp. G4_1912. Next base: position 1,276,595 of record NZ_JAZDRL010000001.1, read on the forward strand.
GCCACGCGCGCCTGTACTTCACCGGTAGAAGGATTGTAAACGTCCGCAAAGCGTCCGCTACGTCCTGCTACGCGCCGGCCGCCGATGAAATGTCCGATGTCATTCATACTGTGTCACTCCCTCAATCATGCACGCCTGCGAGAGGGTGCGATTATTATAGGTGCCGTGTGGCATTGCCTTGATATATCATCTTGGCGCATGGCCCGCTGGCAGGAATTTTCCACCTTCTTTGTTTGGCATGGAAATATGCGCTGTGATACCGGTAAAATTCGCGTATCGTTGTGCATAGATTCGCATACCAACGCTCTGGCGTGGGAATTTTTGCGCGAAGGATACCTTTATGGTCCAGCCATTCAACTGGGATCTTCTGCAATCTTTTCTGGCTATCGCACGCGCGGGACGCTTGACACTTGCCGCCAGGCGCCTGGGGATTGACCATTCAACGCTAAGTCGCCGGCTGGCAACGCTGGAGGCGACGCTTGATGCCACGCTGTTTGAGCGAACCATGGCAGGTTATGCGCTCACTACGCAGGGAGAGCATCTGCTCAAGCATGCTGAGAGCATTGAAAGCTCTGTTATCGCTTTGCAATCGGATATGGCGGATAGTCGTTCCACCGTCTCGGGTGTTGTGCGTATCGGTGCGCCGGAGGGGTTTGGCACAGCCTTTTTAGCGACGGTGATCGGGCGGTTATCGGTTGCGCATCCGGGGTTGGATATCCAGATTGTTGCAACCCCGCGCAACTTCAGCCTGTCACAGCGCGAGGCCGATATTGCGATTACATTGGCGCGTCCGTCACATGGAAGGCTGCATGCGCGCCTGCTGACGGAATATGAGCTTGGCATCTACGCCGCTCGCGATACGCCTGCGTTATGGCAGGATGTTGCGACACTGGATGACTGTGCCGGAAAGCCCTTTATCAGCTACATCGATGATATGATCTTTACGCCAGAACTGGATTATCTCTCTTCGATTTCGCGCGATATTACACCGCGCATCAAGAGCTCAAACCTGATTGCGCAATATCGTGCGGCTGCGGCGGGAGCAGGTTTATGCGTGCTGCCGTGCTTTCTTGTGGCTGATGATCCCCGCCTTATGCGCTTGCTGAACGAGGTGCGATTGCTGCGCAGCTTCTGGTTGCTGGTGCATAGCGATATGCGTGATCTGGCGCGCATTCGGGTTACTTCAGATTTCATTGCTGAAGAGGCTCGGCGCGCGAGAAACCTCTTTTTACCCGCTCTGTCTTAAGATTATCATGCGGTAGAGCTTGAAATCCTGTTGTCGAAACTTCTATTGCATCAAGAGCGAAACAAAGCCCATTGAATGCAGGTTTGATGCGCGATACCACTTGAGGGCTCATCTTTTACGACAACACGGCCTAAAGCTAATTCATAAATAAAATCATCAGGGGAAACGATATGCAGATCAGGGATCGGGTTTTTCTGATCACCGGTGGCGCATCTGGCTTGGGCGCAGCGGTTGCGCGCCATTTCGTTGCGCAAGAGGGCAGGGTGGTGCTGGTGGACATCGGTCGTGAAACCGGTGAGGCCCGCGCCAAAGAGCTGGGCGAAAATGCGCGCTTCGCCTTGACGGATGTTACCGATGCCGCTCAGGCACAGGCCGCTGTGCAGCTGGCAGTGGATCAATTTGGTCGTCTTGATGGTCTTGTGAACTGTGCCGGTGTTGCGCCGAGTGAGCGTGTTGTTGGAAGGCAGGGGCCGCATGCGCTGGAGAGCTTTGCCCGCACGATCTCGATCAATCTGATTGGGACATTTAACATGCTTCGTTTGGCGGCAGATGCCATTTCGAAAAATGAGCCGGATGACGAGGGCGAGCGTGGTGTTATCATTAACACGGCTTCCATTGCGGCGTATGATGGGCAGATAGGACAGGCAGCTTATGCGGCATCAAAAGGCGGCGTCGCAAGCCTCACGTTGCCGGTGGCGCGTGAACTTGCCCGCTTTGGTATACGCGTCGTGACAATTGCGCCCGGTGTATTTGAAACACCAATGATGGCTGCAATGCCGGAAGAAGTGCGCACGTCACTTGGCAACACGGTGCCGTTTCCGCCACGTCTGGGCAAGCCCGATGAGTTCGCCAGCCTTGTGCAGCACATCATCGAAAACCGCTTCCTGAACGGCGAAGTAATACGCCTCGATGGTGCCCTCCGCATGGCACCTCGCTGAGGATGTGTCGATCTACGCGCCATGGTGGCCTGCAACTGGCAACCTTCTCCGCTTCCGGTGCTCATGGACATTAAGTCCACTGCGCGCCGGTTCTCGAAGGTTACCAGTTTCGGCTCACCCTGGCGCGAAGCTCAACACATCCTTGGGGGCTGGTTTGAGGGGGCTATATCGTTATAAAAATAAATCTGGGAGGAGCTACTATGACGACGCATGATCCAATCGTGATCGCAGGCTATGCGCGTACGCCCATGGGCGGTTTTCAGGGCGATTTTAAAGATGTGAGTGCTGCCCAACTCGGTGCTGAAGCCATTCGTGCGGCTGTGTCACGCGCGGGCGTTCAGCCGGAGATGGTTGAGGAAGTTGTTTTCGGCTGCGTTTTGCCGGCAGGGCAGGGGCAGGCGCCTGCGCGCCAGGCAGCACTGGGGGGCGGGTTGCCGCTTGCTACCGGGGCAACCACCATCAACAAGATGTGCGGTTCTGGCATGAAAGCTGCGATGCTTGCGCATGATCTCATTCTGGCTGGCAGCGCTTCTGTCGTGGTTGCAGGTGGTATGGAGAGCATGAGCAATGCACCTTACCTGCTCGACCGTGCACGCTCCGGCTATCGCATGGGGCATGGGCGGGTGCTCGATCATATGTTCCTTGATGGCCTGGAAGATGCCTATGATAAAGGCCGCCTGATGGGTACCTTCGCGGAGGATTGCGCGCAGGAATATCAGTTTACACGCGAGGCGCAGGATGCATTCGCTATTACCTCGCTGACGCGTGCGCAGAAGGCTATGTCAGATGGCTTGTTTCGCGATGAAATCGTGCCAGTAGCGGTTAAGGCTGGCAAGGTTGAGCAGGTGATCAGTGCAGATGAGCAGCCGCCCAAGGCCAAGCTCGACAAGATCCCGACACTACGTCCGGCCTTCCGCGAAGGTGGCACGGTGACGGCGGCGAACGCCAGCTCTATTTCCGATGGTGCGGCTGCGCTGGTCCTGATGCGTCTTTCGGAAGCGGAAAAGCGCGGTCTGACACCGCTTGCAGCTATCCGTGGGCACAGCACCCATGCGCATGCACCAAACCTGTTTCCGACAGCGCCGATTGGTGCGATGAATAAACTGATGCAGCGTGTGGGCTGGTCGAAGGATGATGTTGATCTTTATGAGATCAATGAGGCTTTTGCGGTCGTCACCATGGCAGCGATGCATGATCTTGGTTTGCCGCATGACAAGGTGAACATTCACGGTGGCGCTTGCGCACTCGGTCATCCAATTGGCGCGTCTGGCGCGCGGGTGATGGTGACGCTGCTCGCTGCCCTCAAGACACACGGCCTCATGCGCGGTGTCGCATCGCTGTGCATTGGTGGTGGTGAGGCAACAGCGGTTGCTATTGAACGGATGAATTGATCTGCCCGCCCTGGTGGCCTGTAACTGGACTGCTCAGCCTTCAGTTTTCGATAGGCACCAGTTTCGGCCCACCTCTAACGGGTAGCTCAACACATCTGTTAGCGCTCTGCTGGTCACGCTATTTAACGGGAGGCAATAATGATCTTGTCTGATGATCAACTCGCCATTCAGGAAGCCGCGCGCGATTTCGCGCAGGAGCGGCTCAAGCCTTTTGCCGAGGAATGGGATCGTAAACACGAATTTCCGCATGATGCGATCCGTGAACTTGGCGAGCTTGGCTTTCTGGGCATGCTGCTGCCAGAGGAATATGGCGGATCAGATACGGGACAAGTCGCTTATGCGCTTGCGGTGGAAGAGATTGCTGCCGGATGCGGGCCAATCTCAACGATTATGAGCGTGCACAGCTCTGTGGGCTGCATGCCGATTTATAAATACGGCACCGAAGAGCAGAAACAGCGCTTCCTGCCCTCTCTTGCTTCTGGTGAGGCAATCGGCGGCTTTGCGCTTACCGAGCCGCAGGCGGGATCAGATGCAAGCGCGCTGCGCACCCGGGCACGTAAAGATGGCGACCATTATGTGATCAACGGCTCCAAGCAGTTCATCACCTCGGGCAAAAACGGCAAGACGATCATCGTCTTTGCTGTTACCGATCCTGATGCAGGCAAGAAGGGTATCAGTGCCTTCATCGTCCCCACCGACACGCCCGGTTATGAGGTTGTGCGGGTGGAGTTGAAGCTCGGGCAGCATCTTTCTGATACCTGCCAGCTGGCTTTCAACGACATGCGCATTCATGAGAGCCTGTTGCTTGGCAAGGAGGGCCAGGGTTACGCCATTGCCCTTTCCAATCTGGAAGGCGGGCGCATTGGTATTGCGGCGCAATCCGTTGGTATGGCGCGGGCGGCTTATGAGGCAGCGCGTGATTATGCGCGGGATCGTGTGGCGTTTGGCAAGCCTATCATCGAGCATCAGGCGGTTGCTTTCCGGCTTGCGGATATGGCAACCCGGCTTGAGGCTGCACGTCAGCTCGTGCTATCTGCGGCGGCGCTGAAGGAGGCCGGTCAGCCGTGCCTGAAACAGGCAAGCATGGCCAAGCTCTTTGCCTCTGAGGTTGCGGAGCAGGTGTGTTCGGACGCCATTCAGATCCACGGCGGCTACGGCTATCTGGCCGATTTTCCGGTTGAGCGTATTTATCGCGACGTGCGCGTCTGCCAGATTTATGAAGGCACCAGCGACGTGCAGCGCATCGTTATTGCGCGCGATCTTTGAGGTTAGGTGTAGCTGCGCTCGTCCGCGATAACTTTGCCATCATTTGGCAGGGTGTCGGGGGCGAGCAGTTCGATGGTGCCTTTCACCTTTGTCACGTTGTGCAGGGTGGTTGCGAGAGCGCCAACAAGCGCTTCAGCCTCAGACGGATCAGTAATGGGCGTTTCGGCTTTCAGCGTCATGGCGTCGGTTTCGTTCGCCCGGGTGACGACGAGTCGCAGTTTGCGGATATCAGGGTGTACCTTCGCAATTTCGGCCAGCTGTTCTGGACGAATGAACATGCCTTTGACTTTGGTCGTCTGATCGGCACGACCCATCCAGCCCTTGATGCGCTGATTGGTGCGCCCACAGGGACTTATTCCCGGCAGGATGGCGGATAGGTCGCCCAGTGCCAGCCTGATGATGGGGTGCAGTGGGTCCAGTGCGGTAACGAGCACTTCACCGACTTCGCCCTCAGGCACAGGATCGCCGGTGCCTGGCCGAACGATTTCGATGATCAGGCCTTCATTGATGATCAACCCTTCGCGTGCGCTGGATTCATAGGCTACCACGCCGCACTCAGCTGTTGCGTAAGCCTGAAAACCATCGACGCCCCGCTGAGCGAGTTCTTTTTGTAGCGAAGGTGGAAAGGCCGCGCCAGATACAACCGCTTTTTTGATTGAGGAAATATCGGCGCCTTTCTCCTGGGCGGCGTCGAGCAGGATTTTGAGAAAGTCTGGTGTGCCGGTGTAGCCTGCCGGCCGATAGGCCTCGATGATCTGTAGCTGTGTTTCGGTGTTGCCCGGTCCCGCCGGAATGACCGGGCACCCAAGAGCATTGGCACCAGAGTCAAAGATAAATCCACCGGGGGTGAGGTGGTATGAGAATGTGTTGAGCACAATCTCGCCCTCACGAAAGCCGGCAGCATAAAGCGCGCGGGCGGACCGCCATGCATCCCGACCAGCGACTTCGGGCTCGAAAATGGGGCCGGGTGATGCGAACAGGCGGCTGTATATGGGGGAAGGTGGGGCCAGTAGCCCCCCAAAGGGAAGGCTAGCCGCATGCAGCGCGGGCAGGTCAGACTTCCGCAACACGGGTAAAGTTGCGAGGGTTGCTCTATCGATGATCGCGGCGGAGTCGACCCCTTCCAGCCGGCCGGCCCATCCGGGTTGTTCACGCGCGGCATCGATAACGCTTGCGAGGCTTGTGAAGAGATCAGCTTCGCGTTCTGCAGGATCGCGTGTTTCGAGGTGGTGATTGAAAGCGGCCATGGAGAAAACTCCGGTTCCCATCTAAAACGAAATTCAGGGCGCTGGGGCGTATGGATAGAAATTGTTTGATAGTGCGCTGCGCTCTGGTGAGATAGCTGGTGCGGTTTCTCAGGAGAGCCATCTTTTGCGGCGTTTGTAGCTTTTTACGTCGCGGAAGGATTTGCGGTTCTCGCCGCCCACGCCAAGATAGAATTCCTTGACGTCTTCGTTTTCGCGCAGCGCTTTGGCTTCACCGTCCATCACGATGCGGCCGGTTTCCATGATGTAGCCATAGGTGGCGTAACGAAGGGCAATGTTGGTGTTTTGCTCGGCGAGGAGAAATGACACGCCCTCTTTGGTGTTGAGATCGCGTACAATCTCAAAAATTTCCTCAACCACTTGTGGTGCAAGGCCCATCGAAGGCTCATCGAGCAGGATCATGGAAGGTTTGGACATCATCGCCCGGCCAATCGCACACATCTGCTGCTCGCCGCCAGAGGTGTAGCCAGCCATGGAGTTCTTGCGTTGGGCCAGACGAGGAAAGTACTCGTAAACCTTCTCCATATCGCGCTTGATGGCTGCCTTGCCATCGCGGCGGGTGAAGGCGCCTGTCAGCAGGTTTTCCTCAATGGATAAATGGCCAAAGCAATAACGCCCTTCCATCACTTGTATGCAGCCGCGCCGCACCAGCTCATTCGGCGACAGCTGATCCACGCGCTCGCCCTTGAACTGGATCGACCCCTTGGTCACTTCGCCGCGCTCTGCATGAAGCAGGTTGGAAATGGCTTTGAGGGTAGTGGTTTTGCCCGCACCATTTGCACCCAGCACCGCCACAATGCCTCCACGCGGCACTGTCAGCGACACGCCCTTGAGCACAAGGATGACGTGGTCATAAATCACCTCGATATTGTTTACCGACAGGATGGTTTCAGTCGCGCTTTGCGTTGTGGCTGTTGGTGCGGTGGCTGTTAACTGGCTCATTCACGATCCCTCCGTTTGCTCCCAAAGAGGAGGAAGCTGATTGGTGGATGGGGGATCGCGATATTTATCATCGCGATCCCGCTATCTCTGTGCCACGCGTTATGCGGGTGCGTCACATGTTTCTGTACGCTTGGGCCAGCCAGTGTTTTTGGTGGCGTATTCTTGCGCGGCTGCTTTCAGCAGCGGTGAAACGCGGTCATGGAGTGGCTCGATCAGATCGGTGGTGCGCACCCATTTTTCACCATCCCATTCCTGTAGGAAGGCTGCCTTGTGGCCGTTGTGATCGGTACAGGTGAGCTTGAGTGGTTCAGCAAAACCCTCAAGGCCAAGCTCTTTCAGGCGCTCTGGCGTGATGTTGATAGATTCAAGCCCGCGCCGCACGTCTTCACCGGTTACCACTTTCTTGCCAGTGATTTTCTGCGCGTTGGCGATGGCTTCTGCAATCAGCAGTGAATTGTAGACGCCGCGATTGTAGAGCACATCCCCAATCTTGGCGGCATCGGTCTTGCTTTTGCCGGTCTCAACGAGGTGCTTCTTGATGTCCTGAAGCGCGGGATAGTCAGCGCCAACACCATGCCAGTTCAAGATCTTGAAGCCCTTGGCGGCAGGACCTGCCGAGCGCACATCGTCCTCGCCGGGCCACCAGATCGAGAGGAACTTATCCATGGGATAGTTGATCTTGATCGCTTCCTTCACCGCTGTCGGGTTCAGTGCACCCCAGCCAAACAATACCACGTAATCAGGTTTGTCACGGCGAATGCTCAGCCATTGCGAGGATTGGTTCTGCATGCTGTCAGCGGGAACCGGGTACAGCTTCAGATCAAAGCCGATTTCCTTCGAGAGCTCTTCAAGCAGCGGGATGGGTTCCTTGCCGAAGCCGGCATCAAGGTAGATGTAGCCGATGCGCTTGCCCTTGAGCTTCTCAAGACCACCTTCTTGCGTTCCGATGTGGCTCAGGATCATCGACATTCCATCCCAGTATGTATCTGGCGGATTGAAGATCCACGGGAAGGTTTCTCCATCTGCAGAAGCGGAAAGACCGTAGGCCATTGAGAGAACCGGCACCTTGTCAACGCCCGCCTTTGGGATCAATGACAAGGTTGTGCCCGTGGACCATGGGTTGACGATGACGGGCTTTTTGCCCTTCACGGCTTCATAACATTCAACACCCTTTTTGGCGTCATAGCCGGTTTCGCATTCCTCAACGCGTATTTTCACGCCGCCGATGCCGCCATCGCGTTCATTAAGCATCTGTAGGTAATCATTCATGCCGTTGGCAATGGGAATGCCCGAGCCGGAAAATGCACCTGTGCGGTAGGTGAACAGGGGCACGTAGATTTCATCCTGGGCGCTTGCGGGTTGAATAGCGAAGGCAGTGGATGCCGCCATCGCAACCGACAAAGCTATCGCTTGGTATTTCTTGAGCATTTCTCTCTCCCCAGTTGCAGGCGCCTTTCCGGCGCCTTTTCATCGCGCTCCCATTAGTAGGGGAACGGCCATGTCCGTAATTTCTGCTTCAAGGTTTGCCACAGGCGCGCAAGGCCGTGCGGCTCAACGATCAGAAACACAATGATCAGCGCGCCAATGATCATGTAATTGAGGTGCTCAACCGTGGCGGCCCCCACCGAGATGCCAACGCTTTCCGGCAGATAACGGATCACAATTGGCAGTATGTAGATGAACGCCGCGCCCATGAACGAGCCTACAAGACTGCCTAACCCGCCAATAATCACCATGAACAGAACCAGGAACGACATGTTGATGCTGAAGGCATCCGGTTCTGCCGATCCAAGGTAGAGGAACACCATGAGCGATCCCGCAACACCCGCGTAAAAAGATGACACGGCAAAGGCGAGCAGCTTGGTGGGTAAAAGCCGGATGCCCATCAGTTCGGCGGCGATATCCATATCGCGGACAGCCATCCACATCCGTCCTATGCGTCCATGCACGAGGTTTGATGCCACCACGGTCAGCAATGTCACGATGGACAGCACCACCAGATAGCGCACTTCGGGTGCGGCATTAGGGCCGGTGATGGGGATGTCGAACAGCGTGCGTGTTGGTACTTCGATGGCACCTGAAATATTGTAGTTGGTGAGCCATGGAATGCGCACGAAGCACCATTGCAGAAAGAACTGCGCTGCCAGCGTGGTTACGGCTAGATAAAATCCCTTGATGCGCAAACTCGGTAGCCCGAAAAATACGCCGACAAGGGCTGAGAAAAGCCCGGAGGCCAGTATCCAGATGATGACATTTACTTCTGGGAACACGGTGGTCAGCTTGTAGCAGGCGAAGGCGCCCACCCCCATGAAGCCTGCATTGCCCAGCGATAGAAGCCCCGTGTAGCCAGTGAGCAGATTGAGCCCGATTGTCGCCAGCGCAAATACCAGAAACGGTATCATCACCGCATTGAGGAAAAAGCTGCCGCCGAAAAAGGGTATGGCGATGAAGGCAATGACGAGGATGATGGCAAGGCCGATCTTGTCCTGCCGGATCGGGAAGATCGCCATATCGTCGGCGTAGGTGGTTTTGAACTGGCCAGCCTCACGATAAAACATGATGGCGCTCCCTTAGATGCGTTCGATGATCTTGTCGCCGAACAGGCCTTGTGGCCGGAACAGCAGGAAGACAAGCGCAATGAAATACGCCAGCCAGCTCTCGATGCCGCCACCCACCAGCGGCCCCCAGTAGAATTCGCCAAGCTTCTCGCCAATGCCGATGATCAGGCCACCCACAATCGCCCCGGGTACCGACGTGAAGCCGCCGAGGATGAGCACGGGCAACGCCTTCAGCCCAACAATCTGCAGCGCGAAGGAAACATCAGACCGTGCGCCCCACATAATGCCGGTGGTCAGCGCAACAACGCCTGCCGTGAACCATACGATCACCCAGATTTGGTTGAGTGAAATGCCCACTGACAGTGCAGCCTTGTGACTGTCCGCCACCGCCCGAAGAGCGCGGCCGATACGGGTTTTCTGAAAGAATACAGCAAGCCCTGCCACCATGATCGAAGCAATAAGCGCTGCTGCGATATCGATTTTCTGCAAGGAGACAAAGCCATCCAGCATCTCGAACTCAACAGAACCTGAAGGCAGAAAGAGCTCTTCCGTGATCATGGATTTCGGATTGCCGCCGAAGATCAGTTCGCCAAAGCCGATGAGGAAATAAGTGAGGCCGAAGGTGGCCATGAACAGGATGATATCCGGCTGGTTCACAAGCGGGCGCAGCATCACCCGCTCCACGCCAACTGCCAGCAGATACATGATGCCTATCGTGAGCACGAGGGCGAGCAGGGCAGGCACGCCGATCTCGAACAGTCCAACCAGCGTGAGCGCCGCGAACACCACCATAATGCCCTGAGCAAAGTTAAACACGCCAGATGCCTTGAAGATCAGCACGAAACCCAGTGCAATCAGCGCATAAAGCACGCCAGAGACAAGGCCTTCCCATAGCGTTTGCACCAATAGATCAGGCGCTGATACCATTTGCGCGAATGGTTCGACGAAGATGCTATACAGAATGTCCATGGCATCCTCCTCAATGCGCCACGCCGAGATAGGCATCGATAACGCGGCTGTCGTTCTTCACTTCATCAGGTATACCGTCAGCGATCTTGCGGCCGTATTCCAGCACCACCACGCGGTCGGAGAGGTCCATCACCACGCCAATATCGTGCTCGATCAGGGCGATGGTGGTGCCGAATTGATTGTTCACGTCGATGATGAAGCGGCACATGTCCTCTTTTTCTTCAAGGTTCATGCCGGCCATCGGTTCGTCGAGCAGCAGCAAATCGGGCTCCATCGCGAGGGCGCGGCCCAGCTCTACGCGCTTTTGCAGGCCATAAGGCAGGCGCCCCACAGGGGTTTTGCGGATGGCTTCGATTTCAAGAAAATCAATGATTTCCTCTACGAACTTCCGATGCTCGATCTCCTCACGCATTGCGGGGCCGTGGCGCAGCATTTGCCAGAAGAAGCCACGGTGCATTTTCAGCGTACGACCGGTCATGATGTTATCGAGTGTAGACATGCCCTTGAACAGCGCCACGTTCTGAAATGTGCGTGCAATGCCCTGGTTTGCTGCCACACTTGGACGCATCCGTGAACGGGTTTTGCCTTTGAAGGAAATGCGCCCTTCCTGCGGGTTGTAGAAGCCATTGATGACATTGAGCATGGAGGTTTTACCGGCACCATTGGGGCCAATAATGGCGCGGATTTCGCCTTTGCGGATATCGAACGATACATCCGTAATGGCCTTTACGCCGCCAAAGCGCAGCGAGACGTTTTCAACATTGAGCAGAACCTCGCCTGTGCTTCCGCTTCCAGTTCCGCCGCCTGTGCCGCCGCCTCTGCCCATGTGTGGCGCTCCCGTTAAATCTGGCGTTCTCATTTTTCGCCCCCTGTATGGGTTGCCATTCAGGCTGCCTTGGTTGCTGCCTGCTGCTGGATCGGGATCACCGCTATGTTGCGGATTTTGACGCGGGCAGAGATCGCGCCTTTACGGCCATCTTCAAAGGTCACTTCTGTGGTGATGTCTTCTTCATCCTTGCCACTATAGAGGGCTTCGATCAGCGGCTGGTAGCGCTCGGCGATGAAGCTGCGGCGCACTTTTTGAGTGCGTGTGAGTTCACCGTCATCAGCATCGAGTTCCTTATGCAGGATCAGGAAACGATGCACTTGCGCACCTGCCATCAAGGGTTCGCGTGCCAGTGCGCGGTTAACTTCCTCAACGTTTCTCTGCAGCATGTCATACACTTGCGGATGCCCCGCGAGTTCCTGATACGAGGCATAGGAGACGTTGTTGCGCTCCGCCCAGTTGCCGACAGCTGTCAGATCAATATTGAGAAAACACGTAACGAAATCGCGATTGTCGCCAAATGCCACTACTTCCTTGATGTTATGGAAGAATTTCAGCTTGTTCTCGATGTACTTGGGCGGAAACAGCGCACCGCTGGCCAGTCTGCCGACATCTTTTGCCCGGTCGATGATTTTCAGGTGGCCATCTGCCTCGAAAAACCCTGCATCGCCCGTTTTTACAAACCCATCAGGGGTGAGTGTTTCAGCAGTTTTTTCGGGGTCCTTGTAGTAGGCAATGAATTGCCCCGGAGAGCGGAATTGCACTTCGCCATTCTCGGCAATGCGGATTTCTACATTAGGCGTTGGTGGCCCAACGGTATCGGCGCGGATATGGCCATCGGGTTGTGCTGTAACGTAGAGGAAAGCTTCTGTCTGGCCATAAAGCTGCTTCAGATTCAGCCCCAGTGATCGATAGAAAGAAAACAGATCCGGTCCAATCGCTTCACCCGCAGTATAGGCTACCCTGATGCGTGAGAAACCTAGAACATTCTTCAAAGGCTCATAAATCAGCAGCTGCCCCAAGCCGTAAAGTAACCGCCCGCCCAATGGCACAGGCTCACCATTCAGCAGTTTCTCGCCGTATTTTTTGGCTACACCAATGAAGTAGTGGAATAGCTTTCGCTTCAATGTGCCAGCATCTTCCATACGGATCATGACGCGTGTGAGCAGTGCTTCAAATACCCGTGGTGGTGCAAAGTAGAAGGTGGGGCCGATCTCGCGCAGGTCCTGTTCGGCTGTTTCAGATGCTTCCGGACAGGCCATGCAGAAGCCGGCGACAAGCCCCTGCGCGTAGTTGAGATAATGATCGCCCACCCACGCAATCGGCAGATAGGCCAGCACTTCATCCTGGTCGGTCAGCTTGTCGAACGCCACAGTGTCTGTTGCTGCATCAATGCAGCCTTTTGCGGTCAGCACCACGCCTTTGGAGCGCCCCGTCGTGCCCGAAGTGTAGAGGATAATTGAGGTATCAGTGCCGCTGCCCTGTGCGATGCTGGCATCGATCTGTGCGCGGATCGCATGGTTTTCAAGTAGGTTGCGGCCGGTGGCAATGATCTCGTCGATGGCATGCAGTTTTGCGTGATCATAATCCCGCAGGCCGCGCGGTTCGTCATAGAAAAGATGCAATAACTGCGGCAGTTTATCAGATACGGACAGCAGCTTATCAACCTGCTCCTGATTCTGCACGGCAGCAAATTTCACGTCGGCATTCTCGAGAATGTAGGCGATCTCATCTGCCACTGCATCAGCATAGACTGGCACAGGTACTGCGCCAAGCACCTGCGCCGCCATCACGGTCCAATAAAGCTTCGGCCGGTTAGCACCAACAATTGCCACCGCATCACCGCGCCTGACGCCAATGGCCGACAATCCCGCAGCGTAAGCACGGACTATTTCAAAGCTCTCAGCCCAGCTCCAGGTTTGCCAGATGCCGTAGTCTTTATGGCGGATAGCTGGCCTCTCCGCGCGTATGGCAGCGTTGTACGCCAGAAGCTTGGGAAAGGTATCCAGATGTGCGGAGTCGTTCGTCGGCATGACGTAAACCCTCCCGTAAGGCCTTGAAAGACCTGATGACGTTCCCTCGGGGCACCGTGATACAATGATCCGGTGCCTCTATCTTGTATTTTTAAAATTGCGCGATATCGCATTTTACGCAACCACGCGCTTGACAGACACGTGCGACGTTTTCATAGTAAAGTTGGAGTAGTCTTTTTACTAGTGCTTCTTTTGAGGATGCGTATGGGTATCAAGATATCAAACAATTCCAATGTCTTGTCTGTTTCCCGTGATGAGGGGAATGTCAATAAAGAGGCAGTTGCGGAAAAGAAAGTCGGGCTTTTCAGCTGGATTGATTCCTGGTTGTTTCGCGGCGAGCAGAACAAAGAGCTTAAATCCCTGGTTGTTGAGGATTTTAAATCCAGGGCACAGTCAATCACCGGCAATGATGCCTTTAAATCCCAGTTTATGACCGCGCTTGAGAAAGCTTTTGACCCAAAGGGCAGGGCGCCACTCGACAAGACCACTTATGAGGCTGTTGAGTCTGGCCTGACGGCACTGGAGCATTCTGACAATTTAGAAGCCTTTGCCTGTATAGGCGGAGAGTTTCTGACGATTGAAAAATCAATCACACATTTGCCGCCTGCCGATAATGCAGGGTTTTCCTTCTATGATGCCCATGATTTCCGGAAAAAGCTGGAAGCTGGCAACGAAGTACGATGATGCTCTTTATTCCTCTCCGTAACTTGTTAGCCCGTCTAGATTTATCACGCGGATGCCGTTGCGCTCCATGGTGAGAAAGCCCTCTTCTTCAAGCTCTTTCAAACCCTTGTTGGCGGCTTGTCTGGATAATCCGCAGATAAGGCCTAGATCCTCCTGGCTGATGTCGAGATAGGTGCCAACGCCCGGATAGAGCACGGGATTGAACAGCCAGCCTAGTGCACGTGCAACCCGTGCGCGGGCATCGAACATGCGGTCATATCCAACAGTAGCAATGAATTGCCCTAATCTTTCGTTGAGCTGACGCACCAGAAAGCGGTTAAAGCCGACGGAATTTTCAAATAGCCAATCGAATGTGGTTTTTTGCATTAAGGCGACACGTGAGTCGCGTACAGCCACGATGTCATATTGACGGATTTCATCCTTCAGAATGCTGCCTTCACCCACCCAACCGCTGGTTGGTACGCCGGTGAAGGTTACAGCCTTGCCCGCTGTCGAAATGGTGCCAACCTTGATGATACCACTTGCCACGCCGCACCAGTAATTCATGCGATCGCCCTGATGGCAGATGTAATCGCCTTTTGAAAAGCTTTTTTCGATGGTCCCACGCGCTGCGCGCTCGCGCTCTGCTGCCGTCAGTTCCGAGGCCCACGGCGCGATTTTAGAGAGATATTCGGCTGTTAGAAAAGCCATTACTGCTTTGCTATCAGAATGACTGGCGAGAAATGCATTTATCGCATGTCCTTGTTTTATTTTCCCCAATCCCGTCCAGATGCAGTATTATTCAGCATGCAGATTTGCTCAAGTCCGAACCTGAAGGCAAACCCTGTTAATTTGATTGAAATGGGTTAAGTATCAGGCGAAAGCAGCGAGGGAACTATGCTAGAGGCACGCCATTCAACGTTATTGCTGGTCGATTTCCAGGATAAGTTGGCACCTGTTATTGATCAGGCGGAGGAAACGCTGGTGCAGGCTGAGCGTTTGGCGAAGGCCGCGAAGCTTTTAAATGTGCCCATCATTGCGACAGAGCAAAATCCGCATGGCTTGGGCCATATCGCGCCAATTCTGGCCAGTTTCCCTGATATCGCAATCCCTAAAATGAGCTTCGATGCAGCGCGTGAGCCAGATTTGTTGCGCACGTTGCCGCAAGAGCGTCCCGAAATCATGATTGCTGGTTGGGAGGCGCATGTTTGCGTGCTGCAAACGGCATTAGGGCTGTTACGTGAAGGCTTTAAACCAGTGGTGGTTGTGGATGCGATTGGCGCGCGCCGTGCTGATAGCAAGGCGATTGCATTGCAGCGGTTGGCAGCGCATGGTGTTGAGATTGTAACGACAGAGATGGTGCTGTTCGAATGGCTTGGCACAGCCGATCATCCGGCTTTCCGGGCCGTGCTCAAGCTCATCAAGTGAAACGCATCAGCCCGCCCGTTTAGCAAGAATGGCGTTTGCCACGCGCGAACCATTGGGGCGGCCAATATGCTGCGAGATGAATGCGCCAGCATCGATCAATGCATCGAGATCAATTCCGGTTTCGATGCCAAGGCCATGGAGCATGTACACGACATCTTCAGTGGCCACATTGCCGGTGGCGCCCTTTGCGTAGGGGCAGCCGCCAAGCCCTGCGACAGATGCATCGAACTGGCTGACACCCAGCTGCAGCACCGCATAAATATTGGCCAGCGCTTGCCCGTAAGTATCATGGAAATGCCCAGATACATCGGCGATGTCATAAACAGATAATGCTGCTTCAAGCGCTGCCTGCGCCTTGCGAGGTGTGCCAACGCCGATAGTATCGGCAATGCCAACATGCTGCACACCTATATGCTTCATCAGCCGGGAAACATAGGCCACCTTTTCGGGCGCAATATCGCCTTCATAAGGGCACCCCAGGCTGCATGAGATCGCCCCGCGCACATAAATGCCAGCCTCTCGCGCCGCCTGCACAACCGGAATGAAGCGCTCAATGCTTTCGGCAATGGAGCAGTTGATGTTCTTCTGGCTGAAGGCCTCACTGGCCGAGCCGAACACTTCGATTTCGGTTGGTGTGGTTGGGATGGCGGCTTCATAGCCTTTTGTATTGGGCACGAGCACGGAATAGATCACATCCTTGCGGCGCGTGATACCCGCCATGACGGCAGCGTTATCGGCCATCTGCGGTACCCATTTCGGGCTGACGAAACTGGTTGTTTCGATGTGCCGGATACCCGTTGCCTGGAGCTGGTCAATCAGCGCAACCTTGACGGCTGTGGGCACAAAAGTCTTCTCGTTTTGCAGGCCATCGCGCGGGCCGACTTCAACGATGCGTACTTTTTCGGGCAATTGGCTCATCGTTTTATTCCGCCTTTTGGGGTGCTTCAACGCGTAGCAGCTCTACACCCTCTGTGAGTTGATCTCCGACGGCATAAAGCACTTCCGAAACCGTACCATCGATGGGGGCCTTGATGGTGTGCTCCATTTTCATGGCTTCCATTACTGCAAGCGGTTGTCCCTTGACCACAACATCACCGGCTTTAACCAGCATGCCAATAACCTTGCCGGGCATCGGTGCTGTGAGGCGGCCAGCTTCGGCTTCAGTTTCACCAGCATGCGCCAGCCGATCAATGAGATGCACCTGCGCACTGCCGGTGTTAGCGAACACCGAAAACATCTCGCCGGTGCGATATGTGGTGAGGTGCAGGCGATTACCATCGAGGCTGATGTCCCGCACATCATCCAGAATGAGTTGATGGCTATTGCCGCCGATTTCCAGGCGGATTGTTTGCCGATCAAGCTGTGTGAAAGCAACCGTTTCAAGGCTTTCACCATGCCCAAACTGCAAGACGCGCCGCGCCGGGCCACCGATGCGCCAGCTGTCGCGATGCGACCATGGATCGGTGTTGCCCAGAGTGCGTTCCGCCCGCACGATATGCGTAACAACGGCCGCTGCCGTAACAGCAAAGGGCAGAGTTTCAATGCCGAAAAGCGCCGTGCGTTCTCGCTCAATAAGTGCGGTATCGAGATCGGCGTTCACAAACGAATGGCTTGCCGCAACACGTCGTAAAAAGGCAACGTTGGTGGCAACACCCACGAGGTGTGTATGCGCCAATGCTGTATCAAGCCGTGCAAGTGCTTCTTCACGGGTTTCCCCGTGCACGATCAGCTTGGCGATCATCGGATCGTAGAATGTCGAAATGTTATCACCTTCACGCACACCGGAGTCGATGCGGACACCATGCGTGTTGATCGCAAACGCGGTATGACCTGGAAGACGATAAACATCGAGATGGCCAGCTGCGGGCAGGAAGTCATTATCGGGATTTTCGGCGCAGATACGCGCTTCAATCGCATGGCCGTTGATCGTCAGCTGGTCCTGATGCAGCGGTAAGCGCTCGCCAGCAGCCACGCGCAATTGCCATTCCACCAGATCAAGGCCGGTAATGGCTTCGGTTACCGGATGCTCTACCTGCAGACGGGTATTCATCTCCATAAAGTAGAAGTTGAGGTCGCCATCGCTTGTTGGTTCTGCGATGAATTCAACCGTGCCAGCCCCCACATAACCCACTGCACGTGCGGCAGCGATGGCGGCCTCGCCCATGGCCTTGCGGCGCTCCGCACTGAGACCGGGGGCCGGCGCCTCCTCCAGCACCTTTTGATGGCGACGCTGCACCGAGCAATCACGCTCAAAAAGCCATACGTAATTACCAAGGCTGTCGCCAAAAATCTGAATTTCGATATGACGTGGGCGCTGCACATAACGCTCGATCAGCACGTCACTTTTGCCAAAGCTGTTGTCAGCCTCACGCTGGCAGGAAAGCAGTTGTTTTGCGAAGTCTTCTTTCCGCTCAACAATGCGCATGCCCTTGCCGCCACCACCCGCGCTTGCCTTGATCATCACCGGGTATCCGATGCGGTCTGCCTCTTTTTGCAACAGGTCAGGATTTTGATCTGCACCATGATACCCTGGCACCAGCGGCACACCGGCCTGTTCCATCAGGCGTTTTGATTCCGCCTTGAGGCCCATTGCGTTGATGGCTGATGCTGGCGGCCCGATGAAGATCAGGCCTGCATTGGCGCATGCTTCGGCGAATTCGGCATTCTCGCTCAAGAAACCATAACCGGGGTGGATTGCTTCCGCCCCCGTTGCCTTAGCTGCCTCAATGATGCGCTCCCATCGCAGGTAGCTGTCGCGCGGTGCTGCGCCGCCCAGCGAAACCGCCTCATCGCATGATGCAACGAACTTGGCGCGGGCATCGACATCCGAATGCACCGCGACCGTGCGGATCGACATGCGGCGCGCAGTCGCGGCAATGCGGCAGGCAATCTCGCCACGGTTGGCAATCAGGATTTTGTTCAAGGTCGTCCGAGACATAAAGTTCCCCGCCCGCTTATTGTTCTGGTATTAAATTTCAGCATCAAGTTTACCCAGAAATGGGATCCGTTTCCGGGTCTGGTGCTATAGCCACGAGGGCTTTTGTTTGTTCAGAAAGGATTGCACGCCTTCGCGGCCTTCAGCTGATGCGCGAATGTCGGCAATGCGTTCAGCCGTGTCTGCGACGAGTGCATCGCTGATGGGGCGTCCGCCAACCTCACGCAGCAGATGTTTGGCAGCTGTCAAGGCTGCAGGAGAAGCCGATAGCAACGCATTTGTAAAATGCGTGATGCGTGCGTCCAGTTCATCCGCTGTTGAAAGCTCATGCACAAAACCGATTTGGGCTGCTGTCTGTGCTGAAAACACTTCCGCTGTCAGGAAGAAACGCTGTGCCGCACGTGCGCCCATTGCTGCGATTACGTAAGGGGCGATGGTAGCCGGGATCAGCCCAAGCTTCACTTCGCTCAAGCAAAAGCGGGCGGTGTCAACGCTTGCAGCAATATCACATGCCGCCACGAGGCCCATGCCACCTGCGAAGACATCGCCTTGCACGCGGGCAATCACCGGCTTTGGGCATTCGTGGATGGTGCGCAGCATGGTGGCGAGGGCTGTTGCGTCTGCCAGATTTTCAGCGTGGGTGTAGTCCGCCATGCGGCGCATCCACGTCAGATCCGCCCCGGCGCAAAATGCCTTGCCGTTTGCTGCAAGCACAATCACACGGACGGCTTCGTCCGCTCCCAACGCAGTAAACGCTTCAGTGAGGGCGCCAATCAGCGCGTCATCGAAAGCGTTGCGGACATCTGGCCGGTTGAGGGTGACGGTGGCGCGGGCGCCGGTGCGTTCAATAAGAAGGTTGTTGCTCATCAACGCCTCACATGCGGAACACGCCGAAGCGTGGTTCTGGGATTGGAGCATTGAGGCTGGCGGAAAGGCCAAGTGCCAACACACGACGTGTATCGGCAGGGTCGATCACACCGTCATCCCACAAGCGGGCTGTGGCGTAATAGGGGTGGCCCTGATCCTCATATTGCTGGCGAATAGGTTCGCGGAATGCGGCCTCTTCTTCCGCGCTCCATGTGCCGCCCTTGGCCTCGATGCCATCGCGCCGCACTGTGGCGAGAACTGCTGCAGCCTGCTCGCCACCCATTACCGAAATGCGGGCATTCGGCCACATCCACAGGAAGCGTGGCGAGTAGGCACGTCCGCACATGCCATAGTTGCCCGCGCCAAAAGAGCCGCCGATGATCACAGTAAATTTCGGCACATTCGCGCAGGCAACGGCCGTTACCATTTTCGCGCCATGGCGAGCGATACCTTCGTTTTCGTATTTCTGGCCAACCATAAAGCCAGTGATGTTCTGCAAGAACACCAGCGGAATACGGCGCTGACAGCAAAGCTCAATGAAATGCGCCCCCTTGGCCGCACTCTCCGAGAACAGGATACCGTTGTTGGCAACAATCCCAACAGGCATGCCTTCGATATGCGCAAAGCCTGTCACGAGGGTGGGGCCGAAACGGGCCTTGAATTCATCAAACTCCGAGCCATCCACGATACGGGCGATGATCTCGCGGACATCGAACGGCTTGCGGGTGTCAGTCGGGATGACGCCATAGATTTCTTGAGGATCATACTTGGGGGGCCGCGCAGCAATTGGTGTTACCGGAATATCCTTGCGGCGATTGAGGTTTGCAACGGCTTTGCGCGCAAGCGCCAACGCATGCGTGTCATCATTCGCCAGATGATCCGCAACACCTGACAAACGCGTGTGCACGTCACCGCCACCCAATGCTTCTGCGCTAACGACCTCACCGGTGGCGGCTTTCACAAGCGGAGGGCCGGCCAGAAAGATCGTGCCCTGGTTTTTCACAATGATTGTCTCATCACTCATCGCCGGCACATAAGCGCCACCCGCCGTGCACGATCCCATCACGACTGCGATCTGGGCGATGCCATCAGCGCTCATATTCGCTTGGTTGTAGAAAATGCGGCCAAAGTGATCGCGATCTGGAAAAACCTCATCCTGATTGGGCAGGTTTGCGCCGCCAGAATCCACCAGGTACACGCATGGCAGCTTATTCTGCGCTGCAATCTCCTGCGCCCGCAGGTGCTTCTTGACTGTCAACGGGAAATAGGTGCCACCCTTGACCGTAGCATCATTACAGACGATGACGCACTCCGTGCCATTAATCCGACCGATACCCGCGATCACACCTGCAGAAGGTGCTGAATCGCTGCCATCTTTTTCCTTGTAGACATTGAAGGCGGCCATTGGCGCGATTTCGAGAAATGGTGTACCCGGATCCAACAGCAACTCCACCCGCTCGCGTGGCAGTAGCTTGCCCCGAGAAACATGCTTATCACGTGCAGCAGCGCCTCCGCCCTGTGATACTTCATCAAGGCGTTGACGCAAATCTTCGGCGAGCGCACGCATGGCATCCGCATTGGCCTGGAAATCCGCACTACGCGGGCTGATCTTGCTATCGATGATGGCCATCTGCACATCCCATTGAAACACCCTTGAAAGCGTTTGTACTGCTCAAGTGATTGATACGAAGAGACAATAAGTGAATGCTGATACTGCATCAAACCGGAAAGCGGGCACTGTTTTCTGGTTTTATTGATGCGTAAATAAAGAGAGCGGCCGCGTCAGATCATGCCGCGCTCCAGTGCATTTCTAGCGACTGCAACGCTATCAGCTATCGGCGGTTTCGGTAAACAATTCCCGTCCGATCAGCATGCGCCGAATTTCCGATGTGCCTGCCCCAATCTCATAGAGTTTGGCATCGCGCCACAGACGCTCAACCGGGAAATCTTTTGTGTAACCAACGCCACCCAGTGTCTGAATGGCTTCGCCCGCAATCCATGTAGCTTTTTCAGCCGAATAAAGAATTGCGCCAGCTGCATCCTTACGCAGAGTGCGGGCATGGTCACCACGATCGCAAGCCTTGCCGAGCGCATAAACATAAGCGCGCGTGGCCTGCCAGGTGGTGTAGATATCAGCCACCTTGCCCTGCATCAGCTGGAATTCGCCAATGCTCTGGCCGAACTGCTTGCGCTCATGAATGAAGGGAATGATCGCATCCATGCTTGCCGCCATCAGGCCCAGCGGGCCGCCAGAAAGCACCGCACGCTCATAATCAAGGCCAGACATCAGCACTTTTACGCCATTGCCGACGCCTCCGAGCACATTTTCTTCCGGCACTTCGCAATTGTCGAAATAGAGCGGGAAGGTATTTGAGCCGCGCATGCCGAGCTTATCAAGTTTCGCACCGGCCGAAAATCCGGCAAAGCCTTTCTCGACGATAAAGGCGGTGATGCCCTTGGCGCCAGCTTGCGCATCCGTGCGGGCGTAAATCACCAGCGTATCAGCGTCACCGCCATTGGTGATCCACATTTTGGAGCCGTTGAGGACGAAGCGATCACTTTTCTTTTCGGCGCGCAGCTTCATGCTGACAACGTCTGAACCCGCGCCAGGCTCGCTCATGGCAAGCGCGCCGACATGCTCGCCAGAGATGAGCTTGGGTAGATACTTTTCCTTCTGGGCGTCGGTGCCGTTGCGGTTAATCTGGTTCACGCACAGGTTGGAATGTGCGCCATATGACAGACCGATAGAACCCGAAGCGCGCGATATCTCTTCCATGGCGATGATATGCGCCAGATAGCCCAGGTTTGTGCCGCCAAAGTCCTCGCTGACGGTCAGGCCATGCAGGCCCAGATCGCCGAGTTTGCGCCAGAGAGGCGCAGGAAAGGCATTGTCACGATCAACATCTGCCGCGATGGGGGTGATTTCCTTGGCCGCAAAAGTCTGCACGGCATCGCGCAAGGCGTTGATATCATCACCAAGATCAAAATCCAGCCCAAGACCTGGAAACGTCATTGCATCTCTCCCCGCTCGTTATTTGTCGTTGGCGCCAGCATGGCCAGTTCATTGGCACAAAGATTACTGTGTCATCCCACTCATTTGGTGCCACAATGGTTGCAAATCATGCCATCATTTATCAAGAATGAGTTATGAATAGAAACGCAAGATCACTCTCCGATGCGGTCACGCCAATAGCCTTTGTGCGCTATATTACAAAAGCTTATGAAGCATATGGCTTATCCTTTGATGCGGCCCTGCGCGAGGCACGAATTGTGCCGCATCTTCTGGATGATCCTGCATCGCGCGTGACTGCAGAGCAATTCGAGAAATTATCCGGTTATGCGATGCGAGAGCTGGATGATGAGGCGCTTGGGTGGTTCTCTCGCCGTCTGCCGTGGGGCAGCCATGGAATGATTTGCCGGGCCGCCGTCACAGCCCCCGATTTAGGAGTTGCCCTTAAACGTTGGTGCCGCTGTCACGGCTTGCTAACGGAGGATATAGCGCTCACGCTTAGCGTCAAGGCCGGTGCGGCCTCCATTACAATTCACGAACGGTGCGTGACAGCTGCGTTGCGAGAGTTCTGTCTGGTTTCGGTATTACGCATGGCGCATGGCTTTGCCTGTTGGTTGATCGATTCTCGTATTCCGCTCATCGATCTGACATTTCCTTATGCACAACCGGAACATGGCAGCGCTTATGGCGCGATGTTTCCTGGTCGGGCACGGTTTGAGGCTGCCCATGCAGGTTTCAGTTTTGATGCCCAATACTTGTCATTGACGCCTGTTCGGGATGAAACTGCAACACGGCAGATGTTACAAAAAGCATTGCAGCTGACAGTATTGCAATATCGGCGTGATCGTTTGCTTGTTGATCGTGTGCGCATGCTGCTAAAAAGTCATCTGGCGTCATCTACGCACACCAATGATCTGCCTAATGCAGAAGCCCTGTCTGAGATGTTGGCCATCTCAAGCCGCACCATGCACCGTCAGCTGCAGGAGGAGGGGGCATCATTACAGGAAATCAAGGATGCCGTGCGTCGCGATTATGCCATCGATCTGATGCAACGCACGAACCGCCCTCTCAAGCAGATCGCGCATATGGCCGGTTTTCGCAACGAGAAGAGTTTTTCGCGCGCATTTAAACAATGGGAGGGTAGTGCGCCAAGTGATTTCAGAAAGCGCTGAAATGTTGAAAATGCATATTCTGCCAGCTCTAGCCAATGGCATATAGAATTCTATTTCAATCTCTATCTTGCAATATGTCTATTCAAGAGGTAGATGAATTACACAAAGCAAAACATAACATTGTTTGGGCTGCGTCAGGGCGTGTTTTTCGTTATTCTATTTGCTGAGGTTCGCATGAGTAATATCTTCAATACCGTTTTTGGTTGGCTGTGGAGTCAAGATTATAATTCTGCAAATCCGGCTACCCAAACCCAACGCTCCGAATCTGGATCTGTAAATCCGGTGTCTTCAGTTACATCTCCATCTGCAGACCGGTATTTTAGTGGAAGATATTATGATCCAGACCCGTATCATGAGGGAATCTATGATTATAAGAATACTAAATATGATCTAGACCCGTATCATGAGGGAATCTATGATTATAAGAATACTAAATATGATCTAGACCCGTATCATGAGGGAATCTATGATTATGAGCATGCTAAATCCGTAGTGGATGCTAATGATAATAAGGCTGAGACCAAACGAGTGGTATCCCAAGTGATATTCGGTGATAGGGTGGATTATTCTTTGCTAAATCATCTTCTGCACTCTACCTCCTATTATGATGTTGATGAGGCTACAATTGAGCGAGCAATATTCCATGGTGGTAAGGTAGATTCTGAGGCGCTGTATACTATCCTGCGCGCTGACCCCGCTCGTGTTGATAATACTATGATCAATCGAGCGATATTTCATGATGATAAGGTAAATTCTGAGGCGCTGGATACTATCCTGCGCATTGCCCCCGCTCGTGTTGATAAGACTATGATCGATCAAGCGATATTGCGTGGTGTGGATTCTAAGATGCTGTGTACTATCCTGCTCAGGGTCCCCGCTCATCTTGATGATGGTGTGATCCATCCATCGAGATTTCATGATTGTAGTGTGGATTCTGAGATGCTGCATACTCTCTTGTGCTATGCCCCCGCTTGTGTTGATAAGACTATGATCAATCGAGAAATATCGGATGGTGTGGATGCTTTGATGTTGAGTACTATCCTGCGTTGTGTCCCCGCTCAGGTTGATGGGGATATGATCAAGAGAGCAATATTTCGTGATGATCAGGTGCATCTTGCTTCGCTGTGTGCTGTCCTTCGCCATGACCCCGCTTATATTGATGATGATATGATCGAAAAAATAATATTTCGTGGTGATCAGGTTAGCATTAAGGCGCTGGCTAAGATCCAGGAGCTGGCCCCAACGCGTATTAATAAGAATATGACGAAGAAATCGGCATGTCATAGTGATCAGCAGATGGTTGCTGCGACGTTGGCTGCCTTGCGCGCTGACCCCGCTCGTGTTGATAAGACTATGATCGATCGAGCAATATTTCGTGATGATCAGGTGGATATTGATGTGCTGGGTACTATCATTCGCTATGACCCCCCTCATGTTGATGATGATATGATCGAAAAAATAATATTTCGTGGTGATCGGGTTAACATTGAGGCGCTGGCTAAGATCCTGGATCATGCCCCAACGCGTATTAATGGGAGTATGATGAAAAAATTGGCATGTCATGGTGATCAGCAGATGGTTATTGCGACGTTGGCTACGATTTTAGATTATATCCCAAATGATGTTGATGAGACTGTGGTAGAGCTTTTTGTATTTGCTGGTGGTCAATGGAATCGTGACGTGTACAAAGCGTGGCGATTTGGGAAGGAAGAATATATTAAACCTGGATACTTGAATGGCTTGTTACCCAATGCATTGGCTGAACTTGATGGACGTTTGTTCAGCGCTCTGCCAGATGAAATTCTTGAAAATCTCAAGGAAAATGTATTTAATAGCTTGTCGGTTAAAGCTAAAGCGCGGATCAGTATGCGCGTTCTGGCGAAAGTTCCAGATACAACCTTTAACAGATTAGATGATAGCGTATTGGCACATGATGGACGCGTAGCGGCGCTGGCCGCTAATCCTGAAGCGCTCTTCGAAGACATATCTTCTAATGAAAGAAAACAAAGAATTGTCGACGCTTGCGCTCGACGGAAGCCGCAATTTCATTGATTTTAAATGCGTATAGAAGCTTGATAACCATCTTCAAGCTTCTATACATTCGAATTTAATACAAGCATCATCAAGAATGTCGTGCGCCGCGACTATGCCATCGACTTGATGCAGCGCACGAATTGTCCTCTCAAGCAGACCGCACATATAGCCAGTTTTCGCAACGAGAAGAGTTTTTCGCGCGCATTTAAACAATGGGAGGGTAGTGCGCCAAGTGATTTCAGAAAGCGCTGAAATGTTGAAAATGCATATTCTGCCAGCTCTAGCCAATGACATATAGAATTCTATTTCAATCTCTATCTTGCAAGATGTCTATTCAAGAGGTAGATGAAGTGCACAAAGCAAAACATAACATTGTCTGGGCTGCGTCAGGGCGTGTTTTTCGTTATTCTATTTGCTGAGGTTTTTATGAGTACTCCTGCTGCTGTCTCTGGCTTGCCGCTAAATCAAACTTATAATTCTACAAATCTGGATGCCCCAATTACGTCTCCATCTGCGCTATCATATTTTGATGGAAGTTATTTTAGTGTTATTGCAGCTCCTGTGGTGAGTGCTTGTAAATATGTTGGATATGTTATTAGTAATGTTTTTTCGTCTGTGGTTAGGTTTCCTTTAAATGTTTTTGATGGCGTGAAAGAACTGTATTGCAGAATTATAACTAGTATAGCGATATTTCATGGTGGTAAGGTGGATTATGAGGCGCTGGCTGAAATCTTGCAATGCACTCCCGATCGTGTTGATGCGGCTATGATCGATCGAGCGGTATTTCATGATGGTGATGTGGATTATAAGGCGCTGGATGCTATCCTCTACGCTGTCCCCACTTGTGTTGATAAGGCTATGATCGATCGAGCGGTATTTCATGATGGTGGGGTAGATTCTGAGGCGCTGGATACTCTCCTGCGCTTGGTCCCCACTCATGTTGATAAGACTATGATTGATCAAGCAATATTGCATGGCGTGGATATTAGTCTCCTGGGTACTATCCTGCGTTATGTCCCCGCTCATGTTGATGATGACGTGATCGATCGAGCGATATTTCATGATGGTGGAGTAAATTCTGAGGCGCTGGATACTCTCCTGCGCGCTGCCCCTGCTTGTGTTAATAAGACTATGATCGATCGAACAATAAAGCATGGTGTGGATTTTGGGATGCTGTGTACTATCCTGCGTTATGTCCCCGCTCATGTTGATGATAATGTGATCAATGGAAAGATATTTCATGATGATCAGGTGGATATTGATGTGCTGGATACTTTCCTGCGCATTGCCCCCGCTCGTGTTAATAAGACTATGATCGATCGAGCGATATCATATGGTGTGGATTTTGGGATGCTGTGTACTATCCTGCGTTATGTCCCCGCTCATGTTGATGATAATGTGATCAATGGAAAGATATTTCATGATGATCAGGTGGATATTGATGTGCTGGATACTTTCCTGCGCATTGCCCCCGCTCGTGTTAATAAGACTATGATCGATCAAGCGATAAAGCATGGTGTGGATTTTAAGATGCTGTGTACTATCCTGTGCTTTGTCCCCGCTCATGTTGATGATGATGTGGTCAACGGAAAGATATTTCATGATGATCAGGTGGATATTGATGTGCTGGATACTTTCCTGCGCATTGCCCCCCCCCATATTGATGATGATATGATCGAAAAAATAATATTTCGTGGTAATCGGGTTAACATTGAGGCGCTAGCTAAGATCCTGGAACTGGCCCCAAAGCGTATTAATAAGAGTATGATGCAGAAATTGGCATGTCATGGTGGTCATCAGATGGTTACTGAGACGTGGGCTACGATTTTAACTTGTATCCCAAATATGATTGACGAGACTGTGGTAGAGCTTTTTGTATTTTCTGGTGGTCAATGGAATCATGATATATACAAGGCGTGGCAATGGGGGAAGAAAGCATTTATTAAACCTGGATACTTGAATGGCCTGTCACCCAGTACAGTGGCTAAACTTGATGGACGTTTGTTCAGCGCTCTGCCAAATGAAATTCTTGAAAGCCTGAATGCGGATGTATTTAATAGCTTGTCGCCTAGAGCTAAAACGCGGATCAGTATGCGCGTTCTGGCGAAAATCTCAGATACAACCTTTAATGGATTAGACGATAGCGTATTGGCACATGGTGGACGCGTAAAAGCGCTGGACGATAATCCTGAAGCGCTCTTCGAAGGCATATCTTCTAATGAAAGAAAACAAAGAATTATCGACGCTTGCGATCGACGGAGGTCACAACTTCATTGATTTTAAGTGCGTATAAAATCTTGATAACCATCTTCAAGCTTCTATACATTCGAATTTAAGATAAGTCTCATAGCATTTTGACGATTGTTGATCGCTAAAATGCTATGAGTTTTATTTTGACGCTTTTCTGAAAGCGCCATAAATATTCTTTACATCACGCCATTTACAACTGGTATCACTTCAAGTAGGCCGCGATAGATCATATCCAGCGCTACGTAGAGAATGACGGCAAGGCCGACGTATGCAATCCAGCGATGGCGCTGTAACAACTTGGCAATAAAGCTGGCCGCAACACCCATTAGTGCGACAGAAAGCACTAATCCGAAGATCAGAATTTCTGGATGCTCCCGTGCAGCGCCTGCAACGGCAAGTACGTTATCGAGCGACATAGACAAGTCTGCAATAACAATCTGCCAAGCTGCTTGCGCAAAGGTTTTTCGCGGAGTTTTGGCTGCAATACTGCCATCATTGTTGATGTCTTGCTCTTCCAACGCCTCAACAGCTTCTAGCTCGTCATTATGCGAGACACGCAACTCGCGCCACATCTTCCAGCATACCCACAGAAGCAATACGCCGCCGGCAAAAAGAAGACCGACAATCTGCAACAATTGGGTCGTTGCCGCCGCAAAAATGATACGTAGTACTGTTGCTGCGATAATACCGATGAGAATGGCCTTGCCACGCTGCTCTTTGGGCAGACCAGCGGCCGCAAGGCCGATCACGATCGCATTGTCGCCTGCCAGCACAAGGTCAATCATGATAACCTGAAGCAGAGCAGTAAGCGCTTCTGGTGTAAAGAGATAAGAGTTAAACAAATCAACCATTCGGCACCCACCATGAGGTTGGGAACTTGGTGCAGTAGGAATGATATCGTGCGGATGGAAAAATCCGTCCGCTTATTCACGCAACAATTGCCCGCAGGAATTCCACGTAAGGTGAAAGGGCAGAGTAATTATTGCAACTGCCATGCCTTGCAGCTTTCAAGCGCGCAGCATGGTATATTAACGATATCGATAATTTTCTACATGCTCCAGGCCACCCGATTTCAGATATCCAGTCCGACATCACAGTTCGATGAACTGTCAGAGGGGCCCGGGCTGGCACTTATGTTTATACTGCTGGGCACTGGTAAATTCAAGCTCCTTCCCGTGCCATTTCAAGTGTGCCTTGCGTTGAGCGCATGGCAGAAATTGCAGGTACTTTCACCCCTTCCTGCAAAAGCTACAGCAGAAAGTGTTAAAAAGATTCCTGCTTTGGATGAATAAATTGCACAAGCAAATGCTTAGGGAACTGCTATCTTATTTCGGGGCGTGTATGGAAGCAGTATAGGGAAGCATATATGGAATAACAGCAGCAGCTAAGTATGCATTTTTCAGTCTGTATGTTCTTCGTAAATATCCGCGCTTTGCTCGCAACACTTGCGGGAACTTTACCGAAACTATAGAAAACTGATCCTAAAGACAAACTTGGCGCGTGCTGTTTGCAATACGAGTATTGATATCAATTTTAGAGATGCTGGGGAGATCACCTTGATGAAGGTGACCCACCTGGAATGGTCAGGTGTTAGGGAGTGAGGCAGAGGGAGGTATGCTAATTTTACAAGCATTTCTCCATTAATACCTAAATATCATTCCGATGCCGATTTTGCGCCGCTTGGCCTCTGAGCTGATACTTTCATGATTGGATGAAGAAATATTGTTGAGCTATTTATCGACATATTGTCATCGTAAGTATGAGGGACTTCTGATAGCACGGATGCCAACTTATAAAGAATGTTCAGATAATGCTGTCGTTTGATTTATAACAATAAGTTGATAGATATTTCTCTGCCTATCTTTGTTTGCAAGGCTGCTGAGATACCTCTTTTTGATGTTCAGTGTAGAACCGGGGAATTCTAAAATGAGTGACAGGTCAAAAGGCGCTTCTGCCGCCCCTCGCAAACTCCGCTCACGCGCGTGGTTCGACAACCCGGATAATCCCGATATGACCGCCCTCTACCTGGAGCGGTATCTGAATTACGGGCTAAGTCAGGAAGAGTTGCAGTCAGGCAGGCCAATTATTGGAATCGCACAGACCGGGTCCGATCTTTCGCCATGTAACCGTCATCATCTAGAGCTTGCGAAACGTGTGCGTGAAGGCATTCGTGAAGCAGGCGGCATTGTGATTGAGTTTCCGGTACATCCCATTCAGGAAACTGGCAAACGGCCTACGGCGGCGCTTGACCGCAATCTTGCCTATCTGGGTTTGGTTGAGGTGCTTTATGGTTATCCACTCGATGGCGTGGTGTTGACAATCGGCTGCGATAAAACCACGCCTGCGTGCCTGATGGCGGCGGCAACTGTCAATATCCCTGCGATTGCGCTTTCTGTCGGCCCTATGCTGAACGGCTGGTTCAAGGGGAAGCGCACGGGCTCAGGCACGATCGTGTGGAAGGCCCGCGAAATGCTGGCAGCCGGTGAAATTGATTACCAGGGCTTTGTGAAGCTGGTTGCGTCGTCAGCGCCTTCTACCGGTTATTGTAATACTATGGGCACTGCCACGACGATGAACTCGCTAGCAGAAGCGCTCGGTATGCAACTACCCGGCTCGGCTGCGATTCCAGCGCCTTATCGTGATCGTCAGGAAGTGGCATATCGTACGGGGCTACGTATTGTTGACATGGTGCGCGAAGACCTTAAACCCTCTGATATTCTTACAAAAGAAGCATTCATTAATGCCATCCGTGTGAATTCAGCAATCGGCGGCTCGACTAATGCGCCCATTCACCTCAATGCATTGGCGCGTCACGTGGGCGTGGAGCTAACGGTGGATGACTGGCAAACCTATGGCCACGAAATTCCCTTACTTGTTAATATGCAACCGGCAGGTGAGTACCTGGGCGAGGATTATTACCATGCAGGAGGTGTGCCAGCGGTTGTTAGCCAGCTGATGGATCAGAAATTGATCAATGAGGCAGCAATCACCGTCAACGGGCGCTCGATCGGCGATAATTGCCGTGATGCGCGCATTGAAGATGAAAAGGTTATTCGCCCATATGACAAGCCCCTAAAGGAACGGGCTGGTTTTATTGTTTTGCGTGGCAACCTGTTCTCGTCCGCCATCATGAAAACGAGTGTTATTTCGCCAGAATTCCGGGAACGTTATTTGTCTGACCCCAAAGATCCAGATGCGTTTGAGGGGCGGGCCATGGTATTCGATGGGCCTGAAGAGTACCACGCAAGTATCGATGATCCAGCGCTTGCGATTGATGAACACACCATTCTATTCATGCGCGGTACAGGGCCTGTTGGATATCCGGGATCTGCCGAAGTCGTCAATATGCGTGCGCCTGATTACCTGATTAAGCGTGGTGTCATGTCGCTGCCATGCGTGGGCGATGGGCGGCAGTCTGGCACATCAGGCTCGCCATCAATCCTGAATGCTTCGCCTGAAGCTGCAGTAGGTGGCGCCCTTGCTGTTCTTCGAACAGGTGACAAAGTGCGTATTGACCTTGGAAAATGCTCTGCCAACATCATGATATCGGATGAAGAATTGGCTGAACGTCTACGTCAGCTTGCGCAGGCAGGGGGCTACAAATTTCCGGAGAGCCAGACGCCCTGGCAGGAAATCCAGCGTGCTATTGTCGGGCAACTTGAGACCGGTGCAGTGCTGGAATCTGCCGTAAAGTATCAACAAATCGCACAAACAAAGGGCATTCCGCGCGATAGCCACTGACATTCATCTTGCTGAATAATGGGAAAGGGCGCTTATGGACGCCCTTTCTGCGCGTGTTTTGTGTATCAGACATAAAAATAGGCAGAGCGTTGAAAATACGCCCTGCCTTATGGAATTGTTTATGGGAAAATTTATAGCATCAAGCCGAAAAGGTGCCCGCTTTTTTCGGTTTAATGCTCAGCCATAATGCACAATAGCCTGCCTCAAGCGCGGGCTGAACGTGACAATGTGCCTGAAGTTGTTTTCGCCATAACGGGTGCTTTACCCGCAGTCGATGAGAGCTTATCCGATGCCTTTCCTGCCACGTCATTGGCGGCTGCTGGTGCAATATGGGATGGGATCTCTATATCAACTTCCAGCGTTGAGACGGCATCACCGCGCTCCATGGTTACTTTGACCATATCGCTATCAACCTGAATATGCTTGGCGATAACAGCAAGAATTTCTTCCCGCAGAATGGCGACAAGGTCAGACTGGCCCGTCGAGATGCGCTCATGTGCCAGCAGGATCTGCAGGCGTTCACGTGCCACAGGGGCCGACGACCGCCGGCTGAACAGTTTAAAAAAGCTCATGCCGCCCTCCGTCCGAACAGCTTGTTGAACAGGCCCTTCTTGTCCGAAGGGATGGACATCTCAACCGTTTCACCACTTAGGCGGCGGGCTGCATCGAGATAAGCGCGTGAAGGGGCGCTATTAGGGTTGCTGATGGTAACTGGCGTACCGAGGTTGGATGCGCGCAGCACTTCCTCACTCTCAGGGATGATGCCAATCAACGGGATCGACAGAATCTCCAGCACATCCTCAACCTTCAGCATATCACCGCGCTCAGCCCGGATTGGGTCATAGCGGGTGAGAAGCAGATGCTTTTCAACACGCTCACCGTTTTCAGCCCGTAAAGTCTTGGAGTCGAGGACGCCAATGATGCGATCTGAATCACGCACCGATGATACTTCAGGGTTGGTGACGACAACGGCAACATCTGCGTGGCGCATCGCAAGCGTTGGGCCGCGCTCGATGCCAGCAGGGCTGTCGCAGATAATCCAGTCAAATTTCTCGCGCAGCTCATTGATGACGCGATCAACGCCTTCTTCCGTGAGCGAGTCCTTGTCGCGTGTCTGCGAGGCAGGCAGCAGATGGAGTGTTTCAACCCGCTTGTCGCGAATAAGAGCTTGCGCCAACTTGGCTTCGCCCTGCACAACGTTGATGAGGTCATAGACCACACGACGTTCTGCGCCCATCACCAGATCGAGATTGCGCAAACCAACGTCAAAGTCGATAACCACGACATTTTGTCCGGTCTGCGCTAGTGCCGCCCCGAGGGCGGCCGTCGACGTGGTTTTGCCAACGCCGCCTTTACCCGATGTTACGACCAGTACTTTGGCCATTTTATTTCCCTCTTCAGTTCAGGGGAGCGATTTTAATCGCGTCGCCTTCGAGCCAGATTTGGACGGCTTGTTTGCCGAATTGATGATCATCAAGAGCCTCAGCCGTCTTGTAGAGGCCATCGATCGCGACAAGTTCGGCTTCGAGCTTGCCGCAGAAAATACGTGCCGATGCATGCCCCGCGCACCCCGCCAACGCACGTCCGCGAAGAGCGCCATAGACATGAATGGAGCCACCTGCAATCACCTCTGCGCCCGAAGCGATGGAGCCGATGATGGTGACATCACCTTGCGGAAACACGATCGACTGACCTGAACGGACAGGCTGATCGATAAGCAGAGATGGACGAGCGGCTTCTTGCGGAATCGCGATAGGTGCGGCGTTGTCTTCCTTCGCCACAGCTGTCGGAGAAGCCGTAGGCGACGTTTCGATAGCCGCCTTCTCGCCTGTTGTTGCAGCTGGCGCGGGGATATCAACCTCGTTCACCTGCTTTCCGCCACGTACAAGCGGTGGGAAGCCGGGCCCAAGCCAAGATTCCTTAGCGCCCTCAATGCCCATCACCTGAATGCGCCGTTCGTTAAGACGGGCAAGCAAATCGATAAGGCCCTGTTTGTCGATGTCCAGGCTGGAGACATCCAGAATGACCGCTCGTGCACCGAAGAATCCAGGCGAGCGGTCGATCAGGTTGTAGAGTTCATCCAGCCATGCATCGAGCGGTGCCTCAGGTGACAGCATCAGCGCCAGAAAGGATCGGCCACGAAAGCGGATCGATGGGCGCTTAGCTGACGGCTGTGCGACGTCGCTGGATGAGGAGGCTGGGAGAGGGGCTGTCTGGGTCACGGCACTTCTTCAGGTTTCTGTTCTGTTAACATTTGGCGCGAGTATGGTTACCACTTGGTTAACAGATTGCAGAAATGCCGGTATAAATATGTTTATTGCGTAAGTTATTGTGCGCCTTCCTGATGGAAAGGGCTTGGGAAACTAAAAAGGCATGGGAATTAAGCATAATCGCGTATGACGCAGGCCGGTTGCTCCAATTTTCCAGTGAGGCAATATCGTTCTGTGTTGGTCGTTTGAAGGGGCTAGCGTCTGTATGATTTTCGTATTGTGAATTTTTTAATAAATATTGTTTATATAATTTTGATTAATTAACATGATTTAATATTTTTTTAAATGAATAAGAAATGACATTGTTTATCATTGATGGAGTAATTATTTATAATTGATTATTTTATGGTTGTTTCGTCGATTTTATGTCCATTTTATTGCTGGGTTGGCATAAACTGATATGCTGTCATCCGCCTGCAAATTTCTCGTAGAGGAATATACGAAAATTTATCAAATCCCTCTGTATATCGAGCGTGGGTAGTGGAGATTCGGATAAAGTTATGAAGGAAAGAGGCATGCAAGGCAGATTACGGGTGCATTTCACCCCTGTTTTGTCATTTATTGTGGCGCTTGTCGCTTTGGTTGCAACCAGTGCGGGCTTTGCAACGCCTGCTGAAGCCCAGGCCAGCTTTTCTGCCTGCGCTGCCAATCTCAGGCTTGCTGCTATTAAGGCAGGCATTAGTCGGGATGTGACGGCAAAGGCACTTAATGTGGATGCGCCAGATGAAAAAGTACTGGAGCTTTCCAAGGTACAGCCGGAATTCAAAACACCGATCTGGGACTACATCGGCTTTCTTGTCGATGCGCAACGCATCAACGATGGCAAAGCACAAATGGGGCGGTATGACGTCGTGCTCCGTGCTGCTGAACAGCGCTTTGGCGTTGATCGTTATGTCATTGCTGCCGTATGGGGTGTCGAGACCGATTATGGCCGTGATGTCGGTAGTTTTTTCCTGCCTCATGCACTTGCCACGCTATATTGTGATGGTGGTCGCCGTAAAGATTTCTGGCGCGGGGAGTTGTTCGCAGCACTCAAGCTTGTTGATCGGGGAGATCTTGCCCTGAATAAGCTCTATGGCTCTTGGGCTGGCGCTTTTGGGCAGACACAGTTTATCCCAACTACTTATCAAAGACTTGCAATCGATTTTGATGGCGATGGAAAGCGCGATCTCGTCAGTTCAGTGCCTGATGCATTGGGCTCAACTGCCAATTATCTCAAGCGTGCGGGCTGGAAATCCGGGGAGCCGTGGCTGATTGAGGTTAAGGTTCCGCCTGGATATAAAGGGTCTACGGGACGTCGCAACAAAATCGCTATTGCAGAATGGGCGCAGCGCGGTATTAAGCGGGCTGATGGTCAGCCACTTAAGGGCGAAGGGCAGGCAGGGTTATTGTTGCCAGCGGGACCGAATGGACCTGCATTTCTTGTGTTCCGTAATTTCGATGCGATCTATTCATATAATCAAGCTGAATCCTACGCTTTGGCGATCTCCCACCTTGCCGATCGGCTAGCTGGATATCCTGCGTTGCGCACGCCTTGGCCTACCGATGATCCTGGTTTGACGCGGGCTGAGCGTTTTGAGTTGCAGAAGCTGTTGCTGGCGAAGGGGTATCATATTGGTGAGGCCGACGGTAAAATCGGTGTTGTCACCCGTATGGCAATCAAGGATGTTGAGCGTCAGCTTGGTATGCCGGAAACAGGTCGTGCGGGCACCAAGGTGTATCGGGCGCTTGGCGGAAAGTAAGAAATTACATTCTTCGTCTGCATGTAAATGTAAGCTTCAAAAATCAAGGAAGAGAACCGCTTACGCCTTATTCGTAAAACAGGGTGTAAGCAGTTCTCAGTAATTTTATGAGGCTTGTTTCAACATGCCGGCAGTTGTACTGCGTCTTGAATTTCTGTGGTGCTATAGCCTTAGGCAGCTTGCGGCAGCTGAGACAATGCATTTGGCATGGATGTGAGTTGACCTGTCGCCGCAACAAGGCCTTGGACGTCCTCAAGCGCCCTGGGTACCAGTTCCAGAGCAAGAAAGCGCTCGCGGGCAAACGGACCTGGGAAATATAGAGCATTGGTCTTTTCGGTGCTGAAGCCAAAGCGTGCATAGTAGGGCGCATCCCCCACTAACAAAATTGCGCGATGGCCAAGCAGTGTCGCGGCCTCGATGCTGGCGTGCATTAATGCGCTGCCAACGCCGAGTGATTGGTATTCAGGCGAAACGGCAAGCGGTCCAAGCAATAAAGCAGGACATGATAGCTTTCCGCCTTTGTAGCCTGCAGAAATATGCCAAAGGCGTACCGTACCAATCAAACGATCAGCAGCAGTTGCGCTCAAGGCAAGATTACGCGCCGGCAAACGTCCCTCTCGCAGGCGCTCGCTGGTTTTGGTATGTCGGGTTTGGCCGAAGCATGTATCGAGCAGCGCTTCCCGTGCATCGATATCGGTAGGGATTTCTTTACGAATTGTGAACACGGCAAGTTCCTCCCTGCCCGGCAATTTTCAGCCGGGGCAGCCGGAAAAACAAAAGATGGCGAAATCAGATGTGATAGGCTTTCAGCGGCGGGAAACCATTGAAGGCTACCGCTGCATATGTAGTGGTGTAGGCGCCGGCACCTTCAATCATCACCTTGTCGCCGATGGTCAGGCTCACGGGTAGTGGGTATGGCGTCTTTTCATAGAGCACATCAGCGGAGTCACAGGTTGGGCCTGCAAGAACACATGCCTCCATAGCATCGTGATCGCGCGCAGTGCGGATTGGATACCGGATCGATTCATCCATGGTTTCAGCCAAACCACCGAATTTGCCGATATCCAGATAGACCCAACGCAGCTCATCGTCGGCACTTTTGCGCGATACCAGTACTACCTCGGCTTCAATCATTCCTGCGTTGCCCACCATGCCGCGGCCGGGCTCGATGATTGTCTCGGGAATAGCGTTGCCGAAATGCGCTCGCAGCGAGTCGAAGATCGACGCCCCATAAGCTTCAACAGCCGGAATGTCGTTGAGGTACTTGGTCGGAAAACCACCGCCAAGATTCACCATTGACAGGCTGATGCCACGCTCGGCGCATTGATGAAAAATGCTGGCGGATGAGGCCAAAGCCTGATCCCACGCTTGGGGATTACGCTGTTGTGATCCGACATGGAACGATACGCCATAAGCCTCCAGGCCCAACCGATGTGCGTGCTCCAACACGCCCACGGCGAGTGAGGGATCGCAGCCGAATTTGCGCGAAAGCGGCCATTCAGCGCCCGCACCATCGCATAGAATGCGGCAAA
This sequence comes from Pseudochelatococcus sp. G4_1912, assembly GCF_047501465.1. NCBI lineage: Bacteria > Pseudomonadati > Pseudomonadota > Alphaproteobacteria > Hyphomicrobiales > Chelatococcaceae > Pseudochelatococcus > Pseudochelatococcus sp. G4_1912. The sequence goes on from NZ_JAZDRL010000001.1 coordinate 1,313,673, forward strand.
ACACGCGTGACCCGGGAGCTGCACGAGCAATCTTTTCGACTTCCGCTTCGCAATCGACAGCATAAAGCTGGATGCCCAGCGCAAATGCGCGCGCGACATCTCGCTCCTTCTTGATGGTGTTGCCGAAGGAGATGCGATCGGGTGAGGCGCCCGCCGCCAATGCCATCTCGATTTCCGCAACTGAAGCAGTGTCGAAGCTTGAGCCCAACGAGGCAAGCAGCGACAGCACTTCCGGCGCAGGGTTGGCTTTCACGGCATAGAATACGCGCGTGTCGGGCAGGGCATGGGCGAATGCAAGATAATTGGTGCGCACGACATCAAGGTCGACCACAAGGCAAGGACCGTCTTCACGTCGGTTGCGGAGAAATTCACGGATACGGTCTGTCATTGGATGCACTCCATGCGGAACAATCAAGGTCAATAAGGGCTGTAATGCCCCAGGAATGCGAATACGATTGATGGCGTCGTTGCGCTGTGGAGACGCAAATACGATATCAAATCGAATACGCACGAGTTGCCGCAGATGGCGAACTCATGTTGCTGCCTTGGATTGGATGGGTGTTTCCCGCCCGCACGCCTGGCAAAGATGGACAAGCCTCTTCGGTAAACCGCCACCAGCCTTTGGAAAGCTGATAGAGACCAAAAAAGCCCGTTCCGTCGTTGCTTTAAGTCCCGTCCCCTGCGGAGAGCAGAGTGGGCCGGTTTCGCCTCCGGCTGCCGGTTTATCAAAAACGTGGGGAAGTTAATCCCACGCCTCGGGCGAGAAAACCGGCCTCTTGTCCGGAACCCCGCCAACCGGCACGCGACCACAGGCACGTGCGAAATTGGGCAAGTGTTTTATAAGGCTTACAGGGGTGATTCTCAAGGGCTCTGGCAGTCTATATGCGCTATTAACTGACAACCTGATGCATTTCTGCCATACCTGTGATGCATAAACGCGCACAGGTGCACTACGATAGCTTGCAATTGGGTGCTTGGTGTCAATACTGCATCGTTGCTAGTTATGTCAGGAGCTTCACCTGACATAACTATGTCAATGGGATTAAGCCCGTGTCCCCGTGGCGAACGGATGCTTCCAGCAATCTTTTAGAGTAGCAAATTTCAAGGATGTATCACGTTGTCATCTAATTGGGGATTGGATAGCGCCGGTTCGGATTCTAGTGGGGCCATCAAAGTACGCATATAACACTCCGTTACCTTGATGTCTCCATCTGGGCTGATGGTAAAGATAACTTTATGTATTAGCCAAGAATGGCATATAGATTCCGTCTCAAGCATATCGATAATATTCCCATTTTCAGCGGCATTATCGTATGATGTGGCAATAGTATAATTTTCTACTACAATATCTTTTCCATCACCCTTGCGGATGTTGAATTGATTTATAGTTTTCTCTCCGGTCGGTATTATAGGGTTATCCAAAGAATGATTGATACTTAATGTAGCATTCTGGTTGCATGTTGATAATATAACATTGCGTTGTTCCAGAGAGCAGCCAATATTTCTTAGCGTTGTACAAAAGCTTGTTAATGCTTGCGCCTCTTCAGCAGGATCACAAGTGCCTCGACGTTCAAGTGTCTGGCCGTTAATTGAATAAGCTGAGCGATTAATATCTCTACGTGTTACACTGAATATATCATGATCTTTATCGCCGCGTACTGGAAATGGAGCTTTTAAATCATTTAAAAACGCTGTCACACTCTTAATATACGAGTTATTGTGATGATTCCTGATAGCGGAAGCGATTTTAGAGCATTCTTTCATTTCAAGAGCGATACGCTCTCTCAGCTCACTTTCCATCTTGCTGATATTCCCAGGAAATTCCGCGCCTTTTAATGAAATTTCTGTGCAATGGTGAATGTTCAGTTTGCCGCTAAGGTCTCCATCGTACGAGATATCAATCAGATTACCGAGATGATTTGGCGTCTGTGCCTGGAGCTTTAAGCTTCCTATAAGAGCGGCTCGATTCTTGTAAGCATCACTATCATGAGCATCAAGAATATCGCTAACCATTGCGATCTCTTGTTGTGTCGGGCTATCAAAGAATAGGTCGGCCAGGTACTCAGCCGATGTTTTCCCGCCCATCGACAGCTGAAACTCAACATCAGCCAGCTTTAATATGTGAAGGCCCCGGGTTTCATCTATCGCGCCGGAGAAAAGCGCTTTTCCATCCTGATCGGCCAATTTGAAAAGCCGAGCAAATAATTCAAATTTCTTCTTATCGCTCGTTTCTTTGGAGCACAAAGAAAAGACCATGCTTTTTATTTCATAAACATTTGAAGAGCAGAAAAAATCCATAATACGATCAATAATGCGTCTGAAAAGGTTATAATCAGTTGTTAGAGGTTTCTGGATATCGATTTTATTAAGTAAAACAGGTGAATAATTTATTTTTTCCATAACGTAAACTCCAATTTATTAAGTTTACTGAGATATACATTTATGCGTATCTCGGGTTGATAAAGATAATAATTCGTTATTATATCATATATATTGTAGTAACAAAGTGTTTTCCCGTAAGGCGATAGCTCTGATCGGCACTGCGGCTGTAAATGATGCGGTATTTTGGCATATCGTATAGCAACACCGCGCCAGCGCTTGAGATGCAGGAAGGTATTCTCAACCAGATGGCACAGCTTGTAAAGCGCTTCATCATACGGACGAGGCGTTTTCCGCTTGCGCGATGAAGGGATGAGAGCCTTCACTCCTTAAAATCGACTATATCTTTCGGGGTAGCGGCTGCAGATATGCGTATAGAGAACGCTATGATCGCAGGCCTGCGCGACACAGATCCGCGATCATGGATGTTCATGAGAATGTCATCTCGCAACCGGATTAAAGATTATTTGCTCGTTCCCTGAATATGATGGTTTATTTACACAAGCTATCATACATATTTAACCTATGCGGAGGAGAAATTCAAAGTAGGGTGTTTTCTTAAACAAGAACCAGGCTCATGGAACGTTAGTGCTACGCTTTGTATGTGGTTGTGCTTAAATTTAAATTTCAGTCACATCCAAATCTTGTATTAACGAATTTTCTCCAAAAGGGCGGTTATTCCTGATCCCGCCATCTTCTTGTTGTCTGTTATGCTGGCTTGCCTGTTTGGCTTGATGACAAGCCAGCTAAACCGAGAAAGACCCTATGTCGCCGATTTCGAGACGCCGCATTCTGGCTTCCCTTGCTGCCTCACTTGCCTCTACCGCTGCTGCGTCGACGTTGTCGGGTAGCAGCGCTTTGGCGCAGATGCCGCCGGTCCGTCCCACGCTTGAGGAAGATAGCGCCCCCAAAGCGCAGTTTGGCTATGAGGATGTGGTGCGGCGCGCGCGCGAGCTTTCTGCAGTGGCATTTGATGACCACGCACCTGCCTTGCCGGACTCTGTGGCCAATCTTGATTTCGATGCTTATCGCAACATCCGTTTCAAGCCTGAAAAGGCGCTTTTGGGCTCTACAGGTGGCTCTTATCGGATGCAGATGTTTCATCTCGGCTTCTTGTTCAAGCGGCCGGTAACGGTCAATGTCATTCGGGATGGTGTGCCGACACCGGTGCCCTATTCCGCGCAATTGTTTGACGCTGGCCCGAAGGCTATGGATAAAAACCTGCCCGTGAATCTGGGCTTTGCGGGTTTCCGGCTGCATTATCCTCTCAACGATCCGCATGTGTTCGATGAGCTGATTTCATTTTTGGGCGCAAGCTACTTCCGCTTTCTTGGTCGTGATCAGCAATATGGGCTTTCAGCGCGCGGCCTTGCGATCAATGCAGGGGGGGAGGAGGAATTTCCGTTCTTCCGTGAATTCTGGATCGAAAATCCCTCATCTGATGCGGAACGGGTTGGCGTTTTTGCGCTTCTTGATAGCCCTTCCGTAACGGGGGCGTTCCAGTTTTATATCTATCCAAGCAAAGAAACAGTGATGGATGTTACGGCTACGCTGTTCATGCGCAAGCCCGTTGTGCAGCTTGGTATTGCACCTCTTACGTCAATGTTCTTTGTGGGTGAAAACGATCGGCGGTTTCTGGATGAGTTCCGCCCCGAGCTCCATGATTCAGATGGCCTGCTCGTTCATTCCAGCGCAGGCGAATGGATCTGGCGTCCGCTACGCAATCCGTCTGAGCAAACCCGCTCATCCTTTGTCGATAAAAGCATCCGTGGTTTCGGGTTGTTGCAGCGGGATCGGAACTTCGAGCATTATCAGGATATCGACCTGCACTACGAACTGCGCCCAGGTTATTGGGTAGAGCCCGTTGGTGATTGGGGGCCGGGACGTGTTGAGTTGCTCGAAATCCCCACAAATGATGAAACAAACGATAATATTGTCGCGTTCTGGGTGCCCGATCAGGCGCCACAGGCAGGGCAGACTTTGGTTTATCGCTACCGGATCAAGGCAATTGGCGATGCTGAAAGCCTGCATGCTGGTGGGCGAGCAATTAATACATATCAAGGCAAGCCAAAGGCTGCAGGTTCAGGCGAAGAAGTGCTGCCGGGTACACGCCGTTTTCTGATTGATTTTGCTGGTAATGATCTAGCTTATTATGCGCTGGATCCTGCACGCGTCACCATTGATGCGTCGGTCTCCAAAGGGCAAGTGGTGCGCACGTTCCTGGCCAAGAACCCAAAGATTGATGGGTTCCGGGCGGGCATTGATGTTGCTGTTCCTCTAGGTGAAACAGTGGATATCCGCGCCTTTCTGCGCGCGGGCGAGCGGGCGCTTACTGAAACATGGATATATCCATGGAAAGCGCAGTAGGGCTTTCATTTTGCCGATAAGAAAAAGGGCGGCTCGTTATTGTGAGCCGCCCTTATCATTTAAAGCATCTGACGTTCTGATTTCTATATTTCATTGCAACTTGTGTTCATTTGAATAATCAAATTGAACGCAAACTGCTAGGGCGTATCAGCGGCCGGTTTTGATGCGCGTCCAGAGCCTGGTGACGATGCGTTGGGTGCGGTCGTCGTAAGCGGTATTGGTGAACAGGCGCTTCATGGTTTCGTCATCAGGATAGATGCCGGGGTTATTGCGCACGGCCTCATCAACCAATGGTTTGGCCGCGAGGTTACCGCTGGCATAGGAAACAAAGCTGGCGTTCTTGGCTGCAATTTCAGGCCGGTTCATGAAGTCAATAAAAGCACGGGCTTCTTCAGGATGTGGGGCATCCGCAGGAATGGCGAAGCTGTCGAACCACATCAGCGCGCCTTCACGCGGTACGTGATAGCTGATCTCGACACCATTCCTGGCTTCTTCAGCGCGCGTTGCTGCTTGCAGAATATCACCGGAATACCCAACAGCTACGCAGATGTCGCCATTAGCCAAAGCGCTGATGTATTCTGACGAGTGAAACTTCTGGATGTAAGGGCGCACTTTTGTCAGCGCATCTGCTGCCTTTTGCAGATCCTTCTGATCTTTTGAGTCAGGGTTCAGACCTAGATAGTCAAGTATGCCAGGGAATAGATCTTCAGGTGAATCAAGGATGTAGATGCCGCAATCCTTGAGCTTTGCAGCAACTTCAGGATTCAACACCAGATCCCAGGTATTCAACGCTGCATCAGGCCCCAAACGCTCGCGCACCTTGGCGACGTTCAAGCCGATGCCGGTGGTGCCCCACATATAGTTGATGGCATATTGGTTATCCGGATCGAACGTTTTGAGGCGATCGGAAATCTCCGGCCAAAGATTTTTGGCGTTGGGTATCTTTGATTGATCCATCTTCTGGAACACGCCTGCTTTGATCAGGCGCTCCAGAAACGGGCCGGATGGCACCACGATATCATAACCGGATTTGCCGGTCAGCAGTTTGGTCTCGACAATTTCGTTGTTGTCATACGTATCATAGACCACCTTGATGCCAGTTTCCTTGGTGAAGGCATCAAGGGTATCGGCGTCGATATAATCCGACCAGTTATAGACATGCACTGTCTTATCCTGAGCGCTGGCAGAGCCGGCGAGCAGGAGGGCGGCAAACGATGCGCTTACAGCGCAAACAGTGAGACTTGAAGCAATGGCGCGGATCATATCCGGCTTTCTCCCCTAGTGCGAAAAGCTAATGAAGAGGCAAGATCAGAATACTTGCTTCGCCATGAGGACGGTCTGCAAATTTCAGCACTCTGGTATGAGCCTCAACACATCTTAAACCCACGCTTCATGGGAAGCGTTCCGCGCACCATAAGCAAACTGCGGCCCATTTGCATCTGTTTCCAGCGTTTTGCTGCATGTTTTCCATCCTCTAGAGGGCATGGTGTTGCCTGAGATAGAACCGGTCTTTACAATGTATGGGGTTTGGTAAAGCTCATGCTTGCATAGCATAAATGATGTTAAGCAAGTGGCTGTGATAGAGGTATAAATTTTTCATTGATCCGTTTATCCCCCCTTGTTCTTTCACCTGGGCAATACCTACATGAGCTATGCTGATCGATGTGTAATGATCAGCAATTTCTGCCGGGAGGTTGCCAGATGGGATTTCCCGCTGGAAACTATTAATATGGGGCTTTCGGCCGGGCTGTTTGGACGGTGAAAGTTGCCGAGAGGAGAAATCAATGAATATCGAAAAATATACTGATCGGGTGAAGGGTTTTCTACAATCGGCTCAATCTCTGGCGCTGCGCGAAAATCATCAACAATTCACGCCCGAGCATTTGCTGAAAGTTCTGCTGGACGATAATGAAGGATTGGCCGCCGGCCTTATTGATCGCGCGGGTGGGCAATCGCGTCTTGCGTTGCAATTAACTGAACAGGCTTTGGCTAAACAGCCCAAGGTGCAGGGTGGATCGGGGCAGATTTATTTGGCGCCGGGCCTCGCACGCGTGTTCGATACCGCTGAAAAAGCTGCTGAGAAAGCAGGCGATTCCTTCGTGACAGTGGAGCGTTTGCTGCTCGCACTTGTGGTGGAGAAGGATACCGATGCGGGCAAAGCGCTGGCAAAGGCAGGCGTAACTGCCCAGAGTCTTAATGCCGCAATAGAGGCACTACGCAAAGGGCGCACTGCCGATAATGCATCGGCTGAAAATGCTTATGATGCTCTCAAGAAATATGCCCGCGATCTGACCGCAGTTGCCCGCGAGGGCAAGCTTGATCCGGTTATCGGCCGCGATGAAGAAATCAGGCGCACCATTCAGGTGCTCTCTCGCCGCACCAAGAATAATCCGGTGCTGATTGGTGAGCCGGGTGTAGGTAAAACAGCCATCGTTGAAGGCCTTGCTCTGCGCATCGTTGATGGCGACGTGCCTGAAAGCCTCAAGGACAAGCAGTTGCTGGCGCTTGATATGGGTGCGCTTATTGCTGGCGCCAAGTATCGTGGTGAGTTTGAGGAACGTCTCAAGGCTGTATTGAGCGAGGTGCAATCGGCTGAAGGCAATATCATTCTGTTTATCGATGAAATGCACACGCTTGTGGGCGCTGGCAAAAGTGATGGGGCGATGGATGCTTCAAACCTCTTGAAGCCAGCCCTTGCGCGTGGAGAGCTCCACTGCGTGGGTGCGACGACGCTTGATGAATATCGCAAGCATGTCGAAAAAGATCCCGCTCTTGCGCGGCGCTTCCAGCCCGTATTCGTCTCTGAACCAACGGTTGAGGATACGATTTCGATCTTGCGTGGATTGAAGGAAAAATATGAGCAGCACCACGGCGTGCGTATTCAGGATTCCGCGCTGGTTGCGGCGGCAACTTTATCGAACCGCTATATCACCGACCGGTTTCTGCCCGATAAAGCCATTGATTTGATTGATGAATCTGCAGCTCGACTGCGGATGCAGGTCGATTCCAAACCGGAAGAACTCGATTCCATCGATCGTGAGATCGTGCGCTTGAAAATTGAGGCGGAAGCCTTGAAGAAGGAGCAGGACGTTGCCTCCAAAGATCGGTTGGCGCGGCTGGAGAAAGAGCTGGTTGAGCTGGAAGAACGCTCAGGCGCGCTTACTGCCAAGTGGCAGGCTGAGAAGGATAAACTTGGCCGTGCGGCTTCGCTCAAAAAACAGCTTGATGAGGCTCGTAATGAACTCGCCATTGCCCAACGGCAAGGGCAGTATCAGCGTGCGGGCGAGCTTGCTTATGGGGTCATTCCCGGCCTTGAGAAAGAATTGACGGAAATCGAGGCCAAAAGCCAGGATGACAAGAGCAGTTCGGTTCTTGAGGAAGTAACGCCTGATAACATTGCGCAGGTTGTGTCGCGCTGGACGGGTGTACCCGTTGATCGCATGCTGGAAGGTGAACGCGAAAAGCTGCTCAAGATGGAGAAGCAGCTTGCCAAGCGGGTTGTTGGGCAGGAGGAGGCGGTTGTCGCTGTCTCAACGGCAGTGCGGCGTGCGCGGGCAGGCTTGCAGGATCCTAACCGGCCTATCGGATCGTTCATGTTCCTTGGGCCAACAGGTGTCGGTAAGACCGAGCTCACCAAGGCGCTGGCCTCGTTCATGTTCGATGACGAGACGGCGATGGTGCGTATGGACATGTCTGAATACATGGAAAAGCACTCTGTTGCCCGTCTGATTGGCGCTCCTCCTGGCTATGTTGGCTATGAAGAGGGAGGTGCGCTGACGGAAGCCGTGCGGCGCAGACCGTATCAGGTTGTGCTGTTCGATGAGATCGAAAAGGCGCATCCTGATGTGTTCAACGTGCTGCTGCAGGTACTTGACGATGGCAGGCTAACGGATGGGCAGGGGCGCACAGTCGATTTCCGCAATACGTTAATCATCATGACCTCAAATCTTGGTGCTGAATTCCTCGTAGCGCAAAAGGCGGGAGAGGATTCAGAGGCCGTGCGTGATGAGGTGATGTCGGTTGTGCGCAGCCATTTCCGGCCGGAATTCCTCAACCGTGTGGATGAAATCATCCTGTTCCATCGTCTGAAGAAAGAACAGATGGGTGCTATCGTCGATATCCAGCTTCTTCGTCTTGCGCGGTTGCTGGAGGAGCGTAAAATCACGCTCAATCTTGATCAGAGTGCGCGCGAATGGTTGGCAGAACGCGGTTACGATCCAGCTTATGGCGCACGTCCGCTGAAACGTGTGATCCAGAAGAACGTGCAGGATCCTTTGGCTGAGCTGATCCTGAGCGGCAAGATCAAGGATGGCGAGGTTGTGCCCGTTACAGCTGGTCCGTCGGGCCTAATCATTGGCGATATTGCGGTATCAGAAGAGCGTCCTCCGCATGTTGCGTTGAACTAGGATTTTACCGACAAGGCGAAATAATAAAAGCCGGGAAGTGTCATAGCTTCCCGGCTTTCAATATTTAAGGTTATGCCAATAAGATGTTTTGAATGTTCAGTTTTTCTTGGCCACCGTGCAGGAGACGGGCGTATTTTCGTCCTGGGTTACATCGTAAAGGTTAGCCGTATCGCCTTTCGTCCACCAAATAAGGCGTTTGCCAGCGTATTTTGCCCCAGATCCTGATAGAACATTGGCAGCAACCACAAACTCACCCCGCAAGGATAGTGTTGCAAGCGAAGTATTACCAGCATTGAAGTATTCCACCTCTACTGCTGTTCCATTGCAATCGTAGGTGAGTTTGCTACGGTCTACTTTCAGCGCATCCGGCACTGTGATGGTGAGGGCAGCCCCCTGGGTTTGACGCACAAAACGTGCACTGACTGTGCCCTGTCCGTCAAGAAGCAACAGCTTGTCGGCTTCCACTTTCCAACCCTTGGCAGCCTCAAGCACCTTGTAAAGCTTCTGTTCCTGATCCATAACGGCAGGGCTGCACAGCATCATGGTGCCCGCTATGGGGGTGAAATTGATGGTGTCAGGGGTGAACATGAATGTCCCACGAAAGCGGTTGCAGCCGCTTGATCCACTGACAGAGCCATCCTGGTGCAGTTCAAGTGTTGTTTGCACGCGATCAACTACACCGCCCTCTGCGATGCTTTCTGCAAGCCAGTTACCATAGGGTGTGTCAGCTTGCTCTTGCGCGTGAGCTTGATACTGAACAAACCCTAAAGTGTTGGCAACCGCGACCATAGATGCAACGCGGGATATCGCTGATAGCATGAACAATACTCTCGTTGTACTTAACTGCCAAAATATTGATTAAAGCTTTAGTGTTTTGGCAGTTCACATGTTCTGTATTGCTTGCGCTAATAATAATTACTACGGGAAGCATTAATGAACATGTTAGCGGTAGTCTAAACCATTACGAATGTCCATCCATGTGCTTAAGCATCCTGCTGTAATCAGTTATTACATGGAAACTTTTTGACTTACGTCAATAATACACTGGGCTGTAACGCCATATGGTTCATCATGTGCTTTATGATGAATGCGATTATTATCAGAATATTGTGATCGCGCAATAGCAAAAATGATAATAGTGTTTTACGATGTACGAAATAAGAAAAATGCTCTGTCGGGTGTTTTGTATTGCTCGCAGTTTGCTCTCAGGCTTTTGGCGTGGCACTTTACATTCGATGTGCCCCTAGAGGCTGTAAAAATGGATGTCGATATGCCTTTCACGCCAGACAATGCGCCTGATGCTCTCGTGCTGATCGGCCAATCGGGAACACTCGGCCGCATTCACCTTAACCGCCCGAAGGCGCTCAATAGTCTCACCCTCGATATGATACGCATCATTGCTGATGCCTTGCATCGTTTTGAGGATGATGACGGCATCTCGGCGGTGCTCATAACAGGCGAGGGTGATCGCGCTTTTTGCGCTGGGGGCGATATTCGGGCTCTGTATGATGGCGGACCAGATAATACCGAAGCCGGACGCATATTCTGGCGTGAGGAATATCTCATCAACGCGCATATCAAGCGTTTTCGCAAGCCTTATATCGCTTACATGGATGCAATCACCATGGGCGGCGGTGTTGGTGTTTCGGCGCATGGCAGCCATCGCGTTGTGACCGAGCGTACGCGCCTTGCAATGCCAGAAACGGGTATTGGCTTTTTCCCGGATGTTGGAGGCACGTGGCTTCTATCACGCGGCAAAGATGAGATCGGCACCTATCTTGCACTCACCGGAGAGCAGATAAATGGCGCGGATGCCATTCAGGCTGGGCTGGCAGACTTCTTTGTGCCGACTGCAAGTTTGTCCGCACTCACCCAGCGTCTATCAGCCTTGCCGGCAACAGCGCGAGCGGATGCGGTGACCGAGGTGATTAATTCAGTGACCAGCTTCATTGAACCAGGGCCGGTTGCTCTTCATGAAGATGAAATCAATGCTGCTTTTTCTTTCGATACCATGGATGGGATTATTGCGGCGCTGACCGCAGTAAGAAGTGAGTTTGCGCAAAAGACGCTCGCCACCCTGCAAACGCGCTCGCCCACGAGCCTCAAGCTGACGTTGAAAATGTTACGGTTGGCACGCCATGATATTACACTTGAAGAAACATTAGAGCGTGAATATGCAGCGGGTGCAGCTGTGCTGATCGGGCACGAATTCTATGAAGGTGTGCGCGCGGCAATCATCGATAAGGACCGCAATCCCCAATGGAATCCCGCCACGCTTGACGCCGTAAGCGAAAGCGCTCTTGATCGGTATTTCATACCAGCGCCTGAGCGGGTGTTTTCCTGAGGCATTCCTGGCGCGTGTGGAGAGCTGTTTTCATCAGTGCAGGTGCGAGGTTGCTGATCGTTTGATCAAATTGCAAACCGCTCACGTTAAAGGATAGCGTCGTTATGAGTTCATCCAGCGCAAATTCTACCACGGGTGCATCAACGCCAACACGTCGAAATGATATCAACCTTGATGCCTACTGGATGCCGTTTACTGCCAATCGGCAGTTCAAGCAGACTCCGCGTCTGCTCGCCTCCGCGAAGGGTATGTACTACACCACGGTTGATGGCGACAGAGTGCTTGATGGTACGGCCGGACTATGGTGCGTGAATGCAGGCCATGGCCGGGAGAAAATCACCGATGCGGTGGCGCGCCAGCTCGCGACGCTTGATTATGCACCTTCATTCCAGATGGGGCATCCGGTTGCGTTTGAGTTTGCTGAGCAGCTTGCAGCTCATGCGCCGGGTGGCGCTGCGGCTCAGCTTGATCGGGTGTTCTTCACCGGGTCAGGGTCAGAATCCGTCGATACCGCGCTCAAGATCGCATTAGCTTATCAGCGCGCTATAGGGCAGGGCACGCGTACGCGTCTCATTGGGCGTGAGCGTGGTTATCATGGTGTTGGTTTCGGTGGTATTTCAGTTGGAGGGCTGGTCAACAACCGGCGCGCTTTCCCAACGCATCTACCAGGCGTAGACCATTTGCGCACAACGCATGATCCCGCACGCAATCGCTTTGTGAAGGGCGGTCTTCCCGAACATGGGGCAGAGCTTGCGGATGATCTGGAGCGCATGGTTGCCCTGCATGGTAGCGAGACAATTGCAGCCGTGATTGTGGAACCAGTTGCCGGGTCAGCAGGCGTGTTACCGCCGCCAAAGGGTTATCTGGAGCGTTTACGGGCAATTTGCGATCAGCATGGCATCCTGCTGATTTTCGACGAAGTGATCACTGGGTTTGGCCGTCTTGGTACGCCGTTCGCGGTTGATTACTTCGGGGTGGTGCCCGATATCGTGACGACTGCGAAGGGCCTCACGAATGGTGCGATTCCGATGGGAGCCGTTTTTGCCAGCCGCAAAGTATATGATGCGATGATGCAAGGGCCTGAAAATGCCATTGAGCTTTTCCATGGCTATACTTACTCTGGGCATCCGGCATCTTGCGCGGCTGGACTGGCGACACTCGAAATTTATGCCGAGGAAGGGCTTCTCACGCGGGGCGCGGCTCTTTCAAAGCGTTGGGAAGACGCCATTCATGGTCTGAAGAGTGCCAGACACGTCTTCGACATTCGCACGATTGGTTTGATAGCAGGCATCGAGCTGGAGTCGCGTTCCGGTGCGCCAGGTGCGCGTGCGTATGATGTCTTCGTGGATTGTCTCAAGCGAGGTGTGCTCATTCGTGTAACCGGCGATATCATCGCTTTATCTCCACCATTGATCATCGAAGATGGGCAGATCGATCAGATCGTTAATATTATTGGTGAAGCGTTGACACGTGCAGCATAAGTAGGCCGCGATCTGAGGGTACTTCTTTTTTGAACAGTAAGTACGCTAAAAGCTCAAGCGAAGCAGCTTTGCCCTAGGATGCTGGCCAAATGCCCGGCCAGCATCTTGAGTTTACGGGAAATGAATCTATTAAGTTAGTGAATTATTTTAAAAATAAGGCGCAAAGCCGGAAAGTTATTCTAAATGCATTCACAGCCATCAGCCATGTTACCTGCAAAGGCTATATCTGTTTTACCGGGACTACTTCTAAGTATTACAGTGGCCGCAGTTGCTGTAGGGCTTGAGAAAATCGAGGCTTATTACACTGGAGAGGCTTGGCTGGAAGGGCTTGTGCTGGCTATCCTTCTTGGCACGGCAGTGCGAACTTTTCTGCAGCCTGGCGAGAAGTATAATTGTGGTATTCATTTCTCGGCTAAAATGCTTCTTGAGATTGCTGTCGTGTTGCTGGGGGCTTCCATTAGCGCCAGTGCTGTCGTTGCTGCTGGTCCGCCGCTCATCTTAGGCATTGCCGGGGTTGTTGTTGTTGCCATTATATTCAGCTACGGCCTTGGACGATTAATGCGTTTGCCGCACAAAATGGCGGTGCTGGTTGCGTGTGGTAATTCAATCTGTGGCAATTCAGCTATTGCAGCAGCTGCGCCTGTCATTGGTGCAGATAGCGATGATGTTGCAGCTTCGATAGCTTTCACGGCCATTTTAGGCGTTGTGGTGGTGCTTTGCCTGCCATTTCTGGTGCCTTTGCTTGATTTGTCCGACACGCAGTATGGTATTTTGGCCGGGTTGACGGTCTATGCTGTGCCACAAGTGCTGGCAGCTACCGCCCCTGTTGCCCTCATTAGCGTGCAGCTTGGAACATTGGTCAAACTCGTGCGTGTGTTGATGCTGGGACCCGTTATTTTAACGCTGGCGTTATTGGCAGGCAGCAAAACACCGGGAGAAAAACTCAAGCTCCATCATCTTGTGCCATGGTTTATCGTAGGCTTCCTCGTCATGATGGCGTTGCGTTCCTTCCATCTCATTCCAGAGGTTGCTCTTCCTGGCATTCAATCTGTATCGATTGTTCTGACCATCATTTCGATGGCGGCTCTTGGGCTTGGTGTTGATGTGCGCTCAGTCGCGCAGGCGGGTGGGCGAGTTACATTGGTCGCCATTTTCTCGCTTGTTGTCCTGGGTATTATCAGCCTTGGGCTCATCAAGTTTCTTGGTATTTCCTGAGCGTCTTTAAGGTCAGTCTTCATCACCTGCGATCTGGGCAAGTACTGAGCCGCGTCCGCGCAAGCGCAACAGAAATGGCACCACAAGCGCAATGATAGCAACAACATAAAGCGTGATAGCAATGGGTGAGGAGACGAGAATTTGCACGTCACCCTGACTGATAGCAAGAGCCCGGCGCAGCTGTTGCTCTGCCATCGGTCCCAGAATGAGGCCTACAACGACCGGCGCTACCGGATATCCAAATCGACGCATCACATAACCCAGCATGCCGAATGCCAGCAACATACCAAGTTCGAATATGGAAGGGTTGGCGCCAATGGTGCCAAGGGTCGCAAAAACCAGAATACCCGCGTAAAGCCATGGTTTCGGAATGGTTAGCAGGCGCACCCACAATCCAATCAGAGGCAAATTTAGTACCAGCAACATGAAGTTGGCAACGAGCAAACTCGCAATCAAACCCCAGACCAGATCGGGATTGTTCGTGAATAGCAGCGGGCCGGGCTGCAGGCCAAATTGCTGGAAACCTGCCAACATGATAGCAGCTGTGGCTGTCGTAGGCAGCCCAAGGGTCAGCAATGGTACGAGTGTACCGGCGGCAGAGGCGTTATTGGCCGCTTCCGGGCCGGCGACGCCTTCAATCGCGCCCTCGCCGAACTCTTCAGGATGGCGTGCGAAGCTCTTTTCGGCGCTATAGGACAGGAAGCTCGAAACATCTGCCCCACCTGCGGGCATTGCCCCAATTGGAAAACCGATGGCCGTGCCGCGCAGCCATGGCATCCATGAACGGCGCCAATCTTCGCGGCTCATCCAGACCGAGCCTTTAACTGCTTCAACTTTATCCGCAACGGCATCAGGTGATGCAGCTGTTTTGAAGGTCTCGCCGATGGCAAAGAGCGCCACCGCAAGTGTTGTAACCTCAATGCCATCCAATAAATCGGGTATGCCGAATGTCAGCCGCGCTTGCCCGGTTTGTAGATCGATGCCGACTAAACCTAATGTCAGGCCAAGCACCAATGCGGTTATTCCACGTAAGGCTGAATCACCAAAGGCCGCAGAGACGGTTACAAAAGCAAGTACCATCAGGGCAAAGTAATCGGCTGGCCCGAAGGAAAGTGCAAACTCCACCACCCATGGAGCAATGAGCGCCAAACCAAGTGTGGCCAATAAACCCGCAATAAACGAACCAATGGCAGCAGTGGCAAGCGCGGGGCCGCCACGCCCTTTGCGGGCCATTTTGTTGCCCTCTAGCGCCGTGATGATCGATGCACTCTCACCGGGGGTATTCAGCAGGATAGAAGTTGTCGACCCCCCGTACATGCCGCCATAGTAAATACCCGCAAACATGATGAGCGAACCAGCCGGATCGAGCTGATATGTCACCGGTAGTAGTAGAGCGACAGTGAGTGCCGGCCCAATGCCCGGTAGAACACCTACGGCGGTGCCAATGGTAACGCCAATCAGCGCGTAAAGCAGATTTATCGGCTCAAGAGCAACCAGCAGACCATTGGCGAGTAGACCGAAGGTATCCATGCAATGCCTCAAGCTTGAGTGCGTAAAAGCGATGAAGGTGCTCTATCGGTAGCAGTCAGAAGAGCTTCAGGGAATCAGGCGTTCCAGTGGGCCAGCAGGAATGGAGAGGCTCAGCCCGCGTGAAAAAATAAACCAGATTATAAAGGCGAAAACGATACCGATTGGTAATGTCTGCCAAAGCGGTCCACGCCCGAAGCCGCGTGCGGTTGCAGCAAAAAGTACACCCGTTGCGATTGAGAAGCCTGTAATGTTCATGAGCAACATCTGCGCCACGAGCCCGCCTGTGATCCAGGCGATAGGGCCATAATGGTCCACCTCCCGTGCGGGAAAGTCTCCCCGCCAGGCGGCAATAGCGGTGCCGATTGCAAGAAGAGCAAGCAGCGTGGCAATGGCGTAGGGAAATACCGTTGGCCCAATACGTGTATATTGGGCTACGGGCGCCATCCGGGCTGCTGAGATCAACACAACCGCAGCGAGAATAGCCAAAGCCACGGCCACAACGAGCGCAGCCCAATCAGGCCGCGCCCGCCGAGGCGCCGGAGCTATGGTAGAAGTTGGCCGTGGTGGCGTGCTCATTTCACCAGACCAATCTCTTTCAGGATTGCAGAGGTTGCTGCAATATCGGTAGCGAGCTGTTTGTCAAACGCTTCACCCGCAAGGTAGGTGTCGACCCAGCCACGTGTTGCAAGCGTTTCTTTCCAGATATCAGAGGTGACCATCTTATGGATATCCGCACTGATGGCCGCCTTTTGCTCAGCAGTGATGCCCGGTGCTGCTGCAACCATGCGCCAGTTTTCGAGTGCCATATCGACGCCCGCTTCGCGTAACGTGGGCGCATCAACACCGGGAACTCGCTTGTCCGTGGATACTGCTAGCAGACGCAATTTGCCTGCCTCAATCTGCGATCTGAACTCGCTTAAGCCCGATATCCCTACTGTAACCTGACCGCCAAGAATAGCTGCCAGTGCCTCGCCACCGCCTGAAAACGCGATGTAGTTGACCTTGGTTGGGTCTACACCAACAGTCTTGGCAAAAAGGCCTGCAGTAATGTGATCAGCGCCCCCTGCCGAGCCGCCAGCCCATGAGACAGAGCCGGGGTCTGCCTTAAGTTTGGCGACAAGATCTGCCACCGTTTTAATGGGTGAGTTTGCAGGCACGACGATGGCGACAGATTCACCTGTCAGGCGGGCGATTGGCGTAACATCGGCAAGTGATACGGGTGAATTATTGGTGAGAATTGCCCCCACCATCACATAACCACCAACGAGAAGTGCTGTGGGATTACCCTTCGATTGATTGACGAATTGTGCAAGACCAATCGTGCCGCCGGCGCCAGGTACATTGACGACCTGGACCTTTTTAGAGAGGCCGGTTTCCTGCATGACGGATTGCATCGCGCGTGCGGTCTGATCCCAGCCGCCACCAGGGGCTGCCGGTGCCATAATTGTATAATCGGTGGCGAACGCCGTGCCGGATAAACCTGCGGCAGCTGTGAACGCAGCAGCTAAAAACAGCTTTCTCATTCGTTTCCCCCTTATAATGGTTGATCTTGGCGCAACCTTCACCCCGATGATAAGATGGATTTAAATCTCTGTCGACAAGGCTACTGTCATCATTTCAATATTTTAGAGAGCCGCGTCGTCTTGATAGATCTGACGCCGATGACCAGGGGCTATGAAGAATGCAAGCAGCATCGTTCGATGTTAGCCTTGCTCCCTCATTAATATGGACGCAGCTGATGTAAGGTGAGCGCAGGATTTGAAAGTATCGGTAATGTGAATGTTTATGATCGTAAGTCATTCAAAAATAGAGATATAATAGAGATGCAAGAAAAGGGTTGATTTTTAGGGTGATATGAACTATTATGATCTTATAATTTATGCGGTCGTTAATAAATGCACTTTTACGAAGATTCTGTATAGGAAGGACGTAAAACAAAATTTATCTAGCTGTAGAGCACATTCGCTCTCATGTAATGTTCACTGAATTTACTGTAAAATTGACAAACCCTTTAATTCATTTTCTTAACACTTATTTATGGTGGTATTCATGAGTTACGATAACACTGTTGGTGGCCCTTCAATCTCAACATATTCTCCGAATGCTCCTACGGAATCTACGCAGCCAGAGCTGAAAGGCCATTCTCAGGATGGGCACGAGGTGAAGGTTGAGTAAGGCGCTGGAGAAGGCAGCAAGATATTGTCGAATATTGCAGCCATGTTCGTTAAAGCAGGTGGTTTCCTGTTCGGGGGAGCTGCATCCTTATTGTATTTTCTCTCGTTTATTATTCCGCCAATCGGCGGGGGGTTAACGATAGCGGGTGCCAATCCATCAAATGTCTTTAATGCCGGAAAAGGTCTGGGTGAGTATGTATTTTCACTCGGTGGCAATATTGGAGTTGAAACACAGCGTCTTCAAGATGGCATGAGCCCAGCTGCTATGTCGATTGCGCGAGCTGCTGCTGAATAAAACCACTATTTTCCAGAATTGATATCATTCTACTTGCGGGAGGGCACTTAGGTGCCTCCCCTCAAGGGTACAAAGCATTCCATTCAATGCTCCAGCGCGTTATCCAGAAACGGCTTTATTGCCTTCTGGTGTCGCTGCGTCTTGCATCAGGATGGCGTAGATTGCTGCTGCGTCGCGAGCAGAGCGAAGACGCTCCAGATTACCCGGTTCCCGAAGCAGGCGTGCCACGCGGGCAAGCGCTTTAAGATGGTCAGCCCCCGCAGATTCGGGCGCAAGTAGCAGAAAGATAATGTCTACTGGTTGCCCATCGATGGACTCAAAATCGATTGGTCGTTCCAGCCGTGCAAACAGGCCGAACAGTCTATCAATGCGTGCGGGCTTGCCATGGGGAATGGCAATGCCATCGCCAATGCCGGTTGAGCCAAGACGTTCACGCTGAAGCAGCGTGTCGTATATCTCACGCTCATCAAGGCCAGTGAGGTTTGCGGCTTTAGCCGCGATTTCCTGCAACGCCTGTTTTTTGCCGCTCGCTTTGAGGGCGGGCACAATGGCGTCGGGAGTAAGAATGTCGATCAGGGGCATATCTCGAACACGCGCAGGCGCGGGTCGCTCCTTCAGTGCTTGCTTGAATCGACCTTAGCCTTCCAAGGTCAAGCAATCTACCACAGATATGAGCGCCAGATATCTACTATCTGTAGATGCCAGGCGCTCGCTCAACAGTCGGACAGAACCTTCAATTGTCCGATCGACCCTGATTCTTACGAAGCGGAAGGTGGATCGATCCAGCCGATGGTGCCGTCATGACGGCGGTATACGATATTTACCCGGCCACTGCCAGCATGTCTGAACACAACAACGGGAGCCCCTGTCAGGTCAAGGTCAACCACTGCTTCGCTGACTGAAAAGCGGTGGAGAGCCGCAATATTTTCTGCAACGATCACTGGGTGGAAGGTCTCATCGACCTCATGCTCTTCATGCGGTGCTTCAATGACGTAGGCGCGCAGCTCCTCTGCATCAGCCACAGGCAAGTGCGCCAGACCGGCAGAACCGGGTTGTGCGCGCTCTTTCAGGCGGCGGCTGTGACGGCGCAGGCGACGTTCGAAACGATCTGCGGCCTGGTCGAAGGCGGCGTAAGCATCGGGCGCTACACCAGTCGCTTCCAGGGTCATACCGGTGTTAAGGTGCAACACACCGACAGCACGAAAGCCGTTGCCTTCCTTCTCAACAACCACGTGGCCCGAGTAGCCGGTGTCGAGAAACTTGGCGATGGCCGATGATACGCGCGCTTCGATCTGTCCGCGCAGCGCTTCGCCGATATCCAGGTTTTTTCCCGTAATCCGTAACGGCATTCGTATCTCCTTCCCTCTTACGTGTCGGGTAATGCACCCTTGATTGCAGTGCCAGGCCGACCTGGCATAGCTCTCATCCCAACACGCAACCTTAGCTTATGATTCTCATCGCTGGTCGGCCAGTCTTATTTATCTCGCATGATGCTTTCGTGAGCATCACCCCTTTTTTACGGACATAGCACGTCGTCGCTCAATCGACGATGGAATGCGCAATGATTCCCGATATTTAGTAACTGTTCGTCGCGCAACTTCGATCCCTTCATCATGTAATTTTTTGACGATTGCATCATCAGAAAGTACGTCGCGGGGTGTTATTTCTGTGCCAATCAGATGTCGGATACGGTGGCGAATGGCTTCTGCAGCATGGATATCGCCGCCATCTGCGCCCGCAACAGCGGCAGAGAAGAAGTACTTCATGGGGAAAACCCCACGTTCTGTGCCGAGAGCCTTGTTTGCGGTCACCCGCGAGATGGTTGATTCGTGCATTTCAATCGCATCCGCGATTGTTTTGAGGTTGAGCGGACGCAGATGCGCTGCACCATGGGCAAAAAAACCCTCTTGCTGACGCACAATCTCACTCGTTACCTTAAGGATTGTGCGGGCGCGTTGTTCAAGGCTACGGGTGAGCCAATCTCCGCTTTGCAGGCATTCGGATAAAAAGGTGCGATCTTTCTCCGTACGAGCGCTTTGCATCAATTTGACGTGATATGCCCGATTCAGCAGTATGCGCGGCAGAGTGTCGTTGTTGAGTTCTACGATAAATCCGCCATCGCGTGAGTGACGAACGAAGGCATCTGGCACAAGTGTCTGTGAAGGCGCGCCCCCAAATGCGCGGCCGGGCTTGGGCTGGAGTTGTCGCAGTTCCGCCAGCATATCTGCCAAATCGTCGTTATCCACGCTGCACAGCTTGCGCAATGCTGCATGATCATGGCGCGCGACAAGATCCAGATGGGCAATCAATGTCTGCATCGCTGGATCATACCGGTCCCGCTCGCGCAGCTGCAAAGCGAGACATTCGCCAAGATTGCGTGCGCCTATGCCCGTTGGTTCAAAGCTTTGAACCAATGTCAGCACTATCATCACGCGTGCTTCGTCAATGCCAAGTCGGGTTGCAATCTCAGCTGTCGTCTCGGTGAGGTAGCCTCCTTCATCAATCGCATCGATCAGGAACCGACCGATCAGGCGCGTTTGAGGATCGTTCGTGGCGAGATCCAGCTGGGCTTCAAGATGATCAGCGAGTGAAATGTTGGCTGCCAGCGTTGCTTCAACATTCGGGCCGTTATCACCGCTGTTGCTTTGGCTGTTGTTAGCATGCGGTGGCGCGCTGGAGAGCGTCAGCCCTTCATCTGCAGCACTTGCTTCTGGTCGTGGACTGGTGGAATCTTCTGGAAAAACATTGTCGAAGGAGGTGCCGAAATCGGCTTCAAGTGTTCCGCGTTCTATTTGCGGCTCATCTGGCGACCAGTCGCGCGCTTGTTCCTGCGGGATATCCGGTGCAGTGGTGGGTTCGCTTATGGATTGCGCGTCATTTGCCTCTGAGGCATCATCAACGCGTTCCAAAAGGGGATTGCGCTCCAGCTCTGCTTCAACCTGCGCGGCAAGCTCAAGATGCGACAATTGCAACAAGCGGATAGCCTGCAATAATTGCGGCGTCATTACCAACGATTGACTTTGACGCAACTCCAGTCGGCGAGAAAGCCCCATGGATGTAGCCCCCCGGATCTATCGCAAGTCATTGCCGATCTGCAATTGGCAAAGATTGCAAATGCCGGCATGCTTCTTGCTTGCATGCTCCTAATCAAGTTGTAGAGCGTTTGCTAAGGCGCGTCAAAGCAGCAGCTGTCGTAATAGGGCCGACGCAAGTGGCGAAAGTGAATCCTAAAGCTGGAAATCTTCGCCCAGATAAAGGCGGCGTACATCCGGGCTGGCAATAATTTCAGCCGGGGTGCCTTCCATCAGCACGCGGCCGGAATGGATAATATATGCCCTGTCAATCAGGCCGAGGGTCTCACGCACGTTGTGATCGGTGATCAGCACACCAATACCGCGACGTGTCAGGTGCCGAACGAGGTTCTGAATGTCACCGACGGCAATAGGATCGATACCGGCGAACGGCTCATCGAGCAGCATAAACGTGGGGTCGCCCGCAAGTGCGCGTGCAATTTCACAACGTCTGCGCTCGCCGCCGGATAGTGCAATTGAGGGGGATTTGCGCAGGCGCGCAATGTCGAACTCTTCCAGCAACGCATCGAGCTTTTTCTCACGCTCCTTGCGGCTGGGCTCAACCACCTCCAGTACTGCACGCAAGTTGTCTTCCACGCTCAGACCGCGGAAAATAGATGCTTCCTGTGGCAGATAACCAATGCCAAGACGTGCGCGCCGATACATGGGCAAGCCGGTGATGTCGTGGCCCTCAAGCGCGATGCTGCCCATATCAGCGGCAACGAGGCCAGTGATCATATAAAAGATTGTGGTTTTGCCTGCGCCATTGGGACCAAGCAACCCAACTGCTTCGCCCTTGCGCACGTGCAGGGATGCGCCTTGCACCACCGTGCGGCCACGATAGCTCTTCTGCAAGCCATCAACCGCAAGGACACCCTCTTGATTGAGGGGAATCGCACGAAAACCGACATCTGACGGATGTGCTGCGGGCGTTTCCGGGAGAGCGTCGGCGGAGCTTTCAAAGGAGGGTGATAGCGTCACGAATCTGTCCCGGTTTATGATGGTATATGATGGTTGTCAGTGGCCAAGATCACTTGCTTTTTGCAGCATTGCCGCCACCCGGTACGAATACGCCTTGCACGCGGCCACCTCGTTTTGCAATGCAGTTGGCGATGCTCGTATCCAGATTATAGACGATTTGATCGCATTGCTGCACGTTCTTATCCTGGCTCAATGCAACATTGCCGGTAAGGGTAACCGTGTTGCTGCTGCGATCAAACACAGCATGTTGGCCGGTGGCCGTCTGTTCTTTGGAAACGACAGTAACGGGGCCCATGCAATCGAGCTTGCGGATGTTGTTATTATCGTCTCCCCCGCTTGCTGCAGGTGGCGTGTTGCCGGATGCGGCTGCTGCGCTCTGTTCATAGAATACATTCAATGCTGAACAGCGCATCGTGGTGTCGCCCTGCACCGCAACAACGTTACCAGTGAAGGTAGCGCGCTTTTCGTTGTCGAAAACATCAAGGCGATCAGCGTCGATCTTGATCGGGTCTTTGCCAGAGCCCAGTCCGCCAAGAGGAGCAGTAGAGGGGGCTGCAGTTTGGGCTTGCGCCATGAAGGAGGTTGGTAGCAGCAGGCAGGTCACCAAAAGGCCTGTTGCTAATGTGCGGCTACCAGTGCGGTGCTTGGGATTGTGGAAGGGACTACTCAGGCTTGCATTCAAGCTTGCCCGTCCCGCTTTCGCTGTGCTTGTTTTCCGTTCCATATTGCCCCGCCATCGCCTGCTTTGCCATGTTCTGGCTATTGCTTGTTTTTACCATCCAGAACAGTGCGCACATTACCCTCAAAGACGATATGCTTGCCATTATCCGAAATGTCGAGCCTGTTAGCGGAAATCGTGCCCTCGGAGATCGTCACCACGACGGGTTCTTCAGAGATAACGCGTCCACCCTTGA
The DNA here is from genome assembly GCF_047501465.1 of Pseudochelatococcus sp. G4_1912. Taxonomy (NCBI): domain Bacteria; kingdom Pseudomonadati; phylum Pseudomonadota; class Alphaproteobacteria; order Hyphomicrobiales; family Chelatococcaceae; genus Pseudochelatococcus; species Pseudochelatococcus sp. G4_1912. The sequence goes on from NZ_JAZDRL010000001.1 coordinate 1,336,830, forward strand.
AATCTACCGAAGCTGATGAAAGCTTGGCATCGTATCCGCGATCGGTTTGCACACGGACGTCACCCTTAAGCTTCATGAACTCGCTTTGCGAATCATATACACCTGTCAGCGCATTGATCTGCGCTTTGCCGCCACCGTTAAGCTGCACGTGGCCTGTAATCTCATTCAGTTCAACGATGGAAGGATTTTTGACATCCTGTGAGGCTGAAGCTGCGGTTACTTCATAAGGCTGGGTGCCTTCGCGGAAGCCTGAAAGCCGAGGCGCGTCCATCGTAATCTTGGTGCCTGAAAGGCTGACTGGCCCCATACTCAGACCGCCGATGCTGCGCAAGGGGTCCAGAATACCAATTGCTGCAACAATGATGACAGCTGCCAATGCCGTTAGCGGAATAATACGCTTCAGTGTGCGTACCCGTGCAGAATGACGCACCGCTGCACGGTAGGCAGCAGGCGGAATGGACGCTATCGGGCGATCAACCGGCGCATCATTTGCGGGTGGTAGATCAGCGTAACTGGCAGGCGAGCGATGAGCGTCTGTCAAAAGGCTTCCACAACTTGGTTCGAGGCGCGGCGTAAAGCCTACGCAAGTCAGTCAGAACGGTTTCCTTATATAAAGGGCCCGCGCCTCGCTTCCAAGTGGTGTTTTACACTTGATGTTTTGCAAAGCGCTTTTTCAGGCGCAGATGGGCAGACATCAGGCTATATTTTCACATATGTGCGAAGATATCTGTATCCGGCCAGCCTGCCAGGTCGAGACGTGCACGCGTGGGCAGGAAGTCGAAGCAGGCCTTGGCAATATCAGTGCGGTTCTCGCGATCCAGCATTGCATCCAGCTTCTGGCGCAATGCATGCAGATGAAGCACATCAGATGCCGCATAGGCCACCTGGGCTTCGCTGAGTGTTTCGCTTGCCCAGTCAGATGATTGTTGCTGCTTGGAGATGTCAACGCTGAGCAATTCACGCAGGTTATCTTTCAGCCCGTGGCGGTCCGTATAGGTGCGCACCAGCTTGGAGGCGATCTTCGTGCAGTAAACCGGCTGTGGCATTACGCCGTAGGTGTGAAACAGCACTGCCAGATCAAAGCGGGCAAAATGAAAGATCTTGAGAACCTTCGGATCGGCAAGCACCCGCAGCAGATTTTCGGGACGTGGGCCATCGCGGCGAATTTGCACCACTTCAGCTGAGCCATCGCCGCGCGATAACTGCACGACGCATAAACGATCACGATGCGGGTTAAGTCCGAGCGTTTCCGTATCGATGGCAACCGAATCACCAAAATCGATATCCGCAGGCAGATCGCCCACATGCAGCCTGATGGCCATGACAAAACCCTTGTTTGCAATAATGGAGGTATATCTCATCACCCCCCTAGCACCAGCACGCCTGCGCGGCAAGAATCATCGCCAGAATGTTCTCAGGGCATGATACGGGCGGGGATTGGTTGCTCTGCCACATCAATGCGTCAATGTCAGATTGTCAGAAAATGCCTCGGCGTTTTCCAGGGTAATAATAATGATTTATACCAATAAATAGAATAATAAAAATGCACAGATTGCTAATCAATGACTCATGTATGGGTTTATATAAATTTTTGTTAGTGATGCGAATTGTGTCATCTGATTGCCAGTGCCAAATCTTGCGTTATCGATAGGTGCATGAGCCATTCCGCTTGAGCATCCGTTGTCCACGTTTTCATTATGACGAGGCATGCTGGAGGTATCTGGTCTGGTTTGGCGGTGCACTCTTGTTTCTCAATGCGTTTCCTTTTCGCGAAGCGGTTTTCGTTTCGCGCGGATATGCTCCAGCGTTTGTGGAATATATGACGGATCAATTGCCTATCGATGAGTTACTGGCGAAAATCCGCCAGGAAGCAAATGGTTTTTCAGTACCGAAATTTGGCGCGCCACCGCTGAGTGCACGCGTCCAGCTTCCCAATGCAATAGATCCTGATGCGCTTGAAGCCCGTCTGACGGCGGTGGAGCTGCGGCTGGCGACGGATGAGGCTGTGTTTCCCGTTGCACTGGCTGAGCTACGTAGCAGCTTGCATACGCAGGCCACCGCGATTTCCTTGCAGCAAGGCCGTGTGGCAAGCGTTGATAAAGCTGAAGGCGATATTCGTATTCTCAAGGAACGCATACGCGTGCTTGGCGTATCGCTCGCTTCATCACCCCTTAGCAGAGAGAGCGCCGAAACGCCTGTTCTTGGGCCGGCTACTGCGCCTTTGGGGCAGGCAGCATACTGGCCGCGCCTGCTGTTGGAACGCGGCGACGGGTTTCTCAACAATGCTTACAGGGTGCTGCTCGGTCGCAACATTGATGAGCATGGATTGACGAGTTACCGTCAGCAGATATCGCACGGCCATTCACGGTTGGAGATACTATGCGATATTGCGCTGTCGCCAGAGTTTCAGAAACGGGGCGTGGCGCTTGATGGGTTGCGGCGCTATCGGCGGATTTATCGTCTCGCACGGCGCCTTGCCCGCACGCCATTGCGCTTCCTCAATCGGCCTCTGATGTGGATGCTGCATCGTGGCGAGTATCATATGCGGATGTCATTGGCTGCTGACGTGGCGGCGGAATGCCGGGATCATGTGGCAGCGCTTTACGACAGCCTGGGTCTGAAAACCCGTTATGACGGCGGCGGTGTGGTGCTGGCGGACGATGTGCGACTGGATGCGTTCTATCTCGCATTTGAAGATGCCATGCGCGGCCCCGAAGATGAAATCAAGGCAGGCCTTGCGTATTATCTCGAAACGGTTGCGGGCGTGAAAGCGATTTGTGACGGGCCCATACTTGATCTGGGTTGCGGGCGTGGCGAATGGCTGATGCTTCTGGGTGAGCAGGGATATACCGCGCGGGGTATCGATCTCAGTCCGACAATGGTGAGTATCTGCCGCGAGAAGGGCTTGGATGCGACGCACATCGATGCACTATCGGCCTTGCGTGCCATCCCGGATAACAGCCTGTCGCTGGTTAGTGGCTTTCATATTATTGAGCATCTGCCATTCCCGATCCTGTTTGCGGTATTTGAGGAAGTCTACCGCGTGCTGCAGCCGGGTGGGTTGATGCTGTTCGAGACGCCCAATCCCGAAAACATTCTGGTTGGCAGTCATACCTTCTATCACGATCCAACGCATCGCCATCCGCTGACACCGTCAAGCATGGCGTTTCTGGCGCGCTTTCATGGCTACGAGCAGATCGACTTTGCCCGCTTGCGTCCCTATCCGCCAGAAGCGCTGGTAGAGGTGGATAGTCAGGCTGCAGATCGGCTGAATGGTCATCTCTATGGTCCGCAGGATTATGCGATCCTGGCGCGTAAACCTCACGTAGAGGTTGCGAACGCATGAAGCTGATTGTCACCGCCAACGCCACACCATTCGTGACCGGCGGCGCGACCTATCATTTTGAAGGGCTGGTGACGGCACTGCAAGAGCGCGGGCATGAGGTGGAGACGCTCAGGTTTCCTTTCACCTTTCACCCTGAAGACAGCATCGAGCGGCTGATGGAATGGTGCGAGACGCTTGATCTCACAGCACCTAATGGCCAGCAGGTGGATAAGGTGATCAGCCTGCAATTTCCGGGCTATGGAGTGCAGCATCCGCATCATGTCGCGTGGATCATGCATCAGCATCGAATTGTGTATGATCTTTACCCGGAAGCGCCTTCGGAGCCTGTACAACGGCTGCACGATCTCATTCCTGCATTCGATAACCGCGTTCTGGCGCGGGCGGAACGGCTTTATGCCAATTCGCGGAATGTCAGCAAGCGGTTGTCGCGCTACAATAGCCTGGCTGCCGAGCCACTGTATCATCCACCGCCACTTGCAGCCCACTATCGCACAGGCAGAGCGCATAATTATGTATTCCTGCCAAGCCGCATGGAGGCCCTGAAGCGTCAGGGCTTGGTGCTTGAAGCGGCTCGCCTTTGGCGCGCGCCTGTCACGTGTGTGCTCGCCGGCCGGGGCGGGTATCTCAATCAGAACAAGCGCTTCATCGCAGAACATGATTTGAGCGAACGAGTCGTCATTCTCGAAGAGTGCCCGGATCAGGAAAAGCTTGCCTGCTATGCCAATTGCCTCGCGGTGATCTATCCACCTTTCGATGAGGATTATGGCTACGTGACGCTGGAGGCGCAGCTTGCGGGCAAGCCCGTCATTACCTGCACGGATTCAGGTGGTCCTCTGGAATTCATAGAAGATGACGCGGAAGGTCTTGTCGTGGAGCCAACGGCAGAAGCTATTGCGGATGCGGTTGACAGGCTCTGGGATAATCAATCCAGGGCGCGTGAAATGGGTCTGTTGGGCCGTGCACGGTACCTGGAGCGTGACATATCGTGGGACACAGTCGTTGCGCGGTTGACGGACTAATAGGGACAGTACGCGTATGAAAATTGCAGTGATTGCTCCAAGCCCTGTGCCTTTTGAGTTTGGCGGCGCGGAGCGGGTCTGGCTAGGGCTGACGCATTATTTCGCTAATGATACCCGTCATGTTTGCGAGCTGATCAAGCTGCCATCGCCAGAGAGGAATTTTCGGGAAATCATCAACAGCTACCGGCAGTTTTCCGAGCTGAGTCTATCGCAGTTTGATCTGGTGATTTCCGGCAAGTATCCAGCGTGGATGGTGTCGCATCGCAACCACGTGGTTTACATGCTGCACCGCCTGCGCGGCCTGTATGATACATGGCCAGCTGACCTGACAACCAACTTGCCTGATGATGCATTGCTGGCAAAGCTGAAGGCCGTCCTGCACCATCCCTCGACAAGCCGCACGCAATTGCCGGAGATTTTTGGCGAGATCAGCCAGCTGCTTATCGCTTGCCCGCCAGAGGAATGGCTGGCACTGCCGGCGCCTCTCATCCGGGCTATTGTGCATAAGCTGGATGCTATCGGTCTCGCATCTCAGGGCATCAGCAAATATCTTGCGATCTCACAGAACGTGCGTAATCGCGCAAATTATTTCCCGCCTGAGGCAAAGGTCGAAGTTGCGCATGTGCCGTCTGATCTCGCCCTAAGCATTCTGCGGGAGGGGGCAGCGCAGCCTGCGGATCACTTTAATGGTATTGATGATACGGTGCCGACGTTCTTTACCGTTAGTCGTCTGGATGACGCCAAACGGATATCGCTCATCATTGATGCTTTTCGCCAGGTGAAAGCGCCATCGCGGCTTGTGATCGCGGGCGATGGACCGCAGCGGCAGGCGCTTACAAAGCAGGCGCAGGGTGATAAACGGATTTTGTTCGTTGGCAGATTGTCGGAAGCGGAGCTGGCCCGTCATTACCAGACCGCGCTGGCTGTTCCCTTTGTGCCCTATGATGAAGATTATGGCCTTGTGACGCTAGAGGCGCTGGCGGCCGGGCGTCCTGTCGTTACCGTGAGTGATGCTGGTGGTGTTCTGGAATTCGTTGAAGACGGCGTCACCGGCCTTGTTGCTGATCCTGATCCGGCATCATTGGCAGCCGCATTCGAAGCTTTGCTGAAGAACCCTATTCAGGCGCGGAAGATGGGTGAGGCAGGGCGCGAGTGGGTTCGCCCTATCACCTGGCGTAGCCTTGGGACAGCGCTTGTGCTGCCGGCTGAAGAGCGCCCACGCCGCCGCATTGTGATTGCCAATACTTATCCGCTCTGGCCGGCTGATACGGGGGGGAAGCGGCGGGCGTGGTCGATGGCTCGGGAGTTGGCATCACGCGCAGATGTCACCATCATCGCGCTGACTCGCCATGATGCAACGCCTGAACAGGTAACTTTCTCACCTTATTTCCGCGAATTGCGCATTCCGATCTCGCAAGAGCATATCGAGGCCGAATGGGCGCTGACGAAGCTTCTCGATGAGACATCGGTCTCTGATATTGCGGCAACGCTTTATGGACATCTGACGCCAGCGCTTGAGCATACATTGCGCAGTCACCTTGCGGGGGCTGACCTTGCGATTGCCTGCCATCCTTATCTTTACCGTTTCCTGCGTGCGGCGTGGGAAGGGCCAATCTGGTATGATGCCCATAATGTTGAGACAGTGCTGAAAGATGCAATCTTGCCGCCAACACCTGCAGGCCGTGCGGTGTTAGCGGAGGTCGCGCAATTGGAGCGCGATTGCGTTGCAGGGGCTGAACAGATTCTGACCGTGAGCGCCGAAGAACGCACGATTTTTCATGATCGCTTTGGCAAACCGAAAGAGCAGATATGGCTTATACCCAACGGCGCGGACATTCCTGCAGAGCCTTACCTTGAGCGCGAACGGCGTGAGGCGCTGAAGGAGCGGATTGGCGTAAAAGGTCCGCTGGCCATTTATGTCGGTAGCTGGCATGCGCCCAATGTCGAGGGTGCTTTGGCGTTGATCGAGATTGCCCGAGAGTGCCCTGAATGGACATTCCTGTTCGTGGGCAACATGGTAGCAGCATCCGAGGTGCAAGCAGTTGCGCTGCCGGATAATGTCCTGTTGCTCGGGCTTGTCGATGAAGAGGCGCTGCAGACTATTTTTGCGGCGGCGGATGTCGGCATCAATCCGGTTGTGCAGGGGGCAGGAACCAGCCTGAAGGTGATCGATTACGCCGCCCACGGCGCGCTGGTGCTCACCACGCCGATTGGCCTGCGCGGCATTGATATGCAGGATGGCGAACATGTCATTGTGGCCGAACGTGCACAAATGGCAGGGGCTCTCCACCGCATCGCAACTGATACGCTGGATGCCTATCAAGAGCGAATAAGCAGCGCGTTCAACTACGTCAGTGAAAATTTGAGCTGGCGTGCAATCATGCGCAATATTCCTTTTTGAGGCAGGGAAAGCAGCATCTGATGTACGCTATCCCGGTCTATCGAATTGTTATAAAATGATTTTCCTTGTCAGTTTACTATGTGGTGGCCAAGGCTGCTAAAGAGCGGAGAAATTGCTGTGGCCTCTTGCGTTTAGGGACAGTTTCCTCGATATAGGGTGCGGGAGGTTGGCGTTGGACGTTCCACTCGCCAACCGGGTCAGGTCCGGAAGGAAGCAGCCCTAACGAGACCGGGCGGGTCTTCGTCCAGCCTCCCACCGATTGCCAGCCTTCTACTGATTGCAAGGGCGCGCGGCCGGGTTCAAACAGCGCCCGACGACCCCACCAGGTTTTGATGCAAGGTTTTGCTGATGGTGCTGTAACGGGTGCCCTGCAATGTACCACCCCGGATGATGCCGTGACAGTTTCGTCGAATCCCGCTCCCTATCGTGTTCTGGCGCGCAAGTATCGCCCGCGCAATTTCGATGATCTGATCGGGCAGGATGCCATGGTCAGAACGTTATCGAACGCATTTGAAACCGGGCGTATCCCACAAGCATGGATGCTGACTGGCGTTCGCGGTGTGGGCAAAACCACGACAGCGCGCATTCTGGCACGGGCGCTTAATTATGCGCTGCCGGATGGTTCTGGCCAACCGACTGTGCATCTTGGTGAGATGGGCCTGCATTGCGAAGCAATCATGGAATCGCGCCACGTCGATGTGATGGAGATGGACGCCGCCTCCCACACGGGTATCGACGATGTACGCCAGATTATCGATAGCATCCGTTATGCGCCTGTGAGCGCACGCTATAAAGTCTACATCATCGATGAAGTGCACATGCTGTCGGAGAAGGCTTTCAACGCCTTCCTCAAGACGCTGGAAGAGCCGCCTCCTCACGCCAAATTTGTGTTTGCGACAACCGAAATCCGCAAGGTGCCGGTGACGATTCTCTCACGCTGCCAGCGTTTTGACCTGCGCCGGATTGAGTCGGGTATGCTGAAGGGACATCTGGCAAAGATCTGCGCTTCCGAAGAGGTGGCGGTTGAAGACGAAGCGTTGGCTTTGATTGCGCGTGCCGCCGAAGGTTCAGTGCGTGATTCGTTATCGCTGCTCGATCAGGCGATTGCCCATGGCGCAGGCCGGGTTGATCTCACTGAGGTCAAGTCCATGCTGGGACTTGCTGATCGTGGACGAGTGATTGATCTATTCGAGGCGTTGATGCGCGGCGATATCGCTGGTGCCCTCACGGAACTCGCCAGCCAATATGATGCCGGTGCCGATCCAGCCGTGGTGCTGGCTGATCTTGCGGCCTTTACGCATCTTGTCACCCGGCTCAAGCTTGTACCGGAAGCGGCAAACGATGCTGCGTTGACCGACATCGAGCGCACGCGCGGCAAGGAGCTTGCCGAGAAATTATCAATCCGTGTGCTATCGCGTAGCTGGCAAATCATCACCAAGGGGCTGCCGGAAGTGCAGGCATCGGCCCAAGCGCTTGCTGCGGCCGAGATGGTGCTGGTGCGCCTTGCTTATGCTGCTGATCTGCCTTCACCTGAAGAGGCGCTGCGCATGCTGCGCGATGGTGGTGGTTCGATAGGAGGTGGCGCGCAAGGCTCCTTCCCGGCAGGTGCCCCATCGGGTGGCGGCGGTGGCGGTTCTTCACGGTTGGCGCTGGCGACATCGCGCGCTGCGCCCATGGCCGCTACTATGGCCGTTTCAGCGCCGCAGGCAGCGCGTCGGGAAGAGATTCGCCTCGCCCGCTTTGAGGATGTTGTTGCGCTCGCGGGCGAGCAGCGTGATATTGCGCTCAAGGCTGCTTTAGAACGAGATGTGCGTCTGGTGCGCTATGAGCAAGGCCTGATCGAGTTTGCGCTGGTGGAGGGGGCTAATCCTTCTGTGGCTGGCGATCTTGGCAAGCGGTTGATGGAATGGACAGGCCGTCGTTGGGTCGTTGCACTTTCTTCTGCGGAAGAAGCGCAAGCTGTGCCAACGCTCGCCGAAGTGGCCCGCGCCCGCGCTGAAGAAAGACGCGAAGATGCCAAGGCGCATCCGATGGTGCAGGCAGTGTTGGCACGTTTTCCTGGCGCTACCATTGTAGGCGTGCGCGATATTGTGCGTGAAGTGCCGCCGGAGGCTCCACTAGCGGAAGAAAATGCTGAGGTATCAGACGATATCGGCCTCGCATTGGATGATTTTTAATCCTGGTGCAGGTTGCGTGAGAGCACAGTTCTTATCTGATTAGAACGTCTGGCGTTCTATCGATAAATAATCAACGAGCGGGAATGGTAACAGGAGTGATGACATGCGCGATATGATGGGACTGATGAAGCAGGCGCAGGGCCTGCAGCAGAAAATGGCCGATGCGCAGGCTGAGTTCGACACCATTGAAGTTGAAGGCACCGCCGGTGGTGGCGCAGTGACAGTCACAGCTACCGCCAAGGGCCAGGTTAAGTCACTGACCATCGACCCATCGATTCTCAACCCTGATGACAAGGAAATTGTTGAGGATTTGGTGGTTGCCGCTCTCAATGATGCCCGCACCAAGGGTGAGCGGGTGATTCAGGATCGTATGGCCGATATCACAAAGGGTTTGCCGATCCCTCCAGGCATGAAGCTATTCTAAGGTTTGCTAACTAATGGCTTCGCCTGGCGGTCCTGAGATCGAACGACTCATTCAGTTACTGGCACGTCTGCCGGGGCTTGGCCCTCGTTCGGCGCGTCGTGCAGCGTTGCAGCTGGTGAAGCGGCGCGAGTCTCTACTCGCACCTCTGGCAGAGGCCATGCAGCTGGTCAATGAGCGGGTGAAGGTTTGCACGGTTTGCGGTAACGTCGATACGCGTGATCCCTGCATTGTATGCCAGGATACCGGTCGGGATCCGTCTGTGCTCGTGGTTGTTGGAGATGTTGCGGACCTGTGGGCGCTGGAACGTGCCGGTGCGATCCGGGCGCAGTATCATGTGTTGGGTGGCGTAATCTCCGCTCTGGATGGTATTCGCCCCGATGATCTCAACCTCGCGAGCCTGCACGAAAGAGTAGCGGACTCTGCCGTGCAAGAGGTGATTCTGGCCTTGAACGCTACCGTGGACGGGCAAACAACTGCCCACTACATCACCTCGCTACTGGAAGGTTTGCCAGTGCGCATCACGCGCCTGGCACATGGCGTGCCAGTGGGTGGTGAGCTTGATTATCTCGATGATGGTACGTTGGCCGCTGCAATCAGACAGCGCGGTGCTATATAGGGCGCATTGAGTACTTAATTGGACTTTCAGAGTGTTAATGCATTGTATTTACGTGCTTAAAAGCCAAAATAGCAGTGCTTGCTTTTCCTGCAATCGCTTCATCGCAAAATGTAAATTGCTTTATGGCGCGAAGATCTGCGCCTCCTAGTCCTCTGCACGCCAGAACGGCGGCACGTGGGCAAAATCCTTATACGCCTTCTCAGCTTTTGAAAGCAGTTTGTGTTCGTCTGCGGCATGTTCATCGCGTAACTGATCTTCGGCTTCTGAGTGCGTTTCGCGCTCTCGTCCAACGGCGATATCATTGAGCTCACCAAGCAGATCTTGCAGCTTGGTCATGCTGGAGATAGCTGCTTTAAAAGGCTTATTGGCTTCGTCTTTGAGAAACAAGCCAGCAAAAAACTCGGAAGCATAGCGCAGTTTTTTCAGCGAAATCCTCACTTCATGACGCGCTTCGGCCTCCAGTGAGGAGAGATGCGTGGCGCGCTTGATTATCTTGTTCCAGCGACGATCCAGTTGTTTGCTGGCAAATTTCCTGATTGGCTGCTGGCGCTTTTTCTTTGCTTTCTTTCCTTCAAGACATGTCCACGGGCCAGCTTCAACCCATGCGATGGTGGCAATAATAGCTTGTGTGGACCGGCGCGATGATATTGCGCGTTGAGCACTGTCATAAGCACGCTCGCGGTGAATAGCGTATTTCTCTGCCAGTGCTATAAAAGCAGGATCCTCAGCATGCTTGGCCTTCGCTGGTTCGAGGATATTCTTGATATATACATCAATATCTCGCGCTTCACCCAGGCAATTGGCAATCCAACGTAATTCATTACTGATAAAGGCACGCTCGTCATCATCGACAATGCTGCGAAAAACCGAGATTGCTGCGCGCAATCGGCGCAACCCAACCCTTGCTTGGTGAACGGCACCAGCAACCCGCGTTTGCCGCAGTACTTCTTCATTGGTAAGAAATTGCTTGAGGCATGAACGCGCGATAATACGGAAAGCCTCACCCGTAGATGTGCCCTCCTCAAGTATGATTGGTTGGGCCTTGGTGACTTGTGGTGTGCGCTCATTAAGCAAGTCAAAGCCGCGGTCGGCTTTGCTACGGGTGCTGGGGCGTACAGTAACAATGGCCGCAATTTCCCGCGCCAATGCGTAAAGATCTTCAGATGATCCAGATTTCAGTTCAAGCTCGACCTCGGCAAATTGCCGCGCTTTAGGGCCAGCAGATACACGGCCGTGGTCCAAGGCGATTTCTATAATAGAATTGCTGTATTTCAGCAACAGTATTTCTCTATCTACACTGACGGTAAATAATGGTTGGATTGCGGCACGTTGGTCGTGCGTTTCGATGAGGGGTGCAAGGGCTGTGATTTGAGCATGAGTGAAGTCGAGTTTGCCTAAGTCCGGAACCGGAAATTCCCACTCATTACGATTCATGACGAGGGCTTCAGAATCACGATGGCTCTTGATCGTTTGAATAAATTGCGCGCCATCCCGACGAATGCGAAGGGATATTCCAGCTTGGCGCAGAGTGTGGTCTTTTGTATCGAAGTATTTGGAAAATAATTGTTTTCTAGTGCTTTTTTCTGTCTTGAATTGCTGAAAGTCGGGGTGTGCAGAAAGCCTGTTCAGCGCTGCTGGGGCTATTGCTAGCTTGAGCTCAATTTCTTTGGACATCCCACGCTTACCCCATCTACACGCGTTTCACACAGCAATTCTGCACGATCGGTAGCTGAATACAACTGTGCAAATGTCGATGGTTAAATTATCGATTTTCAATACAACGACACCTTGATATTCGCTTAGATCTACCACTTTGTGGCGAAAATGGCGCTTGACAAACGCCACAATTGACGCAAATAGTCCAATTATGGCAGGTACTTTGCACGTGACGCTGTTGCGACATTCAGTCGGATGGTGAGGAGTTCTTCGTGTGGTCGTATGTTGTTGTGCTTTAAACAAGTAGGAATATGGCCAAAAGAAGTAATTCTTGTTCCCGTCTATGCACTTGCTTAGGCAAGTGAAAGAAACAGTTAAAATTTTTAGCTTTGGCGGCTTCTCTAAATGCAATCGGTGTAAGGTCAAACGGGGGTAATGTGACTGCTAGTTATGACATTGATACAGCCACCGATGGCGCAAAAGACGGCAATATTGCTTCGCAAATCTCTGTAGAAGCATTGAAAGCTATTTCCGATGCCGCGATCCATATTGCAGATGGCCGTGGCACCAGCCGTTCAACTATTGGCTGGAACAAGCAACGGGCCTTGGCAGAGAAAGTACTTTCACAGATTTATCTGGCAGGCATGCATGATGCGTCGCGTTCTTAACGGGTGAATATAGCAATTGTTCTTTCTTCCCTCTCCCGCCAGCGCTTCTTTCCACGCAGTACACTTTGATCTGATGTTGGCAAAGGGTTTGATGAGGGTCGCTTAAATCGCCGCGAAAACGCAAGGCCAATCTGGTTGTGCGCTTCGCTTCAACTGTCAAAGCATCAGAGCCGAATGCGGTGCGGATGCCGATGAGAACCGATACAATTTTGGGATGGAGTATTTGAAATGGCAGCGGTGGAGCGTACAGAACTGAGCACAGCGGAAATCACCCGCTCAGTTGTCAAGTCATATGTGTCTTTTAACAAGCTGTCTGCAGATGGCTTGATTGATATCGTACAGGCAGTGCACACAACACTAGATAGACTTAGTCAAGGCAGCCCGGAGCCAGAACCTAAGCCAGAGCCTGCGGTTCCTGTCGACACTTCCATCACTGATGATTACATCATCTGCCTTGAAGACGGTAAGAAGTACAAGTCACTGAAGCGTCACCTGGCTGCGCATTACAAGATGACCCCCCAGCAGTACCGCGATAAGTGGGGTTTGCCTGCAAACTATCCGATGGTTGCGCCTAACTATTCTGCAACCCGTGCAATGCTTGCGCGTCGTGCAAGCGGCGCTGCTGAGTGATCTAGGCAGATAAAGCAGCATCTGATCTTTCGAAAGGATGCTGTGGCAGCTTATTGCTGAAAGTTTTTAAAAGCGAACCGGCTTCCGGTTCGCTTTTTTGTTATGTGATTGCATCAACTGCTAGAAAATGAATTTTTCTATTGTCTGGCTTGCAGTTCAAAAGCCCGCACCTCTTCCAGCAAGGTGATGAACGCTTGTACGCCATGGGTCGCTGCATGTTCCCCTTTTTCTGATGAGGCAAGCCCCGCATCGCCAATGGCACCGGTTTCGTTCAGATCCTGGCTCATCCAGCCGAGCCCTGCAGGACGGCTTATGCTCAGGTATTGATAGTCTTTAGACATCTGGATGCCCCGCGAGGGGAAATTGCGGGCCTGTTGCATGCGCACAAGGTCAGGTCGGAAGGATAGCATCAGCGATGTTTCGATATCACCGCCATGGATGCCGTGCTGGATTTCGTCTTGGCTAAAGAGTCCATCAGGATAGCCAAATCGCTGCCATGAGACGGTGACTGTCACCATGCCAAAGCGCACGCGCAAATCACGTGCAACGATATCGATGATTGGCGAGTTACCGCCATGCGAGCTTACGATTACGAGTTTTCTACACCCCGCCCGATGCAGGCTTTCGCCGATGTCGGTCCAAACACGGATAGCCGTTTCGGGCTTGAGGGTGAGGGTGCCTGCGAAGGCAATATGCTCATCGGATAGGCCCACTGCTTGAATGGGGAGGAATAGTGCAGGAAAATCTGCCGGTAGCAGGGCGCTAACCCGGTCGAGGTAGCCTTCCATGATAAACAGATCAGTGCCTAGCGGCAGGTGGGGGCCATGTTGTTCAACCGCTGCGACAGGCAAAATTGCCAGCATATCGTGCATGGCTTCTGCGGTGAGGTCGGTCGTTGTCAGGTCTGTCCAACGATGGGAGGGAATCATGGGGTGTATCCTGCATTATCCACCAATCGCACTTGGCATGGCGTTGATTGTCATTGTTGTGTCATCAGAAGGTTGCACTGCACTTATATGATAACAATAAATGACAGCTGCTTATTGGCCCTATCCTAACATGTATTGCAACATCTTCCGGTGCATCCTTTAAGCGGTCTGAGCATAAAAGGTAGATAACAATGAAGCATCCCGTTGCGAAGTCCGTCGGATGGGCACTTGTACATGCTGCGCGTCTGCATCGGACGCGTGTTGGAGAGCATCTCACGGCATTGGGGTTGTTCCCAGGGCAGGAGCAGGTGCTGCAAGCGCTAGCAACTGCCGATTCCATGACGATGGGCGAACTCTCATACATGTTGCGGGTAAAGCCTCCAACAGCTTCAAAGACCATCGCGCGACTGACAGCGCAAGGCTTGGTTGAGAGAGTGGCGGGACCAGGCGATGCACGCATAGTTGCTGTGCGCCTTACGGAAGAAGGCGCTGGTCGTGTCGCTGCGATCGATAAGTTGTGGGGTGAGGTCGAGGAAGAATTACTCGAAGGCTTTGATAGCAAAGAGCGAAAGCGGATGCGCAAGCTATTGCGTAAAGCTGCGCGCAATCTGGCAGGCACGCATGCCATTGACGAGGGGGACGAGGAGGGCGATGCTGAAGATACCGATGACATTGCTGAATAGGATAAATGGTGGCTGATATCGAAATCGTGCTGACCGGCAACGTGATTGCCTCAGCAGAGGCGGCGCTTGATCGTGACTTCAAGGTGCATCGCTTGCTGGATATTGCTGATCAGGCCGCATGGCTGCGTGAGCACAGCACCCGCATCCGCGCCATAGCGGCGACAAACGGTTTGCCGGTGGATGCTGCTTTGATAGCGGCATTGCCGAATCTTGAAATTATCGCTGGCTTTGGCGTGGGATATGACAACATCGATGTCACCGAGGCAGCGCGACGCGGAATTATCGTCACCAACACGCCTGATGTGCTAACTGATGAAGTCGCGGATCTGACAGTAGGGTTATTGCTGGCTACCGTGCGGCAGATACCGCAGGCCGATCGCTTCCTGCGTGCCGGTCATTGGCTGGAAAAGCGCTTTCCTTTCACGGCCACATTACGTGGACGCACAATCGGGATTTTTGGGTTGGGGCGCATTGGTCTCGCGATTGCCCAACGGCTTGCTGCCTTTGGCGTGCGTATTATCTATCACAATCGTAACAAGCGCGATGATGTACCGTATCAATATATCGAAACCCTGCCCGCATTGGCTGAGACAGCAGATGTGCTGATCGTGGCAACGCCCGGCGGTGCGAATACGCATCATGCTATTGATGCGCATGTGCTGTCGGCTTTGGGGCCTGACGGGATTTTGATCAATATCGGCCGCGGCAGCATTGTGGATGAGGCTGCGCTGGCTACAGCGCTGCAGAAGGGCATTATTCTGTCAGCAGGGCTTGATGTATTTGAGGACGAGCCCCGCGTTCCGCAGGCATTGATCGATGTGGAAAATACGGTGTTGCTGCCGCATGTCGGATCAGCTTCCGTTTTTACCCGTGATGCTATGGGGCAGCTGATGGTCGATAATCTGACCGCATGGTTCGCTGGCAGGGGACCACTGACGCCAGTGCCCGAAACACCGGTGCCCTGATGGTTCAAGGCACCGGCGCAGTCGGGGTCTTATGGCAGCGTGAGGATACCTGCTACGCCATCTTCAGTGCCAAAGGCTAGTCTTGCGCCCTTGGCATCCCAGGTGAGGGCGGTAACCGGGGCCGAGCCCGCTACACGCACCATCAGTTCCGCTGCGTCCGTGAGGCGGATCAGCATGACAGCGCCATCCGCATATCCGGTTGCGAGCACCAGCGATGAAGGATGAAAAGCTACCTGCGTGACCGTTGCTGAACGCACACCACATTCGCGGGGTGCTTTGCCCATGGGGCCGCCCTTGGCAAAAGGCCAGATGATAGCGGCATCCGCACCGGAAGTGGCAAGCCAATCGCCATCATGAGACCAGCTGAATGAGCGACACTTTGTGGGATAACCCGCCATCCGCATATCGCGACCATCGGATAGTCGCCAGCCATGCAGCGTGTTTTCCTGCATTGAGGTGACGACGAACTGATTGTCGGGGGAAACGGTGACGTCGAGGTGTGACCCCTTCCATGACAGAACTTCCGGGCCGGTCACAACGGCCGGATACCACAGGCTGACACCGTTGTAATGCGCGATAGCCAGGCGGTATCCCTTGGGCGCGAACGCAAGCCCTTGCGCAGTTGTGGGCACCTCGACCATGGTTTCGCGGCCCTTGGCGTCGCGCGCTTTTACCTGTTTGCCGATGCTCCAGGCAAACGCGCCATCAGCGCGCGCGGCCAGTGCCGTGATCCAGCGGCCTTTTTCGTCGGCTAATGTCTCCACCGTACCGTCCGCAGACGTGGCGACGATACGGCCATCATCACCGCCTGTCAGCAGGCGTTTGCCGCTGATGGCAGCAACCAGCGCGCCAGCATCTGGATGCGCTTCAACGCGTTGACGGGTGCCGGCCTTATCCAGCCAAACCCCACCATCACCCAGAGCGAAAGCAGCCGTATCACCAAGCCAGCCAAGGCCCGTCACATGCGCGCCGACTTCAAACGCCTGCACGCGCTCAATTAACGAAACAGCAGTGTTCATCGGTTTACGCCGCGCAGGCGAGGAAACCCTCGCGGATGGCTTTTTCATTTAGCTCACGACCGATGAAGACGATGCGCGAATCACGCTTTTCATCCGGCTTCCAATCGCGCTGCAGATCGCCTTCAATGATCATGTGCACGCCCTGGAATACGAAACGACGTGGTTCATTGCGGAATGACAAAATGCCCTTTGACCGCAGAATGCTGGCGCCATCGCGCTGCACCAGATCATTGATCCACGGCAGGAACTTCTCCGGAATGACATCGCCGGGGATGGTGATCGCCACTGACTGCATATCTTCATCATGATAATGCTTCAGGCCACCATGCTTATGGTCGTGATCGTGCGCATGATGGTCATGATCGTGGTGGTGGTGATCATGTCCGCAACCGCAGTTTTCGCCGTGTTCATGGTGGTGATGATGGTGATCTTCCTCTTCAAGGAAGGCTGGCTCCAGCGTCAGGATACGGTCGAGATCAAACGCGTTGCGTTCCAGCACTTCCTCAAGCGGCACGGCGGCGCGCTGGGTTTTGTGCAGGCGGGCGTAGGGGTTGATTGCGCGGATGCGGCCAACGACCTCTTCAAGCTCATCTGCTGTGACGAGATCGGTTTTGTTGAGCACGATGACATCAGCAAAGGCGATCTGGTTTTTCGCTTCCGGCGCATCCTTGAGGCGATCCGAGAGCCATTTGGCATCCGCCACTGTCACCACGGCATCAAGCTTGGTACGCTCTGCCACGTCCTTATCAACGAAGAAGGTCTGCGCCACGGGTGCAGGGTCGGCCAAGCCAGTGGTTTCTACAATGATCGCATCGAACTTGCCTTTACGCTTCACAAGGCCTTCGATGATGCGAATGAGATCGCCACGAACGGTGCAGCAGATGCAGCCGTTGTTCATCTCGAACACTTCTTCGTCCGCGCCGACGATCAGATCGTTATCGATACCGATTTCGCCAAACTCATTGACGATCACGGCATATTTACGCCCGTGCTGCTCGCTCAGTATGCGGTTCAGCAGCGTGGTTTTGCCCGCGCCGAGATAGCCGGTGAGAACGGTGACGGGGATCTTATCGCTCATGTGAAGCTCCGCAAGCGCTCAAAGGCGCGTTCCGTGAAATTTGATTGTGTAGCTTATATCGTTTGTTAAGGCGAAAATAAAAGGCATCCTAGAAAGGCCGATATTGGAAGGCCCATGTTTCTGACAATGTCTTGCCTTCTGCACGCAGAAAGAGCCGCATTTCCACTGGTTCAGTGCCATCGGCGGTTAAATCGAACTGTGCTCGCCAATGGCCAGGCACATCGTTGGGCACAGCCTCAGTAAAGACATACGAGAACGTGCCGCGGGATGCCCAGAGCACCGCCTCCGGTTTTACGCCAAAGGGCAGATCTTTCAGATCACCGCCCATAAACTCCACCATGAACTTGCGTACCCCTTGCGGGCGTGGCTGGCCAGGCTGGCCGCCATTGCCAAGACGCGTGGCTACCACAAGTGCAAGCGCAGTTGGTTCTGGCTCATGGTCGCGCCAGTGCAGCCGATAGCGGAAACGATACGCATTGCCTGCCCGCGCCGGGGCTTCCGGCACCCAGAATGCAACAACATTATCGTGGATTTCATCATCGGTGGGGATTTCAATCAGCTGCACGGTGCCCTTGCCCCATGCTGCCAATGGCTCCACCCACGCGCTGGGGCGGCGTTCGTAATGAACGCCATCCTGATAATGATCAAACTGACGATCCCGCTGGAGCAATCCAAAACCGCGCGGGTTGTCGTCAGTAAAGGCAGAGGCGGTTGTCACTGGCGGGTTGTTGAGAGGCCGCCAGACGCGCTCTCCCGCACCAGTCCATAGACCGAGGCCATCGGAATCGTGCACTTCCGGCCGCCAGTCCACTGCTGTGCGTTTGGCGGTCTCGGAGTACCAGTACATTGAGGTGAGCGGCGCAACACCAAATCGCGCTACGTCGCGGCGCAGGAATAGCGCTTTGTCGATGGTCATATCGACGCCGCCATCGCGCGTCATCTCGAAGCTGAAAGCACCTGTGATGCTTGGGCCTTCGAGAAGGGCATAAACGGTGACTGATGGCGCATCAGGCTCTGGCGTATCAAAGTAGAACTGCGTGAACGCGGGGAACTCTTCCGGCCGATCAGGCACGGCAACATCCAGTGCGATGCCGCGGGCAGACAGGCCATATTGGAATGATTCGCCAATCGCGCGGAAATACGAGGCGCCCAGAAACGCAACCCAGTCATTTTTGCGCCAGTCCAGCTTGCTCTGATCGCCAAACCGGCTCTCCTGAAAGCGGAAACCGGCAAAGCCTGCATCTGTCGGCAGATTGCGGGCTGGGCTATCGGCTGGCATGTCAAACAGCGCGGGATCGTAGAGCACTTCGCGGGCTTTGCCGTCTGCAACCACGAACATATGCACCGGTGTGCGAAAAAACTGGCCGAGGTGGAAGAAGGTGAGCGGAAAACGCCCCTCGTCGGCAAAGACAGCATTATCTGTATCGAAGCGGATTTTTCCGTGTGCTTCGTAGTTGAGCGCATCAAGGATCACACCATCCCGGGCGGGCGGAGAGACATATGGCTGCTCTGATAGCGTTTTGGCATGCGATATCAGATCATCAAAAGAGAATGCTTCTGCCTTGCCAAGTCGCAAGCCGGATTGTGCCAGTGCGGGTGTGGCAAAACCCGTTGCCGATAAAGATGCAGTGGCGAGTGAGGAGGCTAAAAAAGCGCGACGGGTCATGGGCATGAGGAGGGGTCACTTCCTGTTGCGCAAACTATGTCTCTGTTGCATCAAACCAAAAAGTGGATACCGCCTTTGGATAAATTTGATGCATAAACAAAGAGATAGGGCAAAATAACAATTCAGGTTTAATGCATCTTGCTCTAGCGGATAAACCATAACGCTGAAAATTGAGAACAGTTTCAGAGCGCATCAAGAAAATATTTCCAGCAGATGCGCTGAGCTTCGCGTCAAGATGAGTCAAAAGAATGGCGTGTTGCAAGCTGGAGCTTGGTGAACTTTTGTCCCTGAATCGAGGGCTCAAAGCACTGCCATTTGCAGATCATTAGGACGCGAAGATCCATCCATCAATGGCGATGTTCGCCTTCGAGCTTCCATGCACGGCGTGAAAAGTGTGCGGTGCCCCACAGTGCGAGCAAACTGAATGCACCCATGAAGATGTATTCGAATATATCGCCTAGTTCGAGCAGCCCTGCCACAGCCCACCCGGCCGCAATAGCCAGTGCGAGAAACTCCATCCCTACGAGAACGATGGCGCTCACAACGGTGATCAGGCTCTTTGCACCCAATGGTGCGGAAGCGGATTCGGCCAAGGTTGATCCTTCCAGTACACTTAACAGCATTTGCAGATAGGCATAAAAATCAATCTGTTGAGATCAGATCATTTGCCTAACGCTTTGAAATGTCGCATCTTATATAAGCGTTGCGAAACCGCTTCGCGTGAAAATGCTATAACCGGATTACCCCATTGACGCAAGGATGTCATAGACTATCCATTGATCGTGCTAATGGTTATCTGTGGTGCACTCGGCTGTCGTGATGAATGAGGGTTGGAATGGGCACATTTTCAGTTCCCCGATATGCAGTTTACTATTCTCCAGCGTCTGACGGCGCCTTATGGCGTTTTGGTTCGGCTGTGTTGGGTTATGATGGCTTCAGCGGCACAGAGGTGCCACAGCTGGTGCCACCGGGATTTGATCTGGCAAGCTGGCGCGCATTGACCGCAGAGCCGCGCGCCTATGGCTTTCATGCGACGATCAAGGCGCCGTTCCGTTTGTCGGAAGGCAAGTCTGAAGCGACCCTTATTGCGATGCTCACGGATTTTGCTGCTTCGCAATCGGTGTTCGACTTGCCATCGCTGCAAGTCAGCGCTTTGGATGCACGCTCTGGTGAGGGGGCTTTTATAGCTCTGCTGGAACCAGAAACTACTCCCGCATTGGTCGCGCTGGAGAGAGGCACGATGCTCGCACTGGAGCCGTGTCGTGCGCCATTGACGGATAAGGAATTCAACCGTCGACGACCTGACACACTTACCGATCGGCAGCGCGCGTGCCTTAATGCGTATGGATATCCGTATGTGCTAGAGGATTTCCGCTTCCACATGACGCTGACAGATCGGGTGCCGGAAGAGCGGGTAGAAGCAGCCCTTTCTGGCCTGAAAGCGCTCTACAGCGAGCATGTTGGCAATCCCGGTGTGCCAATTGATGCACTGACGCTTTTCAAGCAGGAAGCGGGGGCGAATCGTTTCAAGGTGCTCGCCCGCGCGCCCTTAGGGAATGGCGTTACAGAATAAACCGGCTTAGGTCGGTATTTTTCGCCAGATCGCCAACGCCATTACGAACGAAATCGCCGTCGATGGTCACCGTCTCGCCTGAACGGTCGGGGGCGGTGAACGAGATATCGTCCAGCACGCGTTCAATCACGGTTTGCAGACGCCGCGCACCGATGTTCTCAACGGAAGAGTTGACCTCCACGGCCACACGCGCAATGGCGTTGATGGCATCATCGGTGAACACGAGCGTGACGCCTTCGGTCTCCAGCATGGCGACTGACTGCTTGATCAGGCTCGCTTCCGTCTCCGTGAGGATGCGGCGGAAATCGTCTTCATTGAGCGGCGAAAGCTCCACGCGGATTGGCAGGCGGCCTTGCAGTTCCGGCAACAGATCAGATGGCTTGGCCACATGAAACGCGCCGGACGCAATGAACAGTATGTGATCGGTCTTTACCGGGCCATGCTTGGTGGAGACGGTTGTGCCCTCGATCAAGGGTAGCAGATCGCGCTGCACACCTTCGCGCGAGACGTCACCTCCTGAGCGGCCTTCGCGGGCACAGATCTTGTCGATCTCGTCGAGGAAGACGATGCCGTTTTCCTCCGTTTCGCGGATAGCTTCCTGCACGAGCGTGTCCTGATCGAGCAGCTTGTCGCTTTCTTCCGCAACGAGTGGTTCGTAGGCATCACGCACAGTCAGGCGGCGGGTGCGAGGGCGTCCACCGCCGAGCTTGCCGAAAATGTCGCCAATTGAGATCGCCCCGACCGATGCGCCAGGCATGCCGGGCAGCTCAAACATCGGCATGCTGCTTTGTTGCGATTGCAGATCAATCTCGATTTCCTTGTCATCAAGCTCGCCGGTGTGCAGCTTGCGACGGAAGGCATCGCGCGTAGTCTGGCTTGCGCTGTCGCCGACGAGGGCGTTGAGCACGCGCTCTTCAGCGGCCATCTGGGCCTTGGCCTGCACATCCTTGCGCTTGGCTTCGCGGACAAGCCCTATGGCCACTTCGACGAGATCACGCACGATCTGTTCAACATCGCGCCCGACATAGCCCACTTCAGTGAACTTTGTAGCTTCTATCTTGAGAAATGGCGCACCAGCCAGCTTGGCCAGACGACGGGATATTTCCGTTTTTCCGCAACCTGTCGGGCCAATCATGAGAATATTTTTCGGCAGCACCTCGTCGCGCAGATGGCCCGTAAGCTGCTGACGCCGCCAGCGGTTGCGCAGGGCAATAGCCACTGCACGCTTGGCATCACGCTGGCCAACGATGTGGCGGTCTAGTTCTGAAACGATTTCGCGGGGGGAAAATGCATTCATGAAGGGTCTGCCTCGTTCAACGCCTCAATCACAAGGCTGCTGTTCGTATACACACAGATTTCGGCTGCAATCGTCATGGATCGACGCACGATTTCTTCAGCATCAAGCGCCGAATCAGCCAGTGCGCGCGCGGCTGACAGAGCGTAATTGCCGCCAGAGCCGATTGCCATGATTGCAGCGCCATCGCGCAGCTCCGGCTCAAGCACATCGCCGGTGCCTGAAACCAGCAGCCCGACCTCGCGGTCAGCCACCATAAGCATGGCTTCCAGCTTGCGCAGGTAACGGTCGGTACGCCAGTCCTTGGCAAGCTCTACGCAGGCGCGCATCAGCTGGCCGGGATATTGCTCCATCTTGACTTCAAGCCGCTCCAACAGCGTGAACGCATCAGCTGTTGCGCCTGCAAATCCGCAGATGACGTTGCCCTTACCCAGACGGCGCACCTTGCGGGCATTGCCCTTGAGAACGGTCTGGCCAAGGCTAACCTGCCCATCGCCTCCCATAACGACGCGCCCGCCCTTGCGGACCATAAGGATTGTTGTGGCATGAAACTGCCCGTCACGATTATCATTCATGAACTTATGCCTTTCTAATCGCTGATCATGTAAGCGTGATTTGCTGCAAAGCAAATACGAAATGCTCCCGAGATGCAAAATGGCATCGAGATGGGGCGATGCACTGGCGTGGGACGCTTTCTCTTGCTACAAGCTCTGAAACGACAGGAGTATGCTCGCCATGCGTAATGCAACGGTGGAACGGCGCACGAAGGAAACTGATGTCTCCATCAGTCTTGACCTCGATGGTACAGGGCAGGCGGAAATCGAAACGGGCGTTGGTTTTTTTGACCACATGCTCGACCTGTTCGCGCGCCATGCCTTGTTTGATCTCAAGGTAAAGGTGGTGGGCGATCTGCACATTGACCAGCATCACACCGTTGAAGACACGGGCATTGCACTGGGCGAGGCATTCCGCAAGGCGCTTGGCGACAAGCGTGGTATTACCCGCTATGCTGACGTGCACTTGCCCATGGATGAAACGCTCACGCGTGTTGCAGTCGATATTTCCGGCAGGCCGTTTTTGGTGTTCCGCACTGAATTTGCGCGCGAGAAAATCGGTCATTTCGATACCGACCTCGTGCGCGAATGGTTTCAGGCATTCACCTTCAATGCGGGACTGACGCTGCATGTCGAAACGCTCTACGGTGACAATGCACATCACATCGCGGAAAGCAGCTTCAAGGGCCTGGCGCGGGCGCTGCGCAAGGCCGTGAGCGTCGATCCACGCGAAGGCGAGCGTATCCCCTCAACCAAGGGCTCTCTCTGAGAATGCGTTGAGCTTCACGCCATGGTGGCCTGCAAATGGCAGTTTTCTGCGCTTCCGGTGCTCATGGACATTAAGTCCACTCCGCTCCGGTTCTCGATAACTACCATTTTCGGCTCCCCCTGACGTGAAGCTCAACGCATTCTGCGGTCCTTTTTCTGTACGGTTTTTATTAGAAAATGGATTTCGATTTGTGGTTTGATTCATATGCCTAGAGTCAGATGACGTTTCAGGTAGAATGCATTTTTCTTTAGGCGGGGAAGAGCGGTATGGCTGTTTACACGTTTCATATGCCTCAGGATGCTGTTCCTGGTGATCAGAAAGCGCTTGAAGGCGCGGTGCTGGTGCGGGATGGGTTTTCTTGGGGGGCGCTGATTTTCCAGCTGCTCTGGTGCCTCTGGAACAGGCTTTGGCTTGTGTCGCTTGGCGTTTTATTCGTGAGCCTGGTGCTGACATTCAGTCTGGAATGGGCGGGGTTTTCTGAAGCGATTGTTGGTGTCGCAGGCTTCTTGTTTGCGCTATGGTTTGCTAATGAGGCAAACGATCTACGCCGTTTAACGCTAGAGCGTCGCGGTCTTGCTATGCGCGGCGTCGTTGTTGCGGCCAACATGCTTGAAGCAGAGCGCAGGGCGTTTTCCATCTGGCTCGATACCGATAAGGCAGATAAAACCTCTGCAGGTCACATGCTACCAGCTGAAGAAGCCAAACCGGTTGCACCCACAACGGTGTCTGCGCCTCACACCGCTTTCCGAACAGGCGCGCACGACACGGATGTTATCGGACTTTTCCCCCCAGCGGAGGAACCGCGTTGAGTACGGTTATCGTCGATTACGGATCGGGCAATCTGCATTCAGTTCACAAGGCTTTTGAGCGCGCCGCGCGGGAAGCCGGACTTGATGGTGCAATCATTGTCTCGGGTGATCCAGCGATTGTGCGTGCGGCTGATCGTATCGTGCTGCCGGGCGTTGGCGCTTTTGCCGATTGCCGCAAGGGTCTTGATGCCGCCGCTGGCATGGTTGAGGCTTTGACAGAGGTTGTCATCGGCCACGGCAAGCCGTTTCTGGGTATTTGCGTGGGTATGCAACTACTGGCAACGCGCGGTCTTGAGTATGTCACTACCCAAGGCCTCAACTGGATTTCAGGTGATGTGACGCTGGTTGAACCCGCTGATGCGGGCTTCAAGATTCCTCATATGGGATGGAACACGCTGGATGTTGTTAACCCGCATGCGCTGCTGGCTGGCATCCCGACTGGGACTGACGGTTTGCATGCGTATTTCGTGCATTCCTATGCGCTGCATCCCACGCACAAGAGCGATCTCATCGCCACGACCGATTATGCCGGTGCACTAACGGCAATGGTCGCGCGCGATAATATCGCGGGTGTGCAGTTTCATCCTGAAAAGAGCCAGGCTTTAGGTCTGGCGTTGATTGCCAATTTCCTGAGGTGGCGCCCGTGATTCTGTTTCCTGCTATCGATCTGAAGGATGGTCGTTGCGTGCGTCTTGTCCAGGGCGATATGAACCGTGCAACCGTGTTCAATGATGATCCTGCTGATCAGGCTGAAACCTTTGTTGAACAAGGATTTTCCTATCTGCATGTTGTGGATCTGGATGGTGCCTTTGCCGGCAAACCCATCAATGGCACAGCAGTCGATAATATCCTCTCGCGTCTTACCATTCCGGTGCAGCTAGGTGGCGGTATACGCAATCTGGCAACGGTTGAGGGATGGCTTGAAAAGGGCATATCGCGCGTCATCATTGGCACGGCAGCTGTGCGTGATCCCGATTTTGTGCGTGAAGCGGCGCGAAAATTTCCGGGCAAGGTGGCAGTTGGTATCGATGCGTGGGATAGCAAGGTTGCCGTTGAAGGCTGGGCCGAGACATCGGAACTCACCACGCAGGAGCTTGGCAAGCGCTTTGAAGATGCAGGCGTGGCTGCCATCATCTATACCGATATCGCGCGCGATGGATTGGTGCAGGGCCTCAATATCGAAGGCACTCTGGCGCTGGCCAAGGCAGTCAGTATTCCGGTGATTGCTTCCGGTGGACTGGGTTCGATCAAGGATGTTGAGCGGCTTCTTGAACCCGATTGCGCGATTCTGGAAGGGGCCATTACGGGCCGTGCGCTTTACGATGGCCGGCTGGATCCGGCTGAGGCGATTGCGTTGCTGAAAAGGGCAAGCTGATGCTGAAAAACCGTATCATCCCCTGCCTTGATGTGAAGGATGGCCGCGTGGTCAAGGGGGTGCAATTCACCCAGCTGCGCGATGCGGGCGACCCTGTTGAGGCTGCCAAGGCGTATGACGCGGCGGGGGCGGATGAGCTGTGTTTCCTCGATATTACCGCCAGCCACGAAGACCGCGGCACACTGCTTGATGTTGTGCGTCGTACAGCTGAGGCCTGCTTCATTCCGCTCACTGTGGGTGGTGGTGTGCGCAAGGTTGAGGACATTCGCGCGCTATTGTTGGCGGGTGCTGATAAGGTGTCGATCAATACAGCAGCCGTGAATAATCGGCGTTTTGTGCGTGAGGCAGCGGAAAAGTTTGGCAGCCAGTGTGTCGTTGTTGCGATTGATGCCAAGCGTGTTTCAGCGCCTGATGAGGCCCCGGCCTGGGAAATTTTCACCCACGGCGGACGCAAGACAACTGGCATTGATGCTATCGCCTTTGCGGAGGAAGTGGTGGAACTTGGTGCCGGTGAACTGCTCGTTACCTCGATGGACCGCGATGGCACCAAGTCCGGCTACGATCTCGCTCTCACTCGCGCCATTGCTGATGCGGTGCCGGTGCCTGTAATTGCCTCTGGCGGGGTTGGCACGCTGGAGCATCTTGTTGCAGGCATTAAAGAGGGCCATGCAACGGCGGTGTTGGCGGCCTCGATCTTCCACTTTGGTGAATTCACGGTAGCGCAGGCGAAGGACGCCTTGGCTGCGGCCGGTGTTGCGGTGCGCCGTGATTATCTCGTTGGTATCTGAGGAAGAAAATATGGCCATTCAGCCTGAAAATGCATTTTCCCTCAGCGATCTTGAAGCCATCGTAGCGCGTCGTGGTGCGGAAAGTCCGGATGTTTCATATACGGCTAAGCTTCTTGCTGGCGGCATCTCTCGATCTGCCAAAAAGCTTGGTGAGGAAGCGGTTGAGGCAGTCATCGCTGCGGTCGAGGGAGACCACGACGGCCTTGTGAGCGAGAGCGCAGATGTGCTGTATCATCTCCTTGTTGTGCTGCGGGCGCGAAATATTGCATTGCAGGATGTGCTGAACGAGCTTAAACGGCGGACAGCACAATCGGGCCTTGATGAAAAGGCTGCGCGGGGATCGTGAAATATCCCGGCGTTTGGGAGCGAACTGTATGAATGCGCGCAACATCGGCACACCTGAAAGCCGCGGCGCTGAGTCTGACACGGGTATCGTGCCATTGAATGGTGAGTTGTCGCCTTATCGCGTTTTCAGTCGCGCTGAGTGGGCGAGCCTGCGCGCAGACACGCCCATGACGTTAACGGTGGAAGAGCTGGTACGTCTGCAATCGCTGAATGATCAGCTGTCGCTTTCCGAAGTTGCCGAGATTTATCTGCCGCTTTCGCGTTTGCTGTCGCTTTACGTTGCATCAATGCAGGGGCTTTTCCGTGCAACGGAACGCTTCCTGGCGGTGGAAGATGGCAAGGTGCCGTATATTATCGGTGTTGCGGGGTCTGTGGCGGCGGGGAAGTCCACCACCGCGCGCGTGCTTGAGGCGCTGTTGGCCCGTTGGCCAAATACGCCCAAAGTGCAGCTGATTACCACCGATGGCTTTCTGTTTCCCAATGCGGAGTTGAACCGTCTTGGTATTTTGAGCCGGAAGGGTTTTCCTGAAAGCTACGATACGCCAGCATTGCTGCGGTTCCTGTCGGCGATCAAGGCTGGTGCACGCAATGTGCGCGCGCCAGTTTATTCGCATATGACATATGACGTGGTGCAGGGTGAGGAAATCGTGGTTGATCGGCCCGATATTCTCATCGTTGAGGGGTTGAATGTGCTCCAGACCGCTCGCCCCCCCAAAGATGGCAGGGCAGTGCCATTCGTCTCTGACTTTTTCGACTTTTCAATCTATGTGGATGCAGACGAAAGCCAGTTGCATGAATGGTATGTCAGCCGTTTCATGAGCTTACGTGAAACCGCATTCCGCGACCCGCAATCCTATTTCCGCCGCTATGCTGAAGTGCCTGAGGAAGAGGCGCTGCAGAAAGCCGAGGAGCTTTGGGGTGGCACGAACCTGATTAACCTGCGCGATAACATCTTGCCGACTCGCCAGCGCGCCAATCTCATATTGCGCAAGGGCGACAGCCATCGCATTGAAGAAGTGGCGTTGCGACGGCTCTAACTGCAGCTTCCTGGCGGTTAAATGTGATAAACGAAGGATGCCATTTCGTCTTTTGGCATGTCGCGCATTTCGGCGAGCGTGCGTTTATCAAGCACGCGCGCGATGGCTTCACGCACTTCCATCATCATCAGGCGCACAGCGCATAGTTGCTCATCCTGGCAGTCGTCGCAGGGGCGATAGGCTGTTTTGCTGGCGCAGGGCAGGGGCGCAAGTGGGCCATCCAGCACGCGCACAACATCGCCAACGATGATTGTCTCAGGTGGACGTGCCAACATATAGCCGCCGCCCTTGCCCTTCTTGCTGTGCAGAAAGCCAGCATTGCGCAGCTCGCCAAGAATTGCATCAAGGAATTTTTTGGGAATATTGTTGCTTTCGGCAATATCTGCCACAAGCGCTGAAGTGCCGGGCTGAAGATGCGCAAGGTGAATGGCAGCCTTGAGGCCGTATTTCCCCTTTTTTGTTAGCATGTAGATATATCTCTTATTCTTGGGCGTGCTGCGATAAGATTTCAGTCTGGAATCAGTTCAGGCAATGATTTTTATATCAAGTCCCTATACTATACAAAATATATAAGCTGAAAGTGATGGTGCAAGGTCATGCGGTTAATCATGGTCTGTCATCACTCACCAGCTGCAACAAGTGCCTTCCATACGCGCTTTGCCTCTACATGGGGGCGCACATCATGGACGCGTAAAATATCCGCTCCTTGTGCTACGGCAAACATATGCGCTGATAACGTGCCATATAGCCGTTCTTGCGGGGGCTGGTTGATCAACGCGCCGATGAACGACTTGCGTGAAGCGCCAACCAGGATAGGGTAACCTCTCGCGCGCAGTTCTGAAAGCCGGCTCAGGGCCTCCATGCTTTGGGCGGGCGTCTTTCCAAATCCTATTCCGGGATCAAGAATGATGCTGCCATCATCAATCCCTGCTTGATGAGCGATGGCGATGGAGCGGTCAAAAAATTGGCATAACTCATCAATCACCTGCAATGAGGGATCAATTTCGGTGCGGTTATGCATCACGATCACTGGCGCACCATGGGCTGCAGCCACATGGGCGATGTCCGGTTCGCGCTGAAGGCCCCAGACATCATTGATAACCGTTGCACCCGCTTTTAGCGCGGCCTCGGCGGTTGCGGCCTTATACGTATCAATGGATATCGGCACGTTTTGGGCGTGAGCAATGGGAGAAATGGCTGCAAGTACTGGAAGAACGCGTGCCTGTTCATCCTCAGCCGAAACTTCCTCATGGCCCGGGCGGGTAGACTCACCGCCAACATCAATGATGTCCGCACCCTCCGCCAGCATGATCATGGCATGCGCATGAGCGGCCTCAACGGCGCCAAACATGCCCCCATCTGAAAACGAATCCGGTGTTACATTCAAGATCCCCATGATGAGCGGGGTATCTTGACAAAGCCGGCTAAACAATGGGTGGCGAATAGTCATTGAGGTGGTGTTCCTATGCCGTTTATCCAGCTTCCACTAACGTTCAAGTCAGCATCCAGAGCCACGAGGTTTGCTTGGTATCCCGGGGTAATTCGGCCAAGTTCATTCTCTACACGTAAAAACATAGCCGGATAAAGAGAGGCCATGCGTAGCGCTTCTTCCAGTGAAACATCAAGACAATTCACAGTGTTGCGGACGGCTGAGGCCATATCAAGATCAGAGCCAGCAAGTGTGCCGTCATCAGCTGTCAAGCGACCGTCTGCCCGCGTGATCTGGCGGCCAAGCAGGGCGAACGTATCCTCACTGAAACCAACGGACGACATGGCATCTGTGACCAGCATCATACGCTCTGGCCCGTGAGCGCGGATAGCGGCTTTCAGCGCGATGGGCGATGCATGGTGCAGATCGACGATGAGGCCGCAGAAGCTTTCCGGGTCTGTAAAAGCTACACCAACAGGGCCGGGATCACGGCTGGTGAGCGGGGGCATGGCGTTGAAGAGGTGCGTAAAACCGCTCAAACCGCGGGCGCGTGCATCGATTATTGCCTCAGCACTGGCGGCCGTGTGTCCGGCGGAGAGCACGACACCTGCTGCGATAAGTTGGTCAATCGCAGTGGCTTCTACCATCTCAGGTGCGAGTGTGACGTGAACACGCATGTTCTCAGGTAGATCGTGCGCTAATGCGGTGATCTGGCGGATGTCATCATCATCCATCGGCCTGATGAGGGCAGGATCGTGGATGCCCTTGCGAGCGGGGTTCAGGAAGGGGCCTTCGAGATGCACGCCCAGCAATCCGGGCGCCTGCTGCGCAGCAGCCTCGCGCGTGGCGGCTATGGCTTGTCGCATGCGGGCAGGGGTGTCGGTGATGAAGGTCGGCAAAAAGCCGGTTGTGCCATACGCCCGATGTGCCGCGCCAATAGCGGTGATGCCTTCTACGTTGGGGCTGTCGTTGAATAAAACGCCGCCACCGCCATTGACCTGCACATCGATAAAGCCTGGCACCAGCAATCCTGATGTAGACTGGCGTTCAATCGCGGGATCAAGCGCGCCCTCTGGCGTGACAGCCGTAATGCGCCCTGCGTCAATCACCACTGCATAGCCATCAAGCCAGGTCGTATTATCGTTGAAAATGCGCGCGCCGATGAGTGCATAGGTCATGCTGCATCTCCATTGCCATGCCCTGCGCTGGCAAAGTTTCTTTGTGCCATTACTATTGCGCCATCAAGCGCATCTGCGTGTGGGGGGGCGAAACAGGATTGTGCTGCTGGTGATAGCCACGGCTGAATGGTTTGCGCCAAACCACCCAGCATATGAACTCGCGGTGCTCCAAGCGTTACGAGTCGCAGTGTCAGCTCACTAATGGCATGGGCCGCTTGCTCAACAATATCACGTGCGTTGGGATCGTCCTGGGCCGCATGCGCGTAAGCCAATGGCGCGAAGCGGGCGAAATCTGCGGGCTTGGCCGTGTCCGCCCATTCCACAATGGCTTCAACAGAGGGGCCTATAGCGGCTAGAATAGCCTCTGTAAGAGGGCTTGCCGGAAAGAGACCGTCGTATACCTTCAGTGTCCGCCGGATGATTTCACGGCCAGTTACAGCGCCACTGCCATCATCGGAAACGATAGAGCCCCAACCACCGATGCTGATGCGCTGCTCTTCACGTTCCATGAAGCCGCATACGCCTGTGCCGACAATCAGGATTGCACCGCGATTATCCGCATGCTCAGCAGCGGTTGCGCCAAGCCAGGCTGTGTAGGCATCGGTGTCGAGAGAGATTGTCGCGAAGGGAAATTCCTGCGCCAGCAGCCGCGTTCGCGCCACAGGTTGGCCTGCGCCAGCCAGGCCCCAACCGGCGTAGGTGCGTTTCCAGATTGCGTCCTCATCCAGCCCGGCTTGCGCGCGAGCAGCGGAGGCTGCGTCGAGGATGGATTGACGCACCAGTGCAGGATCAAGCCGTGCATTGGCTGCGCCGCCCATCCCTTCGCCTAAAAGCTTACCAGCTGCATTGCGCAGCCTTGCACGACAGCTGGTGCCGCCGCCATCGATGCCTAAGAAAAGGGGCTCTGCCATTACTTGCCTGCACTGAAACGGATCGGTGTCGAATCTGATGGTTGATCGACTATCGATAGCCTATTCGGGCGGGCGGGGGAAATCGTTTGAATCACACGAGGTTTGGCTCAACACCAGGCAGGCGCTCCAGCCATTCTGGCACCGGCAGATCCCTGGAATGCAGAAACTCCGGATTGAACAGCTTCGATTGATAACGGTTGCCGTAGTCTGCCAGAATGGTCACGATGGTGTGTCCGGGGCCAAGCTCTTTCGCCAGCCGGATCGCGCCAGCAATATTAATGGCCGACGAGCCACCCAGAATAAGGCCCTCATTCTGAACCAGATCGAAGATATAAGGCAGAGCTTCAGCATCCGAAATCTGATAAGCGAGATCAATTGGCGCGCCTGCAAGGTTTTTGGTGATGCGCCCCTGGCCAATGCCTTCCGTGATCGAAGAGCCTTCAGATTTAAGTTCGCCGGTGGTGTAATAGCTGTAGAGAGCTGCTCCCAGAGGATCGGCAAGAGCGATTTTAACGTTTTTGCTGCGCTCCTTCAAAGCAATACCTATGCCAGCCAGTGTGCCGCCGGACCCGACTGAGGCCACAAAGCCATCCACTTTGCCTTCAAGCTGATCCCAGATTTCTGGTCCTGTGGTTTCGATATGCGCTTGCCGGTTGGCAACGTTATCAAACTGGTTGGCCCACACTGCACCATTGGGATCAGAGGCCGCCAAGGCATCTGCCGTGCGGCCGGAAACTTTTACGTAATTATTAGGATTGGCATAGGGAACCGCAGGCACTTCCAGCAGTTCTGCTCCTAATAAACGCAGAGCATCCTTCTTTTCCTGTGATTGCGTTTCGGGGATGACGATGACCGTGCGAAAACCCAGTGCATTGCCAATCACCGCAAGGCCAATCCCGGTGTTTCCGGCTGTGCCCTCCACAATAGTGCCGCCAGGTGAAAGCGCTCCACGGGCGATGGCATCCCTGATGATGAAGAGCGCAGCCCGGTCTTTGACCGATTGTCCCGGATTCAGGAATTCTGCCTTGCCCAGAATATTGCAACCTGTGAGTTCTGATGCTTTTCTTAGCCGGATAAGCGGCGTATTGCCCACTGCATCCACTACGCTTTCTGCAACTTTGGCTGCGCTGCTCATGGGAGGCTCCATCTTTGCAAATCGATCAGATACAGGCATAAAAGAGATTGCCGAATTTGTCCATTTACTTTGTAGATTGGCATATTAAACATTACGCAGCGTGAATTGCACCAGCCCGAGTGCCGGCTGCCAATGCAGGAGATTTAAATGAGTGCGCAGACATCCAAAGGCATTATTGATCTTGGTATTGATGAGGTGAAGCAGGGGCTTGCCGATGGCTCGATGCTGCTGATCGATGTGCGCGAGCCCGATGAATATGCAGCTGGCCACATTCCCGGCGCTGTCTCGTTTCCGCTGTCTACTTTCGATGCTCATGCGCTTCCAGCGGCTGGCGAGCAGCAGATTGTGTTTTCGTGTAACTCAGGCGGGCGCACGCTCCGCGCCATTGCAGCCGCGCAGGCTGCAGGTGTGGATCTGAACACGCATTACAAGGGTAGCTACAAGGATTGGGTTGCGCATGGCGAGCCAGTCAATACTGGCGATCAGCCATAATTGTAGCGCTTTAGCCTGGCTGTTTGCGCCTGCGTAGCGGTAGCGGCACGCGCAGCAGCTTCAGGCCTATGAGCAATATCACCCCATAAGCAAAACCACCTGCCGTTGCCACGATGCCCAAATGAATCAGGGAACGGAAGCGTGGCAGATCGGCTATCCATGAAGCGATATTGGCGTCTGTCAGCAGGGTAGTCAGCGCCAGCGCTGCACTTGCTGCCATGATTGCGATAAGTGAGCATAGAAGCATGCGGTTTGGCGCGCTCCAACGCCAGCGCACGGCGAGCAGATAGAGCAGCCCGCAGTTCACCCACGCGCCTACCGCCGTTCCGAAGGCAAGGCCCGGCGCGCCGAAACGCTTTGCCAGCAAGATTTTCAGCACAACATTGATGGCAATGCCGATAAGCGACACAATCGCAGGCGTTGCCGTATCCAGTCTTGAGCGGAAGCTCGCGACCAGCGACGGAATCATTACAATCGCAGGAAGGCCTAATGCATAGGCTGCAAGCACTGCACCAGCTGCTGCGCCATCTGCATGCGTGAAGGCGCCGTGCCCGAAAAGCGTATTCATAATGAGATCAGGCACAATCAGAAACGCCACCATGAAAGGCGCTCCCAAAACAAGTGAGAGTGCCAGTGTGCGGTTCTGTGCGCTATGCGCTTCATCGACCCGGTTTGCTGCAATCAGGCGGCTCATTTCGGGCAGCAGCACCGTGCCTGCAGCAATAGCAATGACGCCGATGGGCAGCTGGTAAAGGCGATCCGCGTAGTAAATCGACGATACCGCGCCTGTTGGTAGCAGGGAGGCGATGATGGTATCTGCGAACATCGCAATCTGCACGCCAGCGGAACCAATAACAGCCGGCCCTAACGCTTTCAGAAAGGCGCGCATATCGGCATCCAGCTTAGGGCGCGTGATGCGCGGCGCAATACCCGCCCGCATGGCGTCACCATAGACGAGCGCAAGTTCCAGCACGCCGGCAATCATCACTCCCCAAGCTGCAGCGTGCCCGGCAGAGGGAAACAGAAAGGCGCATCCCAGTGCCGCGATGATGGAGAGGTTCAGCAGGATTGGTGCGCCCGCAGCTGCCGCAAAGCGCCGCACACCGTTCAACATGCCCGATATCAATGTTACCAGCGTGATGAAAAATAGGTAGGGGAAGGTAATGCGTGTGAGCGTTACAGCGAGCGTGAATTTTTCGGGATCCGCCGCAAAGCCCGGAGCAAGCAGTGCGACAACCTGTGGCATGAATGCAAAAGCCAGGCCCAGAATCAGCGACTGCACAACCAGCATCACCGTCCAGACGTTATCGGCAAAACGGCGTGCCTCGCTCTCACCAATTGCGGTATGCAGACGCGTAAACACCGGGACGAAAGCGGCGTTGAAGGCACCTTCGCCAAAAATGGCCCGAAAGTGATTGGGTAGCCGCAGCGCAACGAAAAATGCATCAGCAATAAGGCCTGCGCCCAGCAATGCGGCCGTCATCAAATCACGCGCGAGGCCCGTGACACGTGACAACAAAGTGAAGCTGCTGACGGATAAAAAGTGTCTAAGCATTGTATGGATCAGTTAAGCGACATGCCGCTGGCCACGGATAATGCCTTGCGCATGGCAGTGTTCATTGGATCACCTGTGACCGGGAGATCCTCCAGCTTTTCAAATGCTGCAATCGCTTGCTGTGTTGCAGGGCCTGCACGACCATCGGGGGTGATGGCATAGCCCAGCTTCACCAGCGCCTGCTGCACAGGCATGATGCTACCTTGCGCAGCCTTTACTGGTTGCGGTGGTGCACCGTTTGCAATCAGATTCGCAATTGGATCATATGTTGCCGCTATTTGAGCTGCGGGCGCGATCACCTTGGTTGACGGAGGGGACGCAGCAATTGCCTGGGCGTTGCTTTCTGCGGGACGCGGCGGAGGAATTGAGGCGGTTGTTGCGATTGCTTTGGGGGCGGCCTTTTGGGCAGCTGTCTTTAGCGCAGCCGCTTTGGGAGCCTGTCCCTGTGCAAATATGGGCGAAGGGTGAAACCCCTCCTGCCGCGAAGTGGCGTTGATGATGATGGATGTGCTTAGCGCAACACCAACGAGACTGCCTACCACCGCAACAGGATATCGCTGCACGATTGTGAGCAGATAGTGACCGACGAACATTAAGCCGGCAAGGATTGCCGAGGCGAGAAATGCCCCCAGCGTGGTTATAAGATGCGATGCTGGTTGAGCATTAGACTTACGTCTCTGCCTGCCTTTCGTCGACGTGC
This sequence comes from Pseudochelatococcus sp. G4_1912, assembly GCF_047501465.1. Taxonomy (NCBI): domain Bacteria; kingdom Pseudomonadati; phylum Pseudomonadota; class Alphaproteobacteria; order Hyphomicrobiales; family Chelatococcaceae; genus Pseudochelatococcus; species Pseudochelatococcus sp. G4_1912. Next base: position 1,372,051 of record NZ_JAZDRL010000001.1, read on the forward strand.
CGGACTTGCGCCCGCGCGTTTGCGCAGGGGAACGCCGGGTGGCGTTGAAGTCTGAACGGGCGAGGGCTTCACGCAATGCTATCTTCGCTTCCTATCAGGATGGGAAATGGTGATCCATCTCCCAAATGTCTTCGACTTGTTCTCTTGGGTGAGCGCTTTGAAAACGACTCACCCTTCAGGACTCATGCTTGGCGATGCAGCCAGAAAGCTATATCGCGCACTGCACAACATACAATGCCATTGAGGCCTAAACGAACCTTAAAGACGCGCCTCCCGATTAGGTGAGATGCAGAAAGCATTATTGATTGTTGTTCTGCGTCGTAGCGTTATGGCTTGTTACAATTGTTTTGAAAATATCTCGCTCAGCTCCAGGCCATCCTTTTCTGATGGTGCGAAGCAGCGTTAAATCTGCAGCCTCTTTCATTTCAACAAGCTCTGTTTTTGTTGCCTCGTTTGCTTCATGCTCTATGTATGTTGGCAGGACATTTGGCGCGATTGATGCAAAGTATATTTCCAGTTTAACGTTGTCATTAAAAGGATAGGGTTCAATTGTTTTATAGATACGCTTTGATAAGTTAAATTCTGAAAATATACTTTGGAAACGATTATTGGCACGCATTCTCTCAATACTGTCTTCTGGTGCCGTTAAGATGTCGCGAAGCTCGTTCCAGGTATTTATGCCGTATGCTTGGGGTAGAGTATTACTCATTAATGCCGTGAGGAGCACTTCCCCATTGGCTTCTGGTACCTGAGCCATAGAAAAAGATGCATCTGATGTCGGAGTCATAGTCATAACATTATCCCTGTATGTTGTTGAAATAAAAGATATTTCTTGTTTCTGGTGAGGTGAGCTGAGAGACTTTATTAAAGAAAAGAAATTTTAAATTTGAGCATTCGCTCGGCCATATGATGTTATGGCAGCACCCGCGAAACCTGTGCCCGCAATTCTCCCAGTGTGAAGGGTTTCAATAAAATGCCGGCCAGATTTTCAAGGCTTTGAGCGCGTTCATGCTGGTCGGAATAGCCTGTCATGATCAGTATGGTCAGCGCTGGCCAATGTTCTTGCGCAGCATGCGCAAGGGCAATGCCATCCATCAGGGGCATGCGCACGTCCGTCAATAACAGATCGAACGCGCCATTTTTCGTTATAAGCAGATCGAGGCCATCTTCGCCATCGCAGGCGGTCTCGACGGTATGTCCGTCGAGCTCAAGGCCGCGCTTTAAGAAGCTGCGCACACTGTCTTCATCATCAACGAGCAGAATGCGCGCCATGATTATGCTTCAGTCTGTTCAATAATGCCAATGTAAGGCAGCTGCCGGAACGAATGTGCCGCATCCATGCCATACCCTACTACGAAGAGGTCAGGGCAGGTGAAGCCCACGAAGTCCGGTGTGATATCGACAGCGCGTTTCTCGGGCTTTTCCAGCAGCACTGCGGACATAACCCGCTTTGCACCACGTGCGGTAAGCAGATCCTTGGCAAAGGCAAGCGTGCGACCTGATTCGAGGATATCATCAAGCAGCAGCACGTCGCGTCCCACGACATCACTATCGATGTCCTTCACAATTGTGACTGTGCCTGAAGAAACAAGGCCGGCCTTATAGCTCGACAACTGGATGAACTCGACCTGTGGCTCCAGCCCGGCACGATGCAGGGCGCGGATCAGATCGGCGGCAAACATAAAGCTGCCCTTGAGCACTGCAATAACGAGCAAGTTATGTGGCTTGGCGGCGACGATATCACGCGCCATCGCTTCGTTCCGGTCAGCGATGTTGGTTTCATCGAACAGGGTCTTAATGCGCACTGGCTGGTTCATACCTGATTCCAATAATGATTAAGGGCGCGAGATAGCATCTCAATGCCCCTTGCTCCAGCCCTATATGAGCATTTGGTGAGATTACATTGCATCTGCCGCTGAATGTGAGGGCGCGCGGCGCATTTGCATTGGTGTATTAAGGCTGGGCGTAAGCCCTTCGCGCATCACCATTCGCCTTAAAGGCCCAAGAAGACTCAACGTTAAAAGCCCCGCGCCACGCAGAAAATCGGTAGGCAGGAAATCTGCGAGTAGCGTGCGATTTAGCAAATCAATGGCACCTGTGCGCAATGCAGTATCCGCCGCCCGCGCTTTGCCAAAGGCATCAAGCATAACGGATGAACCGATATCCTGCCCCGCAGAGCGTGTTTTGATCAGCGAATCGCGAAGTGCTGCACCATCTCGAAGGCCGAGATTTAGCCCTTGTGCACCGATAGGCGGAAACACGTGCGCTGCTTCACCAACAAGCGCGAGCCGTTTGGCCGTGAGCGGTGTGGCGCTCATGCCGGATAAAGGCACCTTGCCCCGTGGACCTGCAACTTGCATGGCACCGAGTAGATGGCTCGCGCGCTTCTCAACGGCCAGAGCGAAGGCTGTATCATCCAGTGCAGCAAGGCGCTCTGCTTCTTCAGGGCGGTTAACCCAGACCAGGCTTGAGCAATTCCCGGGTAATGGCACCAATGTGAATGGGCCTGAGCGGGTGTGGAACTCGGTCGAGGCATTGTTATGGGCGCGCGCGTGCGAAAGGATTGCGGTTACGGCAGTCTGTGGATAGGCCCAGGTTTTCGTGCCAATACCGGCTGCGCGCCGCAAGGGAGAGTTGCGTCCCTCAGCGCCGATAGCCAAATGAGCGGTGAGGCGGCGTCCATCTTCGAGTGTTACGGTGGCGGCTGTATCGTCGGCTGAAAAGCCCGTTACCTTGACTGGGAAAAGCGTAAGGTTTGAGCGCGTCGCTGCTTCTGCCGCAAGGTGCGCGACGAGTTTGACGTTCTCAATGTTAAAGCCGAATGCATCCAGCTTGATCTCGCGGCAGGAAAATTCCACAGGTGGTGGTCGAAACAGACTGCGGGTGGCATCGACAAGACGCATGATCTGCATGGGTGAGGCGTCATCGGCCATACGCTCCCAAACGCCCAGAGCCTTGAGAAACTGCACAGACCCATCGAGAAGTGCGACGGTGCGCCCGTCATATGGCGCGTTAGCCTCGCCAATGAGAGCGGTGGCAAAGCCTTCCTGTGCGAGCGCGAGCGCTGTAGCAAGCCCTGCTGGTCCGGCACCTGCGACCACCACATCGAAATCGCTTGTCATGCTCCGCTCCCTTGCGCCCCTTGGTTGCTTGAATAGCCCGAAGCTACCTGGGGTGCAAATACATCAACCGCGACATGAGCGCTCATCTGGGGTTATGTCGCGCATGTGGCAATTCGTGCAGGCGTTCAGGATAGCACAAGACAAAGTATGATCCAGAAGCCATTATCACATGATGGCGTAATGCATTAAATCTGCATCGCTTCTCGTTATAACTCTTTGTTCTGGCATCAATTTTCTGGATTGATACAATAGGCATTGGCGTACAGGCACTTACGGGCATAACCTTAATAGCCTGTTGATTTCTTTAGGTTCTGTAAGGAGCGTATCATGAATGCGATTGTCGTGCGTGCCTTTGGCGGTCCAGAGGTTCTATCGTTCGAGGCGGTGCCTGAGCGCTTGCCGGGACCGGGTGAGGTGTTGGTTGCCAATCGTGCTATCGGCGTGAATTTCATTGATACGTATCTGCGTGAGGGCATCTATAAATCCGCCCCACCACCCTTCGTGCTTGGCAATGAAGGTGCTGGTGAGATTGAGGCTGTAGGTGAGGGCGTTGGCGATTTCGCGCCGGGAGATCGCGTCGTCTACACCAGCAACCTCGGGGCTTATGCGGAGCGCACAGTGGTGCCGGCAAAGAACGTTCTGAAGTTGCCGGGTGCTATCGGCTTTGAGGATGCCGCTGGCAGCCTGTTGAAGGGATTGACTGCAGAGTATCTTCTGCATCGCACCTTTAAGGTGGGGCCAGAGCATACCATCCTTATCCAGGCAGCGGCTGGTGGCGTTGGCCTGCTGCTAACGCAATGGGCGAAACACCTTGGCGCAACGGTTATCGGTACGGCTGGATCGCCCGAAAAGGTGGCACTGGTGCGTGCAAATGGTGCTGACCATGTCATCGATTATACGCGCGAGAACTTCGTTGAACGTGTGCGCGAGTTTACCGATGGTAAGGGTGTCGATGTTGTTTATGACGGGGTTGGCAAGGCGACGTTTCCAGCCTCTCTCGATACACTGCGGCCGCTTGGTCTTTTTGTGAGTTACGGCAATGCATCGGGTGTAATTGAGGCATTTGATATATTGCTTTTAAGCCAGAAGGGATCGCTTTATGTGACGCGCCCAACGCTCGGCGTTTACACAAACCATCGCGAAATCTTGCTGGAGCAGGGGGATAACCTGTTCGGCGCAATTGAGAGTGGCATAGTCAACGTAGCGGTTAATGCCCGCTATGAACTGAAAGATGCGGCTGATGCTCACCGAGCGCTCGAAGGGCGCAAAACCACAGGCGCAACGATATTGCTGCCATGAGATCCTTCAGGAAGTCCGTGTAGATTGTGCGGGCTTCCTCTTCAAGCGCGACCAGCCACCGTGCAGTGCGAGCATTACAAGCGCAAGCACGAATGGAATGAGATAATAAAACAGCCGAAACAGCAGCATCGCGCCCAGCACGCCCTCTGTTGGCAGATGGGAGAGTGCAACCAGCATGGTGGCCTCAAAAACGCCCAATCCACCTGGCGAGTGGCTTACAATGCCCAGCATGCAGGCAAGCACATAGATCGCCAGAAATGTTTCGAAATTCAGATTATGGCCTACCGGAAGCAGCACGAACAGCACGGCTGCGCTGGCGCAGACATCGCCCGCACCTAGCAGAGTCTGCCCGAGCGAGAGCTTAAAACCCGGCAGATCAAGCCGCCACCCGCGTATGATAACGGCCCGGTGTTTTAAGGATACCCAGAAGAAATAACCCAGCAATGCTGCCATAGCGCCAGCGCCAATGAGCTGCAGAAGAACCGGGCGCAGGTACAGAATGTTGCTAAGCGCATCAGCCTCCCGAATGAGGCTCCAGGCCAGCACACCGCCCATGCCAAGCCAGAAGGTTATGCCCGCAATTACCGTGAGGGATGCAATCTTGGAGGTCTTCAGCCCCTTTGGAGAATAGATCCAGTAACGCACCGTGCCCGATGTCACTATAGGAAAGCCCAAGGTAAAGCTAACCGCATAGCTCGTGAATGAGGCGAGGGCGGCGATATGATAAGCGATACGTTCGCCCAGTTGCTTCAATGCAAGGAAATCGTATCCAGTTAGCAATGCATAGCTGATTGCAGTGAACAGCGCGGCAAGACCTATCTGGCGGGAACTCGCTGAGCGCAACCCCTCATGCAATTGCTCTCCATCAATCTCGTGCGCGAGATGCCACAGGGTCACCAGTGCTGCAAGAAAAATACCGGCGCTTAACAGCGCGCCCAGCATTTGCCAGCGGCGGCGGCGGCGTAAAAGGGCTTGTGCCCTTTCCCTCCGGCGTTGAGAATCGGTGAGAAGAGCAGTGTCTTGTAAATCCATGCGTATCCCAGCCTGCGAACATCTTGATGGCGTCGCGTACGGGAAGAAAGAACGCGGCAGTCCACTGGCGGGTTCCAAATGGCCCCCGGAGCTTTTGCTCATGCCTGCTGTAGCACAGCATTAGCCATTGATAGAACAGGCCTTCAAGACCCTGCACAGTTTTCAAGAAATTAATAGGTCCTCGGCCTAAAGACCCATGCACAAAAAACCCCTGGTGGCGAACCACCAGGGGCGTAATCATGTATGAGCAATCAGTCTGCCTGTGCCTCGGCTTCAGCCTTCTGCTTTGCCTCGAGATCTTCACCGGTTTCCTGGTCAACAACCTTCATCGACAGGCGCACCTTGCCGCGGTCATCAAAACCAAGCAGCTTGACCTTGACCTTCTGGCCTTCCTTGACAACATCGGTCACCTTGCTCACGCGCTGCGTTGACAGCTGGGAGATGTGCACAAGGCCATCACGGGCACCGAAGAAGTTCACGAATGCGCCGAAGTCAGCTGTCTTGACGACAGTGCCTTCATAGATAGCGTTCAGCTCAGGCTCTGCCGCAATCGAGCGGATCCAGTTGATTGCAGCCGTGATCGACTTGGTATCGGAAGATGCAATCTTGATCGTGCCATCATCAGCGATGTCGATCTTCGCGCCAGTTTTCTCAACGATCTCGCGGATGACCTTTCCGCCCGAACCGATGACTTCACGGATCTTGTCCTGCGGGATCTTCATTGTTTCGATGCGTGGTGCATACTCACCGAGCTCGGAACGAGCTGAAGTGAGCGCCTTGGCCATCTCGCCGAGGATGTGCATACGCCCACCCTTCGCCTGCTCAAGCGCAACGCGCATGATCTCTTCTGTGATGCCAGCGATCTTGATGTCCATCTGCAGAGCGGTGATGCCTGCTTCCGTACCCGCAACCTTGAAGTCCATATCGCCTAGGTGATCTTCATCGCCCAGAATATCGGACAGAACAGCAAAGCGTTCGCCTTCAAGGATCAGGCCCATCGCGATACCTGCAACAGGACGGCGCAGTGGAACGCCAGCGTCCATCAGTGCCAACGAGGTGCCGCAGACGGTTGCCATGGATGACGAACCGTTTGATTCCGTGATCTCCGAAACAGCGCGCAGCGTGTAAGGGAATTCATGGTGCGGAGGCAGCAGCGGATGCACAGCGCGCCATGCGAGCTTGCCGTGACCGATTTCGCGACGGCCAGGCGACCCCATACGGCCCGTCTCACCCACAGAGTAGGGTGGGAAGTTGTAGTGCAGCAGGAAGTTTTCCTTGCGGGTGCCTTCCAGCGAGTCAATGAACTGCTCATCGTCACCGGTGCCGAGCGTTGCAACAACAAGCGCCTGCGTTTCGCCACGCGTGAAGAGTGCCGAACCGTGCGTGCGTGGCAGGAAGCCGACCTGTGCCACGATTGGGCGAACAGTCTTCACATCGCGACCATCGATGCGCACACCTTCATCAAGGATGTTCCAGCGCACGATCTTGGCCTGTACGTCCTTGAAAACAGCCTTGACCTTCTCAGCCTCGAAGCGGGGTGTTTCACCCGATGTCAAGGCAGCAGCAACCTTGGCCTTGACGGCATCAACAGCAGCATAACGCTCCTGCTTCTCGACAATGCGATAGGCAGCGCGCAGATCAGCTTCTGCGATCTCCAGAACAGCTTGCTCAATGGCAGAAACATCGTTCTCAACCACATCGCGAGGTGCCTTGGCTGCCTTTTCAGCAAGGCGGATAATCGCCTCGATAACAGGCTGGAATGCCTTGTGGCCGAAGGTTACAGCGCCGAGCATTACCTCTTCAGAGAGCTCTTTAGCTTCCGATTCAACCATCAGCACAGCATCGCTGGTGCCGGCGATTACGAGGTCAAGCTCGCTGCCTTCACGCTCGGAAATCGCTGGGTTAAGCTTATACTCGCCGTTGATGTACTGAACGCGTGCGGCGCCAACAGGGCCCATGAACGGCACACCGGAGAGCGTGAGCGCAGCGGATGCAGCAACCAGCGACAGGATATCCGGATCGTTTTCGAGGTCGTGCGTCAAGACAGTGACGATAACCTGCGTCTCATTGCGCCAACCATTGATGATCAGTGGGCGGATTGGGCGGTCGATCAGGCGGGAGACAAGGGTCTCGTTCTCGCTTGGGCGGCCTTCACGCTTGAAGTAACCACCTGGAATGCGGCCAGCAGCGTATGCCTTTTCCTGATAGTTGACGGTGAGTGGCAGAAAATCGATGCCAGGCTTTGGTTCCTTGGCAGCAACTACGGTTGCAAGCACGGTGGTTTCACCCAGCGTTGCCAGCACAGCGCCGTCAGCCTGACGAGCGACGCGGCCGGTTTCGAGGGTAAGCTTTGCGCCGCCCCAGGTGATTTCCTCGCGTTGAATATCGAACATTATCTTCTCTCTTGCTTTGGCCGTGTTGGCGGCCACGGTTCCGGGCCCTTCGGCCCTCAGGTTCGGAGCGCCATGAGCAAGACGGCGCGACGCTTCATTAAAGCGCCCTGCGATCCTGCCATGGTCGGCTACCAGTGAATGAAAAGCTTTTGCTTTTCGGCATATCAAGGCAGCCCATCTTGATGGGCTGAGTCGTGCGTGAACAGCGATGTTTAGCATCACACTGTTCCCGTAACGTAACGTTGTCTATCCAACAAACGTTGCGCGAAGATTATGTGCAGCGCTATTATTAGCCCTTAATGGCAATCTGTTGCGCGCACACCAAAAGCCCGGGATGCGGTGTGCCCCCCGGGTCATCTGGCAAAATCGGTGGTAACCGATCAGCGGCGGATACCGAGACGGCCGATCAGCGTGCGGTAACGCTCTTCGCTCTTACCTTTGAGGTAGTCAAGCAGCGAACGACGCGTTGATACAAGCTTCAGCAGACCGCGGCGCGAATGGTTATCCTTCGCGTGGGTCTTGAAGTGACCGGTCAGGTTGGTGATGCGCTCGGTCAGGATCGCGATCTGAACTTCCGGTGAACCGGAATCGTTAGGAACGCGGCCATATTCCTTAAGCAGTTCTTGCTTGCGCTCAGGAGAAATCGACATCGGGGTATCCTTTCTATGTCGTGCGCGCGTTACCGCGCGCTATTGAGGTTGAAAACACGTCGGGCAACGATCTCTCCCGCTTCCAAATCTGCCACGGCGACAAGTTGTCCCTGGCAAATTACGGCAAGCGGGCCTTCAATGATCGGCGCGTCCCGTCCGCGTAGTAGTACGGTCTGACCTCGCGCGAGTCGGACCGCGTCCGCCCTGTTAATGGCCAGCGCCGGGATGTCGTCCAGCGCGGTCTCAACAGGCAGAAGTACTTCTGGCAAAATTGCCGGAGTGATTTCATTGTCACCTTCCGGCTTATGACTCAATTCCTGCAATGTCGCTAGTGAAATCGTACGATCGAGCCGAAATGGCCCGACACGCGTGCGCCGCAGAGCAGACACATGGCCAAGGCATCCAAGTGCCCGCCCAAGATCACGGGCAATGGCGCGAACATAAGTGCCCTTACCGCATTCTGCTTCCAGCGTTGTGCTTTCGCTGGTGTGTTCAATGATGGTCAGCCGATCGATAATGACAGGACGGGCTTTGAGCTCTACGACTTCGCCTTCGCGAGCGAGGTCATAGGCACGTTCACCGTCTACCTTGATGGCCGAAAACTGTGGTGGCACTTGCATCAGCTCGCCTGTGAATTGCGACAGCAAAGCTTCCACATCTTCACGGGTTGGGCGCTTGTCAGTTTGGCCCGTAACCTTGCCCTCGGTATCGTCGGTATCGGTTTCAGTGCCCCAGCTGACGGTGAATGCATAAGCTTTGCGTCCATCCATCACATAAGGAACGGTTTTCGTGGCCTCACCCAGCGCAATCGGCAAAATGCCTGATGCAAGTGGGTCCAGCGTTCCCGCATGGCCTGCTTTTTTAGCATTAAGCACGCGTTTAACTACGGCAACCGCATGCGTCGAGGTTATCCCGACAGGCTTATCAAGAATAAGCCAACCATTGACATCACGCTTGCGTCCACGTGCGTCGCCCTGCTGTCGACGTTGAGGCCCGCGCCCGGAACGTGAACCCGCAGGCCTTGGTTCTCTGGCTTCAGATGCAAGAGAAGCGATGGCTTCTGTTTGATTGTTTTCACCGGTCATGATCGCCATCGTCATTATTTAGGCCGTCTTCTTGCTCAGCTTGGTCGATCAATGGCAAGCGGTTACCGCGAAGCAGACTATCCATATGGCTTGCTTCGTCGAATGTTTCGTCAAGTCGAAACCGGACATCGGGTGCGTAACGTAGATTAACCCGGTGTGCGACCTCGGAGCGAATGAGTTTACGGTTACGCTCCAGCGCTGCAAGCACGGGCTTTGCATCTTTGCCGCCCAGGGGAACAATATAAGCCGTTGCAAGCCGCAGATCAGGCGACATACGCACTTCAGGAACCGTGATAACATGCGTCTCAAGCACATCATCATGCACGTCGCCGCGCATAAAGATGTCAGCAAGAGCATGGCGAACAAGCTCACCGACGCGCAAAACACGCTGGCTCGGGCCAGCGCCTGTGTCGAATTTTTTTCGGGACATGAATCTGCCACCCGGAGTTGGACCGGGGCCTTTCCATCTTTGCAATATCACGTCTTCAGAAAAAGCGGTTATCGCTTTTTCGATTGAAGGCGTTTCAGCTCAATAACTTAGAGCATATTGAGCGATTCAGGGAATCGCGAAAATGCTCTAATGAAAGAAACGAGGAGAGGCGAGCCTCTCCTCGTTGATCGTACGCTGATTAAAGCGAGCGGCGAATTTCTTCGACGGTGTAGCATTCGATAACATCGCCGGCGCGCATGTCTTGATAGTTTTCAAATGACATGCCGCATTCCTGACCTGCAACAACTTCCTTGGCATCGTCCTTGAAGCGCTTGAGCTGCGAGAGCTTGCCTTCATGGATAACGACGTTGTCGCGGATGAGGCGTACGTGCGCACCCTTTTGCACAACACCATCGGTGACAAGACAACCTGCTACCTTACCGATCTTGGACACACCGAAGATCTCACGGATCTGGGCATTCCCCAACATATGCTCGCGCAGTGTAGGCGCTAGCATGCCTGACATCGCCGCCTTAACATCGTCCACGAGGTTATAGATGATGTTATAATAGCGAATTTCGACGCCTGACCGCTCAGCCGATTCACGGGCTTCTTTATTGGCACGCACGTTGAAGCCAATAACCACCGCGCCTGATGCCTCTGCCAGGGTGATATCAGATTCCGTGATCCCGCCAACACCCGTGTGGATGATGCGTGCTGATACTTCGTCGTTGCCGACCTTCTCCAACATGCCCACGATGGCTTCTGCAGAGCCCTGCACATCCGACTTGACGACGAGTGCGAATTCCTTGCGGCCCGCACCTTCTTTCAAATCGCGCATCATATCTGCCAACGACCGTGCTGCGCCTGCGCCCCGTACCGCCGCAAGATCGCGCTTCTGGCGGATGCGGTAGCCGGTGATTTCACGTGCACGTGCTTCCGATTCAACAACAGCCACGCGATCGCCCGCTTCAGGCGTACCATTAAATCCAAGCACTTCCGCAGGTACGGATGGTCCCGCTTCGCGAATCTGCGAGCCGGTGTCAGCAATCAGGGCACGTACACGGCCCCATTCTGCACCCGCTACCACAATATCACCGACCTTCAATGTGCCGCGCTGTACGAGCACAGTTGCAACTGGTCCGCGACCACGATCAAGCTTTGCTTCAATAACCGTGCCTTCTGCAGAGTGATCAGGATTAGCCTTCAGCTCAAGAATCTCGGCTTGTAGCTGAAGACCTTCAAGCAGCTTGTCGAGGTTGGTGCCAACCTTTGCCGATACTTCGAACTCAAGCGTTTCACCGCCCATCGATTCGACTACGATACCATGCTGCAACAGTTCTGTACGAACCCGCTGCGGGTTAGCACTTGGCTTATCGATCTTATTGATCGCTACGATCAGCGGTACTTGAGCGGCTGTTGCATGGTTGATAGCCTCAATGGTTTGCGGCATGACACCGTCATCAGCTGCAACCACGAGCACTACGACGTCTGTTACCTTTGCACCGCGAGCGCGCATTGCTGTAAAGGCGGCGTGGCCAGGAGTATCAATGAAGGTAATCTTGCCGCCCAGAGGGGATGTGACCTGATACGCACCAATATGCTGCGTGATACCACCCGCTTCACCAGATACAACATTCGCATTGCGAATTGCATCGAGTAGTGACGTCTTACCATGGTCAACGTGACCCATGATGGTAACAACTGGCGGACGCGGCATAAGCTCTTCCGCATTGTCTGGAGCTGTGTTGAACAGGCCCTCTTCAACATCCGCTTCAGCAACACGCTTAACCGTATGACCAAGCTCTTCCGCGATCAGCTGAGCTGTATCAGCATCAATCACATCAGTAATCTTGTGCATTTCGCCTTGCTTCATCAGCAGGCGAATCACGTCAACACCACGCTCAGCCATACGAATGGCGAGTTCCTGAATGGTGATCGTTTCAGGAATAATCACCTCACGGCTGATCTTTTCCTTTGGTTCCACATTCTGCTGGCCACGCATACGCTGCTGGCGACGGCGGTAAGCCGCGACCGAATGTGTACGCTCGCCCAGATCCCCCGCTGTTGCGGCAGAAACAGTAAGGCGACCTCGACGCTTTTCATCACCAGTGCCTTTGGAAGGCTTTGGTGCTGGCGGCAACGCGGCGCGAGCCGGAGCACCGCCACCAGGACGGCGTGCTTGACGTGGCCCATCACTATCATCCACATCGCCGCCGATACGTCCACGACCAGGTGCACCGGGCGCTGCGCTTACAGGCCGACGCGGTGTCGTGTGATCTGCAGCAGGGGCAGGAGCCGCACTGCCACTGCCAGAGCGAGCCGGGCTGCCCGAGCGCATAGGAGCGCGTTCAGAGCGAGGTGCCGTTGAAGGCTCACCACCTGCAAGACGACGACGGGCCTCTTCTTCTGAACGACGCTTGATTTCATCGTTCTGGCGGCGACGCTCATCTTCCTCGCGCTTACGCGCTTCGGCAGCTTCTCGTTCAGCCTTTGCGCGCGCATCACGCTCTGCGCGCAGTTTTGCCTCTTCAATCGCCCGACGGCGATCATCGTCTTCGCGCTTTTTAGCCTCTGATAAAGCTTGCAGACGTGCATCGCGCTCGTCATCGGTCAATGTGCGAAGCACAACACCCGATCCTCCACGCTGGTTGCCTGAACGATTACCTGGACGTGTGTTTCCACCGGAACGTCCACCTGGAGCCGCAAGTGTACGCCCTTGAGGGGCTGCAGGGCCGGTGCGAACCGGATTAGCTGGAGCAGCCGGAACACGTGGCGCTGCTGGGCGCGGAGCAGGCGCAGCAACAGGAGTTTCCTCCACCTTAGCTGCAACTGGTGCTGCTGGTGCAGGTGCGGTGTCCTCAGCTTTGGGAGCTGCTGGAGCGGGGCCTGCTGTCACAGATGCTTCAGGTGTAGCTATTGCAGCAGGTGCTGCAGCTGGAGCGGGTTGCTCATTTGCGACCGGGTTAACCGGCGTTTGTGCTGGGGCAGGCGCTGGGGCAGACGTCACCGCCGCCGCAGGCGTCGAAGGGGCAGCCTGTACAGGCGTTGCCTCTTTCGTCTCAGCGGTTGTCGGTGCCATTACCCGGCGCTTAACCTTTTCTACCACAACGGCTTTTGTGCGCCCATGAGAGAAGCTTTGGCGCACGACGCCCTGTTCGACAGGGCGCTTCAGCGTCAGCGTCTTAGAGGGCGTCACGCTTAGCGTCTTGTCGTTCGGGTTCTTTGTATCGGTCATTCCGTCGGTGTCCTGCGCCTTCGCGTTCATTCTTGCCCCAAGATCGCCTGGTCAGCGAGCTTTCCCCCAGTCATTTCCCCACCTTGGGGATTTGCTGGTGTATCGGAAGCCTCTGTTGGCGTCGATAATTCTGTCATGCGATAACGTGCCAGCCTTTGCCAGCGCGTCATGAAACCGTCGCTTCCAGATCCGGCGACAACAGCTGCATGTATCACATGTATGCGGCCTAAAGCCAAATCCAAATGTGCGCCTTCAAAACAATCAATGACAGGAACAGCATCCGGTTCTCGATTGTGTCTCTCTTGCAACGGTTGACGACCACGAAAAAGAGCTTGTGCAATTTTTCGCCGACCGTCTGCCGCTGCTTCCCGTGCGTGTATCACTGCGGCAATCTTGACTTTGCCATCTACACGCGCAGCAAGCTCTTCAACCTTGCCAAAACCCGTCACGACAGCCCCGGCTTTATTGGCAAGTGCCAATGCTTGCATCACATCTCGACATAATAATGCCTCGATATCATCAGCAAGCGTTGCCGTTACCTTAACATTGCTCTTAAGGGCGCGGCTGAAAGTTTTTCCACGCATGGCCTGCAACACAGTTTCCCGTGTTGCCTCAATCCATACACCACGACCAGGTAGTCTGGCACGAATATCTGGCACTAATGTGTCATCAGGCCCAACAACAAAGCGAATCATCGCTTCTTTTGCCATAGGCTGACGGGACACCGCGCAGCTGCGGTTGTCCTCTCGTGCAGATGTTTCGCCTTCTATGCGTGGCAAACCGTTCCCCTTAAGCCTCTTCAGTGTGCGCGACTGCAACTGCGTCTGCATCGCTTGTTGCTTCTTCGTTAGCTATGGACTCGATCCAGCCAGCTGCAACACGGGCAGCCATGATCATGTTTTCAGCTTCTTGACGAGAAACCTCAAAGCCATCCAAGGCACCTTTATGACGGGTAACTTCCTGCCCCTTGCGTTCTGACCAGCCTGCGAGCTCATCCGTTGCGCAACCAGCGAGATCCTCAATGGTACGTATGTCGTTTTCACCAAATGCCACTAGAATAGCTGTGGTTACGCCATCAATGGTGCGCAGTTCGTCCGATACACCAAGTTCTTGACGGCGAGCATCCTGCTCAGCCTCTATGCGGGCCAGATAATTTTGAGCACGCGTCTGAATTTCAGCTGCTGTCTCTTCATCAAAGCCTTCGATGCCCGTCAGCTCACTGATCTCGACAAAAGCGATTTCTTCAACAGAGCGGAAACCTTCCGATGCCAGCAACTGACCTACGACTTCATCGACATCCAGCGCCTGCATGAAAGTTGCTGTGCGCTCGACGAATTCTTTCTGACGGCGCTCAGATTCTTCATTCTCAGTCAGAATATCGATGTCCCAACCAGTTAGCTGAGAGGCAAGGCGCACGTTCTGGCCACGACGACCAATAGCGAGCGATAGCTGTTCATCCGGCACCACGACTTCGATGCGTTCGGAATCTTCATCAAGAACGACCTTCACAACCTCAGCCGGTTGCAGTGCATTGACGATGAAAGTTGCCGAATCAGGCGACCATGGAATGATATCGACCTTTTCACCCTGCAGTTCCTGCACTACAGCCTGCACACGCGAACCGCGCATACCGACGCAAGCACCGACCGGATCAATGGACGAATCGCGTGAAATTACAGCAATTTTGGCACGCGAGCCGGGGTCGCGGGCAACAGCTTTAATTTCCACGACGTTGTCGTAAATTTCAGGCACTTCCTGCGCAAATAGCTTCGCCATAAACTGAGGATGTGTTCGCGAAAGGAAAATTTGTGGACCGCGCGTCTCTCGGCGCACGTCATAGACATAAGCGCGAATACGGTCACCAGGACGGAATGTTTCACGCGGAATCAGCTCGTCACGGCGCACAATAGCTTCTGCACGGCCCATATCGACAATGACATTGCCATATTCAGCCCGTTTAACAACGCCATTGATAACTTCGCCGATCCGATCCTTAAACTCATCGTACTGGCGGTCACGTTCAGCTTCACGCACCTTTTGCACAATAACCTGCTTGGCCGACTGGGCTGCAATACGCCCAAAATCGAAAGGAGGTAGTGTGTCGGAAATCGAATCGCCAATCTGGGCAGCAGGATTATGTCTGCGCGCTTCGATCAGACTAATCTGGGTCGAAGGATTATCGAGATCACGATCCTCAACGACAAGCAGATGGCGCGCCAAACGTAGCTCACCCGTACGCGCATCGATTTCTGCATGAATGTCGGTTTCCGCCCCGTAGCGCGAGCGTGCGGCCTTAGCGATAGCGTCTTCCATCGCCGCAATGACGATGGTGCGGTCAATCACCTTTTCCCGCGCTACTGCATCAGCAATCTGCAGAAGCTCAAGCCTGTTGGCACTGACGGTCATCCGTCACTCCTTCCGTGAGGGGTTTTTCCCAGTCTGGGTTTTTCCGGCTTTTCCCGTGGCGGCTTTGCATTTCTTGGCAAGCGGCTTGTCGCCATCGGGGCCAGGTTCGCCCGGTGCATTATCATTATCCGCCGCGGGCAAGGCCGCGTCGTCAGTATTGTTTGCAGCAGCCTTGGCCGCACGCAGCGCTTCTGTAATAAGCGCGTCAGTTAAAATAAGCCGTGCCTCTCCAATGCTGCGTAATGGCAGGGCAACTACTGGCTCTGCACCTTCAGCAACATCAGGCAATTCTATAAGTGCGCTTTCACCCTCAACACCCCGCAAGATGCCACGAAAACGCTTACGTCCATTCAGTGGCAGCGAAAGATCAACGCGTGCTTCGTGGCCCATCCAGCGCCTAAAATCGCCAGCACGTACCAATGGACGATCAATCCCCGGGGAGGATATCTCCAGATTATAATTGCTGGTGATCGGATCCTCAAGATCCAGAACCGGTGAGACAGCGTGGCTGACAACCTCGCAGTCATCAACGCTCATGTTTCCATCCGGACGCTCAGCCATAATCTGAACTGTGCAGCCATTAAGAGCATTTACCTTAACGCGTACCAGTCGATAGCCCGCGTCCAACAACACGGGCTCAACGATTGCTGCCACACGTGCAGCTACACCCGTTTCGGTGGTCAGACGCGGCTCTAGCAATTGCGGGTCGTTGGTTGTCGGTTCCATAGGTTCTCGCGGTTTCCAAACTTTATTTCTGAAGGCAGCTTATTTCATAAGGTAATGCAGCAACATGCCATCAAATGGAAGTCACACAGCGCCAAACGGAGCAGTCTCTAAGGAGACCACTCATCATAATAGCTCTATTCGACCATTTGATGGGATGGCACATCCTTACCTCTATATGGCTGCTAACGCAAGTGCCGAATGATAGCGAAAATGACAGATACTGCAGGAAGCTGTCTTTACCTTTAATATGCTTATGCGGAATGGGTTGCATTCTCGAAGGGATTTTTCTCAGAAATTAGCTTTGTCTGCAGGTGAGCCCGTTGCGATTGAGAAAAGAAATATCGAATCAATTTTCTTGGTCTTTATCATTTTTGTTTTCATTGTGAGTAACGTTTTTCAGATGGAAATCCGTTCTTTTTTGGTAGAGGCCAATAAAGAATTTGAAATAGCCGATGTATCAATGTGGAGGCTGTTTTAAAGGCTTTCTAACGGTGCATAAACACATAATGATGGTGTTATAGTCGTTACTTGCTCCGCTTTATCGATATTGCCGTTGACACGGACGCAATAGCCCTTTAACGGGATCGCTTCCTACTGAACAGGAGTGACAGAACGTGGCGAAACCGGAACTCGGCACGAAGCGCCTATGCCTGAGCTGCGGCGCCAAGTTTTATGATCTCAACAGAGATCCAATTCTCTGCCCTAAGTGCAGCGCCCCTTTCTATGTGGCAGCTGTGCGCGCTGCGCCTCTCGTATCATCTACGGATGATGAAGATGAGGCGGCAGAAGGGGATGTTGTTGACATTGTCTCGCTTGATGATGTTGCAGCAGAGGAAAGTGCACCTGAAATCGTCAATGATGACGATGATATCGATCTTGGGGATGATGACATCCCTGATGACGATGAGGCGACCTTCCTTGCTGACGACGATGATGACAGTGACGATGTTTCTGATTTGATCGATAGCGATATCGACAACGACGACGAGCACTAAATATACTTGCGAGATCGTGAGTAGAAAACGGTGGATGAGGCCAGCATAAGAGGCTTGACCCTTTTTATGCTGGCGTTATACATGCCACCGTGAAATCTGGCTGGGCATGCCGTGCTAGATTTGCAAAAGTTGCACAAGACGCTTCCCAAAGCGTCTTCTGATCCAAGTGTATGGTTCAGATGTACAACAATAAGGGGTCATAGCTCAGTTGGGAGAGCGCTTGAATGGCATTCAAGAGGTCGGCGGTTCGATCCCGCCTGGCTCCACCAGAATTTATGTCGTTGCTTGCGGTTATTCCTTTAGGGATAATAGCAGTAGCGTTTTGTAAAATGCCGACATGTCGTCGAAGTTATTAAGCAACATTGCTTAGTGATGCTGCTTTGCCCCTCATTATCATGAGGTGGCTGGATGGGGTCATAGCTCAGTTGGGAGAGCGCTTGAATGGCATTCAAGAGGTCGGCGGTTCGATTCCGCCTGGCTCCACCAAATTACGAGTTATTTATCCGTATTTTCTGATCAGAATGAATTGTCTTTTGATCAATTCATGGTTGAGCTGTTTTATGCGGTAAAAATTTATGCTTAATCTAGCTTAATAATATAACGAGATGGCCAGATAAGTATACGTATAAGCGTAAAATAGATATTGCTATCTATGGCTACATTCGATCTGCAAGCTATTTCGGTTTGTGATTTTTTTGATGGCAAGTTACTCCAGTCTTAGACACCATGCTTAAGCTCAATCTTATCTTGCATGGCTTAAGTTATGACGTTATATTACCGTGTCCATTTATCCCTAACCAAGCAAGACTCTTAAATGCCTAAATTTAGCCTCGATTGTGATTTTTAGCACAGAGATCTTAAAGCGCCCGTGGCAGCATTGACATTATAAACGTTGTGTCTCGGATTTTCCTTGACCTTCCACAATCGTACCGGGCATTAAGGCCAAATATGATGACTCTGAATTTGCTAATTAAAGACTTGGCATTATCTTAATAACGGTACTTTAGTAGGGATTTGATTGCGCCATGGCTGGAGAAATCACATCACGTAATGCTCAGGAAAGCCCCATTCATTCAACGAGTGCGGGTCGTGGTGTGGATCCGGCTGCCCTGTTTTTGCAGTCAGGTGGCCTTTATAACGGCGAGAAGATTGCTCCTATTCCGCAAACCAATGCAGCTGGTTTGGTTGAGAGTGTCGAAAATCTTGCTGAATCTGGCGCTATTGCTCTCCAGAATCGTAATCGTACAGCTGGAAGCTCCCAAGGCAACGTGCGTAGCCGCCCTGTTTCGGGGCGTAGTAGCGCCGCTGAAATGCGCGATACGACCTCCTCGACAGCTGACGCTGATGAGCCAGATGCTGTTGTCAAACGTATTTCCACACTGCTGGATGCGTTTGACGGCGGCGGTGGCGGCGGCGGCATGGGGGGCGGTGGTCACGGCGGTGGTGATGCTGGTCAGCAGCAGCGGCAGCATGCACAGTCACAACAGGCTGTGGGGAGCATGGGCAGTGCTTCCTCCAAACAATCCGCTGTTTTGGTCGACCGTTTGAATGCGATTCGCGATAAAGCTCTGGACATTCTTGCCGCGCAACCTGGTATTAATCAGGGGCAGTTGCTTGAAAGCATCATCGATGCTGTTCGTGAAGCATTGGGTGAGCTCAGCTTCGATCACGTCCAGCAGATGACAGCTCTTGAGGTTGCTCGCAGCCATTTTGGTGGGGCTGATGATATCTTTAGTAGCGCGCTCAATTCTCTGCAGCAGGACTATGAGCGGTTTGATGTCGGCGGTTTCCTCAGCAAAGCTGTTCGCAGCACCTTTGATACAATCAACGCTGCAAAAGCTGCGCGCGCGACAATGGAAACGGACCCCACTGCTACGCGCGCTTACCAGCGCCAGCAGTTCCGTGAAAACGTCAAGGCTTTAGGTAACATTATCGAGTCGCTTGAGCGGACGCATCCTAAGATGCCTATGCAAGCCGCTATTTCGGATTACATGGCAATTGCTGGTCATGAGATTAGCAATAGTGATGGCATCAATATCGATAAGCAGTTTCTGCATAGCTTGCTCAGTGAGTTAGCTGCTCTGAAAGCTTTGAACTCAGTATATGATATCACGCTGGAGCTATTGGATAAAACCAATCTACAGGAGAATGATCAGTTCACTGCATCTGTGATGTTGCGTCCTATTCTGGAGTTAGTGGCAGCAACGAAGCCAGTGGATGCAAATGCTATTAGGGAGAACTCCCTTGCTGTGCTGCCAAAGAACATGGACCATGATGACATGTTCCTGTTCACCAATAACCTGGCAGACGCTCATGGGCGCTTACCTGATGCTATTTTCCCCGGCGCTTCATATGAAGAACAGCGTGCGGCTCAGCAGGTTCAGGCTACCGCTGTTCTGAATTGGAGGCATGATTTGGCTGAGGATGAAAACAGGGCCCTTTATGGACCTTCGCCAAAATCACAGGCGGCAGCTTGATAACTGAGTAAAACAGAAATTTATCGCACCAGGTTAATGGGGCGAGAGATCGTTTTATAAAATTTGATGCAAAAACAAAATATATACAATGTCGTGATAGGAGGCGGCTCGTCATCTGCCTCTCGGCGTAGGCCACTAAAATGTTTGCAATGCATCAAGATTTGTAATCATAACTATGAAGCGCATTCCGCTGTTGAGGATAATTGATGACGGTTATGTTCTCAAGCGCCAGCTTGCATGCCATTGAAACCTTTGCATCCCGTATCGGTGTGCCTGCTATACCTGCAAGCGACGGTACCTATTCATTCCGTTTCGAGCAATCCGGTGATTTGTCTTTCATGCCCTCACTTGACGGCAAGCGGTTGGTTATTAGCCTGGTGCAGGCACAAGCATATGCGGATTCAGCACGTGAGGCACGTGCGCTTTCTGCGGCAGGGGCTGATCCGGTAACGGGATACTTTCTCTACGTTGGCATGTCGTCAGAGGGCGCTATCGTTTTTTCATTTATTCTGAATGACTATGAGATCGATACCCCGTCTGTCGAGCGTTGTATAAATAATCTCATTAATGCGCACGCACGGCTGTGAGCTGGTTATAATAGCCAGCAGCGGAGCATGCATTAATTGCTGCTTCTTAAAATAAATCATCAAATTCAATGATATAATGGTCGGAGCGAGAGGATTTGAACCTCCGACCCCTAGTCCCCCAGACTAGTGCGCTAACCGGGCTGCGCTACGCTCCGTGACCAACGGAATCACCGACGCTCATCAAAGGTCGGTTCGTGGTGTTTAGGGAAATACTCGCTTTGATGCAAGCACAAAGATCAAATAGCAGTGATAAGATTGGTGTAACTTAAAAAGAGAACCCGGCGCGTGCGCCGGGCCCAATTGGTTTTGATTCTCTGCCAGCTGATCAGACGAACTGGATGTCAGCCTGTGCAAGGCTGCCACCGCCGATAGCGGAGCCAACCAGCGCTATTTCGTGTACAGCTTCGTTATAGAGGTTCTGGCCATTACCTGTACCCACCAGATCAAAGTCTGTCTTGGTGAAGTACTCGCCGTTGGCTTTGAACAGAACCTGGAAGTCTGTGCCATTCACAGTGTCAACCGTGAACACGCCATCATGGTCAGCACCTGCGTAAGTGCCTTGGCGCACCACCACATTCACAGTGGCTTCGCCGTTGTGGTTAGCTGTTGTGCCGATGAACGACCAGCCCCCTGTATGACCGCTACCATTGTAGAGAGCGATCTTGGTAGAGTTCGGATTATCCACGTCGACGATCAGCGTATCACCTCCGACGGTGAAGTCAGTGATGATGTCGTTGTAAACCGACTGCCCTTGAAGCGTGGATTTTCCTGATTCGCTGTAGATACCCTGGTGATCGCGGTCAAAGTTAAAAACAAAGTTGTCCTTACCTGTGCCGCCGGTCAGAATATCGCGGCCGTCCCGCGTTTGCCCACCGCCGATGATGATGTCGTTGCCAGCGCCGCCATCAATGATGTCGTTGCCGAAGCCTGTCTTGCCATACGGCGCATTATGATAACTGTCATAATCGTTATAGGAACGCTTACCAGCCCCTTCGAGGAAGTCGCCAACGAGGATATCATCCCCATCTCCGCCTGAAAGGTAGTCATTATCACCGTTGCCAATCAGGAAGTCGTTGCCGTTATTCCCATACAAGGAGTCTTCGTCATTGGTTCCGACTACATAATCATTCCCTTTAGAGCCTTTGAAAGTAAAGCCCTCGGAGGCATCAGCGGTGGTCAGAACCGCAAAGTCATACTTGGTGTCATATTTCAGGCCAACTGCCTGTGCTACGTCCTTTCCGAAGTAAACCTGATATCCGTCCTTGGTGATTTCGTGCGCTTGGGATTTGCCTTCAAGTTTGGAAGCGTCAATCGTTTGCACGACTTCGTCCTGGAACCAGAGGCCTGTTACCGTACCGCTGCCCGAGACGTTAATGGCACCATTCGATTGTGCCTCCAGGTCAAGGCCTATCAGGTTATTAAATGCAGCAAGATCTTTATCATAATGACCGCCGCCGCCGCCTTTATTGCTGGGGCCATAGCTACCTGTTGTGATGACTTCAGTAACACTTCCTTGCACATGTCCTGATGTTTCAATGTTCATCACACCAATTGAAGCGGCCTGCAGCCAGTTGTGGCCGTAGGTTTCAATACGTGCATTCCGAAGGTCACGATCCACTTCATACCCTTTGAGGAGGGCGATATTGGAGTGGCCATGTACTTCCAGCTCTTGCGTGCTGCCGTTCAGCTCGATCCAGGAACTGCGACCGCCCTCGACATTGATGCTCGTTACAGTAGCTGCGCGATTGCCTTGAGCGTGGGAATCGTCGGCATCAATGCCCCACGAGCGGATAGTAGCGTAGTTAGCCGCATTAATGACGACCGATTCCAGGTCATCAGCGGCATCACCGAACTGTTCGTTGTATTTTCCATACTCACCTGTTCCGATAACACCTACATCAATCGTGCTATTGGAGGCGCCCTCGATTGTCAGATGCTGCAGGGCGTTAGCTTCTGCCATGGCGGCGTAAGACTCGTTTCCTACAGTCAGATCGCCATCCATTTCGGTCTTGATTGTGAGGTCCTGAACAGTGTTGCCGTCCACAATTGCGGTACCAAAGTGGTTGCCGATCACGACATCACCCGACGACTTGTTGATGATGCTGAGTGATTCAGTGTAACGGCCGGGGAAATCATCATCCACCTGAATGCCGTTTGATAGCATTGCGGCTGCCAGGAAGTTGATGTTCACCGTATCGGCATTGATGACGCGTAATGCCGCCTTATTGCCAGCATTGCCTGCACTGGCCTTAAAGTTAACAGTGAGATCGGCGTAATCCTTGCCATTGTAATCAACTTCAAGACCCTGAGCGAGAGCGCCGTTGACATTGATTGTCGTTAACCCACTGTTGAAGTTATCAAAATCAGCCCGAGAAGCTGACTTGTTGAGGTCGATTGTTGCGAGGCTCCAGTCAATCTTCGACCCATTAAGCTGAACGGCTGCCTGAAAAGAAGCCTCTAGTGTTTCGACATTTGTGATGGTGGGGGTGCGGTTTGGATCGGTTGCCGTGAGGAAGTCCGTCACGATGCGATCGTCACCGTCACCACCGTCATAAACATCGCCCGTTCCCAGTGTATCGCCGGTTTTGAGCACGTCATCGCCTGAACCAAGCAGTGCGGTGAGCTGCGTGAATGTTTTGGACGTATCAAGATGAAGGCTTGAAGTCGCCGCCGAAGCGTCGATTTTTGTCAACGTGCTATCGAGAGCGTCGGTGATGGTGAACACGCCACCTTCGTAGCCGCCTGTGATATTAAGCGTCTCTGTTTTATGACCAATGAGGTCCGCCAAAGTGGAGTCATGCCCATCTGTGTCGTTGATCATAAGGTTGATCGTTTCCACGGCGCCATTCTGTGCATCGTTCGTGGTCGCATGTACCACGCCAAATACTTCATGGACGCCGATATAAGCTTCGCCACCAAACTCATTTGAATCATATGATAATTTGATGGTGTGGTTAGGGTTCCGGGCGTCATCCACGATATTTACGTGCGTGGCGCCGCTTTGGATATCCTTAAGATGGAAATTACCCTGAATGTTGTTCAGGTTAATCTGCCAGATGTCTGTCCAGTTTCTTGTATTGAGAGTTGTGTCAGCGTCTCCACCGGCGGTGACGTCCACCAAGGCGACGCCCGTTACTTTTCCGGCTTGGGTCACGTTGCCATTAACAGACAGTTCAAACACATTGTCTGAAGAGCCTGTGATGGAGTCATTGCCATTGTAGGTATCGTTATTGCCGTTATTTTGCGTGCTGTCCGAGAAGCCCTTAACGGTATCTCCCGCCGCCATCACTACCGTATCGGCAGAGACAGTCAGATTAAACTGCACTTCTGGAGGGGGTGGATCTTGTGGCCAGAAATCAGATTCACGCAGGTTTTCGTTATATGGAAGTGCGTTTCCATCTGCTGCGTAAAGCAAGGCACTTGCGATTGCGGTGTTAGCCGGAACGGTAAATTCAGGTTCAAAGGTGAACCTCGCAACGATTTCTGGCAGCGAGTAGCTGCTATTAACCCAGAAACTTAACCCATTAGCATCGGGCTCGCGGCCGAGAACATTCTGATAGATCTGTGTAATAGCCTGCGCACGTGTCTGGCTCTCAAAATCAAATTTCCATTCCGGGAGATTAGAGAAGTATATTGCCAGATCTACGATATTGCCGGCAGACGTGGTCTGGTAATTCTGAATCCAATAGTTCAGCCCGGCATCATCTGGAATGCGCCCAAATGAAGCTTGATAAAGGCGGAATACCGGGTTCACGGTAGCTTGCGCCGCACCAATGAGGAATGTGTCTAGCGCATCATAGGTAGGGTACGAATTCGCCCAGAGCTGAATTTGACTATCACTTGATACAACGCGGAGAATTGCTTCAGAACGCTGCGTAACAATGTTGATATCTAGAGCCATGATGAATTCCTTCTCTTTCATGGTCAAAGGCACATCAGCGAAAGGTCGCCCCCCGGCGCCCTTAGTGAATTGCTATACCCCTAGATAGACAATTACGCAATAATCCAATACAGCAAATAATACCAATTATGCAGAAAACGCATCAAAAATTACGCGTAATAATATCAAACAGTCTAATATTTAATCATGAAAAATTCATATTTACGACAGTTTGATTGTCTTAATTTGATAATCTGGTTGTCTCTTGAAATAGTCAAGTTTATGTTTGATCATTTCCCACAATGCACATGTGATAATCGATACTTTTTACGTGTTTTATTGCATATTCAGAATGGTCTATATAGAGAATAAATCTATTATTGCTTGTATTAAAAATTATAATTCAGTATTTTGATTGTTATTGTTCTTGGTGTGTTGTATTTCTTCTTCCGCAATCTATAATCGAAAACGCATTGGGTTCGCAATCAGGTATATGATTAACTGTATGGGCGTGCTTGATATAGCAACCGATATTCTTGCGTGGATGTTATGAATGTATCGTCCGAAAATCCCAGCTTGAGCCTTCGATGATTTTGGAAGCAGGGCGCATGCTGAATGTGAGCGCCTGAGCGCGCATGAATGCAGTCCTGATGGTCCTTGAGAGAAGTAAGAGTGCCCGGTTAAGGGAGGTTATTGCCACGTTATTCGCTGGTACAGGGTAACTTGGGGAGCAGTAGGGCTCAACGCTGAAAGTTACAATTGTTGTTCACCAGGGGCCAGATGATCTGCTAAAGCCAGATAGCTAGTATAAATATAAAAAAATTCGGCGGCTTTCGCCGCCGTATTTTGTCGTGCATCAATGACATCTGCATATTGTGCTGCCAGATCCTGCAGATCTTCAGCGCTTATGCAATATTACGAACGACCTGCTTCAGCGTATCAGAAACGCTCTTTAGCATATTGGTACGCAAATTGCTGATTGCTGACCAAGTGTTCATTGCAATCTGCATGGCAAACATACGCTCGGTATCGGATAAGTTACCATTGGATTCGATAGCTTTGATTTCAGCTTCGATGCCAGCCATCTTGCCGCCGAGATATTGCTGGCTCCAGAATAGATCCATGCCATCCCTTTGATCCAGCACATAGGATGAATCAGCATAATTAGCCGGCTCAGGCAAATCGCCTCTAATTCCTACACCAACGTCATATTGGGTTGCCATGATAAAACTCCTCGAGCATCAACTGGCTAGCGGACTATGTCTCTAGCAGCCTTAATAGCAGCATTTATAATGACTGACTTGTCATAAATGTCAACTGTTGCCCCTTTGGTAATGATGCTTTTAATCTCTGTCTCAATATCATCAAGAGCTTGGTTAATACTTTCTAATGTTTTTTCATTGGCATCAGTTACCTGTGGCGCTGTGATTTCTTCGACAGATAGGGATGCCGTTGATGGTGCGTGAACTTTAGCTTCAGCTTCTGGTGTCTTGTCGGCTGTCTTTGGTGGCTTAAAAAGATCTCCGAACATGGTCAAAAATCCTCCTGCAGCGCAAGCGCTTCTAATTTGGGCCGATTCAGGATGATGATTGAACGATCCTGCATTGATATCCATTTATCGCGCTCCCAGGTTTTAAGAGCGCGGTTGACGTTACTGCGGGCGCCGCGAGCCATTAAGCCTAGATCGGTTTGTGTAACCATAGCGCCAACGTATGGGTATGAGCGTTGATCGATCAGCGTGTGTGTACCGAGGCCATCAGCGAGTCGCAATAGCGCTTGCGCAATGCGTGCTGCCAATGTTTTCAGACTTAGCATCCGGGTCAATTCTACATAAGCACGATAGCGTTTGGCGACGACATGTGCGATCGCAGCGCTTATTTGCGGGTGACGCTCACGCAGTTGGCGGTATTGGTGCAGCGGTACGGCCGCGACCACTACCTCACCAATCGCTGTAGCCATGTCGCAATGAGTGCCGCCCTCAAATATGCCAAGCTCGCCAAAGCTTTCACCCGGAGGGAGAATGCCGCATAAAACTGCTGATCCATCCTCCATCAGATACGACAACCTTACATAGCCTGATCGAATAAAATAGAGGTAATCCGCATCATCATCCTGCAGGTAGATCAGATCATGGGGGGCAAATGTCCGTGTGATCAGGGATGCAGCCAGCGCCTGCTCGGCTTCCACGCCCATATTCTGAAATTCCTTGCTCCCCAGGAATGCGCATCTTGCATCAGCCGGTGCGGCTATTTCTGCAGCTCTGCCAGTTGATGATGCAAGATGTTCAACCTGTTTGTACGGTCTGTTTCTGGGTGCATCCAGGGTGGCAGCAACAACAAGTGAAGCGGGGTTCTTCGGGGGGCTTAATGTCCGATTCATGCTGCGATTGCCCTTCTCAGCCTTACAAGGGGATAATGGGCAGGGCACGGCATAGGCAGAGTGGATGTGTCAGGATGAAAAATCGGGGAATGTGGACGCAAGCTATCCCTGCTCCGCGCCTCTACAGGTCGATGACCAGACGGGGGGTGAGCCGTGCCTGTAATGTTACCCTGGCGCTGCAACGCATCCTCCGTGGCAATGGAGCTGGAGCATTTGCTGATTGGGGTGTTATGCACAGGCTCGTACAGCTGAAATGCCCTCAAAACTCGCATGTGTAGCAGTTGATGCTGCCAATACGCCTCAAGAATGCCACACTCTGATAAATTTGTCATCAAGCCCTGTCAAAAATTGCGATTTTCCTGGGAGTTGTTAGGCAGGAAGGTGCTGTTTATATTGGATGTCCAGAAGATCGAAGGTAATATGTTCCATTGCTGTAGTGACATCGTTTGGTTACGGTGTAATTAAGCGCTGAGAGAGATCGAGGGGTGTCCATTACGGCCAGCTCAGGAAATGCTGCGGGAACACTAAATGACGGATGAGGGTTTGACTGATCCCGATGCAATGAGCGCCGGCGTAACGGATGGCACAATCCTCAAAATTCTGAGTGGCGTGCAGTCCGGCGTTGAAGTCTCGCTGTCACCTGGGCTTTATACGCTTGGGTCCGGGGGTGACGATGATATTCAGATCATCGATGTCAGTCTGGCTCCTGGCCATTTGCAGTTGCGGGTTGGTGCTGGTGCCATTCAGGTTAAAGCTGCGGCTGGTTCTGTGCGCACCGGTAACGGTATTGCTCTGGATCCTGACAGCGAATGGCATGAAGTTGAGCCGCTTGATATTCTGACAGCAGGGACGACGCGCCTTGCGCTCGGGCCTTCTACCGCAGCCTGGACTTCCGTAACTGATATTGATGACGAGAAAGCTCCTGCAGAGAAAGAGGAAGCTGCGCCAGAGCGTCAAACCCTATCAGATATTCTGGCGCGTATTGACCTTCGTAAGCAGGCCTTACCTTTGCTTGCATTAGTGATGGTGTTGGGGCTGGCCATTTGGTACCTCGCATCTGATGGTGCAGGGCGTTCGGATAATGCCGGCATTACGCCCGCGAATGTTGCCGAGGTGCGCGCTGCTTTGGTGCCATTGCCTTTTGCACGTAACATCGAAGTGCGCCAAGAGGTTGATGGTACCATCTATGCAACTGGCTATGTTGATTCGACGGTAGAACGTCGCGCAGTTGCTGGCGCAATAGAGGAAACTGGCGTACCGGTGCATCTGCGTGTGTGGGTGCTTCAATCCATGCGGCAGGAAATCGAGGGGTTGATTGCAGCGCAAAAGCGCAATGTTACCTTTGATATTTCCCGCACCGGTGTTGTTACACTCAATGGCCTCATTCCTGATGATGCTCAAGCGGCGCAATTTATCAGTACCATACGGGAAGGGGTGCTGGGGGTAACGTCTGTTGAGTCCAATTTGCGTACGCCAACAAGCCTTTTAGCTGATGTAGAGAAACTGGCTCAATCATCGCGCATTAAGCCATGGGTGTTATTTCGTTTTGATCAGGGTGTGATTGAGGCAACCGGGGCATTGCCTGCAGATGAAGTAGATTCCTGGTCTGGCTTCCTGCAGGTGTATGCGCGGCGCTTCGCTCCTGATGTTGGGTTGCGCTCATTTGTGCAGTTGCAAGATATAAATGTTCCTCCTAGCCATGCTATTACAATTGGCGCTGCTGCTCAGAACACGGGCGATGTTGAGGTTGATGTTTCGCGTATACAGCAGGGAAATTTCACCTCGGAAGATGTGTTGATTGGTGCCCCTCAAAGCAGACAATCAATTTCGGAGCCAGTTCAGCAGCCATCCTCCAATGAGGCCGCGCCAAATACGGGGGGGCTGCTGCCCGGCAATAATTTCCCGAGTGCTGCTGAGATGGGGTTGGATCAGTCCGCTAATGCCCCTGATTCAGATGTAGGGCGGTCGTCCGATGCGGCTGTTTCTGGACGTTCTAACCTGTCATCCTTACGGCCAAGGGTAGGAATGCAATCACTTTTGGTTGCCCCCGCTGCGGATTCTGAAGCAGTGAAAGCCGAGGTGCGGATAAGTGCCGTACCTGGAGAAGGGGTGGGAATGCGTGCATTGCAGGTTCTGCCGCCACGTGAAAAAATGACCGCTCCGGTTATGGGGAATATTAGCCTTTCTTCGGATGGTATTTCTCCGGTTTCAAGAGCAGGCATGAGGGCGCTTATTGTCTCGCCCGCCGAGGAAGAGCCTAATACGAATGTTATTGCTACTGTGGGAATCAGCGGTAATTCTGCATGGTTGGGCATTGAAGGTTTTAATGCCCCACTCCAGAGCGGTAGCGGGGCTTTGCAGAATAATGACGCCTTGAATGCATCTCTCTCCAACAGTACGCGGCTGCTGCTTGAGCAATGGCGCGATGGGCGTTTGCAGGGGGGGGCAAACGCGAACTCTCTTATGCAGGCACTTGAGCGGTTGAGCAGGGAAGGTGGAGCTGGTGGGGCCTCGCGTTTGGCTCGCCAACAGCTTTATGATCGCTATTTGCCCGCTGCTTCGGGGCGGGTTGAGTTCAGAGAGGATGCTGGCCAGCATCAGATCTTCAACGCCCCAGGATGCCGCTACGGCACTGTTCTGGCTCGATATTCTCAGTGTTGGGCGAACATTATCTTTATCGAGCTTTGACGCCGATAATTTGCTGGCGTTGATGGAGGTGGCGATGAATCCTCGCCGCGTTACACGCTGTATCGAGCGCGCCTTCCCTGACACAGACATAATCACCAACTCAATTTATCTGCGAGAAGTAAAGCGCAACCCAGCGTTCATCCGGTTCATTCTGCGCGATATTAGCCCATTCACGCTGGATGTAGCGGGTGCGAGCCCTGCTGGCGAGGTGCGCTTCATTCAAACGCAGGACGGCGTGAAAATTCGAGAAGGCGCATCCCCCACTGATAGCAGCAGGCTGTTGGTAGTAGGTGAGCTTGGTTCGATCGTTGAGGTGCCTAATGGTTTGGCATCACTCGTATATGGTCCAAACCTGGTATGGATACTGGATTAGAGAGGCTGAGCTTCACATTATAGGATGTCGCAGAAGCATATTGTGAAGCCAGCTAGTTGTTTTGCCCTTTGGTAATGTCAGCGCGGTGATCCCCGTTTTCCATATCGAGAACACCGTGATTAAGAGGGCCATGGTAGAGCTTGTCTTTATTGCGCTCTACCCAGGAAAGCACCTCAGCAACAACGTCGAAAAGATCGTCTGGAATAAATTCGTCGATCTCGACATCAGCATAAAGTTTGCGTGCTAAGGGGACATTGAGGAATACCGGTACGCCTGCGGCTTCTGCTTCCGTTCTTAAATAATGAGCGTAAACGTTGCGGCCCTTGGCGGTTACAACCGGCAGCGGCATCTTATCCGGGTTGTAGAGAATAACGACAGCAAAATGCGTGGGGTTCACCACCACGGCTGTGCCTTTGCGTGCTGCACCTCCACCCCCGCCCATGGCCATTTCTTGTGCAAGTTGTCGGCGCTTGCCTTTAATGTGTGGGTCGCCTTCGCTTTCCTTATACTCGCGCTTCACCTCGTCCTTGGTCATCATCAAGCTTTTGGTGTGTGCGTGGCGTTGATAACCAATGTCAAATAGTGCAACAGCCAAAAAGGTGAGGCCAGAATACATAAAGGTTTGGAACATAAAATAAGAGGTCACGGCCGTTAGGCATGGCATGCCGCATGAAACAGACGCTATGTATGCCGAGATAGCATTGCGGACGACGAAGTATAGCAAGATGGACAGGATGATGATCTTGATGATCGATTTGAGCGTCTCAACCAGCTGTTTCATCGAAAAAATACGTTTGAAACCAGCAGCAGGACTTATTTTCTCAAGTTTCGGGGTAATTGATTCAAACGACATCAATGAACCGACTTGAAAATAGTTGGCCGCAATACCAGCCAAGATCGTTACACCCAAGACGGGCAGAATCACTATTGCAGCATCGCGCGAGATAATATCAACGGCTTTGAATGCATTGACCTTGAAGTCTCCGATCGACAGAACCGCTATTTCATCAAACATGGTGATCATTGCGGTCATAAAGCTGTCCCAGGTCGCCCAAATCAGCCAGATGATCGAAAAGAGGGAGACTGTGGTCACAACTTCGGTGCTGCGTGCAACCTGCCCTTTCTTGCGCGCATCGCGCACTTTTTTCGGGGTAGGTTGTTCAGTTTTTTCGCCTGACGACTGCCCGCTCATGCTCTAGCCCCGGATTTTAGAGCGCTGGATGTTCTGATGGCCTCAGAACGGCGTTCTAATCTTTATGCTTTGCCGCAACTTGACGTGCAAGCTGATGATCAACTGTAGCGCAAACTGCTTTAATGCGGTTGGCTCATGGCGTAACGCCTGGTGGAACGGGCGGAAGTAAACCAAGAATGTATCCTACGTAATCATGCATCACATATATATTGGATTCTGCATAACGGATCATCGTTGAGAAATAGAAGATCATCATAATGATGGCAATAAGGCTCTTGATAGGCATGGCAAGTACGAAAACCTGTACCTGAGGCGCAAAGCGACTAACCATAGCAAGCGCGAATTCTGATAGAAACATGACAGCAATAATCGGTCCAGCCACAATAACGATAAAGCGCATTGCGTGATCCAGGGCTGCTAGCATGAATACAGGGAATTCGCGCGAAATTTCAGGGATGAAACTCGTCACAGGCCATAGCGTATACGACTGATACAGAAGCCCAAAAATAGGCAGCATCGCTCCAGTAACGAAGACATATGTAATGAAGATATGCGAAAACATGATGCCGAGCGGCGAGGCTTCATGCCCCTGCATCGGATCGATACTCGCCGCAATAGCCGCGCCGCGCTGATTATCGATAAACGCACCAGCTGCTTGCACAGACCAGAAAATCCAGCCTACGAGGTGCCCCATGGTAAAGCCAAGTGCGTATTCCTTGGCAAAAATCATCATGTAATGTGACAACGATCCATCAAAGGCTGCCGCCTGCTCCATATTGATGGGCACGATGATGATTGATAACGACAATATGCAAACGTTACGGGGAAGGTGCGGGATCGCGCTTGAACTCAGTAACTGAGATGTTGACAAAAAAGCATGGATACGCGGCAGCGATAGCATAAGCGCCATCAACTCCACGTGGAAAAGCCGAGCAAAAAGAAGGTAAACCTCCTTAAACTCGTTCATGTCATGCTCGGAAAGTCATTAAAGAGCTTGAGTGTGTAATTCAGGATTTCGCTGCCAAGCCAACCGGACATTGCCGCAATAGTTGCTGCGACGGCAATTAGCTTGATGGCGAACGACAGGGTTTGTTCCTGAATCTGCGTCAGAGCCTGAATAAGGCTTATGAGCACGCCGACAACCGATGCAACGATAATAGGCGGCATCGACAGCAGCATAACGAGGATCATCGCTTCCGTAACCTGGCGCAGGGCGATATCTGGCGTCATGACATTTTCTCCAAATCAGCGCCTGCAAGGCGCCCCCTCATGAATGCAATCCCGTTTTGTGCGGGACTGCTCGTATATATTATGACCTGGCCGCTGCTATACGATGTAGGTTTTGACGAGGCCAAGAATAAGCCGCGACCAACCATCGATCATCACGAATAGAAACAGCTTGAATGGTAGCGAGATTGTGAGCGGGCTAACCATCATCATACCCATGGCGAGCAGAATATTGGAGACGATAAGGTCAATCGCGATAAATGGTAGGTAGAGCAGGAAGCCGATTTCAAACGCTTCACGTAATTGGCTGACAGTAAACGCGGGAAGCACTACGGCGAGGCTCTCTGTCGTCAATTGTGATGATAGGTTTTCAGGCCACAAGCTGCGCGCGGCTTCAACAAAGAATATCTTTTCACGTTCACTCGCATGGGTGCTCAGAAACTTCAGCAGGGGATCTTTGCCTACATTATAGGCCGCCTCAATGCCCTCTGCCGTTGTAAATACATGATTGCCCTCCTTCAGAAGGTCATATGTTTCAACAAACACCGGCAACATAATGTAGCCTGAGAGAATAATCGCCAGGGCATTCAGCGCCATATTAGGCGGGATTTGTTGCACACCCAACGCGTTACGTACAAGCTGGAAAACGACCGACAACTTGACGAACGACGTAGCAACAACCGCCATGAATGGCACCATTGCTGCCGCAAACAGAACGAAAATGAGATTTAACGGATCGACCAAGTGTGCCCCCCATCCACCAATTGGATGTCCGGTTTAGATTGCGCTGATCTTCACACCCTCGGTGTGAAGTCAACATCTCCTGGAGCGTTTTCGGGAAAAGCGGCGACTACTTATTCCGTTTGAAAACGCATCAAATTAATAAGTTGGCTTTTAAACAGCCTGCACCTTGCTTGAACCAATCAAAGATGCACCCGTTTGTCTTCTTGATTAGCTACGTAGAAACAGTTTCGATAATCTCACGGCCAGACGGTCGTCGATGGCGATCAGATCGCCGGTAGCAATAGTGCGGCCATTGGCGCGCAATGTGACTTCCACCCGGTCTGTCAGCGCAGGTGGATCCAGCGCAACCACCGCGCCTGGCTGCCAGGTCTCGATCTCAGCAAGTGTGAAATCACGTTCGCCAATATCGAAATCGATCGTGATACCTAGATCAGATAACCGTACGCCATCAGGCACCAGTGTTTCTTCAACCCAATCAACCACGGGTAGAGCATCAGTGTGGACATCGTCCTGAGGCAACGATGTTGCTGTTACGACATCGTCATCAGAAGATGCAAGGTCTTCGTCCACATTGTCAGCGTCTATTGTCGTTTCTTCCCTGGTTTCCTGCTCAGAGCTGTCTCTAGTCCATGCAGTTAAGGCCAAGGGCGCCATCTCATCTTCTGACATAGGTGTGGCTGGATCGGTTACCTCTATCTCCACAGGATCGGAAGTTTCCGTGAGAAGAGGAGTATCGGTAGACTGTGACAGTGCTGGCGTGTTGTTGCCTTCTTCTGCGAGTGCCTCTGTGGTCTTTTGGGTCTGCACCTGATCTGTCACGTCTCGTTCCTTGACTCGCTGCCGTTGCGATTCCTGTGTTCGTTTTCTCTGGCCTGCCAGTATCCATGCCCCGCCGCTGGCGTGAAACTCCCACACGGCTTTGTCCACACGCACTAATTGCTGGTTCTGGGGCGCAGATGGCAACACGATGACTGCCCCTTCAGTCAGCTGTGCGAGCTGGCGGGGGAAAAACGTGGCTGCGCCCAGTGTATATGTCGCGGGAATAGAAATGCTTGCTTTCGCGGTTTCCTGAATAGCAATGGGCTTCACCCCTTCGCTTCCAGCGATTGCAATCAGCTGATTGCGCGCGCACCCGATACGCAGCGTGATCGGCTCTTCCGCAATGTTTTCGAGTATCACATCAAACCATGCAAGGTCTGCCGGGAGCTTATCTTGTAAAGCACTCAATGGCTGCGTGGAGAGAATAGCGATATCCGCTGCACCATTCTCCAGCGTTTCCTGCAAGGCGTTCTGTGCAATGAGGTTTACCATCCCCTCAATCAATGCATCCCGTAATGCTTTCGGGAGCGCAGGCAGATCATCAACTGAAAGAGTGGCTTGAAGCATCGACTGAAAAGGAAAATGTCGCCAGACAACAAAAAGCACAGGTGCAAGCGGCGACGCCCCCATCTTGACATGCGTACATAGAGTGCGCTCGTCAGGTGCATCAACGGGCTCAAACGCAGCATAGACATTGCCGCTTAATGGAATGGTGGTGCGGGCATGCGTGAGTATGGCATTCCACAGAGCATCCTGATGCCCAATACCCAACAGTTGAGGTGGCTGCCAATTTAGTGCACTCATGTAAGGGAATCCGGGCGTTTAAACGGAGAATCTGTTATCGGTTGCACGGCGCTATCGTTATCGGAAGCACTGTCGCTGGAGGCGGGCGCAGAAAGCACACGCACATTGCGATTTCCAAATCTTTTGGAAAGCCTGTCAGCAAGCGATTGGGCTTCGCCAGCTAACTCGACAGCGCCCGACAGAACTACGTCGAGGCCAGTTGCCGACATACGTATGGTGATCGCATTGAGGCCCTCGACAAGACCAGCCACATTAATGCTGATGCTATTGATGCTGGCGGACGAGGCCGCAAGTTCGGCTTGAATTGCTTGTGTCACCCGTCCTTCGATGGCGGATACGAGTTCCTGTGCGCGCGCAACAGCGGTGGGGGCCTGCACGGCGTTAGGCTGTTGCAGGGTTGCAAACATTGGCATTGTTGAGCCGGTCGCAATGCTTGTCGCGAGCAACTGCTCTTCATCAGCCATCACTTCAGGACTATTACCATCCTTATGCGCGAAAAGCTGGCTAAGAGACTGCTGGCCGGTAGCTTGTTGATTTGATTGTTGTCCGAACTTGCCAGGGTTTCCGTGCATCAGGCCTGAAACAGGGTCAAACGTTTTCGCTGCCTCATCTTGCTGCGAACCATGGGCTTCAGCGCTAGAACTGGCAGTGGAATCCGTTGTGTTTTGCTTCGCTGCATTCAAGCTCCGCTGGAAATCACCTGCGCGTGCGGCTAGCGCTGCCTGTTGGTGTGCATCGCCGGGCTGTTGCTGCTTTTCATGTCCACCGGCGCGTCGATCGGCGCCATCCTCTTGCGGCCCCTTGTTATCAAAGCCGGCAAAGCGCTCATCATTGCGGGAGTCACGAAAACCACGCGCATCATCCTGATCCAGAATATCATCGCGATTGGTTTGGTTCGTACTGTTGCTTTTACCGTAAGCGCCGATAAAGCTCATGCGATCCTCCTCATAGGTCTGGAGAACAGATCCTCGATCTCGATTTCTTCTTTGCGCGTGGCTTCATCGTCAGCCTCGGCCTGCATGGTTTCCGTGATGGTGATGTACTTGTCACGGTTTCTTACGGCAGTGCGGTAGGTATTGATGGCCTCAACCAGCTCATCCTCAAGACGTTGTTCAATTTGGCGGGCGCGATCCCAGTCATCCTTGAGTGCGATATATTCTTTCTCAAGCTCAACAATCTTCGCACGCACATCATCAATGCCATCAACATCGACAATTCGGCCCATCACTTCGTCGTAAATCTGGTTTTCGCGTGCGGGCATTGTTTCGCGGAAGCTTTCTGCGATTTGGAGCGCTTCTTGTGTTTCAATGCGCGCGCGTTCAGTCTGCACCTGCTTGGCACGCATGGCGCTAAGAGCTTTTTCCTGCTTCAACTCCTTGATACGTAACAGTGCTTTCATCTGTCCGATCATTGTACGAGCCTCGCAAGTTTGGTCAGCGTGGCTTCGTACGTTTCGAATTCATCTGTGCGCTGCCGTAAGAATGCGTTGATATCCTTGTTTTTGGCGACTGCTATATCAGTCTCTGCGTCATTGCCAGGTTTGTATTCGCCAACTTTAATGAGCAAGTCCACGTCGGCATAAGTCGCCAGCCACTGGTTAATCTGGCCAGCCATCTCGCGATGTTGAGGAGAGATGACGGCGTTCATCACGCGGCTTTTGGAGGCCAGTACATCAACGGCCGGATAATGGTTCGCTGCCCCAAGCTTGCGGGATAGAATAATATGGCCATCAAGAATGGAGCGCGTCTCATCTGCCACCGGCTCGTTCATGTCATCACCTTCGACAAGTACGGTGTAAAGCGCGGTGATGGAGCCCTTATCATTCATGCCCACACGTTCCATTAGCTTGGGCAACATGGCGAAAACGGAAGGCGGAAAGCCGCGTCGGGTTGGCGGCTCGCCAGCAGCAAGGCCAATTTCACGCTGTGCGCGGGCAAAGCGGGTGACGGAATCCATCAAAAATAGCACGCGTTTGCCCTGATCGCGGAAATATTCCGCGATAGCCGTTGCTGCGAAGGCAGCTTTAGCGCGCTCCATCGAGCTACGATCGGAGGTCGCGACTACGAGCACAGACTTGGCCAACCCTTCTGGCCCCAGATCATGCTCAATGAATTCACGCACCTCTCTGCCGCGCTCACCCACGAGCGCCATGACAGTCACATCGACATCCGCGCCCTTCACCAGCATGGATAGCAATGTTGATTTACCACCGCCAGCGGCGGCAAAAATACCCATACGCTGGCCTTCACCGCAAGTGAGAAGCCCATCAAGCACGCGCAGGCCAAGCGATAGCGGCTGATCAATGATGCGGCGTTTCATAGGATCGGGCGGATCCTGATACAGTGGATAGTGCGTATCGGGGAAGAAAGGCGTGGTTTTGCCGTCGATAAAGCGGCCCATACCATCGAGTACACGCCCCTGCAGGCCAGGGCCAACTGCAATCGATTGCACGCGGCCTGTGCGGCGCACCTCGGTGCGCGGTGAAATGCCCTGCGTTTCACCAATGGGTGAAAGCAAAGCTTCATCACTTAGAAAGCCAACGCACTCGGCTAATAGGCGCGCACCACTGGAACGGGTGAACAGTTCGACAATTTCGCCAACCTGGATTTCTGGGACCGAGGCATGAATAATCGTGCCAACAACTTTCCGCACCTTACCTGTCGCCGTATAGGGGAAAAAGGTATTGGAGCGTTCACCCATGCGTTCGCTAAAGCGCTGTAAACGCGCGTTGATCAACTCATCACGTTGTTCGATGATGGCGGTTAGTTCGCGAGGAGGAACGCGGCAATGGGCGCCGATCAAGCTGGGTTGAGAAGCCTCATCGAAACCCGGCATTGTTATCGTGCCATCGGGCAGGGGGCTAACGCTCATCGTCGTCAGCCTCCTCATCATCGTCTTCGTAATCTTCTTCGTCTTCGTCCCAGTTCTCTTCCTCGTCCCAATCCTCTACGTCATCCAGCTCGGAAGGATCTGTTAAAGCGTCGTCTTTTGCATGCAGCTCCGCATCTTCTGCATCGCCATTAACTGCTAGTACAATGTCTTCATCAGGCACGGCACCTGGCAGCATACCGCGAATAATGTTGTCGAATTCAGTCAACCGTGAACCCAGATCACCCTCGATACGTCCCACGCTCGTTTCGACCACCACGTGGGGCGCTGAAAGGGATGCATCTTCAACCACTTCGAGCAGATCAAAGCCTGGAAAGTCCAGAAGGATACGCGTGACGGCTTTGCGGAAATACGCCAGCTGTTCCGGAGAAACACGGATTTCCGCCTTCTTCTCACGCCGCATCTGTTTCAGGGCACCCCTGACAATTGCTTCTGCTTTCGTGGCGTCATCAAAGCCATCTACCAACTTGCGCATTGATACCATGAGGATATTGGTGAGATCCTGCTCAAGCGCTTCAATCCGTCGATCGAGGTCGGCACTCTGATGCAGCATGAGTTCGACAGACTGCATCTGACCTTGCGCAAGCCCTTCTTCATAACCACGTTGCCGTTCGGCCTCACGCACTTCTTCCGCGTTACGCACAATGGCAAGTGCTTGGGCACGTGCGTCCTCTAACAGCTGTGTGGCTTCACTTACGGGCGCTATGGCCTCAGGTGCAATAACCTGTATGCCTTCCGACAAGCGAAAGCCCAGATCTTTCAGCTGACTGACATCTTTCAAGCGATAGTATGCGACCACGGCTCAAACCTCCGACGAAGCAGTCTGATGATATGTGCACCATGCCTTTCGGTCATGGCAGTGGTCTTGGGGGCATTATCTCTGGCAGCTGAGCGTGAGGCTTGTCGAAATGCAAGCAATGGTGTGAGCGAAGGTTCGTTCATATCGACGAAATCGTGCAGCACTCTTTGCCCTGTTGCGATGATCGCCATACCCATATCATGCGCTGGCGCATCGCCGCGGGCAAAAGCAGGGGGGATGGAAAACGAGCCATCATCAAGTTCAGCGAGTGCCGCATGCAGCATTGGTGCTTCACGGGTAGCGATGCGATATGTATCTGCGCCCATTAATCTCTGCAACATTTCACGCTCAGCCTTCAGGGCGCGGGCAAGGAAGTGTTTGTGCAATACAATTGCCCCAACCAATAGGCTGGACTCTGCTATGTGGGCGGGGTCACCTGTTGCAAGCAACAAAGAAAGCTGGCTGGCGCTGTTATGGCCTAATCTGCGCAAGTGCTTCGCATCAATTGTAATCTTGTCAAGACCTGAAAGATGCGCTGCCGCCCGGTTCAGGGGCCCTACGAAAAAAGGATGCTGCGCGATCTTGCGTGCATCATCCAGAGTGAGAAGCCCGAAAGGCGCATGATCGATGTTTAACGCCTCTAGTGGACGTGCAATTGCTGCCGCTATTTGAGACGTGATTGCGAGTGATATCGGGACAGCGTGTTGGATGTCATGGGCTAGCGAACGTGGGTCAGCTTTTAACGGCAGTTGATCTATGCCCAAGAGCTCATCATGGGACGGCAAACCAGGTTCCTGCAGCTTGGGAGCTGCGAAAAACTCCTCATCTTGAAGCAATGGAGGAGCAATAACTGCTTCTGTAGCACCTTCGGCGCCTGTCAAGGCGCTGGCCATAGCACACCCCCTGAAGCACCTTGTTCAAACCGTTTTTGAAACAATACATGCAACAATACCTTACGCGCGCCACGTTGTTGCGTGTCGCGCGTTAAGGCTCCATTCTGGAAGATGCATCTATGCTGGTTTGCGGGAGTGCTCCCTGTGCTTCTCATGTGATTTCAGGCGCAGAGGATCTGCCGCCTCCAACATCTCCTGACATACGCTTGTTGCGGGCACGCCAGAACAGGAATGCACCACCCAACGCAGCCAGAACCAGCACGACAATGATGCCGATCAACATATAGAAAATTTCCCAGAAACCTTCCCGTGTCGCTCTCGCGTACTTCCAGCCCCGGAAAGAGCTCAACCGTAGTGTTCAACCGTGCGGAAATTTCAGATTTCATCGGTACCGTTTCCGAAAGGATAACGGTGACACTGGCATAATCCAGCCCTTCAATCGCACTGCTCACCAAACGGCGAATCTGTGGTACGAAAAAGTCGAGATCAACACCAGCTTGATGTTTTATGAACACTGCCGCGGAAGCGGGTGGCGCTGTCTTGCCCATTTGTGGAGGGTCCGGCT
This sequence comes from Pseudochelatococcus sp. G4_1912, assembly GCF_047501465.1. NCBI lineage: Bacteria > Pseudomonadati > Pseudomonadota > Alphaproteobacteria > Hyphomicrobiales > Chelatococcaceae > Pseudochelatococcus > Pseudochelatococcus sp. G4_1912. The sequence continues at coordinate 1,411,743 of NZ_JAZDRL010000001.1, forward strand.
GCACGATTATGCACGCGCGCGGCTACCACGCCATCGATAAAACTCAACGTGCGGGCAACTTCATCGCCCAAAGCGCTAATGTAGCGTACCTTTTCCTCAAATGGTGAGGACATGATACCGGATTTCTGAAAGACCTCATTGATCGATGCATGGGTGACTGTTGGCAAGCCCTTGCTCTCAAGCAATGCGAGGGACTTGAGAACATCCCGGTCATTGACGCGGATTGCGAAGCCATCCTTACCTGAGACAACTTTTTCCGCAGGAATGCCGCTTGTAAGCAGTGCAGCAAGCATCTGATTGGCCTGCGATTCCGCAAGGCCGGTGTAAAGCTCACTCTTGCAGCCAGCAAGAAGCAGTCCCAAACCAATAACTAACCATACCGCAAACTGACGCCACCCACGCGGACGATAATCAATTCGCATAGCCCCAAACGGCTGCACTCGGTTCACTTACTGACCCTTCATCAACTGATCAACAACTTGAGCCGCCTTACCCGTCAGCTTCGATGTGATGTCTAATAGCATAGTGTATTGCACCATTTCCCTCTGCATGTTCAGCATTGTTTGCTGATCCACAAGATTGGAGTGCACTACATCACTGATGTTATGCTCACGAACGTCGAAAAAGCCGCGTATTTTCTGCATGCCACCTAGAATGGTATCGCCGGAGCTGGGCGCCTGTGTCGCATTTGCACCATCTAGTGCCAACGCCCGGCGTGCGCGGGTCTGGTCATCTGCAGAGGCTGTCGCGCCCGTGTTATTAACCGCCGGCGTTGCATTGGAAGCTGCAACTTTTTCGATGCCCTGGTTCTGGTGCTTAAGGGCTTGCGCAAACGCATCCGCGCGCGCGCCAATCTCCTGTACACTACCTACAGCTTTCTTGACCGGAGCAGCAGCATTCGCAGGATCGATGTCAAGGAGAGGTAAGGTCGTTGCAACCATAATATAGCCTCCATTTCCCCCAAACAATACCTCAATAAGCCTTGTTATGCAACGCCGCTTTTCTGAATTTATGAGCGGGACTACTTTTGGCGGGGGCTGTATTATTTTACAGATTAGATCGATTTGTAGATTTAATCATATTAAATAGTTTATTTTGTATGAAAAAATAGTATATTTTACGTGTGCTTGTGTTTGGTGTGACAAATACAAATATGATGATGTTGTTTCCAACGTCTTGGCGACTTCTAGGCGCATTATTTACTTTATTAAGAACATATGACGTACTTCAAACCAAAAGTGGTAACATTGTGCCATTATATGTTTTTTAAGCAAAAGCAGCGCTCACGTTTGGAATATAGCGTCAAGCGCAATGATTTCTCTCCAGGTGTATCAAGAATCAAAGAGGCGCCATTTGCAGGCGCCCCTCTATGAGAGTGTCATATATCTAGCGCGGAAGTAGGCTTTCACCCATGAGATAAGTGTCGATGGCGTGTGCGGCTTGTCTGCCTTCGCGGATGGCCCAGACCACTAATGACTGGCCACGGCGCATGTCTCCGGCTGCGAAAACCTTATCGCGTGAGGTGCGATAGGCCTGCGTGTCGGCGGCGACATTGCCGCGTCTATCAAGCGCGACAGCTGCCTGCTCCAACATGCCTTCATGCAATGGGCTGGCAAAGCCGATGGCAATGAACACGAGATCAGCACGACGAATGAACTCGCTACCAGCAATTGGCTTGCGTCGCTCATCCACACGGGCGCAGCGCACGCCTGTCACGATGCCATTCTTACCTTCCAACCCCAGCGTAGCAGCCTGAAATTCGCGTTCTGCCCCTTCTGCCTGGCTGGAGGAGGTGCGGAATTTCGTAGGCCAGTAAGGCCATACCGTCAGCTTATCCTCCTGAAGAGGAGGCAGGGGACGGATATCGAGCTGCGTTACCGACAGCGCACCCTGCCGGAAGGCCGTGCCGACACAGTCAGATGCCGTATCGCCACCACCAACCACCACAACGTGCTTGCCAGTCGCAAGAATAGCCTCTTCATGTGCAGACAATGTCTCGCCGCCGTTGCGACGGTTCTGTTGGATCAGATAGGGCATCGCGTAGTAAACGCCCTTCAGGTTTGTGCCTGGCAGCTCAGGATCGCGTGGCTTTTCGGAGCCGCCCGTCAAGAGCACAGCATCAAAGCCTGATGAAAGCTCGTCGAACGATTGTGTGACGCCGACATTTACCCCGTAATGGAAGCGCACGCCTTCGGCTTCCATCTGCACTACGCGTCGGTCGATGTGGTGTTTTTCCATTTTAAAGTCTGGAATGCCATAACGCAGCAAGCCGCCTGCCTTTGGTTCACGCTCAAACACGTGCACCTCATGGCCTGCCCGTGCCAGCTGTTGCGCTGCTGCAAGACCTGCCGGGCCAGAGCCGATGATTGCTACGCGCTTGCCTGTCTGCTGGGTAGCGATTTCGGGAACGATCCAGCCTTCCTGCCAAGCCTTGTCAGCGATGGTCTGCTCGATGGTTTTGATCGTCACCGGCATGTTTTCGAGGTTCAGCGTGCAGGCTTCCTCGCATGGGGCAGGGCAGATGCGGCCAGTGAACTCGGGGAAGTTATTCGTGGAATGAAGGTTGAGAGAGGCCTCCTTCCAGTCCTGATGATAGACGAGATCATTCCAGTCCGGGATCTGGTTATTGACCGGGCAGCCCGTGTCACCGTGGCAGAAGGGAATGCCGCAATCCATGCATCGAGAGGCTTGCCGCTCAACGTCTTTATCGTCAAGTGGTAGTGTAAACTCGCGATAATGGCGCACACGGTCGCCGGCTGGCTGATACTTGCCTTCCTGGCGATCGTATTCGAGAAATCCTGTAACCTTGCCCATTGTCGCCTTCCTTATTCCGCAGCCTGCAACACGCGCGCCCGTTCCATATCGCGGATGGCACGACGGTACTCAACCGGCATTACCTTCACAAATTTGGTCCGGGTGTTCTGCCAGTCATCCAGAATGGCGCGCGCCAGTGTGGAGCCGGTGTAGCGGACGTGGTTGGCGATGAGCTGTAGCAACCGCTCTTCATCATGGCCGGACATGTTCGCCATGATATCGATGCGGCCCTTTGTTTCCAGATCACCGCTGTGGTGATGGATGCGTTCTTGCAGTTCTTCTTCTTCCTCAACGGGTTCCAGATCGACCATAGACAGGTTGCAGCGCTTGGCGAAGCTGCCATCCTCGTCGAGCACATAGGCAATGCCGCCCGACATACCTGCCGCGAAGTTGCGTCCGGTTTGCCCCAACACGACAACGACACCGCCCGTCATGTATTCGCAGCCATGATCGCCCGTGCCTTCTACCACCGCGATTGCGCCGGAGTTACGCACGGCAAACCGCTCTCCAGCCACGCCACGCAGATAGCATTCGCCCGCGATGGCCCCGTAAAGCACCGTGTTGCCCGCGATGATGGAGCGCTCAGGTTTTGCTTGCATGCCAGGCGCAGGGCGAACGATGATCTTGCCGCCCGATAGCCCCTTACCGACGTAATCATTCGCCTCGCCTTCAAGATCGAGCGTAACGCCTGCCGCCAGAAAAGCGCCGAAGCTTTGCCCTGCCGTACCAGTGAGTTTCACGGTGACGGTATCGTCTGGCAAGCCTTCCATGCCATAACGCTTGGCGACCTCGCCTGACAGCATTGCGCCTGTCGTGCGGTCCACACTGCGGATTGTACGTTCAAGCGTAACGGGTGTGCGGTTGTTGAGGGCATCTGTGGCATCAGCGATTAGGCCGATATCCATAACGGCATCAATCGGGTGATGCTGCCGTTCAGTATGGCGCAGTGGGCCGGTTGCGGAGGGCTTGTGCAGCAGGCGCGAGAAATCGAGGCCCTTTGCCTTCCAATGTGATAGTGCTTCGCGTTGATCGATGAGATCGGTGCGGCCGATGAGTTGCTCGAAACGGGTAAAGCCCATTTCCGCCATTATCTCGCGCACTTCCTCGGCCACGAAGAAGAAGTAGTTGACCACATGCTCCGGTAAGCCCTTGAAGCGCTTGCGCAATACCGGATCCTGCGTGGCGACGCCAACCGGGCAGGTATTGAGGTGGCACTTGCGCATCATGATGCAGCCAGCAGCAATCAGCGGTGCGGTTGAGAAGCCGAACTCATCCGCGCCCATCAGCGCACCGATGACAACATCGCGACCAGTGCGCAATCCACCATCAACCTGCAGCACCACGCGGCTACGAAGGCCATTGAGCACGAGCGTTTGCTGGGTTTCAGCAAGCCCCGGCTCCCAGGGTGAGCCAGCATGTTTGAGGGAGGTGAGGGGGCTTGCGCCCGTGCCTCCTTCATAGCCCGAAATCGTGATGTGATCAGCCCGTGCCTTGGCAACCCCTGCTGCCACCGTGCCCACGCCCGCTTCCGAGACGAGCTTGACGGAGACATCAGACGCCGGGTTGACATTTTTCAGATCGAAAATGAGCTGCGCCAGATCCTCAATGGAGTAAATATCGTGATGAGGCGGGGGTGAGATCAGTCCAACGCCTGGTGTCGAATGACGCACGCGGGCGATAACTGCATTGACCTTATGGCCGGGCAACTGCCCACCTTCGCCAGGCTTGGCGCCTTGCGCCACCTTGATCTGCATCATGTCGGCGTTGACGAGGTATTCAGCTGTCACACCAAAGCGCCCCGACGCGACCTGCTTGATAGCCGAGCGGCGTGAACGGCCATCTGCCATCGGCACGAAGCGCTCGGACTCCTCGCCGCCTTCACCGGTATTCGACTTGCCACCGATGCTGTTGAGTGCGATAGCCAGCGTCTCATGCGCTTCGCGAGAGATGGAGCCGAACGACATTGCGCCGGTTGAAAAGCGCTTCACGATGCTCACGGCTGGTTCAACCAACTCCAGCAGAACCGGCTTGCGTGCCTGTTCGGCCGCTCCCTTCAGCCGGAACAGGCCGCGGATTGTGTTCAAGCGGTTGTCCTGATCGTTGATGCGGGCTGCAAAACTGCGGTACTGGTCCTGCGCGTTGAGACGCACGGCATGTTGCAGTTCCGCGACGGAATCAGGCGTCCAGGCATGGTCTTCGCCACGGATGCGATAGCCATACTCGCCGCCCACTTCCAGGCTTGCACGCAGTACAGGTACATCAGAGAATGCAGCCTGATGGCGACGCACGGTCTCTTCCGCGATTTCGTCGAGGCCAATGCCTTCAATGCCGGTTGCGGTGCCGAAGAAGAAGCGGTTGATAAACGCGGTGTTGAGGCCGATGGCATCGAAAATCTGCGCGCCACAATAGGATTGGTAGGTGGAAATGCCCATTTTGGACATCACCTTCAGCAGGCCCTTATCGACTGCCTTGATGTAGCGGTGCACGAGTTCTTCTTCGGTGACTTCCTCGGGGAAATCGAGCGCTTCGTGCATGGATAGCAGCGTATCGAAAGCCAGATACGGATTGATCGCCTCCGCCCCATAACCTGCCAGACAGGCAAAGTGGTGCACTTCGCGCGGCTCACCTGTTTCGATCACAAGCCCGACAGAAGTACGTAGTCCCTTGCGGATCAGGTGGTGATGCACGGCGGCGGTGGCGAGGAGTGCCGGAATGGCGATACGATCTGGCCCTACCTGACGATCTGACAGAATGATGATGTTGTAACCGCCATGCACGGCAGCTTCCGCACGATCACACAGGCGTTCCAGCGCGCCTTCCATGCCCGCAGCGCCTTGCAGTGCGGGGTAGGTCATGTCAAGGGTTTTGGTGTCGAAACGATCTTCATAATGACCAATGCAGCGGATCTTTTCGAGGTCCTCATTCGTCAGGATAGGCTGGCGCACTTCAAGGCGCTTTTTGCGTGAGGTGCCTTCCAGATCGAGGATATTGGGGCGCGGGCCGATGAACGACACCAGGCTCATCACCAGCTCTTCGCGGATCGGATCGATCGGGGGGTTTGTTACCTGTGCGAAGTTCTGCTTGAAGTAGCTGTAAAGCGGCTTTGACTGCTTCGACAGCACCGAGATCGGCGCGTCGTTGCCCATAGACCCAACAGCCTCCTGCCCTGTTACCGCCATGGGTGGCAGTACCAGCTTGATGTCTTCCTGCGTATAGCCAAACGCCTGCTGGCGATCGAGCAAGCTCACGTCGGTGCGCGAAGCGCGTGCCTGCACTGGCGGCAAGTCTTCCAGCACGAGTTGTGTGCGATCGAGCCATTCGCGATAGGGATGCGCCTGTGTGTAGAGACTCTTGATCTCCTCATCGGGCACAATGCGGCCCTGCTCAAGGTCGATCAGCAGCATCTTGCCTGGTTGCAGGCGCCATTTTTCGATGATCTTCTCTTGAGGGATGTCAAGCACGCCCATTTCGGATGCGCCAACCACGAGGCCGTCATCGGTGACAACATAACGGGTCGGGCGCAGGCCGTTACGGTCAAGCGTAGCGCCAATCTGGCGACCATCCGTGAAGATGAGGGCGGCCGGGCCGTCCCACGGCTCCATCAGCGCGGCGTGATATTCATAGAACGCGCGCCGTTGCTCATTCATCAGCGGATTGCCTGCCCACGCCTCCGGCACCAGCATCATCATGGCATGTGCCAGCGGGTAGCCGCCGCGCACCAGAAACTCCAGCGCGTTATCAAGGCAGGCGGTGTCGGATTGGCCTTCATATGAAATGGGCCACAGCTTGCCGATGTCATTGCCGAACAGCTCGGAATCGACAGAGGCCTGACGTGCCGCCATCCAGTTAACGTTGCCGCGCAGCGTGTTGATTTCGCCGTTATGGGCCATCATGCGGTACGGATGCGCCAGTGACCACGTAGGGAACGTGTTGGTGGCAAAGCGTTGATGCACCAGCGAAATGGCGCTCTTGAAACGCGGGTCAGTCAGATCAAGGTAATAATCGCCCAGGCCAGTGGCCAACAGCATGCCTTTATAAACAAGCGTGCGCGAGGACAGGCTGACCGGATAATAGCCCGCCGTGCGGGGGTCATTCATATCGTAGACAGTGTTCGACACCACCTTTCGGGCGATGAACAGACGCCGCTCGAACTCATCCTGCGTGGCGATCAAGGGGCCACGCCCTACAAAAATCTGCCGGTGCTGTGGCTCACTCGGGCGCACCGATTCACCCAATCCCGCAGGATCAACAGGTACGTTGCGCCAACCGAGAAGCACAAGCCCTTCATCGGCAATCACCTTCTCCACGATATTGGTGACAATGCGAAACCCGTCGCCATCGCGGGGCATGAAGAGGTGCCCGACCGCATATTCACCCTGTGCAGGCAGCATAAAGCCAAGCTTTTCGGCTTCATCCTGAAAGAAGGCGTGCGGAATCTGCACAAGCATGCCACAGCCATCACCTGCCTTGGGATCGGCCCCCACCGCACCACGGTGATCGAGGTTTTTGAGAATGGTCAGGCCATGCTGAACGATTTCGTGCGAGGGCTTGTTGTGCATGTTTGCCGCAAAGCCAACACCGCATGCATCGTGCTCATTGCTAGGATCATAAAGACCTTGTGCAGCTGGCAAGCCATTTCGCGTTTTTTCAATGGAAGCTGTTTTATCAATGGATGTTGCGGCGGCAATATCGTGAACGCCCGTAGCCTGGGCTTGCGATTGCTGCAATCCATGATGAAGCTTCTCATTGAAGTTGTTCATTTTCTTCTTCCTGTACGCGGCCGTGAAGGCCTTCTTGGCAAGAGCGTCGGCGAAGCAGGCGGCGGGCTGATGGTGCCCGCAGCGGGGTCGATTGTAACGGCGTCGAGTCGTTCGGCACCGTTATTGGTGAGCTGGCAGGTATTATGCGGGTTCTAATCGTTCAGGGAGTGGTGCACCTGCATGACCGCCCCAGAGGCTATCTTGCGCGGCGGCTGGGGAGCGCAATTATCTATGCGTTGAACCGCCCGCTCTTGTATCCGGTTTTCGGAAGGCGGGTTCAGTATCCAAAGGAGCTACAGCGAACGGAACTGCAGTTAAGCGCATCATGATAGCTAACGCACCTCAAGGCGCACGGCAATCACCCCGATTGCTGCGCTACCCATATGTTGCAAGAACCTGCCGTATTCGGCAAGGGGGCAAATGGGACAGATTAACTGTCCTAATCTCTGCCGGACAATGGCAGATTTTTTGAACCGTTACAAGCGAGCATCAATGCAAATTTTGCATGAAAGTGCTCACAAATAGTCAAGCATTGAAATTATAATTCAATATTTGACTATTAATCAAAATTAAATTTCGTTTTTTGCTCAAGATGCAGGCACCTATCCGCATAAAAAAGGGCACCAGATGGCGCCCTTTCGTTGAAGTGATACAGCAGATTAGGCTGCATGACGTGATGGGTCTTTATCGCCAGCATCGACTTTTTCAGTAGCACTCTCAATCGTGGCGGCCTGCACGGGGGTGTTTTTGCCAATGGGAATATTCCGGGGCTTTTTTACTTCCGGGATCTCACGGACAAGATCGATGTGCAGCAAACCATTCTCCAGCGCCGCGCCCACGACCTGAACATGATCAGCTAGCTGGAAGCGGCGTTCGAAGGCGCGTGATGCGATGCCTTGATAAAGCACGTCTGCAACTTTATCAGTGCTTGTCTGGGTCTGTTTGTCGCCACGCACGGTTAGTGCATTGTCTTTGGCTTCGATGCTCAGACCGTCTTCGGTAAAGCCTGCAACCGCAATTGATATGCGATAGCTGGTTTCGCCTGTGCGTTCAATGTTATAAGGGGGGTAACTTGGTGCCGCTTCTATATTGGTTGCTTGATCCAGCAATGAAAAAAGCCGGTCGAAACCAACCGTTGAGCGATAAAGCGGAGCAAGATCGAAATGACGCATAACACATCCTCCTGTTGAGCGATATGATAAAGCCCTCAACATCAAACCCGCCAAATGGCCGGGTATTTAATGTCGCCAAGCTCTTTGTGCAGCCGTATTGGCCTGCACAACCAAGAGGTAGGCGGGCAAAATTGGTTTTCAAGAGGGCCGAGAAGTCCAATAAGAGCTTTAGTGGGTGAATTGATGAACAGCGCAGTGCTCGAACTTGTGGCGATACCTGATAATCCGATTCCGCCATCTGCCACAGTGCATGACGTGGTGACGCGCGATGGCCGCCACCTGCGTGCAGCCCACTGGCCTCCTGAGGGTGATGGAGCACGCGGCATCGTCTGCCTGCTGCAGGGGCGGGGCGAGTTCATTGAGAAATATTTTGAAACCATAGTCGAGTTACGCCAGCGCGGTTTCTATGTAGTGGCGTTTGATTGGCGCGGGCAGGGCGGCTCGCAACGCGTGTTACGTCAGCGCAGTAAAAACCCTATTCATAAAGGTCATATCCGGGATTTTTCGCACTATCAGCGTGATCTTGATGCTGTACTTACGCAAGTGGTTGAAAAGCTGCCCGCATTGCCGCTTTTTGCCCTTGGTCACTCAATGGGGGGCGCTATTGCTTTGGTTCGTGCTGCCGGACGTAACTATGCGAAGGATTTTGCGCGTATCGTCGCTGTATCACCGATGATTGCGCTTGCGCCCTCTCTTGCGCCCTCGTTCATTTCATCGATTGTGCGTTGTTGTGCGAATATTGGCTTGGCGCGGCTTTTCATTCCGGGCGGAAAACGCGCAGTTACAGCGATGCGCCCCTTTGAAGGCAACCGACTGACAAGCGATCAGACACGATTTCAGCGCATCCGTGCGATTGTCGAACACGCGCCCAGGCTTGCTGTGGGTGATCCAACTGTCGGGTGGTTGGCGGCAGCTTTCCGGCTGATGGCGAAGTTCACCAAACCGCGTTTCGCGCTGCATGTTGCAACGCCCGCGCTCGTGATTGCGGCAGGCAATGACCGCATCGTCTCAACAGTTGCAACAGAACGGTTTTGTGCACGGCTAAAAGCTGGCAATGCGATTGTGTTGCCTTATGCGAAGCATGAGATTCTGGTTGAAAATGATGATATTCGCGCCGTTTTCTGGGCGGCGTTTGATGCCTTCATTCCAGGCAGGGGCTTGCTGGAGGATGATGCGCCAGCGTCTGCTCAGGCGTTAAGTAAAGCTAGCGCTGCCTCATGAAGCTGCGGGTTCGCTGCAGCCAGAGCGGTTCCGCCATCTGTGACGGGGCCGCCAGTCCAGCTGGTTACAACGCCGCCTGCTGCTTTAATGATTGGCACGAGCGCTACAATATCACACGGCTTGAGCCCCGCTTCAACGACCAGGTCAATATGCCCCGCTGCTACCATGGCATAGGCGTAGCAATCATATCCATAGCGGGCGAGACGGCAGGCGCGCTCTACCCTGTCGTAGGCGGTGCGTTCCATATCGGTGAAAATGCGTGGTGAGGTGGTTGATATGGTGGCTTCTGTAAGTAGCGTGCGGGTGCTGGTGCGCAGCCGCGTTCGTGCATCTGCCCGATAAAATTGTGCATCAGCCTTTTCACCAGCGAAGGTGGATCCGCAAAATGTTTCTCCCGTAAATGGCTGATGCATAAGGCCAAAAATCGGCTCACCCTTATACTTCAGACCGATTAAGGTGCCCCATAGCGGTAGTCCGGATATGAAAGCCCGCGTGCCATCAATCGGATCGAGCACCCAAACATATTCCGCATCACTGTCTTCGTTGCCATGCTCTTCGCCTTCTATGCCATGATCGGGATAGGCGGTGCGGATCAGTTGACGCATCGCTTCTTCTGCATCGCGATCTGCGATTGTGACTGGATCGAACTCACCTTCACCGGCCTTGTTATCCGCCGATAAGGGGGTGCGGAATAGCGGAAGCGTCACTTGTGCTGAGGCAGCGGCAAGCTTGTGAGCAAAAGCTGTGATCTCGGAAGAAAATTTACAGACTGTCACAAAACTTTCCCTGCCAGTGCGTCAAAACGATGATGCCTATGAAGGTGACGATCAGATAATCACGTTATTTATGAAGGTGTTAAATAATGAACACCGATCCGGAATCTCATGTGCGAAAGTGCACTTCATTTTACTTGCTTTTTGTGCAACGCAATGGCATATTGTTGCAGTGCGATACAGCGATCATGTCGCTCTATCGCTTGCCCTTCTTGGGCGTTTCCTCCCTAGACTTGGACCGTACATGCAAATGTGCGGTCTTTTTTTATGCTGAAATCATAGCCACCTGTCATTGCGATAACGCAACAACAGGTGGGGCACTGTTCTTTTAATCCAGAGCCTTCAGGATGCTTTCGACCATCTTCTTGGCATCGCCGAAGAGCATCATCGTGTTATCACGGAAAAACAGCTCGTTTTCTACGCCAGCATAGCCTGAGCCCATACCGCGCTTACAGAAGAGAACGGTTTTGGCTTTTTCCACGTCCAGAATAGGCATGCCGAAGATGGGCGATGCAGGATCGGTTTTTGCTGCAGGGTTGGTTACGTCATTCGCGCCGATAACGAAGGCCACATCAGCCTGTGCGAACTCGGAGTTAATATCCTCAAGTTCGAACACTTCATCATAGGGCACGCTTGCCTCAGCCAGCAACACGTTCATGTGGCCTGGCATACGGCCAGCTACGGGATGAATAGCGTATTTTACGTCAACACCCTCATGCTTAAGCTTGTCAGCCATTTCACGTAAAGCATGCTGAGCCTGCGCAACCGCCATGCCATAACCCGGTACAATGATAACCTTGCCGGCGTTCTTCATCAGGAAGGCTGCATCTTCCGCAGAGCCCTGCTTGACAGGACGGCTTTCAACCGTACCGCCAGCAGCGCCGGCGGCTGCATCATCACCACCAAAGCCGCCAAGAATGACCGAAATGAACGAGCGGTTCATCCCCTTGCACATGATGTAGGACAGGATCGCACCCGACGAACCCACCAGCGCACCTGTGATGATCAGGGCGAGGTTACCAAGCGTAAAGCCGATACCAGCAGCAGCCCAGCCGGAGTACGAGTTAAGCATCGACACCACAACTGGCATATCCGCGCCGCCAATAGGTACGATCAGCAGGAAGCCCAGTGCGAAACTTACCAGTGCAATCATCCAGAAAACCATATGGCTTTCCGTCATCACGAACACGATGAACAGCACCAGCAACAGCGCTGCAAGCGCTAGGTTGATAACATGACGCTGGGGCAACAGGATTGGTTTGCCCGACATGCGCCCATCAAGCTTCAGGAACGCAATGATCGAGCCGGAAAATGTAACCGCGCCGATGGCAAGGCCCAATCCCATCTCAACCAGGCTTCCACCATGGATCTGGCCTGCATTGCCGATGCCGAATGCCCGTGGTGCATAAAGCGCACCCGCTGCAACCAAAACGGCTGCAAGACCAACCAGCGAGTGGAATGCAGCAACGAGTTGCGGCATAGCTGTCATTGGTACGCGTTTAGCAATCAACGCCCCCGCCCCACCGCCAATGCCGATGCCCAAGATAATCAAAAGCCAGGCAAATACATCAGATGGCGGATGTCCGACAAGGGTCGTGACAATCGCAAGGCCCATACCGATCATGCCGTAGAGGTTGCCTTGGCGAGATGTCGCTGGTGATGAAAGCCCGCGCAGCGCCAGAATAAACAGGACGCCAGAGACGAGATAAAGCAGGGCAGAGATATTTTCGGACATAGTCTCAGCCCTTCTTCTTATACATGGCTAGCATGCGCTGGGTCACCAGGAAGCCGCCGAAAATGTTAACAGAAGCCAGGATTAACGCGATAAACCCGAATAGTCGCGCCCAACCAGAACCTCCCTCAAACGCAGGCACCGCCTCAACGCCTACGGCGAGCAAGGCGCCGACAACGATGACTGACGAAATCGCATTTGTTACCGACATGAGTGGTGTATGCAGTGCCGGTGTTACCGACCACACAACGTAGTAGCCAACAAAAACTGCAAGTACGAAGATCGCTAAACGAAATACCGTCGGATCAACCCCGCCACCGGTGAGTGCGTGGGCTGCGGCGCCGAGCGCATCGGCTGCCTGATCGGCATAAACCTGCGCTGCATCAGCAGCTGCGCGCGCAGCCTCTGCCGCTGAACGCGCATGCTGCAGTGCTTGATCCGGCGTTTGTGTCGCCATGTCGGTTGTGAGATTTATAGCAAGATTGGTTGTGGGATCCGCCATAATGCGCTTCCTCTCAAATCAATGAATCTGGCCTTGGGAGTCAGGCTGTGGGCTGGAAAGCCGGGTGAATGACGGAACCATCGCGCGTCAATGCGGTGGCCTTGATGATCTCATCATCCCAATTAATCGCGATAGCCTTTGCTTCCTTGTTGATAAGCTGCTCAACAAAGGCGAGAAGATTTTTCGCGTAAAGGGTAGAAGCGGTTGCTGCCAAACGTCCGGGCACATTGTGATGACCCACAACTTTAACACCATTGATCAAAACAACTTCGCCGGCTTTGGCGCCTTCAACATTACCACCGCGCTCAACCGCGAGATCGACAATGACAGAGCCCGGTTTGAGCGAACGCACCATTGCATCTGACACAAGACGTGGTGCTGGGCGACCGGGGATAAGAGCTGTCGTAATGACAATATCCTGCTTCGCGATATGTGCCGCTACGAGCTCAGCCTGCTTCTGCTTGTACGCATCCGACATCTCGCGCGCATAGCCGCCAGAGGTTTCCGCCTGCTTGAATTCATCATCCTCAACAGCAATGAACTTGGCGCCAAGCGATTCGACCTGTTCTTTAGCCGCAGGGCGCACGTCGGTTGCGGTGACAATTGCGCCAAGACGGCGCGCTGTCGCTATCGCCTGCAAACCAGCCACACCAGCGCCCATCACGAAGATACGTGCAGCTGGCACGGTGCCGGCTGCTGTCATCATCATCGGTAAGGCGCGACCATACTCAGCTGCTGCATCGATGACCGCCCGATAGCCAGCGAGATTAGCCTGAGAGGAAAGCACGTCCATAACCTGGGCACGCGTGATACGTGGCGTCAACTCTGTTGCGAAGGCAAGGATACCTGCTGTTGCCAGTGCCTTGATGGCATCCTCATGGCCATAAGGATCAAGAATACCGATCAGGATTGCACCGTTCTTAAGCAGGGCAATTTCTGCCTCTTCAGGCCGACGAACTTTCAGTACAATATCAGCGCCCGAAAGGGTTTCTGCAGCATTGGGTGCGATGGTTGCGCCTGCGGTTTCATAATCAGCGTCTAAAATGCCAGAGGCAACGCCGGCACCGGCTTGCACGCGTACGGTTGCGCCAAGGGCAATGAGTTTTTTGACGGTTTCAGGCGTCGCAGCGACGCGGCTCTCGTCAGGCAGAATCTCTGTGGGAACGGCGACCAGCATCGTATTCACTCCGAGGCGGCTCAGTGCCGCACTTAATTTGTCTGGTTTGAATATCTGGTTGTTATGACGCGTTTCTAATTATTCTTACGCGGCAATAGTCCATGCGCCATAACGAGCATGACGATACTACCACTTTCCAAGATCAACCGTTTTCGAAAGCTGACTAAACCGAATATCATGCAGGATAATCGGAAATCCAGGAAGGCGGCGATACAGGCTGCTTTGTCAAAAGAAATGGCAATGCCTTGGATTTTCTGGTCATTGCCTAGGCAGAAAGCCATGGGATCAGAGCAGGAAAATCGCCATCAGGATGAGAACAACAACCACGGCTACGCCACCAATTTTTGATAGGCGAATGAAGCCTTCATAGGTGCGTTCATGCTCGCGATAGTCCATCTTAACGATATCATCTGCCACGGCTAAACTCCTCCTCAGCCATCATGAGAGCGAAGTGCAAAAGCGCAAATCGCCAAACATTCTAATCAATTGCATTCACATCAAAATTTATTCTGAAAAATGCTCACATTCTCCAGATTGATGCTGTCGTTAAAGGTCGTACCCCAACCTGGTCACGGTTGCAAGGCGTTGATTATACTCCACCTTAACTTTGGCATGTGTGTGCTTTATGCGTCTTCCACTGCATTTTGGAAATTAAGACAATGCATTGCAATAATTTGAATTTATTTTCATTTTCCTTGAAAGATATTTAAAATCAATTACTTAATGCTGATTTTGTATATTGTGATGGCTGTTAATCTGCATTTTTGGTGCTTCAAAGTGTGAAATGCCCCTTGCAATAACTGAAGTTTCGTGTGTAACTATGTTCATCCAAGAATGGTCGCCTCTAAGGTCCTATCCTGGATAGACGGCAAATCAAAAAACCGCAAAATTTAAAATAAGCGGTCCAGGTCTAGGGAAGCAACGCCCATCATCAAGGGTAGGCGACTTATCAGCGTTTCCAGAACGCTCTCTGAATAGCATCCGCTACGAGATGCAAAACCCGTTCTGCCCGGCAGGACGGGTTTTTTCATAGTTGTTTTTATAATCAAAGCAACGCAAGCAGGTGCCCTAAGGCAGCGAAATGATCGCGGTTTGTTGTGAGGAAGTCGCGTCCGAAGAGGCGGCTTGCTGAGGGGCAGTTTCTTCACCGCTGGTGGATTTTGCTTGTTGTTCTGTCATACGCGACGGCCATGAAAAATCATCCGCGCGTCCCGCAATAGGCTCCAAGGCTAGTCCCTCGTCATAAACGCGACGAGCGATTATAGCAGCGTCTCCCTTCAATACAGGACGTTTTTGCTGCAGCTTGCCGTTGCTTGCGGGTTGAATGCTGAGCAATGGCAAAATAGGTCCCGCGATGGGCTTTACTGAAATCACCGATGGTGCGAGCACATCCGGTAGAGATTTTAGCTTGCCGAGGCTATTATCACTTGCGGGATCTGGTGTTGTGATGGCGATGACCGTCGACATGCCGCGTGCTTGCAGGAGGCGGCGAATTTCAAGTTCCGTAAAATGCGCCACCTTACGCCCACCGCTTGGCGTAAGGCCGATGCCATCAGGTGTGCGCAAGCGCGCTTCCTGGCCCTTCACATCCGGACCGGAGCTAATAAAGCCTTTTTCATCATTAGAGAAAGCAGCCCAGATATCAACAAAAACACCACCTGCTTTTAGCACTTCTTCACGATAGAGAGCATTGAGGGTGCTGGCGGTTGTTGATTGTGCTTCAGGCTTCATCGGTGGCAATCCCACCCATACCAGAGGTATGCGACGATCGGCGAACGTGCGAATCAATGTATCAACGCGTTCAGTCATAAGCGTTATCCAACGCGGAGAGCCAACCTTTGCCTCTGTGCCATCGATATCAAGAAGAGTGCGTTGTTCATCCGCGCCGATAAAGACCACGCCAAGGGTAATGGGTTCCGGATTGGGTTGACTTTCACGGGTATAATCGCGGGTTAGAAAAATCCAATCCTGGGCGCTTGCGCGTGTGAGGTTTGTTTTTGGCGTGGTCCGGTTGACGATTGCGATATCATCTGCCCCGGAAAAGGCTTCACGCAGGCCATCAACGAGAGATCCACCCAATGAATCGCCAATAACCGCAATGAAAGTATTGGCTTCATGCTTTTGCTGAGCATCCCGTACGATCACTGTGGCGGGTTGTGGGCGTTTTGGCACTTGCCGTGTTTGTACAGGGCGTTTCTTGACCACCGGAGGAGGTGGTTGCTGCTGATTTTTCTTGAAGATGCCGTCAAGAAAGCGCGTTAGTGGATCTGATGCTGCAATTGCTTGCGTGCCTGCACCGAAAACGGCGCTGCAGATTAATGTCGCGATAATGGTTCGCGACAATCTTTTTTGCAATAAGCTTTTATGAAGCAACACCATGATATCTCACACGGACAATACGTCTGCCGATGCTGCTATCCGGAGCATCCAGCAGAGGACCAGACAGCGACACTCTACGACAGAAAAATGCCTGTGTCTCGCATTGCCCGCATATTCCGTCTGTAACCATCAATCAGGGTAAATGCGTGTAAAGTTTGAGCATTCAGCCAAGATCGTTCCAGCAAAATGATCAGCGCATTCTTAGCGGTTTTGCTTCAAGTGGGTTAGAAGTGATGAACTTGGGTGGCCGTCGGGAATGAGGCCTGTGCGCTCCTGATAGGCAGTGATCGCTGCGCGCGTTTGCGTGCCGATACGGCCATCTGGCTCTCCCACTGCAAAGCCAAGATGTGCCAGATAGCGTTGTAGATCTTCGCGCTCATTTCGGCTGAGGGGCGTTTCATCCATTGGCCACGCTGCCTGTACGCCCGCGCTGCCATGAAGCATGTCACCAAGCAGAGCAACCCCTAAAGCATATGAATCGGAATTATTATAGCGCTTGATAACGTCAAAATTTTTGGTGACGAGGAACGCAGGTCCCTTCGCGCCAGCGGGCAGAAATATACGCGCTTCGCCAGCGCGCGGCATTGCACCGCCATCCATCCGGCGAACGCCAGCAGCTGCAAAGCTGGCGAAGGCGCCATTGCGTTGACGATAATCGTAACCTGGCGGCAGCTTCACCTCGAAGCCCCAGGGAAGAGCGCTATCCCAGCCGTGCTCGTGCAAATAATTGCCCGTGGAGGCAAGTGCATCGGGCACTGAGGTCCAGATATCACGCTTACCATCGCCGTCAAAATCCACCGCATATCGCATGAAGCTTGAGGGCATAAACTGGGTTTGGCCCATAGCACCTGCCCATGAGCCAATCATTTTGTCACGCGTGATGTGCCCTTCCTCAAGGATCATCAGCGCTGTCAGCAGCTCATTGCGGAAGAAGGGACCGCGATATTGCGCATGGGCAAGGGTAGCCAGGGCTTCAACGACATAGTTGCTGCCCATTGTGGAGCCGAAGTTCGTCTCCATCCCCCACACGCCGGCGATCACTTTGCGATCAACGCCATAGCGCTGCTCAACAGCAGCGAAGCTGGCACGCCATTGCATGGTTTGAGCGCGTCCGCGCTCCAACCGTTGGGTGGAAGTGGCAGAAGCCAGATATTCCCATACCGGTTTAACGAACTCGGATTGTTTTTTCGTGAGTGCGATAATCTTGGCATCCGGTGCTACATCGGCAAACGCCGTCTCGAAAGTACGTCGCGAGATTCCACGGGCTGCAGCCTCTGGCCATAATTCGCGGGTAAAGCTTGAGAAGCTCTGCATGGATTGCTCTGGCTGCTCGGATGCATAAGCCAAGGGGGCGGCGGCAGTGCGGGAACTTGTGGGCAGTGAACCGGTTGTCATTGTATCAACTGGCGCTGCAGGCCAATAAACGTTGAATGAAGAGCAGGAGGTAAGAAGGGCACCTGTAACCACGGCAATCAATGCACGCTTGCCCATTCCGGACGTCTTGCACGCCGAGTGATGCTTATGTGCTTGTTGCCCCATGAACCGCTCCATATACGCTGGCTTAAATCAGGCTGGTTTTTGGCTCGTCCTGACTGAAAATGAGATCCCCTTTTTAGGGGTCATCTTCAAGGGTTTGAAAAAGTTGAGTTTTCTTCAAACTTACGCATAGACAACTTAAAAACGCGCCTCAAAAGGCCAATGCAGCTATGTATCAGCCCCATATGAGTTGCTGATATTTGCTCACAAGATGCTTGCGCCAATATGGTTTAGAATTCGTTTATGTCGATAAAAATAATACGTCCATTCATGCAAGCGTATTCTTAGCTTTGCCTATCTCATGACACAATGATAGGCGACGCAATGTTGCATGATGATGGCTATGCCGTTATCCACGGGCAATCTGCGTCAAGGGGTGGCGTAGATTGCTAGTCTGCCACGCACCCCGCCTGTTTGAACGGACATGAACAAACCAATTCGTAAGGCCGTGTTCCCCGTTGCCGGGCTTGGCACGCGTTTTCTACCCGCGACCAAGGCAATGCCGAAAGAGATGCTTACCGTCGTCGATCGGCCGGTGATCCAGCATGTGGTTGATGAGGCGCGTGCCGCTGGCATTGAGCATTTCGTGTTTGTTACCGGGCGTAACAAAGGCGTGATCGAAGATCATTTTGACAATCAATTCGAGCTTGAGCGCACGCTGCAGGAACGTGGGAAGGCGCGCGAGCTTGAAGCATTGCTGCGAGACCTTCCGGGCCCTGGGCAGACCAGTTTTACGCGTCAGCAGGGGCCGCTCGGCCTTGGGCATGCAGTATGGTGCGCACGTGACATCGTGGGCGATGAGCCATTCGCGCTACTGTTGCCGGATATGCTGCATCATGCGCCAAAGCCTTATATGAGCGATATGATCGCTGCTTATGAGGCAAATGGTGGCAACATCATTGGTGTGTATGAGGTGCCTCATGACCAGACGCATCAATACGGCATTGTCGATGTTGAAGATGCGAATGCCAAGGTATCCATGATTAACGCGATGATCGAGAAGCCTGCCAAAGGCTCCGCGCCCACTAACCTGGCGATTTCGGGCCGCTATATACTGCAGCCGGAGATTTTTGATCTTCTCGCCAGGCAGGAACGTGGTGCTGGTGGTGAGATACAATTGACCGATGCAATGATTACGCTCTCCCAGTCCCAACCCTTCTTCGCTGCGCGCTTTGATGGCGATATCTACGATTGCGGTTCGAAGATCGGCTTTCTCACTGCCAATGTCGCATATGCCCTGGCGCGTGAAGATCTTGCGCCGGATTTCCGGGCGGCATTAAAAGCGCTCCTGAAGGATTAACCGGGATAAAATGGCAGAACAAATATGAGCACGGTTGCGACGATTGATACACATGTATTTGCGCCCCTGCTCTTGTTGAACAATGCGCATGCGCGGGAAACGTCCTTGCTTGATGAACAGCGATTTTCGGATCTTGTCGAACAGGCTTTCTATGCGCGTGCAATCAATGGGGCGGAAGCTTTCCTGATTGCCCTTGATCAGGGCGCGAAATACAATAGCCCGAATTTCCTTTGGTTTAAGGAGCGTTTTGAACGCTTTGTGTATATTGATCGCGTCATTACCGCTGATAGCGCACGTCAGCGTGGGCATGCGCGTGCTCTTTATAGAGACTTGTTCACAGTTGCAGCATTGGCTGGCCATAAGCGGGTTGTATGTGAGGTCAATAGCATACCGCCAAACCCTGCCTCACAGGCATTTCATGCGGCGCTGGGTTTTGAACTTATCGGTAGTGCGCAGCTGGGGCCATTGAAAACGGTTGATTATCTGATGTGCCCTCTCAATCATTGAGCGCTACTGCGGCGCAAAATCAGAGGATAGCCCATGAACCTGCCCGTCTCGCAAATCGTGGTTGGCATCTCTATGCCCGGCGGGCCAGAGGTGTTGCAGCAGCAAGAGCGTCCGATAACAATGCCACGCAAGGGCGAAGTGCTGGTTAAGGTGCATGCTGCGGGTGTTAATCGTCCCGATATTGTGCAGCGGCAGGGGCATTATCCACCACCGTCAGGTGCGTCTGATATCCCCGGCCTCGAAATTGCAGGTGAAGTTGTTGCGCTCGGAGAGGGGGTGGCGACCCCTGCTATTGGTGCGCGTGTTCTGGCTTTGGTAACCGGGGGCGGGTATGCTCAATATTGTTTGGCTGAGGCGGCACTTGCATTGCCCATCCCGGATAACCTCGATTATGTCGCTGCGGCCGGAATAGCAGAGACCTATTTTACTGTATGGTCGAATGTGTTTATGCGCGGCGCACTCAAGGCGGGTGAGACACTTCTCGTGCATGGTGGGTCATCGGGCATTGGCACAACAGCCATCCAGCTTGGCAAAGCATTTGGTGCAACTGTGCTGGTAACGGCAGGCTCTGCGGAAAAATGTGCTGCCTGCGAGAAATTAGGGGCAGATGTTGCTATCAATTATCGCGAAGAGGATTTTGTTACTGCGGTAAAAAAAGCCACAGAGGGACGGGGCGCTGACGTTATTCTTGATATGGTCGGTGGTCGTTACATCGAGCGTAATTATCAAGCTGCAGCGCAGGATGGCCGCATTGTTCAGATTGCGTTTATGCAGGGATCCCGGGTTGAAATCGATTTTATGCGTTTGATGCTGAAGCGTCTTACACACACTGGTGCAACCTTGCGCAGTCGCCCTCTGGCGGAGAAGATCGAGATTGCGGACGCTTTACATGCGCATGTGTGGCCGCTGCTGAATAACGGGCGTTGTATGCCCATTATTCATAGGGTTTTTCCAATGGCAGAAGCCTCACAAGCGCATGCTTTAATGGAAGCAGGTCAGAGCATAGGGAAACTTATCCTTCTCCCTATGGAATAAAAGAATGGTTAGTTTGAAACGCTTGCTGAATATCTGATGGAATTGGGGGCGTATTTCCCTCACATATAGTGGATGCTTCTATCATTTTTTCCTCAGTAGACTTTTGTGCCAGACGCTGCGCACGAGGATCATGACTTACCTTGAAGTATAAGCGGGATGCATGCATGTGGGCTTCTTCGCTTTTAAGGAATGCTTTCTGTGCGCTGAGATACGCTTTTTCCTTTTTCTCACGCTGGTCTTCAGTATTTGCCGGGTCTTGCTGTGCCGCAAGGAACTCACCCCTGCTTAGTTCATATGCTTGCTGAGCGCTATCGCAACCAAATTGCTCACGCGTGGGCGTGCCGGCAACCAGTATTTGGCGCATTTCTTCATCAGATAACCTATCAACTGCTTCCTGCAGCGTTTGTACTGTAACGAAATATCCTTGCCCTTTGCGCTGAAGTGCTTGCGCAAGCAACCCGATGCTTGCTTCATCAATGGCATACTCTTGCCGGTCGGCGCTGACATTCATTTCCGTTGTACGTAAATCGCCATGATGCAGGATGTAACCATTACTTCCGGCGGCATTGAATTTTTCTTTATCTTTCTGGCTGTCTTCTTCAAACCGGGGATTGGTGGAGACAAAGCGCATAAACCAATCCCGAAAACGGCGACTGATTAACGTGAAAAATCGTGTAAAGATATTGCCCTTATTGGAGCCTGACTCTGCATGGCTGTCATCAAATTTCATGACAATTATTTTTGCGCGCGTCATTTCATCTTCGCCAGTGGCTGGAGCATCCACCGCGCGCTTTAAGTCGTGGCTGTATAGCACTTCACTCGGAAGGTTTGAGGCGATGCCGCCGTCGATATAGACAGCGCCTGAAGCATATAATTGCGGATCAAAATGCACACCTTCTGCCAGCAATGGATGAGACATCGACAAACGCGCTGCATAGGCAACAGGTACATTAGGTGTATCTTTAACATTGAAATAATGTACTTGTTGAGTAACAGCGTCATATCCTGTTGTTTGTATGTCCTTAAATCGCTTTGGGTCCATCTCATGCAAGAGATCAAGATCGGAAAAAGTAATCATTGCAGATTCACGGTTTTGTTCAAAATCTGCAGGCTGCTTTAATGCATTTATACGCGATTCAAGTTTTTGTTTTTCTGATCCCGCGATATTTCTGCTTATGCAATAATTATCGATGTGAGATTTTAACTCTTCCGATGGTGTTTTTTCAAGATACTCTTTTACAGCTGTACTTGTAACTTCATCCAGCTTCTTAACAAGGCCGTTAGCCTCTCCTAGCGGACGACCGCCCATAATTGTCCATATCGTGCGGGCAATCATCGACATGGTGTTCTGGAATCTGAGACTTGGATAGACTTTGTGTAGTTCAGGCCGTGTATCAAGAAGTGTTGGGAGCTCGGTTGCAAGCATGTTCTTCATCTCATCATGACTATCGCCAAATGACATGAATGTTGCTGCGAGAGAACCAGCAGAGCTGCCGATGAATTCTTTTGCGTGAGGAAAAACGCCGTGGCGCAGCTCTCGCATCAATCCCACATATGCTACGCCTTTGGCGCCACCGCCAGGCAATACAATGCTTTCAATTTCTGCCGTGCGGATCAGATTGAAGCCACCACTGCTGCGTGCAACAACCATCGGCAATGGTGCCAAGGTTGAAAAAGGTGCTTGCAATCTCTGGCGCAGGTCCTTGATTGTTTGCTGGTAGAGCGATGGATCCTTATGCGTACGCAAGTAGTCAATTAACCCATTCACATCACTGTAATCGGGCATTGTACTGCTGGCCGATGCGGTTCCGGCCAAGCATGATACATTGGGTGGATTATTAACAAAAGATTCAGGCAATGAGTTGTTAGAAAAAAACGGATGATATGCGTCTTGTATGTTTATAGAGGGTTGAGTGCTGGAATTTGTCAATTTTGAGATCCATATAGACAGTGGTTTATCACATGTCTGCACGCATAATATAATCAAATTCTTGCGGCAGGATTAAATTAGGATCTTGGAGATAGAATAGATTTTCTTATGCAAAGCTCTATATTTCTCCCTTTGGTTTATTATTATTTATATACAGTTACACACTCATCATATGTCATTCAAGCGCAATAATATGCGGGAGCATCAGTTATATGTGAATGTTTATATCAATGCATTGGCAAATTTTGAATTTAAAATGCGCCTCATCTCGCATAATGCGCTGATTCAAAAATATCAGAACTATTATTATAAATACAGTTTTTAGAATGGATTTTTATGCATAAGCAAAAATATATAGAGTATTTATATTGAATTTTATATAAATGTCGCCTTAAGTATGTACTTGTAATATGTGGGGAATGCGAAACAGTGGATTTTGATGAGCTCAAAGGAAGGTGGCTCAGTGGCATCAATTGCGGAGCGCATAAACGCAGTAAGAAAGAAAATCGCCAACTTCCGTAGACGTGCTTGGTGCGCAATACGACAATCACATGCAGGTGAGTGATGTCCGGCCTTGTCGAGTGCAGCTATAACCGGCCCTTACAAAGCACAACGGCTGGCCTTGGGGGCCAGCCGCATATGATGAGTCAACAGGATATACCCGATGGGATACTTACAGTTTCCGCCCAATGGCGAGGAACTTATCTGCACGTGCTCGCTTGATCTCTACTGGTGAGAGGCCAGCAAGATCCTGCAACGAGGCCGCAATTGCATCGCCAGCAGCGTTGATTGCTGCCTTTGGGTTGCGATGTGCACCGCCTGCGGGCTCTGGAATGATGGCATCAATAATCTGGAACCGCAGCAAATCCTGCGCGGTGATCTTCATAGCAGTGGCGGCGTCCTGTGCACGGGTTGGATCGCGCCAAAGGATAGAAGCCGCACCTTCTGGAGAAATGACGGAGTAAACAGAGTGCTCCAGCATTAGCACACGATTCGCGGTTGCTAGCGCAATTGCGCCCCCTGATCCGCCTTCGCCGATAATAACCGATACGTTAGGCGTCGGCAGCATCAAGCATGCATCAGTAGAGCGGGCGATGGCTTCTGCCTGTCCGCGCTCTTCCGCGCCGATACCAGGATATGCACCTGCTGTATCGACAAAGGTAATGACCGGCAGGTCAAACCGGCTGGCAAGCTCCATCAATCGCACAGCTTTGCGATAGCCTTCCGGGCGGGCCATGCCAAAATTATGCTTGAGGCGTGTTTCTGTCGACGAGCCTTTTTCTTGCCC
The DNA here is from genome assembly GCF_047501465.1 of Pseudochelatococcus sp. G4_1912. Classification (NCBI taxonomy): domain Bacteria; kingdom Pseudomonadati; phylum Pseudomonadota; class Alphaproteobacteria; order Hyphomicrobiales; family Chelatococcaceae; genus Pseudochelatococcus; species Pseudochelatococcus sp. G4_1912. The sequence goes on from NZ_JAZDRL010000001.1 coordinate 1,435,869, forward strand.
GATGATACAAACGCTTTCGCCTCGGAAGCGGCCCAGACCACCGATGATGGCTTCGTCTTCGCCGAATTTACGATCCCCGGCGAGTGGGGTGAAGTCGGTGATTAGCTCTGCACAATAATCAACAAAATGCGGTCGCTGTGGATGGCGGGCCACCATGGTCTTCTGCCAGGGTGTGAGCGCCGTATACAGATCTGACAATGCCCGACGCGATTTTGTCTCAAGATGCGTGATTTCATCGCCGATCGCGACAGCATTTCCCGAATCAGCAAGCGCCCGCAGTTCCTCGATTTTCGCTTCGAGTTCGGCAACGGGTTTTTCAAAATCGAGATAGCTTCGCATTCACATTCGCCAATTGTTACATCATTAAAGGTTACGGTTGTGCCTTTGAAGTCAAAGGTCGCCCCAACGTGCGCGGACCTTGGCGTTGCTGAGCCGTCAAGTCAAGGGCACAATGCATAAACATTGCACGTATGGCCCCTTGGCAGGCTTTCAGGCATGCTGTCAACTCACTTTCTGCCTTTAGCGACAATTGTTGTGCATCTGCAAAAGGGGGAATCCGCAACCATTGCAGGGATTCAGGCTATTAATGACTGTCAGAATGATGGGTATGTTGCATTGAAGAGGCGGGCATCAGTGCGGGTGAAAGGCGTCGAGATGTTGCGGTTTTGCGTGCGGAAACCGGTCTGTAGAGTTGCTTGACCGCTTCCAGAACATGCACGCCTGCAAAGGGTAACGATAATCCTGCGCCAATTCGCTCCCAAGCTACGGCAGAACGCAGCGCAAGCGGACGGGGCACGGGTGGGATATATAAGGCTTCTCCCCATGTCTCAGGCGCAAAAAGGCTGGCTTGCAGCAAGGATGAAAGCTGTGAGCGGCTGAAGGGCTGCCCCTGGCCAAAAGGAGTTGTGTCCATACGTGTCCATAATCCGCGTCGGTTGGGCACGATAATGATCACTTTCCCCCCGGGCGTGAGCACCCGCCATGCTTCCTCCATAAGGGCTTGTGGAGAGTCCGCAGTCTCCAGCGCATGCGCAATGATGATGCGGTCTACACTGCCGATTTGCAGAGGGAGCGCGGTTTCCTCAACAAGGGCCGTGGCGTTCAATGTCGGTCGGGGCCATGCGATAACCCCTTGTGCGCAAGGCATGAAAGCGATGACGCGATCTGCGCTAGCATGCAGACTTGCCAGATAAGGTGTTGCATAGCCCAGTCCTAGCACCGTCTGGCCGTAAGCATGGGGCCAGATGCGCTCGACAGCCTTCGTCACAAGTCGCCGCGCGACAGTACCAAGGGGGCTGGCATAGAAGTTTCTTAGTTCTATAACATCAATGCTCATGACAGGGCTTATTGTAAGGCGCAACGCTATTCACGCAACTCCGCAGTGAAAACGAGTTCGCAAAAGGCGGTGCTTTGTGCTTGCCAGACTTTACCCCATGATAGCTCTGGCGATTGTTTTTTATTGCGACTTTCACAAATCACCAAACTCTGCATTTCAACTTACTTTAATGCAAACCGCAATGAATAAGTATCAGGATATTTTTCGGAGAATGCCGGGATTGTTATTCGATTGGATTTCCGAAGTTAGCCTGCAATGGCAAACACTGCATATCCATCCAAAAGGCATAGGTTCCCATGTATCAAAACACTGAGCCCATGCATTTTAATTTGCTAATCGGATGAAAGCGGCTGCACAATTTGGTGATGTTCGTTTTGATGTTGCAAGCACCAGTGAGGTTTTGATGAATAGCCCCATATCCCATGAAGGAAACGCAGAAACATATGTTTTTCTTGCTCTGACGGATAATATCGGCGTGCTTTTGCACGACCGCACGACAGGCGCAACAGCCTCTATCGACGCACCGGACGCAGACGCTGTTCTTGCCGCGCTTGAACATACCGGATGGACGCTTACCGATATCCTTATCACGCATAAGCATGCCGATCACATCGACGGAATCCCGGGGCTCAGGCAGCGCTTTCCCTCTGTACGTGTCACGGCTCCCTTAAGTGAGCGTGATGCGATCGGTGATGTTGATGTGACCGTTATTGATGGCGATATGGTTATGGTTGGATCACTTAGGGCAAAGGTTATTGCCACGCCCGGACATACTTTAGGCCATGTCGTGTATTGGTTTGAAAAGGAAAAGGCGCTTTTTGCCGGTGATACCCTATTTGCGCTTGGGTGTGGTCGGATTTTTGAGGGGAATGCAGCGGATATGTGGGCCGCTCTTGATGGTCTACGACATTTGCCGGATGATACGCGCATCTATTGCGGGCACGAATACACACTTGCCAATGCTAAATTCTCACTAACAATCGATCCTAATAATAAGGCGCTACAAGAAAGGGCGCGTTCTATCGAGGCATTGCGCAAGGAAGGGCGGCTGACAATTCCGTCGCTGATGTCTGATGAAAAAGCGACCAATCCATTCTTACGTGGCGATGATCCCACGATTGCATCAGCAGTTGGATTGACCGGGCATATGGCAGCAGAAGTATTTGCTGAGCTGCGCGAGCGTAAGAACCACTTCTGATACCCCGCGTGATGACGGGGTATCAGATGCATTATATGTGGTAATCAGCCGTTGGCCATATACTGCGCACCGTTGATGCTAAGCACTGAACCGTTGAAGTAGCCCGCCTGTTCGGAAGCCAGGAAGACGACAGCATCAGCGATTTCCTCAGCGCGGCCCAGACGACCGTTGGGGATGGTGCTGATAATCTTCTTCAGCACTTCTTCCGGTACGGCCGCAACCATTTCCGTATCGATATAGCCAGGGGCGATGACATTGACCGTAATGCCCTTAGGGGCGTTTTCCTGCGCCAGAGCCTTGCTGAAACCAATCACGCCAGCCTTTGCGGCGGAGTAGTTGGTTTGTCCTGCTTGCCCTTTTTGGCCGTTGATCGATGAGATATTAATGATGCGTCCAAAGCCGCGTGCGCGCATGCCTTCGATAACAGGTCGGGTGACGTTGAACATGCAATCCAGATCTGTGCGGATGACCTGTGACCATTGCTCATGCGTCATGCGGTGGAATGCGCCATCGCGCGTAATACCCGCGTTGTTGACCACGATATCGATGGGGCCATGTTGTTGCTCGATCTCTGCAATTTTCTCAGCCGATGCTGCGTAATCTCCAACATCGAACTTGACAACCGGAATGCCGGTTTCTGCCTGGAATGCCGATGCTGCTTCGTCGTTCCCGGCATAATTGGCAATGACTTTGTGTCCAGCTGCTTTCAGAGCCTTGGAGATTGCCGCGCCAATTCCGCGCGTGCCGCCAGTTACAATCGCTACCCGTGTCATGGTATTTCCTCTATCTTTTTTGTCTGAACATTGAATTAGTTACCCCTGATACAGATGCTGTCAGGCAGGAAAAGATTAAAATCTCTTCCTTTGGGGCCCTGAAGCGCTTTAGCTGCATGATAGCGGAATGAAGATCCCGTATCATCTTAGGATTGATTGTTGTTGGTCAAATTCACCGATTCACATGCCCGCTTCAATGCAGAAGTTTATAAGAGCACTGTGAGCGATGTCATGAATCAGAGAGAGTGACAATTGCCAATTTTTTAGGCAATGCAAGTCTTTTATCGCAAGCAATATGTGCAGCTTTATCGTTTATAAAACGGAAGAAGCCAGTTGAGTTTACGGCCGGGACTTCGAATGACATTAACGCTTATCAAAAGTATATAATTTGCCGATAGGATTATAAGATTTAGAGCCGCACCCCATCTATCATGATAAGGAACGGCTCCAGGCTTTATGCTGTTATAGTCTTGCAATCAGTGCGGATTCTAGCGCTCAACAGTCAGCGCAACACCCATGCCGCCGCCGATGCAAAGTGTGGCAAGGCCTTTTTTGGCGTCGCGGCGCTGCATTTCATGCAGAAGCGTGGTGAGAATGCGCGCGCCTGATGCCCCGATGGGGTGTCCGATTGCAATCGCTCCACCATTCACATTGACCTTGGACGTATCCCAGCCCATATCGCGGTTGACTGAGATGGCTTGTGCTGCAAACGCTTCATTGGCTTCGATCAGATCGAGATCGTTGACGTTCCAGCCAGCCTTTGCAAGAGCCTTGCGAGCCGCTGGAATGGGGCCCGTGCCCATGATCGTTGGATCAACGCCAGCTGTTGCCCATGAGGAGATGCGTGCGAGCACCTTCAGTCCACGGCGCTCAGCCTCTGCTGCCGTCGTAATAATGAGCGCTGCTGCACCATCATTGATACCAGAAGCGTTACCAGCGGTGACGGTGCCGTCCTTGGTGAAAGCAGGGCGCAGCTTTGCGAGAGCATCTAGTGTTGCACCATCACGAATATATTCGTCGGTATCAACGACAACATCGCCCTTGCGAGTCTTGACAGTGATAGGGGCGATTTCATCCTTGAACTTGCCAGCATTGCGGGCAGCTTCGGCTTTGTTTTGTGATGCAACGGCGAATGCATCCTGCTCTTCGCGCGAGATCTGGTACTTCAGTGCTACGTTCTCGGCTGTTTGGCCCATGTGATAACCGTTAAAAGCTTCCCAGAGACCGTCTTTGATCATGGTGTCGACGAAGTTCATATCGCCCATTTTCTGGCCAGCGCGCAGATATGCCGCATGGGGGGAGAGCGTCATTGATTCCTGGCCGCCTGCCAGAATGAATGTAGCATCACCATTGGCGATTTGCTGGGCACCCAGCGCGACTGCGCGAAGGCCAGAACCGCAAACCTGGTTAAGCGTCCAGGCTGTCTTTTCCACCGGGATACCGGCATTGACGGCTGCCTGACGGGCGGGGTTCTGGCCTTGCGCTGCTGTCAGCACCTGGCCGAGAATCACTTCGTCGATGTCACCCGCTTCGATACCAGCGCGGGCGATGGCCGCTTGAATCACCTGTGCACCCAGTTCATGGGCCGGCACGGTTGCGAAGGAACCGTTGAAAGAGCCAACTGCCGAGCGTGCTGCAGCGACGATGACGATATCGTTGAAGGCCATAGGATTAATCTCCAATTGAGCGTTTTTTACAACGTTCTGCGGGAATTCTCGTCCGGGGATAGACGGCGAAATTCCTTCCATGCTGCTAAATTTGAGTGTTGGAGGCGCTGCGTCAAGCACTCTTACAGTTATCACCACTTGAAAGAGGCGAATAAATCGGTGCGTGAAAGCACGATGGTAACCTCATATAGCGAAAAGTGTTTGCGCAGACGCGCGAACAGCCTATCGTTAACAAGAGAGACGCTGGAGCGACAGTCTGCATCATTATTGCAGGCAGTTGCAACAAACCGGCGACAACATGACGGTAAGGATACTCATGACGACCGAGAAGAAGCCCACGGTTATCAAAAAATACGCTAACCGCCGCCTGTATCACACAGGAACCAGCACTTATGTGACGCTGGAAGATCTGGCGGGAATGGTACGTGTGGGCGAGGATTTTGTCGTATTTGATGCCAAATCAGGCGAGGATATTACACGCTCGGTATTAGCACAGATCATATTTGAGGAAGAGGGCAAGGAAGGGCAGTCGCTTTTACCAGTCGCATTCTTGCGCCAGCTGATCCGCTTCTACGGTGACAGTGTGGAAGCGCTCGTACCCAGTTATCTTGAGTTCTCGATCGAGAATTTTACCCGTGAGCAGCAGAAGTTGCGTGAAAAAATGGCGCAATCATTTGGGCCAGCCGCAGCATTCCACGCCATGGAAGAACAGGTTCGTTCCAACATGGCTATGTTTAGCGAAGCATTGAGAATGTTCACACCCTTTGCGCAGAAGAATGATGAGGCTGAACGCCAGAAGACCTCTTCTTCAGCTTCAATGTCAGACAATGCAGCAGAGCTCGATATACTGAAAAAACAGATGGCCGATATGCAAGCAAAGTTGGATGCTATTGCGGGCGAAAAATCAGAAGAGATAAAATAACAGCTTGCAGTTCTATCGGTTGGAATATAATCAGATGATGCCTTCAAAGCGTTAAGCTGAAAATTCTATGTGTCTTTTAGGATCCTTTTGAGCGCATACCGCCCAGAGGATTAATAGAAAGACGCAAGAATAAAGAGCTGATATGATTAGTGATTTTTAGGACGGCGGAAAAAATAACTTTATTCAAGGATTAAGGCAAGATGATTTCGAGTATAATTGAAATGGCTGCAAGTATAGCTAGCGGTGATATTATTGAAGACTGTGTGCATGACCCGCGCTCTCATTCTCGCTCTTCGGTATATACTTTTTCTTTTAATGAAGAATCTTTATCTTTTTCACAAGAAGCTCATAAATTTTGTGGTAGAGTGATCAGCTGTCTAGCGAGTGCTGCTCTTCCTGTTGTTTATGTTCTTAATACAGCATACAGCGTGGTGATAGCTGCAGTATCTCCTCCTTTGCACTTATTGTTCTATACGGTACGTCACTATCGTGAAGGCAATGGGGTATTGTCATCTATTCGCACTGGCATAGAAAGTGCTGAAGACAAGTTCAAGGAGAGTGTAGGTGATGTTTCACATAATATGATGAAAACTATAAATTCAGTTACGGAATGTGCTTTTCATTTAGTTTATACGCCTGCTTTTGAGATCATGAATATTGCTGGCTTAGCTGTTTGCGGCGTGTCTTATCTGTCAAAAAGTGCTATTGGAGCATTAGAGGAAAGATTTGGTGATGTCGGGAATGTATTTTGCCACGCGGTGGATCCAGAGTCTTAAAAAAAACGCGGGGTTTGAAGCCCCGCGTTTTTTGTTGAGATCTTAGCCCGCAATCTTGGGATCGAGCTCGCCGGATGCATAGCGCTTCGCCATGACATCAAGCGCCAGCACCTTGATCTTTGAAGCGTTGCCCGCCGTGCCAAATTGCTCAAGGCGCAGCTGGCAAAGCTTGGTCATTGCTTCCATAGCGGGCTTGAGATACTTGCGCGGATCGAATTCTGCCGTGTTGGTGCTCAGCACCTTGCGGATTGCGCCCGTCATCGCGAGGCGGTTATCAGTATCGATATTAACCTTGCGCACGCCATGCTTGATGCCGCGGATGATTTCTTCCACTGGCACGCCCCACGTTTGTGGCATCTCACCACCATGGGCGTTGATGATGTCCTGAAGATCCTGTGGCACCGACGACGATCCATGCATCACAAGGTGCACATTTGGCAGGCGTTTATGGATTTCTTCGATCACGTTCATCGCCAGGATGTCGCCATCAGGCTTGCGGCTGAACTTGTAGGCGCCATGCGAGGTGCCCATGGCGATGGCGAGTGCATCAACCTTGGTCTTCCTCACGAAGTCTACAGCCTGATCAGGATCGGTCAGCAGCTGATCGTGTGATAACTTGCCTTCAGCGCCATGGCCGTCTTCCTTATCGCCTTCGCCGGTTTCTAGCGAGCCGAGTACGCCAAGCTCACCCTCAACCGAAGCGCCGCCCCAATGCGCAATATCAGCAACGCGCTTGGTGATGCCGACATTATATTCGTAATCAGCAGGCGTTTTGCCATCGGCCATCAGCGAGCCGTCCATCATCACCGAAGTGAAGCCGTTTTGCAGTGCAGTGACGCAGGTGGGCTCAGCATTGCCGTGGTCCAGATGCATACAGACGGGGATGTGCGGGTAAATCTCAACCAACGCATCGATCATTCGGGCAAGCATAATATCGTTGGCATAGGAGCGCGCGCCGCGGCTGGCCTGAATGATAACCGGCGCATCAACAGCATCCGCCGCCGCCATGATGGCGAGGCCCTGCTCCATATTATTGATATTGAACGCGGGCACGCCATAGCTGTGTTCTGCTGCGTGATCGAGAAGCTGTCTAAGGGTAATGCGGGCCAAGGGGCGTCCTCCTAAACGAAGCGTGTAGACAATTATTTTTGATGGCGGAATAACACCACCACTCGTTTTTCAAACTCAAGGCTGAGTGAGGGCTGCGACACCTGGCAGGGTTTTACCCTCAAGCCATTCCAGAAATGCGCCGCCAGCCGTTGAAACATAGCTGAAATCATCCGCAGCATGGGCTTTGTTAAGCGCTGCGATTGTATCGCCGCCACCTGCTACCGAAACCAGCTTGCCAGCTTTGGTGCGCTCTGCAGCGTGTTGCGCTGCTGCGACTGTACCACGGTCAAACGGCTCTAGTTCGAACGCACCAAGAGGACCATTCCAGACGAGGGTCGCTGCATCATCAATAGCTGCGTGTACACGTTCAATGGACTGCGGCCCGATATCAAGAATCATGCCGTCAGCAGGAATTGCATCAAGACCATAAGCCTGACTATGCGCGCCCGCCTTGAAATCCCAGGCAACAACGGCATCAACCGGCAGAATGATGCTGCAGCCATGCTTGTCTGCCGCCGCCATGATGCGCAGTGCTGTATCGGTGAGGTCGCGTTCAGCCAAAGACTTGCCGATCCCTGCCCCCTGAGCCAGCAGGAATGTGTTAGCCATGCCACCACCCACAACAAGGGCATCAACGCGGGTAACGAGATTTTCCAACAGATCAAGCTTGGTGGAAACCTTCGCGCCACCCACAATTGCGACCACAGGCCGGTTGGGATGCTCAAGGCCCTTCGAGAGCGCTACCAGCTCCGCTTGCATCGCGCGGCCGGCGAAGGATGGCAGCACATGTGCCAGCCCTTCAGTTGATGCATGCGCCCGGTGTGCCGCAGAGAAAGCATCGTTGACATATAAATCACCAAGGCGCGCCAGATCCTTTACAAACTCAGGATCATTTTTTTTCTCGCCAGCGTGGAAACGAGTGTTTTCAAGCAGCAGCACCTCGCCATCCTTTAGTGCGGCAACAGCAGCCTCGGCTTTTTCACCGATGGTGTCTTCGCAAAAGGTAATATGCTTGCCCAGCACTTTAGAAGAGGCGCTTGCCAGCGGGCGAAGGCTTTCCTTGGGATCATGCCCTTTCGGACGGCCAAAGTGCGACAGAATGACAACGCGCGCACCTCTGTCAGCCAGCTCGCGTATCGTGGGCATCGCGCGCACAATGCGCGTGTTGTCCGTAATGTGGCCGTGCTCATCTTTCGGTACATTAAGGTCGACACGCACGAGAACGCGCTGACCCTTTACAGCTGCATCATCAAGTGTGCGAAAAGCTGTCATCGAGGCAAACTCCGGCAATAAGAGGTCTCGTAAAAAGTGGAAAAGGCGCGGACAATGCCGCGCCTTTCAAAGCATCAGATCAGCGAACCGAGCACGACTGCCGTATCCGACATACGGTTGGAGAAGCCCCACTCGTTGTCATACCAGCTCAGTACGCGCACCAGCGTGCCATCCAGAACCTTCGTCTGATCAAGCGCAAACACCGATGAATGTCCATCGTGGTTGAAGTCAATCGAGACGTTCGGCACAGCGGTGAAGCCAAGCACGCCTTTCAGCGCGCCATTTGATGCTGCGATGATCGCTTCGTTGATCTCTGCCACGGTGGTGGCACGACGGGCAATGAACTTGAAGTCCACTACCGACACGTTAGGTGTTGGCACGCGGATCGCGGTGCCATCCAGCTTGCCGTTAAGCTCTGGCAGCACGAGGCCGACAGCCTTGGCAGCACCCGTCGAGGTTGGGATCATCGACAAGGCAGCAGCGCGCGCGCGGTACAGATCCTTATGCACCTGATCGAGCGAGGGCTGATCGTTGGTGTAGGAGTGCACCGTCGTCATGAAGCCCTTTTCAATGCCGACCAGATCATTCAGCACCTTCGCAACAGGCGCGAGGCAGTTTGTGGTGCACGATGCGTTCGAGATGACGAGGTGTTCCTTCGTCAGCTTGTCGTGGTTCACACCGTAAACAACAGTCAGATCAGCACCCTCAGCCGGCGCCGAGATGATCACGCGTTTGGCGCCAGCCGTCAGATGAGCTGCCGCTTGAGCGCGTGTAGTGAAGATGCCCGTCGATTCCATGGCGATATCGACACCCAGTTCCGCATGCGGAAGCTGGGCCGGATCACGCACGGCAGTGACCTTGATTGGGCCGCGGCCGACATTGATGGTGTCGCCATCAACCGTGACTTCATGGGGGAAACGACCATGCACCGAATCGAACCGCAGCAGATGTGCGTTGGTTTCAACAGGTGCCAGATCGTTGATCGCTACCACTTCGATATCGGTACGACCGCTTTCTACAATAGCGCGCAGGATGTTGCGTCCAATACGACCGAACCCGTTAATTGCTACGCGGACTGCCATTTTCGTGTCTCCTCGCCCAAGGGCTAAACAGATATGAGGCTAATCAGATATGAAAGGCGGTATCAGCCGTTGTGACGCGCCATAACTTTTTCGGCAACTGCTTCAGCCGTAATGCCGAAGTGAGCATAGAGTTCCTTGTAAGGAGCGCTCGCGCCAAAGCCGTTCATGCCCACGAAGATGCCATCCGAGTCAATCACTGCATCCCAACCGAAGCGTAGAGCAGCTTCAATTGCGACCTTGATCTTGGCGTTGCCGATGACAGCTTTACGGACATCGTCCGGCTGTTCAAGAAACAGCTCAAGCGATGGCACGGAAACCACACGTGTGCCAATGCCCTTCTCATGCAGCAGCGCTTGCGCAGCCAATGCAATTTCAACCTCTGAACCAGAAGCAAACAGCGTAGCCACGGCTTCCCCCATTGCAGGCGATAGCTCGTAAGCACCCGTTGCGGACAGGTTCTGCGGTGCGGCTTGTGTACGTACTGCTGGCAGGTTCTGGCGGGTGAGGGCAAGCAGCGTTGGGCCAGTGGTGCGGCCAAGCGCAATTTGCCATGCTTCAGCGGTTTCCACGGCATCTGCAGGACGCAGCACGCGCAGGTTCGGAATAGAACGCAGGCTTGCAAGGTGTTCAACCGGCTGATGGGTTGGGCCATCTTCACCCAGACCGATGGAATCATGCGTGAACACGTAGATTGCAGGCGTGCCCATAAGCGCGGCAAGGCGTATGGCAGGGCGTGCGTAATCAGCAAACACAAGGAATGTGCCGCCTGCAGGGCGGTAACCACCATGCAGCAGAATGCCGTTCATTGCAGCGGCCATGCCGTGCTCGCGGATGCCGTAGTGCACGTAACGACCAGCATAATCACCAGGCGCAATCGCCTTCAGATCCTTGGTGCGGGTATTGTTGGAAGGCGTCAGGTCAGCCGAGCCCATCAGCAGTTCCGGCACTTCGTCGATCAGCGTCTCAAGCGCCATTTCGCTGGCCTTGCGGGTCGCGACGGTTGGCTTGTCATTCACGAGACGCGTCTTGAGTGCATCGATCGCCGCATGTAGACGGCGAGCATCGATCTCGCCCGTTACGCGGCGTGCAAATTCCAGGCGTGTGGCTTCCGATTCGCCAGCAAGGCGACCTTGCCATGCTTCACGCGCTGCCTGGCCGCGTGTGCCGAAGCTGCGCCATGCATTGAGAATGTCAGCAGGAATCTCGAACGGACCATGTGGCCAGCCCAGCGCTTCCTTGGTTGCGAGCAACTCATCACCACCCAGAGGTTCACCGTGCGCCTTGGAGGTGCCTGCCTTCTTGGGGGAACCGTAGCCAATTGTGGTCTTTGTTGCGATCAGCGTTGGACGATCAGACTTCCGTGCAGCCTCGATAGCAGCAGCAACAGCTTCAGGATCATGCCCATCAACGCGCACAGCAGCCCAGCCGGCTGATTCGAAGCGCTTCACCTGATCCACCGAATCAGCCAGCGACAGCGGACCATCGATGGAGATGCCGTTATCGTCAAACAGCACGATCATGCGGTTAAGCTTGAGGTGGCCAGCAAGTGCGATGGCTTCCTGGCTGATACCTTCCATCAAGTCGCCGTCGGAAGCGAGCACATATGTAAAGTGATCGACCAGCTTATCGCCATACTCAGCATTGAGCATGCGCTCAGCGAGGGCGAAGCCGACAGCCGTTGCAAGACCCTGGCCGAGGGGGCCGGTGGTGGTCTCGATGCCATCCGTGATGAAATTCTCGGGATGACCTGGCGTTTTTGAGCCAAGCTGGCGGAAATTCTTGAGTTCATCCAGCGTTACAGAAGGAGCGCCCGTGAGATAGAGGAGGGCGTAAAGCAGCGTGGAACCATGACCCGCCGAGAGGATGAAGCGGTCGCGGTCAGGCCAGCCAGGGTTCGTCGCGTCGAACTTCATAAAACGTGAGAACAACACGGTTGCGACATCGGCCATGCCGAGAGGAAGGCCAGGATGGCCGGATTTTGCCTTCTCAACCGAATCCATTGCAAGGGCGCGGATGGCGTTCGCAAGCTGTTTGTGCTCGACTGGTGCTGTCACGGATGAAATCCTCTGGTCTTCGTGCGCGTATGAATCTGTAAATCTGCCGGCTGAAAGCCATGCTTATAATCCGGCTTGATAGCAGGCTGTATCCCCATGTCAAAACAGAACATGAGGGTTAGGCATATTGACGTGCATGAATCTGCCGTTCACCTTGCATGGAAGTCCCTTTTGTGTTGCATCAAAGAACGCTTGGTGGCGATACCATGACGCTGCACTTTCATAAAAGAAAGCAGCACGCATATGGTAAATTGACAGGTATTAGTTTCGCATACTCTCGGAAGAGGGCAGGATCATGTCGCTTGCTGACGCTTTGAAGAGGCTTGATGCCGCTATCGGTTCACTAGAGCGCACGAGTGTTCGGCGGGTGGAGCTGGACAGGCGCGGCGGCGACCTGCCAACGGAACTTGCCTTGATGCAGGATGATCGCGCACGTCTGGCTGTGGAGCTGGATGGTGCATTGGCGCGACTTGGGCAGCTGGAAGCGGTTGCGAGCAGTATCGATGAGCGGCTTGCTACGGCACTTGGCAAAGTAGAAGAAGTGCTCGCCGGCGAGCGAGGGAATTAGGAATGACGCAAGGCGCCAATATCACCGTTGCTCACGTTAGCGTTTCAATTGCTGGGCGCAGCTACCGCATGGCCTGTGAAGCCGGTGATGAAGCGCGCATCGAAGAGCTTGCTGCCAAGGTTGATATGCGGATTGGTGAGCTGCGGGAGGCGTTCGGGGCAATTGATGATCTGCGTTTGACAGTGATGGCGGCCTTCTCAATGGCCGACGATCTCGCGGAAACGGAGCGTCGCTTTGCCGTACAGGAAGAGGCGCTAAACGCGCTTCGCGCACAGCTTGCAGAAGAAAAAGCCCGTGCGGATTCTCAGGAAGCGCAATTCGCCCAGGCCATTAATGATGCCGCTGAGCGGGTGGAAAACATCACATCGGATCTCACGCCGACTGTCCAAGCGTAGCAGCAAAATAGCGTTTTCCACGGTTGCGGCCAATAGAGTGAGTGCGTTCCCCGTTTGTTTCTGTTAGAGCATGATGCATGACAGGAAGACAAGTGATTCGCATTTTAGGGATAGACCCGGGCTTACGCCGTATGGGATGGGGCATGATCGCTATCGATGGATCGCGCCTGTCGTTTCTTGGCTGTGGGTGCATTCAATCAGATGGTGATTTGTCTCTGGCCGAGCGCCTACGACAACTGCATGATGGCCTGACGCAGATTGCGGATGTCTGGGTGCCGGACGAAGTGGCCGTGGAAGAGACATTCGTCAATAAAGATGCGCAGGCCACGCTGAAATTGGGCCACGCCCGTGCTGTGGCGTTGCTTGTTCCGGCGCTTCGCGGGCTTTCGGTGGCTGAATACGCTGCTAATCAGGTTAAAAAGACGGTGGTTGGCGTGGGGCATGCCGAAAAAGCGCAGATTGCAGCGATGATCAAGGTTCTGCTTCCTTTGTCGAATGCCAAAACACCTGATGCGGCGGATGCGCTCGCCGTTGCAATTACACATGCCCATCATCGCAAATCGCACGATTTATTGAGCCGCACCATGGCACGGGCAGGGTCAACACGGGTGGCATCATGATCGGTAAATTAAAAGGCGTGGTGGATTCACAGGGCGAGGATTACGTTATCCTTGATGTCCATGGCGTTGGTTATGTTGTGCATTGCTCGTCACGCACGCTGCAGGCGCTTCCCTCAATCGGGGAGGCGGCGACGCTGGCAATCGAGACGGTGGTGCGTGAGGATATGATCCGTCTGTTTGGTTTTCGTTCGGATGCTGAGCGCGAGTGCTTCCGCTTGCTGCAAACCGTGCAGGGCGTTGGCGCAAAGGTGGCTCTTGGCATTCTGTCTGCGCTGGATCCCGCAGCTCTTACTTCAGCAATTGCGCGTGGCGATAAGGCAGCTTTATCACGAGCGCCGGGTGTTGGACCTCGTCTTGCCGTGCGCATCACAACCGAGTTGAAGGATAAAGCGCCAGCCTTTGTGGCCGGACCTGGGGAGACGGTTGCGCCGCTCGCCCCAGCCGCACTTGATAATGCACCACAGCCGCTGACGGATGCTGTGTCTGCGCTGGTCAATCTGGGATATGGCGAGCCACAGGCCGCGCGCGCAGTTGCTTCCGTTGCCGAGCAGGCGGGGGAAGCGGCAGAGACGGCGAAGCTTATTCGTCTGGCGCTTAGGGAGCTTGCCTCATGAGCAAGGGCGTGCTCACACCGCACGAGCAGGCGGCGGATCAGGAATTATCGTTACGCCCGTTGGCGCTTGGCGAGTTTATCGGTCAGGCGCAAGCGCGATCTAATCTTTCCGTATTTATTGAGGCGGCGAAATCCCGGGGTGATGCGCTCGATCACGTGTTGTTCGTTGGTCCGCCTGGGCTGGGCAAGACAACGTTGGCGCAGATTGTTGCGCGTGAGCTTGGGGTAAATTTTCGCTCGACCTCCGGGCCGGTGATCGCCAAAGCAGGTGATCTTGCAGCGCAGCTAACCAATCTCGATGAGCGCGATGTGTTGTTTATCGATGAAATTCATCGCCTCAATCCATCGGTTGAAGAAATTCTCTATCCTGCGATGGAGGATTACCAGCTTGACCTTATCATCGGTGAGGGCCCGGCTGCGCGTTCGGTCAAGATTGATCTGCCAAAGTTTACGCTCGTAGGGGCAACAACACGGCAGGGGCTGCTGACGACGCCTCTGCGAGACCGCTTCGGTATTCCAATCAGGCTGCAGTTCTATACGGTGGAAGAGCTGGAGCTGATTGTCACCCGCGGTGCCAAGGTTATTGGTGTTGGTATGACCCCGGATGGCGCGAACGAGATTGCACGCCGCGCGCGTGGCACGCCCCGTATTGCGGGACGTTTGTTGCGACGGGTGCGGGATTTTGCCGTGGTTGGCGGTTCTGACACCATCACGCGTACTATCGCAGACCGCGCCTTGCAGTTGCTGGAAGTTGATAGCGCGGGATTGGATCTGATGGATCGGCGCTATTTGTCTATGGTGGCGAAATCCTTTGGTGGTGGGCCTGTGGGCATCGAAACCATCGCGGCAGCGTTATCTGAGCCACGCGATGCGATTGAGGAAATCATAGAGCCCTACCTGATCCAGCAAGGTTTTGTGCAACGCACGCCGCGTGGGCGCGTGTTGACAGCGCATGCCTTCACCCATCTGGGGCTTGCAGTGCCGCGGCGCGAAGACAGGCCGCAAGTTGCATCCAATACCGGTTTATTTGACGAGGAAATTATCGATGACGCTTGAGAGCGCCTCAGCACCTCAAAAGACATGGCCTGATCTTGCAGGCCGGTTTGAGGAGCGCACGCATATTCTGCCGGTGCGCGTTTATTATGAAGATACGGATTTTTCCGGTATTGTTTATCATGCGGGTTATTTGCGCTTTCTGGAACGCGGACGCACGGATAGCTTACGTCTTGCGGGTGTTGGACAGGCTGCGCTGCATGCGGATGGGGAAGGGCTGGTCTTCGCCGTACGTCGCCTCACCATTGATTATCACCGCCCGGCACTGATGGATGATGTACTTGAAGTGCACACGCACACACAGGAAGTCCGAGGGGCCTCGCTGGTCATCATTCAGAAAATTATGCGTGGTGATGAACTAATTGTGAGCGCCGATGTACGCGTCGCTGCGATTATGGGTGGTCGTCCCGCGCGAATTCCTGATGCCTTGCGGCGTATCCTGTCTGGCGATCAGCCTTGACACGACCATAATTGCAGTGCGTGGTAACCGCCTGTTAACCATAACGGGTGTTTTGTATCGATGAGGTTAACTGTATCAAACCAGAAAATGAATGCCATTTTTGGGATAATTGGATGCACGAATAAAGAGATAGAGTATCTTGGCTGCGTATGATTTCGCGCGGTGCTCCCATGCTCGGATCGGCAAGTGCGTAAGTATACAGGCCCGGCCCTCATTTCGACAGATTTATAAGCAAGTAACAACGGGTAAAGCGTCACTGGTGCCGGCCTGCCATGCGATCTGACGGATGATCCGTTTAGGTCAATGCAATGTATTGGTCTTATAGGTACGATTTGATGCTGTGACTGCACTGTGAAAGGACTATCGATGAACACCGCCGACGTTATTCAGACGGCCTTGCCATCTGCTGGCGAGGTTTCATTGTTTGGCATGTTCTGGCAGGCGCATATGGTCGTCAAGCTTGTGATGCTTGGGCTTGTTGCTGCTTCCGTCTGGTGCTGGGCGATTATTATCGATAAAGCGCTGCTATTTGCGCGCTACAGGCGCTCAATGAACCGGTTTGAGGAAATCTTCTGGTCCGGCCGTTCGCTTGATGAGTTATACCGTTCGCTGGAGAACCAGCCTGTGCAAGGTATGGAGGCGTTGTTTCAGGCTGCGATGCGCGAATGGAAACGCACTTTTGATGGTCAACGCCGCACAGTTGGCAGTTTGCAGCAGCGTATCGATCGCGCTCTTGATCTTGCAATCCAGCGCGAGGGCGAGCAACTGCAGGCACGTCTTGGTGTCTTGGCTACTGTTGGTTCGTCTGCGCCATTTATTGGTCTGTTTGGCACGGTTTGGGGCATCATGACGAGTTTTCGTTCGATTGCCGCATCCAACAATACGAGCCTTGCCGTTGTTGCCCCAGGTATTGCTGAGGCGCTTTTTGCTACGGCGATTGGCCTGTTTGCAGCTATTCCTGCGGTAATTGCATACAACAAGCTGCAATCGGAAGCCACTCGTCTGCAAGCGCAGCTGGAAGGCTTTGCCGATGAGTTCTCGTCGATCCTGTCACGGCAGATTGACGAACGCGCCGCTGCCTGATCGAGCTGGAGGACGCTTCCATGGGAATGTCAGTTGGTGGAGCCGGATCAGGTTCTGGACGGCGCGGACGTCGGGGGGCAAAAGCGCCTGCGGTGATGTCTGAAATCAACATGACGCCGTTTATCGACGTCATGCTTGTGCTTCTGATCATCTTTATGGTCGCTGCGCCGATGATGGTTGTTGGCGTGCCTCTTGATTTGCCTCAGACGGCAGCGAAACCCCTCAATATGGAGCAGAAACCATTGACGGTTTCTGTTACGGAAGCAGGCAGCGTGTTTGTGATGGACACCGAGCTGACGGATGGCGAAATCGTCGAAAAACTGCGCGCTGTTGCGCCGGCGGGAGAGGAAGAACGCATCTACGTGCGTGGTTCCAAGGCGGTCAATTATGGGCGTGTGGCGGAAATTATGGCGATCATCACGTCTGCCGGTTTCAAGAAGGTTGCGCTCATTACCGAGCCTGACCCTGAAAAGCATGCAAGCGGATCGAACTGAGGATAGCCCCTGTGCGGTTTTCGAAGAACGAGCCCGGATTTATCGCCTCAGCAGCAGTGCATACAGCGCTGCTGGTGGCGGGGGTTGTTGCGTTCTCATCTACGCCCAAATTCGCTGATCAGCAGGAGTCGATTGCCGTTGAGGTGATTTCCGACGAAGCTTTTTCGACGATGACCAAGGGCGATCGCACTGCCAAGACTGTGCAGGAAAATCCTAAGCCGCGGGTGGATAAAGTGGCGGAGATCGAGGAAGAAAAGCCCGATCCTGGAGAGGCCAAGCGTGATGTGCCGGCACCAACGGCGCGGCCTATGGCTGAGGATAAATCGGAAGATCGTGCGGCGGTTGAGCCGACGCCAGAGCCTAAGCCCGAACCTGCAAAGACAGAGCCTGTGAAGCAGGCTGAAACTGTGCCAACGCCCACGCCGCCTGTGCCGCGGCCACGTCCACAGGAAGTGGCGCAGATTGAGGAACCCAAGCCCGAACCCGAGCCTAAGCCGGAACCAAAACCTGAGCCTAAAAAGCCTGAACCAAAAAAGCCCGAGCCTAAACCCGAGCCAAAGAAGCCAGAGCTGAAAAAGGTTGCTGTAAATAAGGAGCCCGTGAAGGCTGCTTCGCGTTCAACTTCGGAAAAGTCTTTCGATACTGATGCGATTGAGAAATTGCTCGCCAGCAAGGATAAGGCCCAAACCGCAGGTTCTACAGGGCGTGAAATGCAAACCGCTTCTGCAGGTACGCGCACTGGTAATTCGCCAAAGCTCTCGCTGTCGCAGCGCGACGCTATTGGCAATATGATGAAGGAGCAGATTGGGCGCTGCTTCTCAGCGCCTCCTGGCTTGGCTGAAGTAAGTTCATCGCCTGTTATTAAGGTCTCACTGAACGAGGATGGAACGCTGGCTTCTCCGCCGCAGATCGTGAGTGGCGCAGACGATGCAGCCTCTCGATCATTTGCGGAAAGTCTGATGCGTGCAATCCGTCGCTGCGCGCCTTATTCGTTCCCCGCACAATTTGCGCCCTATTACAATGATTGGCGGGATTGGCGAATCGATGCCTCACCCGGCGACTTTTTAGGATAATCGGGAGTTTTCGCCATGGCAGCATTCCGCTTTTTGGCACTTCAGTGGCTTGCACAATGCTCTGCGAACTACTTTCCACGTGAAAAAATCCGGAAAGAGGTTTGTTGCCGCTCCTTGGACGTAATTTCTTCACCTGAAGTGTTATCCATTAGTACAAGGAATGCTGCGACACAGTTGCAGGTCTTTCTGACAGCCGCATGGTTTGTAACGATCAAGAGATTTGCGACGACAATGACGATAACCCGCCTATTGCCCCGTTTAGCTGCTGCCATGCTGGCGCTCGTGCCCGTATCGCTGCATGCGCCAGTTGCTCATGCCGAAATCTCGATCACACTTAATAGTGCGACATTTGCGCCGCTGCCGATTGCGATCGCCGAGTTTTCTGGTGATCCTGAGGTTGCTGCCGGCATTACCGAGGTCATTACCAATAACCTGCAGCGCATTGGATATTTCGCACCATTGGATCCTGCGACATTTGTCGAGAAATCAACAAATTTTGATGCTGTGCCCGATTTTGCTTCATGGCAGAGCATCAACGCACAAGGGCTTGTGACCGGACGTGCAGTGCGTGAGGCCGGCGGGCGTATCCGGGTGGAATTCCGACTTTGGGATGTTACATCCGGTCAGCAACTGGCAGGTCAGCAGTTCTATACTGATCCGGTGAACTGGCGTCGGATAGGCCACATCATTTCTGATGCCGTGCTTACGCGGGTGACGGGCCTTAAAGGCATGTTTGATACAAAAATTGTGTTCGTTGATGAGACGGGCACGAAGGAAAACCGTCGTAAGCGTTTAGCGGTTATGGATCAGGATGGCGCGAGTCTGCGTTATTTGACGCGCGGTGAAGAGCTTGTTGTTTCGCCACGTTTCTCGCCAATTTCGCAAGAAATTGCTTTTATGTCGCAGCGCCAGAATGAAAGTACGCGCGTGCAGCTGCTGAATATCGAAACGGGACAGCGTGAGGTTGTTGGCAGCTTTCCCGATATGACATCCAGTCCGCAATTCACGCCGGATGGCCAGCAGGTTATGCTCAGTCTGCAGCAAGGCGGTAATGCAAACATTTATGCAATCAATCTGCGTTCGCGTGCAACCACACGTGTAACCGCCACTAATGCAATCGATACCTCCCCCTCTGTCTCGCCTGATGGCAGCCGGGTGGTGTTTGAGTCCGATCGTGGCGGTGGTACGCAACTTTATGTGATGAATGCGGATGGATCCGATCAGCAGCGTATATCGTTTGGTGAAGGGCGCTATAGTCAGCCTGTGTGGTCTCCGCGCGGTGATTATATTGCCTTTACGCGCTCACGGGCTGGGCAATTCGCTATCGGTATTATGAAGCCTGATGGTTCCGGTGAGCGGATTCTCACCGAGGGCTATCATAATGAAAGCCCGACATGGGCACCGAATGGCCAATTCATCATGTTCTACAGTGATCCAGGCGGAGAGGGCGGTGGTCGACTTTACATGGTCGATATCACTGGCCGGGTCAGAGCGCAGATTCCGACGCCGTCGTTTGCGTCTGATCCTGCCTGGTCGCCGTTGTTGAGTGATTTGCGTTGAGCCTCTTGTCCTTTCAAGGCTGCATTCTGGCATTATTGGGACGCTGCGTTTAATGGCTTCGCGTTGACAATGCTTTAGTGCTATTTGGCTATAATGCTATCTGGTTAAGAATCGTTATTTCAGGAGACTTTACAATGTTTGGTTTCAAGGTTTCTGCCGCTCTGAAGGCAGCTGCCATCCTTTCGGTGACGTTGGCGCTTGGCGCTTGCGCCTCCAACAAGACCGATCAGGCGGGTGCTGGTGGTATGGGTGGTCTTTATGGCGCAGGTGCTTCCACGCCAGGTTCTGCTCAGGACTTTGTTGTTAACGTTGGCGACCGCGTGTTCTTCGAGACGGATAGCACCAGCCTGACGTCGACGGCTGTTGCAACGCTTGATGGTCAGGCTGTCTGGCTTCAGCGTTATCCGCAATACACCTTCCTGATCGAAGGTCATGCGGACGAGCGTGGCACGCGCGAGTACAACTACGCACTGGGTGCACGCCGTGCACAGACGGTTTATGACTATTTGACCTCACGTGGCGTTCCCGCAAACCGCATGCGTGTCGTTTCTTACGGTAAGGAACGTCCAATTGCCGTTTGCAATGACATCTCTTGCTGGTCTCAAAACCGTCGTTCAGTGACTGTCCTGGATCGCCCTGCTGGTTCTTAAATTAGTTCGTTGGGGCTCTCTGGTGGTCGTCTATCGGGGCTTTCTGCGCTTCGGTTCTCGAAAGCCCCCGCTATATGACTATCAGAGTGCGCCATCATACTAATTTCATTCCGGCCCTTTTTGAGGATGTGCTGGTGAGCTGGGCTTTTTAAGTCATGCATGTTTGATGATGGAGCAGATCATTTTCTGGAGATGTCATGCTCCGGACATGGTGATTTGAAGCGGTTTAGAGTACAGGTCTATGGTTCGTTGTAAAAACGAGGTTTTTGCTGATGACCGTACGTCGTTCGTTTTTTTCCCGTGCAGCACTTGCTCTTGTGTTGCCGGTTCTAATGTTTCTCGCTGCAGCTCTTCCTGCTGCGGCTCAAGATAGTTCCGAATTCTTCCTGCGCCTGAACCGATTGGAAAATCAGGTGCGCGATCTTGCAGGAACTGTTGAAAAGCTTGAATTCGATAATCGCCGTCTGCAAGAGCAGCTCAAGCGCTTTCAGGAAGATGTCGAGTTTCGTTTTCAGGAATCCTCAGGATCTCAAGGCTCAGGCGCGCCAAGTGCTCCGCCCAGGCAAAAGCGATCTGATCTGATGCCGGCGCAACCGGCATCTCCTCAACAAACAACGACGCCGGCAACGCCGGCTTCGTCTCTACCTTCCCAAACTACGGTAATCGAAGGCGAGATGCTCCAGCCGAGTGGCGAGAATACACGCTCTACTGCTGTTGAGCCCGTACCCGTACCATCTGCTTTACCAGCACCCCATTCTGGCGGATTCGGCGCCATTGAAGCGCCTGCCACCGCTGAGGCCGAACAGGGCCGCCCGCTTGATTTAGGTGCCGTTGCTGGCACAACCCGCATTATTCCGCAAGCAACACAGACCCAGTTGGTGCCAGATCCTCAGGCTGTGCCTGGCATGATCGAGGAAAACGCAGCCGGGGCCATTACCGACATTCCATCTGTTGCTGCCACGTCGCCTGGAGATCCGCAAGAGGGTTATCGCGAGGCAGAAGGATTATTTCGCAGGCAGCAGTATGAGCAGGCAGAAATGGGTTTCCGCCAATTTTTGCAAAGCCATCCGCGTGACAAGCTGGCACCTGATGCCACCTTTAATCTTGGTGAAAGTTATTTCTTTCGTGGGCGTTATCGCGAAGCGGCTGAGCAATATCTTAAGCTTACCACAGCTTATGCCAAGAGTGATCTTGTGCCTGTCGGCATGCTGAAACTTGGCATGTCGCTTGAAGCATTGGGTGCAAGGGATCAAGCTTGTGCAACCTTTTCCGAAACAGCACGCAAGTTTCCTGATGCTGGCCCAGAACTCAAGCAAGGTCTCGCCCGCGCCCGCAGCCGTGCCAATTGCACGTAAAGGATGTTGCGTTATAAAATGACAAGGTCCGTAAGTGCAGGCATGCAAGGAGCGCGCTATTCTGCGCAATGAAGATGACACAATCTGGTTTAATGCTCCATCGCCACGTTGATGTCGGCCAAGCTCCCTTCGCGACGATCCATGATGCTGAAATAGAAAAGCTTTTTAAGCCGTTACGGAATGCGACGGGAATTGTACTTGCTGTCTCTGGCGGTCCTGATTCATTAGCCTTGTTGGCGCTTATGGCGCGGTGGCGCAACTTGAATAGCCTCAGTACACTTCCGCCTATTTACGTTGCCAGTGTCGATCATGCGTTGCGTGCCAATGCTGCTGTTGAGGCAAATGCCGTTAAGGTGCTGGCTAGCGGTTTGGGGTTTCCGGTGCGTGTGCTGGTCTGGCAGGGAGAAAAGCCTGCTGGATCGATCCAGGAAATGGCTCGAACTGCGCGCTATAGCTTGCTCTGTGAGGCTGCGCAGGAATGGGGTGCAAGCCACATTGTGACCGCCCATCATCGCAATGATCAGGCGGAGACTGTGCTCATGCGCCTTGCAAGCGGGAGTGGTGTCGGTGGTTTGGCTGCGATGCGTCCTTTTGTTGCACTGGGACTATCTGCCATGGATGGGCGTGCTCCTATTGCGCTAGCGCGCCCACTCCTTGGCATGACAAAGGCACAGCTGGAGACCGTTATACTTGAAGCTGGATTTGAGGCTGTTGATGATCCGGCAAATCGTAATCCGCGCTTTGCCCGCGCCCGGTTGCGCGGACTTGAAGCAGAACGTAACGCTCTGGGCTTGAGTGCAGATCGCTTGGCCACATTGGCTGCGCGCTGCGCTCGCGCTGATAGCGCCCTGTCTGCCGTTGCCCAGCAAAGATTTAGCGAGTTGTCTGAGCCTGGACCCACAGCACTACGTCTTAAGCCTGCGCTGTGGTTTGAAACTGAAGAAATTATCCTGCGCTGCATAGCGCTTGCCGTAACACGACTTTCTGAATGTTGCGGGAGGGCCGGTGATACTCAGCTCTCTTTGGAACGGCTTGAGCGTTTGATCGAAGCTTTTCAGACCTCTCGGCTTGAGGGACAAGCCTTGCATCGCACCCTGCACGGCATGATCGTGCGCTTGGATGCTGCAGGGGGTGTTACCGTTTCTCGCGAACCAGAACGCCGTCGCGGTAGAAAAATAGTGGCATAAGCTGTGAAAAACCTGGCTCTCAGAGGGGTCTGAAGCAGATTTCGCATAAATCTTGCACGCATTAGCAGTTGCAGATCTTGGCAAGCGCGCATGTGGCTCCTAGATTAGCCGAGGTGTCTTATTAGCTTCGTGTATGCTACGAGCAAAAGGTCGCCATCGGTATAGGGCCCTCTGGCCCCTCAACCTTGCAGGATAATAGACAGACGATGAACCCCAATTTCCGGAACTTCGCCCTGTGGGTCATCATATTCCTGCTGGTGCTGGCGTTGGTGAGCTTATTCCAGAATCCAGGACAGCGCAGCAGCAGTAATGAGATCCCTTATTCACAGCTATTGAACGATGCCGATAACGGCGGCGTTTCTACTGTCACGATATCAGGGCAGGAAATCTCCGGTACGTATAAAGCGGGCGGTAACTTCCGCACCTACGCGCCGTATGACCCCAACCTCGTGACCAAGCTTGCAGATAAGGGCGTGCAGATTACAGCGCGCCCGCCTAATGATTCGACGCCCTGGTTCATTGCGCTGCTGGTAAACTGGTTGCCGCTGATTGTGTTTATCGCCGCGTGGATATTTCTCTCTCGCCAGATGCAGAATGGTGCCGGGCGTGCGATGGGCTTTGGCAAGTCCAAGGCCAAGCTTCTTAATGAAGCGCACGGTCGGGTGACGTTTGAGGACGTCGCTGGTGTGGAGGAAGCCAAGGAAGATCTGCAGGAGATCGTCGAGTTTCTGCGCGATCCACAGAAATTTCAGCGCCTTGGTGGACGTATTCCGCGCGGTGTTCTGCTCGTTGGTCCTCCCGGTACAGGTAAAACCCTGATCGCACGCGCGGTTGCTGGCGAAGCCAATGTGCCATTCTTCACGATCTCCGGTTCGGATTTTGTTGAAATGTTCGTGGGTGTTGGCGCCTCGCGTGTGCGCGACATGTTCGAACAGGCCAAGAAAAATGCGCCTTGCATTATCTTTATCGACGAAATCGACGCAGTCGGCCGCCATCGTGGTGCCGGACTGGGCGGTGGTAACGATGAACGCGAGCAAACGCTGAACCAGCTCCTTGTCGAGATGGATGGCTTCGAGGCCAATGAAGGCGTCATCATCATCGCTGCGACCAACCGCCCTGATGTGCTTGATCCAGCTTTGCTGCGTCCAGGTCGTTTTGATCGTCAGATCGTGGTGCCAAATCCTGATGTGGTTGGCCGTGAACGCATTCTGCGGGTGCATGTGCGTAAGGTGCCATTGGCTCCCGATGTGGATCTCAAGACAATTGCGCGTGGTACGCCGGGCTTCTCTGGCGCTGATTTGATGAATCTTGTCAATGAAGCTGCGCTGCTTGCGGCGCGCCGCGGCAAGCGTATCGTCACCATGGCTGAGTTCGAGGATGCCAAGGACAAGGTGATGATGGGTGCGGAGCGCCGTACTCTGGTGATGAGCGAAGAGGAAAAGCGCCTTACCGCTTATCATGAAGCAGGCCATGCGATCGTGGCGCTCAACGTGCCAGCTACCGATCCGGTGCATAAAGCGACCATCATCCCGCGTGGACGTGCGCTCGGCATGGTGATGCAATTGCCTGAACGCGATAAGCTCTCGATGAGCTATGAGCAAATGACGTCACGTCTGGCCATCATGATGGGCGGTCGTATAGCGGAAGAACTTATCTTCGGCCATGATAAGGTGACTTCGGGTGCGGCTTCCGACATCCAGCAAGCAACACGACTTGCACGGGCAATGGTGACCCAATGGGGCTTCTCCAAGGAACTCGGTACAGTGATGTATGGTGAGAACCAGGATGAAGTGTTCCTTGGCATGTCCGTTGGGCGGCAGCAAAACATATCAGAAGCCACTGCGCAGACGATTGATGCTGAAGTTCGTCGGTTTGTCGATGCAGGACTTGTCGAAGCACGGCGTATTCTCAGCGAGAAAAGCGCTGACCTCGAAGTGCTGGCAGAAGGGTTGCTTGAATATGAAACCCTATCGGGCGACGAGATTGTCAATCTGCTCGATGGTAAACCGCCTGTGCGCGATTCTGGAGATCCTGTCCCATCGCGCGGGTCTCTTGTTCCATCGGCAGGGCGCAATAAACCTAAGGATGAACCTGGTCAGGGATTGAATCCCCAACCTCAATCCTAAACGCGCGCTGTTTTTCTTGTTCCCGGATTATAAAATGGGGACAGGAGGGCGGCTGTCTTAGAACGAAGAAAACGGCCGGTGAGCTCCGGCCGTTTTTGCGTTGGGGCTTCAGCCCGATGAAAGTTCTAAGCTTACGTTATTCTGCTGGATATGATTGCTTACAATTTTTGAACTGATTGCGAAATAATACACCCAAGAATTGTCAATAAGTCTGATATAGAGACAATCAGATGAACGGTACAGCTAGCTGGGCGAGCATAAGTCAGGTGAATAATAAATGACGCGTAGTTTCTTTGGAACAGATGGTATTCGGGGTCGCGCCAATACGGTGATTACACCTGATCTGGCGTTGAAAGTGGGGCAAGCGGCTGGCCTCGTTTTCCGCCGAGGCGATTATCGCAACCGTGTGGTGATCGGCAAAGACACGCGTTTATCCGGCTATATGATTGAGACCGCCCTTGTCGCCGGTTTTACCTCAGTTGGTATGGATGTGCTTCTGTTGGGCCCAATGCCCACGCCTGCTGTCGCGATGCTCACGCGTTCAATGCGCTGCGATCTTGGGGTGATGATTTCGGCATCTCATAATCTCTATGAAGACAACGGCATTAAGCTGTTTGGACCGAATGCTTATAAGCTATCGGACGATGTGGAGCGTGAGATTGAGGCGCTGCTGGGTGCGGATCTTGGTTTGCGGCTTGTGCCGCCGGAGCGCATGGGCCGTGCCAAGCGCATTGAAGGTGTGCATGCGCGTTATATCGAATTTGCCAAGCGCACGCTGCCGCAGAATTTCGCAGCAAAAGGTGCGGGAAATGGTACCGGGCTCGGTCTTGATGGCATGCGCATTGTCGTTGATTGCGCCAATGGTGCGGGCTATCGCGTGGCGCCTGAAGCCCTTTGGGAACTTGGCGCTGAGGTGATCACAATTGGTGTTGATCCGGATGGTTTCAACATCAACCGTGATGTAGGCTCAACTGCACCTGCAGCTCTCATTGCTAAAGTACATGAAACCCGTGCTGATATTGGCATTGCGCTTGATGGCGATGCAGATCGAGTCATTATCGTTGATGAAAAGGGGCAGGTCGTTGATGGCGATCAGCTCATGGCGGCGATCGCCACACAATGGAAGGAAGATGGGCAGCTGTCACGGCCAGGTGTTGTGGCGACTGTGATGTCCAATCTTGGTTTTGAGCGCTATCTGGGCGGTATTGGTCTGGAACTTGCACGCACTTCAGTTGGAGATCGCTATGTGCTGGAGCGCATGCGTGCTGATGGCTATAACCTTGGCGGTGAGCAATCAGGCCATGTCATTATGTCAGACCATGGCACCACTGGTGATGGATTGATCGCGGCATTGCAGCTGCTTGCTGTTGTGCGCCGTCGTAACAAGCCAGTCAGTGAAGTGTGTCACCTGTTTGAGCCTCTGCCGCAAGTGCTCAAGAACGTGCGCTTTGCCAAGAGCGCACCTTCTGCAGACATTGTTTCGCCTGTGGTTGAGCGTGCGCGCGAGCGTTTGGGCAAAAGCGGGCGTCTGTTAGTGCGCCCATCTGGCACAGAACCCGTGATCCGCGTTATGGGCGAAGGCGACGATCGGGCGCTGGTGCATGAGGTTGTGGACGATATCGTTGCAGCACTCAGCAAGGCGGTTGCATAACAGAATGCAAGAACCTGCTTGTTGATGAATAAAGAGTGTGCTTGAACCTCATCATTAACAGACAGGGTTAATTTCTTGTTTACCCTATTGGGTGAAAGTGCCTCCATACCCGTTGCTTTGGCGCGGCGGGGAGATGGAGGCATTGGGCAGATGACATTTTGGGGAACAAGCATTGCTGCGGTAGGATTGATCGCAATGCTTTCCATGAATATCCAGGCTCATGCAGGCGACTATCAGCTCCAGCCCGAATTTGATGAAGCCGCTTCATCATCAAAAGCGCTAACCACGCCAATACACATGGAGCAGGAGATTGCGCATCATAGCGCTATCAGAATGTCATCCTTGGCTGATGAAGAGCTGCCGGACGCGCCCGATCTTGATGCGATCCCTTTTCTAGCTGCCCGTGACAGCGCCATATATGGACGCGTGGACGTGGGCTTTGGCGTGCCTTTTGCGCATGAGGCGCTGACGGCTAATGGACGTTTCAATCCGACATTATCGGGGCCCGCGCTTTACGGAGTAGGCTTAGGCTACAAACTAGGCCTCATGCTGCGTAGTGAGGTGACGGCCGAGTATCGTTCACGCTTGGCTGTGCAAACCGCAGATGGTATTCGCGCGCATACCTCTGCTGCCAATGTACTTGCGAACATTTATGCTGATATTGGCACCTGGTATGGTGTTACGCCCTATATCGGTGTGGGCGCGGGTGTCGGTTGGAGCGCATTGTCGATTGCTGGTGGGTTCAGGGATCAGGAGCGCATAGACTTCGTATGGGGAGTGATGGGCGGCTTTGGGGTGGAACTGACGCCGCAGGTGACATTCGACATCGGCTATCGCTATCTCGATACAGGCACGCAACATTCGCCTGTTCTTACTGTGCGCGAGAGTGGCGCGCATGATGTGCGCATTGGATTGCGTTGGCGTTTTGGTGATGCAACAGAGAGCGTCAATCTACCCTGACTCTGAGACATGAGTGGAATGCATTTGATATATTCACGATATTAGTAGTTTTCATCGAATGAGCTCAGCGGCAAGAATTTCTAGTATTATACATGTCGTATTAAAGTGATAGTGTGCGCCTCTTGAGTGAGGTGAGCTGCTCTCTTTGTGTGAGATTGAAATGTATCTGGCCAGTTCCAGGCATTGTGATTCCGCCTTGAGAAGATCGCTTTGATAGATGGAGATCGGGATATGTCGCAAGCAAACAATACGCTGATCGAGAAGATGGCGAATGTTACCCAGATTGCTGAATCGCAGCTCGCTATGGCGCAACGCCTGAGCAAAAGTTGGGCCGAGATCAATCAGACCATTGCCACCACTCAAACTGATGAGGCGATCGACCGTCTTGCGCGCCGTCAGAAAGCTTTAGAAGCCATCAATCCGCTTACAGTTGCAAGCGATTGGGGCAACTATCTCATGGATGCAGCTGAGCGCGCGATACTTTATCTCGATATCCTGCGTGAGCGTGGCAACAATTATGTTGCGCATGAAGCTGCTGGTATGCCGCCTGTGCTGGATTTTGAGTATGAGACCATTGTTGATGGTCGCACATTGGCGCGTCCCGTGAATTATTCGTTGCTGCGCATTCTGCCGCCTGCGGGGGTGACGGTAGATAATACGAAGCGGCCTTTTGTGGTGATCGATCCACGTGCCGGCCATGGCGCTGGCATTGGCGGCATGAAACCCGTTAGCCAGGTTGGTGTTGCGCTGAATGCGGGCCACCCGTGCTACTTCGTGGTGTTCCGCCCCAAGCCCGAACCCAGCCAGACAATTGCTGACGTGTGCGATGCGGAAGGGCTGTTTCTGCAAGAGATTACCGAGCGTCACCCAAAAGCGCCGCGTCCTGTTGTATTGGGCAATTGTCAGGGTGGTTGGGCCAGCATGCTGCTTGCATCGTCAAACCCGGATAAAACCGGAGCGGTTGCTATCAGTGGTGCGCCGCTGTCATACTGGTCGGGCACTGAGGGCAAGAGCCCTATGCGTTATTCTGCGGGCCTCTTTGGCGGCGCGACGCCTGCGCTTTTTTCGTCAGATCTTGGGAATGGCGTTTTTGATGGCTCCAGCCTTGTTACCAATTTTGAGAGCCTCAGCCCCGGTAATACCTGGTGGAAAAAGTATTATAACGTCTATTCCAAGGTAGATACCGAAGGTCCGCGTTTCCTTGAGTTTGAGCGTTGGTGGTCTGGCTTTTTCTTCATGAACGAGGCCGAAATCCGCTGGATTGTGGAGGAGCTGTTCATCGGTAACAAGCTTGGTACGGGTACATCCAAACTGGGCCATCGCAGCGTTGATTTACGCGATATTACCTGCCCAGTGATCGTATTTGCATCGATGGGCGATAACATCACGCCGCCGCAGCAGGCGCTGAACTGGATTGTTGATCTGTATGGTTCAACCGAAAATATCCGGGCGCGTGGCCAGCGCATTATTTACATCGTGCATAAGTCTATTGGGCATCTGGGTATTTTCGTCTCCGCTAAAGTCGCAGGGCGCGAGCATGGGGCAATTACTGGCCTGATCGAGGCAATCGAGGCGCTGGCACCGGGGCTTTATGAGCTTGTGCTTGAGGATGAGTCTGACCAATTGCAGGTCAGTTTGCAGCCGCGGACCATTGACGACATCAAGGCTATGGATGATGGGCATGAAGATGATGCCGCTTTTGCAGCAGTCGCGGCGTATTCTGAGTTGGGTGAAGAGCTGTATGAGCTGACGCTGCGCCCAATCATCCGCTCTATGGTAACCCCGCGCAGTGCTGACATGTATTTCAAATCAGCATCACCACGGGTTCAACGCGTTGCTTTCTCCGATCAAAACCCATTGATTGCTCCGATTGCAGGCGTTGCAGAACAGGTGCGAGAAAACCGCCATCCGGTGGGGCCGGAAAATCCCTTCTTTGCCTTGCAGAACGTTTGGGCGGATGCGGTCGAGAATTCTCTCGATCTCTTCCGCGATGTGCGTGATGCGTGGCGCGAGATGGCGTTCATGTCGATCTACAATACGCCATGGATGCAATATATTGGACAGGAGGCGCTGAAAAAGCGCGTTGCTTCCAGCGATTATGAAAGGGATGATCTGCGCACGCGTGAAGAAGTGCAGGCGATCCTTGAGCGCGTTGATGAGGGTGGGTTTGCGGAAGGCGTTGTGCGCATTCTGATCATCCTGGCGCAGGCGCGCGGTAACGTGCGGCGTACGCGTCTTGCCCGTTCGGCGCAAGTGCTGACGCAGACGCAGCCGTTCGATACATACAGCGAGCAGGCTCGTGCTCGCCTCATCCATGAGCAGAGCGTTATCGTTGAGCTTGAGCCCAAGCAAGCACTCGCAACCTTGCCTGATCTGCTGAAAAATCCGGCTGATCGCAAGCGCGCTATCGATCTTGCCGTGCAGATCGCAGGCCCGACGCGTGAGGAGATCGACCCCAACGCTCTTCTTAAGCTGCAGGAAATTGAAGCAACTCTGGCGGCAGCATCACGCAAGAAGCCTGTAGCTGTGGTTGCGGCGGAATAAGGGGCTGTTATCTGAGGAGGGCATCTGATGACGGAACACTTCACCGTTCGCAATACGATCTGGGATGAGCTGAAAGTCGGAGATGAAGCTTCGGTGCAGCGCACAGCGACTGCGCAGGATTTTTTTCTGTTTGCGCATGTCACGGGCAACATCAATCCGGCGAATTTACCAGGCAATGAGGAGGCGCCGCCATTGGCGCCTTCCATGTGGATTGGCTCGCTGATTTCAGCCGTGCTCGGCAATCGCTTGCCGGGACCGGGCACGTTATATCGGGTGCAGAACTTGACCTTTCATGAGCGTGTGCATTTGGGCGATACGCTGACGGCGTTCGTGCGTTGCACGGAGAAGCGCGAAAAGCCACGTGCGGTGTTTGAAACGCGGGTGACGAAAGGTGATGGGGTGCTGGTTGCTTCAGGCATCGCTGAAGTTGAGGTGCCGCTTAAAGTGATTGAAGCGGATACGCGTCAATTGCCGGAACTTATTCTCGACGAGCATGATCATTTCGGGCAACTCGTGACTTGCGCCGCGCACTTGCCGCCGATGCCAACGGTTGTCGTATCCCCAGATGATCGGAATTCACTCGGCGGAGCAGTTCTGTCGGCGATGAAGGGGCTGATTGTGCCCATTCTCGTAGGCGAGCGGGCTGCAATTGAAAATGCAGCCGTGGAGCTTGGCGTCGATATCAGCGGTTACCGGTTGGTTGAGGTCGAGGGGCACCATGCTGCGGCTGCCACGGCGGTTGCGCTCGTCAATGCTGGCGAAGCGCGCGCGATTATGAAGGGCAACATCCATTCAGATGAATTGCTCGGCCAGATTGTGAAAAAGGATGGCGGCCTGCGCGGGGCGCGTCGTATCAGCCACACCTTTGTGATGGACGTGCCAACGCTTGATCACCTGCTGTTCATTTCGGATGCTGCAATCAATATCGCGCCAGATCTTATGACCAAGGTCGATATCGTTCAGAACGCTATTGATCTTGCAATCGCCTGCGGCATCACGCAGCCGCGCGTTGGCGTGTTGTCGGCTGTTGAGACGGTGAACGTCAATATTCCTTCCACGCTGGATGCGGCTATCTTGTCCAAGATGGCTGAGCGTGGCCAGATCATCGGCGGCATCGTCGATGGGCCGCTCGCTATGGATAATGCCATTGATATGGAAGCAGCACGCACCAAGGGCATCACGTCGCTGGTGGCGGGGAAGGCTGAAATTCTTGTGGTGCCTAATCTTGAAGCGGGGAATATGCTGGCGAAGGAGCTTACCTTTGTCGCCCGCGCGGAAGCGGCCGGTCTTGTGCTTGGCGCCAAAGTTCCGGTGATGCTCACAAGCCGTGCGGATAACGATCGTGCACGTCTGGCATCTGCCGCGCTGGCTCAGCTTTATGATTATTGGCAGCGGACAGGGTCGGCATACATGCCTGCGACCTCACTCACGAGTGCTGCAAAGTAAAACCATGCGCTTTCTCAAGCGGCTCTGCCTTGTCGCGCCTCTATATTGCCTTGTTGAAGGATGGTCTCGATGTCCAAAACCCTGATCGTGCTGAACGCCGGATCGTCCTCTATCAAGTTCGTTGTATTCGACGTGACAGATGGCAAGCCCACAGCGCTGGCGACCGGGCAGATTGAAGGGCTTGGCGCCTCTGTAACACGTTTCAACGCGAAGGATGGCGAAGGGCAATCACTTGGCGAACGCGAATTCGATAAGGTATCAGGTGCGATCGCGACGCATGAGAATGCGGTTGATCTGATCCTCAACTGGATCGAAGAGACCTTGCCGGGCACAACTGTCGTGGCCGTTGGCCATAGGGTGGTGCATGGCGGTGTGCGCATCACCACGCCTGTGCTAATCACCGAAGAAATCATCGCAGAGCTTGAGACGCTGATACCATTGGCGCCGTTACATCAGCCGCATAATATCGCGGGCATTCGGGCAGCGCATGCGGCTTTTCCGGGGGTGCCGATGGTCGCGGTGTTTGATACCTCGTTCCACCGCAATCATCCGTTTGTGAACGATACCTTCGCCATTCCGCGTGAATATTATAATGAAGGCGTGCGCCGCTATGGGTTCCATGGTGTGTCGTATGAGTATGTCACCCGCCGGATGAAGCAGATTGCGCCGCTTGATGCGGAAGGGCGGGTTATTATTGCCCATCTTGGCAATGGTGCGTCGATGTGTGCTGTCCGTTATGGCCATTCCATCGCTTCCACCATGGGTTTTTCAGCGCTCGATGGGCTACCCATGGGTACGCGCTGCGGTAATCTTGATGCAGGCGTGCTGTTGTATTTGCTCGATCAGAAGGGGATGACGTCATCTGAAATCCGGCAATTGCTCTATACGAAATCAGGCTTGCTTGGGCTTTCAGGCATTTCGCAGGATATGCGCGAGCTGGAGGCATCGGACACCCGGGAAGCGCGTGAGGCAATCGATTATTTCGTGTTCCGCGTAAGACGTGAAGTTGGAGCGCTTGCAGCAACCCTTGATGGGCTGGATGCGGTTGTTTTCACCGGCGGGATTGGTGAGAACTCCTGGCGGGTGCGCGAACGTGTGCTGCAATCCATGCAGTGGATTGGCATTGATCTGGATGAAGAAGCCAATCATCGCAATGCAAGGCTCATATCCTCACCATTATCACGTGTGCGGGTGTATGTGATACGCACCAACGAAGGGCTGATGATTGCGGAGCATACGCTGGATCTGCTTGGGCTGGGGCAGGCGGCATAATTGCTTGCGGCTGCTTCAACGCAATTTTTCCAGTATCTGGCGTGCCTGCAAGCGATGTTCTGGCTTGATAGATCCCGCAACTGCTGCGATTGCAGCAGCCAACATAGCGATATCGTCCGAGAAGCCGAGCAGTGGCATGATATCCGGCAGGGCATCAATCGGCAGGATGAAATAGCCCAACGCACTCAGTAGAAGATAGCGCACGCGCGCAGGAGTTTGCGGATCCTTGGCGCACAGGAAGGCCGCGACAAGGTCCTCTGCAAATGGCAGTTTATGCACCACGCGTTTGAGCGCACCCCAGAATGACCCGGTGATGCTTTCCTCGTCGCGCGCAGCACGGCGCATGGCGTCCATCTCTTCGCGGGTTAATGGGCGCGCAAACGGTTCAACCATCTATCCACCTCCATATCAGCCGGCTTGACATGGGATCACAAACCGCGTCACGCAAGGTGAAGCTTTGCTATATATTCAGCCAGGAGCAGGAAGCGTGGCGATAAACTGCTCGACTGTCGGCAGAATTTGCTCCACCATCTTGCGCACACCTGCCTGATTGGGGTGAAGGCCATCAGGCATGATGAGCGCATTATCGCCCAGCACTCCCTCCATGAAGAACGGGTAAATCATCAGGCCATACTTCTGGCCTAGGTCCGTATAAATTTTTTCGAAGCGCTCCGCATAATCCTGCCCCAGATTAGGCGCGGCCCGCATGCCGGCAAGCAACACGGGTATATTGCGCGCCTTGAGGCGGGCAATCATCGTATCGAGCGCTTTTGCTGAAATGGCTGGATCAACGCCGCGCAGCATATCGTTTGCGCCAAGTTCCAGAATGACGGCATCCGTGCCATCTGGCACAGACCAATCGAGACGCGCGAGGCCCCCCGTTGTTGTATCGCCGGAAACGCCTGCGTTCGTGACAGATACGTTATGGCCTTTTTTCCGCAGAGCTGCCTCCAGAACCACCGGAAATGCTTGCTCAGATGGCAGGTTGTAGCCCGCAGTCAAGCTATCGCCGAATGCTACAATCCGCAGTGGTTTATCGGTGGCCGCTTGCGAAGATGCTGTGAAAATCATGCTGATGGCCCATACAATCGCAGTGAGTGCGAAAGCAAGACGCAAGGTTTGCGCCATAGGCTGATCACGATGATGTTTCTGTATCAAGTGCCTTATCACGCTAAACTCCCTTCTCGGTAGCGGGCGGGGGGCGTATGCTGTGCCTCTGCAACATGTTGATATCAGTTGAAGAAAGTAAAGCCCACTCATGATGAATGCTTCGACAACGAATGCATCCCCGCAAACTATTTCGCCTGACAATGAGGCATCGGTTGCTCCTGTTGATATGGTGCGCCTGCGCGCCGTTCGCTTGAGTCTCGGTCGCGGTGCGGCGCAAGTCGAGGCACTTAAAGGGGTGTCACTTGATGTTGCGCGTGGTGAGGCTGTTGGTCTTGTGGGGCCTTCGGGGTCGGGAAAATCCAGCCTGCTGATGACGCTCGCCGGGTTGGAGCAGGTGAATTCCGGCAGGGTGCTGATCAACGGCTTCGATATTACCGATCTGAATGAAGATATGCTGGCGAAGTTCCGTGGCAGGTATATCGGCATCGTATTTCAATCGTTCCACCTGGTGCCAACCATGACAGCGCTTGAGAATGTGGCGTTGCCGCTTGAGCTGGCAGATGCATCCGATGCATTTTCGCGCGCAAAGAGAGCGCTGGAGCGGGTTGGACTTGGTGGGCGGCTTGGCCATTATCCGGCACAATTATCGGGCGGAGAACAGCAGCGCGTAGCGATTGCGCGTGCGGTTGTGGGGCGTCCGCCTCTGATTGTGGCTGATGAGCCGACGGGTAATCTGGATGAAGATACCGGCAAGGATATCGTCGATCTTCTGTTTGCGCTCAAGCGTGATGAGGGGGCGACATTGGTGCTGGTTACGCATGATCCCGCCCTCGCGGCCCGCTGTGATCGTACTATACGCATGCGTTCGGGGTTGATTGAATCCGCCACGCTTGATGAGGCGAGCTAAGCCATGTTGGGACCGTTCAAATTGGTCTTGCGCCTCGCTTTGCGGGATATGCGTGGTGGGTTGCGTGGCTTTGGCATCTTTTTGGCATGCATTGCGCTAGGTGTCGCGGCAGTTGCGGGCGTTGGTTCGGTCGCGCGTTCCCTATCCGAGGGGCTGGCCCGAGAGGGGCGGATGATCCTTGGGGGGGACGTCTCGATTTCGCTTACACAACGCCCTGCGAATGAGAGGGAATTGGTGTTTTTGAAGGGGGAGGGAATTCTCTCTCACGTGACAGACCTGCGCGCTATGGCTGTTGCAGCAGATGGTGAGGCGTCGCTTGTCGAATTGAAATCGGTTGATGATGCTTATCCACTTCTGGGTACGCTCGATACCTCACCCGCGTTGACGCGTCAGGGGCTTTTGAATCCTTCCGGAGGGCGCTTTGGCGCGGTAGCGGACCCGGCCTTGCTGGCAAAACTCGGTATTGGCGTTGGTGATACGGTTCGGGTTGGGGCATTAACGCTTACAGTGCGTGCAGTGCTGGACTCAGAACCGGATAAAATTGCAGCAGGTATTGGCTTTGGACCGCGCTTGATGATTTCGCATGAAGCGTTGGTGCAGTCGGGCTTGCTGCAACCCGGCAGCATTGTGCGCCATTCCTATCGCATGTTGCTGCCAGGCGGCGAGGCAGATGAAAGGACACTGACGCGTTTCGAGGAGCGCGCTAAGGCTGCCTTTCCCGATGATGGTTGGCGCATTCGCAACCGTCTCAACGCTGCGCCTGCACTTCAGCGCAATATCGACCAGTTCACGCAGTATCTAACCCTTGTCGGCATGACGGCGCTGCTCGTTGGCGGTGTGGGGGTGGCTAATGCCGTGCGTGGGTTCGTTGATCGTCGGCGCACAACCATGGCAACGCTGAAGGCCGTTGGTGCTTCAGGTGGTACTGTTGTCGCGGTGGCGTTGACCGAAGTGATGATGATTGCCGGTCTTGGCATCATCGTGGGCCTCGCGCTGGGTGCGGCTATGCCGTTTGTGGTGGCGTGGGCGGGGCAGGGAGTGCTGCCGCTTCCCATCGAGCCGCGTCTTGCGCCTATCGAACTCGGGGCGGCTGCGCTTTATGGTGCGCTGACGGCATTGACATTCTCGATCTTGCCCGTTGGCCGCGCGCATGATGTGCCGGTGGCGGCACTATTTCGTGATCACATTGATGCAGCGGAGGCAAAGCCACGTCGGCGTTACCGCATTGCGGCCTTGCTCGCTGGTCTATCGCTGGTTTGGGTGGCGCTGGCATTGGCGCATAATCCGCGTGTGGCATTGGTGTTTCTGGTGGCGGCAGCGGGAGCGTTTCTGTTGCTGCGGCTGGTTGCCTATGGCTTGATGCGGGGTGCGCGTGCCCTGCCGCATATCGAGAGCCCAATCTGGCGGCTGGCACTTGCCAATCTGCATCGTCCCGGCGCGCTGACACCTGCGCTGGTGCTCTCACTGGGGCTTGGCATTACATTGATTGTGACGCTGGCCCTCGTTGATGCCAGCTTGCGACGTGAGCTGACGCGCTCTTTGCCTGAAAAGGCACCGGCTTTCTTTTTCCTGGATGTACAAGCGAGTGAGGCGCAAGCTTTCAACGCCTTTCTGAATGATTCCATACCGGGATCGGTAATTGATAGTGTGCCAATGATGCGCGGTCGCATTGTATCGTTAAAGGGCGTGCTTGCGCAGAATTATACCTCGCCGGAAGAGGTCGCATGGGTGCTGGAGGGGGATCGCGGCATTACCTTTGCTGATGCGCCGCCAGAAGGCAGCCAGCTGACAGCCGGCGAGTGGTGGCCACGCGATTATAAGGGGCCGCCTCTGGTGTCCTTCGATGCTGAGGTGGCGGAAAAGCTTGGTCTTTCTGTGGGCGATGCCTTGGTTGTTAATGTGCTGGGGCGTGAAATCCCGGCCACGATCGCCAATCTGCGGCGAATCGAATGGCGGACACTGGGCATCAATTTCGTGATGGTGTTTTCGCCAAATACATTCGCGGGGGCGCCTTATACGGTGCTGGCTACGTTAACAGAACCTGAGGGGGCGGATTCCGAGCAGAACCTAAGCCTCGTGCGCGACATTGCCGCAAAATTCCCCGCTGTAACCAGCGTGCGGGTGCGGGATGTATTGACGGCTGTCAATGAAATCGTGGGTCAGTTGGCTGTGGCTATTGTAGCTGCCAGCACGGTGGCGCTGCTGGCGAGTGCGCTTGTGCTTGGCGGTGCGCTTGCGGCATCCCACAGGTCTCGTCTTTATGATGCTGTGATCCTCAAAACGCTTGGTGCTACGCGTGAGCGCCTGTTGCGGGCTTATGTGCTTGAGTATGGCCTGCTGGCCCTGGCGTCTGCCTTTGTGGGCTTTATTGCTGGTAGCGTGGCGGCTGTTGTTATTACGACGCAGGTTATGCGCTTGCCGCTAAGCTATGTGCCGGGTCCAGCGCTGCTATCGGCAGTGATTGCGGTTATAATCGCCATTGGGTTGGCGTTGGCGGGCACGTGGCAGATCCTTGCGCAGAAACCAGCACCTTATTTGCGTGAAAGATGAGTGCGCATAAACATGCTGTAATCTCAAATGTCTTGTATGATTCTCTAATGCAGACCATATTACGGGAAAGGTTCGCTGAAGGGCTTTTCCGAGTCCTGTACATGCGGCGATAAGTTTTTATTTCGGGAGAGGGTATCATGTCGGATTGGAACCGCAACGCACCAGCCTACGGGCAGGACGCGACTCGCGCTGGTAGCGCTGAGCTTGATCAGGGTTTGCGCGCTTTCATGCTCGGCGTTTACAACAACATGGTGTTGGGCCTTGCTATTACAGGTTTGGCCGCGCTTGGCATTTTCATGGCTGCAACGACGAGTGATCAAGCAACGGCTGTAGCGTCTGTCGGTGGTGGTCTCTACCTGACCCAGTTTGGTTATGCACTGTTTGCATCACCGCTGAAGTGGGTGGTTATTCTTGCCCCGCTCGCGATGGTATTCTTCATCAGCTTCCGCATCGAGAAGTTGCAGGCAGGCACAGCGCGCATGCTGTTTCTGGCCTATGCGGCGTTGATGGGAGTATCGATCTCGTCGATTTTCCTTATCTACACACAGGCTTCTATCGTACAGGTGTTTTTCGTAACGGCTGCAGCTTTTGGTGCTCTCAGCCTCTATGGTTATACCACGAAGCGTAACCTGTCGGCGATGGGGTCATTCCTGATCATGGGTCTTTTTGGCCTGATTATCGCTTCGCTGGTGAATCTGTTCCTGCAATCGAGCGGGTTTCAATTCGTGATCTCGGTGCTTGGCGTGCTGATCTTCGCCGGCCTGACGGCTTGGGATACGCAGCGCATCAAGGAAATGTACTACGCGCTCGATGGTGGTGAAGTTGCGGCGAAAAAGTCAGTGCTGGGCGCGCTCAGCCTTTATCTGAACTTCATCAACATGTTCATGTTCCTGCTGCAACTCTTTGGCCAGCAGCGCAGCAACTAAGGCATTTTGCGGTAATTTCGCTGATGCATGAAAAAAGCCCCGGTGGAAACATCGGGGCTTGTTGCATTTGAAGCTCATGATGGTTGTGCATTTTATCGCACGATTTTTAATGGTCGATCCAAAACAGCCAGTACGCGGGCAAGATCGCTGCCGCGCTTGAGAATCAGGCCTGAAGCCGCAACTGCTGCATACTCGCCCTGTTTGCGCGCAAGGCGCGGGGTTTTTTCGATGCGGTAGAGGGGCACTTCGGATGAACGACGAAATACCGAAAAGATAGCCTGATCACGCAAGAAATCGAGTGCATAGTCACGCCATTCACCCGAGGCCACCTTGCGGCCATAAAGCCCGAAAATCACACGTAATTCTGACTGGTTGAACGTGACAGGCCCTGCCTGCGCAGGTGAAGGCAAGTGTGCTTTTGCAGCAATGGGAATGATTTTAGCGGGCGATTTGTGACCGCTGTCAGGGGCTGCAGACTGATCATTTGATGGGCGCAGGCCGACAGGCGGCAACCTATTATTCCAGTTCGTGGGGGATATATCCTCGCGTGACTGCGCCCGAACGCTGTGCTCTGGATCTTCGCTTCCAGCTTCGCTCAACCGGCTTCTCCTGTGTCACAGGTTGCTGTCGCAATATGGTTATGATGACCGCCCTGGAGCCTGGATGCAAGCTTAAAGCGTTGACTAAACGCATCGGATGCTTGCGTGCAAGCACTCAGGTGCCCTGATAACGCCCAGCAGCGAACGCGTGATTGCCGCGATAATGCCCCATTGGTTAGACATCATACCCACGTCATCCAGATGGCCTGTCAGTTCATGATACCGAATTTATAGAGCCCCCCAGCCCCCTCGGTATCGCTGAATTTCAGACCATCTGGATGCATTTTCTTTTTAAATAGTTCTCCGCCCATTTCATGTCATTGCGCTTTCTTCACCTGTGCTGTATGCGGCACGGGCGCATGCGTGCATCATGGGCGCTGCTATTGGGAAATCCTTAAAAGA
This sequence comes from Pseudochelatococcus sp. G4_1912, assembly GCF_047501465.1. NCBI lineage: Bacteria > Pseudomonadati > Pseudomonadota > Alphaproteobacteria > Hyphomicrobiales > Chelatococcaceae > Pseudochelatococcus > Pseudochelatococcus sp. G4_1912. The sequence goes on from NZ_JAZDRL010000001.1 coordinate 1,475,663, forward strand.
TTCTCTGCCAATGGTTGGGTTCATCACCGAAAAACAGGTGAAAATGCTTGGATTTTATGCTCTGCAATAAGAAATGCAGCAGAGTGCTTTTAATCTAGGCAGGGTGTGGCAGAATGCGGCCGCGCAATGATGGCAATAATGTCATCAGCGTGTAGGAAACGTCTGCTGTCGAGAAGCGACGGCGGGGTATCGGGAGGAAGTTGTGACGGAAGCGGGCTTGATCGCGCGGGTCGCGAACGGGTTGTCTGAGCGGGGTGCTGCGGCGCCAGGCTGGTTTGTAGAGGCGCTCTTGGGGCAGGTAGCGGCGGAGGATCTAACCGTCTACCCGGAGGTGTTTCTGGAAACACTGGTCGAGGCTGCCTACGCGCACCTTAACAAGGCGCGTCGGCGTGGCTCTCCCAGCATCCAGCTCACTGATCACATAACCGGGACGGGCAGCGATGCGCGCCAGATCACGGTTGTTGAAATCGTCAATGACAATATGCCCTTCCTGGTGGACTCCACCCTTGCGGCGATTGTTGCTCTTGGCTTTGACACGCAGCTGGTTGCCCATCCCATTCTCGATGTAGAGCGCGATGGTGCAGACAACGTCAAGGCTGTTTTGGGTGAGGCGGGGCCGGATGAACCGCGGACCGGAGCTGGTCGCGAGAGTCTTATCCACTTGCATTTACCGCAACTTGATGATGCCGCCGATCGCGCACGGCTCGTTGAAGAACTAACGCGCGTTTACGCCGATGTTGCCAGCGCGGTGACCGATTGGCCCGTGATGCGTGCACGCGTCATCGAAGCGCTGACGAGCCTGCGCGAAAACCCGCCACCACTGCCGGAAGCGACGGTGAGTGAGGCGGTTGCATTCCTGCAATGGCTGGCTGACGATAATTTCACGATTCTGGGTATCCGCGAGTATCGCTATACGGCAGATACGGCTTCCGACCCTGTTGAAGGCACTGGCCTGGGCATCTTGAGCGATCCATCTGTGCGCATCTTGCGCCGTGGTAGTGAGCTTGTGGTGATGACGCCGGAAATCCGCGCCTTCCTGCAGCAGCCAGTGGCGCTGATCACTGCGAAAGCCAATGTGAAGTCACGCGTGCATCGCCGTGCGCACCTCGATTATGTTGGCGTCAAGCTATTTGATAATTCGGGTGAAGTTGTCGGTGAGCTGCGCATTGCTGGTCTTTATACGAGCAACGTTTATACGCAATCAACAGCTGAGATCCCTTACCTGCGCCAGAAAGTGGCAGAGGTTGTGCGTCGGGCTGAGTTCGATCCAGCCAGCTATTCAGGCCGTGCACTGACGCATATTCTGGAAGATTATCCGCGGGATGAGCTGTTCCAGATTGATGTTGATACGCTTTACCAGTTCGCACATGATATTCTGCAGTTGACGGAACGCCCGCGTGTGCGTGTGCTATCGCGTGCGGATGAATTTGGCCGGTTTGTATCCGTTCTCGTTTATCTGCCAAAGGATCGCTACGACACTGATGTTCAGAGTGAGATCGGTGCGTTTCTTGCGCGGCTTTATCAGGGTCGTCTGTCGGCGGTATATCCTTCTTATCCGTCAGGGCCGCTTGCGCGTCTTCACTACATTATTGGCCGCGATGAAGGCACCACGCCTGTTATCGAGCGCTCAACGCTGGAAACAGGCATCAGCAGCCTCATTCGTAACTGGAGTGATGCACTAAGCCAGGCATTTGCTCGGCATGTTGGTGGCGACAAGGGGCGTGAACTTGCAGCAACCTATGGTGCAGCATTCGGTGGCGCTTATCGTGACGCCTTCTCTGGTGATGCGGTCATTGAAGATATTGGCGTTATCGAAGCGCTAGGTCCTGATCATCCACGCGCGGTGAAGCTGTACCGTCGTGAGGGCGATCCTGAATCTCGGGCAGCGTTGAAAGTCTTTTCGCGTTCGGCACCTACGCCTTTGTCAGAGCGCGTACCGCTGCTTGAAAAGCTTGGCTTTAAGGTCGTAAACGAACGCACCTATCGCGTGACGCCGCGCGGGGCAGAGCCAGAAGGCCGCGTGTGGTTGCATGACATGTCGCTGGAGCGTGCAGCGGGTGGTGTGATCAATATTGATCGCGCCAAGCCTGATCTTGAGGATGCGCTGATTGCATTGTTCGAGGGTGCAGCTGAATCTGATGGTTTCAACGCCCTTGTGCTTGAAGCCTCGCTCAACTGGCGTGATGTGGCGAATCTACGTGCTTATGGGCGCTATTTGCAGCAAATTGGCGTGCCATATGATCAGGAATATCTGGCGCAAACGCTGGTGCATCATCCTGAGATCACCACGCGTATTGTGTCCTTGATCGCGGCGCGTTTCGATCCCGACTTCACGGGCGATCGTGCCGAGCGTGAGATCCAGGTGCGTGAGGATATTGAAGCGCGTCTGCAGGCGGTTTCCAGCCTTGATGAGGATCGCATTCTGCGCCGCTTCGTCAATCTGATTGAGGCGACTTTGCGCACGAACATCTTCCAGCGTGATGCTGAAGGAAATGCGCGCGATACGATTTCGTTCAAATTTGAGTGTGCGAAGGTAGAGGGCCTGCCAAAGCCTGCACCACTGTTCGAAATCTTTGTCTATTCACCACGGGTTGAAGGCGTGCATCTACGCTTTGGTCGTGTGGCGCGTGGCGGTCTTCGTTGGTCTGATCGTCCGCAGGATTTCCGCACCGAGGTGCTGGGTCTTGTAAAAGCGCAGCAGGTCAAGAACTCGGTGATCGTGCCGGTTGGTGCCAAGGGCGGCTTTGTGCCCAAGCGCTTGCCACCAGTATCGGATCGGGCAGCATGGCAGGCAGAAGGGCGCGGCGCTTATCGCGTGTTCATCTCCAGTCTGCTGGACCTGACGGATAATCGCAAGGGTGCGGAAATCGTTCCGCCTGCGCGTACGGTGCGTCACGATGGCGATGATCCATATCTGGTTGTAGCAGCCGATAAGGGAACTGCGACGTTCTCGGATCTTGCTAACGAGATTTCGCTTGAGCACGGCCACTGGCTTGGCGACGCTTTCGCTTCCGGCGGTGGTAACGGTTATGACCACAAAGGCATGGGCATCACCGCCCGGGGCGCTTGGGAAGCAGTCAAGCGTCACTTCCGCGAGGTCGATATTGATATCCAGATGACGCCGGTAACGGTGGCGGGTGTGGGCGATATGTCGGGCGACGTGTTCGGTAACGGCATGCTGCTATCGAAGGCGCTGAAAGTTATTGCTGCGTTCGATCACCGCGACATCTTCCTTGATCCGGATCCAGATCCGGCAACGGCGTGGGCAGAGCGCAAGCGTTTGTTTGATCTGCCGCGCTCCAGCTGGCAAGATTATGATAAGGCGCTGATCTCCACAGGTGGTGGTGTGTTCTCGCGTTCAGCGAAGACCATTCCGCTATCAGAACAGGTGCGCGTGCGACTTGGCACAACGCGCACGGAGATGACGCCGCAGGAGCTGATGACGGCGATCTTGACCGCGCCGGTTGATCTGCTTTGGTTTGGCGGTATCGGCACCTATATTCGTGGTGCATCAGAAACAGATGATCGCGTGGGGGATCGTGCGAATGATGCCATCCGCATTACCGGCAATCAGGTGCGGGCACGCGTTATCGGAGAGGGCGCTAATCTGGGTATGACGCAGCAGGGCCGTATTGAGGCTGCACGTAAGGGCGTGCATCTCAACACCGATGCTATCGACAACTCAGCCGGTGTGAATACATCTGACGTGGAGGTTAACCTCAAGATCGCGCTGGCTATTCCAGAGCATGACGGGCGTCTAACCGAAGCTGATCGTAATGCCTTGCTGGCAGCAATGACGCCGGAAGTTGCCAAGCTTGTGCTGGTCACCAACTATGATCAATCGCGTGCAATTTCACTGGTTGAAATGCGCGGGGCTGAAGAAATCGGCTATGCGCGGCGCTTTATTCAGGTGCTTGAGGCCGCTGGTCGGCTTGATCGGGCGATTGAGTACTTGCCCGATGATGCTGAGCTGACAGCGCGCGAGAAGCGCGGGGAGGGGCTCACGCGCCCTGAAATTGCGGTTCTACTCGCGTATGCCAAGCTCTCGCTGTATGACGCCATTCTGGAATCATCCGTGCCGGATGATCCATATGTGGCGCGTGAGCTATCGCATTATTTCCCGAAAGTGTTGAGCGAGCGCTTCCCTGATGCCATCGCTCAACACCGGTTGCGCCGGGAGATCATCGCAACACGCCTGTCGAATGCGATCATCAATCAGGCAGGCCCTGCGATCGTAACAAAGATCGCTGACCAGACGGGTGCAAGCGCGCAGACCTTGGCTGCAGCGTTTATCGCGGTGTGGGCATCGTTTGGTCTGGCGGATGTCGTTGCATCAATTGATGCATTGGATATGCGCATTGGCGCCCAGGCTGGGCAGCTGAGCGGCGCAACGCAGCTTTCGCTTTATGCGGAAGTGCAGGATGCTCTGATCGATCGTCTCGTATGGTTCAGCCGCAACGTAGACTTCGCTTCTGAAAGCATCGAAGCCGTTGTTTCACGCTTCCATGCTGGCGTGCGGGAAGTTGGCGATGTTCTTGATCGGGCTGTGGCTAACCCTGTGCGCGATGCCCGCATTGAAGAGCTGCGTGCGTTGAACGTGCCCGATAGCGTTGCCAGCCAACTGGTGCGCTTGTCCGCATTGGTTGAGACACCCGATGTTGTGCGCGTTGCTGCTAAGGCAGGGCGCGCTGTGGGTGAAGTGGCGGAAATCCACTTTGCGCTTGAAGATGTCTTTGGGTTCAAGGAGCTGGTGGAGGCTGGTGGCGATATCAACCTGACCGATTATTATGATCGGTTGGCGCTTGATCGTGCTGTTACTGCACTTGCCGATGCACATGGCAAGCTTACGGCGGAGGTTATTGCTTCCGGCCAAGGGCTTGGCAAGCAGGCCGTGGACAACTGGGCAAACGTTCGGGATGACGATGTCGCGCGGATCCGCAAAGCGGTGGGCGATATCCGGGCATCTGGTTTGACGCTGTCGAAGATTACCGTTGCAGCAAGCCTCGTGGGAGATCTGGCGCGCGGCTAAGTGCGCGTCAAATTTCAGACCAGGAACCCATAAAATTGAGCACGCGCTTCCTTCAGGGGGCGCGTGCTTTTTTGTGTCCGGCGTTTGGGCCAATTATTTCTTGAGCTTGAAGCGTTTGGAATATAAAAGAGAAGATATGCGTTCTGATTTTTATCCAGAATAGTTTCAGGACGTATGGGTTTTTCGCAGATTAACGTAGCGCCAAGGACGTTGAATTGGAAAAAAACACAGATATCGCAACGCCGTATTACCTTATAGATAAAGAAAAACTTCTTCGTAATCTGGAGGTAATAGCCAGTATACGCGAGCAGTCCGGAGCAAAAGCTTTGCTGGCTCTGAAATGTTTCGCGACTTGGTCTGTGTTCGATCTGATGAGCCAATACATGGATGGCACGACCTCATCATCGTTGTATGAGGTGAAGCTTGGCCGGCAGAAATTTGGCGGTGAAACCCATGCTTATAGCGTGGCATATGCCGAGCATGAAATCGACGACGTGCTGGCGCAGGCCGACAAGATCATCTTCAATTCTGTTGGGCAGCTAAGCCGTTTTGGCGAGCGCGCAAAGGCGCTTGGTGTGGCGCGGGGGCTGCGGATTAATCCGGGTATCAGCAGTTCGGATTTTCTGCTGGCTGATCCGGCGAGGCCATTCAGCCGCTTGGGTGAATGGGATGATGAGAAAATTGAAGCAGTCATCGATCAAGTGTCTGGCGTTATGCTTCATAACAATTGTGAGAACAGCGATTTTGCCCTTTTCGATGCGTTGCTGTCGCAGATCGAAGCGCGTTTTGGCGCGAAGCTGCAGCGCCTTGATTGGGTGAGCCTTGGCGGTGGCATTCACTTTACGGGTGACGGTTATCCTGTTGCCGCATTTGCAGATCGCCTAAAGGCCTTCTCGGATCGCCATGGCGTGCAAGTTTATCTGGAGCCGGGCGAAGCTGCGATCACCAATAGCACCACGCTGGAAGTGAGTGTGCTGGATACGCTCTTCAACGGGAAAAACCTTGCTATTGTTGATAGCTCGATAGAAGCGCATATGCTTGATCTGCTGATTTATCGCCTCAATGCCAAAATGAAACCTAATGCGGGTAAGCACGATTATATGGTGTGTGGCAAATCATGCCTTGCTGGCGATATATTCGGTGAGTTCACGTTCGATCAGCCACTCAAGGCTGGTGACCGGCTATCATTCGAGGATGCAGCTGGATATACGATGGTGAAAAAGAACTGGTTTAATGGCGTCAAGATGCCATCTATTGCTATTCGCCAGTTGGATGGCAATATTGATGTGGTCAAGGAATTTTCTTTTGACGATTACGTTAATAGCCTTTCATGAAAGCGCACTGAACTGAGTGAGTGCTTTAAGGCTGGTTGTTCATTGTTTCCCCCAAACATGGAGCCTCCCGCGTGAAATGAAAAAAAACGTCCTCATTATTGGTGCTGGCGGTGTAGCACAGGTCGTGGCCCACAAGGCGGCGCAACACAACGATGTTCTTGGTGATCTCCATATTGCCTCACGCACAATCGATAAATGTGAAGGCATTATTGCAAGCGTGGTGAAAAGAGGCAGCCTGAAAGTGCCAGGCAGATTGCAGGCGCACCAGCTGGATGCATTCGATATTGAGGCGACAAAGATGCTGATCCGCGAGACTGGCGCGCAGATTGTCATTAATGTCGGATCGGCCTTCATCAACATGTCGGTATTGCGGGCAGCGATTGATACCGGTGTGGCTTATATCGATACGGCGATCCATGAGGATCCGGCCAAGATTTGTGAGACGCCGCCCTGGTATGCCAATTATGAGTGGCATCATCGCCAGGAATGCGCCGATAAGGGAATCACGGCGATTCATGGTGCAGGATTTGATCCAGGTGTTGTTAATGCTTATGCCGCGCTTGCGGTGCAGGATTACTTCGATCACGTAGACTCGATTGATATCATTGATATCAATCAGGGTAATCATGGGCGCTATTTCGCGACCAATTTTGACCCCGAAATTAATTTCCGCGAATTCACGGGGCAGGTTTACTCATGGCAGAACGGTGCGTGGCAGACGAACGAGATGTTCGAAGTCAGTCGCAGTGATGATTTGCCGGTTGTCGGTAGACAGACAAGTTATCTGTCTGGGCATGATGAGCTTCATTCGCTATCTCGCAATCTGCCAGTAAAGAATATTCGTTTCTGGATGGGTTTTGGGGAGCATTACATCAACGTTTTTACTGTCCTGAAAAATCTTGGTCTGCTCTCGGAGCAGCCAGTGAAGACAGCGGAAGGATTTGAGGTTGTGCCGCTAAAGGTGGTGAAGGCAGTGCTGCCGGATCCGGCTTCGCTCGCGCCTGATTACACTGGTAAAACCTGCATTGGGAACCTCATCAAAGGCATCAAGGGTGGCGTTCCGCGTGAGGTGTTTATCTACCAGATAAGTGATCATAAGGCCGCGTTTGAAGAGGTTGGTAGTCAGGCTATTTCATATACGGCCGGTGTGCCGGCGGTGGCGGCTGCGATGCTTATTGCTTCTGGAGAATGGGATGTGCGTCGCCAGGTGAATGTTGAGGAATTGCCGCCGCATCCCTTCCTCGATTTGCTCAACCGCATTGGCTTACCATCTCGCATTCGCGATGAAAAAGGCGATAGGCCACTTGCTTTTGCAGTGACTGAAGATGGGCATTGGCGAACGCAGGATAAGAATTGAAAGACGCATTAGCGCATTTTTGAAGCAACAGGTTGCGGGATAAATTTACGCCTAGTGCGGTAATTTTATCTCGGTTTGGCGCGGTAGAAATTTCAGAATAGAAACTGTATGGCAATCTAATTCTATTTGAGGATTGTTACGGTTTCTATTCACTCGCTGTCTAAACATAACATGCGCGCAGTGGAAAGCGCGCATGATGCTGCTTATCGCAACAACAATCTTGCCAACACCGAAGCGGCAGAATGATGCGTGCTTGTTGGTTTATTTAACCAACGAATGCTGCAATCACGAGTGCATTAACAAGGTCAATGAAAAAGCCACAGACAAGAGGCACTACGATGAAGGCACGGTGAGCTGCGCCGTGTTGCTGGGTTACTGCGGTCATATTAGCAATTGCGGTTGCAGTAGAGCCCAGGGTGATGCCGCCAAAACCCGCTGAAATCACACTCGCTTCATAATCACGTCCCATGATCGGGAACACAATGTAGACGATGAAAACGATGCTCAGGATAACCTGAATAACAAGCGTCGTGATGATAAAGCTGAAAATGCCTGATAATTCCCATAATTGCAGGCCCATGAGTGCCATGGTCAGAAAAAGCCCAAGTGAAATGTCGGAGATTAACGACAAACCCTGCCGGGTTCCTGGCCAGTACCGCATCACCGTTTTGCCGCCAGCAAGCGGTGTCAGATTACGTACTGCGATGCCTGCAACGAGACACGCAACGAATGTCGGCAGCATAATGCCTGTTTCATCAATCAGTGCATCAAGGCCAGTGCCTAGCAGCACTGTAACATTCAGGATAAAAATCGCCCATAATACGCAAAAGTAATTGAGGCCGGTGGTCTGCCCTTCATGGGTGGCGCCAATGTCCAGCTCTGTGATGCCAGATGGCGTTATCGAGTGACGGCGCATCAGATAAGCAGAGATCGGCCCGCCAATGACGCAGGCCGCAATCAGGCCCACTGTATTGCTGGCGATGCCAAGTTCAGCTGCATTCGAAATGCCCATGTCAACAAAAATGGGCGCCCATGCCAATGTTGTACCAAGACCACCTGTAAGCGAAATCGAACCAACCATCAGGCCCGCTTTGGGATCCAGCCCAAATGCTGAAGCAAGACCTATCCCTGCGAAATTCTGACCTACCATAAACGTTGTGGCTAAAATCAGTAAAATAATAAGAGGTTTACCCCCGCGAAGAAGCGTTCGCACATCTGATTTTAGGCCAATACCTGCAAAAAACAGAAGTAACAAAAAGTTACGAACATCCAGGTCAAAAGAGATAAGGTGGTCAAATAAGAAATAAACCAGTGAAACGACTCCCGCGCACAGGAACCCGCCAATAACTGGCTCGGGTATGCTGTATTTGCGCAGCGTGTATGAGTTCATTGTTATGATTTTCCCCATCATTAGCAATAAGATTGCTAATGTGAAGGAAACAAAATCGTTCACTGATGTCATTTATTTATTTTTACTTATGTTTTTCTGATTTTGTTGGCATTTTGGCTTTATGGAGGCGAAAGCTACACCGTTGTTAATGAGATAACAATGATTCTTTTTAGCCTGGATCAGCATGGCATTAGAGGGTTCTAAAACAACTAGAATTTTGATTATGTGACGTATTTTTAAGCTTTATTATGTAAAAGAATAATAATTCCAAAATGATGATTGCAAGCAACACAGTCAAAAATGTTGATACTCCTTGCTGTTTCCCTCTTTCAAGTTGTTACGTATGGGGATAAATGCATATCAAATCAATTCAGCGGATTGCTTGCTACTTATAAGCTATCCTGGAATGATTTTTAACTGTGCTTGTGTGTCATACAATGCGTATATATGGCTGCATGATATGACTTATATTTCTTTTTGATCTGCCTATTCTTTGTATTTGCTCCAGTCTTCTCTGGTCAATCAGGAGTGGTGGAAGATTTCATGGTTACCGATGTCTACGGGGTGGGCGACGACGGTGGCCGATAACGAAGCGATGCAAACGACATGCACGTCAACGTAGCCACGTCATCTGACATGGAGGCGAGACGGCTTTCGGCATCACGGTATCGGACGGTGTTGGAAGGAAATCAGAAATGGCACCAATAAGCTTGAGAGATGGGGCGGCGACAGCCCTGGTGCTCTTGTTTTCGGTAACCGCAAGCGCTGCTTACGCGCAAAATCGCCCTGTGCAAAATGAGACGGTGAACGCGGATCTACCCCTGACAGGGGATGAACTGCTGTTGGATGAAGTCGTGGTTATGTCTGCGCGTGAGCAGCTTAATCAGGCGCCGGGTGTGTCAATTGTGACGCAAGAGGATCTCCAACGTCATCCGGCTGTCAATGATCTCTCTGATGCAATCCGTCGCCAGCCGGGTGTCAACCTCACTGGCAACACGCCCAATGGGCAGCGTGGCAACAATCGACAGATCGATATTCGCGGTATGGGGCCTGAGAACACCCTTATTCTTATTGACGGAAAGCCTGTGTTCTCAAGAAATTCCGTGCGTATGCGCCGTGGTGGTGAGCGCGATACGCGTGGGGATTCGAACTGGGTGCCAGCAGAACTTGTAGACCGGATCGAGGTATTGCGCGGCCCCGCTGCTGCTCGGTATGGCTCTGGTTCTGCGGGTGGTGTGGTCAACATCATTACCAAGCGGCCGGAAAAATTTGCGCTGAGTGCCACGAGCTTCGCCAATGTGCCTGAGAGCGACAAGGAAGGACGCACTTTCCGCTCTACAGTGCTGATGGGCGGGCCGATTGATGAGCGGTTTTCGTATCGCTTGTCGGGTAATTACAATCATACTGGCGCTGATGCTGTTGATATCAATGAGGCCGCGACGCCGCTAAATCCTGACGGGACGCGCCAGAATGTGGCTGCTGGCAACGAAGGTGTCGTCAATACCGATCTGCGAGGCTTGCTGTCATGGAAGCTTGACGAGGCGCATGTTCTTGACTTTGAGGCGGCCTGGAGCCAGCAGCGGAATATCTATGCAGGCGATGCCTTGTTCCAGAGCGTTTTTGCTAACGCCCTTAATCAGGAGCTCGCTGAGGGCGGCAATGAAACCAACCGTGTAACCCGCTCCACGCTTTCCGCAACCCATCGTGGTAAGTGGGATTTTGGCACCTCTAATAGCTATATTCAGTGGGAGAACACACAGAACAAAAGGCTTGGCGAAGGCAATGCCGGTGCTGGCGAGGGCATGATCAACAGTCGTTATGCCAAGGACCGTAAAACCATTACACTCGACAATCTCGCAGCCAAGAGCGAATGGAACTTCCCGTTGACAGTGATTGTGCCCCAGACGCTGACTTTGGGGGCAGAATTCCGCGGTGAATGGATGGACGATGAAACCATTCAGGATGGCAATGCCTTTGATAATGCAGGAAGATTTGGGGTTGCGAGCGCAGCAAACCGCAATCCTCTAAGCCAATCAATGCTGCTTGGCCTTTATGTTGAAGACAATATTCTGGTTACGGACAAGTTTATTCTGACGCCAGGGCTGCGTTTCGATCATCACTCGCAATCGGGCAATAACTGGAGCCCCAGCCTCAATGCCTCCTATGCCTTGACTGATGAAGTGACGTTAAAGGCAGGTGTTGCGAGGGCATTTAAGGCGCCTAACCTTTTCCAGATGAACCCGAATTACCTCTATAACTCACGTGGTAACGGTTGTCCCTATACATATGGCGGGTCATGCTATGTGATTGGCAATGCCAATCTGGAGGCAGAAACCAGCATCAATAAGGAAATCGGCATCAATTATACCAATGATGCCGGTTGGAACGCAGGCATTACGTATTTCCATAACGACTATAAGGACCGTATCACTGCAGGCACTACGCCGATTGGCCGGAATGGTACGACCTTCGTTTATCAATGGGAGAACGTGCCAAAGGCAGTGATTTCGGGCCTCGAAGGCAACCTGCGTGTTCCACTGCATGAAAAGGTGACATGGAATACCAATGCGACTTACATGATCGAATCCAAAGACAAGACCACGAATGAGCCGTTGTCTCTGGTGCCTGAATATACCATCAACTCCAACCTTGAATGGCAGGCCACCAAGGAGCTGCAGCTCAATCTTGGTGTGACGCACTACGGCAAGATCGAGGCGCCCCAGTTGAATTACGCAACGCAAAGGGCGGCCGCCAATACCCGGTCGCGTTCGCCATATACGCTTGTAAACCTTGGTGCGCGCTATGAGTTCAACGAGAATCTGCGCCTGCTAGCTGGCGTCAATAATATCTTCAACAAAAGCATCAAGCGTGAAGGTGCTGCAAACAATGCCGGTGCAAACACGTTCAACGAGCCAGGACGTGCTTATTACATCTCCCTAACCGGTTCCTTCTAGAATGGATTGATTTTCGCGTCATGGTGGCCTGCAATTGCTGCTTTTCTGCGCTTCCAGTGCTCGCGTGCTTATGTACGCTGCGCGCTGGTTCTCGACAGGTAACAATTTCGGCTCACCCTGATGCGGATCTCAACACATTTTGCGGTTCTTTTTCTGCACGGTTGTATGTGTGCTTGGGGGTAAAGCCGTGCGGCTTTGTGTGCTATTCTTAAAAGATATTCTGTCTAGCAGCTTGTAAAAAATCAATTTTTGCGCTTCCATGTAAGCCTTGCAATATGAATGGTGTAGCAGTGGGGATGGCGGCCGTATGAGCTTTTCTAGGAAATGGTTGGCGCTTGGTGCTGTGATTGTGCTCGCTGTTGTTGGCTACTACGGATGGAAAGAGTTGCGCCCACATGGCCTGCCAGAAGGAATCGCTGGCGGCAATGGTCGCATTGAAGCCACCGAAATTGATGTTTCCACAAAGGCAGCCGGTCGGGTGCGGGATGTTTTGGTGCGCGAGGGAGATTTCGTGCAGGCCGGGCAAACCCTTGCGGTGATGGATACCGATCAGTTACAGGCGCAAAAGCGCCAGGCTGAAGCGCAGCTGCAGCAGGCTTTGATTGCTGTGGAAACAGCCCGCAATCAGGTTACACAACGAACGGCCGAGCAAGCTGCTTCTACTGCGGTTGTGGCTCAACGTGAGGCGGAGCGAGATGCCGCTGACAAGCGTCTCAAAAGATCTGAGCAGCTTATTATTCGCGACAATATCTCCCAGCAAGTGCTTGATGATGACCGTGCTCGTGCGCTCGGTGCTGCGGCTGCGGTTGAGGCCGCTAAAGCGCAGCTTGCTGCGACCAATGCCGCAATTGGTGCAGCAGAATCTCAGGTTATCGGTGCGGGGGCAGCTGTTGATGCTGCGAAAGCAACAATCGAACGGATTGAAGCTGATATCGCGGATAGCGTGCTGACTTCTCCGCGCGATGGACGGGTGCAGTTCCGCGTGGCGCAACCGGGTGAGGTACTTGCAGCCGGGGGACGGGTGCTGAATCTTGTCGATCTCAGCGATGTTTACATGACCTTCTTCCTGCCCACAGCGCAAGCCGGGAAATTGGCGCTTGGGGCTGATGCACGCATCGTGCTGGATGCGGCGCCTCAATATGTCATTCCTGCCAGGATATCGTTTGTTTCGGATGTGGCCCAGTTCACGCCAAAGACTGTCGAGACGGCGGTCGAGCGTGAAAAGCTGATGTTCCGTATACGCGCCCAGATTCCACCGGAATTGCTGCGCCAGTACATCACGCATGTCAAAACCGGCTTGCCGGGCATGGCTTATGTGCAGCTGCATCCCGATGCTCAATGGCCTGAGAACCTGCAGAAGACGGTTGCCGATCAATGATCGCGCCCAATCAACCTGTCAGCTCACCATCAGGTTCATCGGTTGTATCTGCCAAGGGCGTCAGCCTCAGCTATGGCAAGACGCGCGCGTTGGAGAATGTCGATCTCGACATTCCCGCAGGCGTGATGGTGGGCTTGATTGGTCCTGATGGTGTTGGCAAATCGAGTTTTCTATCGCTGGTGGCAGGCGCGCGCGTTGTGCAGGCGGGGCAGGTGATGGTGTTAGGTGGCGATATTGCCAATGAACGTCATCGCAATATCACTTGTCCGAGAATTGCTTATATGCCGCAGGGGCTTGGGAAAAACCTTTATCCCACGCTCTCGGTTTTTGAGAATATTGACTTCTTTGGCCGCCTGTTTGGTCACGATAAAAAAGAGCGTGAGGCGCGCATCGCCCAATTATTAGGCCGCACGGGTCTTGCGCCTTTCACAGATCGCCCTGCGGGCAAGTTATCTGGCGGCATGAAGCAGAAACTTGGGCTGTGCTGCGCGCTTATTCATGATCCGGATTTGCTGATCCTTGATGAACCGACAACCGGTGTTGATCCACTCTCACGGCGGCAGTTCTGGGATCTGATTGACGATATCCGGCGCGAACGTCCGCAAATGAGCGTGATCGTCGCTACAGCTTATATGGAAGAGGCTGCACGTTTCGATTGGCTGGTGGCCATGGATGCAGGGCGAGTGCTTGCCACGGGCACACCTGCCGACATGCTGACACGCACCGGTGCCCAGACACTGGATGATGCCTTCATTGCGCTATTGCCGGAAGAGATCCGCAACGCGCATCACAAGGTAGAACTGCGACCGCGTGTTGAGCATCCCAATGAAACGCCCGCTATCGAAGCCGAAGGGCTGACCATGCGTTTTGGCGATTTCGTTGCGGTTGATAACGTGAGTTTTCGCATTCCCAAAGGTGAGATTTTCGGCTTCCTGGGCTCCAACGGTTGCGGCAAAACCACCACGATGAAGATGCTCACCGGTTTGTTGCCCGCAACCGAGGGTACGGCACGGCTGTTTGGGCAGATTGTCGATCCCAAGGATATCAGCGTGCGCCAACGCGTGGGATACATGTCGCAGGCGTTCTCGCTTTATATTGAGCTAACTGTGCGCCAGAACCTCGATCTGCATGCGCGCTTGTTTCATTTACCACCGGAAACCATTCCCGCGCGTATAGCCGAGATGGCAAATCGCTTCGACCTGACAGAGGTTATGGACGTGCTGCCAGATGCATTGCCGCTAGGTATACGGCAGCGATTGTCACTGGCGGTGGCGCTCATCCATGGGCCGGAAATTCTCATTCTGGACGAGCCAACATCAGGTGTTGATCCCGTGGCGCGTGACGCGTTGTGGCAATCGCTCATTGATCTGGCGCGTAATGATGAGGTAACGATTTTTATCTCCACTCACTTCATGAATGAAGCTGAGCGCTGCGATCGCATATCACTGATGCATGCCGGCAAAGTGCTGGTGAGTGATACGCCTGCGGGCATTGTCGAAAAACGCGGCGCAGCGAGTCTGGAAGACGCGTTTATCGCTTATCTGGAAGAGGCGGGTGCCGGGACAGTTGCGCCACCCCCCACTGCCACAGTGGCGGCTGAGGTTACTGCAGCCTCTTCCATAACGCCGGAGGCGGAACAGCATCAGGCATCCCGGTTTTTCGATGTGCGCCGCATGATGAGTTATGCCCGGCTTGAAGGGCTGGAACTGCAACGTGATCCCATTCGTGCGACCTTGGCGTTGCTGGGCAGCGTCATCTTGATGTTCATCATTGGCTACGGCATCAGCATGGATGTTGAGGATCTGACGTTTGCGGTTCTGGACAATGATCAGACGTCAATTAGTCGCAGCTATACGCTTGATATTGCCGGTTCACGATATTTTACAGAAAAAGCGCCGATCCTTGATTATGCGGACCTTGATCGGCGCATGCGATCCGGTGATATCACGCTTGCGATAGAGATTCCGCCGGGCTTCGGGCGTGATGTCATGCGTGGCAAGCACGTGGAAATTGGTGTCTGGTTTGATGGCGCCATGCCACAACGAGCCGAGACGATCCGTGGTTATATCCAGGGGGTGCATCAACGCTGGTTGAGTGAGAAGATTGCGCTTCTGGCTGGGCCGAGCGCTGCGCAAGGCTTGTTCAACGTTGAAATTCGCTATCGTTATAACCCCGATGTTGAAAGCCTGCCGGCCATTGTCCCGGCTGTGATCCCCATTTTGCTGCTGCTGATCCCGGCCATGCTGACCGCTCTTAGCGTGGTGCGGGAGAAGGAGCTTGGGTCGATTGTGAACCTCTACGTCACGCCAACGACCCGGCTTGAGTTTCTTCTGGGCAAGCAGATTCCTTATGTGATGCTGGCGATGCTGAATTTTCTGCTGCTGGTGTTGCTTGCCATCTTTGTGTTTGGCGTGCCGGTGAAAGGATCGTTCCTGACGTTGCTGCTGGGGGCGTTTTTGTATGTGATCGCCTCTACCGGCATGGGATTGCTGATTTCAGCATTCATGAACAGTCAGATTGCCGCCATCTTCGGTACCGCGATTTTGACGATTGTGCCTGCTGTTCAGTTCTCGGGTCTCACGGATCCGGTGTCGTCGCTTGAGGGCGTTGGGGCGTTTGTCGGGCGTATCTATCCGACTGCGCATTTCATCACAATTGCGCGCGGCACCTTCTCTAAATCGCTGGACTTCGGAGATCTTCATGCCTCCTTCTGGCCGCTGCTGATCGCTGGGCCTGTTTTGATTGGCCTTGGTGCTATGCTCTTGAAGAAGCAGGCAAGCTGATGCGCATCTCCAACATTTTCCAATTGGGCATCAAAGAATTGCGCGGCCTTCTGCGTGATCCGGTGCTGTTGGTTCTCATCGTTTATGCTTTCACTGTGTCGATCTATAGCGCCGCGACAGCTATGCCGGAGACGTTGAACAAGGCTCCGATTGCAATTGTGGATGAAGATCGCTCTCCGCTTTCGCAGCGTATCATCTCCGCGTTCTATTCGCCGCTGTTCGTCACCCCGGAGATCATAACGCAGGACGAAATGGACCAGCGGATGGACGCTGGTAACGACACGTTCGCGCTCAATATTCCACCGAATTTCCAACGCGATCTGCTGGCTGGTCGACAGCCGGTCATCCAGTTGAATGTCGATGCTACCCGCATGTCGCAGGCGTTTTCTGGTAGCGGCTATGTGCAGACGATCGTTACTGCTGAGGTCAACGAGTTTGCTGCTCGCTATCGTGCGAAATCCGATTTGCCAGTCAATCTCGCCTTACGCGCGCGCTTCAATCCGGAGCTAAGCAAGATCTGGTTTGGCGCAGTGGTCAACATCATCAACAATGTCACGATGTTGTCGATTATCCTCACCGGCACAGCTCTGATCCGTGAGCGTGAGCATGGTACGGTAGAGCATCTGCTTGTGATGCCAATTACACCGTTTGAAATCATGGTGAGCAAGGTATGGTCGATGGCGCTTGTGGTGCTGCTGGCGACCACATTTTCGCTGATTGTTGTGGTGCAAGGTTTTCTCGGCGTGCCGATTGAAGGGTCTGTACCTTTATTCCTTGTCGGAACGGCGCTGCATCTATTTGCAACGACATCGCTTGGCATCTTTCTGGCGACGCTTGCCGGTTCCATGCCGCAGTTCGGCATGTTGCTGATACTTGTGCTGTTGCCGCTGGATATCTTATCCGGCGGAGTCACCCCACGGGAAAGTATGCCCGAATTCATTCAGATGATTATGCAATTGGCACCAACAACGCACTTCGTGACTTTGGCTCAAGCCATTCTCTACCGTGGTGCATCAATCAATGTCGTGTGGCCGCAGTTTCTGGCACTCGTAGCGATTGGCGCGGGGCTCTTTACGTTTGCATTGGGAAGGTTCCGCCAATCATTGAAATAAGGGTAGCGCTGGCAGGGCCGCTCTTGTGCTTGATGATGTATGGGTATATACCCGCATCATGGCTGACGCGTGCTATTGCATTTTGATGCGTAAGGCATCCCGGAAGATGTCCTCGCTTTATGACGAGGCATTGTCGCCGCTTGGAATTAACGTGGCGCAGTTCAGCCTCATGCGGACGGTGCAAAAGAGGGCACCGGTTTCGCTGACAGATCTTGCCCGTTATCTGGAGCTTGATCGCTCGACGGTTGGGCGTAATGCCAAGGTGCTGGAACGACGGGGATTGATCCAGAACACACGGGGCGAGGATCAACGTGAAGCATTGCTATCGATAACGCCAGCAGGTGAGCGCCTGTTAGACAGCGGTGTGCCCCTTTGGGATAGCGTGCAGGCGCGTATCGGCAAGCGGTTTTCTGCGACAGAGGGAGCGCTTCAGGCGCTGATTGACGAGCTATAACGGCAAAAGCATCGCATTTTATGGGTTTGTGCAGACAGCATCAGGGCAGGGAACTCAATGATCGCAAACCGTCTCTCTGCCTATCTGGCATTGCGAAACATCCATTATGGCTGGGTTGTTGCCGTAACGACTTTTCTGACCATGCTGGCGACAGCGGGCGCGATGGGTTCTGCAGGTGTCATGATCGCACCTTTGCAGCAGGAATTTGGGTGGGACATTGCTGATATCTCTTTTGCCATGGCAGTGCGGCTTGTGCTGTTTGGTTTGCTGGGGCCATTCGCTGCTGCGTTTATGAACCACTTTGGTGTGCGCAAGGTGGTGATCTGTGCGCTGACGCTTATTCTCATGGGCGTTCTTGGCGCGACTCTCATGCGTGAGCTGTGGCAGCTTATTCTTTGGTGGGGCGTCGTGGTTGGTGTTGGCACCGGTATGACGGCGCTGGTATTAGGCGCGACGGTTGCAACGCGCTGGTTCTCGCAACGCCGGGGGCTTGTCGTTGGTTTGATGACGGCCAGCAATGCCACGGGCCAGCTTGTATTCCTGCCACTGCTTGCTGCGCTCACTGAGGCGTGGGGATGGCGGGCTGCGTTGGCGTTTGTGCTTATCATCATCACGGTCGCGATGGCGCTTGTCGCGTTGCTGATGAGCGATTATCCCTCAGATCTTGGCTTGCCGGTTTATGGCGAGACTGAAATCACACCTCGGCCTTCTATGAGTGGGAGAGGATTGGGGGACATGATGCTGTCGCCACTGGTAGCCCTTCGGGAGGCCTCAAAGAGCGGCACATTCTGGGTGTTGTTTGGTACGTTCTTTGTTTGCGGATTAAGCACCAACGGCCTTATTCAGACGCATTGGATCTCGATCTGCGGTGATTTCGGCATGGCACCTGTTGCCGCTGCTGGCATGCTTGCGATGATCGGCATATTCGATTTCGCCGGCACCATTTTCGCGGGTTGGCTGTCTGATCGTTATGATAACCGCTGGTTGCTGTTCTGGTTCTATGGGCTGCGCGGTCTCTCGCTGATCTTTCTGTCGTATTCAGGGTTTAGCTTTTACGAGCTGTCGCTGTTTGCAATTTTTTACGGCCTGGATTGGGTGGCAACTGTTCCGCCGACCGTGCGCCTTGCAGCGGAGCGCTTTGGGCGTGAGCGGGCAAATCTGTTCTTTGGCTGGATATTCGCAGGCCACCAGATTGGTGCAGCGACAGCAGCATGGGGAACAGGGACATTGCGCGATGATCTGGCAACCTACATGCCCGCGTTACAAATCGCAGGCTTCATGTGCCTCATTGCGGCGCTCTCTGTGCTCACCATGCGTCGTTCAGGGCGGCCTGCTGTTCGTGCGCTTGCTTGAGAGCGCCCTTATATCTGTATGAGGCTTGCAGAAAAGCGCTTCCAGTTCTCGATATAGTGCGCGGAAGATTTGCGCAGGTTGGCGATTGTCTCTTCATCCAGGCTTTTGACCACCCGCGCCGGTGAGCCGACGATCAATGAGCCCTCAGGGAACTCCTTGCCTTCGGTAATGAGAGCGCCTGCACCGACCAATGAATTTGCGCCAATCCGTGCGCCATTCAGCACTGTTGCACCCATGCCAATCAGGCAGTTATCGCCAATTGTACAACCATGCACGATTGCACTATGACCGATTGTGCAGCCTTCACCGATGGTAAGTGGCTGTCCGGCATCCGAGTGAAGAACGGCATTATCCTGAATGTTTGTGCCCGCACCCACCTGCAAGGGCTCATTGTCGCCACGTAGCACAGCGCCAAACCACACGCCGACATCCTTACCCAGGATCACGCGGCCAATTACAGAGGCTGTAGGGGCAATCCAGAACTGTTCTTCAGGCGGAAGGGTTGGTACAGCTTCGCCCAACTTGTAAATAGGCATGATGTGCTCCTCAAGCTGGAATGCTGTATCTCATTGTTCTGATAGTCAGCTTACCCAAGAAAAGTGCACATTTTTGATGATGGCGCAATAACAGGCGCCTTTTCAGCAGCATCTTTGATGGTTTTTTAGAGAGTGGGATTGAGAGGAAGATTCTGTCTCGCAATGGGGCCGAGAGTTCAAGCTATCGATAAAAAACAATTTTTATTTGTAGAATAATTTTGCTTTTGATCAAAAGTTCAGCTGTTGCTGAGCCATGGGAAAAAGTGGGTTGCTGGCCAGCGCCTCGCAGAACCGATCAGGCTGTCATAAGAAAGAACATCATCACCCGGCCACACATAATGCTCCAGATCATCGCAGTGATGCAGACGAGAAGCACTGATATGTGCCGAGGTCCGTAGACTGCGCATGCGCGATATGCATTGCGTGTGAGAATGTATGGTGCGGAAAATACCAGCAAAGGCATGCACACCATGAGCGTGACGCCTTTCGCAAACATAAGGCCGAAGTTGGCCGGGCGGCCAGTGAGATATTCGAAGCTGTTACAAACGAGGCCAGCAAATGAAAATCCGAGAACCAGCGCCTGAAGTGTGAAATTTGACATTTGTGTCCACTTCCATGAAGACCAGATGTACAATAACGTTATATAACATCTTCATCAACATAAACAAGTTAAATGGTCAAATTAACGTTCAGGCGTATCTAGAATGTATCACAACCATAGGGTGCTTATTCGTTTTAAAGCTTTTTTCCGAATTGTATCACCCTATGATAACGATCAATCAAACGATTGAGGTGTCTTACTAGAGAATTATTCCTCGTCTTCAAGATCAGTATCAAGTATAGCCATCTGGAAGCTATAAGATTTATCGCCGTCTTCGTCGTCGAGAAACAGAACGCCAATAAATTCGTCACCAATGTAAACTTCTGCCGAGTCGATTTTTTTAGGGCGTGCGGTAACGCGGATTGAATGGTTGGCAAACGTACGGCGCAGGTACTGCTCGACTTTGCTAATTTCTTTTTTGTCCATGACTGGAAAGCCTCTTGTTTGGAATGCTTCTGTTGAGCTCTAGAGCAGTTTGCGTTCATTTGAGTAATCAAATTGAACGCAAGTTGCGGTGAAATATAGAAATCAGAACGTCAGGCGCTCTAAAATCATTTCCGCCCGGCCACGTCCTTAATGGATGCGACCAGGCGGAAAAATCTCTGTGTTTGATAGTGCGCACTGAAGGCGGCTGCAACCGCTTTTGTGCGACAATTCAAAGTTGCATTATTTGTCCGGCAATTCCCTCAGGATTTGATCCATACTGCGGGCCGGCTCTGCGCAATCTGCAGTGCCGATGACTTTTGCCGGAACGCCTGCAACCGTTGTGCGACTCGGCACGGAGTGCAGTACGACAGATCCGGCAGCGATTCGTGCGCATTCCCCAATTTCGATGTTACCCAGGATTTTGGCGCCCGCACCAATCAGCACGCCGCTACCAATCTTTGGATGCCGGTCGCCGCGCTCTTTGCCGGTGCCACCAAGTGTCACCTCCTGCAAGATTGACACGTTATCGCCAACGACCGCAGTCGCGCCCATGACAAAGCCTGTGGCGTGATCGAGAAAGATGCCGCGCCCGAACTGGGCAGCTGGATTGATATCGGTTTGGAAAACTTCGGACGAACGACTTTGCAGATGCAGGGCAAAGTCCCGCCGCCCTTGTTGCCATAGCCAATGGGCGAGACGGTGGGTGACCAGCGCGTGGTAACCCTTGAAATAGAGCACAGGCTCAATCAGGCGGGAGCAGGCTGGATCACGATCAAGCACGGCGAGTAAGTCTGCACGGATTGTCGTGCTCAGTGAGGGATCGTCCGCAAAAGCTGATAAAAACCCTTGCGTGATAAGCTCACCCGGTAGCGTTGCATGGCCCAGACGCTGGCCGATCTTGAACGCAAGGACAGCCTCAAATGTATCGTGGTTAAGGATCGAGCCAGCGATAATACCGCCCAGATAAGGTTCGCTGCGAATGATGGCTTCGGCTTCCCGGCGCAGGCGCAGCAGTATGGGGTCGGCGTGGGTCACGTTTACCTCAGAGGGCGTGCTGGGAGAAAGCTGTTCAGATATCATTTGGGGGACTCCCGAAAGTCCAGTCAGAGGCAACAATTGCGTGATGGATGCCATCAAGCCTGTCAACTGCAATACGATAAGGCGGAATTGTGTGCCATTTTCATGATGTTCTCCGCACTTTCTCTCACTGTCATTACGGGTGCCAAGCTGTTTGAAAGAATGAGGCCAAGCCTCAACCGGCAACCGTATTGAAATCAGTTACCCCACAGATATGGGGCGTCGGGCACAGACGTCCAGATTAAGCACTTACCTAGGGGGGGCTTATGCTACCTTGAACTTCTTATAGAGAAAAACTGTCATGAGCGCTATTGCTGATCGCGCACGGCTGGTTTGATAAGATATCTTCCTAACAGATTGCAGTAGATCGTGTTATTCCAACAAGGCGGTTGTGATTATATCTTTTGAGGCTATGCAATTATTGCATTGTGCATCTGTGAAATCATGAGCCTGCCTGCATCTGGCCAAAGGCCAGCAGGAGGCCTGTCATGGCGATCAAAGCGCTTGCCAATACCTCAAGCACCGCGAGCGCGCGTGTGCCGGTGCGGGTGTTTGTGCCTGCTAGTTTTGCAGCGAAACGCTTGGCGAAGACGGCCAGACTTGCGAGTACACCAACTGTGATGAAAGTACCAACTGCCATTGCAAACACTGCAGCAATGCCAGCCGCGAGAAGCCCCTGGGTGAGCGCAAACACCAGCACGATAATGGCGCCGGAGCAGGGGCGCAGGCCTGCTGAGAGCGCAACCATCGCCATTTCCCGCAGGCTGCCTAGTTTATTGAGCTCTTCGGGCAGGAGAAGGTGCGCGCAGCCATCGCCGGTGCAGGAGGGATGCTGGCATGCCAGCACGGAATCTTCAGGATTAACCTCGTCCGCCCGGAAACGTCCTGAGGCTGTCGCTTGTGTTGGTTGAAATGCCAGGCCGGAAAAAAGCGTGCTATCTATTGTGATGGTTTGCGCAGGTGCGTCCGGCTGCTTGGCTGAGAGGGCTGTGAGCTTTCCAGCCTTGCGCCAAAGCATGATGAAGCCAACGAGCGCCACGAGCGCGAAACTCGCTTGCTCGACGATTTGGGCGGTTGTGTTGATCGTATGCGTTGTGGCGTTAAACAGAGCTGCAAGTACCCCAACGATGGCAATAGCAGAAACTGCTTGCAGTAGCGAGGAGGCCAACGCAAGCCCAAGTCCGCGTTTGAGCGAGCGACGGCTGTCAGCCACAAGATAACCAGCGATTACCGCCTTGCCATGACCAGGGCCTGCAGCATGGAACACACCGTAAGCGAAACTGAGAGCAATCAATGTCCAAATGGCGGAAGCGCTTTGCGCAAAGCCTTGCAGCACGCTGATCATGCGCGCATAAAAAGCGGATTGAATGGCCAGGATCGTGCTGCCAAGCCCGGCGGGGTCAAACGTTTTTTCCTGCAGGCCTGCGCTAAATGGATGGCGTGGCGATGGCGCGGCAGTTGGCGTTGCCCACCACATGGAAACCAGCGCGAATACACCCGCAATAGCCGCTAGTGCTGCGACTGCGATCAGCACGCGCACCAGAATGGCACTTAAGGCGGGGCTGCGCTGTGCATCCACGCGAAATGTATCAGTCATTGAGTGGGCATTCCGTGGGTGTTGAACGATTTCATGGGCATGCGACGATGGCACGGGTGGCAAAATCTTGCCCGAAGCTGGAGGCGGTGGTCAACGCATTGAAAAACGCTTCTGACAGCTCCTCCTGTTCGTTGAAGTTCTGCTGCTTCGGTCGGGTGATTGTAACGGCGCATTTGCTGGGCGTGCCAACCACATTAACGGCATCCTGTTCGGGTGCAAAGACGAAGGATACAAAATAGGTCGGATCATAGACCTCTAGCGCAAGTGTGCGATTAGCCTGAGCTGGCAGATCTACCGGCAAGGTGAAATGCAGTGTCAGCGCATCGTCTTTTAATGTGATTGAAGGCTCTATCGGGTTAGTGAAGGCAAGTGCCTTGCCATTGGCCTTGGCTTTGGTGAAATAGTCGAATTCATGCAGGTTTTCGACATTCAAGCGCGCCAGATCAGCGAGTTCTTCAGCGTTTATGGTGCCGTCCGGATTGGTCGCGAGCCCTTGTATCGCATATTTTGAATAAGCGGGGTCGAAGGTCCAGCTGTGGCGAATGGCTGTGAGCTTGTTCGCTTCAAACACAAGCTGTGACCGTGCTGTTACCCACACATGAGGATGCGCAAAGGCTGCCTGTGTCGAAAAGAGCAGCGCAATGCACCACATGGCGGCCAGCAGTGGTTTCAGGTGCTTATGCATCAATTCCAGACCCATTCCATGTAGCATTATGGCCATGTCGAGGCCCAGTACCGGCCATGTGCATCGTGACGCACCTTATGACACCGTTATAGGCGTTGTATATGGGGCGAAATTTTGCTGTAAGTGAGGGAGAGGGGCAAGAAATATCAGGTGATGCGCCGGATTATTCTTCGCCAAGAGTCATATCGGATATCACCATCAGCTTGCAGCTCTGATTACAGCAAGACCGGTTGATGGGCGGGGGGAAGTTATGCGCACCATAGGTATGGAATTATCCATGTTATTCCTGAAACACCACGCCACTCCGTGCGACCAAAGACAGGCCTATGGTCCGGTTCGTCGTATCATAGCTGCGCTCGCGCTTTCGTGCATGCTACCACTTACAGCTGGTGCAGCTGAGCTGAAGGCGATTGCTATCATGGCGCCCGAGGCCGCAACCGATTTCGGCTGGAATCAACAGGGTGTCACGGCTGCGCGTGCGGCTGGCAAACAAGCTGGCGTTGAGGTGATGGTGGCGGAAAACCTCGGCTACGATGACGTGCGGCCCGTGATGCGGGAGCTTATTGAGGATGGTGCCGGCCTGCTGATCGCGCATGCAAGCGGCTATAAT
This sequence comes from Pseudochelatococcus sp. G4_1912, assembly GCF_047501465.1. NCBI lineage: Bacteria > Pseudomonadati > Pseudomonadota > Alphaproteobacteria > Hyphomicrobiales > Chelatococcaceae > Pseudochelatococcus > Pseudochelatococcus sp. G4_1912. Next base: position 1,500,339 of record NZ_JAZDRL010000001.1, read on the forward strand.
ACGGCTGCGCCCGAGATCGGCGCAGAACTTGGCGTGCCCGTTGCCATCACGGATCGGCCTGAGGCCCGGGTGCCTGGCAAGGTGGCTGATTACACGGCAAGTGGCCACGAGGGGGCCTATCTGGCCGGACGTCTCGCAGCCAAGCTTACACGCACTGGTACGCTTGGGATCGTGACTTCCGGAGAGCCTCCGGGCTGGAATGCGCAATCTGTGGCATTTGCGCAAGGTGCGCGGGCCGAAAAGCCAAACATCATCATTCGCTATGCTGTGATCGGCCCCGCTGCCTATAGCGACGCTGCAGGTGCGCGCCGCGTGACGGAAACTGTCATTGCAGCTGGTGCCGATATCATTCTGGGGCAGGGCAATGGCTCAAGCTTCGGCATGCTTGCGGCCATTGAGGCCACCAAGGCTGTAGATGGTGGCAAGGCATATTTTATCGATGTGATTGGTGACAAAACGCCAATCGATAAGGGGCATCTGCTGTCCTCCGTCATCTGGAATCTGGAACCGGTATTTTCGGCGATGATTGCTGATGTCAAAGCAGGAACCTATGGCGAGAAAAACTATGGTATCCAATTGGCAGATAACTCTGTTTCGCTGCTGAAAACCCCGCATATTCCTGAAAAAGTATGGCAGGAGGTTGCGGCTATTCGTCAGGATATCATCGACGGTAAAATCACACTGACGCCATCCTTCGATGCGCAAAGCGTGCATCGTCTGGTGAATACGACCACCTCCACCCCGTAGGATTGCAGCTGTTATGGAAGCTGCTCCTATTGTGTCGCTTGCTCGCGTGAGTAAGTCATTCGGCCGCGTTCAGGCGCTGGTCGATGTCGATCTTGATTTGCGACCGGGTGAAGTGCACGTTCTGCTGGGTGAGAACGGAGCTGGTAAATCGACATTGGCTGCCATTCTGGCAGGCGTGAAGCATCCTGATGCGGGAAAAATCAGCATTTCAGGCCAGGCGCGGCATCTTGCATCACCGCGCGATGCACTGATGCTTGGCATCAGCACGGTATTTCAACATGGACAGCTCGTGCCCTCGCTGAGCCTTGTCGATAATACGGCGCTGGGGGGTGTGTGGTGGCGAAGACCACAGCGTGCGCAACTTGCGGAGCAAATGCGTACAGTTGCGCAGAGCATTGATCCTGCTGCGCCTTTTGACCCTTATGCGCGTGCGGATGCGCTCTCTTTGGGTGAGCGCCAGCATGCTGAGATTGTGCGGGCGCTCATGCGAGGCAGTCGCGTGCTGGTGCTGGATGAGCCTACAGCCACGCTCACGCCTGCGGGGGCGGCTGATCTTGGGCGGCTCATGCGCCGTCTTGTACAAGGCGATGCTGGAGCGCCGGTTGCTGTTGTCTTCATTACTCATAAGCTCGACGAAGCCCTGGATTTTGGCGATCGCATCACGATTTTGCGCCATGGTCGTGTCGTAGCAAGAATATCTCCGCGCCAAACAGGCTGGGATCGAGAAACCGCGCATCGTGAACTGGTCAATTTGATGTTCGCGGGCTCAGTGTCGAAGTCAGCGCATGTGGCCAAGCCACATGTCTCTCATGGAAATGAGGTGCTGCAGGTTAAGGGGCTGAGTGTGGACGATGTACGGGTGCCGCTTGCTGATATCAACCTCACAGTCCATGCCGGAGAAATTGTGGGCATCGCTGGGATTGATGGCAATGGCCAGAAACAATTGGCTGAAACATTAGCCGGTCAAAGAGCGCATAGCACGGGCGAGATAACGCTGAATGGCAAGCCTGTGGGGCATCTGTCGGTTGGTGAGCGCACCCGGCACGGCTTGCGTTATGCCAGCGATGATCGGCTGCGCGAGGGAACAGTTGGTGCCCTTTCGATTGCTCTCAATCTGTTGTTGAAACGTATTGGTGATGCGCCGTTCTGGCGCCGGGGCGTTGTGCGGCAGGCCGCCATCGATGTGCGGGCACGGAAGGCGATTGCTGATTTTGATATCCGCGCCCCCGATGGGGCAACGCCTGTAGGGCATTTATCGGGTGGCAATGTGCAGAAGGTTGTGCTGGCGCGCGAGCTTGCCAGTGGTGCGCAGGCGGTTATCTTCGCCAAACCCACGCAGGGGCTGGATATTCAAAGCACTATCGCTTGCCATCAGAGGATAAGGCAGGCTGCCGAGGCAGGACTTGCTGTGCTGCTCATCTCGACTGATCTTGATGAAATACTAGCGCTATCAGATCGCATCGTGGTGATGGACACGGGACGCGTGATTGCTGCGTTGGACAACGGAGCCGAAGCGCGGGCCCTGGTTGGGCGCGCAATCAGCCAGGCGGATGGACAGGCCGCATGATCAGGCGCTTTGCTTTTGCTATTATAGGCCCACTACTGGTGGCGCTTGTGTTGACAGCGGGAATGCTGTGGGCCATGGGGGTGGATCCGCTTGCATATTTTATGCAAGTCATGCAGCGGGGCCTGTTGTCGCCATCTGGTTTGCAGGCCGTCATAACGCGAATGGCGCCGCTTTTGTTGATTGCTGCAAGTCTGATCATTGCCTTCCGTGCTGGTATCTGGAACCTTGGCGGTGATGGGCAATATTTGTTAGCAGCAGTTGCTGTTGCGGCGGTGGCACCCACGTTGACAGGGATTATGCCGTTATGGCTCGCATGGGTGGTGTGCTTTGTCATTGCGGCGGTTGTTGGTGCGGCATGGTCGCTATTGCCCGCGATGCTCAAGGCCTATCGCGGCATCAATGAAATTATCGCTACCCTGATGATGACGTTTCTGGGGTTGTCTCTTGCTAACTTATTGATAAAACTGGTATTCAGAGATCCATCAACCACCGTGCCGCAAACGGTTACTCTGCCGGTTGCAGAACGGCTACCGCGTTTAGACGACACAACGATTTCAAGTGGTGTCTTGATTGGAGTCGTGGTCGTGCTGTTGGTGCATTGGGTAATGGCGCGCACCGCTTTTGGGTTGCGATTGCGCGTGGTCGGGTTGAATACGCGTGCAGCCCTGCATGCGGGCCTTAATGTGCCGCGTCTCACGATCATCGTATTCGCGCTCTCGGCGGGCCTTGCAGGCATGGCCGGGGCGGTGGATGTTCTGGGTGTGCAGGGCAACGTACGCGCTGATTGGAACCCAGCTTACAGTCTTATGGTGGTGCCGCTGGTGTTTCTGGCGCGCTTTAATGGCTTTGGGGCCATCATCTTTGTCTTTCTGTTTTCGGTATTGTCTGTAGGTGGTGAGAGCGCCGCGCGGCGACTGGGTATTCCTAATTATGTCACATTGCTGATCGTTGCTATCTTGTTGATTGCGCTGGCGTTGGGCGACATGCTCGAACAACGAGCGCGCACAAGGGGGCCGATATGAGCGGCCTGATGACGCAGGCTTTTTTGACTGCATTGCTTGCAGGCGCTGTAACTGCGGGCATTCCGTTATTGTTAGCGGGACTTGGCGAGCAAGTGTCGCAGCGCGCAGGCGTTCTCAATATTGGCCTGGAAGGCATGATGTTGATGGGCGCTTATGCGGGTTTTGTTGTTTCACTGCAAAGCGGTAACCCCTGGTTTGGCTTCGCTGCCGGTTTAGGGGGCGGCATGGCGGTGGCGGCATTGATGGCGCAGTTCGCTGTGCGATGGGGATTAAACCAGATCGTTATCGGTATTGCGCTGCTGCTGGGCGTAGAGGGGCTGACTGCAATTTTGCATCATCTAAGCTTTGCGCAAACATATCCACGGTTGCCAGCTGCCACAACGTGGCCATTGCCGGGTCTGGTGCATTTGCCATTGATTGGCCCGGCGCTATTTGATCGACCGCCAGTTGCCTATGCGGCCTTTCTGCTTGTGGGGCTGATGGCTTGGCTTGATCGGCGCACGCATTTGGGGCTTGCCTTCCGAGCGGCGGGTGATAGCCCTTCAGCGCTTGATGCCGCAGGTGTCGATGTTTTACGCACCCGCGCCATTGCCGTATTAATCGCGGGCGCGTGTGCAGGATTGGGCGGCGCGTTTATGGCGATTGTGGGTGCCGGTATTTTTGTGCCCTTTATGACCAACGGCGGTGGTTTCATCGCAATTGTACTTGCCATGTTAGCCCGTGGTCGGCCGCTGATGGTGCTGCTGGGAGCGCTGCTGTTTGGCGCATGTCTTTCAGCGACCACAGCATTGCAAGTGGTAGGGATCGATGCACCGACAGATATCGTGCAAATGCTACCATTCGCTGTGGTTTTACTGGTGCTGGCGCTCTTCGGGGATCGCGGATCATTGCCAGCATCGCTCGGCGAGAGCTGGAGCCGTGGCAATCCCCTCAGCCGTTAGAGCTTTACGCATTGAATCATACGCACCCGCGATGCACTGTTGTTCGACGGTGGCGCAGATGGCAACCCGGATCCAGCTGAATTAGCGGAAACTTGGCTGTGTCTATTTAAGTATTTGTTTTCCAGTGATAAATTATCTAGTTTCAGATGTTGATTTCCTGCGCAGGGCATATTGAGGAAGAGACAATGTCCAAGTTGATTTCACTGGCTGTGTTTATCCTGATCACGCTGGGCGTAGGCCTAATGATTGGGTTTGTCACCATGCCAGCCGAGTGGTATGCGGCGCTCAATAAACCATGGTTTACACCTCCAAACTGGTTGTTCGGTCCGGCGTGGTCTATTCTTTACGTGATGATTGCTGTTGCTGGTTGGCGGTGCTGGCTACGCGATCGGCGTGGGTTGGCGATGAAGCTTTGGCTTATTCAGATGCTTCTGAATTTTAGTTGGTCGCCCTTGTTTTTCGGTGCTCAACAGCCAGCTTTAGCTTTGGTTATCATTGTTGCAATGGTCGCAACGACCTTTGCCTTCATTGCCGCTACGTGGAAACGGGATCAGATAACAGCGTTGCTCTTTGTGCCCTATGCAGCCTGGACGAGCTTTGCCACTTTGCTAAATGCAACAATAGTTATGATGAATTAAACGCGTAATGCCGTTTATTACGAAGCTAACTCCGCGATAAACGGCAAATATTGAAGAGGCGTTGAACGCATTCCTGACGACGCTCACGTGAGCCTAAATCACTCCCACTCGATGGTGCCGGGTGGCTTGGACGTGATGTCGTATGTTACCCGGTTGATGCCCTTGACTTCATTGATAATGCGCGTGGCCACGCGACCCAGAAAGCCCATGTCGAAGGGATAAAAATCAGCCGTCATGCCATCAACTGATGTGACTGCACGCAGGGCGCAAACGTGTTCGTAAGTGCGCCCGTCACCCATAACACCCACGGTGCGAACTGGCAGCAGAACAGCGAAAGCCTGCCAAATATCGTCGTATAGACCAGCGCGGCGGATCTCGTCCAAATAAACCGCATCAGCATGACGCAAGATTTCAAGTTTCTCCGACGTGATTTCACCTGGGCACCGGATTGCAAGGCCAGGACCAGGAAACGGATGGCGGCCGACGAATGCTTCAGGCAGGCCAAGCTCACGCCCCAGATCGCGTACTTCATCCTTGAATAATTCGCGCAGCGGCTCCACCAGCTTCATCTTCATGCGATCAGGCAGACCGCCGACATTGTGGTGGCTCTTGATCGTGACGGATGGCCCGCCTGTGAAGCTGACGCTTTCAATGACATCCGGGTACAGCGTGCCCTGTGCCAGAAAATCAACCGGCTTGCCATCACGCGCGGCAATCTTCTTGGCTTCTTCATCAAACACGTCGATGAATAACTTACCGATCGTCTTGCGCTTGATTTCCGGGTCGCTAACGCCATGCAGCGCATCAAGAAACAGCTTTTCTGCTTCTACATGCACGAGCGGGATGTTGTAGCTGTCGCGGAACATCTGCACCACTTGCTCAGCTTCACCCATACGCAGCAGGCCGTGATCAACGAAAACGCATGTGAGCTGATCGCCAATTGCTTCATGGATCAGCACGGCAGCCACGGCAGAATCCACGCCGCCGGAAAGACCGCAGATAACCCTGCCGGTGCCAACCTGCTCACGAATGCGCGCTGTTGCTTCCTCACGGAAGGTTGCCATCGTCCAGTCGCCCGTGCAGCCTGCGATGTTGCGTACAAAGTTGCGGATGAGGCCTGCACCGTGAGGGGTATGCACCACTTCCGGGTGGAACTGCACGCCATAGAAGCGACGCTCTTCATTGGCGATAACGGCGAATGGCGCGTTCTGAGATATTGCTACTACCGCAAAACCTTCCGGCAGACGCGTGACGCGGTCGCCGTGGCTCATCCATACAGGATAGGCTTCGTTCATTTGCCAGACGCTATCGAACAGCGCGCTATCAGCCTTGACGTTGACTTCGGCGCGGCCAAACTCGCGGTGATGACCGCTTTCAACCTGCCCGCCAAGTTGCGCCACCATCGTCTGCTGGCCATAGCAGATGCCAAGGATAGGCACGCCAGAATCAAAGATTTCCTGTGGCGCGCGGGGGCTGGCGTCCTCTGTCACCGAAGAGGGGCTACCTGAGAGGATAATACCCTTAGGCTTCATCGTGCGGAAAGCTTCGGCTGCACGCGTAAACGGCACCACTTCCGAATACACGCGCTCCTCGCGCACGCGTCTTGCGATCAGCTGAGTTACCTGGCTGCCGAAATCGACGATGAGGATTTTGTCGTGTGTTGCGTCGGTCATAGGCTCAATCTTGTGCGGGTTGAACAAGCAATATTGCGGACAATGCTTATTATTCAGCAGGCAGTGACGTTGGTGTTGATGATGGAGCCGATGGCCACAACACCTTATCCTGTGGGAAATCGTAGATCACACCAGTCTGCGTCCATGATGGGGACAGCATGCGCACTAATTGCGGTGCAAGCTCTTCTGGCGTGCGAAGTATCGATGGATCCTCACCCGGCATGGCAGTCGCGCGCATGCGGGTGCGCAACGGGCCGGGGTTCACCAATGATACACGAATAGGGGTGGTTTGCGTTTCGGAGGCATATGTCAGTGCCAGTGCTTCAAGCGCTGCCTTTGATACGGCATAAGAGCCCCAAAACGCCCGGTATTTATGCGCAGCGCCCGATGTGATGAATACCGCGCGGCCTGCATCGGATGCACGTAACAGCGGATCAAGCGAGCGGATCAGACGCCAGTTGGCGGTTAGGTTGACGGCCATCACTTCGTCCCAACGCTTGGGCTCATGATGGGCGAGGGGGGTCATGGTGCCGAGAATGCCTGCATTCGCCAGCACACCATCGAGCTTGCCCCAGCGTTCGAAAATGCCAGCGCCAAGACGGTCGAGAGCATCAAAATCTTTAATATCAGCCGGGACCAGTGTCGCTGATCCGCCTTCAGCCTTGATTGCGTCGTCGAGCTCTTCCAGCGCGCCAACTGTACGCGCCAACGCTACGACGTGCGCGCCAGCCTTGGCCAGCGCGAGTGCTGCCGCCCGCCCAATCCCGCGCGAGGCGCCGGTAACCAGCACCACGCGGCCAGTAAGCGATGTGTCAGAGGCGAAATCGGCAGTTAAACCTGTCATACTATCAACCAGTGTCGAAACTAACCTGCTTCGGCGAGCAACGCGGCCTGACGCGGTGCATCGCCCTTATTGTCAGTAAGGGGCGTTGGATAATCGCCGGTGAAGCAATGGTCGGCGAATTGCGGCATCAACGGATCACGCCCTTGATAACCACACGCACGGTATATGCCATCAACTGACAGAAAAGCCAGCGAATCTGCACCAATGATTGCACGCATTTCCTCGATAGTGTGGTTCGCGGCCAGTAGCTTCTCGCGTTCAGGCGTATCGATGCCGTAATAATCAGGATGTGTAATTGGCGGGCTGGCAATGCGAAAATGCACTTCACGGGCCCCTGCATCGCGCATCATCTGCACGATTTTCATAGAAGTTGTGCCGCGTACGATAGAATCATCAACCAGCACAATGCTCTTGCCCGCGACGGCGCCGCGGTTGGCAGAGTGCTTCATACGCACGCCAAGTTCGCGCACCGATTGCGTGGGCTGGATGAACGTGCGTCCCACATAATGATTGCGGATAATGCCTAGCTCATACGGGATATCGCATGCGCGCGCATAACCGATGGCCGCAGGCACCCCCGAATCGGGAACAGGCACGACCACATCAGCCTCAGCAGGGGCTTCGAGCGCAAGTTGTGCGCCCATTTTCTTGCGGACTTCATAGACGCTGCGCCCATGCACGATAGAATCGGGGCGGGCAAAATAGATGTATTCGAAAATGCAGGGGCGCATTGGCTGTGACCCAAACGGCTTAATTGATTCGATGCCGTTTTCATCAATGATCAGCACTTCGCCATTCTCGATATCACGCACGAACTGCGCGCCGATGATATCGAGAGCGCAAGTCTCCGATGCCAGGATGTAATGGCCATCAAGCTTGCCCAGCACGAGCGGGCGAATGCCCAGCGGGTCACGCGCGCCAACGAGCTTTTTATTTGTGAGGCCAACGAATGAGTATGCACCCTCAAGCTGCAACAGCGCATCGATAAAGCGATCTGCAAAACGCTTTTTCCGGCTGCGTGCAACGAGATGCAGGATAACCTCAGTATCGCTGGTTGACTGATAGATTGCCCCTTCACGCACCAGTTCGCGGCGCAGGGTAAGGCCATTGGTGAGGTTGCCGTTATGCGCAACAGCAAATCCGCCGCCTGTCAGTTCTGCAAACAGCGGTTGGACGTTGCGCAGCATCGTCTCGCCCGTGGTGGCGTAGCGCACATGGCCGATAGCCGAGTGACCAGTTAACTGGCGGATAACAGTGGGATCAGAAAAAGTATCGCCGACAAGGCCCAGCTGACGCTCAGAATGAAAGCGATGGCCATCAAAGGAAACGATGCCGGTGGCTTCCTGCCCACGATGCTGCAGGGCATGCAGGCCAAGCGCCGTAATAGTAGCGGCTTCAGGGTGACCGTAAATGCCGAATACGCCGCATTCTTCATGCAGGGTGTCGTCGTTCAGATCGAAGTCCATATCCGAATGCAGACCTGCAGCTAGACCGTGATTCATCTAACGTCCTCCGGCAGAACACCCTTATCGGCGCATGATTATTGCATGGGAAGACATGTGAGTGTCTTCCCATCCGTAGCGCTCATGTGCGCTATGGAGACTACAATTACCAGTCCCATCAACGCACAACAGACCCGCTTCATGCGACTGTCTTACAGCAAGACTGCGGCAAAAACGCGAAACAATTCTGTGACGCAAGCAATGCGCTTATGAAGATGTTCAGCGTTCGTCGATTGAACCGCCACCAATCAGCTGCTGAATCGGATCGCCGGAATTGCTGGAACGCTGTCCCGGATCAGTATCGGCAGGAGCTGCATCATCGCCAGGCTTTTGCGGCGCAATTTTCTGCAAGACAGCATTACCGAAATCAGCAGGAAGAAGCGCTAGCAGCTGGTTGCCTGTGCTTTGCAGCAGTGGGCGTGACTTGGCGTTCTGCGCCCATTCAGGCTGTGCTTCCGGCTTCACAAGCCAGTTGAAGAACAGCAACGCAATCGCGCAAATCAGAATACCGCGTGCTGCGCCGAACACGAAACCCAATGAGCGATCAACAGCGCCAATGCGCGAATCGAGAATGAGATCGGAAATCTGCACCGTTACGAACGATACAAGCACCAGCGTAATGATGAACACAGCTGCAATAGATGCAACTTGTGCCACCATCGGGTTTGAGATGTAGGGCTCTAGATGCGGCAGCACAAAAGGGTGCAGGTATAGTGCAGCTGCAGCGGCGGCAACCCACGCAGCAATCGCCAACACCTCACGCGTGAAACCACGAACAGAGGCAAGCAGCGAAGAGATCAGCACGATGCCGATAACAATCAGATCTAGCAGAGCAATGGGCATGAACCGGCACCTTGAAACAAGCTGGACGAATAAGCGGCTGCAACTTGCATTTAATTTGCAGAGCAAATCAATCGCAAACAGCTTTAATGGAAAGTAGACTTTGCTGGCGCTGTGTATAGCGATGAAATTGCGCCGCGTCACCTATCTGTAACAAGACTGCGCCTTTCACGAGCAACTTGTGGACGCCTTGCCGCAATAGTTGCGACGAGATCAGCAATATGACCCACGCTTTCCAACGCTAAAGGCGATGCATCCGGTGAGTCTTTCAAGGTTGCAGGCACAATCGCGCGGTTAAAGCCAAGCTTGCCAGCTTCTTTTAAACGCGCAGGTGCCTGTGCCACCGGCCGGATGGCGCCTGAGAGGCCAATCTCGCCAAAATACACTGTTTCCGGGGATAAAGGAGCGCCTGCTAATGATGAAATCAGCGCAGCCGCAGCTGCAAGATCAGCCGCGGGCTCGTTGATGCGCAGGCCGCCTGCAACATTGAGATACACGTCATGTTGGCCAAGTTTTAACCCGCCGCGCGCTTCCAGCACTGCAAGGATCATTGACAGGCGGCTCGGATCCCATCCAACAACCGCGCGACGCGGAGTACCAAGAGAAGAGGGCGCAACCAACGCCTGAATTTCCACCAGCAGCGGACGCGTGCCTTCCATTCCTGCGAAAACGGCTGTGCCGGGTGCGGAGAGATCACGCCCTGCCAGAAAGAGGGCAGAAGGGTTGGCGACTTCGGCAAGACCGTGGCCGGTCATCTCGAATACGCCGATTTCATCTGTCGGGCCAAAGCGGTTCTTCACAGCGCGCAAAATGCGGAAATGATGGCCGCTGTCGCCTTCAAACGACACTACTGCATCAACCATGTGCTCTACCACGCGCGGGCCAGCAATCTGGCCGTCCTTTGTGACGTGGCCGACAAGAATAACTGTTGTGCCGGTGGTTTTGGCAAAACGGATCAGCGATTGCGCGCTTCCACGCACCTGGGTCACTGTGCCGGGCGCTGCTTCAACGGCGCTGCTCCACATGGTCTGAATCGAATCGATTACCGCAAGGCGTGGTGGCGCACCTTCGCTGAGGGTGGCAATGATATCCTCGACATTGGTTTCTGCAGCCAGCTCCACAGGAGCCTCAGTAAGACCGAGGCGCTCTGCCCGCAGACGCACCTGCGCTACAGCTTCTTCCCCCGAAATATAGGCCACGCGGTTACCCAGACGTGCCAATGCGGCGCATGCCTGTGTGAGCAGTGTCGATTTACCAATGCCTGGATCGCCACCGATCAGAATGACTGATCCCGGCACAAAGCCGCCACCAGTCACGCGGTCCAGCTCAGCAATGCCGGATGCCACGCGCGGTGCTTCCAGGCTTTCGCCTTTCAACCCCTCCAGCGCAAAAACGCGGCCAGCACTGCGCGCACCACGAAGGGCCGCACCTTTTGCCCCCGCAATTGGGGCTGCGATGGATTCTTGCGCTAGCGTATTCCAGCCATCGCAAGCTTCGCATTTACCCTGCCAGCGCGTATAAGCCGCGCCGCAGCTCTGACAGATGAAAGAAGGAGACTTTGCCACAATACCAGCCGATCATTACATGTGGTCGGGCATGTGATCGTCGCTGGCAAGATTGCCGAAGCGTGTCACATCCGCCTGGAAGGAGAGGCGAACCGTGCCTGTAGGGCCGTGACGCTGCTTGCCGATGATAAGCTCTGCCGTGCCATGGGCCTGATCCATCTCTGCCTGCCATTTGAAATATTCCTCGGTGCCCATTTTAGGCTCCTTGCTTTTGAGGTAATACTCCTCACGGTACACAAACAGCACCACGTCGGCGTCCTGCTCGATGGAGCCCGATTCACGTAGATCCGACAATTGCGGGCGCTTATCATCGCGGTTTTCAACCTGACGCGACAACTGGGATAGTGCCACGATAGGCACCGCAAGCTCTTTGGCCAGCGCCTTGAGACCCGTGGTGATTTCTGTCAACTCCTGCACGCGGTTTTCACCGCGTTTGGATGAGCCCGAAAGCAGCTGCAAGTAGTCAACCACCAGAATATCCAGCCCACGTTGACGCTTAAGGCGGCGTGCGCGAGCGGCAAGCTGGGCAATGGAAAGGCCACCTGATTGATCGATATAGAATGGCAGCATCTGCATTTCGCGTGCAACATCCGACACTCTGTAAAACTCGTCCTCAGCGATATCACCGCGGCGGATTTTATAAGAGGGCACACCGGATTGTTCGGCAATGATACGCGTTGCGAGCTGCTCGGCAGACATTTCGAGCGAGAAGAAGCCCACAATGCCGCCGTTGACCGTCTTCATCGAGCCGTCCGGCTGCTTCTCGCCGCGCCAGTTGCGTGCGATATTGAAGGCGATGTTGGTGGCAAGCGAGGTCTTACCCATAGCAGGACGACCGGCCAGAATGATCAGATCTGATGATTGCAAGCCGCCCATTGTGCGGTCTACATCCGTAAGCCCCGTCGAGACGCCTGACAGATTACCATCGCGCTTATAAGCGGCAGCAGCGACATTGATGGCGGTTGTCAGCGCATCCGAAAACCGCATGAAACCGCCATCGTAGCGGCCGGTTTCGGCGAGTTTATAGAGGCGCTGTTCGGCCTCTTCGATCTGGGTGCGGGGCGGATTGTCAACCGGTGCATCGTAGGCGACGTTGACGATATCTTCACCGATGGAAATCAACTCACGGCGCACGGCCAGATCGTGGATCGTGCGGCCGTAATCTTCGGCATTAATAACCGTTGTGGCTTCTGAAGCAAGGCGCGCAAGGTATTGGGGGATTGTGATGCCGCCCAGGTCATGCTCGCCTAAAAAGGTTTTGAGCGTGATAGGCGTTGCAACCTTACCCGCCTTGATGAGCGATGAGGCGACCTCATAGATGCGGCGGTGGATTTCTTCCTGGAAGTGCGCGGCCTCAAGAAAATCCGATACGCGAAAATACGCATCGTTGTTCACCAGCATAGCGCCGAGCAGTGCCTGCTCAGCATCGATATTATGCGGCACAAGCCGGTATTGAGGCTCTGGCGTGGCATCAAGCCGTGTCACCAACGAATTAACGATGCTCATTTCACTCCCGGCGGCAAGCGCGGATTCTCTTTAATCGACGTGTTGTTTTCTACGGTAAAGAAAATCTTAAATCCTGGGTAGCCGATTCTCCGCAGAGCTCGTCATATTTCCCCGCTTTGCACGCTGGTCTCGCGAAAAATATCACTCTCCAGCTTGCTGCAGACTCTGATTCACGCCACGGTTAGAAGAGAGTGCATCTTTTTCACGAAAACTAAGTGCGGCCTCATTGCGCCCGATATAATCACGCGTAAGGGGAACGGCATCCTGCCGTTTGGCGAGCTGGATCTGAAAAACCATCATGCCATCATGCCTGAATGACATTTCAGAGGCGGCGAGATAAAAATCGAACATGCGAAAGAATCGCTCGTCAAACATTTCCAGCACTTCAGCACGGCGGGCATGGAAGCGTGCGCGCCATGTTTTTAGTGTTTCGGCGTAATGAAGCCGTAGAATCTCGATATCCGTGACGATGAGGCCCGACCGTTCAATTGCCTTCAGAACTTCGGACAGTGCCGGAATGTAACCGCCGGGGAAAATATATTTTGTGATCCATGGATTGGTGCTGCCTGGAGGGCACATGCGGCCAATCGAATGAAGCAGCATCACGCCATCATCCGCCAGTACTTTAGCCGATTGATCAAAAAAGTTCTGAAACCACGGCGCGCCGACATGTTCAAACATGCCGACTGAAACAATTCGGTCGAATGTATCCGAGAGAGTTCGATAATCTGTGAGGTTAAAATTCACCTGGTTTGATAGTCCAAGCGCAGCGGCACGTTCCTGTGAAACAGTAAGCTGTTCTTTCGAGAGGGTGATACCGGTTACCTTTGCCCCGCATAATTGTGCAAGATAGAGCGCCATCCCACCCCATCCGCTGCCGATATCAAGTACTTTCTGCCCGGGCTTCACCTGGAGCTTGGCTGCAATATGGCGTTTTTTGGCCAGTTGTGCCGCATCCAGCCCATCAGAGGCTGGTGTATTGACCAATGCCTCCCCGTCTTTGCTTGCAAGTATAAAAGAGGGGTCATCACCGGGCTCAGCCTGAATGTTTTCAAAATACGCACATGAATATTGGCGGTCTGGATCAAGGAACAATGCATAAAGGCGCCCGTCCAGATCATAATGATGGGCAACATTTCGACGCGATCGGCTAGCAAAGTTAAATTGTGCAAAGAAACGGAAAGCATCACGCCATAATCGGGTAAGTTTGATCGGCAAGAGGCCATTGCCGTAATTATAATTACGCATAGCCAATGCCAGCAGATCGCCGATATCGCCTTTGAGCATTTCGATATCAGCGTCCATGTACAACTCACCCAAGGCTAAATCCGGATTTAGCAAAAGGCGCCTCACGGCACGGTTATTGCGAAAATGCATGGCTATCGAAGGGCCTGAGCCATCGCCAACAGTAAAGGGTGGATGCGTTGCTACTGATGCCGTTAACGATCCGGAACGGATAAGGCGCTTAAGAGCGAACCGAAGCAATTTTTCCATGCTCGACCCCATCTGTATAATGTTTACACATCATCTTTTCCGTATGAATACGGATATTATTTTCTCTCTAAGCGTAATCTCATAAAAATAAAAAACAACGGGGGGCGCTTCCACGCCCCCCGTCTTGCAATAATTGATTGCTGTTTTATCAGATGCTTATGACACAACTGTCGCTGTGCTATTGCAATCTGTCAGCTCAGAGCTCTACATCGCCGGCTTCAGCAAGTGCTGCGCCAACTTCAAGACCGAGCTCGGAAAGATCGATCTCGTCACGGGTGCTGACTTCTTCACCACGATCCTGACGCTCTGCCTCTTCTGCGCTGCGTGCAACGTTGAGTGTGACCGAAACTTCAACTTCTGGATGTAGCGCAACAGGAACCGTATGCAGGCCGAGCGACTTGATTGGCGTGTGCAGTACGATCTGCTGACGGTTAACAGTGAAGCCACCGGCGGTCAGCACGTCAGAAACGTCGCGTGCAGCAACCGAACCGTAAAGCACGCCCGACTCACCAGCCTGACGAATCAGCACGAATGCCTGTCCGTTCAGCTTTTCACCGACAGCTTCAGCTTCGTTGCGTAGCTCAAGGTTGCGGGCCTCAAGCTGAGCGCGCTGGTTTTCGAAGCGCATCTTGTTGGCTTCTGTTGCGCGCAGTGCTTTGCCGCGTGGCAGCAGGAAATTGCGAGCGTAGCCATTCTTAACACGTACGGATTCGCCAATTTGGCCAAGACGTGCAACGCGTTCCAGCAGGATAACTTCCATTTTAACTCTCCTCGTTAAGTGTATCGTATTTCAGTAATTTAAACTCAGTCCAGCATCGCGGTTCTCGCACTCTTGCGCGAGCGCCATGCGACAGCTGCAACACCCACCCCTGCCAACACAACAATGATCCAGAGCGACAACAGCAACAGCGCCAGATAAAGCAGTGCCAATAACACGGGACGCGCCCTATTGCCGCGCGTTGCCGCATGGATACTAGCAAGGCCTTGCAAGGCAAAAGCTGCAGCCATGCCGCCCAGAACAGCCGTTGCGCCAAGCCCCGCAAAGCCGGGGAGCAGAACACTGCCAAGTCCCGCAGCTCCTGTGATGAGCAGCGAATTTCGTGCCATCAAGGTGTCAGGAATTGAAGGCCATGGGCGCGGTAGCCATCCCGATACGCGTACGGTAAATGCGGCAAGCCACAAGTTTAACGTCAGCATGAACACAAAGGTCGTTGCAGCAACAGCAGGCACAGCCGCTGTTACCAGGCGAACAAACTGTTCTGTGTCTGCATCCACCGGCAATGCTGGTGTGAGTTCTGCGCCGACCATAGCGCGGATCAAATCATCCAGACTGGACCGATAGGCTTCGTATGAGGGCCCCAACGAAATAGCACCGATCAAGGTGATACCAGCCGCAGTAACTGCAAGCCATGTCAGGATGCGGCCCAACGGATACCACTCAATCAGTTCTGCATGATCTGTGCGTCCCAGCAAAGCAAGGTATGCCAACCACCATGCCGGCAAGCCGACAGCGATTGCGAAGACCAACCCTGCTGCAGGGGGCAGAAAAACAGCACTGACAATGGCGCCGACAATTGTAGCAACAAGACCGGAACGATGGCTCCAGCCCAAAGCAGCAATCAGAATGGGGAGGGGGGCAACATAAGACAACAACAACCCGAGCGGTGACAATGTCGCCACCACGCCAAATAGCAGGGCAGAGACCAGGCCCGCCCCCGAGCCAATAAAGAGTATTGTTGCCATCGTCCTGCTGTCCCACTGCCTATGCAGGGTTAGAAGCGGATCTCCGCCCCAACAAATCCTCCAACCGAATCACGAAAAACACTCAGGTTTTTCGTATGTTGAAGGACGACTTCATTGTGAAATCAAAGCGCCGCGCGAAACAAGATCGCGCGGCGTAGAATTATTGTGTCTTACGCGATTACGTAAGGCAGCAGACCCAGGAAGCGCGCGCGCTTAATAGCCTGTGCCAGCTCGCGCTGCTTCTTGGCCGATACAGCCGTGATGCGCGAAGGAACGATCTTGCCACGCTCAGAGATGTAGCGCGACAGCAGACGTGTGTCCTTGTAATCGATCTTCGGTGCGTTCGCGCCCGTGAATGGGCAAGTCTTGCGGCGACGGAAGAATGGGCGACGGGGAGCTGCTCCAGTTGTCATGATTAGTTCTCCTCCGAACCTTCTGCACCAAAATCATCACGCGAACGATCGCGGCGTGGGCCACGGTCGTTGCGATCGCCACGGTCGAAGCGGCCACCGCCGCGCTCGAAGCCGCCGCCTTCGCGGTCGCGACGGTCATCGCGGTCGCGCTTCTGCAGCATAACCGACTGACCTTCTTCAAGTTCTTCAACGCGAATCGTCATCGAGCGGAGAACATCTTCGTTCAGGCGCTGCAGACGCTCAACTTCTGCCAAAGCAGCAGGAGGTGCATCGATATTGAGAAGTGTGAAGTGCGCCTTACGGCTCTTGCGAATCCGGTAAGCAAGGGCCTTGAGGCCCCATGGCTCGATCTTGGTGATCTTGCCGCCGTTGGTTTCGATGATGCCCTTGTACTGTTCTACAAGTGCCTCAACTTGCTGGGCAGTCAGATCCTGACGTGCCAGAAAAATGTGCTCGTAAAGAGACATGTGTGGCCTTTCAATCTACAACAAGCGTTTCTCCGGCGCCAAGCCCTTCGAGCCTCGTCACCAAGGCCCGACTGGTGTTGCTTCGAAGGCGGAGACACGGGACGAAAAAAGGAATCCTTTTATGCCATAAGGCACCGTCCGTTCAGCCCCCAGCCGGAGAGAACACGAAGCAGGGCCAATACACCACCCATCACTTCGAGGCAAGTCTCTATTTGCGACCATGCATATTCATGGCACGTTCGAATATCTGGATGGGAGAGCTTTTCTCATGATTTTTTGCAGCTGACGCTTAAATTAATCGGTAGAAACAGTTGCAGGCTGCTATTGCGCCACTTCTATATTATATCGTGCCGACAGCAGAAAGGCGCATACATGATCATTGGAATCGGCTCTGACCTATGTGACATCGATCGCATCAGCAATACGCTTGAGCGGTTTGGCGAGCGCTTCACGCACCGTATATTCACTGAAGGGGAGCGGGTGCGCTCAGAACGCCGCGCAGCACGTGCGCCATCCTATGCGCGCCGCTTTGCAGCCAAGGAGGCATGCGCCAAAGCGCTTGGCACCGGTATGTCACGGGGCGTGTTCTGGCGCGATATGGAGGTGGTTAATCTACCTGGTGGTCAACCGACAATGCGGCTTACAGGCGGCGCCCAGAAACGTCTCAAGGCCATATTGCCAACAGGGCACCGCGCGGTGGTGCACGTATCGCTAACCGATGATCCGCCTATGGCGCAGGCTTTTGTGATTATTGAGGCAGTGCCGGAATAATGTTTTCTGCCCTGGAAAGAAAAAGGGGCCACATGAAACATGCGGCCCAAGTCTAGGGAGGAAACGCCCAAGAAGGGCAACGACAGGCAAAGCCATGTCGCAATGCAACAATACCCGACTCACAGAATATAGCAAGGGGTTGTTTATGCAAATTTCGAATGGCTCAAATGCACTGATTAGGAGATATGATCACTCGCTTTGCCGAATTGCACCCTATTTGTGCCAAATTTCTACAAAATGACCAAGTATCGATAGAATGGAGGCGGCATGTTATGTGGTGCATTATGCAGCAGAGTCATGCCGCAGGATCGTGCATAATGCCTATTTATGATGCTTTTTGAGGAATTGGCGGGCTGAAATTGCTCCATTTTGCATCACTGCTGCAAAATGGAATTAGCTGATGCGACACTTGTATTGGCACTATCAACCGGCGTCTGCATCGTTTATCAGAGAGGGGTAATTTTTGCCCGCCCTTGTGGAATGTTCATCATGTCGCATAACACCTTCGGCCATATGTTTCGTGTAACCACGTTTGGTGAAAGTCATGGGCCTATGATTGGTGCCGTGGTTGATGGTGTGCCGCCGCGCATTCCACTGACGGATGCTGATATTCAAGCTGATCTCGATCGTCGGAGACCTGGTCAGTCGCGATTTACCACGCAGCGACAGGAGCCTGATCGGGTGCGTATCGTCTCAGGTGTATTCGAGGATCCCGAGACGGGGGAGCAGGTGACAACGGGCGCGCCCATTGGCCTGATGATCGAGAATGTCGATCAACGCTCAAAAGATTATAGCGAAATCAGCAGCGCTTATCGACCGGGGCATGCGGATTACGTATATGATGCCAAGTACGGCATTCGTGATTATCGTGGTGGTGGTCGCTCTTCTGCGCGTGAAACGGCAATGCGGGTTGCTGCGGGTGCTATCGCGCGCAAGGTTGTGCCGGGATTAAAGGTGCGCGGTGCGTTGGTGCAGATGGGGCCGCATGCAATTGATCGTGATCGTTTTGATTGGGAGGAGGTGGCGCGCAACCCCTTCTTTACGCCAGACGCAGAGGCGGCAGCCTTTTTTGCCACTTATCTTGACGGTGTGCGCAAAAACGGCTCCTCGGTAGGAGCTGTGATTGAGATTGTTGCTGAAGGAGTGCCAGTAGGGCTGGGGGCGCCCATTTATGGGAAGCTGGATGCCGACATTGCCTCGCTGTTGATGAGCATCAATGCAGTCAAGGGTGTTGAAATTGGGGATGGATTTTCCTCAGCCGCGCTTACTGGTGAAGAAAATGCTGATGAAATGCGCGCCGGTAATGATGGCGCGCCAACTTTTCTGTCGAATCATGCGGGTGGCATTTTAGGTGGTATTTCCACAGGGCAGGCAATCATAGCCCGATTTGCGGTAAAACCGACATCTTCAATACTTACGCCACGTCACAGTGTGAGTCGCAGCGGGGTCGAGACCGAGGTGATGACAAAAGGGCGGCATGATCCTTGCGTTGGTATCCGTGCGGTGCCAGTAGGTGAGGCTATGGTGGCGTGCGCGATTGCAGATCATTACCTGCGCCATAGAGGGCAAGTTGGTGTATCTGCCGCATGGCCTTTTGTTTCGCAACAGGATGCTGTTTAGTCGTATTAAATTTATATGCGGACTGGGTGGTTGCAATTTTAGTTGAACTAAAATTGGCCGTGCGCTAACTTGCGCAGCATGAAGCTCGCAGACTGGCTTGAACACAATAATATATCACGCATAGCATTTGCGCGTCGTATTGGCGTTTCGCCGGGCGCGGTCACACAACTTTGTAATAATGCCGCCGGTTGGCTCTCGCGCGAGACAGCCGAACTCATCTTGCGAGAAACGCGCGGAGCTGTCACGCCGAATGATTTTCTCGGTGCTGCGGCTGGTATTCAGGAGAATATGATGACCCAATCAGTGACCGAAGCCATCGAGGCCTTCGCCAAGGGCGAAATCGTGATCGTGACTGATGATGATGATCGCGAAAACGAAGGCGATCTGATCTGCGCAGCATCCTTGTGTACGCCTGAGAAGATGGCCTTCATCATCCGCCATACCTGCGGCATCGTTTGTGCACCTCTGTCATTAGATGAGGCGCGCCGGTTACGGTTAGAGCCAATGGTGGCATCGAACGATGCGCCCCTTGGCACAGCTTTCACAGTGACAGTTGATGTGCGCCATGGTCTCACCACGGGTATTTCGGCAGAGCAGCGCTCTAACACTGTACGAGCGCTTGCTAATAACAATATGGGGCCGAGTGATTTTGTGCGCCCAGGTCATATCTTCCCGCTAATAGCGCGTGATGGCGGCGTGCTCATGCGTTCGGGACATACAGAGGCCGCAGTCGACCTGTGTCGTCTGGCTGGGTTGCCGCCTGTTGGCACGATCTGCGAGCTTGCTAATGATGATGGCACTGTGATGCAGGGCGAGCAGATTGATGCTTTTGCTCGCGAACATAAATTAAAGCGCATTTCGGTTGCAGATCTGATTGCTTTTCGGCAGTCGCGCGAGAAACTTGTCGAGCGTGTAAATACTTTCTCGGTGCAGACTGATATCGGTGAGCTGATGGGCTATGCCTACACAACGCCATTTGATGACGTGCAGCACTTTGCTTTTGTGTATGGTGGGATCGGTGATGGTCGTGATGTACCCGCACGGCTGCATCGAGCTGATGTTATCAGCGATATATTTGGTGGTAAATCATTGCATCAGGCACTCGCTTACTTCAAGGAGCAAGGCCGTGGTGTGCTGGTTTATCTCCGTGATGGCACAGCAGGGGTTCCCGTAAAGCGACCGGATGCACTGGAGGGCACTGAAGCGCAGCGCGTGCAGCAGTGGCATGAGGTTGGTCTTGGCGCCCAGATCCTGCGCGATCTTGGTGTGAGTTCCATCGATAATATTACTTCGACCGCGCGTGGCTATGTGGGCTTATCGGGATTTGGCATCACAATTTCCCGCACCACTGTGCTGGAAAAATAATAGTGCCGTTTGCGTTCAATGTGATTATTCAAATGAACGCAAGGTGCGATAAAATGGAAACCAGAGCGCAGTTCTGATTTAATCAGAATGTCAGGCGCTCTAACTCCCTTTATCTCGACACGTACATCCAATTGATTTCTAGAGCGGTGGTGCGGAATTGGCATGACCTTAGCCGCGCATAAGGGCGGTGACATGTGCGGCGGCTGAGCGGGATAAGCCGATAAGGTCGTATCCGCCTTCAAGAATGGATACAATCCGTCCATCACAGCAGCGATCTGCCACATCCATGACGGCTTTGGTAGCATAGGCGAAATCAGCTTCAGTGAGATTGATGTTGGCCAGCGGATCGCGCCAATGAGCATCAAAACCAGCTGATATAATGATGAGATCAGGCGCGAAGGCTTCGATGCGAGGCAAGACAGCATTTTCCAGCGCCAAACGGAATATCGGGCTACCATCTCCCGCCTGCAAGGGGACGTTGACAATTGTATCGTACTCACCCTTTTCACACGCCGCGCCTGTGCCGGGATAAATTAGCATCTCGTGGATAGAGGCATAAAGCACGCTTTTGTCAGCCCAGAAAATATCCTGCGTGCCGTTGCCGTGATGAACATCCCAATCCAGAATCGCTACCCGCTCAAGTCCATGCTTCTGCTGGGCATGTCTGGCTGCAATCGCTGCGTTGTTAAAAAGACAGAATCCCATAGGCTTTGCATGCTCGGCATGATGCCCCGGTGGGCGGATGGCACAAAATGCGTTATCGACCTTGCGCTCTATAACCTCATCCACCGCATAACATGCAGCCCCCAACGCCCGCATTGCAGCCTTCCAGGAGCCGGGTGAAAGGAGTGTTTCGTCATCAATGTTGGCGATGCCTTTGCTGGGAATTGCTTCAAAAATATTGCGTACATACTCTTCTGTATGGGCCAACATAGCCATATCTGCATCGCCGCGCGGCGCAGTTTCTCGCAACAGGTGGGAATACGCCTCTTGCTCCAAGGCGCGTTCTATTACCACGAGACGGTCTGCGCGCTCTGGATGTCCCTTGCTCGTTTGATGATCGAGACAGTCAGGATGGGAAAGGTAGAGCGTCGTCACGAATGTTTCCTGCCGTGGAGCTTGCCGGGCTTCAGGTAGGAAAGATTGTGCAGTCCTGATTCCCGCATGCCATATCATTATTCTTGAGCATATCCGGTTTCTATCGGGTAGCACGCTCTTTTTAGTCATCAAGCAATGTCGATGCGGAGCGCAACCATAAAGGGAGTAGGACGGCCGCAGTAAAATCCAGTGCTTAACCTGAGGCATTAACTATTTCGGATAAGCTTTGTAGCGATAAATATCACGCTGTAAGACAACAATCAGCGTTGGAATCAGGTTAAAGCAGTTCGCAGCACTTAAATAAGGATGAAAGAATGGTCTGGTCCAGGATTGTACGAGTATCCCGAAATCTGCTGCTGATAGCAGGGTTTGGCGCTGTGTTGGCTGCTTGCACTTATAAAAGTGTGCCTGATCCCTCCGTTTCCGCGCGCGACGTGGAGTGGATGGCGCAGATGCCACAGGCGGATGTCGATCTTGAATTTGCGCGATATCTCGTTGATGATCCAACTGGCGAAGCGCCCGGCACAATTGTGGTAGAGCAGAAAAAGAAGCTTCTTTATTATGTATTGCCCGAAGGAAAGGCCATCCGTTATGGCGTGGCAGTCGGTGACGAGGCTTATGGATGGACGGGCGAATCCGTCGTCAAGCGCAAGGCCGAATGGCCCGCGTGGAATCCGCCCGCCGATATGGTCAAGCGATGGCCCCATGTTCACCCGGTTAAAGGTGGGCCGCTTAACCCGCTTGGTGCACGCGCGCTCTATCTGTATGACGCGAATGGCCGTGATACGCTATACCGGATCCACGGAACCAATGAGCCTGAGAAGATCGGACGCGCAGTTTCATCTGGCTGCATCCGCATGCGCAATATTGATGTGATTGATCTTTATAACCGCGTGGAATTGGGAGCCCGTGTTATTGTGAGGTAGGGCTGCATCATAAAACAAAGCCGGAAGCGCACGACTGGGTAGAAGAGCGTGCGCTTTCGCAGGAAGCGATTAAAATGAATGGTTTCAGTGAGATGGCGATATAAAGTCCATCATTGCATTTGTTATTATTTAAAGAATACACAAAACTAAATGACAATCTGCGCAAGCAGCGGCCATAAAGTTCTCAAACCGAAACGTCGCTCGTGACACATAAGCAGTGGCGACGCTTATTCTTTGATTGGTGCGCTAATTCTATCAATAAATCGGCGCCCATGATCTGATTTGATGCAAGCTGCTTAAAAGCTGGTCTGATGTTGCCTTGGCAAATGACATGCAGCTGCAGCAATCAGAGTGCATTAAATCTCACGACTGGCGATCAACTCAACTATTCTGCGGGTTGCGCATGAAGTGTGGCAACTCGTGCGAGGCCTTCGTGGGCGTTGACTTAGGGGCGTTGCGCGTAGCAGCTGCAAGAGCTGGCATGCCCAATGCGCCAAATGGAGGGGTGACGCTCTTGGAGGAGTTAAGTGCCGCCTGCGCAGATTGTGCTGCAGGATTAGCGACGGTATCAGCGATTTGATGCTTGATGTTCATGATGCTCACAACGTGTTTGAACGAAAAATGTCACTGGAAACGCTGCCAACTTGTCGGATTGAAATATTGCCGACACTGTTGATCATTGCTGATGATAGCGTCGGAGTGTTGTTCTGTTGATGGCGAAGTGGTGGCAAATGGTGTTTAATATCGATATTTTCGGCAATGTCGCTAATGAATGATTAAGCGTTAGGGCGCATCTTTTTGAATCTTATAAACTCTTTTTCTTGGGCTTTTCTTTGAGGCTGGTTGGAAATCATGCGGCGTCTAATAGTTGAGGAACCTGTAAGCCGTGCGGCAATATGGGGGCGGAGGTTTGCGTGGTTCAGCCTGCCTGTGCTGATTTCTGGCATTGTGCTTGTGCGTGGGGGAAGTGGCGACCTCTCTCCAGGCTTTGCTGTGATTGGAGCTGCTTTCCTGCTGGCATGTGTGGGGCTGATTTTTGCAGTGTCTGCGCTTGTACAGATTTGGCGCTATGGTCGTAAAGGGTTGGGGTATGCCATCAGCGGCATGCTGGTCGCGGGCCTTGTTATTGTATTTCCAGGGGCGCTTGGGCTGCGTCTGCTTGTGATGCCATATTATGCCGATCTCACAACAGATGCTGCTCATCCGCCCGCATTTTCACGCAGCACAGTTGCATTCGCTGCGCGTGGTGGAATGCTGCCGCAGCCGGCCAGCGAAAATATTTTGGCAGGCGTGACCTCGGGAAATATTTGGGAGCATCTGCCCAAAGTGCAGAAAATTTTGCAAACATTGCCGCTGCCTGAGACTGATAAAGCAACACTGCGCCAGAGACAGCGTCAGCTTCATCCAAATTTAGTATCGCTGAATACAGAAATGGAAGCAGACGCAGCATTTGCACGCGCACGTGTAGCGGCGGAAAAGGAGGGGTGGACAATTATTGAGGCAACACCGCCCAGTGGCCGTTTTGGAATTGGGCATCTGGATGCTGTGAAATTAACACGGGTGCTAAAACTGCCTATTGACGTGACAGTGCGTCTACGCCCCCATGCGGAAGGCACCACAATCGATGTGCGAACCATTCCTCGATATCGGTTGTTCGATGTGGGCAGCGGACCGCGCAATATTGAACAGTATTTCGAATATTTCACTTCGGAAAATACGGTAGGAAAGTAATAAGTTAGAGTATTTTTTAATCATGATTGATCAAAAAATACTCTAAGCTTGTCTTGGTCGTCGCTAAGCTTGTTTATAAACGGAAGAGATCGCGCGCTTCATCACTAATTCCGCGTCCAGCACTTTCAAACACGGTTGGTGGATTGAAGAAGTCTGAAACGCTACGCTTTAAGTCACGCCACATATTGCCCAAGCCTGGACCGATATCACGAATTGCAGTCCGCATTTCCTCCCCTGATGGGGTAATAGCGCTGAAGAACGATGTTATCTTGTCCCAAAGTCTGGACACCAGATTGCAGAAACCCTGACCGGCATCTTTAAGGACGCGTACAGTTTTACCGCAAAAGCTTCCGATGCTATCTGTTACGGTTGCAAAAACACTTGATGGAGCTGCGCCACCCTGCACACCAGAAATTTCTGATCCTGCCATGATAAATCCCTCAATAAATATGAATAATATTTTACTTTGTTGCGCGGCAATAATGGTAATTTACTAAAGCCACGTATAGATAATTAACGTGAAAAATGTCAAAATTGCGCCGATCGCGTGGCTATCTTAATTTATTTGCTGGTCGTGCTATTAAATGGCTGTGGCATTGTTTGGTAAGTGGAAAGAGGATGTTACGGCGTATCTT
Source organism: Pseudochelatococcus sp. G4_1912 (assembly GCF_047501465.1). Lineage (NCBI taxonomy): Bacteria > Pseudomonadati > Pseudomonadota > Alphaproteobacteria > Hyphomicrobiales > Chelatococcaceae > Pseudochelatococcus > Pseudochelatococcus sp. G4_1912. The sequence continues at coordinate 1,525,447 of NZ_JAZDRL010000001.1, forward strand.
TCTAAAATCAGGATATAATTGCCATATATTACAGCATCTTGGTGTTGATCGAGAAGTAAATCTCTGGCGCGTGCTGGAAACGTGGTGTTCCGCGCTCTATCGCACGATGAGCGAAGCTGAAATCTATCTTGGTGCGTCCATAATTCATACGAACCCCACCCCCAAAGCTGGCGCGTGTCAAATCACGCTGGGTGGTGATGTTGCGACCTTGTCCAGCATCCACAAAGACATAGGGTTCGGTGGCGCGCAGCATATCATTCAGGAACGGCCAGGCATTCTTGTCGGTTTCAGTCATCATTTTATCAACTGGTACTGTCGGTGCAAATTCTGTGCGCAAGAAAGCGCCTCGATCGACCTTAGCCGCAGTGTTGTTAAAACCACGAATGGTTTCAAGTGATCCAAGCGAGAGCTGATCGCCTGAATAAAGCGCGCATTCACTCCATTGCGCTTTGGCTTCCATGCTGAGGGTGCCGAGATTGCGAAGGCGCTGCTTCAGTTTGGCCTTGCCGTCCAGCTTCCAGAATTGCGCATGAGGCTCTCTCATGCCGAGATTGGGCGCATCATGCGTGGCTCCCAGCATGGGCAGGCCCCTTGTTATGCCTGCGCCATAACTGATTTCACGGCCCTGAAGAAACTCCTGATCGGCAGCTGTTGTCATATAATGACTGCGTAAGAAGCCAAGTCGAGAAATCGTAATCTGTCGCGTTTCCAGCAAGTAAGAATTGATGTGACGGTCAACCTTACGCCAACCAAACCCGCCTTCCAGCTTTGTATTATGGGTGCGTGCGCTTTCCAGCAAATAAGTGCCATATGCATTGGCATCTACGCTCAGGTAATGGTAATTGATGGTTGGTGCTCCAGCAGTGACGCTTTTGAAGTATTCACCCATCATCGAAATAGAGAAGCGCCTCCATGGTACGGAAAAATTGCCCTTGAACTCAGTATTATCCGGGCCATAGGCAAAAATCGTTCCCCATTTATCATTAACGCCAATCAAGTTATCTTTTGTAGATTCAAGCCGTAGGCGCTTGTCAATCGTATTCCCACGGTTATTGAGAGCCACGCCGTTAACCTCATAACCTGCAGTTAGCGTAAAGCTGTCGCGCCGATCGTTGGTCAGGATGACTTGTGACATGGCGGGGGTTTCGCCGGGAATAATCTTATAAGTGGTGTTGTTGGAAGGCAGGCTTTTAAACACATCCACGCCTCGCTGAATTTCATCGCTATTCAGTGCTTCGCCCGCTTTAATGCCGGTGGCCGTCCATGGTTTGAGGGTGGGCCATTTCCTCCCATCGAGCATCTGAAAACGATCAAGCGGATGATCTATTGTATGAAGCAGGTCCGAGATTGCATTAACGAACCCCCAAGGACCGTCAGCTTCATGGATGGGCTTCGATGCTTTTGAAATGCGAGCCGGAAAATCATACCCCGCGTCGCGCTCGTTTTCTTGGTAAATGATCTTTTCTATGTGTCCTGTAACGACATGAATATCGAGCCGCGTGGATTTATGTATCTCTTGAGTGGACAAATGGGCCTTTGTGGTAACAAAGCCTGCATCACTATGTATGTCACTGATTGCATTGGCCAATGCATATGCAGCATCGCTGCTCAGACAATGATACGCCATCGGTTGGATCTTGGCGCGAACAGTTTCTTTGTCTACTAACGATAAACCTTGAATTCGAATTTCGTGTACGTGAAAGCAGGCAGCCTGCGTCAGTTGATCGTTTGATGAGGGGCTCTCATGCGTTGGTATGGTTAGCGTTACCGGTGCAGGGCTGGCTTTTTGCGCAAAAATGCTCCGGGCGCTGACCTGTGGAGCGGAAGCTGTAATCCAGGCAAGAGCGGCAATTGTCGCCATGAATAGTCGCTTTTGATGCGAGGTGATCAAATATTTCTTTGCCATTATATAATATACGAAATCAAAATTTGCATCGAGTTGCCATTATATGCATGCATCATTCATGAGTAGGCGGCGGATAATGCTTTGGGTGATTTTAACGTTGCGTAATTTGCCAGAGGTTAACCATATTAGCAAACCAGAATGAGCCTGTTTATTAAGTTATACAAATGATTATCTCAAATTCCCCAAACGCGGCTAAGGTATAAAAAGCAAGAAGAGCAAAAATTATCAGAGCCGATTAGAGGGGCCTGAATTGAGCGCGCAAATGGGGTGGTTCGTTCGTTGTGATTTTGCCGTCTGCTAATAAATTTTCGATGTGTGCAAAGACAGATAGCGCAGCGCCGCCCCATAATGCCGGAGGAAGACCAGTATAAAGTTTTTGAACAATGGTCTCGATATGCACATCGCCTGCTTCAATGCGTGCCAAGATGGCCGCCTCACGTTGACGGCGATGGTGAAGTAATGCGCGTACAAAGCGGCGCGGCTCCCGTACGGGGCCTCCGTGTCCGGGCCAATATATGCGATCATCCCGCTCACGCAGCTTTTCTAGCGCGCTCATATAGGAAGCCATAGAACCATCTGGCGGAGCTACCAATGTCGTTGACCACGCCATTACATGGTCTCCAGAGAATACGGCTCCCGTTTCCCTCAGCTCGAAAGCAAGATGATTGGCCGTGTGGCCGGGTGTGGCGATGGCCATCAGTGTCCAGTTGTCGCAAGCAATAGTATCGCCATCAGCCAATACGAGATCTGGGGCATATGCGAGATCCGCCGCTGCTTCAGCACGCTCCAAGGCGTTGGGAGCTCGCGAGGCAAAATGGGGAGCGCAGCCAACAATTTGCGCCCCAGTGGCTGCCTGAAGAGCTGCAATGCCTGCTGTATGATCGATGTGCGTATGGGTTGCGACAATGTGCGTTATCCGCTCGCCGGCTGTTGCCGCAAGCAGCGCCGCAAGATGCGCGGGATCATTAGGGCCGGGATCGATGATTGCGACCGAGCCGCTGCCTACAATATATGTGCAGGTGCCAGTATAAGTGAAAGCACTTGGATTGGGAGCTACAATCCGGCGAATGAGTGGCTCCACAGGTGTAACCTGGCCTGCAATTGCGCTGCTATCCTGCGTAAAGGGGACTTCCGACATTCGTTTGCAATTCCTTATGCAACGAATGATTGTATTTTGCTGATAGGGCAAAAGAGGATCATGTTGCAGCTCGTTCTTTGTAGGGCTCCGCTTCATCTTGAGCCCTGTAATGCCTCAGCTGCAGAAGAATCACTTGATGATCAGTCTGATTTTCCAAAGCTTGAGAGGGCAGGATAATGCATTGCTCCGTAATCGTCTCGCATTTCTGTCGGTGAAGGGCACACTTTCGCGCTCGATAATTTAAGTATGTATTTCAGAATGTTATCTTCGCATTTCATGCGATAAAGGGGCTCTGTATAATTTTTTCACAACTGAAGAGACCTTAATTGCAACCATAAGTTGCATATACTCTATGATCGTGTATATTGCATCACGACGAAAATGGCGCTTCTCGAGTTCTATCGCCTTAAGAAACTGCTTCAAGCAGAATGTCACTAAGACAAGTAACGAAGAAACGCTACGTCATATCGATCAGCTGGTAGGGGGAGGATACTCTAGTTATGCTGATTTCAAAAGAAGAATCGAAAAAAGATGGATATGAACATGAGTCTGACTGCAAGCGAGAGATTGGAATATATCTACGATAATAATGGCAAGATTTTGCTGTTGAATAATAATGAGCGTATTCGCTGGGATGGATCGCTCGTTATGCGTTGCGCTGATCCAGTAAACTTCAATAGGGTATGTGGACCACTGGTTTCCGCAATGGCCAATCCCGATGATAGTGTGTTCAGTGCAGAAGTAGGTATTTCATCCGACCTTCTTTCTGTCTCTGCTACCTTCGCACGCCAGGTTCGACATGGGGCTAGTCCGCAGGATTTGCGTCATCCAGCGATCGTTTTGATCCTGCTGCGTAAGGGGGAGGCCTTACTTCGAGTAGGCGGAACAGTGGTACCGCTGGATGTTGCCATGGTTAGTTCGGATGTGGATTTCACTATACGTGCAACCGAGCCGGGCGGCACGTGTACAGTGAGCTACATTATGCTCATGGGAGCGCCGGATCTTGTGGCGCGCATGCCCCGCCCATTGATCGTGCCAAAAACCACACGCAATATGGCGCCCGATAATGCTAGCCCAGATAATGCGCCTTATGGTCGCCAGGCTTTGCGTGAATTTGGTGAGCGTACGGCTGATTGGGTATCAGAAAATCATTATTTGAGCGAATATGAAGTATTTCGCTTTTCCGAGCTGTTTAAGAGACTTCTCCGTGAACATTTTGACCATGGTGAATGGATTGATCAGGGGGCAGGCGTTGGATGCGAGATCGGCATGACCACAGGTAATGGTCGCGATATCATTTCCATGGTGCAGCGCTATCTGCGCCAGAATTCCAGCGATGCCGACGTAACGCCTGGACGCATTGCACGCCATTGTGCTGTGTCGGTAAGAAAGCTCTACAATGCATTTGCGATGGCTGATATGTCACTTCGCGCAACAGTATTGAGCTATCGTCTGGAAGAAGCACGCCGCCAATTAAATGGGCGTATGGTGAAAAAGGTCACCTCAATTGCTTACGATGCCGGGTTTAGAGACGTTTCAACATTTTATCGCAATTTTCGTCGTGAGTTTGGCTACTCTCCGCGCAATAATGTGGTCAATGATCTACAACAGGAGTCTGCGTTGCAGGAAAGGGATAAGCCTGATGCTGACTCTCACTGCGTAAATGCCGGCTCGGCTCATGCAATGCCATTTACGAGCGTTATGCCTAATAATAGTCAAGCAGGTGGCATGCAGATAGGCGGTATACAAGAGAATGCCGGTGAAGGTGTTCTGCTACCGCGGGATACCCTCTTCCGGAATCATGCATCACGGCCTGCAAATTTTCGCCCTCATGCGCCCAATAGATTGCGCGCGCCTTCATAATAAGAGGGGGCAACTCCCCCTCTTTAATGATGCCAAGGCAGCTAAGTCATTCCGAATAGTTTAAAACGGCGAAAGAGTGTTTTTTCAATTTCAAGCACGACCATGATGATGAACCCTATCAAGACCATCAAAAGGCCATCCTCCCACGTGATGGGACGTGAATCGAAGGCTGCTTGCATAAATGGTGCGTAAGTAAAGAGGATCTGCCCCGCAATGACGGCGGCAATTGCTATAAGCACTGCCGGTGTGCCTAATGCACCTCGTAACGTAAATGAAGGCACGTTGAGATAGCGGACATTAAATAGATAAAAAGCTTCCATCACGACTAATGTATTAACACACAATGTCCGCGCCAAAGCAAGTTCATCACCGCGCGACAGACTATAGAAAAAGATCCCCATCAAAGCGATCAGAAACAGCACAGAGACGAAAAACACGCGCCACAGCATGAATGGCGATAGTAATGATGCTTGAGCATCCCGCGGTTGACGCTTCATCACACCCGGCTCAGCTGCCTCGAATGCCAGAACCAGTCCCAGGGTAGCCGTTGTAATGAGGTTGACCCACAGAATTTGAGTGGGCGTCAGAGGCATTGTAAAGCCAACCAAAATGGCAAAAACAACCGCTAATAGTTCGCCCCCATTGGTAGGTAAGGTCCATGCGATCATTTTGCGGATATTATCATAGACGGTGCGCCCCTCGCTGATTGCGGCAACAATAGATGCAAAATTGTCATCAAGAAGCACAACCTGTGAAGCTTCTTTGGCAGCCTCAGTGCCTTTGCGGCCCATGGCGATGCCAACATCCGCTTGTCTTAATGCGGGCGCATCATTCACGCCATCGCCTGTCATGGCGACAACCGCGCCTGTAGATTGCAAGGCTTTGACAATACGCAGTTTATGCTCAGGACTTGTGCGGGCAAAAACATCCGTACGGGCAGCTAGTTCAGGCAAGTCTTCGTCTGATGCTTTGTCGACATCTGCGCCTGTCGCTGCAACCGGCTCTTGAGCAATGCCCAGTTGTTGAGCGATAGCGGTGGCAGTGACTGCATGATCGCCGGTGATCATTTTGACGGTGATGCCGGCTGCATGACATTCGCGGATAGCTGCAATGGCTTCGTCACGGGGCGGGTCTATGAAACCTGTAATGCCTAAAAACACCATATCATCGCGCAAATCATCAAAGCTGAGACGCGTGGTTAATGCTGACAAGGCGCGTATTGCATACCCAAGTACACGCTCGCCCTCGGCTGCTGCCTTTGCAATTTCCCCATGCCAGAAATCGTGATCAATAGCTGCGGGGCCATTAAGGGTGAAAGAGCTGGAGCACATTTCCAGAAGGCGTTCTGGTGCTCCTTTAACAAAAATAATACCACTGCCGTCCGGGGCGTGGTGTAATGTCGCCATAAAACGATGGGCTGCATCGAAGGGGATTTCATCGCGGCGGGCCCATAAGGTACGCACTTCGGATGGATCGACATTCGCTTTTTGCGCTAACGTGAGCAGTGCTCCTTCCATCGGGTCACCATCTACCAGCCACTGTCCCTCGCGCAAATGCAGGTGAGCATCGTTACATAGCGTTGCTGCACGGATGAGTTGGACGGCTGGTATGGTGTCGTCTGTTAGATCGGGGAGTGCGCCTGCATGTGTTGTAATGTCGCCTTTAGGGGCATATCCAGCGCCGCTTACCTGTAAGATTTCATTGGCGGTGACGAGGCGGCATGCGGTCATTTCATTGCGGGTGAGGGTGCCTGTCTTGTCAGAGCAGATAACCGATGTCGCACCTAAGGTTTCAACTGCGGGTAGCCGTCGTATCACCGCATTTCGCACGGCCATGCGACGCACACCGATGGCCAGGGTGATGGTTATGACAGCGGGAAGCCCCTCCGGGACAACCCCTACCGCGAGTGCAACCACTGCGATCAACGCCTCAGCCCAGCCGTAATCACGTATATGTACCGCAAAGAAAAAGAGTGCTACCGCGCATATAAGCGCAAGCATTGTAAAGCGCCGGGCAAAGCTGTTTATCTGGCGCAGTAAAGGCGTAGACATCGGTTCAACATTGGAGAGCAACGTGGAGATGTGCCCTATCTCGGTTGCGCTGCCTGTTGCGACAACGATGCCGGTGCCTTGCCCCGCTGCAGCCATAGTGCCGGAAAAAGCAATGCAGAGACGATCGCCAAGTGAAGCATCTGCATCAGTTGGAGCATCGTGCTTTTCTGCAGCGACCGATTCCCCTGTCAGAATAGCTTCATCGATCAGCAGGTTTCGCGTACGTGTGAGGCGTAAATCAGCCGGAACACGGTCTCCCGCTTCAAGTAAAACAATATCGCCTGGTACGAGATCTTCGGCGGGTATGGTGGTGTGTATGCCTGCGCGTATAACATGAGCGAGGGGTGAGATCATACTGCGGATTGCACTAAGTGCTGCCTCCGCCTTGCCTTCCTGCACAAAACCTACAATGGCATTCACAATGACCACTGCCAGAATAACCATTGCATCAATTATATGGCCCAGAAGGCTCGCAGCCAGAGCGCCAGACAGCAGCACGTAAATCAAAACGTTATGAAACTGTGCAATAAACCGCAATACTGGATGGCGTTTAGGGGGCTTGGGAAGTTCGTTGGCACCATAGAGAGCGTGTCGTCTCTTGGCTTCGTTGCTATCCAGGCCGTTGTTGTTAGTCGCCAATATTTCGAGCACTGCATCAACCGGTAAAGCGTGCCACAATGGAGCGGAATCCTGATCAGTCGTTTTGATTGCTGGAGTATTGGGCATAAGACCTCTTCGGTATGGGTTGCAGGATCAAATCTATAATGTCCGGCTAAATAGTGGACCTTTTATTCTACCGAATTTAATGCAAAAACATTTTGTCAGATGGAGCTATCCATCAAAATATAACTCGTGCTGATCTACCAGCTATATTTTAATGGTTTGCGACCAGCAAACAATCAGTTCTCCTTCTTATTGGTTCCGTATTTAAGTTTAGAAGTTAAAGGCAGCATGCGCTTTGTTATGCCGCAAACTTCTGGAGTCATTTTGCCCTAAAGACGCGCTGGCGATGCCCTAGGTGCCACCCTTGTTGCATTATGGTGATGATATAATGCGTTACAAAAATAGAAATTGATATAAATATCAAATAGATATATCAAAATAGATATTTTGTGATTATCGCATTTGCGCTTGCTGCAGAATGCTTTATGAGCTTGAGAAACATATTTTGCAGACAACACCTTTGTTAGGGCATTATGTCGCTTCGTATCGTCTTTATGGGTACGCCGGATTTCGCCGTTCCCACACTCGCTGAAATTGTTGGGCAAGGGCATGAAGTCGTTGCCGTTTACACGCGTGCGCCGGCTCGAAAAGGGCGGGGTCTGGCCGAGCAGCCTTCGCCTGTGCAAGCCATGGCGGACAGGTTCGGTTTTCCCGTTTATACACCGCGCACTTTGCGTGATCCGGAAGCTGCAGCTACTTTTGCCGCGCATGAGGCTGATGTTGCCGTGGTTGTCGCCTATGGCATGATTTTACCGCAGAATGTGCTTGATGCACCACGGTTAGGCTGTCTCAATCTGCATGCTTCCATACTGCCACGTTGGCGTGGTGCTGCGCCTATTCAGCGAGCTGTCATGGCGGGCGATCAGGAAACCGGCGTCGCTGTTATGAAGATGGAAGCGGGGCTCGACACCGGACCGGTTGGCATGCTGGAGCGGGTTACAATCGGCCGGGATGAGACCTCTGGTGACTTGCATGATCGCTTATCCCGATTGGGTGCGGACTTGATGGCACGCGCGCTTGCGGCGCTCTCACGCGGGGCGCTTGGCTTCATGCCTCAGGTAGACGATGGTATCACTTACGCCAGCAAAATCACGAATGATGAAGCGCGTATCGACTTCTCATGGTCTGCTCAGCAAGTGCATGATCATGTGCGCGGGTTGTCGCCCTTTCCGGGAGCTTTTATCCTGGTCGATCTTGGCAAGGGAGTAGAGCGGCTGAAGGTGTTGCGTACAACGCTGGTTGATGCTGCGGGTATACCAGGAACATTGCTTGATGATCAGCTCACAATTGCTTGTGGAACCGGCGCTGTGCGGTTGCTGCAGGTGCAGCGGGCTGGTAAGGGGGCTGTCTCGGCGGCGGATTTTCTGAATGGTGCGCGTCTTGAAAAGGGTGCTCGGCTTGCTATCGAAGAAAGCCCCACCTAATGCCGCGCTATAAACTGATTATTGAATATGACGGCACGCCTTATGTAGGCTGGCAATGGCAAACGAATGGTCGTGCGGTGCAGCAAGCGGTGGAGGAGGCAATAACAGCTTTCTCCGGTGAACAGCTGCGCGTGCAATGTGCAGGCCGGACGGACACCGGTGTGCATGCTACGCATCAGGTTGTGCATGTTGATTTGAGCCGCAATTGGCGCACAGACGTTGTTCGCGATGCTATCAATGCCCACCTGAAAATGCAGGGTGATGCCGTGGCTGTGACGTCTGCGGAAGCGGTGTCCGATGCATTTGATGCGCGTCACACAGCCGTTAGAAGGCACTATCTTTACCGCATTTCAAACCGTCGTCCCCAGCCGGCGCTTGAGCGCAACAGGGTTTGGCATGTGCCACGTCGTCTCGATGCAGAAGCCATGCGCATAGCTGCACAACGATTGGTCGGCACGCATGACTTTACAACTTTTCGCGCTGCTGACTGTCAGGCCACAAGTCCTCTCCGCACATTGGAGCGCCTTGATGTCGAGGCGGTTGGCGATGAGATCCGCGTATTTGCTTCAGCGCGCTCCTTTTTGCACCATCAGGTGCGTTCAATGACGGGATCGCTTGAGCTGGTTGGGGCGGGTAAGTGGACGGCGGATGATTTGAGCGCAGCGCTCGAAGCGCGTCAGCGCGCGCATTGTGGGCCAATGGCGCCTTCAGCAGGGCTTTATTTAATCGGCGTGGATTATCGTGAACTTTAAAGCAGTATGCATTTAAGGTAGCCAGCGCCAAATCCCTGAAAGCCTTGGTCAAGATTGTTAAGCATCAGAAATAAAGCTCCAGCACTTTCTTATAAATGGCTGTGAGCTTTATCAGGTCTGCAACTGATACAAACTCATCCACCTGATGCATACTGCTACCAACGGGGCCAAATTCCAGAACGGGACAATAAGCCTGAATAAAGCGTGCATCTGACGTGCCGCCTGTCGTGGATAACTGTGGGGTGCGGCCAGTTTGTTCAACCACGGCTGTACTTACCAGGTCAACGAAGGGGCCAGGGTCAGTTATAAAGGCCACAGAGTTGCTTGGATCGAAGGTAATCTGCACGTCAGCGTCGTTGTCTTGCCGTGCATGAGCAAGACGCTGTTCGATTTCAGTCTTGAGGCTATCATGCGACCATAAATCATTAAATCTTATATTGAAAACGGCTTTTGCCTCACCCGGAATGACATTCGTGGCCGGGTTGCCAATATCGATGGTCGTAATTTCAAGGTTTGAAGGCGCAAAATGAGCAGTTCCGGCATCGAGGGCCGGGGCGAGGAGTGCAGAAAGTGCCCGTAAAAGCGTTGGCACCGGATTTCTGGCCAAGTGCGGATAACCAACGTGCCCCTGTTTGCCCTTGATCAGCAGTCGCCCTGTGAGTGAACCGCGCCGGCCGATTTTGATCATCTCACCCAGCTGATCAGGGTTAGTTGGCTCGCCTAAAAGACAATGGGCAAACGTTTCACCGCGCGCTTTTGCCCATTCCAGTAATTTGATGGTGCCATTGATGGCAGGGCCTTCTTCATCCCCGGTTAGCAAAAAAGCGATGGAGCCATTAAATGCAGGGTTTGATCTCACGAAATCGAGTGCAGCTGTGACCATGGCCGCGACGCCGCCCTTCATATCGCAGGCGCCACGTCCATAAAGTTTGCCATCCTCAATCGTGCCCGCAAAAGGGTCATGCTGCCACTGAGCAATATCACCGGTGGGCACAACATCTGTATGACCTGCGAACACAAAACAGGGCTCTCTGGTGCCATAGCGGGCATAGAGATTATCGATATCGGGGGTGTTCGGCGCCTTGAAGGTTACACGCTCCACCGCAAATCCAGCCTGCAACAGCTTCTCCGCCAAAAGCGTAAGCGCGCCGCCCTCCTGTGGCGTGACAGAGGGGCAGCGGATGAGCTCTTGAGCGAGGCGAATGGTGGCGTGATTTGCGGTGTCGGTCATGGTGTATTAATCGCGCAGCAGGTCGTTGATGCTGGTTTTGGCGCGCGTCTGCGCATCTACCCGCTTGACAATTACTGCGGCATAGAGGGAAGGGCCGGGCGTACCATCGGGCAAGGGTTTGCCGGGTAAGGTGCCAGGCACAACCACCGAGTATGGCGGAACCTCACCGCGGAAAATTTCCCCGGTCTCACGGTCGATAATCTTGGTTGAGGCGCTGATGAAAACGCCCATGGACAACACTGAACCTTCGCGCACAATAACGCCCTCAACCACCTCAGAGCGTGCGCCGATAAAGCAGTTATCTTCGATGATAACGGGGTTGGCCTGGAGCGGCTCCAGAACGCCGCCAATGCCTACGCCACCAGAAAGATGCACGTGCTTACCAATCTGTGCGCAAGAGCCAACGGTTGCCCACGTATCGACCATAGAGCCCTCTCCAACATAAGCCCCAAGATTGACGAACGATGGCATCAGCACAACATTGGGAGCAATATATGCACCCCGGCGCACAACCGTATTCGGCACCGCACGGAAGCCGGCCTCACGGAAAGTTAAAGCATCCCAACCTGCGAATTTGGACGCGACCTTATCCCACCACACAGCACCGCCAGGGCCGCCATCGATGACAGTCATGTCATTAAGACGGAAAGAAAGCAGAACTGCTTTCTTTAGCCATTGATTGACACGCCACTCGCCATCGATTTTTTCTGCAACCCGGGCGTAGCCGCCATCAAGCAGGCGCAGTGCCTCTTCCACACCCTCGCGGATCTCCCCAGTGGTGGCGGGGGTCACATCTGCGCGCTTTTCCCAGGCGTTATCGATAATGGAGGCGAGAGAGTCGTGTGTCATGAGGTTTCCGAAACAGTTGGATAAAATGAAAGACGCGAGTTTGCGCACAAGTGTCGATCTGTCAACGATTGGTTGGAGAATCACTTTGACTGATTAGCGCAAGGGCTACCATATGATTCTCGCCTTTAGACGTGACAAGAAGGAAAGATGTCGCTCTTTTGGGTGAAAAATGGTTTTTTGGAAACCCCTATTTATTCAAGGAATTTATGTGTTTCCCACAGGTGTTCCATTCTATTGCTGGATTGGCGGCACGAAAGGCTTGTGGAACAGAAAACGTTCTGTTACATCCACCTCACTTCGGAGGGGCACGCTCCTTCTGAACACGCTGCGGCCATGGCGGAAGTGGTAGACGCGCTAGCTTGAGGTGCTAGTTGGGCAACCAGTGGAGGTTCGAGTCCTCTTGGCCGCACCATCGCTCTGATCTGATTAGAAGATCATCGAAGCGATAAGGTGCCAGAATTTGAACGGCACGCATCAAGCAAGCTATAATTTAATAACTCCTTGGGCAGTATCCAACTCATTTGGGTGCTTCCCGGGAAAATTGTTTTGTTATTTATTGGTGCTTCCAAGATTTGGCTTATCGTGAGTTCTCCAGTCTGGATGATTGCTAAACGGAAATGATTGCCTTGGCGTGAGTTGTCCGCCACCTTTTGCATATCATGGTCTGGAGCATTGGCAGGTGAAGTGTTATGCCTGCATCGGATAAACATGTATCATCATAAGCATGGGTCCGGGAGGAGTCGCTCAGCGGCAAGCCGCACCGATGCTGCGTTCCGGAGATTTCATATGCGTTCGCTTATGCTCGCTCTCGGCTTTGTGGCAGTCGCCGCGTTGCCGGCTATGGCTGCCTCGTCAGCACCAGCAAAGTCTCTTGTGGTTGCTCAGCAGGCTGTGTCTGAAGACGTCATCCTGCTCGATACCAAGCATGGCCGCGTTACGATCAAGCTGCGCCCTGATCTTGCGCCTCAGCATGCTAAGCGCATTCGCACGCTCGCCAGCCAAGGCTTTTATGATGGCGTAGTGTTCCACCGTGTCATTCCTGGCTTTATGGCGCAAACGGGCGATCCAACCGGCACTGGCATGGGTGGCTCTGATCTTCCTAACCTGCCATCAGAGTTTTCACGGGCGCCATTCAAGCGCGGCACGGTTGGTATGGCGCGTTCGTCTATGCCAGATTCAGCAAATTCGCAGTTCTTCATTTGCTTCGATGATGCGCCGTTCCTCAATGGCCAGTATACGGTGATTGGTGAGGTTGTATCGGGTATGGATGCAGTCGATAAAATCAAGGCTGGCACGAAAGCAAACAATGGTGCCGTGTCAAATCCTGACAAGATCATCAAAATGCGCCCGGCAACTGACGCCAGCTGATCAAAACTGCGCGAGGGAATGCGACATGTTGCGTTTAAGTTGAGCATCAACTTGAAGGCAAATTGCGGTAGAACATAAAAATTAAAGCGCAGTTCTGATTTTATCAGAACATCCAGCGCTTTATTTTCTAGCATATTCATATCGCATCGCTATATCCGGGGACGATGACCGTTCTCCGGGGCGGTGCCAGGTTTTGAGAAAAGGAAAAAGACAATGACCGCCACCAATGATGCGGAAAATACGCTCATTCTGGAAACCACCAAGGGCCGTGTTGTAATCGCGTTGCGTCCTGATCTTGCGCCTCTGCACGTTGCACGTATCAAGGAACTGGCACGCGCAAAATTTTATGATGGCATCGTCTTCCATCGTGTGATCGATGGCTTCATGGCGCAGACGGGCTGCCCAAAGGGCACGGGCACGGGCGGTTCCGAGCTGCCAGACCTCAAGGCTGAGTTCAACGCTGAGCCGCATGTACGTGGCGTTTGCTCGATGGCGCGTGCGCAGAACCCTAATTCGGCAAACTCGCAGTTCTTCATCTGCTTCTCCGATGCTCGCTTCCTCGACAAGCAGTACACGGTTTGGGGCAAGGTGACGGAAGGTATGGAAAACGTTGACCAGATCAAGCGCGGCGAGCCTGTGCGCGATCCCGATTCCATCATTTCGATGCGCGTTGCAGCTGACGTAGAGGCGTAAGAATACCGGCGATGGATGTTTCCCTGTTTGATTTCACGTTGCCGGAAGCCTCCATCGCCTTGCGCCCGGTGCATCCGCGCGACAGTGCGCGCATGTTGGTGGTGCGCCCTGATGGGTTGACGGATCAGTTTGTTAGCGATTTGCCTTCGTTGCTACGTCCGGGTGATGTGCTGGTGCACAACGATACGCGCGTTATCCCGGCGCGTCTTGATGGCATTCGGGTGCGTGGTGAATCGGTTACACGCGTTGAGGTGATGCTGCATAAGCGCGAATCTGCTGATTCCTGGCTTGCGTTTGCGCGTCCGGGTAAGCGGATCAAGGTGGGCGAGCGCATCCGCTTTGGGGCGCAAAACGAGCGCTATGCCTGTGAGCTGGCCTCGCTTGATGCCGAGATTATGGAGAAGGGCGAAGGCGGAGAAGTGCTGTTGCGCTTCAGCTTTAGTGGCCCGGCTCTTGATGAAGCCATTGCCCGTTTCGGCCATATGCCGTTGCCGCCTTATATTGCGTCGAAGCGTGCGGAAGATGCGGCCGATCTGGCTGATTATCAAACAATTTATGCCCGCAATGATGGCGCTGTTGCAGCACCAACTGCTGGGTTGCATTTCACCGATGATCTCACTGCCCGGCTGGTGGAAGCGGGTATTGAGCGCCGCTTTGTGACGTTGCATGTGGGGGCCGGTACCTTCTTGCCAGTGAAGGCAGATGATACGCGCGATCATAAAATGCACGCAGAAGTGGGTGTCATCGATCAGCAAACGGCTGATGCACTGAACGCAGCGCGTGCGCGTGGTGGTCGTATTATCGCCACGGGCACCACCGCTCTGCGCTTGCTGGAGAGCGCCGCGCGTGACGATGGTACGATTGCGCCATTTACGGGCGAGACTTCGATTTTCATCACGCCGGGGTATCGCTTCAAGGCAGTGGACATGCTGATGACCAACTTCCATTTGCCGCGTTCAACCTTGTTCATGCTTGTCAGTGCTTTTGCGGGGCTTGATGCCATGCAAGAGGCATATCGACATGCGATTGAAACCGGCTATCGCTTTTATTCTTATGGCGATTCCAGTCTGCTGTATTTAAATGATGGGGCTAAGCGATGAGCGCGCCATTTTCGTTTCAGATCAATAGCCGTGATGGCGCGGCCCGCACTGGCGCAATCCATTTGCCGCGCGGGACCATCCGTACGCCGGCCTTCATGCCGGTGGGTACGGCTGCTACAGTCAAGGCCATGCATACGCATGAGGTGAAGTCGCTGGGCGCTGATGTGCTGCTTGGCAATACGTACCATCTCATGTTGCGTCCAGGCGCTGAGCGTGTGGCGCGGCTCGGTGGCCTGCACAAGATGATGAACTGGTCGCATCCGATCTTGACGGATTCGGGCGGGTTTCAGGTTATGTCGCTCGCCAAGCTGCGCAAGCTGAATGAAAAGGGCGTGACCTTTCAATCGCACATTGACGGCTCACGCTATGAGCTGACACCAGAGCGCGCTATCGAGATTCAGGGGCTGCTGGGGTCTGATATCCAGATGCAGTTGGATGAGTGCGTCAGGCTGCCGTGTTCTGATGCGGATGCTGCGCGCGCCATGCGACTTAGCTTGCGATGGGCAGAGCGTTGTCAGAAGGCCTTCAGCGAACAGCCGGGGCGTGTTGAGTTCGGGCGTGCACTATTCGGTATTGTGCAGGGCGGGGCGAACCGTGAGTTGCGGGTTGAGAGTGCGCGTGAACTCACAGCCATGGATTTTCAGGGTTATTCCATTGGCGGTCTTGCTGTGGGCGAGCCGCAGGATGTCATGCTCGATATGATCGAGACAGTCATTCCGCATTTACCTGATGAGAAGCCACATTATCTGATGGGTGTTGGCACACCGGATGATCTGGTGGAGGCTGTGCGTCGCGGCATTGATATGTTCGACTGTGTAATGCCCACACGCGCTGGCCGTCACGGGCAGGTGTTCTCACGTTTCGGCAAGATCAACATCCGCAATGCGCGCCATGCCGATGACCCGCGCCCGATCGATGAAGCTTCATCGTGGGAGCCTGCGCGCACTTACTCACGCGCTTACCTGCATCATCTGGTAAAGGCAGGCGAGATTCTGGGAATGATGCTGCTCACTGGCATCAACCTTGCCTACTATCAAGAGTTGATGGCTGGCATGCGCCATGCGATTGCCGAGCAGCGTCTGGACGACTTTATTGCGCAGACGAAGGATGGTTGGGCGCGCGGCGACGGATGATGTCATAAAAGTCATCCGCCGTATCAGGACGCACGAGAGACTGCGCTATCCGACTTGCGAATGGCAAACGGTAGTGCAGAGGGTCCCAGAAATTCGCATCTTCGCGGGTGATGGATGATGCTTTTCGGAAATCCAGCACGGTCGCATTATGGCGCGCACCAATTGCGGTGAAGTGTTGCTTGCAGGCACTGTCTTCAGCGGCCAATAAAGAGCCAGGACGCGGTTGCGCGCTGATGTGCGCGGGCGGGAACAGGATATAAACCTGCGTTTGCGCTGGCACCTGCTGCAATAGCGCATCAAGCCAATCAGCCGCTGGAAACTGCCAGGCTGCTTGCTCCTGTGCTGTAGGGATAACGGGCGGGTTTTGTGGCGTTACTTCCGCAGGAAGGCCCTTGGCAGCGTTCTCGGCCCAAATATGGGTGCGAGCGCGGGTTGGATCATACAGGTTATCGGGCGGCACAAATATGCCATAACCGTCATCACGCAGCGATACGTCTCGCAAGCCAAGGCGATGTGACATGAGGCGTATGGAGATTTCCAGTGACTTCATATTGAGTGTGTCGAGCCAGTCATTCCAGTGGTTATCGTCGTAGAAGCGCTCTGGGAAAGTGCGGAAGGTGAGGCGCTTTTCGGGCGTATCCGCAAGCCTGTCGCACCATGGGCGGTCAATGCCGACAATAAGCACCTGTGGCGCGGGCTGTGCGCGTAGGAAAAGCCGCGCAAGCTGCATCTGTTCCCACGGTGTGGCCGCATTCATCGCCAGATTTGCAAAGTGAATTGGTTCACCGGAGGAGGGTGCGAACAGACGATCAAGCTCCTCCGGATCGATCAATCGTAGCGAAGAGGTGCCAAACACAGCAGCATTATAAAGATGGCTGCGCGCAAGCTGCGGGTACATAAAGCGCTGATTGATATCGACAATAGGACGAGGCTCATCGCCAGCACCCACGCGGATACCATAAGGATCAACCACAATGACAAGTGCCGCCAGCGCGCTACCTGCAAGGATGAACGAAACGACAAAGACAGCCAGAAATCGCCGCCAGAGATTAAATTTGTACCGTGAATGCATCGTGATCAGGCGTCCGTCGATCCCTTGCCCGCAGGTGTTTCATTCGTTGCGGGCTCATTGGCGGCTTGCTGCAGCGCATCAGCTAATGCTTGTGCCGACTGAGCGCCTGCGACCCCATAGCGACCATCAATAATAAAGAATGGCACGCCCGTTATACCAAGGCGTGCGGCGACTGCAATTTCTTCATTCACTTCCTGCTTGTCCCAATCACCCGCCAGACGATTGGCGACTGCCTCGCCATCAAGGCCCGCCTGTGTCGCAACTTCTTGAAGAACCGCAGGATCGCCGATATCGACACCTTCACAAAAATAGAGTGCAAAAAGCCGCTCAGCTACAGCGGATTGCGTGGCATTGCTTTGCGCCCAGCGAATAATGCGGTGTGCATCCAACGTATTTGGCGCACGGGTGATGCGATCAAAGTGAAAGTTGATGCCCTCTTCCTTGCCCAAAGCGACAAGGCGTTCATGAGCTGCATCAATGCGCTCCTGATCGCCGAATTTTTGCAGCATATATGCCGTGCGATCAACGCCGCCTGCCGGGATGGTTGGATCAAGCTGGAAAGGGCGCCAATTAATCTGCACGTCAAGATCGGGCACTAATTCAAGCGCGCGCATGACGCGTTTGGAGCCAATATAGCACCATGGGCACACGACATCAGACACGATATCGAGGCTAATAGCGCGCGGTTGGTTTGTCGTGCTCATGCTGATCTTCCCGAAAAGGCCACCCGAGGAGGAGCTTCAGATTCGATAACGCCTACCTGCTATGACCTTTAAGGCTTTTGCCACCACGTGTCGATAAGTGCCCCCGGAATTGCGCCCACTGCAGCAGACCCACTGACAAATAACGGTACTTTTTCTGGCCGTTCGACTGTTGCACGTCGTGCCACCCATCGTTCGTCAACATGGAAGAGGGGCATCACATAGAAGCCTGACAGCAATGTGCGATCCAAAGCGCGCACGGCATCGGTGAACTGCTCCTGCGTTTGCGCCACCAGAAGCGCATCGATCATGGCATCAATAGCAGGGGATTTAGCGCCTGTAATATTCAACGATCCCGGCCGATCAGCCGAGGCTGAAGACCAGCGGTTCAACTGTTCGGAACCCGGTGAGGCAGATACATTCCACGTGTAAAGAATTACATCGAAATCTGCCGCCAGAAGCCGTTTCCAATACTGCGCCTCGTCTACAAGCCGCACATTTGCTGTAATGCCAGCTGGTTTGAGTGATTGCGCGAAATTAAGCGCCAGCCGTTCCTGATCGCGCGATACCACCATGATTTCAAACGTCAGTGGTTCACCACTTTCATTGCGCAGGACGTCGCCCTTCAATGTGTAGCCAGCCGATGCTAATAGATCGAGGCCTTTGCGGGCTAACGTGCGATCGCGTCCAGAGCCATCTGCTTCGGGTGGCCGCCAGGTGCCTTCCATGATGTCTGGGCGCACAGCATCCGGGAATGGCGCCAGCAATGCCCGCTCACCAGCCGACGCTGGAACCCCCTGTGATGACAGTGCCGAGCCGGAAAAATAGCTGCCCGTGCGTGTATATAGATCATGGAAGAGATTGCGGTTTACCCACGGAAAATCAAAAAAGTAGGCTAGGGCTTCTCGCACCTTGATATCTGCCAGCGGCCCGCGTCGGGTATTTAATGCAAAGCCATACATCGGACGTGGTGTGGCGAGGGGCAACGTCTCCTTGATGATTGTGCCATCCTTCATCGCGGGGAAGTCATAGCCCGTGGCCCAGCGTGCTGCGCTTTCCTCGATGCGCACGTCATAAAGACCGGCCTTGAATGCCTCGAACTGGGTGTTCACATCGCGATAATAATCAAAGCGAATTTCATCAAAATTATACAGCCCACGCGTAATAGGCAGATCCTGTGCCCAGAAATTCGGATCGCGTTTGAAAGAGATGCTGCGTCCGGCATCGACCTCCGCAACTACATAGGGGCCGGAGCCAACTGGGGTCTGGAATGTCGCCTGCTCAAAGGTCTGATCATCGATAAGATGCGAGGGCAACACTGGCATCTGCGCAAGGATCATGGGTGTTTCGCGATTACCACCAGTGATGTCGAAACGCACGGTTAGCGGATCGATCTCATCCACATGCGTCACTTGCCCATAAAAGCTGCGATAAAACATCTGCCCTTTTGAGCGTAGAAGATTGAAACTGAACAGAATATCTTCCGCAGTGATCGGATGGCCGTCGGAGAAGCGCGCCCGTGGATTAATGTGGAAAATAATGAAGCTGCGATCGTCAGGCATGCGCACGGCATTAGCCACAAGGCCATAGAGCGAAAACGGCTCATCAGCAGAACGCGCCATTAATGGCTGAAACACCAGGTTGGTAATGCCCTGTGCTGCTATGCCCTTTGGCGTAAAGGGGTTGAGGTTATCAAACGTGCCTGTGACGCCTTGTACCAAACGCCCACCCTTTGGAGCATCGGGATTGACATAAGGCAGAGCAGTAAATTCATCAGGTAGCTGCGGCTCACCGTGCTGTGCCAGTGCATCAAGCAGGGGAAGGTTTTTCCAGTCTTCCGAGTGGTCGCCTGGAAGCTCGTCTACAGCAGTCTCTTGATGCTCTGTCAGATCGCGAATGACTGGTTTGGCATGCACTGTCAAAGGCATGAAGCTGACAGCAAGGAGCATAAACAAGGCCCCCCAGGCAATGGCCGTATACCCCTTAAAGGAAGCACTTGCACGACGCATTTTGGACGTAATATTTCTGAACGCAACAATCACGGTACTGACAATCACTAAAGGGGAAAACATCTGGAGAGAGTATCCTGTTGCAATGATTCGCGTGCAAGTTTATGCGATTGATGTAGTGAGAACACTCTGTATAACTGCATCAATCGGTGAACGGTGCTGGAAAGCGCGTATAATACAAGATAAATACACGCATGAGTCGTGTCATTCAATCGCCTCAATCTGTCTCAAATTGATGGCGGTGGATTTTTGCGTAAAATCGCTTTTTTCCTCTGCGCTTTATCGAGTTGTAGGATTGCAGGTTAGCATGTCAACAGGCAGGTTACATAATTTGCTTATGAAGGCGTGCTGGCGGGATGATCTGGAAGGGATTTTCCCTTTAGAAGGTTCTGCTTAATGGCACCTAATGCCTATCGGTCATGCGCACGGCATTCGTGTGTGAATTCGCTGGGAATGGATCGCTCTTCTTGAGCGCTTCTGTTGAACCGGCATTATAAAAAAGGATCAGTCGATGACCCGCGTGAAACAGTCGGCGCCGCTGCGGGCCGCTAATGGAATCATGATGGCGCTGGTCGCCGGCATCAGCGCATTGGCGCCTGTTGCGGCATATGCGCAAAATGCTCCTGCTGCTCCTGCACAGCAGGCGCCTATGGATACAGGCCCTTCGCTGGTACAGCTTAAGCCTGAGCCTTCCCAGACGGACTGGACCAAGGTTTGCGGTCGCGATGAAGGCGCAAACAAGGAAATCTGCTACACCACCCGCGATTTCGTGACGGAGCAAGGTCAGCCTGTGCTCGCTGCTGCGATCTATGACGTGAAGGGCGAAACCACAAAGATCGTTCGCTTCCTCATGCCACTTGGCCTGCTGCTGCGCCCAGGTTTGCGCTTCGCTGTTGACAAGAACGACGCGGTCGCTGGTCAATACGCCATCTGCTTCCCGAACGGTTGCTTTGCTGAAGCGCCTGTGCCGGATGCTTTTGTGACCTCAATGAAGCGTGGCACCGTGCTGAACGTGAGCGCACAGAACCAGATGGGACGTGAGGTCACGTTTGCTGTGCCGCTGGCAGGTTTCACCAAGGGCTTTGACGGTAAGCCGATTGATCCGCAGGCGCTTGAGGAGCAACAGCGCAGGCTGCAAGAAGCGCTTCAGAAGCGCTCGGAAGAATTGCGTCAGCGCAGTGGCCAGGCCGGTCAGGATGCAGCCCCAGCGGCCCCGACTGCGCCTGCTGCTCCAGCAGCAAAGTAATATCACACTTTATTATCTTTCATGCCGGCATTTCGGATGAAAGTTGACAGTATAGACCCCGGCTTCGGCCGGGGTTTTTTTACGTATTCCATCCACTTGTTTGTCGGCTTGTTCAACACAGGTTGTATGAACCTGGAAGGGGGAGAAGCAATAAAGAGAATACAAATCTTTAGCCCCAACGGATGCCTGGACGGGTAGAGCCATGGAGTCGAT
Organism: Pseudochelatococcus sp. G4_1912; assembly: GCF_047501465.1. NCBI lineage: Bacteria > Pseudomonadati > Pseudomonadota > Alphaproteobacteria > Hyphomicrobiales > Chelatococcaceae > Pseudochelatococcus > Pseudochelatococcus sp. G4_1912. The sequence continues at coordinate 1,546,919 of NZ_JAZDRL010000001.1, forward strand.
AATGATCACTGCCTCTCAGGGAGATGGCCCAGGCTGCCGCGTTGATGCGTTTGAACGCTCAATCAGCATGCGGATATCGGGCGTCACTACCGGATAGTCCCACGATCCGCTGATCTCAATTGGAAAGCCAACTGGTTCAGTTGCTTGTTCACGTCTCGCTGTATTTTCATCATCAGGCGCTGTGTTGGCAGCCTTATCGCTGACCCGTAATCGGAGAGCTAATGAGCGGTCCGCAATGCCGATCTCACCGCTGAGCCCCCCCGACAAATTGCCGGTAAAGCGGAGATTGGCAACAAGATCACCATCGCCTTGATGAATGGCCAGCGTTGCATCCATGGTTTCAAAGGGTGAATGACCGCCGCGCCAATCGAGAGCTGTTGCGAGAGGGCGATGGCGTACACGCCGAATGACACTGGCAAGATCTACACCTTCAAGAGAGCCTTCCATAGCATGTGCTGTGACAATTCCAGAAAGACTTTGCGCGATGGCATCGGGTGATCTGCCTATTCCTTCCAATGCAATCTGCCCGCTGACCGTGCCTGACAATAAAACGTTACCGAATAGACGTTGTGTGGCCTTACTTGCATTAATGCTATCAAAGGTGCCTGTAAGGCGGCTTGCGAAATTATCTTGTGTTGGAGCCAACTGCAGCTTGCCCTTGATTATCCCATCGTCAAGGCTTGCTTGATTGAGCGCAAGCTCAACCTTGTTTCCGATTACCAATAAGCCTGCCGCAACATCCTGCATATCAAGCGTGCCTATTGTGGCGCGGGTTGTGGAGAGGCGAATGTCGAGATCATTGGGAATGCCGGTGCGGCGATCGATCAATGGTGTGCTCTGCCATCCGGATCCAGCAGCAGGACTACTGATAGGTATAAGAAGGCGGTTGAAATCGAGCGCTGTCGCATCAAGTGTGGCGGACACCAGCATCCGGCCCGCATCTGTAATGTTTGCACCAAGTGCTCCCTCAAGCGTGCCTCCCTCAACCTCAATGCGCGCGTCAGGTATCGATAGGCCATCGCTGGAAAGATGTGCTGTGCCTTTAATTGCAAGCTGCCCTGCATCTTCCGCAAAAGAGAGGGGAGTGCGCAACCATGCAATGGCACGCCCAAGTGATCCGGTGCGCAGCACTAGCTCGCCATTGAGTTCGGGAATAGCGCTTGCCGCGATCTGGCCGCTGAAGTTGAAGGAAATTGGGCGTGAGGATAGACGCACAAACAGGGGAGAGGGTTGACCAGCCGTAAGGGCGTCTGGCAGTAGTTTCTCAATGTGTAGATCAACAGCTTCGCCACGCCACATGGCCGTAGCATTAAACGCAAGCGGTCGTCCTGCCTGGGGCCAGTTAATGGCAGCGTTGAGGCGTCTTAGTATAGAACGCGTACCAGTCTCATGGATGACAGTGCCATCAACAATTTTTAGGCGTTGCGGAAGATGGAAGTGGTTGATGTCTGTAATTGTTGTGTGTGCCATCGCCCATAAATCCCTCGGACGTTCTGGCCCAAGCCATCTGATACGCGGATTAACAAGCGTTACTTGATCGGTTTCAAACCTTCCAAAAAGCAGTGGCCATATTTTGAGTTGAACAATGATTTCCCGAGCGCGCAGTAGATCGGTATCTTTATCGCTACCTGTGCTTGCAGGATCGGAAATTGCTACCTGAGCCAGTTTGAGGTGTGGCGTGGGCAATAACCTGAACGATGCATTACCGTGCTTGACAGGCATGCCTGTAGCAAGCTGAAGTCGTTGATTAATTTGGTGTTTAAATGGCAAATGATCCAAAGGCCATGTAATGGCCCCGGCGGTCACGATAGCGCTAATGGCGAGCGCTGGAATGATATATCGCCGATGAAGGATCATATGACCTGCATGTTAATAATCGCAGCAACCATAACGCGACCAGGTGTCACAAGTGGTTCCCTTCAACGTATGTTTAAATCGGGCCAGACGAGGCAAGAGTGCATCATTCCTAACATATTCTGCTGCCGCTGAAAGCGCGCATAATAAGTAAGCAGCTTTTCTCTTAAATCCCATGAATGCATGACAGCGTGTTACAGGCCGATTATTGTGTAGCGCGATCTTAAAATCATGCCATGCCACGATCCCGTTCCTAAAGCAAAAACGCGACTCAACTTCCTTGCATGTGGTTACCTTTTGCCGAGATGGGTAGTGGGCACACAGGCGCCAGGATTATTCTTGACGGTGTTGCGGGGATTCTGGGGAATGGGATGTGGTTTGGGCTTGTGTTTCAGGCTGTGGACAATTATGGAGAGTGCGTTCATGTCTGCGCTGTCTCCGGTGCAGGCATGCTTTGTGCTGGCTTTTAAGGAGAGCTCTCGCTTTCAGTTGAAGTCGATTCGCTTTGGATTGGCATCGTGCAGGTTGAGGGGGGGGCGGATTTTCGTTTCCGCCTAATGGATTTGTGCCGGCGGCATAACGGTGTGTCCGTTGATGTTTATCGCGCTTGCATCCGCTGGCGGTGATTGAAGTGGCCTGGGAATGGGCCTCAAAGAACGAGGATGGCCTGTACGCAGGCCTATTGGAGCAACGATGGCGAAGACGAATCCGGTCGAATTCCTTCAGCAGGTCCGTGCCGAAACGAAGAAGGTGACGTGGCCAACCCGCAAGGAAACATTGGTCACGACGGCGATGGTTTTCGTCATGGTGCTTGTGGCGTGTATTTTCTTTTTCATCGTTGACCAGTTGATTCAGCTGGGCATCGGCGCGGTGCTTGGGCTCCGCTGAGACGCATTGATGCGTCTGATGCAATCATTCTATTAGCGGGTTATCTGGTCTAGTCGCCCTTGTGTGCTGGATCATGGGGAGAGTTGTTGATGTCCAAGCGTTGGTACATTGTCCACGCCTATTCGAATTTTGAGAACAAGGTCGCTCAGTCGCTTCGTGATCAGGCAGAGCAGCGTGGGCTTGAGGACAAGTTCGACGAAATTCTGGTGCCCACTGAGAAAGTCGTCGAAGTGCGACGCGGCCGTAAGGTGGATACCGAGCGCAAGTTTTTTCCGGGGTATGTGCTGGTGAAGTGCGACCTGACGGATGATGTCTACCATTTGATCAAGAACACACCGAAGGTCACGGGCTTTTTGGGGGCTGACAAATCGAAGCCTCTTCCGATCCCTGACCATGAGGCAGAACGGATTAAAGGGCAGGTGGCTGAGGGCGTTGAACATCCAAAGCCTTCGATCAGTTTCGAGGTTGGCGAGCAGGTGCGTGTGTCCGATGGGCCATTTGCATCGTTCAACGGAATTGTGGAAGAGGTCGACGACGCGCGCGCCCGCCTTAAGGTGGCCGTTTCAATCTTCGGTCGCGCAACTCCTGTTGAGCTTGAGTATGGTCAGGTCGCCAAGATCTGACATTGTTGATGCCTGAAACGATTTTCAGAAGGCGTCTCACTTGCATGTGAAGGTTGGTTGCTGTATGGAACCGCCTTCGTTTGATTCATAACGATTCACCAACGCGGGAGATCCGCCTGGCCAGCCAGCCGGGAGTTCGGATCCCACCGCGGACTGCAACTGTGACAGCCGGGCATTCCGGTTGTCGTTCTGTTTGGGAGCAGCCATCATGGCAAAGAAGATCACGGGTTACGTGAAGCTTCAGGTTCCGGCGGGCGCGGCTAATCCGTCGCCGCCGATTGGTCCAGCGCTTGGTCAGCGCGGCCTTAATATCATGGAATTCTGCAAGGCGTTTAACGCTAAGACGGCGCAGATGGAGAAGGGTACTCCGATTCCGGTGATCATCACCGCTTATCAGGACCGCTCCTTCACCTTCGAAATGAAGCAGCCACCAGTTTCCTTCTATCTCAAGAAGGCTGCAGGTCTTAAGAGCGCGTCGAAGACACCCGGCAAGGGCGGATACGCTGGCAAGGTGACGAAGGCGCAGATCCTTGAGATCGCGCAGGTAAAGCTTGTTGACCTCAATACTGATACGCTTGAGGCTGCTGCGACGATGATCGAAGGCTCTGCTCGTTCTATGGGCATCGAGGTTGTAGGCTAAGGGGGCACGAATGGCACATGTTGGAAAACGCGTCGTCGCCTCTCGCGAAGGCATCGACCGCAAGAAGCTTTACACGCTTGATGCAGCCGTTAAGGCGATCAAGGAACGTGCAACAGCAAAGTTCGACGAAACTGTCGAAATCGCTATGAACCTTGGTGTTGACCCTCGTCATGCTGACCAGATGGTCCGTGGCGTTTGCCAGCTCCCTAACGGCTCTGGCCGTACGGTGCGCGTGGCTGTTTTCGCGCGTGGCCCGAAGGCTGATGAGGCGAAGAAGGCTGGCGCTGATGTTGTGGGCGCTGAGGATCTCTTGGAGCAGATTCAGGGCGGCAACATCAATTTTGACCGTTGCATTGCAACGCCTGACATGATGCCGCTGGTTGGCCGTCTTGGTAAGGTGCTTGGCCCCCGTGGTCTGATGCCTAATCCCAAGGTCGGAACCGTGACAATGGATGTCGCTGCTGCAGTTGAGGCTGCTAAGGGCGGTGCTGTTGAATTTCGCGTCGAGAAGGCTGGTATTATCCATGCTGGCATTGGCAAGGTCTCGTTTGATGAGCAGAAGCTGATCGAGAATATCCGGGCTTTTGCTGATTCAGTTGCCAAGGCTAAGCCATCAGGTTCCAAGGGCACCTATATCCAGCGCATTGCGATATCGTCGACGATGGGGCCTGGTGTTAAGGTTGAGCCAGCATCGGTTCTTGTTACGGCATAATTCATGAAATATGAGGGTGGCATTTGGAATCTGCAACAAAAAATAGTGATGTAGATAAAAAACGACAAATGCCACCTTTAACCTTCTTGCGTTTTAAACGCGAGAGGGATACATGAACTCATTGATTCAGCGAGCTGGGTCAAATGTGTTTAGAATTCCGATCATAGATCGGTAGGACGACAGGCTTTGGATGCGCTTTTAGGCGTCCGGGGGCTGTCGGTGTCCTGTCCAAGACTGCAGGTGCCGAGCGTTTATCGTTTGGTCTAATTTCGCCAAGAGGCCTGCATAGACGGGTAAGGCTGATGTCAGTAGACGCTAGGTTTTTCTAGTGGAAGTGGAATCGGTTCGTACCTTCGCATCCGATCTGCGGCATATGTCGTGGTTCGGGGACAGGGCTCGCAAGCGCCGTTCTTCGGTGTCGGGCTTTTGGGTATCGGCATCGCAAGAGTGGCATGTGTAGCTGGCGGGAAGGCTTTTGCTGACCCGTTTATTGGAGAGAGCCCCGTGGATAGAACGGCAAAAGCCGAGCTTGCAACGATGCTAGGTGAGGTGTTTAACACCTCCGGCGTTATCGTTGTTGCTCATTATGCCGGCCTGAGGGTTGCCGAACTGCAGAAGCTCCGCAAGGATGCCAAGCAGGCCGGTGCCAGCGTGCAGGTCGCTAAGAACCGTATCGCCAAAATCGCTCTCGAAGGCACTGACGTTGCCGGGATCGCGCCTCTTCTTCAGGGGCCAACGCTGCTGGCTTATTCCAGCGACCCGATTGCAGCGGCTAAGGTTGTTGCCGACTTCGCCAAGACGAATGACAAGCTTGTCATTCTAGGTGGCGCGTCGGGTTCAACCGCTCTGAATGTGGACGGTGTGAAGGCGCTTGCTGCGCTGCCGTCACTCGACGAATTGCGCGCCAAGCTCGTGGGCCTTGTTCAGGCTCCTGCGACGAAGATCGCTCAAGTTGTCAACGCGCCTGCCGCCAAGGTGGCTCGCGTTTTTGGAGCTTATGCCAATCGAGATGCGGCTTAAGGCCGATTACCCTATATAACTGACGAACCGATACAGGAAATTTTATCATGGCTGATTTGACCAAGCTTGTCGACGAACTGTCGAGCCTGACCGTGCTTGAGGCTGCTGAGCTTGCAAAGCTTCTCGAAGAAAAGTGGGGCGTTTCTGCTGCTGCGGCTGTTGCTGTTGCTGCAGCTCCTGGCGCTGGCGCAGCGGCTGCTGCTGAAGAGCAGACCGAATTTACGGTTGTTCTGGCTTCGGCTGGCGACAAGAAGATCGAAGTCATTAAGGAAGTCCGTGCAATCACCGGTCTCGGCCTGAAGGAAGCAAAGGACCTCGTTGAGGGCGCTCCTAAGCCTCTCAAGGAAGGCGTGACGAAGGATGAGGCCAACAAGCTGAAAGAGCAGCTTGAGAAGGTCGGCGCGAAGATCGAACTTAAGTAAGATATTCGAATGCGGTGGGCTTAGATTGGCTCACCAGATGCGGTGTTTTATTCTGCGGACCGTCAATTCGGTTCAGGCCAATAATATCGGCCATTGATATAGGCTTGATGAAGTCTTGCGAAGAGATACCGTTATTCGAACTTAGAGACCTTGCGGTTCCGGGGGAGTTTCTCCCGGGGCCGCGTCGTCGTCCGAAGGGCTGTCATCGTGATGAGAGCACTTTTCGGCCGTGAACGGCGGAACCGTTCATTGACCCTGCCGCGGGAAAGCGGCCCGGCTGACCAGGCGGCCTTCTCAAAGGACGCCCCTCGCATAAGCGGGGACCGGCACAAGTGAGGACCGCCTGGTCAGGCGTGCGTTGAGGAGCAAGAGTCCACATGGCCCAGACGATCACAAGCCGGAAGCGTATCCGCAAGTTCTTTGGCAAAATCCGGGAAGTTGCCGAGATGCCGAACCTCATTGAGGTTCAGAAGGCGTCCTATGACCAGTTTCTGTTGATCGATGAGCCCGAAGGCGGGCGGCCTGATGAAGGTCTGCAGTCCGTTTTCAAATCGGTATTCCCGATTTCGGACTTTTCCAGCACGTCGCTGCTCGAGTTCGTGAAATATACGTTTGAGCCTCCAAAGTATGATGTGGACGAGTGCCGCCAGCGTGGCATGACATATTCCGCACCGCTTAAGGTGACGCTGCGTCTGATTGTGTTTGATGTGGACGAAGATACCGGCGCACGTTCTGTGAAGGATATTAAAGAGCAGGATGTCTACATGGGCGATATGCCGCTCATGACTGACAATGGCACCTTCATTGTGAACGGCACCGAGCGTGTGATCGTTTCGCAAATGCATCGTTCACCAGGCGTGTTTTTTGACCATGATCGCGGTAAGACGCACTCATCTGGCAAAATTTTGTTTGCAGCACGTATCATTCCTTATCGTGGTTCTTGGCTCGATATCGAGTTTGACGCTAAGGATATCGTATACGCGCGTATTGATCGCCGCCGTAAACTGCCTGTCACGACACTTCTGTACTCGCTTGGCTTAGACAGTGAGGAAATCCTCAATACTTTCTATGATAAGCTGTCTTACACCAAGGACGAGCTTGGTTGGCGTATGCCTTTTGATCCAAGCCGTTTCAAAGGTTTCAAGGCTACGGTCGATGTAATCGATGCTGATTCCGGTGAAGTTGTGCTGGAAGCAGGTAAGAAGCTTACGGTGCGTGCAGCGCGCCAATTGGTAGAATCTGGTGTTAAATCCCTGCGTGCAGCAGACGAAGATCTTTTTGGTCAATACATTGGCGAAGATCTTGTTAATCTGGAAACAGGTGAAATCTATGCCGAGGCAGGCGATGAGATCACCGAGAAGGTGCTGCTGGAGCTCACCGAAGCCGGTGTGCATGAGATTCCTGTTCTTGACATTAACCACGTCAATATTGGCCCCTACATCCGTAATACACTTGCGCTAGACAAGAATACTTCACGTGACACGGCTCTGTTTGATATTTATCGCGTGATGCGTCCTGGCGAACCGCCTACGCTGGACACGGCAGAGGCTATGTTCCATTCGCTGTTCTTTGATGCTGAACGTTATGATCTCTCGGCCGTTGGCCGTGTCAAGATGAATATGCGTCTTGATCTGGATGCGCCGGACACAACGCGTACGCTCCGTCGTGAGGATATGCTGGCTGTTGTGAAGGCGTTAGTCGGTCTCCGTGACGGTCGCGGTGAGATTGATGATATCGACCATCTCGGTAACCGTCGTGTGCGTTCGGTTGGCGAATTGATGGAGAACCAGTATCGTTTGGGTCTCTTGCGTATGGAGCGCGCCATCAAGGAGCGCATGTCATCCGTCGATATCGATACAGTAATGCCGCAGGATCTGATTAATGCTAAGCCTGCTGCTGCGGCGGTACGTGAGTTCTTTGGCTCCTCACAGCTTTCGCAGTTTATGGACCAGACCAATCCACTTTCCGAAGTCACGCATAAGCGTCGACTCTCGGCACTTGGACCTGGCGGTCTGACCCGCGAACGTGCAGGTTTTGAAGTTCGTGACGTGCATCCCACGCATTATGGTCGAATCTGCCCAATTGAGACACCGGAAGGTCCGAATATTGGCCTCATCAACTCGCTCGCAACTTTTGCGCGCGTGAATAAGTACGGCTTTATTGAGGCGCCTTATCGGAAGGTAAATAATGGTAAGGTAACCAATGAGGTAAATTACCTCTCGGCTACCGAGGAAATGAAGTACGCAGTGGCGCAGGCCAATGCGGAAATTGATGCCGATGGCCAATTGATCGAAGATCTCGTTGTTTGTCGGCAGGCCGGTGATGTGGTTGTGGTGCCACCCGAACGCGTCGATTATATGGACGTTTCGCCTAAGCAGCTTGTCTCTGTTGCGGCGGCGCTTATTCCGTTCCTTGAGAATGATGACGCTAACCGCGCCCTGATGGGCTCGAACATGCAACGTCAGGCTGTTCCGCTTGTGAAGGCAGATGCGCCATTCGTTGGTACGGGCATGGAAGCCGTTGTTGCACGAGATTCTGGTGCAGCCATAGCGGCACGGCGCACGGGTATCGTCGATCAGGTGGATGCCACACGTATCGTTATTCGTGCGACAGAAGATCTCGATCCAACAAAGTCGGGTGTCGATATCTATCGTTTGATGAAGTTCCAACGTTCAAACCAGTCAACTTGCATTAATCAGCGCCCACTTGTGAAGGTTGGTGATTTCGTTGCAAAGGGCGAAATTGTTGCGGATGGTCCATCGACTGAGTTTGGTGAGTTGGCGCTTGGTCGCAACGTGCTTGTCGCGTTTATGCCATGGAATGGTTACAACTACGAAGACTCTATTCTACTGTCTGAGCGCATCGTGAAAGAAGACGTGTTCACTTCGATCCACATCGAGGAGTTTGAAGTCGCTGCGCGTGATACGAAGCTTGGCCCTGAGGAAATAACACGCGATATCCCGAATGTATCGGAAGAGGCTCTCAAGAATCTTGATGAGGCAGGTATCGTTTACATCGGTGCTGAAGTGCAGGCTGGCGATATTCTCGTTGGCAAGATTACGCCAAAGGGCGAAAGTCCCATGACACCGGAAGAGAAGCTTTTACGAGCTATCTTCGGTGAAAAGGCATCTGACGTTCGTGATACATCGTTGCGTGTGCCGCCTGGCGTTACTGGAACGATTGTTGAAGTGCGTGTGTTCAATCGTCATGGCATTGATAAAGACGAGCGCGCTCAGGCGATCGAACGCGAAGAGATTGAGCGTCTTGCAAAGGACCGTGATGACGAGCAGGCGATTCTTGATCGCAATGCATATGCGCGTCTTGTGGACGTGCTTGTTGGTCAAACGGCGATTGCGGGCCCGAAAGGCTTTAAGAAAGACACGCATCTTGACCGGCAGGTGCTAGCTGACGTGCCGCGTTCGCAGTGGTGGCAGTTTGCTGTTGCTGATGATGCGGTGACGGCTGAGCTTGAAGCCATGCGCAAGCAATACGACGAATCCAAGAAGCGCCTGGAACAGCGTTTCCTTGATAAGGTTGAAAAGCTTCAGCGTGGTGATGAATTGCCGCCAGGCGTGATGAAGATGGTCAAAGTCTTCGTTGCTGTGAAGCGCAAAATTCAGCCTGGTGATAAGATGGCTGGCCGTCATGGTAACAAGGGTGTTGTGTCGCGTATCGTTCCGATCGAAGACATGCCGTTCCTTGCTGATGGTACGCATGCCGATATCGTGCTCAATCCATTAGGTGTGCCTAGCCGCATGAACGTTGGGCAAATCCTTGAGACTCATATGGGCTGGGCATGTGCCAACATCGGTCAACAGATCGGTCGGGCAGTTGATGCTTACCGGCGTGCTCATGAACTTGCACCGCTCAAGCAGGCGCTAAATGAAGTATACGGTGAGAATGCCGTATCTGATGATGTGTTGCCTGAGGACCTTGTTGAACTGGGTGAAAGTCTTCGCCGTGGTGTGCCGATTGCAACGCCTGTGTTTGACGGTGCAAAGGAAAGCGACATCGAGCGTATGCTTGAAGAAGCTGGACTTGATACCTCTGGTCAGTCAACGCTCTATGATGGACGTACGGGTGAAGAGTTTGATCGCAAGGTAACGATGGGCATTATTTATATGCTCAAGTTGCACCACCTTGTTGACGACAAAATCCACGCTCGTTCAATTGGTCCATACTCGCTTGTAACCCAGCAACCGTTGGGTGGTAAGGCGCAGTTCGGTGGCCAGCGCTTTGGTGAAATGGAGGTGTGGGCGCTTGAAGCTTATGGCGCAGCGTACACCCTGCAGGAAATGCTGACAGTGAAGTCGGATGACGTAGCTGGCCGTACGAAGGTGTATGAGGCAATCGTACGTGGCGACGATACGTTCGAGTCTGGCGTGCCCGAAAGCTTTAACGTGCTTGTGAAGGAAATGCGGTCTCTGGGGCTGAATGTGGAGCTACTGTCCTCCAAGCACGCGCCTGAAGACGATTTTCCAGCAGAGGCAGCTGAGTGATCGGCTGGCGCATCTGCGCTGATCGGCGACTTTAAAGATCAAGGCGGCATCCGGCCATAAAATGGCCGGGTGTCGCTGGTGTATTTGGATTTTCAGGCATCGCGCTGCAGGCGGCAGGGCTGATGCCGGCGGGACCTACCCGAGGGAATGGGGGTCACGCAGACTTGAGGAGACGGCGATGAATCAAGAGGTGATGAATCTCTTCAATACTCAGGCTCCCGCGCAGACTTTCGATCAGATCAAGATCTCGATCGCGAGCCCTGAAAAGATTCTGTCATGGTCCTACGGTGAGATCAAAAAGCCGGAGACCATTAACTACCGCACGTTCAAACCTGAGCGTGACGGCTTGTTCTGCGCCCGCATCTTCGGTCCTATTAAGGACTATGAGTGCTTGTGCGGTAAGTACAAGCGTATGAAATATAAGGGCGTTATCTGTGAGAAGTGTGGGGTCGAGGTCACGCTTGCGCGCGTTCGGCGTGAACGCATGGGTCACATCGAGCTGGCTGCCCCTGTTGCCCATATCTGGTTCCTAAAGTCTCTTCCGTCGCGTATCGGTCTGTTGCTCGATATGACGCTGAAGGATCTTGAGCGTATTCTTTATTTCGAGTCATATGTTGTGCTTGAGCCCGGCCTGACGCCTCTCAAGATGCATCAGCTGTTGACCGAAGAGGAGTTTATGCGTGCGCAAGAAGAATATGGCGATGATAGCTTTACCGCTCAGATTGGCGCTGAAGCAATCCGTGAAATTCTGCGCGCTCTTGACCTTGAAAAAACTGCTATTGAAATCAAGGAAGAGATTGCTACAACCACGTCCGAGCTGAAGCCTAAGAGGTTGATGAAGCGTCTCAAAATCATTGAGGCGTTCCAACTATCTGGCAACAAGCCAGAGTGGATGATCATGACGGTTGTGCCCGTCATTCCACCGGACCTGCGTCCACTCGTGCCGTTGGATGGCGGTCGCTTTGCGACGTCTGATCTGAACGACCTTTATCGTCGTGTTATCAACCGTAACAACCGCCTCAAGCGCCTCATTGAGCTACGTGCGCCGGATATTATTATCCGTAACGAGAAGCGTATGCTTCAGGAATCGGTTGATGCATTGTTCGATAACGGTCGGCGCGGTCGCGTTATCACAGGTGCCAACAAGCGTCCGCTTAAGTCGCTTGCGGATATGCTGAAGGGTAAGCAGGGGCGCTTCCGTCAAAACCTTCTCGGTAAGCGAGTCGACTATTCTGGTCGTTCGGTGATCGTGGTCGGTCCTGAAATGAAGCTGCATCAGTGCGGCTTGCCGAAGAAGATGGCGCTTGAGCTGTTCAAGCCGTTCATCTATGCACGGCTCGATGCCAAGGGACTGTCTGCAACCGTTAAACAGGCCAAGAAGCTTGTTGAGAAGGAAAAACCGGAAGTTTGGGATATCCTCGATGAGGTTATCCGTGAGCATCCCGTGATGCTTAACCGCGCGCCAACATTGCACCGTCTAGGCATTCAGGCGTTTGAGCCTGTGTTGATTGAAGGCAAGGCCATCCAGTTGCATCCGCTTGTTTGCTCGGCTTTTAACGCCGACTTCGACGGTGACCAGATGGCTGTGCACGTTCCTCTGTCGCTTGAAGCGCAGTTGGAAGCACGTGTGTTGATGATGTCGACGAACAACATTCTGCATCCTGCAAATGGTCAGCCGATTATTGTGCCATCGCAGGATATGGTGTTGGGGCTTTACTACCTTTCGATTCTGGCGGATGGCGAGCCAGGTCAGGGTAAGGCCTATGCGGATCAGGATGAGATCGAGCACGCGCTTAATGCAGGTGTTATCACTTATCATACCAAGATCCGTTATCGTTGGATCGGGGTTGATGAGAATGGTGCGAGCATATCGAAAATCTACGAGACCACGCCTGGTCGCGTGTTTCTTTCACGTCTGCTGCCCAAGCATCCGAAAATCACTTTCGATGTCGTCAATAAACTGATGACCAAGAAAGAAATCTCGGGAATGATTGATGCCGTCTACCGTAACTGCGGACAGAAGGAATCAGTGATTTTCTGCGATCGCATTATGTCACTGGGTTTCTATCACGCGTTTAAGGCAGGCATCTCGTTCGGCAAGGACGACATGGTTATCCCGGAAAACAAGTGGGAGATCGTTGATCATACCCGCGTTCTGGTGAAGGACTATGAGCAGCAGTACAATGATGGTCTGATTACCCAGGGTGAAAAATATAATAAGGTTGTCGATGCCTGGGCGAAGTGCTCGGACAAGCTTGCTGGCGAAATGATGGCGCGTATTTCTACCGTTCAAAAAGATGAAAACGGTCGCGACAAGCCAGTAAACTCGATCTATATGATGGCGCACTCCGGTGCTCGTGGTTCGCCTGCGCAGATGAAGCAGCTTGCCGCAATGCGTGGTCTGATGGCGAAGCCGTCGGGTGAGATCATTGAAAGTCCAATTATCTCGAACTTCAAGGAAGGTCTTGATGTTCTTGAGTACTTCAACTCCACTCACGGTGCTCGTAAGGGTCTTGCTGATACCGCGTTGAAGACCGCTAACTCTGGTTACCTGACACGTCGTCTTGTCGATGTGGCTCAGGATGCTGTAATCCGTGAAACAGATTGCGGTTCCGACCGTGGCATTTCGATGCGTGCTATCGTTGATGCGGGTCAGATCGTGGCAACACTTGCTTCGCGTATTCTGGGCCGTACAGCTGGTGAGGATCTGATCGATCCAGCGGGCAACGTTATCGTGCCAATGGGCGTGATGATCGAGGAGAAGGATATTGCGGCGATTAACGCTGCGGGTATCCAGCAGGTGAAGATTCGTTCAGTGCTGACCTGTGCGTCACGCAATGGCGTTTGCGCTACCTGTTATGGTCGTGACCTGGCACGTGGTACGCCTGTTAACCACGGTGAAGCTGTCGGTGTTATCGCTGCTCAGTCTATCGGTGAACCAGGTACGCAGCTGACAATGCGTACCTTCCATATTGGTGGTGCGGCAACAATTGCTGACCAGTCATTCCTGGAGACGAACTTCGAGGGTGAGATCAAGTTGCGTAACCGCAACGTGGCTCGCAACTCTGATGGCGATCTCGTTGTTATGGGCCGTAACGTTGGTGTTATGATCCTTGGACCGGATGGCAAGGAGCGCGCTGTGCACCGTGTGCAGTACGGCTCGCGTCTGAAGGTTGATGATGGTGATCAGATCAAGCGTGGTCAGCGTGTGGCGGAATGGGATCCCTATACCCGCCCTGTGCTGACTGAGATTGATGGTACGATTGCGTTCGAAGATCTGCTCGAAAATATGTCGATGTCTGAAAGCATCGATGAGGCAACTGGTATCGCTAAGCGTGTTGTGATTGACTGGCGTGGTTCAGCCCGTACGGCTGATTTGCGTCCAGCTATCGTCATCCTTGGACCAGACGGCAAGATTGCCAAGCTGGCCCGCGGCGGTGAAGCACGCTACCTCCTGCCAGTCGACGGCATTATTGCTGTTGATCCAGGCACGAAGGTCAAGGCAGGTGACGCGCTCGCGCGTATTCCGCTGGAAAGCGCCAAAACGCGCGATATCACGGGTGGTCTGCCACGCGTTGCTGAGTTGTTCGAAGCACGTCGTCCGAAGGATGCTGCGATCATCGCCGAGAAGTCGGGTACGATCCAGTTTGGTCGCGATTACAAGAACAAGCGCCGCTTGACACTGACGCCGCATGACGGATCGGAAGCAGTTGAGTACCTGATCCCGAAGGGTAAGCACATCCATCTGCAGGATGGCGACGTCATCGAGGTTGGTGACTTCATTGTTGACGGCAACCCTGCGCCGCACGACATCCTTGCCATTAAGGGTGTGGAAGAGTTGGCTGCCTATCTCGTGAACGAGATCCAGGAAGTCTACCGCCTGCAAGGCGTGCATATCAACGATAAGCACATCGAGGTGATTGTTCGCCAGATGCTGCAGAAAATTGATATCACCGAACCAGGCGATTCCGAGTTCCTGCAGGGTGAGCAAGTCGATCGCACCGATTTCCGCGATGTGAACGAAAGGCTCATTGCCGAGAACAAGAAGCCTGCTGAGGGTACGCCAGTACTTCTTGGTATCACCAAGGCGAGCTTGCAGACGAAGTCGTTCATCTCGGCGGCATCGTTCCAAGAGACTACCCGAGTGCTTACCGAAGCTGCTGTCAACGGCAAATCGGACACGCTGGAAGGCCTTAAGGAAAATGTCATCGTCGGCAGTCTGATCCCGGCTGGTACGGGTGCCATCGCTACGAAGTTGCGCGAAATCGCAACCCGTCGCGATGAGCTCATCCTTGGCCAGCGCGCACAAGAAAGCAGCATTGCTGCAAAGGCAGCTGCGCGCACGGTGGCGGAGCCAGCGGTCTTTGAAGCGGTGCCGTCGCTCTCGGAGCCTCAGCCCGATATCTGATCGCCCATAGCTGATCAGTTGAAACAGTAAAAAACCGCCCGCAACTTGATAGTTGCGGGCGGTTTTTTATTTGGCATGTTGTGATTAAAATTATGCGGGAAGTTGAAGATAGCTGCTCTACAGTGCGGTTTTGATGGATCAGCGCTACATTTTAATTTTTATATCGTCCGGCCACCTGCATTAAAGTTGACCGGCAACAGAATGCAAACAGCTCTAGGTTCCGCGTGGTTTTGCGCGTGCTGTCGCAACTGCCTTTGCGGGCTCTTCAGGCCAAACGTGCTTGGGATACCGGCCGCGCATATCTGCCCTCACGCCGGCCCATGAACCCTGCCAAAAGCCGGGGAGGTCACGCGTAATCTGAATTGGCCGATGCGCTGGCGATAGAAGTTCCAAGGTTAGTGCTATACGCCCATGTGCCAGGGTGGGGTGCTCGCTGAGGCCAAACAGTTCCTGTACGCGCACGGCGATAGAGGGATTGTCCCCAGAGTAATCCACAGGGATGCGAGAGCCTGTAGGTGCGGTGAAATGAGTTGGTGCATCACGTTCTAATGTTTGTTGGGTATCCCAAGGCAACATTGCTTTAAGAGCGGTATCGAGGATGTCAGCACTGATATCCGCTAGTGATGTATAACCTGTTAGATAAGGTGCCAGCCACGTTTCAATTGCGGATATCAGGGCTTCATCTGAAAGATCTGGCCAGAGTGCACTCTCGCTGTCGGCTTCACGCAGGAACATCACACGCGTGCGCCATTGGGTAAGTGCTTTGCTCCACGGCAGATTTACAATACCAAGTGAAGCGATACCCTGGGCAAGGGCGCGGGCAGAATTATCGTCTGTGGGAGTAGGTAAGGGGCGTTGCTCCAGAACAATGGCACCTAGCCGGCGGATATATCGGCTGCGCAAAGCTTTGGCGCTATTGTCGAAGATGGTTTCCGTTGCTTCTGTAATGCGCGATCCCGCGCCCCGTTCAATTTCTTCCAGCGTAATTGCTGCGGCAGAAACAATGCGGGCTGAAGCGGCGGAGCCGACAATTTCGGCTACTGCAAGGAAAGGCTCGCGGGCCAGCCGATCGCTGGGATCAAGCCTTGCACCGCGACCATTGGCGAGAATGTAAGCGCCATCCCGGCCGCGTGCTTTGGCAATGCGATCCGGAAATGCGAGTGCGAGCAAGGGGCCTATTGGCTCTTCGCGTGTGCCGTTTGGTCCACCCCAGTTTCGTGCCAGGCGCCGCATGTCATTGGCACGGGATGAACGATCACGGCGGAACTGAGTGATACGCTCACTCAAATCAATCGCATTGCCGCCAAGGCCGCGCTCAACAAGAACGGCTGCGATTTCCGCCGCGCGAGCACTATCACCGGTACGGCGCGCTTCCACAATCATCCGAGCGAGACGTGGCGGCAAGGGTAGCGCTTGCAGTGCAGAGCCTAGTTCTGTGATGCGATTGTTGGCATCAAGCGCATTGATAGATTGCAATAGGCGGCGCGCCTCTATGATGGCTGCAGCTGGCGGGGAATCTAGAAAGGATAGTTTTGCGGGATCATCCACGCCCCAGGCTGCGCAGTCCAAAAGCATTGGAGCGAGATCAGCGGAGAGAATTTCCGGCGTTGAGAAAGGCGCTAATGCGCCGTTTGCCGCTTCCTCCCATAAACGCAAGCACACGCCGGGCTCAGTGCGTCCTGCGCGGCCACGGCGCTGGTCGGAAGCCGCGCGTGAGGTACGCACGGTTTCAAGGCGCGTGATACCGATGTCGGGCTCGAAGCGGGGAACACGCGTAAGGCCCGCATCGATAACAACCCGCACACCTTCAATCGTTAGTGATGTTTCAGCAATTGTGGTGGCAAGCACAATTTTACGCTGCCCTGGAGGGCTTGGCAAAATTGCGAGGTTTTGTGCTGCGCGGTCCAGTTGGCCATAAAGCGGCGCGATATCCACAGCTTGCCCACTGGCAGCAGTTGCTGTGAGCCGCTCGCGTAAGAGCGTTTCGGTGCGTCGAATTTCTCCTTGTCCGGGCAGGAACACGAGAATTGAGCCTGTTTCGTCCTTAAGTGCCGTGCGAATGGCTGCAACGACATCTTCTTCCAAACGCTTGCTTGGGTCGCGGCCTATGTACCGCGTTTCGACCGGGAAGGCGCGGCCTTGCGCTTCAATCACGGGCGCTGGTTTTTCCTCATTGGCGAGTAATGTTGCAACACGGGCGCCGTCGAGAGTTGCTGACATCACGAGAATACGCAAATCCTCGCGCAATCCGGCCTGTGCGTCGAGGGCAAGGGCAAGACCGAAATCAGCATCAAGGGAGCGTTCGTGAAACTCATCGAAGATCACAGCAGCAATGCCAGTCAACTCTGGATCATCAAGGATCATGCGGGCGAATACGCCCTCTGTGACGACCTCGATGCGGGTGCGTGCACTGATTTTCGACCCAAGCCGAACACGTAGGCCGACAGTCTCACCCACTTCTTCTTTTAGGATTTCTGCCATGCGTTGAGCTGCGCCCTGGGCTGCAAGGCGGCGTGGTTCAAGCATAATGATCTTGCCGCCATTGCCCCATTCTGCATCCAGAAGCGCTAATGGCACGCGTGTGGTTTTGCCTGCTCCCGGAGGCGCGACGAGCACAGCGTTTGGGGTGCGCGCAAGTGCATCCTGCAATGGTGCGAGAACAGCTTCAATTGGCAACGATGAGGGGCTGATAATCATGGGTTCGGAGGCTGTCGAATCATGTGCACTATCATGCATGGCAATTGAATTGGCGTTACCATTGTCATCGAACTGTCTAATGCCTATGCTTTTTATGAGGGGAAGAGGCGGTTCGAGTCCCTAATGCCCTGATTTCATGGTATCAAGTCAAATATCTGCTGCAGGTTTATGCAGACAAGTTTAATACCGTATCAAATTACTAAAGCGGGTTCATATTAACCGCGATTGACGCTAAGGGCCATGGGCGAGCACAATTGGTTGGTTCAAACGGCGCGGTGAGGGGCAGGATGACAAACTATCCATTACACAAAAAGGGCAGGATGCCCGATGTCGCCACCGCGATTCAACCCGCTGGCCGTGTGCCAGCTTTTTTGCAACCCAGTGCATGGGCCAATCCGAAAGCGTGGGGATGGGTGCAGAACAGCCGTTTTGGTGCAGCTTCGAAAGGTGAGTCGCTCGATACAAGTGGCCTCGATCCTGTTCTGGGGCGCATCGGTTCACTCGAAGTGCGACTCGCGACCACCAAGCGTGAGGTTCGTCAGGCTCAGCGTTTACGCTATCGCGTGTTCTATAATGAAATGTCAGCAGTGCCCAATGCGGCTTGCCGACTGGCGCAGCGCGATATGGATCATTTCGATGCCATCTGCGATCACTTGCTGGTGCTTGATCACGATGGACCGCGCAAAGCTTTTCGTGCGTACAAGCCCAAGGTTGTCGGCACCTACCGCTTGCTCCGGCAGGAGGTGGCAGATAGGTTCTTCGGCTTTTATACTGCCAGCGAATTTGATGTTAAGCCGCTGATCCAGGCGAATCCGAATCTGCGATTTCTTGAGCTTGGCCGTTCATGTGTGCTGAAGCCATACCGTAACAAGCGGACAGTTGAGCTGCTTTGGCAAGGCATCTGGACTTATGTGCAACATCACCGCATTGATGTGATGTTCGGCTGTGCAAGCCTTGAGGGCACTGATCCGGCCGCAATGGCGCTGCCGCTCAGCTTCCTGCATCACTTTGCGCGCTCTCCGGAAGAGTGGAACGTCAAGGCGCTACCGGATCGTTTTGTGGGAATGGGTCTTATGAGTAAAGATTCCATCGATGCTAAAGCAGCGTTGCACAGCTTGCCGCCATTGATCAAAGGCTATCTGCGTCTAGGTGGTTCGATTGGCGAAGGTGCTGTGATCGATCGGCAATTCGGCACCACGGATGTGCTTGTCATGCTGCCGGTTAAAGCAATCAATCCGCGTTATATTGGGCATTTCGGGGCGATGGTGAGCCGCAAGAGCGGCTGATTTTATCGCCCACGCTCAAGGATGCGTGACACCACGCGGGCGGTGTAATCTACCATCGGCACGATGCGTGAGTAATTGAGGCGTGTTGGGCCGATCACGCCGACAACACCCAGGATTGTCTGTGTAGAATCGCGGAAAGGCGCTGCGATCATTGAAGAACCGGAAAGCGAAAATAATTTGTTTTCCGAACCGATGAAAATGCGCACACCTTCACCACCTTCTGCGCGCGATAGCAGATCAATGACATCCTTCTGCGTTTCCAGATCAGCAAAAAGCAGCCGGATGCGCTCAAGGTCTTCTGTTGCCTTGAGGTTCTCAAGCAAATTAGCCTGGCCGCGTACAATGAGCTGACGTCCGTCTTTTGGGCCGACGCTAACCGCGAGTCCTGCATCAATAAGCGTGGACACGAGGGCATCGACCTCTTCTTCCATGCTGGAGCGGCGTTCTTCTACTTGCGTACGCAACTCGCCCAATGTGAGGCCGCGAATGCGGGCGTTGAGAAAATTGCCAGCTTCGATTAGCGCGCTTGAGGGCAGGCCGGGTGGTAGATCAAGCAGGCGATTCTCCACGCCGCCATCCTCGCCCACCAGCACTACGAGCGCATGGGTGGGATCGAGGCGCACAAACTCAATGTGTTTCAGCTGCGGGTTCTGCTTGCCGGTTACCACCACGCCGGCCCCACGCGTAAGGCCGGAAAGCATAGCGGTTGCTTCAGACAATACATTATCAAGTGAGGCGTTGGTTGCAGCCGCAGCGACTTGCGCTTCGATACGGCGCGTTTCATCTGCATCGAGGTCGCCAATCTCCAACATGGCATCGACGAAAAACCGAAGGCCACGCTCGGTTGGCATGCGCCCCGCACTGGTGTGGGGGGCATATAGCAAGCCCTCGCGCTCCAGATCCGACATAACATTTCGGATGGAGGCTGATGACAGGGAGATTGGCAGAATGCGCGCGAGATTGCGCGAACCAACCGGCTCCCCGGTGGCAAGATATCCTTCAACAACCCGCCGGAATATTTCGCGCGAGCGCTCATCGAGATCTGCGAGCAGACGCGCGCTGTCCGGGCTTCTGAATGGATGATACGGAGTACTCATAAAATTCTCACCATCACATGATTATGGCCATGAAGGTTTGCGCTGCAAGAGCGAGACGTGCCGGATTTGCCTCAATACGCGTGTTTTTCATGTCAAAGCGCGATTGGGCTTGTCGCACGCGCATCAGATGCTACAAGCCGGTCAGCAATTCATTATGTAAGGACAAGGTCGTGAGCACCGTTATTCGCCCATCAAAACGCGCCTCAGACGAGATGCGCAAGGTTACGCTGGAACGTGCTGTCGCGCGCTATGCTGAGGGCTCGTGCCTCGTGAAGTTCGGTGAGACGCATGTACTGTGCACCGCCTCACTTGAAGAGCGCGCACCACCATGGCTGCGCGGGCAGGGACGCGGTTGGGTCACGGCAGAGTACTCCATGCTGCCTCGCGCCACGATGGAGCGCACACGTCGCGAGGTGACATCCGGCAAGCCTTCAGGCCGCACGCAGGAAATCCAGCGCTTGATCGGTCGCAGTTTGCGGGCCGTTGTCGACTTGCATGCTATTGGTGAGCGTCAGATCGTGGTGGATTGCGATGTGCTGCAGGCCGATGGTGGTACACGTACAGCTGCGATCACCGGCGCATGGGTGGCGTTGCATGATTGCCTTGAATGGATGAAGGCACGCGCAATGCTCTCGGCCAAGCCGCTGAAAGATCATGTCGCGGCAGTTTCTTGTGGCATCTACAAGGGCCAGCCAGTTCTTGATCTCGATTACCTGGAGGATTCTGCTGCGGAGACGGATTCCAACTTCGTGCTGACAGGCGCTGGCGGTATCGTTGAGGTGCAGGGCACGGCAGAAGGTGTGCCGTTTAGTGAAGCAGAGCTTATACAAATGCTCGCAATGGCTAAGGCTGGTACATCACGGCTGGTTGAGCTTCAGAAGATGGCGGTGGCATAATGGCGCGCAAGCTTGAGGGGCGACTGGTTGTCGCTTCGCATAATCCGGGCAAGTTGCGGGAGATGCGTGAGCTTCTCACGCCCTTCAACATCGAAGTGGTATCGGCGGCCGAGCTCAATCTGCCGGAACCGGATGAAACCGGCACCACATTCGCTGAAAACGCTGCGATCAAGGCCCATGCAGCCGCACAGGCTACGGGGCTGCCAGCTTTTGCTGATGATTCGGGCTTATGCGTTGCAGCGCTTGACTGCGCACCAGGCATCTTTTCTGCACGTTGGGCGGGGCCTGAAAAGGATTTCAGGGCTGCCATCAGCCGTATCGAGCGCGAGCTTGTTGTGCGCGGGGCAATGTCTGATGCGGATCGTCGTGCTCACTTTGTGTCAGCGCTGGTCGTTGCATGGCCAGATGGGCATGAGGAATTATTTGAAGGGCGCGTGTATGGCACACTCGTGTTTCCGGAGCGTGGCACGAATGGCTTTGGCTACGATCCCATCTTCCGTCCAGATGGTCACGAAACTACTTTCGGCGAGATGACATCTGAGGAAAAGCACGGCCGCTTGCAAGGCGATGGCCTTTCGCATCGAGCGCGGGCGTTTAAGAAGCTTTCTCAGGCGCTTCTGCCATAAGCGGCGAAGTGCAGTTTTACGGCTGATTAGTGCAGTGATTGAGTGACTGATGTTAAAAATTGAGCAAGAAATTCTACCACTGACTGGACTGCGCTTTGTCGCTGCATTTTATGTGTTTTTGTTTCACATCCACATTCGCTGGCCGCTCGCTAATGACCCGTTCCTGAATAATATCCTTGGGCAAGGCGCTATCGGCATGAGTTTGTTTTTCATGCTGTCGGGTTTTGTGCTTGCTTATCGATATGCCGATGGATGCAGCTCATTGAAGAATTATCTCACCAACCGCTTTGCCAGAATCTATCCAATTTATGTTGCTGCAGCGCTTGTGACAGTGCCGTGGATTGGCATCAGTTTTGGTGATGGCTCGTGGGCTGATCTGTCGCGTGGGATTGGACAGTTAGGGCTACTGATCACTGCCAACATCCTGTTAATTCAGGCGTGGTTTCAACAATTCTTCAGTTTGTGGAATAATGGCGCTAGCTGGTCTATCTCGGTCGAGGCATTCTGCTACCTGATGCTGCCGTTCTTCTTGCCGCAGTTAAAACAATTGTCGGCAAAAGGCTTGTGTATTGCGGCGGCAGTATGCTGGTTTTTGGCAGTTTTTCCGGGGCTTGCTGTGGCATTGTTCGATGCGCCCTTTAACGCCATATTCTATTCGATGCCGATTTTTCGGTTGCCAGAGTTCCTAATCGGCGTATGCATGTTGCTTCTGATACGTCGAGGCCATGCATATCGTCTGGGCGTGATTGTTCAGGCAGCGCTCATTGCGATCTTGCCTATATATATAGGGATAGCTGGGCAGTGGATGCCCCTCTATGTGGGCCATAACTGGGTCGTATTGCCGGTAATCGCTTTTGCAATTTTCTCATTGGCTAACAGCAAAGGTGCTATCGCGGCATTACTATCCAGCAGTTTGTTCGTGTGGCTTGGTAAGATCAGTTATTGCTTCTACTCATTCCAAGCGCTGGTGATTTTGTTCCTGCTGTATAACCATGCCGAAGTTGTTAGCACGATGCCTATTTTGGCCAATAATTATATCTTGGCGATCGTTGCGTTTGTGCTTCTCGTTGCTATTTCCGCGCTTGGATATTACGGGATCGAAGAACCCGCACGGCGCTGGATCCGACGCACTTATCGTGATGATGCGCCGCGCAGCATTGAAGTCGCGCAAAATGCTGTTACATAAGCCAAATGAAGCTGAAGCGATTTTTTATTCAGTCGTTTCAGTTCTTTTCTCGTAAAAACGCAGCGATGGCATCAGCAAAAGTCTGGCCGTAGCGTTCCAGTTTATGCTCACCCACGCCTTGAACGACGCGCATAGCGTAGAGATCTGTGGGTTTGAGGCGCGCCATATCGATCAGTGTGCGGTCTGGGAACACGATGTAGGCCGCAACATTTTCAGCACGTGCCAGCTCAAGGCGGATGCTCCGCAAGTGCTGGAAGAGCGCATTTTCTGCTTCTGTCAGGTCTGTTTCCACCTCGGCGCGTGGGCTTTCACGCCGGCGCTTAGGCTCTTCCGCTACTGCGCGTAATGTCAGGCTCTCGCGGCCAAAGAGAATTTTTTCGCCCTTATCCGTCAGGCGATACCCGCTATATTGCTCGCCTGTTTCATTGACTGCGCCAGTGGCGAAAAGCTGCCTGATTATTGCCTGCCATGCACGCTTGCTCTTTTCACGCCCAACGCCAAATGTTTTCAGCTGATCATGGCCAAGACGCGTAACGGTGTCATTGATGGTGCCGGTAAGAATATCGGCAATATGCCCTGCACCGAAGCGCTGGCCGGTGCGCGCGATGGCTGAGAGCACCTTTTGCGCATCAATGGTTGCATCGTAAAGACTAACGCCCCCGCGACAGAGATCGCATCCGCCGCACGGCTCGCTGCCTTCGCCGAAATATGATAGCAGCGACTGACGGCGGCACGTGGCGGTTTCGCACAATTCGATCATTGCACCGAGGCGTTGATGCTCGATGCGGCGGCGCTCGTCGTCAATGTCCTTATCGTCGATCTGTCGGCGGCGTAGCGCCATGTCGGAAGCGCCATACAGCGTCAACGTCCACGCGGGTAAACCATCACGGCCCGCACGCCCGATTTCCTGATAATATCCCTCGATGCTGCCGGGCATATCGGCATGCGCTACAAACCGCACGTCTGGTTTATTGATGCCCATACCAAAGGCAACAGTCGCTACCATAACGACGTCGTTCTCCTGCAGGAACTGATCCTGCCGTTGACTGCGTGTCGTATGGTCGAGGCCGGCATGATAGGCGAGGGCGCGGATACCGCGTTGAGAGAGGCTCTCTGCAATATCTTCCGTGCGTTTGCGTGCCGACGTATAGACAATGCCGCTCGAACCTTTATGCGACTGAACGAATTCGGCAATCTGCGCAACAGGACGTTCCTTGGCCGCGAACCGCAGGTCAAGGTTGGGCCTATCAAAGCTATGCACCACGATATGCGGCGGGCGCGGAAACAGCTGCTGGACGATATCTGCCCGTGTCGCGCGATCTGCGGTTGCTGTTAGCGCAATGGTTTGTGGTGAACCAAGTTGCTCGCGCACCTGTTTGAGGTTGCGATAATCGGGCCGGAAATCATGCCCCCATTGCGAAACGCAATGAGCTTCGTCGATAGCCAAACGGCAAATGCCGCTATCGCGGAGCACTGCCACCATATTGTCGCTGGCGAGTTTTTCTGGGGAGACGAAGAGCAGCTTCAATGCGCCGGTGCGCATGGCGCGCCACGCTGCGCGATTCTCGTCTTCGCTGTTAGCTGAGTTAATGGTAGCCGCAGCAACGCCGAGTGCTTTTAACTGCCCCACCTGATCGCGCATCAGGGCAACCAGCGGTGAGATGACCAGCGTCATGCCTTTCTCATCGGTAAGAGCTGGCAGCTGATAGCACATCGATTTTCCGCTACCGGTTGGCATAACGGCAAATACGTTTTCGCCATTGAGGACAGCCGCAATGACTTCGTCCTGACCCGGGCGAAAATCATCATATCCGAATACCGATTTCAGGACTGCGCGCGCACGATGCGCGCGTTCTGGGCTGACGGGTTTTACCGCTGCCGAAGAGGCTGCCATCATGAACGCGTAGCCACCACAACTGCAGCGCCAGCCATCACTGCGCTTGTCGCACGATTAACGACTGCCAATGCACGTGGGCTGGTCAACAGACGACGCGCACGAGCTGCTGCGATGACATATGCGGAAAAGACAACCGCGAGAACCGCAAAAGTGACGATTGAGAGTTCTGCAAAGGTCAGAGGCGTTACGGCATTTAATGGAATGAAACCGGGCAGCAGTGCCAGATAGAACATCATTGCCTTGGGATTGGCGAGGCCAACCATCAACCCACCGAAAAACGCTGGAAAGCCACCTTCTCGCACCTCAAGCGGTGCAGCAGAGATGGTGCTAACAGGCCTTGTCCAGAAACGCCATGCGAGCCACAGCAGGTAAGCTGCACCCAGGTATTTAATGGCAAGAAATACACCCTGAAATGTCTGCGCCAGAACTGCCAATCCTAGCACGGCAAGTGAAAGCCAGATCACATCGCTCAAGATGATGCCAACAATAAAGGGCGCAAGCCCCCGTGTGCCGCGTGCCAGCACGCGCGCCACAATCGCCGCAACTGCGGGGCCGGGAACAGCTGCGGCTATGGCCAAAGCTCCAGCGAAGATCACAAGGGCAGCGATGTCGATGCCGGGCAAGGGGCGCTCCTGAGAATAGCGAAGCAGAGTGCTTCGCAAATCATGTGCTTATTGCAATAGCCTGTCCAGGGGTTACGAGGCAAGTGATCGCAGAGGTTGGCAGGTCCGCAAACAATGCAAGGTCAGCGCCGGTCATAAAAATCTGACTACCCAGCTGATCGAGTGCGCCAAACAAGGCTGCACGCCTACGCGGGTCCAGATGGGCGGCAACCTCATCAAGTAAAACAAGTGGTGCAATGCCGCTCATCGTGGCTACCAAACGGGCATGCGCCAGAATGAGACCAATGAGCAACGCTTTCTGTTCGCCAGTTGAGCATTGACTTGCGGGAATGTCTTTTGTGGCGTGACGGACGGCCAGATCGCTTGTCTGCGGGCCAATGAGCGCACGCCCTGCGGCACGATCGCGCATGCGCGAAGCGTGTAGCAGCCGACGAAATTTATCCTCAACCTCGACGGCGGGATAAACAGCAAGTTCGTCCTCAAGAGTGCCAATTAACGCACTTTTTGCCGCTGGAAAGGGAGATGCATCATCATGGCCAGCATCAATCAACGCTTGCAGTCGCCCAACAGCCTCAAGCCGTGCTGCGACAACAGCCACACCTAACTCGGCCACTTCTTGCTCTATGGAATCAAGCCAGCGTGTATTGGAGGGGGCTTCATCAAGCACGCGGTTGCGTGAGGTGAGGGCGCGTTCATAAGCATTGGTGCGGGTGCCGTGGGTGGCATCAATTGCAAGCACGAGCCGGTCGAGAAAGCGTCGCCGATCACCAGCGGCGCCCATGAACAAGCCGTCAAGCGCGGGCGTGAGCCAGACAACACGCAGATATTCTGCAAAAGCCGCAGGAGAGGAAGCGGGCGCGCCATCAATGCGACATTTGCGAGCTGTTGAGCCAGGTTCAAGCCCTGTGCCCAAACGCGTTTCGCCGGTGGAAGCATCCAGCGTCAATGAGATGGCAAAACCACCATTCCCTTTAACGCACGCCATTTCAACATATGGTGCACGACGCAAACCACGACCTTGGGTGAAGAGTGACAGCGCTTCAAGCAGGTTGGTCTTGCCTGCGCCGTTCTCACCCGCAAGCGCAACGATCTTCGCATCGGTTGCGAGATCGAGCGCTGTGTAACTGCGAAAATCTGAGAGTGCCAGCCGCGTCACCCGGCGGTGCGCGGGCGCGATCTCAGACACGCATCGGCATCAGGACATAAAGGGCAGCTGCGCCCTCGCGATCCTGAACAAGAGTAGGAGAGCCAGGATCAGCCAACAAAAGTACGGCCGTATCGCCATCAAGTTGACCTGCTATATCAAGCAGATAGCGGGCATTAAAGCCGATTTCGAGCGCATCTGATTCGTACTCGACTTCAATTTCTTCCGTCGCACTGCCCGAATCGGGGTTGGTAACGGAGAGCGTCAGCTTGCCCTCGGTGAGTGCGAGCTTCACGGCGCGCCCACGTTCGGACGAAATCGTTGATACACGATCAACAGCCGTCGCGAACTCAGCCCGATCAACAACAAGGCGCTTGTCATTGCCTTGGGGAATCACACGCTGGTAATCAGGGAACGTGCCATCGATGAGCTTGGAAGTGAGCACTACGGTGTCGGCGGTCAGGCGAATTTTGTTTGCTGACAGTTCAACCTGCACTTCGCCATCAACGCCATCGAGGAGCTTATGGATTTCGGTTACAGCCTTGCGCGGCACAATCACGCCAGGAATGTCATGAGCACCTGCTGGCGCATCAGTTTCGATACGCGCCAGACGATGGCCATCAGTCGCTACCGCGCGTAGTTTCGTGGTACCATCCGTTTCAAAGGCATGGAAGTAGATGCCGTTGAGGTAATACCGGGTTTCTTCCGTCGAAATCGCGAACTGCGTCTTGTCGATCAAGTTCTTGAGTTCTGCAGCCTTAATCGAGAAGGTATGTGGTAACTCACCGGCGGCCAGATCCGGGAAATCGCTTTCAGGCAGCGCCTGCAGTGTAAAGCGTGAACGTCCCGCGCGGATGACAACCTGCGAACCTTCTTGTGCGCTTTCCAGTGAAATCTGGGCACCGTCCGGCAATTTGCGGATGATGTCATAGATCACGTAAGCGGGAACAGTGGTTGCACCCGCAAGAGCGACATCGGCGGCGAGTGTTTCCGTCACCTCGAGGTCAAGATCGGTTGCCCGCAGGCGTAAAGTGCCGCCTTCAGCGCGTAACAGCACGTTGGACAAAATCGGAATCGTATTACGCCGTTCCACAACCCGGTGGACATGGCCGAGCGATTTAAGGAGCGCAGCCCGCTCGACGGTGACCTTCATCGACACTTCCATTCAACTGCAACGCTACAACATCCCTGCACTGTCACGATTACATAAGATCGAAATCAGACCGGGCAGGGACGGCACAATGGCGTTTACGGCACATAAGTGCAAGAGGAGAAAGAGCGAACAATGCGCTTTCCTGGTATGATATTGCGCACAACATAGGGTGCACGAGCAATAATAAAGAAACTTACTCTTGCAGCATACGCTTAAGCAGCTCGACTTCTTCTTTCAGACTCGTATCGTCACCAACTGCTTTTTCGATTTTGCGCACAGCATGAAGCACGGTGGTGTGGTCGCGACCGCCAAACCGGCGACCAATTTCCGGCAGTGACCGCAACGTTAAAATTTTGGACAAATACATTGCAATCTGTCGTGGCTTCACCACGGCGGCGGTGCGGCGTTCCGACAGAATATCCGCGCGTGAAACATTGAAGCGGCTTGCTACGAGCTTCTGAATGTCTTCAATCTTGACCCGGCGCGGTTCGCGGGTGCGGATCAAGTCGCGGATAGCAACTTCAGCCGTTTCAAGCGTCAACGCAGTGCCAGTCAAGGTTGTGTGAGCAAGCAAGCGGTTTACTGCGCCATCGAGATCACGCCCGTTCGTGGCAATAACACGTGCAACGTATGCCACCACAGGTGCGGGCACCTGGAAGGTTGGATTTACGCTCTGCACAGCATCGATTCGCGATGCAAGAATGCGTGCGCGCAGATCTTCATCAAGGGAGTTCACCTCCACCACAAGACCACCTGCGAGGCGCGAGCAAACGCGCTCATCCAGTGCATCAAGTTCTGATGGTGGCCGGTCTGCAGCGACAACGATCTGGCGACCCGCATCAATAAGCGCATTGATAGTGTGGCCAAATTCCTGCTGGATTGATTTCCCCTGCAAGAACTGCACGTCATCAATAATCAGCAAATCAATGCCGCGCAGCTTCTCCTTGAATGCTAATGCGTTCTGAGCCTTCAGCGCGGAAACGAAGCCGTACATAAAACGATCGGCGGTCAAATAGATGATGCGCTTGCCTTGCATTTGCGCTTCGTGAGCAATGGCTTGCAGCAAATGGGTTTTACCAAGCCCAACCCCCGCATGCAGATAGAGCGGATTATAAAGGGCGGTGCCACTTGCGTGGCGTGCCACGCGCTCAGCCGCAGCGTGGGCAAGCGCGTTCGAGTTACCGATAATGAAGCTTTCAAAAGTCAGACGGTTATCGAGTGAATTACCGCTCAAATCGTTTGTTTGTGCGGGCTCTTGCACAAAAGTAGCTGTTGGTGCCGGGCGCGTTGCGGGCTGTTGAACCACCACCCCTCGTGGGGCACTGCTGGAAGCTGCAGCACGTTGAGCCTCTGCATTACGTGCCTGTGCAGCGGCCTGATTGGCACCCTCGCGGCCAACGGCATCGCGGACGCTGAAGCTGACGCGGGCCAGATCAGGATACTCAGCTTTATAAAGTGTGAGTACGCGATCAGCGTAATGCGACTCAATCCAGCTCTTCAGGAAGCGCGTTGGCACCGTCATGAATGCAGTCTGACGCGAGACCGATTCGAGCTCAAGTCGACCAAACCAGCTTGCAAACACATCTTCGCCGAGTTCGATGCGCAGTCGGCGTTTCACCCGTGGCCAAGCTGCCTCCGGGGATGCTTCTGGATCGGGTATTGCATCACTATCAGCGCATGACAGTGCATCCAAGGCGCGGAAGGAGGCCGGATTTTCACCGTCCTGATAGCCGCTGGCGTACTTCGCACTGTCATCAACTTTAAACATGGTTTCGACGCTCCGCCTTGAATCATGAACCTGACGCTTTGCGCGCCCGTTCTGACTACTTGTTATTGCATCCTCCTGTCACCTTTGACGTTCGCCCAATTGGGTGAAGCCAGATGACAGAATTATGCCCCCTGATTTAGCCGGCTTCGATTGTCTCGAATGCCGATGGACACAATGTCCCTGAAACGAACGCCCGTACCGCTAGGTCCGCGTGCCGCTCCATTTATTTTTTATGACCGCCTTTTACAGCGCATCAACGAAAGCCTCAGTAATTAACTCTTACACTCAAAGCATTAGACCGAGAGCTTGCTAATACCGAAGTATGGCAAGTTAAGGCCCTAGGCTCTAACAAACTGATTTTTATCAGCGTTATCAAGGCAGCTGCCGCGGCCCCTACGTGTGCTCATTCCTGGAATGAGAAGCACTCAAGGAATTGAGCAAAAAGCTCAAGTGCGCGCGTCCGAAGACCCGCACTGAACGCACGTAACGCATTTTACGCAAACACTCCAAAGAGATCGTCACCCATGATCGTCCGCACGCGGCTCGTATTGGGTAGAGCGTCCCGCTGCTTCAAAACCAACAAGTGCCGATTTTGAAAATATGATCCAGAAGCCAGCTCCTGAGAGCTTTCTTATGAGAATCTGCAGCCAATGGTGAGTAAAGATGATACGCAGAACTAAAGACTTATTGCGTATAAGTGTGTGCAAGTACAGATATTTTACTGTGAACTAATAACCACCTCGCAAGCACAAATATGCATACTCTACATCCTGAGCAATATGCTTGAGCTAACGCATTACTATATCATTTTGCGCTCAAGCATTCATTAATTGTCTGTCTTGTCTGCTCTCTGACGAGTGCAGCTTTCAACTGCCATCTTTCTTTTTCAGAAGAAGCAGAAAATTTCCCCGAAGGCATTTGGACCTTACTTCAACTCTCTGGCAGCACGCAACTGTGCAGAACTGCAGGATTCTCTCAAAAGGAGCCATTATCCGATTCGATCAGCGATATTTTTTCTCTCTGGGCGGTGCAACGTCTTGTTGAATCGATGTGATTTTCCGTTGGATGTTTTTTGAACACGCTCGTCATTTTCCGTATTTTGATGCGCCCTGAAGCGTCTTTTTTCACTTTCTTGGCACAGATTCGCTGTCTTGGAGATCCTTTGCCTCCTAACAGATTGTTTTGCCAATAGATTGTTTGTGCGATTGCTCCGCTTGGGATGTGCTTTAAAGCGTAGCCTAGAGATTTTATTGTCAAGTCAATTTGGGCAACACAATCTGCTTAAATAGCTGATTCTGGTTGTGAACTTTTCTCACTGGCCATATTTGGCACTAGAAAGATTCGCGATAAGTCAATCATATTTTTTTGACTCTGATCGCGCTTCAAAAGTGCTGCAACGAATTGATTTTATAACCACGTTAGAGTAAAAATTTAACACTTGTTTCAATGTGTAAATACAAAATAATATATTATAAGTGAAAGACAATCTGTATAAATTTAAATTATGAAATGTTTTTTGTTTGATTAAATTGCAATCTGTTCTTTATTTCGGATCCATGATTAGCTGCTCTTATGCTCGCGCTTGTAGTGGTAATAACGAATCTCGCTTACCTGGTGTTTTTGATATCCATACAATCAGAAGCTTCGCGGTTGTGTCTGAGGTTGCATTCTTCTCATTGCTGATAAAATTCTTAATATAATAAGAGGCTTATCTTTTTGATGGCGCATGAGCGTTCTTTTTCAGCAATACAGCGACGGTAGCTATTATCCATATGCTGTGAAGCAAAGAAAAAGCCCGGCCGAGGGCCGGGCTTGTATATATTGCAAGGATGGGTCAAGAAAACCTAACCTCTCCCGCTTTGTCTTTACACTCAGCCAATTAAGCCTGAAGTGCCTTCACGCGGATAGCAAGGCGAGAAACCTTGCGGGAAGCCGTGTTGCGGTGCAGCACGCCCTTCTGCGCAGCGCGCACAATTTCAGGCTCAGCCTGGCGGAAGGCAGCCAGAGCAGCGGTGTGATCACCGGTGGTCAGCGCATCTTCTACCTTGCGCACGTACGTACGCATGCGGCTCTTGCGAGACTTGTTGACGGCAGTCCGAAGAGCGATTTTACGCACCGCCTTCTTTGCTGACGCAGTATTGGCCATGTTGTCCTCTTGTCGTCCCGATCAGGGCTACACGGAAAACGGAACCGCGTAATCGGGATCGGCTTAGATGTGAATCGGCTATGTAACTTCAAATGAGTCGGGCGAAGCCACGTAAGGAAAACCCTGCAAGGCGACACTCTCGTGAAGTTTGGGCTTATAGGGCCAAACCAGCGTTCCGTCAATGCCTCGTTATGCGTCTATCAGCTATTCATTTAAATTCGTTAAGCCTCTGTCATGCGGCTATGCCTAGCCTCTATCAATATGCAGCTTACTCACGTTCCCGCGGTATTCAGAGGGCGCCGGTGATAAACGTGATTCCCTGCATGATGAAGTCACGCAACGGGTTTGCAGGATCAAGCAGTAGCCGCACAGCCATCACACAGCACACGATTACCAGCAGTGGTCTGATGATCCGTGCGCCATTGCGCATCGCCACCCGCGCACCAAGCTGCGCACCGATGTACTGGCCAATGCCCATCGATAGGCCGATAGTGACATTCACGCCGCCAGCGAAGGTGAAAAAAAGTAGCCCACCGAAATTGCTCGCAAAGTTTAGAAGTTTGGTGTGAGCCGTTGCGCGCATAATCGATAGGCCCAGTAGCGTTACAAAGCCGATCATGAAGAATGAGCCCGTTCCCGGCCCAAAGCATCCATCGTAAAAGCCTACACCGAGCGCAATCGTGCAGGTGAAGGTGCGTTGCGAAATGCGCGCGACGCCGCCCTCAAAGGAAATGCTTGGTGACACCATAAAATAGAGGGCAACGAGTATCAGCAGCACAGGCATAACGGCGGCGAGCACATATGTGGGCATGATCTTGACGAGCATTGCCCCTGCAATAGCACCAATAAATGCTGCCCCCGCCATGGGCAGCGCCGCGCGCCAATCAATCAGTCTTGCGCGTGCATAGGCAGTTGCGGCAGAAAATGAACCGAAACTGCTTTGAAGTTTATTGGTGGCAAGCGCTGTTACCGGATCTAGTCCGGCTATGAGAAGGGCTGGGACCGCAAGCAAGCCGCCGCCACCTGCAATCGCATCGATGAAACCTGCAACAAGGCCGACAAGCGCCAGCACACCGACGGTCCAAAGTTCCACGTCGCCCACTCTGGTTTGTCCAATTCTGCCTGTGCGGTTTAGGGATGACCTTTAGTAAGCCCGGGCGATGCAGAACGCGACGGTATCGATCAACGCCTGTTTCATGGGGCCATTGGGAAAGGTATCTAGCGCTGCAATGGCTTTGTTGCCGTAGTCGCGTGCGCGTTCAAGCGTTGCCTCAAGTGTGCCATGCTTGCGCAGCGTCTTGATCGCCATATTCAGATCATCGTCAGCAATTTCGCCATGCTCTAGTGTTCGCGTCCAGAAGGCGCGCTCTGTATCATTTGCTTTATGTAGCGCCAAAATGACCGGAAGCGTGATTTTACCTTCGCGGAAATCATCGCCGACATTTTTGCCCAACAGATCCGCTGCGCCTCCGTAATCGAGCGCGTCATCCACTAGCTGGAAGGCAATCCCAAGCGCATTGCCATAAGCACGGGCGGCTTCACGCTCATGCATATCAAGACCGCTGAGAATCGGGCCAACCTCTGCCGCTGCCGCAAAAAGTGCTGCGGTTTTTGCCTGTACAACACTGAGATATGCTTCCTCGCCCGTGGATAAATCCTTGGCGGCAGAAAGCTGCCAGACCTCACCTTCTGCAATGACGCTGGCGGCTGTCGCCAGCACGTCGAGTGCAGCAAGTGAGCCCACCTCCACCATCATTTTGAAGGCTTGGCCAAGCAGGAAATCGCCAACCAGCACGCTTGCCTCGTTGCCCCACAGCATACGGGCAGCGAGTTTGCCGCGGCGCATATCGCTCTCGTCAACGACATCATCATGCAGCAAAGTTGCGGTATGCATAAACTCTACGCTTGCGGCGAGTTTGATGTTGCCATCGCCTGAATAGCCGGACAGCTGCGCAAATGCGAGGGTCAGCATAGGCCGCAGCCGCTTACCGCCCGAGGAAATCAGGTGGCTTGCAACCTCCGGGATCAACGCGACATCAGATCCTGTTCGCGACAGGATGAAGCTGTTCACCCGCTCCATATCGCTGGCGACAAGCGACACAAGAGCATCGATCCCGCCAGTTGCTACTGGCCTATCTTCGCGAGGCGCCGCCATAACCACGATTCCGATCTCCGTTTCTCGTCCCTTAAAAGGGCAGAATTCTTTTGCGCGATTGATTTATTATCGCGCCATGATGCCAGTTTCTCGCGCATTCATCACGCCATCTCTCCTCAATAACCATGAAGGGATGCCGCAGCCGCTCGATGACTACAAGTGGGGGTATATCGCCTTTCTGCCAAAATTCAAAAGGCTGAAGTACTTTCCATGGTAATCATGCTGAAATTTATGAGAAAGCTTCTATCAAAGATATGGCATCAGGTTCCAGAACCTCTTTTAACGATCACATGCCAAACTGCAAATGCGCGAGGCGGGCATAGAGGCCGCGTTGTGTGACAAGGTCTTCATGCGTGCCCTCTTCGACAATGCGGCCGCCATCCATTACAATAATACGGTTAGCGGAGAGCACCGTTGCCAATCGGTGGGCAATGACCAGTGTGGTACGCCCCTGCATCAGCCGATCGAGAGCAGTTTGTACAAGGCGCTCACTCTCGGCGTCGAGCGCTGAGGTGGCTTCATCCAGCAACAGAATTGGTGCATCGCGCAAGATTGCCCTGGCAATTGCCAATCGTTGACGTTGACCACCAGAAAGGGTCACGCCACGCTCACCAATCAAGGTGTCATACCCTTGCGGTAGTGCCACAATGAAATCATGTGCAGCTGCCTGCTTCGCTGCCTCTTCTATTCGGGAAAAGTCAGCTTCTGGCGTGCCGTAGCGGATGTTGTCAGCAACGGTTGCGCCAAAAATTACGGGATCTTGCGGTACAATTGCGAATCGCTCTCGTAACTTGGCGAGGTCAGCATGGCGTGCATCCACGCCATCAATCAGAACCTGGCCTTGGCCTGGATCATAAAAGCGTTGCAGTAGCTGCAATACCGTACTTTTACCAGCACCCGATGGACCGACCAGCGCAACACGCTCACCCCGCTTTATCCGCAGAGTAAAGCTATCAAGCGCAGGCGTATCGCTGCGGGTAGGGTAGTTGAAGGACACGCCTTCAAATGCTGCCGTTGCAAGCGGTGGTTCAGGTAACGCTTGCGGGGCAGAGGGGGTGACAACGGTTGAACGCGTAGACAAAATTTCACTCAAGCGTCCGGCAGCTCCGGCAGTCTGCGAAATCTCACCCCACACCTGACTAAGTTCACCAAGGGATGACGCCGCAAATACGGCGTAAAGCACAAACTGCGATAGCCGACCGCCAGTCATATTCCCAGCCAGAACATCCTGAGCGCCGTACCACAGCACGGCAACCACACTGGCGCTAACCAGAAAAAGCGCAATGGCAGTCAGCAGTGCGCGTGCCCGGGCAGAGAGGCGTGCGGCAGAAAATGCTTCTTCAGCAGCATCCTTAAAGCGTGCTGCGGTTTCGCTTTCGGCGTTAAATGCCTGCATGGTGCGCACGGCGCTGATGGCTTCCGTGGCATAGGCATTCGCGGCTGCCAGTCGATCCTGCGCATCACGGGAGCGCTTACGGACGCCACGTCCGGAAAACACCAGCGGAAGCACGATCAATGGAATCGCAGCAAGCACTAGTGAGGACAGGCGCGGGCTGGTAACGACCATCATCGAGCTTGCCCCAATGAAGATCACCAGATTTCGCAGCGCCTGTGAAATACTGGAGCCAAATGCCGATTTGATTTGCGTGGTGTCTGCAGCAAGCCGGGATGTCAGCTCGCCAGTGCGTGCGGTGTCGTAGAATGTTTGATCAAGCGTTGTAAGGTGCTTGAATGTATCGGCGCGCAAATCAGCAACAACCCGCTCGCCCAGTGTCGTTACAAAGTAGTAGCGTGTTGCGCTCGCAAGCGCCAATACGCCGACAACCCCCATGAGCATCAAGAAGTAAGCATTGATGACCCAGCTATCGAGGCCTGAGAAGCCATAATCGATCACTCTCCGTACAGCGAGGGGCAATGCCAGCGTCGCTCCGGCAGCAACAACCAGTGCAATAAGCGCAACGACAACATGGCCGCGATAACGCCATGCAAAGGGGGCCAGCGTTGCAAGCGGTCCCAGTGCGGGGCGAACAGCATTACCCTTGCTCTTTTGGTTGGGAATCGCGTTCGCATACGCCTTTTCCCGCGCTGGGGAATCGCCTGCCATTATCGCACCGTTCTGCACTTCGGTTAGCACCCTTGCTGGCTCCACCTGATTAAAACATCTATGCGAAGGCTATAGGAGCCCGAAAGAGCTTACGCAAGATCTTCGCTGCAATCGTTATAAACTGCGACGAGGTGTCGCTTTGTTGGCGCATACGTGCATTTGTCGGTAATTGTCTGCTTGTATCATCTGCAAACCTGCGCTATAGGGTCGCGACTTCACCTTTTTCACCGATAGTCGTCAAAGGTCGCCCACTCATGGTTGGCCCCGACGGAGACGTTTTTCGAGGACTGCGCCATGAAGGCCGATATTCACCCTGACTACCATTTCATCAAGGTCGTCATGACCAACGGTACCGAGTACGTGACTCGTTCCACTTATGGCGCGCCGAACGCAACGCTGAATCTTGATATCGATCCAACCAGCCATCCTGCATGGACCGGTGGTTCTGCTCAGCTGCTGGATCGCGCTGGCCGCGTATCGCGCTTCAATAACAAGTTTGCTGGCATCAGCTTCGGCAAGAAGTAATCTGCCAGATAATATCTTCTAAAGAAGAGATTTGATTTCTTTTTTAGCTTAGAAAAATAAAAGCCGGTTCCTAAATGGAGCCGGCTTTATTTTTTTATCATGTTTCCTTGAAATTCAGCTTACCAAGCGGGAAGAATCGAGCCCTTGAAGCGCGTGGCTAGGAAGTCTTCCACTTCTTTTGACTGATAAGATTCAACCAATGTTTTCAGCGCAGGCTTGTCCTTATCTTCAATGCGTACAGCGATGAAGTTGCCATAAGGGTTGTCAGTGCGGCTTTCCTGCACGATCGCATCCGTTACCGGGTTAAGCCCCGCGCCAAGTGCATAGGTTGTGTTGATGATCGCACCATCAAGATCATCAAGCTGCTTGCTGATCAGCGCTGCATCAAGTTCCTTGAAGACAAGATTTTTAGGATTTTCAGCGATATCAAGCGGTGATGCGTCAGCCTTTGTCGGGTCCTTGAGCTTGATCAGGCCGTTGGCAGCTAGCAGTTTAAGTGCTCGCGCGCCGTTGCTTGGATCGTTTGGAATACCGATTGCAGCGCCTTCCTTCAACTCATCGAGCTTCTTCACCTTCTTGGAATAGAACCCAATGGGCTGCACGATAGTAAAGCCAATCGGTGTGATCTTGTAGCCCCGTGCTGCGATCTGCGCGTCGAGATAAGGCTTGTGCTGGAAAGCGTTAGCATCTAGATCGCCGCGTGAGAGCGCCTCATTTGGTAAAGAATAGTCCGCAAAAGTTACGAGCTCGACATCAAGGCCCTTACCAGCGGCAACCTTCTTTACCACTTCGGCGATTTCCTCTTCCTCACCACCGATTACGCCAAGCTTGATCTTGTCTGCCGCATAGGCTGAGGATAGCGTAGCGACGCCAGCCAATACAGCGCCGATGGTCAAGGTTGCAATCCTGCGGGTCACTTTCGACATTACCGTCTCCTGAAAATTCCGGTCCGGCACGCAGCGCCAGATCTCTAATGGAGAGGGGGCCATATTTTACAAAGAATGTCTATAGATTTTATTGTTTCACATTAAAGCAGGGGTATTTGCATTCAATGCAATAGCAGATGTGAGGCGCCGCTTGTGCTTAGGGGTATAACGACAATCTACTGTGCAACGTTCCATGCTTTCAGCAGTAGATTTTCACCTGTCGCAACAGCGAAATGCAACCAGTTGCACGCATGGCCGGTATCACGAAATCGACTATGGAATCGGATGAAAAAGTGCTAACCGCAAAGCACGATTTCCAACGGGTAAATCGCAGAATGGTGCGGACCCTCTTGGGTGACATGGTGTTTTTTGTCCTGTGATATTAAAGCGGGCTTTGATTTTTGGAGTTGTTGATGTCGGGTGAGAAGTATTTTTTGAGCCTGTCCTGTCATAATCGTCCGGGAATCGTGGCAGCTGTGGCGCGCTGTTTATTTGAAGGCGGGGCCAATATTCAGGAAGCGCATCAGCATGATGATGTCGAAACCGGCATCTTTTTCGCGCGGATTGGATTCAACTTTGTAAATGGCGGCGATCTCGATGCCTTGCGTGGTGCCTTTGAGAGCGTTGCCAATGCCTTTGATATGACATGGTTCATGCGCAGCGTCTCGCAGCCACTGCGTGTTCTCGTTCTCGTATCCCGATTCGACCATTGCCTTTCTGATATCCTCTATCGTTGGCGCATTGGTGAATTGAACATGACCATCGCGGGTATTGCCGCCAACTATCCGCGAGAGACTTATGTTCATCATGATTTTGACGGCATTCCATTCGATTACCTGTCGATAACGCGCGAAACAAAGGCAGATCAGGAGGCGCAGCTCCTGCGCATTATTGAGGAACGCGAGGTCGATCTGGTCATTCTCGCGCGTTATATGCAAATCCTGTCGGCGGATTTGGCTGCGCGGCTTGCAGGGCGCTGCATCAACATCCACCACTCGTTCTTACCGGGTTTCAAGGGCGCGAAGCCCTATCATCAGGCATATGAGCGCGGTGTGAAGCTAATCGGCGCAACAGCACATTACGTCACTGGCGATCTGGACGAAGGCCCTATCATCGAGCAGGATGTAGAGCGCGTTTCACATCAGGACACACCTGAAGCGCTGGTGCGCAAAGGCCGCGATATCGAGCGCCGCGTGCTCTCGCGTGCTCTTGCATGGCACCTCGAAGGCCGGGTAATTCTCAATGGCCGCAAGACGGTGGTATTTAGGGATTAATATATGAGCGCAGCGATCATCGACGGGAAGGCTATTGCGGACGATCTTCGGGCCGCCATTGCAACTGAGGTGGCTGCGATTGCCACGCGTGATGGCTTGCAGCCGGGGCTTGCGGTCGTATTGGTTGGCAGTGATCCAGCAAGCGAGGTTTATGTTGGTTCCAAGGCCCGGCAAACAGTGGCTGTTGGCATGCGTTCATTCGAACATCGTTTGCCAGCAGACGTCTCTGAGGCGGAGCTGCTGGCGCTGGTTGCGACGCTCAATGAAGATGATGCCGTCGATGGCATTCTGGTCCAACTGCCGCTGCCGGCGCATATTGATTCCAACCGTGTGATTGAAGCGATCAATCCTGATAAAGACGTAGATGGATTTCACCCTGTTAATGCAGGCAGGTTACTGATTGGGTTGCCTGGGCTTGTGGCTTGCACGCCACTTGGCTCGCTATTGCTTGTTCGAACGGTGCATCCGGATTTATCGGGGTTATCTGCTGTTGTGATCGGGCGCTCGAATATTGTTGGCAAGCCATTGGCACAATTGCTGCTGCAGTATAACGCAACGGTGACGATCGCACACTCACGCACGCATGACCTGCCATCCGTTTGTCGATCTGCGGATATTGTGGTGGCGGCTGTGGGGCGGCCTGAATTCGTGCGCGGCGATTGGATCAAGCCGGGTGCAACGGTGATTGATGTTGGCATCAACCGTTTGCCGCCGAAAGCAGGTGAGACCAAAGGACGTCTCGTTGGCGATGTGGCATTTGAAGAAGTGCGTGCGGTTGCTGGTGCAATTACACCTGTTCCAGGCGGCGTTGGTCCGATGACCATTGCCTGTCTTTTGCGCAATACGCTTCAGGCATTCAAGGCACGCCGTGGCGTTGCAAAGTTCTGACCATACGTAACTAGTATGATTTGGAGCTTGATGTATATGAAAAAGGCGGTCCTGACGGGCCGCCTTTTCCTTTGAGAAACTTTTTGCCGAACACGCTATCGAGTGAGTGTTACAGGGGCGCCGGATTTCGCCAATACGCCGCTGAAGTTACCGCCTCCACCGCGCAGTCGGGCTACAACATTGCCGCGTGCATAAAGATAAACCTCGTTGCCGCGTAGATCCCATGCGTTGACACTCTTCAGATCTTGCGATGCACAGCCGCTGGATGACGCTTTATACAGATCGAGTGATGGTGAGCTTGAAAGCACTACCCGGCAGCTTCCGCCTGCAGCTTCACTTGCTTTCCAGCTTCCCGTTACAGCTGTACGCGATGGTGTAGCAGTGGGGGAGGGCGTCGCAGGGGTGCTTGGAGGTGTGAGCGATGCAACCGGGCCAGGGGGC
Organism: Pseudochelatococcus sp. G4_1912; assembly: GCF_047501465.1. Taxonomy (NCBI): domain Bacteria; kingdom Pseudomonadati; phylum Pseudomonadota; class Alphaproteobacteria; order Hyphomicrobiales; family Chelatococcaceae; genus Pseudochelatococcus; species Pseudochelatococcus sp. G4_1912. The sequence goes on from NZ_JAZDRL010000001.1 coordinate 1,586,817, forward strand.
GTGCTGCCAGCAGGTGCTAGGTTGATATCTTGACCTGGCATTCCACCCATTGACGGCGACATCGTACCGGGCAATGGCCGATCCATAGTTTGTGTCATGCCACCTGCAGGTGGCAATGGTGCGGAAATCACTTCTGGCGATGGTACGCCGCCGGAGAGCGGTATGATGTCATCCACTGGGGCTGAAATCACACGTGGGCCACCATAAGGGCTGGATGAAAAACGTCCTGAATCGGCGCAGGCCCCCAAAATCAATGCTGGCGCGAGCGCCAACAAAAGCTTCACCGCATGCGGCTGATGCCATACCGGGCGGACGGTGCATGCAATAACGTCTTGATTGCGGTCAAGTCCCATATCGATCCCTCGCGATAACAAGCAGCCCAACACCCACATAAACACACGCCGGTTCTTCAAAACCAGCGAGCCAAGCACTTTGTGCCATGAATGCGAACAAAGCAGGAGAAAAATTGTGCTGCTGAGAGAAACTCAATGCAACATGACGCATTCTTGCAACAAAATGCGCCATATTCTGCAATAGGTTGCAGTTAACAGTCAGGGACATTGCCTTTGAAGCGCCACAGCAAGTGACGGATTACACTTGGCGTGCCACCATCATCTTTTTCACTTCGGCAATTGCCTTGGCAGGATTAAGACCTTTAGGGCAAGCGTTAGCGCAGTTCATAATTGTGTGACAGCGATAGAGACGGAAGGGATCTTCCAAAGCATCAAGCCGCTGGCCCGTTGCTTCATCGCGGCTGTCGATCAGCCAGCGATAAGCCTGCAGCAAGGCTGCCGGGCCAAGGTAACGATCGCCATTCCACCAATAGCTGGGGCAAGAGGTTGAGCAGCATGCGCATAGAATGCACTCATAAAGGCCATCAAGCTTTTGACGGTCCTCATGGCTTTGACGCCATTCCTTTTCAGGAGAGGGCGAAACCGTTTGTAGCCAAGGCTCTACCGAAGCATGCTGAGCATAAAAACGGGTAAGATCAGGCACCAGATCCTTCACCACTGGCATATGCGGTAGCGGATAGATATTGACGATACCGTTTTGTGCCATCTCGTCGATGCCACGTGTGCAGGCAAGCGTATTCGTGCCTGCGATATTCATTGCGCACGAACCGCAGATACCTTCACGGCATGACCGACGGAAGGTCAGTGTTGGATCGACGGTGTTTTTAATCCAGATCAGCGCATCCAGCACCATCGGGCCGCAATCGTCGCGGTTGACATGGTAGCTGTCCATACGCGGATTATTGCCGGTATCTGGATCGTAGCGGTAGATATTGAACAACGTGGTCCGCGTCGCGCCCGCGGGTGCAGGCCAAACCTTGCCGGATGTCACCCGTGAATTCTTCGGAAGCTTGAACTCAGCCATTGTCTTTGCTCTCTTCGCTGACCCTGAAACAAAATGCGATAACCAACATCGCAGTTTTGCCCTATCTGTTGTTTTGAGCGCTCCAATTCAAAATGCGAGCATTTTAAATCGAACGCTATCGGGGTCGTAATTAGTAAACGCGTGCTTTAGGTTCGATATAGTCAATCTCATTCGACATCGTATAGGTATGCACCGGACGATAGTCGATTGTGACCTTGTGTGAATTGATATCGAGCCACGCGAGCGTATGTTTCATCCAGTTTTCGTCATCGCGATCCGGGAAGTCCTCACGCGCGTGCGCGCCACGGCTTTCCTGACGGTTGGCCGCACCTTCCATCGTCACCACAGCTTGCGTAATGAGGTTATCAAACTCGAGTGTTTCCACGAGATCAGAGTTCCAGATCAGCGAGCGATCCGTCACGCCGATATTAGCTTCTGCCGACCAGACATCATGGATAAGCTTGACACCTTCTTCCAGCACTTCACCTGTACGGAACACAGCGCAGTTTGATTGCATCGTGCGCTGCATTTCAAGGCGAAGCTGAGCCGTAGGCGTACTGCCTGATGCATGGCGGAAATGGTCGAGACGCGAGAGCGCCAGATCAGCAGAATCCTTTGGCAATTCTGGCTGCTTCTCGCCTGCCTTGATAATCTCAGCCGCCCGCAGACCTGCCGCACGGCCAAACACCACAAGGTCAATCAGCGAATTTGAGCCCAGACGATTTGCACCATGTACTGACACGCAAGCAGCTTCGCCGAGCGCCATCAGGCCTGGAACAACAGAATCAGGATCGCCACCGCGCTTTGTCAGCACCTCGCCGTGATAGTTAGTAGGAATACCGCCCATGTTGTAGTGCACGGTTGGCAGCACCGGAATTGGCTCCTTCGTGACATCAACGCCAGCAAAGATATGGGCCGATTCAGAAATTCCTGGCAGGCGCTCTGCCAGAATCGCTGGATCAAGATGATCAAGGTGCAGGTAGATGTGGTCCTTATTCTTACCGACACCCCGGCCTTCGCGAATCTCGATCGTCATCGAACGTGACACGACGTCACGTGAGGCGAGGTCCTTTGCGGAAGGCGCGTAGCGTTCCATAAAGCGCTCACCCTGAGAATTGGTGAGATAGCCACCTTCACCGCGCGCGCCTTCAGTAATGAGGCAACCTGCACCGTAAATGCCGGTGGGATGGAACTGGACGAATTCCATATCTTGCAGAGGCAAACCAGCCCGCAGCACCATCGCGTTGCCATCACCCGTGCAGGTGTGAGCAGAGGTAGCGGAAAAATATGCACGGCCATAACCGCCGGTTGCAAGAATTACCATCTGTGCACGGAAACGGTGCAACGTGCCGTCATCAAGCTTGAGTGCAATAATGCCGCGGCAACGGCCTTCTTCGTCCATAATCAGGTCGATGGCAAAATATTCGATGAAGAACTCTGTATTGTTCTTCACAGCCTGCCCATAGAGAGTATGCAGCATAGCATGGCCGGTACGATCAGCCGCTGCGCAGGTGCGCTGCGCTGTACCCTTACCAAAATGCGTCGTCATACCACCAAAGGGGCGCTGATAAATTTTACCCTCTTCAGTGCGCGAAAATGGCACGCCCCAATGTTCAAGCTCATAAACAGCAGCAGGTGCATTGCGCACCAGATACTCGATAGCATCCTGGTCACCAAGCCAGTCCGACCCCTTGACGGTGTCGTACATATGCCACTGCCAGGTATCCTCGCCCATATTGCCGAGCGATGCAGAGATGCCGCCCTGTGCTGCCACTGTGTGTGAGCGGGTGGGAAACACTTTTGTGACGCATGCAGTACGCAGGCCAGCCTGTGAACAGCCCACTGTAGCGCGAAGGCCTGCACCGCCCGCACCTACTACCACGACATCAAAAGTATGATCAGTGATTGGATAGGCTTTGCCGTTGACAGCAGGAGAGGAAAGCGTGGCCATCGTTATACCCCGAACGAAATCTTGAGAACGGCAAATACAGCCGCAACCGCAATGGCTGCGGAGAACAAGGTGTTGGCAATTACCGCTACAACCTTTGTTCCTTCATGATGCAGGTAGTCTTCGATGATGATCTGCATACCGATGCGGCCATGAATCATGCCAACGACAATGAACAGCAGCAAAATAATGGCAGTCACTGGATGTCCAATGAGTGCACGTGCTGACTCATAATCCGTCCGCGTTGATGCACAGATGAGAATGGCAATAAAGGCCAGCGTTAGCGGGACAAGTGCAACCGCCGTCACACGCTGACGCCAGAAATCCCCGGTGCCAGATTTCGCAGAACCCAAACCGCGCACTTCTTTGACTGGCGTGCGGATAGAGAAATTAAACTGACCCATAGCGGCCTCCTTATCCGACGCTCAAGCCGATAGCCCACACCACTACCGTCAAAATGCCGGAAGCAATCAGATTAGCGCGTGCAAGGTTCATGCGTGCATTGAGATCGAAGCCATAACCAAGATCCCATACGAAATGTCGCAGGCCACCAAAGAGATGATGCAGCAACGCCCAAGTGTAGCCGAACAAAACGACGCGCCCGAGAAATGAGCCAAAAACCCACTGAGCGGTTGCAAAAGCATCAGCGCCAGCCGCTAATGCGATCAGCCAATAAGCCAGCAGCAATGTACCGCCATACAGCGCAATACCGGTCAGGCGATGGATAACCGACATAGCCATCGTCCATGTCAGGCGATAGATCTGCAGGTGGGGGGACAGCGGACGATCCGCTGCGCGCGGGGGGGCTTTCGCCTCGGCCATAATCGTGGTCTCCTCCATGGGCTCGGCCCCAATCCAAGGAGCGCATTGGGGTAAGCAGTTTGCTCTGTAGTCTAGAGCTTCTCAAAAGTTGTTACGCTTCGTATAGAATCTATCGCCGCTTAGCAATGAAATGCAGCGAATCTGCGGTGACAGATTTCAAAATATGTCACCAGCAGCCTGATCGTGCATAGCGCATATCTGGGAAGGCATTCAAATTTTATCGGAATTTCTTGTTGGCTTATCTAATGTCCAGCTTATTCAAGCTGAAAAGAAGGCTGCGTTCGTAAATTCGAACATGGAATCGTTTTGAATGGATTTCATATATTGATGCCATTACAACTGACGCTTCTTTCGGTCGCGTTGTTCAATCGCTGAATTTTAGCTGCTCTACACTGTCAGCAAGCCTTCTTCGCAAGCCGAATTGGTTATGCCTGCTTATCTCCTAGAGCATCATGCTGTGTTGAAGATGCTTGATGGCACACCCTTTCGTGCCCTTATCGAAACATACACGAGCAATGTTCTGGATTTTCCCGCAACAAAGCCCAGGGAATTAACCAGATTTATGTTTTCGTGAGAAAGCTGATTAGCCGAGGCTCGATAATCGAAGGATCGCCTGATAAATAAAGCTTTTTCAGCCGAGAAGTGTGGCCGGATTCAATTCGTACGGCGCTTGCAGGAATGCCAGTTGTTTTTGCCAGTAGCTTTATAAGAGCCGTATTAGCAGCGCCATCTTCTGGGGGCGGGCGAACGCGTACCGATAACACACAGCAGCCATTAGCCAGAGTGTTTATGCCATCAATCGCCTCACGCCCGCCACGAGGCGTGAGTCTGACAGTGATAACCAGGCCACCATTTTCCAAGCGCCAAGGATAACTGATTATATCATCGCTCATTATCAGCCCATGGTTACTCGTACTAACTAAGGCACAAATGGCCGCAGATAACGTTCAATGAAGCTTTGCAGAAAGAATACGAGCAGAAGCAAAATCACAGGCGAAATATCGATGCCACCGAGATTCGGGAGCATATTTCGAATGGGGCGAAGCAGCGGCTCTGTGACCTGATAGAGAAAATTGACGATCGCATAGATAAACCGGTTACGGGTGTTCACGACATCAAAGGCGATCAGCCAGCTCAGAATGGCGCTGGCGATGATAATGTAGGTGTACAGATTCAGCACAAGCTGAACGACGTCGAGAACCGATTGCATGTCTTCTCCCGAGGCCGAAGGCCTTCATGAAATGATATATGTAACTGCTCTTATATCCGCGACCTTGCACAAGAGCCAGATCTCAAACGCAAACAAGAGCTTCTATGCCTTGTTTTTTCTGCATTAAAGGGCTGCTTGTTGATGGTTTGCTTAATAATCACACAAGAGTCTCCATGAATGAGACTAAGGTATCTTTATAGTTTGTGTCGCCAACCTCGATAGCATTGCCTGAGCAGGCATGGCATCTAAGTTCGTACACCAAATGCCATTGAATAAAGCAAACGGCGTCGCGCTTTTAAAAAAGGCTCATTTTGAAAACCTGGGGGGCAATTGATTGATTCAGGGCATTGCCGCCGTGAGGCTGTTGAAAAGTTTACTTGCGTGCTGAGCTGGCTAGAACCGTTTAAAATCCAGCAAAAATTTAACCTTTTGTAAACGTCTTGGTCAATTGTGACTGGAATTCGCGTCATTTGTGCAACACGCGGTTAAAATGGCGACTAATACGACGGATATGTCGTTAGATGGTATTGTTTTGTCGCCGGGAATGAATCAGTTTGCAGAACAGGAGCTGCGCCACTCTCGTTGATTCTCAAGGGTTGGTAGGGGTGCTGCAGCTGCAATTGATCAAGTGAGCTTCGGCTTGCGATTGGGTTCCTTCGGGGCCGCACAAATTAAAAATACTTTTGGAGAACGACGTTATGACGATCGCAAGAAGCCTTCTTCTTGGTTCCGCAGCTGGTTTCGCAGTCATTTCTGGCGCACAGGCAGCTGATCTTCCTGTCACCAAGGCTGCTCCAGTAGAATACGTCCGCGTGTGCTCGACGCACGGCGCTGGCTTCTTCTACATCCCTGGTTCAGACACCTGCATCAAGTTCGCTGGCCGCATGCGCGCTGATTACACGTATGCAGAGCCTAAGGGTGCAAACGTATACGGTTTGAACGGTGTTGTCCTTCGTCGTAATGGTCGTGACCAGGACGTGACCGGTGTCAAGGCTCGTGCACGTCTTGATGTTGACACGCGTACGGCTACCGAATTCGGTACGCTGCGCACGTTCTTCCGCTTCCAGATCGACAAGAACGCTGGTCAGCAGGGTTCAGGTCACAACACGACGCTCGACAAGGGTTACATCCAGTGGGCAGGTATCACCGCTGGTCGCGCTCAGTCGTTCTTTGACTTCTACGCATCTGACCTGAACTTTGGTTCGGGCTACCTCGCAAGCGCTGGTTCGGACACCACGACCGAGCTTCTTGCTTACACGGCAACGTTCGGTTCGGGCTTCTCTGCTACGATCTCGCTCGAAGACCGCAACACCCGTAACGTTAACGCTGTTGCTTACCAGGTTGCTGGTTCGCGCATGCCAGACGCAGTCGGCGTTCTGCGCGTAGACCAGGCTTGGGGTTCGGCTCAGTTGTCGGGTGCTCTGCACCAGATGAACTCGATCGCTCTGACGGGTCCTTTTGCACAGCGCGTTGACACCGAATACGGTTGGGCTGTTCAGGGTGGCGTCAACTTCAAGCTTGACTCACTCACGGCTGGCGACAAGCTTTGGCTGCAGGCTGCTTACGCAGATGGCGCTCTCAGCTACATCGGCATGGGTCCTTCGATCACTTCGGCTAACTTCGCTGCAACAGCTTACGATGGCCTGATTGTTAACAACGGCATCAAGTCGACCAAGGGTTGGAACCTCACCGGTGCGTTCCTTCACTACTGGACGCCTTCTGTCCGTCAGACCGTTTGGGGCAGCTACTCAGCAGTTGATTACTCCAACACTGTCAAGTGGGCTAACCGCTTCAACGCTAACATCCGTGACTTCGATGCGTGGACCGTTGGTTCGAACGTGATCTGGTCGCCAGTCAAGGCTTTCGATATCGGCGTAGAAGTTCTCTACACGAAGGCTGAGAAGAGCGCATACCGTCCAGCTAACGACCTCTTCTTCCGCGGTCGTAAGTCTGAAGACTCTGTACAGGGTCGTCTGCGTCTGCAGCGCGATTTCTGATCCCTCGCATCAAGCTGCCTGACCTAGTGCCAGGCAGCTCCTGTGAGACAAAACGCCTCCTGATCTCATGGTCAGGAGGCGTTTTTGCATTTTGATGGGCTGCGGAAAATGTCGGGATAAACTTAGCGCGAAAACATACGTTATGACGTCAGCATTATTGCTGATTGCGCTAAACCATAAGACGGATGTAACTGCTATGGAGCAACAGGCGCACTGATGGCATCAGAACTGTGCTCTGATTTCTATATTTCCCGCAATTTGCATTAAAGTTAACGGGACAATTTGAATGCAAATTGCTCTGGTGTTTATGAATGCTATTCAGTGATTAAGCGCGTGTCGCTGAGCTGAGCAACTTCAGCCAACCGTGCAGTTGTACGCTCAAGCCTGTGGGCGAGCTCTCGCATGATGGCAATGGCAATTTGCGGGAACTGTTGCAGTAGCTCCAGAAAAACCTGCTTATCGATTCGCAGGACCATCAGATTGGTGGCTGCGCGGATTGAAGCTGACCGCGGGATTTCGGCCAGAACACCCATTTCGCCCATAATATCATAGACATGGAAATCAGTTACCTTGAGCGGTCCAGCGGGGGTGTCGACGAGTACGTGTGCTTCTCCTTCCAGAATGACATAAGCCGCATCAGAAGCATCGCCCCGCTTGAAGATGAACTGTCCTTCTGAAAAACGTACTCTATCGCTCGTAAAGGCAAGAAGCTTCAGGCGTCCTTTATCAACGTCCCGAAACATGGGAACCTGGCGAAGTGCCTGGACTTCTGATTCAAGGCTCATGTCTGGGCTCCGGGCGTCATCAGCTAGTCTTTTTCAATTCTGGATTATTTATCAACCAAGACAGGCATTGATGCAAATTTCTCTTAAGCCATAGCGATAACACCTGGAGCAAAATGCATTCACGTTGAATCGGTTTCTTGACTGTATCTCTTTGTGTGTACATCAGATTTATCTAAAAAATGGTGTCCACTTTTGGGGCCGTTGCAATAGCTTTCCACGCCTCTTTCATATTTACGCACTCGCCGGTTGCGATAAACCAGCGCTTTCTTTGTTGGTAATTGAATATGAAGCTGGGCCATCAAAGGTAATAACGGTGTCGAACATGGCGAGGTTCGCGTCATCGCGGGCAACCATGATAAGGCTTCGATCGCGGAAAAGCTCAAGCAGGTGGCCTAGAATCACTGTTGATTCATCATCAGGATAAGCTGCAAATGCGCCGTCGATAATAAAAATATCAGGCCGCTTCACCATGCAGCGAACAAGATCGACACCAGCCTGTTGGCGGCGGGTCAGCATGCGCCCGCTGGGGCCAACCTCGAAATCCAGGCCGACAGCGCAAATTGCAGGCCGCAAATGCAGGTCTTCCACAACATCTACAATCACCTCAAGCACACGCGTTTTGGCATTGGCGATGCTTAAATTTGTTCTGCCGAATAGTAGATTATCCCGCAGTGGCGCGTTGTGACACAGCAGGTCCGCATTGTATGGCTCAAGATCATAGCTGGTTGAAGAGCGCTCAATTTCATTACGCACTCGCCAGCGCGCCTTTAGAATGCGTGCGCGCATATCATCATCGAGTAAACCAAGGCGGTGGCGTGCTTCGATATAGTCGAAGGAGGGGGAGAGGAGGTGTTCTCTGTCGATATCGCTCAAGCCACGGACATTTCGAGCTTCAAAGCGATTTAATGCCTCCTGATAATCCTCAATTTCGTCTGATGCCAGAAACGAGAACTGTGCAACAAGAGGATGATCTGGGGGCAATTCAGCAAAGATTTCCATCATGGTCGAGGCGATTTTAGCCCCGATGCGGATAAGATCTTCCGTAAGTCCCTCAGCATTGAGCACCCCTAACAACAGTGGATTGCGCGCACGTCCGCGGCCGTTGAAAAGGGGATCGCGTGAGGCGCCGAAAAGCAAGTTTTCACCAATGCTGGCCAGGTTTGTATAGCGCTGCTCATCGAACGTCTCGACGAGATCTGCCATATTACATGATGATAGGCGCTCCCGTAGATGGCGGCGTGCATCGACGATCTTGCTGGCCAATGCCGGGAAACGCTCCGTGTCCACCCAGCCATTAATGCCGAAATGGAAGATGTCGTCACGCATACCAACGCGCGCCAGATGCTCTACCAGAATGCTATCGAGCTCTTTGGAGGTGAGCTTGCCTATTGTGGCATGGTCGATCCAGTCATCGTGCGGGCTATCGAGTGGATTGCCGGTACGAAGCGCTTCTGCAATCCGTATTTCATCGCTGGAGTGCGCTTGCATTTGGGTATCGGCCGAAATGGCTTTCACTTTGTGGCGAAGGCCATAAAGCAAATTGTAGCGCAAACTGCCAGGGAAGAGACGTGGCTGCGTGCCGGCATAGGCAATGCGCCGCCCTGTTATTTCTTCAGGCAGGCGCAGAAAATCCTCATCCGCAATATTGATGTTGCCACTGATCGGAATGATACGGCGCGCCAGCACTTCGGCGATGGCACGAGGAGCAGGGCTATGTCTGCTTGGCATGACAACACTTGATGGGAAGCCCCATGACAACGATACATCATCAACCAGTGTCGTGCCGTGTTGGTCATACACGCGCAGTTTTTCGATGGTGACAGGCCCTGCAAGATGGATCGTATTAATGTCCGGTGATAGTTCGGGCTCTTCCGGCAGGAGGCGCTCAGGCATGAACTGCTGGATGATCTGATCGTATTTAATCTGGACATCAAGGCGCTGCTGATCCCAATCGATAAGCTCTTTCAGTGGGGGCGGCAGATCGCGATAGGCAGCAATCACGGCAACCAGCTGGCCTATGTCGAGGCTGCCTTTCAGGGCAAAGTAACCGCCAATGGCATAGAAGAAAAAGGGTGTGAGTTGCGACAGGAAGTTATTGAGGAACTTCACCATGAACTTCCACTTATAGATGCGGAAGCGCAAATCGAAGAGGCCGTAAAGCCGCTCGCCAATTTCGGATTTTTCCCACCGCCCGGTGCCATGACTGTGGACGGCATCCATGCCTTCAACCACCTCACCAATGCGGCCGGCCAAAAGCCGTGACGCAAGCTGGCGTTCCTTGCCAAGCCGCAGCTGGATACGCCTAAGCCTTGGAATCACAGTAAATTGAATGCCGACTATGAACAGAACAACCAGCCCCAGCTGCATGCTCTGCATCATAATGAAGGTCATCGCTGTTAGTGCCTGACTGGATAGAAGCAGCGGTTGCACAAAAGCATCACCGATAAAGCCACCGATTGGCTCTACCTCGTCCTTGATGATGGTTGCGGTTTCTGATGGTTTGGTTGTGCGCAATGTATCAGGCGTAAACCTTAGCGTGATCGCGAACAGATCAAACCGCAGGCGACGCAGCATGCGCTCCCCCAACGCCCCCTTGGCAATGTTGATCCAGTATTTAAAGCCGCCATTGATAAAGACGAAAGCCAGAAACAGGAGTGATAGACCAAGCAGCAGCCCAATCTGATCAACTGTTATCCCGGGAATTAAAGTGATGGTTTCTCCGCCCAAAAATGCAGGAAGCGTAAAGCTCAGGGGTGAGAAAACCGTTTGAGTCTTACCATTCTGGAAGGCTTGCCCCATGATTGCATCATTGACAATCTGTTTCGGCAAATCGAGCGACCAGAAGTAAAATGGCATAGACAGAAGGACCACGATAAAAATCGCGATCTGATCCCGTTGCGAATATCGCCAGATGTATCGGAACAGAGACCTGTCCAAGGCGTTCCTCCGTGCGGCAAGCCGCAATGCAACATGCCTTCCATGAGAAGGAATAGGCGAGCAGGGCGCAAGTATCCAAGTAATTGCCCATATGAGATGAAAAAGCTGTCCTTTTTTTGTCGCGACCAATTACCATTGTGGACAAAAGGCATAGCTTTCCGATACTGAACAAGAATGAGGTGATCAATACGGCACGCTCGAAAGGGCATAAATTTTATCTGGCGTGATCTATCTCTAGCAGGGCAATTGCTTGGCTGCGTGAATCCAGTCATGTTGTAAGTGTTCAAGTTGTTGCGATAAAAGACATCATTATGATTTCAGGAGGCTGTCCGTAATGGCAGCGATAAGTGGTATTGTTTCAGATGCATCAACGGCAACAAGCACCCCAGAGGGCGCTATAGCAGAACGCTGGCCGTTGCCCGAAAGGGTTATGATCTACAGCCATGACACGTTTGGCCTTGGACATCTGCGTCGGGCGTGCGCTATCGCCAACGCCATGGTGGCGGATAACCCAGCCGTTTCAGTGCTGATTATCTCTGGTTCACCGGTCATTGGTAATTACGAGTTTGGTCCTGGCGTTGATTATGTCCGCATTCCAGGCGTCGTGAAGCAGCCGGATGGTGATTATCGCAGCCTGAACCTTAATATGGATCTTGATGAAGCTGTGGCTTTACGCGCAGCGATCATCGCCAAAACCGTAGAAGCGTTTAGACCAGGGCTTTTCATCGTTGATAAGGAGCCAACAGGCTTCCGGGGCGAAGTGATGCCGGCGCTTGAGTTGCTGCGGGCGCGTGGCACACGGCTGGTGCTCGGCATTCGTGATATTCTCGATGAGCCTGCGCTGCTTGTGCCTGAATGGGCACGTAAAGGCGCAACCGAGGCGTTGGCAACGTTTTATGATGAGATCTGGGTCTATGGTTTGCCACAGATCTATGCACCATTGCAGCCGCTTGCGCTCGCGCCGGATATTGAGGAACGCATTGTCTACACGGGATATTTGCGTCGCGAAGTGCCGCGTGAATCGCGCCTTTCGCGCTATCCCAACATAACGCAGGATCCGTTCATACTGGTGACGACAGGTGGTGGTGGTGATGGCGAAGATGTGATCGATTGGGTGATCTCGGCCTACGAAACCGAGGATGCTCCAACCATCCCCGCATTGATTGTGTTCGGGCCGTTTCTCAACCGTGAATGTCGCAATGGTTTTATGGCTCGCATTGCCCGGATTCCGCAATTGGATGCCATCGGCTTTGATAGCAAGCTGGAAGTATTGATGGATCGCGCTTCGGGCGTGATTGCGATGGGCGGCTACAATACATTTTGTGAGCTGCTCTCGTTTGACAAGCCTGCCTTGATTGTCCCACGCACGCGCCCCAGACTCGAACAGTATATCCGTGCCGTACAGGCACAGAGGATTGGCTTGGTGCGCATGCTATCGGAGGAGGGCGAAATGCGTGATCCTGAGCGGATGGCACAAGCAATCAAGGGGCTGTTGGGGCAGGGGCGCCCGTCTGATGTCGTGGTGCCTGGCTTATTGGACGGGCTTGCGGTGATCAAAGAGCGGCTTGCATCCTTCCGCAAGGAGGTGCACGATCCAATAGCAATTCCCATACAGGCTGCGGAATGACCAAAGCGCTCCCGATAATTCAGCGTAAACCCGCCCCGCAACGTCGCATAGCGATGGTGGTGAAGGGATATCCGCGCCTTTCCGAAACATTCATTGCGCAGGAATTGTTGGCGTTACAACAGCGCGAGCTGCCGTTTGAGATCTGGTCGTTGCGCCACCCCACTGATAAAAGCATGCATCCTATGCATAAAGCGATAACCGCGCCGGTCGCTTATTTGCCCGAGTATCTTTATCAAGCGCCGCTCAGGGTGTTGCGCGGGTTTTTGGCAAGTGCGCGTCTGCCAGGTTTTAAGGCAGTCATGCGGCAGTTTCGGCAGGATTTTTCGCGTGATCGTACCGTTAATCGTATCCGCCGGTTAGGACAGGCGTTCGTGATGGCGCGCGAGTTGCCGGATGATATCGGGCATCTGCACGTACATTTTCTGCACACTCCAGCATCTGTGACGCGATATGCAGCCCGTCTGCGTGGTATCAGCTGGAGCTTCTCGGCACATGCCAAGGATATCTGGACGACGCCTGATTGGGAAAAACGCGAAAAGCTTGCTGATTCACTCTGGGGCGTTACCTGCACCAAAGCTGGATGGGAGCATCTGAGTAGCCATGCGCCGCGCCGTGACCATGTCACGCTGGCGTATCATGGGCTGGATCTGTGCCGTTTTCCCGCGCCGCCCGAACACGCGCGCCGGGATGGTTCTGATCCGGCTGATCCCGTGCGCATTGTCTCGGTCGGTCGAGCGGTGGCGAAGAAAGGGTTTGATGATCTGCTTTCCGCCCTCGCAGCATTGCCTGAAGGGCTGCACTGGCGCTTTGCGCATATTGGCGGCGGCACTCTGCTTGATGAATTAAAGCAACAGGCCCAGCGCGAGGGTGTTGCTGAGCGAGTGGCTTTTCTGGGCTCAAAATCGCAACCAGATGTTATCTCTTTGATGCGGGAGGCAGATATTTTTGTGCTGCCTTCCAAAGAAGGCGATGGTGGCGATCGTGATGGCCTGCCGAACGTGATCATGGAAGCGGCAAGCCAAAGCCTGGCTATTATCGCGACCGATTTTGCCGGCATTCCCGAGTTTATCAATCACGGTAAAGAGGGCGTACTCGTGCCCCCTGCACGTTGGGATATGCTTGCAAATGCGATCAACATGCTGGCGCGCGATCCAGACAAGCGCGCTTTGCTCGGCTTTGCGGCGGCAGATCGGTTGCGTGAGGATTTCTCGATTGATGCGGGTATTGATGCCATCGAAGCGCGGTTGCGTGCGGCGCTGGGGGTAGCAAGGTCGTTTGCGCCTGCGCAGCGGGATACGGTTGCGTGATCGCATTCTATGCACCATTGAAATCTCCCGATTTTCCGACCGCCTCCGGTGATCGGCGCATGGCGCAATTGCTGCTTGCGGCGCTGACACGTGCTGGTCTTGCGCCCCGTCTTGAAAGCAGTCTGCGCGCTTATGAGCCAACGGGTGCGCAAGAGGCGCAAGCTGTCGTGCAGGAATGTGCAGCAACTGAGGTGAAGCGCCTCTTAGAGCTGTATCAGGCGCAGCCGGAACTTCGCCCACGTTTGTGGTTCACATATCACTGCTATTACAAAGCTGTAGATTACATTGGGCCGGTGATAGCGCGTGCATTGAACATTCCTTATTGCGTGGCCGAAGCCTCACGTGCGCCTCAGCGGGCAACGGGAATGTTTGCGCAGGCGCATGCGATGAATGAGGCTGCACTGGATTTTGCAAGCATGATCTTTGTCATGACAGCGAAAGATCGGCCAGCGCTTGAACAGGCGCGGACTGCAGGGCAGCAGCTGATCGATTTGCCGCCCTTTATCGATCAATGCGCAGCAACTTATCGTCCGCGCGCTTCTCGTGACGTGGTGGAACTTCTAAGCGTCGCGATGATGCGCTGGGGGGTTAAGCGCGAAAGCTACGGGCAGTTGGCGCAGGCTTTGGCTCTCGTCGATGGTCCCTGGCATCTGACCATTGTTGGGGAAGGTGAGGCGCAGGCTGAAGTGGAAGCGCTATTTGCGCCCTTTGCAGAACGGGTGACATTCACAGGCCTGGTAAGTGATGCTGATGCGCTGGCGGCACTTTATGAAAAAGCCGATCTGTTGGTATGGCCGGCAGTCAATGAGGCTTATGGCATGGTGTTTCTGGAGGCAGCTGCATATGGATGCCCTGCGCTTGCTGGTGATCATGGTGGGGTGGCGAGTGTGGTGTGTGACGGGCAGACAGGCATTCTGGTGCCGCCCGGAGATATTGCAGCATTTGCACAAGCCTTGAGTGGTCTGATTGAGGCGCCCGCGCGTCGGCAAGCTTTGGGCGCGCAGGCGTATGCTTTTGTGCGAGAAAGCCGTACGCTTGATAGCGCAGCAACGATCCTGCATGAAGCGCTTGTGCCTTTGATTGGCAGGGTGCGCGTATGAGTTTGCGTGTGCTTATTTCGGTGACGCATTTATTGGGTGTTGGCCATCTGGCACGTGCTGCAGCGATCGCGCGTGGACTTGCGCAAGCGGGGCATGAAGTCACCCTCATTTCGGGTGGTAATCCCGCATCTCTGGTAGCGATGGATGGTGTACGACTAATCCAGCTGCCCCCGGTTCACATCGCTGGTACAGCATTTTCCACGCTGCTTGGCGCAGATGGCTCGCCAGTGAGTGAGGCTGTTCTGCACGAACGGCAGCGGATGATGGTTGAGACGGTTGCAGAATGTCAGCCGAATGTTGTCATTACAGAGCTTTTTCCGTTCGGTCGCAGGGTGCTGGCAGATGAATTTATAGCGTTCATTGCGGCGGCGCGCTGCCTTGATCCGCGACCGGCCATTCTCTGTTCCATCCGCGATGTGCTGGTTGCACCGGCAAAAATGCAGCGCGTTGATGAAACGCATACGCGGCTCCGAGCGCTTTATGACGGTGTGCTTGTGCATGGCGATGAGGATGTCTTACCGCTGGAACGCTCTTGGCCAATTGCTGCCGACCTCAAGCCGATGCTGCATTATACGGGTTATGTCGATGAAGGTGCAGCCAACAAACCGCCTGTGAATGTGGTCCGCAATGATGAGATCATCATCTCGGGTGGCGGTAGTGCATCATCGCTGCCGCTCTATAAAGCTGCGATTGCTGCTGCTGCAATCATCACGAATTATAAGTGGCGGGTTCTGGTTGGTCGTGGCGTTGCTGAGGATGCGTTTAATGCGCTGGTAGAGGCAGCGCCAACGCATGTAGTCGTTGAGCGTGTGCGCACCGATTTTCCGACGCTTCTCGCACAGGCCGCGCTTTCTGTTTCTCAAGCGGGCTATAACACGGTGGTTGATCTACTGCGGGCGCGGGTGCGCTCGGTGGTGGTGCCGTTTGAGGCAGGGAATGAAACCGAGCAGCGTCTACGGGCTGAGGGTCTTGCGCAAGCTGGCATCTGGCCTTTCACAGTTGTGCCAGAGGCCACACTAACGGCGCAAACTCTGGCTGATGCAATCATCAATACGTTCAAATGTGAGGTGCCTTCAAAGGCAGCAATCCGGCGGGATGGCGTGGCAACAAGTATTGCGTTCATCGAGCGTTTTGGCCTAAGGGCACAATATCCCGCGTTATCGTGCGCACTAGATGAGGTGGCGGCGGCTGGGCGCAAAGTCAGGCTTTGGTGGCGGGATGATGATGCCATCGCACCGACGCCCGCTTTGGAGCAACTGCTCATGCTTTCGCAAAAGCACGCTGTGCCGTTGGCGATTGCGGCAGTGCCAGCCTCTGCATCTGAAGCACTTGCCGCACGTCTTGCCCATGCGCCGTTGGCAAGTGTTTTGGTGCACGGTCTGTCACATACCAATCATGCATCGATAACCGACAAGAAGGCCGAGTTCGGAGCTCACCGTGCGTTATCTGCTCTTATGGCAGATGCGGCAGAAGGTTTGCGCTTGGCACGGGCACGCTTTGGTGAGGTGCTCCTGCCGGTTTTCGTGCCACCCTGGAATCGCATCAGTTCGGACCTCGCAAAGCAGCTCGGCACGCTGGGATATTGCGGCCTCTCCACAGCTGGGAAAACCAGGACATTGGCGGATATCACCGTCATCAACACGCATCTTGATCCCATTGCCTGGCATGAAGGCGGGGGGCTTTTACCACCATCACTGATTGATAGCCGTGCGGCAGAGCAGGTGCTTTTACAATGCAATAGCAGTGCACCGATTGCGCTTGGACTGCTGACACACCATTTGGTGCAAGATGAGGCAACGTGGGCCTATATCGACAATCTGCTAGCATGGATCACATGTCACCCTGCTGTAGAGGTTGTTGATGCGCGGGATATTTTTTGCTGCTCGTAACGCAGTGTCTGCATGCAAAAATCACTATCCCAGGAATTATAGCAGAATGCATTAAACCTGAATTGCTAGATTGCTATAATTCTTTGTTTATGCATCAAATTTATTCAGAAAGCGGTATCCACTTTTTGGTTTGATACATTAGCGAATGCTAGACTAGAATAAAAAATAAAACCGGGTGGAGTGGTGCAGCGTGGTAGATGACGGGCGTCGATCCTCAAATCTGGACTTTCGGACATCGCCTCTGTTATCGGTGCGTGACCTCGTGATTGACTTCACGGGGGAGGGCGCATCATTTCGCGCGCTGGACGGCGTTTCATTTGATATCGCGGCCGGTCAAACCATGGCGCTGGTGGGCGAGTCGGGATCGGGTAAATCTGTCACGGCTCAAGCGATTTTACGCTTGCTGCCAAAATCCGCCCGCATTGCCAATGGTGCGATCACCTTTCTCGATCCTGCAAGTAACAAGCGAACTGAAATCGCCAGTCTTGCGGCGGATGGCGCGCATATGCGCGCTCTTCGCGGTGGACGTATTGCAATGATCTTCCAGGAGCCGATGACCTCATTCTCCCCATTGCATACGGTAGGAGACCAGGTCTCGGAGGCGCTTCAATTGCATGGCAAGGTCAGCAAACGCGAAGCCCGAAAGCAATCGGAAGCGGTGTTTGCACGTGTGGGATGCACGAATCCGGCGCATGTGTTTGACACCTATCCGTTTGAGCTATCAGGGGGTATGCGCCAGCGAGCGATGATCGCAATGGCGCTGATTTGCCGTCCCGCACTTCTCATTGCGGATGAGCCGACAACGGCGCTTGATGTCACCACGCAGGCGCAGATCCTTGATCTGATGCGGGATTTACAGCGTGAAACCGGCATGGCGATCCTGTTGATTACGCACGATCTGGGTGTTGTCGCCAATATGGCAGACACGATGGCGGTGATGTATCGCGGGCGCATCGTGGAATCGGGAACGCGAGATGCGTTGTTTCGTGATCCGCGCCATCCATACTTGAAAGCGCTGCTAAAGGCTGTGCCGCGCTTCGGCATGTTGCCGGATGAACGTTTGACGCCAATCCGCGAGGTGGTGACGGCTGTACCATCGTCACGCGCTATCGAAGCGCCACTGATGGTCGAGCCAGTGTTGACCATTGATAATGTATCAAAGGTCTTTGCACGTCGGGCCGGGTTTTTACGCACCAAAGTCGGTGAGGTGCGGGCAGTTGCCAATGTCAGCCTGTCTGTGCCTCAAGGTAAAACACTTGGTCTGGTGGGTGAGTCAGGGTGTGGCAAAACCACTTTGTCGAAAATTGTCATGCATGCAATGCTCGCAACAGAGGGGCGGGTGCTGTTTAACGATGGCAATGGCCCGCGCGATATCACGCATTTGTCCGGCGCTGATTTGCTGGCGTTCAGACGCAATGTGCAGTTTGTGTTTCAGGATCCCTTTTCATCGCTCAATCCCCGCATGACGGTGTTCGAGCTGCTGACAGAGCCATTGATTATCCATGGTGTTGGCAATGCCGATGAACGCTCTGCGCGAGCTGTTGAGCTGATTGAGCTTGTTGGGCTGGAACGTAAACATTTGCGGCGCTATCCGCATTCTTTTTCGGGTGGACAGCGTCAGCGATTGGGGATTGCGCGGGCGTTGGCGCTACACCCCAGAGTGCTGTTGTGCGACGAGCCCGTATCAGCGCTTGATGTTTCGGTGCAGGCGCAGGTATTGAATTTGCTGAAAGATTTGCAGGAAGCTATGGGCCTGTCATATCTCTTTGTGTCGCACAATCTCGCGGTGGTAGATTACATTGCTGACGAGATTGCGGTGATGTGCCGTGGGCATATTGTTGAGCAGGCACCCAAGCATCTGCTATTCGCCAATCCGCACCACCCATACACGCGGGCGCTGCTTGCAGCGGTGCCGAGCCCTGATTTGAATCATCCGCTTGATTTTGCTGCTCTGCGTAATTCAGGCTTTTCCGACCCGGCGCAGTGGCCGATACCTTTCCGCCTCCTCGGTGCCCAGCAGGGTATAATGCAGGATCTGGGGGAGGGGCATCGTGTACGAATTGGCGCGCATGTTATCGGGGAAGACATGGAGGAGGTGGCGTGATGCTGGATCGGCGGCAGATGTTATGGGGGATTAGTGGTGGCGCAGCGATGGCGCTGACCGGTCGTGAACTTCTGCAAGCTGGTACCTGTCACGCGTCTACAGTTTTGCCCCAGAATCCACCTCCAGGACTACCGGAAGAGCCACTTGTATATGATCCGCGCCTCTATGGTGGTGAAATTGGCATGCGCGGTGGACGTATCGTTAGCCTTGCAGCCAAAGCGCGCGACATTCGCTATTTATCGACGATGTCCTATACGCGTCTTGTGGGCTATGATCGTAATCTCGATCTCAAGCCCGATCTGTTAAGAGCTTTTGAAACCGAGGGGGGGCGCGCCTTTACCTTTCACTTGCGTAAAGGGCATCGCTGGTCGGATGGATCGCCTTTCACAGCAGAGGATTTTCGTTATTGGTGGCAGGATGTTGCTATGCATCCAGAACTCAATCCGGCAGGTCCACCGATGTTTATGCTGGCCGGAGGCAAGCCACCGCGCTTCGAGGTTATCGATGAGCAGACGGTGCGCTACATTTGGGATGATCCAAACCCGCGCTTTCTGCCAACGCTGGCAGGTGCGCGTGATGCATTGATCTATACGCCAGCGCACTATATGCGCCAGTTCCATGAGCGCCATACGGATAAGGAAGAGCTGGCCCAGCGCGTGCTGTCAGCGAAAGTGCGCTCCTGGGCAGCACTTCATAACCGCTATGACAGCATGGGTGATGATGCCAACCCGAAGATGCCTACCGTTTATCCTTGGAAAGTGATGAACCCGGCGCCTGCAAGCCGGTTCACCTTCTCTCGTAATCCGTTCTATCACCGTGTTGATCCTACCGGCCAGCAGCTGCCTTATGTTGATGAGATCGTGTTTGATATAGCCTCGCCCGGCCTTTTTGCGGCCAAGTCCAATGCGGGCGAGGTTGATTTAATGTCGCGCGGGCTTGTGATGGCCGATATTCCGGTGCTCAAGCAGGGAGAGCTCGCCCACAATTATCGCACGCTGATGTGGCCCATCGCACGTGGGTCTGAGGTGGCGCTCTATCCCAATCTTACGGCTGTTGATCCGGTATGGCGGGCGTTGAACCGTGATGTAAGGTTCCGACGTGCGCTGTCGCTGGGGATCGATCGCAATACACTGAATAACGCGCTGTTCTTTGGTCTTGGCACCGAGGGTAACAACACGGTACGCGAGGGCTCGCGCTTGTTCGAGCCGGAATATCGCACCCGTTATGCCCAATATGATCCCGTAAAGGCCAGTAGCCTGCTGGACGAGGCGGGATTAGCTGCACGCGGGCCGGGAGGCATCCGTAAGCTTAGTGATGGGCGCATATTGGAGATCGTGGTCGAGGTTGAGGGCGACGCCACGATTGAAGTCGATGCGCTGCAGCTTATTACGGAATTCTGGCGTGACATTGGCATCAAGCTCTTCATCAAGCCGCAGGATCGCACCGTGCTGCGCAATCGCTCTTACGCTGGTTTGCCAGTAATGATCGCGGCCCCTGGTCTCGACAACGCCATGCCGACGGCACAAATGCCGCCAACCGGGATAGCGCCGGTTAATCAGGATAATTACGCGTGGGCGAAATGGGGGCAATTCATCGAGACAAGCGGCAGGAGCGGCGAGGTTTGCGACATGGCAATGCCGATCCGCTTGCTCGCACTTTATGACACTTGGCTCAAATCCGTTGATGTTGAAGTGATGGCGCGTATCTGGCATGAGATGCTGGCGCTGCATGCCGATCAGCAATGGACGATTGGTACGGTGTCGGGTGCATTGCAGCCGATCGTGCTTCGTAATGGTCTGCGCAATATGCCGGAAGAGGCGGTGTACAGTTGGGAACCGACAGCGATGTTCGGCCTCTATCGTATGGACGCATTCTTCTGGGAGACGCCTGAGCGACGTGGAGGCAAGCCGTCATGATACGGTATTTTGCTGGCCGCATCGTAACCATGGCGATCACGCTGCTGATCATCAGCGCGGTGGTGTTCTTCATTATCAAGCTGCCGCCGGGGGATTTTCTCACCAATCAGATCGCAGAATTGCGCGCGCAGGGTGATGCCTCGGCGGCAGTTAAGGCCGAGTTTCTGGTGCGGCAGTTTGGCCTTGATCGACCCGTTTGGGAGCAATATCTGGCGTGGGTTGGACTATGGCCGGGGCCGAGCGGCTTTTCAGGCTTGCTGCAAGGCAATTGGGGGTGGTCGTTTGAGTATGATCGCGCTGTTGCCGAGGTGTTGGGCGATGCGCTGTGGTTGACGTTGGTGCTCAATCTTACCACGGTGATTTTCGTGCATGCGGTTGCGATCCCGATTGCGATTTACTCCGCCCGAAATCAATATTCATTGAGTGACTATGCCGTGACGCTATTTGGCTATCTAGGCTTGGCGACGCCCAGCTTTTTGCTGGCGTTGATTTTGCTTTATTACATGAACCACTGGTTCGGTGTGTCCATCGGTGGTCTGTATGATCCACAATATGCCGATGCGCCGTGGACCATGCCAAAGGTGCTGTCGTTAATGGAGCATCTGATTGTGCCCACCATCGTTATCGGGCTTGGTGGCACGGCAGCAATGATCCGGCGTATGCGAGCCAATTTGCTTGATGAGCTTGGCAAGCAATATTATGTCACGGCGCGCGCCAAAGGTTTGCCGCCGCGCAAGGCGCTGATGAAATATCCATTCCGCATGGCGCTTAATCCGTTTATTGCCGACATTGGCAATCTGCTGCCACAGCTTGTTTCCGGCTCGGTGCTTGTTTCATTGGTGATGAGTTTGCCCACAGTGGGGCCAATCCTTTTATCTGCGTTGAAAACACAGGATCAATATCTGGCAGGGTTCATCCTGATGTTCGTCGCGGCGCTAACCGTTATTGGTATGCTGATTTCAGACTTGTTGCTGGCCTGGCTTGATCCGCGCATTCGGTTGGGGGAAAGCTGAGCCATGAGCAACGCACAAACCCCTCCCCACTATGTTGATCAGGAGCCTTTTGATCCCGGCGCATCCGATCCAGGGCGGTATATGGATGAGCGGTATTACCGTGCATCGTCACTGGCATTGATCTGGTGGAAATTCCGTCGCAATCGTTTGGCGGTCGTGTCTGCGCTGATATTGCTTGCGTTTTATGCGATGGTTCCCTTCGTAGAAGTGATTGCGCCTTATGGTCAATCTCAACGGAACGGGGATTTTCTTTATGCGCCACCTCAGCCGGTGCATCTGTTTCACGAGGGGCGGTTAGTTGGGCCTTTTGTTTATCCCTACAGCTTCACCTTCAACAAGGAGACATTCACGCGCGATTACATTGTTGATCGCACGAAGCCTCAACCGCTGCGCTTCATCTGTGAAGGCTCCCCATATGAATTCTGGGGCTTGGTGGAGGCGCGCACGCGACTTGTCTGTGCACCGGAAGGGGGCACGTTTTTCCTTCTTGGCACGGATCGGCTTGGGCGGGATATCTTTTCCCGTATCATCTATGGCGCACGCATTTCACTCACCATTGGCCTTGCTGGTATTGCGGTATCCTTCACCCTTGGCCTGTTTTTCGGTGGTGTGGCGGGGTATTTGGGGGGCTGGGTCGATAGTGCCATCCAGCGGCTAATCGAGATCATCCGCTCTTTGCCAGAGTTGCCGCTTTGGCTCGCCCTATCAGCAGCATTGCCGGCGAACTGGTCGCCGATTGCGGTGTTTTTCGGCATCACGATTATTCTGGGCATGCTCGATTGGCCGGGGTTAGCACGCGCTGTGCGCTCTAAGCTGTTGGCCTTGCGGGAAGAGGATTTTGTCAAAGCGGCTGAGCTAATGGGTGCATCGCGCGCCCGCATTATCGCGCGCCACCTGATCCCGAATTTCATGAGCCATCTGATTGCCTCGGCAACGCTATCGATTCCCTCCATGATACTGGGTGAGACGGCATTATCGTTCTTGGGCTTGGGTTTACGTCCGCCCGTCACGAGTTGGGGCGTGCTGCTTAATGAAGCGCAGAACCTTGCAGCAGTAAATCTGCAACCGTGGCTGCTATGGCCAATAGCACCCGTCGTACTGGTGGTGCTCGCCTTCAACTTTGTCGGAGATGGACTAAGAGATGCTGCCGATCCATACCACTCATAGGATATGAGCGCCTATAGAGGCTCACTATGACGCGAAGCTCAACACATCCTGCGGGTGTGCGCGTGGTCAGATCCAAAAGAGTTTCGCCTTTTGGGGATACAAAAAAGGTAGAGCATCTCTACGATGCCCTACCTTTTGTTTTGAAGTAAGGGCGTGGTTTTATACTAACTGCTTGCCTCGGCGTGCCCGTAGTGCAAGCGCTACTGCGACGAATGACCAGCCCTCAAAAATCAGCTCGATCGCGAGGATCATGCCAATCAGATAGAGCGAATTCACGGGCCAGCGCGCGGCAATGACCAGACCGACGATGAGCGCCAAAAGTCCTGCCGCGACAAGCCATCCCCAGCCCGCGCGTGGACGTGCTGAAAAGCCTGCCCACATGCGGAAAATACCGGCGACAATAAGAGAGACGGCCAGCAGCAACGTTAGAAACTCTGTGGCGAGGACTGGATTCATAAAGGCAAAAATGCCTGCCAACCCATAGAATACACCGCTAAGGAGCCAGATAAAGAAATTGCCCCATTCCTTGACCTGGAATGCATGCACGATCTGCACAACACCACCCACCAGAATGAGGGCGCCGATGTAATAGACGGTTACAAGCGTGGCCACGAGCAGGTTGCCCAGTGCAACGCCACCAAGCATAATAAGGATCACGCCAAGCAGAAGAAACCAGCCCCATTTTGAACGCACATCTTCCGCCAAGGCGTTGATGTTTGAACTCTGATCGGTTTGTTGAAAAGATGTTGGCATAACAGCCCCCTTCGATGTTATGTTTACGATTGAACAGTCTATGGTTTAAGACTATGCTCAAGTATTGTCATTGCAAAGCAACAAAGTGTAAATGCGAATTTTTACAACATCTTATCTTAAAGCGCTAAACTGTCAGTTGTGTTGATGGTTCTGGATAATGTTTATTTATTCCTTGACTTATCTTGCGCAATGATTTAACGAACGCACCGTGCACCCCGATGGGTGTCTTTGGTGTCCTGGTCGCGTGAGCGGTTCCCTGTTTGTGAATCGTCCTGCCGGACACAGTTTTTTCAGGAACAGCCCAGATCACGCGGGGCGTCCATCACCCCGCGATTATTCTGCCCATCGGCATTCGCCGGGGTGGAGGTGTCGCTTTATGCGAAAGATCTCATATTGACCTCCTTTCAAGACCTTGGTCTGGCTGCTCCCCTTTTGGCCGCATTGACCGCTGAAGGCTATGAAAATCCTACTCCTATTCAAGGTCAGGCAATTCCTTACCTGTTGCAGGGCAACGACTTGCTCGGCATTGCACAGACTGGTACGGGCAAAACGGCTGCGTTTGCGCTTCCTATCATTGATCGTTTGCTGCGTGACAAGAAGCCTACTCCGCGCCATGGTTGCCGCGCGCTTATCCTGAGCCCCACGCGTGAACTCGCGAGCCAGATCGCACAGAGTTTCCGCTCTTACGGCCGTAATACGAAGCTGAAGACTGCTGTTGTGTTCGGTGGTGTTTCTGGCCGCCCACAGGCGCAGGAACTCGCTCGGGGCGTTGATATTCTCGTTGCAACGCCTGGCCGTCTGATTGACCATCTCGATGCCCGCGCTGTAAATCTGGGCCACGTTGAAGTGTTCGTGCTCGACGAAGCCGACCAGATGCTCGACATGGGCTTCATCCATGCAATCCGCCGCCTTGTACCGCAACTGCCAAAGGTGCGTCAGAACCTGTTTTTCTCGGCAACGATGCCGAAGGAAATTGGTGCGCTCGCTAATGAACTGTTGCGTGATCCGGTTGAAGTTTCGGTGACGCCAGTTGCCACAACGGCAGAGCGTATCGCGCAGAAGGTGATCTTCGTTGAGACCGCACGTAAGCGTAATCTGCTCGTCGACCTGCTTAAGGACGACAGCATGGGCCGCACGCTGGTCTTCAGCCGCACCAAGCATGGCGCAGACCGCATTGTGCGTCATCTGGATGAAGCCAACATTCCTTCATCTGCAATCCACGGCAACAAGAGCCAGGCTCAGCGTGAGCGGGCGCTTGCGGATTTCCGTTCGGGTCGTCGCAAGATTCTGGTTGCAACCGACATCGCAGCGCGCGGCATTGATGTTGATGGTGTGACCCATGTCGTTAACTTTGATCTGCCAAATATGCCAGAATCCTATGTTCACCGCATTGGTCGTACGGCACGTGCAGGTGCAGAGGGTTCGGCCATTTCATTCTGTGATGCGGAAGAACGCGCATACTTGCGCGATATCGAGAAGCTGACGCGCCAGAACATTCCGCATGAGGACTACCGTTTGCCAGCAACTGTTGCTGCTGAAGCAAACGCACGCCCTTCGAAGCCAGGCCGTGGCCGTCCAGGCGCCAAGCCTGCTGCCAAGCCCTTTGCTGCCAAGCCATGGGGTGCAAAGCCAGGTGGATCCAGGTCTTCCGGTTCAAGGCCATTTGGTGAGCGATCTTTTGATGATAGGCCCGCACGCGCTGATGGACCAGCGCGTGGTCAGCAGCGCTTTGGCAGGGAAGAGCAGGGCCAAGGTCGCAATGATGGTTTCAGTGCACGCGCCAATAACGGCCCACGTCAGAAGCCACGTTTTGAAGGTGCGAGTGATCGTCCTGCAGGTGGCGAAGGCCGTGGTCGTCCGGGCGGTAATGCTGGCAACGGCGCGCGCAGCGGCGGTCGCGGACCAGGTGGTGGCCGTCAGGAGCGTTTCAGCGATGCTTCTTATGGAAAGCCAGCTCGTGGTCGCTAAGTCGGAATGCTAGATAACTAAACATAGGGGCATCTGATAGGTGCCCCTTCTGCTTATAAATTTGAGAAGATACATATTCACTTGCATAGTGCTAAGAGCGTGGCACTTCATCGGGTATCGGCAACCTGGTGTAATTCACCTCTGCTGCCCCGACTTAGCATCTGATCATGAATAATGGCAGATGGGCGCTTGCTGGATGTGGCTGTCGTAGCTTTTTTAGCCATAGAAATATCCTTGCTGAATATGGAGCGCTTCAAGAGTGGAGCAGGAAACCATCAAGCACCCGAGGAAATAACCACCTTGATGCAATCAACTGCGAAACAAGGAAACTGCTAGAAATAAGCAAAGTTCCGTATCAAGAAAGCGTATGCACGTTATGCTAGCCACCACTGATTTCGGCTCTTCAATATTATGAGGATACGATGCGCTAAACGGAGAAATGCTGTCCAGAATGCCGCCACCATTTTCAATGGGGGCGCTCTTAACCTATTGAAAAGTTTGGTCAGCACTAAAGAATTCGAACTTCCGGCTCGTCTGACATATGGACGCGCAGGCCGAGCAGTCTGATTACATCAGTTGCTGCGTTTGGTGCGGATCGGGTGCACACCCGGATGTTGCCGCGACCTTACCTGTTGGGGTAGGCTATGGCGATCTCGCCCCTCGCATGAGCCAGTGACGAGAACAATATTTCGTTAAGGCATTCGTCGCGGAAATTGCCTTTGAAGCATTCTATGAGGCTATTCTGCATCGACTTGCCGGGTGCGATATAATGCCATTCGATCCGTGTTTGCTGACATCATCTAAGGCTTGCCATCGAGGGCAGCTCAACCTTGGTTTAGTCTTCGTAATTTCTATAATTGAGATTATGCATTTTCTGAATCATGCCATTCCACCGACAAAGCCTGTCATTTTCTTCTGATAGTTGATTGCAAGTCGCACCGGACTGCCGCATCCGCGCGCGGGGCAGCGGCTTTTTTGCTCCAGTTCATCCAGATATAGAAATTTAGCACCGGGAGCAGCGGCTGCTTGTTCTGTCGTAATGTAATGGGTGTGCCCGCATTTCTTGCACATGAATTCCAGTTTCTGATTGCGGTCGAGATCGCCGACCTGTAAGTCGGTTTTCCAATTCATCACCAAAAATCCTCAGCTGTTGGAACGCGACTATAGGAGATCTTGCCACCGGCATGCCCGCCTGCTGGCGGTTCCCATGGGCCGATACTGACAATGGTTTGGGCGTATTTCCCATTTAGTTCATCGACGGCTGCGGTGATCCGCTCCCACTTTTGCCGATCACGATCATCGTTCAGCAACATGTCTAGCTGTCTCTGGTTGGCAAAAGACAGCCCACCCAGGGTGACGCTGACACGGAAAATCGTCGTATCGGAAGGCAGGGATTGCTCAGCTTGTTGCCAGAGGGCATGCAGGCCACGCAAAACAGCCTGATCGTCGTTTACAACGGGCAGTCGATGATAGCGCGACCAATGGCCATCTCGGATTGAGAGACCAAGCCATACGCCTGAGCAATAATAGGCCTCGCGTCGCAGCCGCCTGGCTGCCTTGGTAAGCAAAAGGCGGGCAATATCATGCGCTGCAGCTAATGATCGTGCCTCCGGGGGCAGAACACGACTGTGCCCAAACATTCCGCGTTCAGTATCTGGGGCTTGCACATCATAGCCATGCAGCGCATACCAAAGGCGTTCGCCCGTGACATTGCGCCAGATTTTGCGCATCTGCTTAGGTTCTGTGTTGTACAGATCTTCAGTGGTGGCGATGTTCATGCCCAGCAAGCGGCGATGAAGATGTCTGCCGACGCCGGGAATATCTTCCAGCTTCACTCGAAACAGGGGAGTTGGCATCTCCTGTGGCTCCCAGATGGCGAGGCCATTTCCATAGCTGCCGCTGGATCGCTTGCCCGCCTTGCAGGCCATCTTGGCCAATTGGCGGTTGGCAGCCATGCCAATAGAGCTGGTGATATAAGGGCCGATAGCGCTCATGAGTCGTTCGCGCAAACGGTTAGCGAGTTTTTCAGGTTCGCGGCGCTGATCTTCATCCAGACGGCATGTCAGTTCATCGATTGATTTCACTGCATCCAAGGGGATGACGGATTCTATCTCTGCGAGCAGTGCATTATGGGCACGGCGATAAAGATCCGGCTTTTGCGGAACCAGAATGATTTCCGGGCAAAGCGCTTTGGCCTCACGTATTGCCATGATATTGCTGACACCGCGCATTTTGGCTTCTCGCGAGCAGGCGATCATGCACGTGCGGTCCGTTCCCGCAAAGGGTACGACCCCAACGGGGCGTCCACGCAAACGGCGATCTGCCTGTTGCTCAACGCTGGCGAAGAAGCCATCGAAATCGAGGTACAGCCGTTCGATCGTGTCCGGCTTGCGCATGGCAAAACGCTCCCATGGCGTGTCCAGCACGCATATAGGCTCAGGAATAGGATGATATTTGTTCGTCGTCTGCGCGACGTTGGTTCATTCTATGTTCCATATGGGAATACGGGAGTCAAGGGTTAGATAGCGCCGCTTGAGAAGGTTGGGGAATTTGTCAATGTTGCGCGTTAATTTGAGGGCTTACTTCCTAACCCGTGTTGGTCGGAGTGATAGGATTCAAATCTCGGCAGATGATCGCGCAAGCGACCCGGCGTACCGACGACGATCTGGGCACCGTGTGCCAGCGCTCGCCGTTCGAGTGAAGGCTTCGTATCAACCACATATATCACGACTCGCGCACCGGCCTCACTATAGGGTGAATCCAGCTCGCAGCTTACCTGCAGCGCAAGCTCGCGCGTTGGAACGATAACGAGCGCTAAGGGGGCAGTTAGGGTTACAGCCTGCGC